>JAEUKI010000066.1 GCA_016793325.1 Myxococcales bacterium | reverse complement strand
CCGGTCGCGAGGATGCTCGGTGTATCGGGACTCCTCGCGCTCTTGCGCGCGCCGCTCTCGGCGTCCATGCGCCGAGATTCATCTCGGCGCAGAGGTGAACGGAGACTCATCTCGCGAGCGCCGAGATGAATCTCGGCGCATATACGCTGCTACGCAGCGCGCGCCCGCAGAGCCGGTCGCGGGGATGCTCGGTGTATCGGGACTCCTCGCGCTCTTGCGCGCGCCGCTCCGCGGCGTTTATGCGCCGAGATTCATCTCGGCGCCCAAGCGATTTATCTCAGCGCCCAAGCGATTTATCTCAGCGCCCAAGCGATTCATCTCAGCGCCCAAGCGATTCATCTCAGCGCCGAAGCGATTTATCTCAGCGCCGAAGCGATTCATCTCGGCGGCGTCTGTGCACCGGAATTCATCCGTGGCGCACTCGCGGACGACGGATCAGTCCGCGACGTCGTTGACGACGACGACTTGCAGCGGAGTTCCGACGAAGCTTCGTCCGTCGGTCGCGAGCGTGGGCGCGTCGCCGACGACGTAGATCGACGTGAATCGCGAGGCGTCTGTCGCGCGCGCGCTCATGATGGTCGCCAGCGTGTACGGAGCGCGGCACCCGACCGCGTCGAGGTACGCCGACATCGTTGGAAACACCGATCGCTGGCAGAGCGCAAACCCCGCGCACACGCGCATCGTCGCGGTCGACGACGCGATGTAGCCCTCGTCGCCGCGCAGCGTGCGCTCTGCGTGGTAGTTGCCGCCGAGCGTCGAGCCGCGTTCGTACGTGATGTTGTAGGCGTTGCGGGTGAAGTTGTAGAAGCGAACGCCTCCGCCCCCCGCGCTTCCGTCGCGCACGAGGTAGAGGTTCGCCGCGGCGCAGTCGACCTGCGGACGGCTCGTGTTGGTCCTCGGAAAATACCGGCACGCCATGTCTGCCGCGTCCGTGTCGCAGAGCCTGCGCCCCATGGGGTTGAGCGACGTGCGGATGAATGTGTGTGCCGTGTTCGCGCGCACCGAGCCGTCGCCGAGGAGCCCTCGCGCTTCGAAGAAGAAGTCCGTGGCCATCGCGCGGTCGCAGCCGGCGGTGGTGGTCTCGGGCGTTCCTGTGCGCTCGACGATTTGGAAGTAGTCGAAGCGACCGGACACGGGCACCGGCGCGGTCGTGTAGCGCGCCGAGACCGTGTACGTCGCCTCGGACTGTGCGTGGCCGCGATCTGCGAGGACGAGCGCTGGCGTCGTTCCAAACGTCCAGAGACAGAGCTTGGTGTACGTCGTCGCGCCGCGCAGCGTGAGGTCCACGTAGCGAAACGACGCCGTCGGCGAAGGTGCGTCCGACGCGACGTCGCTGCGAACATCGCTGCGGACATCGGCCCCCGTGTCCGTCCGCGCGTCGATGCCCGAGTCCGGCGCGGTGCACTGCGAGCTCACGTAGGCCCAACCGGAGGCGCACGTCGTCGCGCTCGGGCCCGAGGAGACACCCGTGAGGCAGCGCCCAGCAGCGCCGCACCATCCGCACGCGGACGCCGCGGTGCAGTCACCACAATTCGAGTGAACCGAGCACGGGTCGCTCGGCTGCGCGTCCATCGCACGCGCGTCGATCTCGCGAACGTCCTCGACCCCCGAGTCCATGGGCGCGCTCGGCGTGTCGCTCGCTGGTTGATCATCGCGCGCGTCCACAGGAGGAGCGCTCGGGACGTCCTCTGCGGGCATCGTCGTGCCGCAGCCCGCCGCGACGAGCGCGACGGTCGCAAACACGAATCGCATCAAGGGTCTCGGCGTAGGGCGGGCGTGGAGCGTGGGGTGTTCGGGATGTGACACGCGCGCAGGCTCGCACGCTTGCGCTCGAATCGGTCACCGTATGGCGCCCCCGTGCGACCGTTTGTCGCTGGCGCCGCCCCCCCCCCCCAACGCAGCAGCGCCCCCGCGCGTGTCGTCACTCAGGGCGACGAGAACGTCACGTCGCAGTAGCCGATGTTCTCGTCGCCGCCGCTTCGAAACTGCGAGCTGCCTTCGTTGTGGAAGTACCAGCGTCCCGCGGACGGCAAGAGCACGAACGAGCACATGTCCGAGAGGTTCGTGAACGTCCCGAGCGTCGTCGCTGCGCCCGAGGGAACCTGGAAGCGCGTGACCGTCGTCCCGTTCTGCGCGGCGTCGAAGTAGTTGCTCCCGCCGAAGAACTCGAGCGTCCCCCAGTACGCCCAGCTCTCGCAGCCAATGTGCGGGATCGCGGGCATTGTCCCCAGGTCCGTGACCATCCCGCTCGGCAGATCGATCACGAACGCGCGGTTCAACGAGCCGTCGTGCAACCCGATGCGGCCTCGTCCCGAGAAGATTCCCGTGTTCGCGCCGAGGGCGATCGTTCTGCTCAACGCGATGGCGGTGGTCGTCAGGGCTCCCGTGGCTCCATCGATCTGAATCAAGTGCGACACGATGCCGCCGCCGTAGGGCAGCGGCGTCGTGGCGTTCGTCGCCAGCGTGTACAGGTTGCCGGTCGCTCCGTCGCTGACCATCGCTTCGTAGCGCGTGCCCAACATCGCGGGCGTCGAGAGATCCAGCGCGAAGCGCCCAGTGCGCGAGTCTCCCGAGTAGAACACGCCCGTGGACGACACGCCGATGCCGCCTCGATCGTCGCCGGTGATCGTGCCGTGCTCGACCGCGTCGCAGTTGTTCGTCGTGAGCGACTCGATGCGAAACGTCCCGCGCGTCGCGTCGAAGCACGATCCGCCGAAGCACGTCTCGCCCATCGTGCAGCGGCGACCGCACGCGCCGCAGTTGTTGTTGTCCGTGAGCCGGTTGACCTCGCACATGTTCGCCGCGTTGCCGTCGCAGTCGATCTGCGGTGCGGGGCAGCGCATCGAGCCGGTGCATACGCCGCGCACGCACGCTGCGCCGGTCGTGAACGGATCTCCGTCGTCGCAGCCGGCAGTGGTCGCGTCGTTGGGAAGCCCGGGGCAGCTCGTCGTCATCGGATCGCAGCCGAAGACCTCGACCTCGTCGATGCACGCGCCGTTCAGCGTCACGTTGATCTTGATGAACCGCGCGTTGATGATCGGAAACTGCACGTTGACCGACTGACCCATCGCGAGGTTCGTCCCCGGCGCTCCTGCGGGCGCGGTGAACACTGTGCGGTACTCCATCGCGTCGTTCGTGCTGTCGCCTTCCATGTAGACCGCGTCGGTCTCTGCGACTTGAACGGTGAACGCGCCGACGGGGCGATCGCTGAAGTTGTTGAGTCGATCACGCCCGAATCGAACGCGCTCGATCGGGAGCACTCTGCCGAGGTCGATCTTGATCCATCCGTTGGCGGTGGATGCGATCCACGACGAGCCGTTTCCGTACTCGCCGTCGTTGCCGTGTTGTGGCTGATGCCGCAGATTGCCAGCGAGCGTCCCGCTCGATACCGACGGACGTGCGCCGTTCGCGACGGCGGCGAAGTTGCCCGTGCGGTCGTACGGCTGATGCCCGCAGCCCGGTAGCCCGTCGCCGACCAGGCACCCCACCATCCCGGTGAGCATCGCAGCGGTCGTGCTCGTGGCCGCTGAGAAGCTCGTGTTCGCGCAGCGCCCCACCGCGGGGTTGCACACGTTGGGAAAGTGGCACGCGTCCGACGTCCCGCACATCACGCCGACGCATCGATCGACCTCGCAGCGACCCGCGTTGCAGAACTGCCCCATGGCGCACGCGTTTCCGCAGGTCCTGCAGTTGGCTCGGTCGGTGTTCAAGTTGCGACACGCCATGGCCGCGCCCGTTCCGCAGGTGGTCTCGGGCGCAGCGCACTCGAGTCGACACACGCTCGCGCGACAGACTTGCCCCATCGGACAAGCGGTTCCGCACGCGCCGCAGTGGGCCGCGCTCGTCGCCGTGTCGACGCACGCGCCGCTGCACAGCGTCGTCCCCATCGTGCACACGCCCGTGTCCACGCCCGTGTCCACGCCGGTATCGACGCCGGTATCGACGCCGGTATCGACGCCCGTGTCGACCCCAGTATCGACGCCCGTGTCCACGCCGGTGTCCATCGATACGCCTGTGTCTTCATTGGCGCCGGTGTCCGTGGCGACGCCAGCGTCTGCGTCCGATGGAACCACCGGGCGATCGGCGTTCGCGATGTCCGAGCTGTCAGCCGCAGTCGCGTCGGACGCGTCGCCGATCGTCGGCGGGGGCGCGCACGCTGCGGCGACGAGCGGCGCTGCGACGAGCGCCGCAGAGCGAAGGTGCTTCGAGAGTCGTCTCGGAGAAAAAAATGACGCTTTCATGCGAGAGAACGGTCGCACGAAGCGTCGAGCCCGTCTCCGCGGCCTCTGCGAGAGTCATGGTCAGTCAGCACGACCACGGAGCTACTTGCCGAGGCCGTGCTCTTCGAGCTTCGCGTAGAGCTGCGTGCGCGCGATCCCGAGGATGCGCGCGGCTTCGGCGCGGTTGCCCTTGGCCTTGTCGAGCGCGCGCTCGATCAACCGCTTCTCGAGCGCACTCAGCGCGTCGCGGAGGGGCATCTCGTCGTAGGGGGTCGCGTCCGCGCTTGTTGCTGTGTGCTGCGCGGTCGCGGGTTTTGTGCTCGCGCTCGTGTTGCGGATCGCTTCGGGCAAGTCGTGCCCGTCGATCACCTCGCCGCCGCACATCGCCGCTGCGCGCTCGATCGAGTGAACGAGCTCGCGAACGTTTCCCGGCCACGGGTAGCTCGCGAGCAGGGTCATCGCCTCTTCGCTCACGGCCTTCGCTTGCGTCCGGCTGAGCGCGCTCGCGACCAACAGCGCGATGTCGCTCTTGCGCTCGCGCAGCGGAGGAAGCGCGATCTCGATGACCGCGAGTCGATAGTAGAGGTCCTCGCGGAGCGTCGCGCCGCTGTCCCCGGGGCGCACGGGCTTGTGCGTCGCGGCGATCACGCGCGCCGAGAAGTCCAGAGGGTCCGAGCCTCCGCCGACGCGCTCGAAGCGGCGGTCGTTGAGCACGCGCAAGAGCCGCGTTTGCAGGGACAAATCCAGGTCGCCGATCTCGTCGAGAAAGAGCGTCCCTTGCGCGGCGAGCTCGAGCCGGCCCGACTTTCGTGTGTTGGCTCCGGTGAACGCGCCCTTCTCGTAGCCGAAGAGCTCTGCTTCGAGCAGCGTCGGCGTGAGCGCCGCGAGGTTGACCGCGACGAAGGGCGCCTTGCTGCGCGCCGAGTGCTCGTGGATCGCGCGGGCGACGAGCTCCTTGCCCGTCCCGGTCTCACCCGTAATCAAGACGGGAGCGTCCGACGCCGCAGCGCGGCCGATGGACTTCCACACCGAGAGCATCGCGGCGCTCGAGCCGACGAGGGTTCGCTTGTTTTCGTGGGCTGTCTCCGGGGCCGCGGCGACCGCGCCCATCGCGCTCTCGCCTCGCTCGAGCGCGCGCTGCCTCACCGCGCGCTGCACGGTCGCGAGCAGCGCGTCGAGGTCGAAGGGCTTGGTCACGTAGTCGAACGCCCCGAGCTTCATCGCCTCGATCGTGCGCTCGCTGTCGCCGTAGGCCGTCGCCATGATGACAGGGCACCCCGGGGCGAGCCGCGCCTGCAGCTCGCGCAAGAACGCCAAGCCGTCGCCGTCCTTCAAGCGAACGTCGAGCAACACGCAGTCGAACTCTTGTTTCGCAGCGAAGAGCGCGCGCGCTTCGGCGAGACCCTCGGCGGTCGCGACCTCGTACGGCGTCGGGGTCGCGGCCTTGAGCGCGCGCGCGAGCCCTTCGCGCACGCCCCGCTCGTCGTCGATCACAAGTACGCGCGTCACGATCGCGCCGAGCTTCCCACAGGGACCTCGGCCACGGTGAGCGCGAAGACCGTCTCGATGCCCTCGCGTCGGTACGAGAGCGTGCCTCCGTGCGCTTCGGCCGTGGCTCGCGCGAGCGCGAGGCCGAGGCCCGTCCCGTAGGACTTCGTCGTAAAGAACGGCTCGAACAGCTCCTTTGCGCGCTCCTTGGCGACGCCCGGTCCGAGGTCGCGCACGGTGATCTCCGTGAGCGCTCCGCGACGCGCGACGCACACGCGCACCGATCGTCCGCGGGGGCTCGCTTCGACAGCGTTGCGAACGAGGTTGTCGATCGCGCGCGCGAGCTGGTCTTCGTCGACGGAGGCCGTCGCGTCGCCTTCGACTTCGATGGCGACGTTCTTCTCGTCGGCCCACGGCTCGAGGAGCGACGCGCGCTTCTTTGCGATGGCGGCCAGCGATTGCGACTTGCGTTCGAGCGGCCGAGCGCGGCTCAGCGCGAGCAGGTCGACAACGAGGCGATCGAGCCGGGCGATCTCGGACGACAGCTCGTCGAGGTCCGAACGAACGTCGGGCGAGAGCCCATCCCCGCGTCGCGCGAGGTCGACGCGGAGCTTCATCGACGCCAACGGGTTTCGCACTTCGTGCGCGACGCCCGCGGACATGCGACCGAGCGCCGCGAGCCGCTCTTGCGCAGCGAGCTCGCGCGTGAGCGAGTCTCGTTCGCTCTGGGCCATCACGAGGGCAGCGGCCATGAGCTTCACGCGATCGGCGACGGCGGCGAGCTCGTCGACGTCTGGCGTGTCCACGGGAGAAGCGAGGCTCTTGCTCAAGCGATCGACGCTGTTGCTGAGCGAGCGCGCTCCGTCGCGCACCGCGCGCGCCGTGCGAACAGCGAGCACCGCCGACGCGAGCCCGCTCAACGCGAGGACGAGCACCGCGAGGCGCAGCAGCGGTTGGCGCGGAGGCGTGTTCACGATGCTCATCGCCCAGAACACCCGGCCGTGCTCGTCGCGAAGCGCGGCGGCCGCGTGGAGCTCGCCCTCTTCGTCGCGCGTCGAGGTGGCCACGTCGTCGACGTCGGTGATCGTGCTGATCGCCCGCTGCGCTGCTGGGGGAGGAGGCGGTCCTTCGAGCACGTACCCCTGCGGCGAGAGCACGCCCATGCGCCCGCCGCGACGACCGCGCATCACGACCGGGCGACCCGAGCGCAAGCGCAGCACCGAGGCGGACGCTTGCTGCTCGGCGCGCGCGCTGCGTTGCTCGGCGCCGCTGCGGTTCAACAGCGAGAGCGCCAAGACCGAGGCCCCGCATGCGATCAACGCGAGCGCTGCGATGGTGGCGAGCCGTGCGTTGAGCGAAGGGCGGGGCATGGGTGGTGGCGCTCGAGAGTGTAGTGTCCCCCGCGTCGCTGCGCGCTGTGCTTACTGCGCGGCGACGGTCGTTCCGTTGGCGAAGGTGACGCGCTCGGCGACGAGGGCGACGCCGCGAGCGTACTGATCACCGCGGCCCTGGATCGTGACGCGCTGACCGGCGGCGAGCTGCTGCTGGGTCGCGGCTCGGGCGAGCTGGCGGTTGAACATCACCGACGTTCCATCTTGGAGAACGGCGCCGCGAATGTTGCCGCGCGGCCCGACGATCACGGTCGAGACGGTCCCCGTCGCGTTGCGCTGGGGGAGCTGCGCGAGGCGCTGCTGCATCGCGAAGCGACGACCGTGGCCCTGGCCCTGCGGGCCTTGCGCGCCCTGGGGGCCCTGCATCGCGTGGCGGCGGTGCATTCCGCGTCCGTGTCCGCCGTGGTGACCCTGCATTCCGCCAGGCTGCGTGAGGCGCTGGATCATGCGGGGGTTGGGCTGCACGAGGACGTTGCCCGAGGCGTCACGGATGGTCGCGCCGAGGATGGTGTTCGGCGCTTGCGCGGACGAATACCCGCTCACTTGAATACGCGCACCAACTCCGAGGGACTGCGCCGCGCGGTCCCCGTGGTGCCCGAGCATCACGACCTTGCCCGAGTCGAGGACCACCGCGTGAACGCGGCCCATCGGGCCGAGGACGAAGCGGCTGACGGCGCCCTGCAGCGAGGTCTGCGTGAAGGCGATCGGCGTGCGCTGCGGCTGCTGAACGACGGGCTGCGCGTTGGGCAAGGTCTGCGCTGCGGCGTAGGCGCCACCGAGGGCGAGCGTGGTTCCGAGCGAGAGCGAGAGGATCAGGCGGCGAATGTTCATGGCGATGCTCCTTCCGAGAGCGACGTCCCGCGCTCTGTGTCGCGGGCTGCGTTGCGAGAGGAGTCACTGCGGCGTTCGTGCCAAGGCAGGCAAAATGTGTAAGTGCTCGAAAAGATTGAAATGTGGATGAGTGTCACGTGCTCGGACAAGCGTCGTGATTCGTGACAGGTGTCGCGATTGGTGACAGAGAAAGCGTGGGGCGATGAGAAACGAGCGACACGTGTGGCGCGATCGCGTGGGAAACGCGTGGCGCGATCGAGCGCGAACCACGTGTGATGCGATCGCGTGGGGAACACGCGTGAGGCGATCGCGTGGGAAACACGATCGACGCGGTCCCCGTTGGCATAGCCAACGGGCTAGGCCGCCTCGAAGACGAGGCGGACATGTGGCGCAACGCGCCACCCGAGAGCCGCGCGAGGATGACGAGATCGACGACGCAAGCGTGTTCGCCCGCGGAGTTCGTGTGGCCGGAGTGCGCGGCGTTGCGTTCGAGCGTTCACGCGCTTGTCGTCTCGATCGCTCGCTCCGCCGCTCGCACGCTGGTCCGGCTTTGTCGGACATCTCCACCTCGTCTTCGAGGTGGCCCAGCCCGTTGGCTACGCCAACGGGGATCACGTCGATCGTGTTTTCCACGCGATTGCGCCACGCGTGTTTGACCCGCGATTGCGCTACACGTGTCACGTCGCGCGGCGGCGTTTCATCGCGAGGCCGAGCGCGACGATCGCCCACGCGGCCCAGCGCGGGGCACGGTCTTCGCGCGATGGAACGCTGCACCCGCAGCCGCCCATCATGGTGGGGCGCGTTCCTCCGTCGGCGCTCGATCCGCTGTCGCTCGGGTTGTTCGCGTCGCGTGGCGCGCCGCCGCTATCGCTCGGGCTCGACGCGTCGTCCGTCGGAACTCCCGTGTCCGCTGGGCTCGTTGCGTCGAGCATGGGCGAAGCGTCCCGCGGTCCGATGCCCGAATCCCCAGGTGGAACGACGCCCGAGTCCCCTGGCGGCACAACGCCCGAGTCCCCAGGTGGAACGACGCCCGAGTCCGGCATCGGGCCCGATCCGCCCGACTCGAACGCGCCGAGGTCGATCATGCCCATCGTGTTTCGTGGGCGCGCGGCGCCGGGGAGCGTGAGCGCGCGCAGCGGCGGCTCGGCCATCGGCAGCGCGAGCGGCCTCGGAAACGCGCGCCCCGCGGGGCTCGTCGTCGTCGCGACTCCTGCGTTGATGAGAGGGCTGCCCGCGGCGGGGCGATAGTCTTGCGCCATGGCGTTGGTGAGCCGCGCGTCGGGGCCCGTGATCGTCCCTCGAAAGCCCATCGGGATGTTCGTCGCGCCCATCGCGATCCAGTTGTTGGACCCCTCGAACACCTCGCCGGCGACCCAACGCGCTTCGACCTGACGGCTCACGTTGACGGTGCCGCCGGTCGCGAAGAACACGTTGTTGTGCATCTCGATGGACTCGATGCCGTCGAAGACGCGCATCACAGCGCTGCCGCCAGCATTGCTGATGAACGTGTTGTTCACGAAGCGATAGCGGCCGAGCGACTGTCCCGTTCCGTCGCCGCCGACGCGCACGATCGAGAACGTGTTGGTCGCGCGGAGCACGTTGCCGACGACGTCGGAGTCTTCGCGGGCTCGGGCTTCGGTCCATCCTGCAGGTGCGCCGCCGGGGTCGGGGCCGATGAGCTCGAGCTCGTGATAGAGCGCGCCCTCGATCCAGTTGTAATAGATCTCGTTGCGCTCGGCGCGAGACTTCACAGCGTTGCCGCCGACGCCGTCGTGCACGTAGCAGTGCTGCATGCGAAACACAGAGCCGGGGTAGGCCACTTCGTCGGTGGCCATGTAGATCTGGTGGTCCTGCGTTCCTCCGCCCGAGCGGTAGACCTCGACGTACTCGAGGGTGAGGTCGCCGGAGTCTTGGTCGGCGCCGAGGATGCCCTGCCGAGGACAATCGTGAACGACAGTGTTTCGGATCACGATGTTGTCCGCGTGGTGAAACACACAGCGCGAGGTCCCGTTGCGGATCTCGAAGTTCTCGAGGACGTAGTTGTTGCCCGCGAGCTCGACGCTGTTCGCCCCGCCCTGGATCACCGGCCTCGCGCCCCCAGAGGGAACGATCCCTCGGATCGTGATGGGCATCGCCGTTGTCCCGGCGCGCGTGAAGCGCACGGCCATGTACATGCCCGGGTCCACCTCGACGATGTCACCCGCGTTGAGCATGCCCGCGACCGCGGTCAATTCGCGGTACATCCGCGTCGGGCCCACTTGGTACGTGATCGCTTGCGCAGAGGACGCCGACGCGATCAACGCGAGCGCCGATGCCGCGGCCAGGGTCTTGCGTCGAGTGTCCTGACGCTTGGTTCGAGAGACGTCCATCGCTCGACGGTCTCGCCCGCGGGCGCTCGGTGTCAACGCGACGGGCGATGAGCGCCATACGATTGTGTGTGTCGTGGTACACATCGCTCGGGAATTTTCCATGCGCATGCACTCGGCTCGAACGCTCCTCGCCGTCACTCTCTCGCTCGCCCTCGCACGCTGCGACAAGCCAACGCCGCAGACGCAAGGGCCCGCAACCACGCCGGAGCCTGCGCGTCCCGCGGTCGTCGACGCGCAGACGCCCTCGGCGCGCGTGCTCGCGCGGCATGTCGTGACGTTCTACCGCTGGCGCAGCACCGAGCCCGGCAACGCCGAGACGCGCGGGGAGTCCATCGAGCACGGGATCCAGAAGGTCCACTTCGTCATCGAGGTCCACCGCGACGAAGCGGGAAAGCACTCGCTCCGCGTCGCGGGCCTGAGCGGTGACACGACCGTTCCGCAGCAGGTGCGCATGCGCTCCGAGGGTCCGTCGAGCGCGACGTACAACGTCCCGCGCGAAGGCTTCGCGAAGTACTCGCTCGAAAACTTCGGCGGCGAGCTGCGCAACGGCGAGCCCATTCGAGTGCTGCTCTCGTCGGCGCCCGCCGCGCGCGAGGCGCTCTCGGTCACCAACAGCCCTGCGTTTACGCGCTTGCCCGCCGCCGGCGAAATCACCGGCGGAAGCGCGCCCCAGATCGGACAGGTGGACGCGGTCGTCGTGTTCGTCGTCCCGGTCGTGTCGCGAAGGGGCGGACGCTACCTCGTGCACGCCGTCGACATGAACGCGGAGCCCGGCGGATTTGCAGCGAACGGCGTCCTGACGCACAACCCGTCGGACAGCGAGATCACGCGCTACGTCGCGTGGATGCGCGACCGCAACGGGATGGGTCGCGACCGAAATCCCCCGATCGCGATGCACCCCATCGACCGAAGCTGAGCCGATCGAGGAGGCGCAGCGAGCTCACTCGAATAGATGCCCATGAAATTCGGTTCGATCGAGATCGAGCCCTGCGCGTACGGGTTTGTCACCGCGCTCGCGCCGATGGCCAACGTGACGAACCCGCCGTTTCGTTCGTTGGTCCGTGGGTACGGCTGCGGGCTCACGGTCAGCGAGATGGTCGCGTCGCACCACTTGGTGAAGGGCGGGGTGAGCGGGCTCAACGCGCTGCGCATGGAGCGCGCGCCCGGCCCCGGGCCGCACGTGGTTCAACTGTTGGGAGGCGACCCTGCGCTGATGGCCGAGGCTGCGCGCATGGCCGAGGCCGAGGGCGCAGACGCGCTCGACGTGAACATGGGCTGTCCGATCCGGCGCATTCAGCACGGGTGCGACTCGGGCGTGGCGCTCATGCGCGACCCGTCGCGCGCGGGCGCGGTGATCGCCGCGATGGTGAGCGCCGTGAAGATCCCCGTGAGCGCGAAGCTCCGCGCGGGCGCGAGCGCCCACGAAATCAACGCCGTCGCCGTCGCCAAGGCCGTCGTCGACGCGGGCGCGTCGATGCTCACCGTGCACGCGCGCACGGCGGACGTGGTTCACCACGGAGAAGCGCGGCTGTCGGTGCTCGCTGAAGTGAAGTCCTCGGTGTCCGTCGCGGTCCTCGGAAACGGCGGCGTCGCGACGGTCGAGGACGCGCGGCGGATGGTGCGCGAGACCGGCTGCGACGGCGTGATGATCGGCCGCGGAGCGCTCGGAAATCCGTGGCTCTTTCGCGCGCTCGAGACCGCCGAGGAGCCCGTCGTCACGCTCGCCGACCGACGCGACGCGGTGCTCGCGTACGCGCGCTGGTACGTCGCGTTCGCCGGCGAGCGCGCAGCGTCACTCGAGCTTCGAAAATACGTGCGCTGGTTCTACGGCGGAACCGAAGTGGAGCCGCAGATCCGCGCGGCGCTCCCGACGTTCGACTCGCTCGCGACCATCGAGCGCGTGCTCGACGAGGTCACCGCACAAGCGGCCGCTATTCGCGAGGTCGCCGCGGTAGAGTCGCCGCTCTCTCGATGATCGTGACCAAGCGCGACAACTGGTGGCAGTTCGTATTGAGCTACCGCGGGACGGAGCTGCCCCGTACGAAGTGGCGGATCCTCGGCGTGGCGATCGTCGCGTCCGTCGTGACGTTTCTCGAAGAGAAGCACGGGTTTCATCCGAACCTCACGCCGCTGCCGTACACGCTCATCGGCGTCGCGCTCGGCATCTTCTTGGGCTTTCGAAACAACGCCAGCTACGACCGCTGGTGGGAGGGACGAAAGCTCTGGGGCGCGCTCGTGAACACCTCGCGCACGCTCGCGAGGCAGTTTACGACGCTCGTCGGCCCCAAGGGCGCGCCGACGGACGAGGTCGTCGCGCTGCGAAAGACGCTCGTCTACCGCGGGATCGCCTTCGTGCACGCGCTCAGGCTCTCGCTTCGAAGCGCGACGGACTACTCCGAGCTCGAGCCGTTTCTCTCGCGCGAGGAGGTCTCGGCGCTCGCGAACGAGAGCAACAAGCCCGCGGCGATCACGCACGGTACCGCGAAGCTGCTCCGCGACGCATGGGAGCGCGGCTGGATCGACACGATGCACTTGCCCTCGATCGACGCGACGCTCACCGCGCTCACGGACATTCAGGGCGGATGCGAGCGGATCAAATCGACGCCCATCCCGTTCTTGAGCACGACGCTCATGCACCGGATCGTCGCTGCGTATTGCTACACGCTGCCGTTCGGCGTCGTCGACGCTGTGAAGATCTATACGCCCTTCGTCGTGGTGCTCGTGGCGTACGCGTTCTTCGGGCTCGACGTCGTCGGAGACGAGCTCGAAGAGCCGTTCGGAACGGAGCCGAACGACCTCTCTTTGTCCGCGATCTCTCGGATGATCGAGGTCAACCTGCGACAGCGACTCGGCGAGACCGAGCTGCCCCCCATGCTGCAGCCCGTCGACGAAGTGCTGTCGTGACGCGTCACTGCGACGGCGCGCTGCCGTAGTAGCGAAACTGATACGCGTGCCAGCGGTGCGGACCCTCCCACGTGCTCGATGGCTGTCCGTCGAAGTGGCCGTAGTAGAGGGCGTGGTCTGTTCCGGTCGAGGTCGCGCAGCCGCCGGGACCCTTGTAGATCCAGTAGCGGTGATCGCGCTCGACGATGATGGGCTCGTCGAGGCGCGCTTCGGTCCAGCCGGGCTCTTGCGTGCCCGAGGCGGGGCCGAGCGCCAGAAGTCTGCCGGGCCGACCGTTGTCGTCGTCGAAGATCCCGAGCTGCGTCACGCCTGCGCGCACCGCGATGCGGTCGAGCCGAAACGTCGCGGACGGAACGTACATGATCGCGAGGTGGGTTCCGCCGCAGCCGTCGACCGGCGCGGCGTCTGCGTTGGTGGCCTCGGCGTAGAAGCCGCCCGGCGCCAGCGTCGCGTGGCGCATCGGTCGCCCGCGTGCGCGCGATTGCTCGATGGGCGCGCGTGGATTGCGAGCGTCCGAGCGCGGGTCCGGCGCGATGTCGTCCCACTCTCCGCCTCGATCGCCCCGCGCGCTCTGAAACGCGCGCAGCGGATTGGGCCATCCCTGGAATGACGAGGGCGTCTGCTGCTGCTGCTGCTCCTCGACGCGCTGCGGCTGCTGCCACTGCGGTTGAATCGGTGTGCTGCGCGCCTCGGCGATCACGATCGGCGGGGGAGTCACGCGCTGCGTCGTCGCGCACGCGCCCATGGGCAGAGCGCACAACACGAGCGCGCAAATCGTCTTGCTCTCGATCATCGGTGCGCGGGTGTTACGTGCGGCGGGGACTCGATCTTACGGTACTCGAATATCCGCTGTGATTGCGGGCTGCTCCATACTCGCTCCAACGTTGGCGAGCGTGAAGTCGATACACTCTCGTTATGCGCGCTCGCCGTCCTGCGATTGTTCTCCTCCTCGCGACCTCTGCCGCAGCGTGCGGCCCCAACACGGCGCCAGCGCCGGACGTGTCGGTCAACGATGTGTCGGTCAACGACGTGTCCGCGACGGACGCTCCATCGTCGCCGGACGTTGCGACAGTCGAAGACGCGACGACGACGCCCGACGCGACGGCGCCCTCCGGCGATCCGACGTGGTGGCGGGACATCAAGCCGATCGCTGATCAGATGTGCAACAACTGTCACGTCGCGGGGGGAATCGGCCCGATGGCGCTCGTGGACTACGCGACGGTGCGCCCGATGGCGCGGCTCATCGCGAACCAAGTCCGCGATCGCATCATGCCTCCGTGGATGCCGCGCGAGGGATGCAGGGACGTGCGCGACTCGCGCGCGCTCACCGACGCAGAGATCGCGAAGTTCGTCGCGTGGGAGGCCGCAGGCGCGCCCGAGGGAAACATGGCGGACTACCGGGCTCCCGCCGCGCGTCCGAACACCTCGCGACCGCTCCCCGCGCGCGACGGCGACATCGTCGTTCAACCGAGCGGGATGTACCTGCCCAACCAGAGCCTCACGGACGACTACCACTGCTTCATCATGGATCCGGCGCTCACGACGACGCGCGACGTGATCGGCGTGCGCGTGACCCCGGGCAACGCGAGGATCGTCCACCACGTGATCTTGTTCGAAGTGCGCGAGCGATCGCTCCCGGATCTTCAGCGCCTCGACGACGCAGAGCCAGGCCCTGGCTACACGTGTTACGGCGGCGCGGGCGTCAACCCGAATGTGCGCGCAGGGACCGACGGCGACCTCGTCGACATGAGCGTGCAGATGGTGACGGGCTGGGCGCCCGGCGGCGTCGCGGGGTACTTCCCGACGGGCACGGGCGTCCGTTTGAAGCCGGGATCGCGCCTCGTGATGCAGGTCCACTACAACCTCCAAGCCGCGACGCGCGGGATGAACGACCGCTCGCGGGTCGATCTGTTTCTCGCGGACGCAGCCGCGTCGACGCAGCAAGCGTTCTGGCTGCCGCAAGCGAACCAGAGCTTCACGGTCCCTGCAGGCGTCCCCCCGACGGACCCGCGCGCGACGGTCGTCTCGAACTTTCGCAACACGCAGTTGCCCGTGCGCATCTTCGGCGT
This sequence comes from Myxococcales bacterium, assembly GCA_016793325.1. GTDB lineage: Bacteria > Myxococcota_A > Polyangia > Polyangiales. The sequence goes on along the minus strand of JAEUKI010000066.1, from coordinate 32,930 downwards.
CGCGCCGCACATGCACACGCGCGGGCACTCGATCCGCGTCGAGGCCATCAACGCCAGCAGTGCGAGCACGTGCTTGGTGGACATCCCTCGCTGGGATTTTCACTGGCAGCAAGGGTTCTTCTTCCAGACGCCGTACCGCACGGCGGCTGGCGCGATGGGCGACACGTTTCGCACGACGTGCGTGTACGACAATCGCCCCGAGAATCAGCCGTACGTCGACGGAGTGCAGGTCGCGCCGCGGGACCTCCGCTGGGGCGAGGGCACCAACGACGAGATGTGCCTGAACTTCTTCTACGTCTCGATTTGATGGGCTCGACCGCGCGAGCGATTGTGCGCGGTTGATGTCCCCTCGACGCGAGGCCGCGCTCCGCGAAAAGTTCGACGATCGTCGCGGGGTTGGCCGCTCGATCGTGTAGACTCTCGAAGGATTCGCTCTGCTCTCGAAGGTGCCAATGAACAACACACTGACGCGCTTTGCTCTCGCGCTCTCGCTCGCGGTCGCCGCGTGCGGAACGCCGATGCAGTCGCCAGACGCCACCGCGGACAGCGGCGTGGGTTCGGACGTCGTCGCGCCTAGCGACGTCACGACGCCGACCGACACGCCCGCGACCGGTGACGCAGCGACGACCACTGGAGACCCGACGTGGTGGCGAGACATCAAGCCGCTCGTCGATCAGACCTGCAACAACTGCCACCGGACGGGCGGGATCGCGCCGATGGCGCTCGCGGACTACGCGACGGTGCGCCCGATGGCGCGGCTCATCGCGAACCAAGTCCGCGATCGCGTCATGCCTCCGTGGATGCCGCGCGAGGGATGCCGACCCCTCGTCGATGTGCGCGGGCTGACCGATCAAGAGATCGCGAAGTTCGTCGCGTGGGAGGCCGCAGGCGCGCCCGAAGGAAACATGGCGGACTACCGCGAGCTTCCGGCGCGACCGGACACGACGCGTCCGCTTCCGTCGACGCCGGGCGACATCGTCGTGCAGCCCGCGGAGCCGTACCTTCCCAATCAACGGCTCACGGACGACTACCACTGCTTCATCGTCGATCCGGCGCTCACGGCGACGCGAGACGTGATCGGCGTGCGCGTCGTTCCGGGCAACCCGAGGATCGTGCATCACATGTTGCTCTTCGAGGTCCGCTCGGGCGGCCTCGCGCAGCTGCAACGCAACGACGATGCAGAGCCCGGACCGGGCTACACGTGCTTCGGCGGACCCAACGTCGACGCCAACGCGCGCGCGGGCACCAACGGTGACCTGATCGACCTCGACATGCAGCAGATCGCCGGCTGGGCGCCGGGCGGCGTCGACGGCTACATGCCGTCGGGCACGGGCATTCGCTTGAAGCCCGGCTCGCGCATCGTGATGCAGGTCCACTACAACATGCAAATGGCCACGCGAAACATGACCGACCGCACCAGGGTCGAGCTGTTTCTGAGCCCGGCCGGAACGACGCAGCAAGCCCTCTGGCTGCCGCAGCAGAACAGCAACTTCACGGTTCCTGCTGGCGCGCCTCCGACGGATCCGCGCGCGACGGCGGTGGCCAACTTCCGCAACACGCAGCTGCCGGTGCGCATCTTCGGAGTGTTTCCGCACATGCACCAGCGCGGGCACTCGATCCGCGTCGAGGCGGTCACCAACAGCGGGACGTCCAACTGCCTCGTGGACGTTCCGCGATGGGACTTCCACTGGCAGCAAAACTACTTCTTCCGAAGCCCGTACCGTCCTGCGGTCGGCGCGACGGGCGACACCCTTCGCACGACGTGCGTGTGGGACAATCGCCCCGAGAACCAGCCGTTCATCGACGGCGTGCAGGTCGCGCCGCGCGACCTTCGTTGGGGCGAGGGCAGCGAAGACGAGATGTGCCTCAACTACTTCTACATCTCGCTGTAAATGCAGGCTGAAGCGACGCTCACCCTCGCGCGGCCCCTCGAGCGCGCGCTGCGCGACGGCCACCCGTGGGTGTATCGCGACGCGGTTCGAGGCAGCGCCAGCGCGGGGAGCGTCGCGACGCTCGTCGACGCGCGGGGCTCGTTCGTCGCGCGCGGGCTCGCGGACGACAGCGTGATCGCGCTTCGCGTGTTCACGACGCGGGACGAGAGCGTGTCCGAGCCGCTCTTGCGCGCGCGCGTCGAAGAGGCGGCGCTCTTGCGCGACGCGGTGATCTCCTCGGACACCAACGCGTATCGACTCGTGCACGGCGAGGGCGATCGGCTGCCGGGCTTCGTCGTCGATGTGTACGGCCCGATCGCGGTGCTCAAGACCGACGGCGCTGGCGCGTTCGCGTGGCGCGATCGGTTCGCGTCGGCGATCGAGCCGGTGCTGAAGGCGCGCGGGATCACCGCGCTCTTGCGCCGCGCGTCCAACGCGGGCGTCGCGTCGCGCGACGGCGACGAGAAGGCAGAGCTCGTGTGGGGCTCGCTCGGCGACAGAGACGACTCGCGTCGAGGGCGCGTCGTCGTGCGCGAGCACGGAATGGCGCTCGTCGGCGACCTGCTCTCGGGGCAAAAGACGGGGCTCTTTCTCGATCAACGCGAGGCGCGCAAGCTCGTGCGCTCGATCGCGCGCGATCGCCGCGTGCTCAACCTGTACTCGTACACGGGGGGCTTCAGCGTCGCCGCGGGCCTCGGCGGCGCTCGCGCGGTCGAGAGCGTGGACATCGCGCAGGGGGCGATCGACCTCGCGCGCGAGAGCTGGGCGGCCAACGCGCTCGACGAAGGGCTGCACCAAGCGCACTGCGAAGACGTGTGGAAGTTTCTCGCGAACAAGGGAAAGGCCCGCGCGCGCTACGACCTCGTGATCGCGGATCCGCCGAGCTTCGCCCCGCGCGCGGACAGCGTCCCGAAGGCGCTCGACGCGTACAAGCAGCTGCACGCGTCGTCGCTCGCGCTCGTGGCGCACGGAGGGTTCTATCTCGCGGGCTCGTGCTCGAGCCACGTGACGAGGGAGATGTTCTTCGAGACGCTGCGCGAGGGCGCGCGACGGGCCAAGCGCTCGCTGCAGCTCATCGAAGCGAAGGGCGCTCCTGCGGACCACCCGAGGCTATTGGCCTTCTCCGAGGGCGACTATCTCAAGGCGGATCTGTACCGCGTCGAGTGACGTGATCAACCGCGGTCGTGCTGCGCCACGATGCTCTCGAGCACGGCGAGGCCGAACATGATTTTCTTCACGAACGACGCGTTGTGAGGAACGAGGTAGAACCTCGGGTGCCGCGACCAGATCTCGCGCAGCCGCGTGTCGAGCGCGATCGCCGCGGACTGCGTCTCGGTGCGCGTGGGGTTGTTTCCCTCGATCGAGCTGCCTCCGACGGCGGCGGACTCGAAGAAGAGCACCGCGTCGTAGCGGGCGAGCTCGTGCTCGTAGCTGCTCGAGACCTCGGCGAAGAAGGCCGCTTCGTCGTCGGGCCAGTATGCGGCTCCGTCGAGCGTGCCTCGGTCGCACAACAAGATGCGCTCGGGATAGAGCGCGCTCTGCACGTCTTCGAGGTTGCGTTGCACGTGGTAGATCGCGCGCTGCGCCGCCCGCGTCGCGAGCGGATCGTTCGAGCGGGGAAATCCTCCCGCGAACAACAGCGTGGCAGCCTCGGGAACGACGGCGACGCGCGCGCCGATTTCGCGACGAAAGAGGTCGGCGGCGGTCGTCTTTCCACCTCCGGGGCCGCCGGTGAGGACGATGCGACAGCGGCCGTTGGTCGTGCTCTTGGTCGTCATGATCGATGCTGGCGAAAGCGTACGCGACATCGCTCGACGCCGCTGAAAGATCGCACGCGACGAGAAACGAGCTGCAAAATCACTGACGGATCGCGCAGCGCGCTCGAAGCGCCGAGCGCGCTCGACCGTCGCGAGGAAATTTCCCCATCGAAGTGATTCTCGAACCTTCATCGGGATCGTGGGGTTTGTTTTCTCGCGTGCGAATCTCGCGAAGGGCGTAGCGCGCGCGACACACGTACGGGGTGGATCCGCTTCTACGAGAGCGCCCATGAATTCAACTGGCTCCGCCGATCGCGGGCGCGTCGACGCGCCTCGGGGCGTCGCGCGCGGGCCTGCGATCGTCGCCATGGGCGCGGTCGTGGGCCTTTTGTTCGGCGTCGTCGAGTGCGCGTACGCGCTGTATTTCGCCCCGAAAAACGCAGGCGCGCTGCTCTGGTCCGCGCTGCTCGTGCTCTCGGTCGACGCGCTCGCCGGCGCGCTCGCGAGCGCGGGGGTGTTCGTGTTCTCGCGCGCCCTCGCGTTCTCGGGCCCCGTCGGAGGGCGCCGCGCCGAGTGGCTCTCGACGACGCTCGTCGCTGCGCTGTCCGCGCCGCTGTGGTTCTACGCGCTCGGCGCGCTCGCGCAGCGCAAGCACCGCGAGCTCGTCTCGCTCGTGCTCTCGCTCGCGATGGCCGTGGCCGTCCCGCTGTTGCTCGTGCTCGCGCGGGGCGCCGTGCGGGTCGTCGTCGATCGTCGGTCGAACGTCGAAGGACCTCGAGGCGCGCCGTGCTCGCTCACTGAGCTCGCCGCGAGCGCGACGATCGCGTCGCTCGCGGCGCTCGCCGTCGCGACGAGCCGCAATTGGCCCCTGGTCGAGGCCGATCGCCGAACGATCCTCGCGGTCCTCGTCGCCGCGACAGCGCTCGCTCCGTGGGTCGCTCGCTCGGCGCTGAGCGTGCTCGATCGCGTCGCGCCTTCGCGGGCGTCTTCGCTCGTGGGCGTGCTCTGCGCAGGCGCGGTGCTCGTGGCGTTGGCGCGCGTGCGAGACACGCTCGCGCTGGTGCCCACGGGCGCAGCGGGCCTCGTCGCCGCGCCGTTCATCCTCGTGTTCGCGCGGGTGTTCGCGTGGAACAAGCTCCGACGCGCCCTCGCGTCACCGCGCGGAAAGGCCGCGCTCGCGGCCGCGCTCGCGATCGCGGTCACCCTCGTCGCGCTCGGAGAGCGCTCGGAGTCCGCGCGCAAAGTCGTGGCCACGCGGACCGTGGGCGCCGAGAGCGTGCTTCGTGTGTTGCGTCGCGCGCTCGACTTCGACGGCGACGGCTACTCGCGGTGGGTTCCAGGAGGCGACTGTCGCGACAACGACCCTGCGATTCACCCGGGCGCGATGGACTGGCCCGGCGATGGAATCGACGCGGACTGCGACGGTCGCGACGACGTCGTGCACCCGCCGCGGTCGTACCCGTTCGTCGAGGTTCCCTCGAGCGTCCCGCAGCGACCCAACGTGCTGTTGCTCACGATCGACGCGCTTCGCGCCGATCACCTCGGGGCCTATGGCTACGCGCGCCCCACGAGCCCTGCGCTCGATCGCCTCGCGCGCGAATCGACCGTGTTCGATCGAGCGTTCGCGAACGCGCCCTCCACGCGGCTCTCGATGCCGACGATCGCCACGGGCCGCTGGGCGCCCGCGATCGAGTGGGATCACACGATCTTCTGGCCGCGCTTTACGCAGCGGCAACGCACGACCGCAGAGGTGCTCCGCGAGCTCGGCTATCGCACCGGCGCGGTCTACAGCATCCCGTACTTTCGTCGCACGGACGCCAGGGGATTCGAGCGCGGCGTCGACGAGTACGACGACTCGCTGATCGGACTGCACGCAGAGATCGGCGGACCCGCGGAGAGCTCGGGGACCTCGTCGCGCGAGGTCGCGGATCACGCCCTCGCGTTCGTCCAGCGAAACGCCTCGCGTCCGTGGTTTTTGTGGGCGCACTTCTTCGACCCGCATCACCAGTACGTCTCGCACGACGACGGAGAGACGACGTTCTTCGGGACCGCGCCGGTCGATCGATACGACAGCGAAGTTCAGTACACCGATCGTCACATCGGGCGGCTGCTCGACGCGCTTCGATCGAGCGAGCAGTGGTCGCGCACGGTCGTGATCGTGACCGGAGATCACGGCGAGGGCTTCGGCGAGCACGACGTGAACACGCACGGGTTTCACTTGTACGCGGCGCAGACGAGGGTGCCGATGATCGTGCGTGTTCCTGGCGCAAACGCGCGTCGCGAGCGAGCGCCGGTGAGCCACGTGGACGTGGCGCCGACGATCGTGAACCTCGCGCGCGCTGGAGCGCCGCCGACGTTTCTCGGCCGAACGATGGTCGACGCGGTCGCCGGCGCGGGCCGCGGCGACGACGACGGCGACGTGATCCAAGAGGTCACGTTCGACAACACGACGCACCGATGGGGCATCGTCAGCTCGACGCATCACGTCTTGTGGAACCAGTCGCCCGAGGCCACCCGCGAGTGCTTCGACCTGCGCACGGACCCCGACGAGCGGCAGGATTTGTTCGGTGTTCCAGCGCTCGGCGCGCCGTGCGACGCGCTCTTCGAGCAGCTCACGCGCGCCACGGTCGCGCTTCGCGTAGGCCCTGATTTCGCACGGCGACTCGCGTTTGCCGTGATCGGCGCGGACGCGCCGCGACCGACCCCCGAGCACGCGCTCGACGCGAAGGTCGGCGACTCGCTCCGCGTCGTCGGCTGGGACGGACCCACGGCGCTCACGCGCACGATCCCTGCGACGTTCACCGTTCACTACGACGCGATCGGGACCATTCCGCGCGGCTGGGAGGTGTTCGTCCACCTGCTCGGCGAGCGCGTGTCGCGCAACCTCGATCACCCGCTGCTCGAGGGCGCGTACCCGATCGAACGTTGGCAGCCAGGGCAACGACTGCGCGATCGCTGGACGACGACGCTCTCGCTCGACGTCGCGCCAGGGCGCTACGCGTTCGTGCTCGGGCTCTTTCGCGGCGACCAACGGATGCCCGTCGAGCAACACGGCCGAGCGGATCCGCACCGCCGCGTCATGCTCGGCTGGATCGAAGTGCGCTGAGTCGCGCGATTTGCGCGCTGCGACGAGCTTGCTCCACCGTGCGGCAAAATGTCTCTCGTGCGGCATCTTGGCGCGAGCTGTTCGATGTTCCCTGTGAAAATCGCGGCGAATCGCTTCGGCACGGGCCTCGCAAAGCGCGCCTGACGCAATTCACTGCCTTCAGAAACAACGATCGTCGCGGGCGGCGCGACGGGTCGGTGTTGCGCGTCGCGGTCCGCGAGGGCGTCGCGGCGCACAGGGAGCTCCATGGCACACGTTCCGCTCATCGACGAGCTCGCGGTCATCGCTGTGTTGGCGGTGGTCGTCACCGTCGTGCTCTCGCGGCTGAAGCTGCCCACGGTCGCGGGGTTGCTCGCGGCGGGCGCGTTGCTCGGGCCATACGGCTTTCGCCTCACGCGCTCGGTGCACGCGATCGAGGTGCTCGCCGAAGTGGGCGTCGTGTTGTTGCTCTTCTCGATCGGGCTCGAGTTCTCGCTCGATCGATTGAAGAACATCTTTCGGCAAGTCGCGGTCGGCGGACTTCTACAAGTGCTCGGCACTGCCGTCGCGGTCGCTGGGATCGCTCGGCTCGCAGGGCAACCGCTCGGACGCGCGGTGTTCTACGGCTTCGCGGTCTCGCTCTCGAGCACCGCGATCGTGCTGCGCGCCCTCGCCGAGCGCCGCGAGCTCGACGCGCCTCACGGAAAATTCATCGTCGGAACGCTCATCTTTCAAGACCTCTGCGTCGTCCCGATGGTGCTCATCGTCCCGTACCTCTCGCGCACGGGGACCACGGGCGTGATCGCGCGCGACCTCGGGATGGCGCTGCTCAAAGCCGCCATCGTGGTGGTCGTCACGATCGCCGTCGCGCGCGTGCTCGTGCCGCGCGCGCTCTCGTGGGTCGACGCGAGCCGCAGCCGCGAAGTGTTCTTGCTCGCGATCCTCGGGCTCTGCATCGGGACCGCGTGGCTCACGTCGCTCGCGGGCCTCTCGCTCGCGCTCGGCGCCTTTCTCGGCGGGATGGTCGTCGCCGACACCGAGTACGGGCACCGGGCGATGGGAGACATCCTGCCCCTGCGCGACGCGTTCGTGAGCATCTTCTTCGTCTCGCTCGGAATGCTCTTCGACGCGCGCGTTCTCTTCGCGCAGCCGCTGCTCGTCGCCGCGCTCGTCTTGGGATTTCTCGTCGGCAAGGGCGTGCTCGCGACGCTCGCTGCGATGGTGATGAAGTTTCCCGCGCGCGCGGCGTTTCTCGCGGGCGTCGGGCTCGCGCAGTTCGGCGAGTTCGGCTTCGTCCTCACGCGGCTCGCGAAGGAGCACCGCGTCGTGGACGATCGCGCCATCGCTCCGCTGCTCGCCGCGGGCGTGATCAGCATGTTTCTCACGCCGCTCTTCGTGCGCGCCGCGCCCAACATTCGCGCGGGTGAGCGGCTGCTCGCGCCGCTCGAACGCCTGCTCGGCGTGCGCAGCATCGACGAGGCAGACCACGGGCTCGAGAGCCTCCGCGGTCACGTCGTGATCGTGGGCTTCGGCCTCGCGGGGCGCTCTGCCGCCATGGCGCTGCGCGAGTGCGGCATCGACGCGATCGTTCTCGAGATGAACGCCGACAACGTCCGCAAAGGCAAGGCGCTCGGGCTGCCTGTGTATTACGGCGACGCGACGAGCGAAGAGGCGCTTCGACACGCGCACGTCGAGCACGCGGCGCTCGTCGTGCTGCTCATGAACGACCCTCCAGCGGCGATGCGTGTGCTCGACACGATCCGCCGCGTGTCGCCGGACGTTCCAGTGATCATGCGGGCGAAATACCTGCTCGAACGCGAGCGCCTCGTCGCGCTCGGCGCGAAGGAGGTCGTCGCCGAGGAGGTCGAGGGCGCCGTCGAGGTGCTCTCGCGCATGCTCCGCGCGCTGAACGTGCCCCGCAACGTGATCGACGAGCGCATCCGCGCCGTGCGCGACGAGACGCTCCCGAGCGAGCGCAAACAGACCTATGCGCCGACGCGCCTCGGCGATGTGCCCGCGCTCTCGGAGATGCGCATCGAGTCGGCGTTGGTCCGCGAGTCCTCGCGCGCGGCGGGAGCGTCGCCGATCAGCATGCAATTGCGCAGCAAGACGGGCGCGCTCGTCGTGGGCGTTCGTCGCAACGGCGTGCTCATCGAGCGCCCCGAGCCGAACGAGCCCTTCGTCGCGGGCGACGTCGTCTACTTCGTCGGGACGGGCGACGCGGTTCGCGCAGCGATTCCGCTGTTCGATGGCGCGACCGAGCCTGCAGAAGGAGCCGCCTCGTGAGCGTGGACCGACACCGCGCGAGCGCTGGCCTCGTCGTCTTCGCGGCGCTGTGCCTGTTGTCCTCGTGGCTGGTCGCGGCGGTGTGGGCGGCCTTCGCGCAGAGCGAGCCTCCATTCTCTGTGGGAACGCGCCTGTTCGCCGCGCTCGTCGTGTACGCGCTGACGATGGGCTGGCAGCCGCTCGTCGCGACGTGGATCGTGCGGCGCTGGATCGACCCCATCGACGTCGTCGACCTTGGTTTTCGCCCCGCGAAATCGCGGGACTCGGTGCTCGCTGGCCTCGCCGCGATGCTCGTCGTCGGCGTCGCATCGCTGGTCGCGCTGGGCTTCGTCGCGCTCGGATGGACGGGCGCGACGAGCGCGCACTCGCCCGAGCGCGGCGTGGTGATCGACGACAACGTCGTGTTGTTCATCGCGTCGACGGGCACCGTGCTGATCGGTGTGTTTCAAGCGATGACCGAGGAGGTGGGCTGGAGGGGGTACTTTCTGCACCGCGCGACGCAGCGCTTCGGGCGCTTTCGAGGGCTCGTGTTGCAGAGCGTCCTCTGGGGCGTCTGGTACGCGCCGGTGATCTTCTTCGCGAGCTACAAGCACGGGGGCGTCCGCGGCGCGGTCGTTCGCGGCGCCGTGTGCGTGCTGACGAGCGCGCTGCTCGGAGTGCTGCTCGGGGTGCTCACGCTCGCGTCGCGGAGCCTCACGCCGGCGGTCATCGCGAACACGACGGTCACGTTCGCCGCGGGGCTGCCCTATGTCCTCGTCGGGCTCGACGCGGGCGTTCGATCGGCGGTGTTCGGACCCGCAGGCTGGATCGTGCTCGGCGCGCTCGTGCTCGCGCTCGCCGCGCGATGCTCGTTGTTTTCTCCGCGCGATTCGTCGCGAGCGTGCGCTCTCCCCGCGCTCGGACAGCCCCCTGGTTGAGCTCGATGCGTCGACCCTTTGCTGTGAGGCCCATGCAATGACGACCTCGATGGATCTCGGACCGTTCTCTGCGCTGCTCGCGGTCTGCGACGGAACGACCAATCACCAACGATCGGTCACCTGTTGGACCGATCTACTGCGGCCGCTGTGGGCGGCGACGCTCGTGCGTCACCTCGCGCGGGTCGACGCGGAGTCCGACGCGAAGCGATTGCGCTCGATCGTCGAACGACTCGAAGAAGACCTCAGCGATCGCGCGGTGCTCGCGATGGTGTTCGACGGCGACGACACGATCTCGCGCGGACACCTCGGGCTTCGATGCTCGACGCTCGTCCGTCCTTCGACGACGCCGCCCAAGCGCGTGCTCGTCGCGCTGAGCAGGCCCGATCACCGAACGCGAACGCTGCAAGTGGCCACATGGATCGCCGCTCGTTGCGGCGCAGAGCTCCTCGGCGTTCACGTCGTGGCGAACGAGGGGGAAGCGTCGCTCCGCGGCGCGATCATCGCAGCGAACGTGCGCGTCGAGACCGTTGGCGCCGCGCGAAAGGCGCTCTCGGACGTGCGCGTCGTCGTCGACGAGGACGTCTCTGGCGCGATCGAGCGCAGCGCGACCGAGCTCGGCGCGGATCTTCTTGTGGTCGGAGCGCGCCGAACGGGGCGCGGCGGCGTTGTGAGTCGAGCGTTGGCGAACAGGGCCACGCGCCCCACGCTCACCGTGATGGACACACTGTTGTATCGCTGGTCGATCGGGGCCTCGGCGTGAACCTCGCGACGCGCATCGCTGCGAGCGTGCTGATCCCGATGATGCTGTGCATCCTGGCGTACGGCGTGGTGAACGTGCGCTTGCGTCGCGTCGAGATGACCGAGGACGCTCGGCGCGAGCTGAGGGATCACGCGACCACGCTCTCTGCGTCGCTCGGCGCGGCGCTGCGCGACCACCAGATCGAGGACATCGGCGAGCTCGTCGACGACTTGAGCCAAGCCGATCGCGTGCTCGGCGTCGTGATCTTCGACGATCACGACCAGCTCGTCCGCGCGTCGCAAGCGCTCGTCCGAGACGCGACGCGCTTCACCTCGCTCGGCCACAGCGCCCGCGCAGGAACGCCTCGCGTCGAGGCGATGACCGCGCGCGACGGGCGCAAGATGCTCGCGTACGGGTTCGCGTTGCGGGCGCGACTCGGCGAAGGCCCGCGCGGATCCGCGGTGTTGCTTCGAGACCTCTCGTACATCGAGGTCAACGTCTCGCGCTCGTCTCGCGCGGTGTCCATCGTGGGCCTCGCGCTCGCGCTGACGCTGGTGGCGGCGGTGTGGGTCGGCGTTCGCTCGGCGGTGCTGCGCCCCTTGTCGATGTTGATCGGGGCGGTCGAGCGAACGGGGCTCGACGCGCTCGAGCACAAGGCGGTGATCGTTCGTCCCGACGAGATCGGACGCCTCGCGGTCGCGTACAACACGCTGCTCGATTCGCTGCGCGAAGCGCGCGAGGCGCTCGAAGAACGCACGGACGCCCTCGTGACCGCCGAGCGTCGGCTGCACCACGCGCAGCGCCTCGCGCTCGTCGGCCAGCTCGCCGCCAACCTCGCGCACCGGGTGGGCTCGCCGCTCAACGTGATCCTCGGACGCGCGCGGTACGCGTTGCAGAAGGGCGGCCAATCCGAGCGCGATCAGATGCACCTGCGCGAGATCATCGCGGGGGCCGAGAGCATCTCGTCGGTGATCGAGCAGCTCCTCGCCCGCGCGCGAAAGGGCCGAGGAAAAGTGTCTTCGATCGACCTCGGGTCGGTCGCGACGGACGTCGCCCGATTTCTCGAGGTCGAAGCGGAAGAGCGCAGCGTCACGATCGTCGTGCGAGCGCCGTCGCCGGTGCGGGTGAAGGCGTCGCGCGCAGAGATCGAGCAGGTGATCTTGAATTTGTGTGTAAACGCGATGCAGGCCCAGCCCAAGGGGGGGCGCATCGAAGTGACCGTGGCCGTGACCGACGAGGGGACGCCGCGCGCCGAGCTTCGCGTCGACGACGCTGGCCCAGGAATCGCAAAGGAAGACCGGGCGAAAGTGTTCGACGCGTTCTTTACGACCAAGGAGCCCGCCGAGGGAACGGGCCTCGGGCTGACGATCTGCGAAGAGATCGCGCAGCGGCTCGGAGGGGGCATGACCCTCGGCGACAGCGCGCTCGGAGGCGCTTCGTTCATCGTGAATTTTCCGCTGGACGCTGAGGACGAGAGGGACGAATCGTGACATCGCTTGCATCAATCTTGGTGGTCGACGACGACGACGCGCTCGCGCGGTTCGTCGCAGAGATTCTGGTCGATCAGGGCTACTCGGTCTCGACCGCGCCGAGCGCGGAGCGCGCGCGAGAGTCGATCGAAGCCGAGGACTTCGACGTCGTCGTGACGGACCTGCGGATGCCGGGCGGCTCGGGGCTCGAGCTCATCGGTTGGATCAAGAACTACGACCCGCGGCTGGCGGTCTTGGCGATCACGGCGTACGGCAGCATCGAGACGGCGGTGCAGGCGGTGAGGATGGGCGCGTCGGATTACATTCCGAAGCCGTTCGAGCCGGATGTTCTTCTGCTCGCCGTGTCCAAGGCGCTCCGCGAACACTCGCTTCGCGCGGAGCTGAGCGCGCTTCGCACGGAGGTGCAGGCGCGGCGTGGCTTCGGCGCGATCGTCGCGAAGAGCTCGGTGATGCGCGAGGTGCTCTCGCTCGCCGAGCGCGTGGCGGACAGCCCGAGCACCGTCTTGATTACCGGCCCATCAGGCGCGGGCAAAGAGGTCCTCGCGCGCGCGGTGCACCAGCACTCGCGCCGTCGCGCCCGTCCGTTCATCGCGATCAACTGCGCGGCGATCCCCGACACGCTGCTCGAGAGCGAGCTCTTCGGTCACAAGAAGGGCGCGTTCACGGGCGCGACGAGCGACCGTCCGGGGCTCTTCAAACAAGCCCACGGCGGAACGCTCTTTCTCGACGAAATCGGCGACCTCCCGCAAGCGCTGCAAGCGAAGCTCCTTCGTGTGCTGCAGGACCGCGAGGTGCGGCCCGTCGGCTCCGAGCGGAGCGATCCCGTGGATGTTCGCGTGCTCGCGGCGACGCACCGCGACCTTCGAGACTCGATCACGAAGCGCGAGTTTCGCGAGGATTTGTTCTATCGACTCGCGGTGATCGAGCTGCACGTCCCGCCGCTGGCCGATCGCGTCGAGGACGTCGTCTTGCTCGCCGAGCACTTCTTGCACGAACACGCCGCGCGCATCGGCCGGCCGGTCCACGGGTTCTCCGGCGCCGCGCTGAAGCTCCTCGAAGCGTACTCGTGGCCCGGCAACGTGCGCGAGCTTCAGAACGTCGTCGAGCGCGCGATCAACCTCGCGCAGGGCGAGCTCATCGCCGTCGACGACCTGCCGCTCAACCTCCGAAAGCCGCGCGAAGAAGGCGTGCTCGATCGCGCGATCGAGCGCGAGATGACCATCGCCGAGCTCGAGATCACGTACGCGCGCCGGATGCTCGCGCGCAACGGCAACAACAAGAAGAAGACCGCGCGCATGCTCGGGATCGATCGTCGCACGCTCCAGCGCTGGCTCGGCGAGCGCGAGGACGAGCGCGAGCCCGAAGAGACCAGCGAGTGAGCGACGCGCTCAGCGGCCGATGAGCGCGAGGAGCTCGACTTCGCCTCGACGCGCGTCTGCTGCCAACTCGATTCGTCGTAGCTTCGACGAGACGAATCGCTGGTAAGCGTCGAGCAAGTCGAAGGCGGAGCTGCGCCCAGCGGCGTAGCTCGCGTCCGACGCGCGCAGCAACGACTCGTCGACTTGTCCCATCGCTACAACGAACGCCTCGCTGCGCTGGCGGCGCATCATGGCATCGGTCCACAAGAGCCGGGCGCGCTCGACGTACGTTCGCTCGATCCAGCGCGCGCGATCCGCCGCAGCGTCAGCGCGGAGTTGGCTTGCGCGCACCGCGCCCTGTCCGCGATCGAGAACCGGGATCGGAACGGTTACCGCCACTGTGAGATCGAGCTGACGGCTGCGCTGCACTTCGTCGTACCCCTGCCCAAAAATCACACCAGCTTGGACGCCGATTCCTCCGAACACGCTCCGCTGTGCGACTTGTACCTGCGCGTCCGTTGCAGCAAATCGAGCTCTGGCTGCTAAGACTTCAGGAGCAGACGCCGCCTCGCTAAGCGTGGTCGCAAGGGCAGGAAGTACGAAAGGCATCTCGATCGAACCCTCAGCGTCGCCGGTGAGCGCGCGATTGTCTGCTGCAATGATGACCTGCAACAACGTGCGCAATCGCACGCAATCGGCGACCGCCAGCTGGCGCTGCGTTTGATACTCCGCGAGGGTGAGACGGAGGCGTTCTATGTCAAACGGCGCTGCTGTTCCTGCGCTGACGCGCGCGGTCACCAACCTCTCGACTCGTTGATATAGCGGCTCCGCTCCAGCTAGAGCGTCTCGGCGAGCCTGTGCCGCGAGCAGTTCGATATATGTCGTTCGCAGATCGCGGCTCAACGCTCGCTCGAGCGCGCGCGCGTCTTCGTCCGCTGCGGTCACCAGCGCTTCGGCGACACGAGCTCGCGCAGCAGGCACGCCCGCGGTTTCGATCCATTGGGAGATCACTACGGTTCCTGCGCCTAGTGCGGGATCGTACGAGGTCCATCCGACCGAACGGGCGTACTGTGCTTGAATCTGCGGGTTGGTCCATCGACCGGCTGCTGTGATGTCCTCTCGTGCTGCTCGCGTCTCGACAGCCGCCGCGCGTAGCCCCGTGTGCCCCGAACGCATTGCCGCGAGCGCCTGTTCGAAGGTGAACGCTTGTGCGGGGGACGGCGCCAATGCAATGGCCGCCGCTACGCTCACCGCGAGGATGGCCAGAAACGCAGCGGGAGGTTGCTGCGCGGGAGACGGTCTGCTTGGCGCTCTCTCGACGAGCGCATACAGCGCTGGCAGCAGCGCCAGAATCAGCGGCGTCGCGACGAAGACTCCACCGACCACAACAAGCGCGAACGGACGTTGCGTTTCGCTGCCGATCGCGCGCGAAGTCGCCGCCGGCAGCAATCCCAGCGACGCGAGCAGTGCAGTCACGAGTACCGCGCGTAGCCTGCGTGATACGCCGGCCACGATGGCTTCGGACATCGGCAGCGTGGGGTCTTCTGCGCGCAGTTCGTCGATGGACGACACCATCACCAAACCAGCGAGCACGGTTTGTCCGAGCAACGCGATGAACCCCACCGCGGCGCTCACGGACAAGCTGGTATTGGTGAGGTACAGCGCAGCCAGCGCCCCCGGCGCGCACGCGGGAACGCTGAGCATGACAACGAGCGCCGCTCGCGCCCTAGCGAGCGCCCAGAACAAGAGGAGCCCGATGAGGACCAGTGCTGCAGGGACGATCACTGCGAGTCGACCCATGGCGCGCTGCTGGTTCTCGAATTCGCCTCCCCACGTCGCGGTGACATTGGGAGGCAACGCCACCGCTCGCGCGACGCGATCGCGTGCTTCGGCAACAACCGAGCCGAGGTCGCGTCCCTCGACATTGAACTTCAACGCGACGAACCGTCGTCCCTGCGCGCGTTGGATCGCTGCGCGTCCCCAGGCGACGCGTGCATTTGCGACGGCGCCGAGCACGATGTTGGTGCCTGCCGGTGTACGGATCGGGATCTCGCGAATTCGGTCGACCGACGATCGAGACGCTTCGGGAAAGCGAACTACAACGTCGATCTTTCGCTCTCCCTCCCAGATCTGTGTCGCTGCGACGCCGCCGAGCGCCGCTTCGATCACGTCTTCGACGGCGCCGACGTCGAGTCCGTAGCGAGCGACCGCGTCGCGGTCGATCTCGATAAGAAGCTGCGGAACCGTCCCGGTTTGATACAAACCAAGATCTTTGACGCCTCGAACGTTGCTAATCGCGGCCTCTGCAGCCGAAGCAACCCGCACGAGTTCGTTGAGGTCAGCGTCGTCGTCGCCGAAGAGCTTGAGGACCACCTTCCCCTTGATGCCCGAGATCGATTCGAGCACGTTGTCGACGATCGGCTGCGAGAACACGAATTCAACCCGAGGTACCGTCGCGAGCTTCGCGCGGATCTCGTCGAGCAACTGTTGCCGAGAACGCCCGGTGGTCCACTGCTCTTCGGGATGGAGCGAAACGAGCACTTGCCCCACGTTGACCGGGGCGGGGTCCGTGCCGTCTTCGGGGCGCCCCAGTTGTGAAACCGCCTCGTGCACCTCTGGAAATTCTCGAATCATCGCCCGAATTCTTGGCATCAACCGCGCTCCTTCTTCGAGCGACTGCGACGCAGGGAAGATCGCCGTGACGAACATTCCTCCTTCATTGAGCTCGGGAAGAAACTCGGATCCAAGCTTCTTCGCTCCCGCGACGGACACCATGCAAATCAGAGCAAGCGCGAGCGCGGCAATCCACGAGCGTCGTGTAGAGGCCCAAGCAACGCGCTCGTAGCGGGCCCGGAGCCAGGTGACAAACGCGGGCTCGTCGGAGTGCGTAGCGGCCGCTGTGTCGTTGGACGCGTCGTGCGTTTGCGCCCGCGAAGTGGGCCCGAGCAAGAGCGCTGCGAGCGCTGGCACCGCCGTTAACGTCCAAACGAGCGCGCCGATGATGGCAAACGCGTAAGTCATTGCCATCGGAGCGAAAATACGGCCCTCCACCCGCTGCATCGTGAACACTGGCAGCAACGCTGTCGCGATGATTGCTAGCGAAAACACGATGGGCCTGACGACTTGTCGCCCAGCCTTCTCCGCGATGCTGGCTGCGCTCTGGTCGGGCGTCTCGGCGCGGAGGTGGTACGCGGTCTCGACGAAGATCACCGCGCCGTCGACCAGGATCCCGAAGTCGATCGCTCCGAGCGAGATGAGATTTGCTGGGAGTCCTCGGAGTCTGAGCCCAAGAAATGCCGTCAATAGCGCGAGGGGCATCACGACTGCGACGATCATTGGCCCGCGGAAGCTGCGCAGGAATACCGCGAGCACAATCACAACGAGGAGCGCGCCCTCGATCATGTTGTGCTTCACTGTGTGAAGCGCGCGGTCGATGAGCTCGCTTCGGTCGTAGTAGGGGACGATGCGCGCGCCGCGTCGCGCGAGTTGCTCGTTCGCTTCGTCGACTGCGCGATGAATTCCCTGCAGCACGCGCGCTGGATGAGCTCTCCGTCGCAACAGCACGATCCCCTGTGGTGTTTCGTCCTCGCTGCCGCGGCCAATCACACCGCGTCGAGGGACACTGCCTGCGAGCACTCGACCCACGTCGCGTACGAGGATGGGAACTCCGTCTCGTGCTGTGATCGCAGAGCGCCCGACGTCTCTGCCGTCGCGCAGGTAACCCATTCCGCGCACGACGTACTCCTCTGCGCCGTGCCGCAGATAGTGCCCGCCGACTGCGCCGCTCGATCGTTGCAGTGATGCCACGACATCAGTGACCGAGAGCTGTCGAGCGCTGAGGCGCATCGGGTCGGGTTCGACTGAGATCTGTCGCTGAAATCCTCCCATGGAAACGACGTCGGCGACGCCGGTCACTCGGCGCAGTGCTGGGCCGATAACCCAGTCTTGCAACCCTCGTCGCGCGACCGCGTCGAGCCCCTCGCCTTCGATCGTGTATCGATAGATCTCACCAACCGGAGAGCTCTCGGGGCCAATGCGCGCGACGATCCCTGGCGCGAGATCTACTTGTCGGAGCCGTTCGCCCACGCGGACGCGCGCGGCGAACTCGTCAGCGCCGTCTTCGAAGGTCAACGTTACCTGGGACAGGCCATACACGCTCACCGATCGCTGCTCGGTGCAGTCGGGAAGGCCCGCGAGTTCGCGCTCGATCGGGATCGTAACCTGCCGTTCGACCTCTTCTGCTGCCCGCCCAGGCGCAAGCGTAATCACTTGCACCTGCGTGTTCGTCACGTCGGGAAAGGCCTCGACAGGCACATCGAGCACCTGCGTCGCGGCGACGATGCAAAAGACCGCGACGATGGCGAGCACCGCGAAGGGGCGCGAAATTGCGAAGCGAAGAATGCGTTGCACGCTGGAGCTTCCTTGTTGCGCAGTTCGACGGAGGGCGAAGGAGCCCGGCTACCGCGTCCGTCGAACCGGTGGTGGATCAAGCCGTGGGAGCCGCTGCGGCCGCCGATGTCAGAGCACTTGTTGCGTCGAAGGGTCGATCAGTAGCGCGCCTTGCACGGCGATCGGCTCGCGCGGACGAAGCCCGTCGAGCACTTGTGCGCGTTCGTCGAATTCGGCTCCAACGGTGACTGCGCGTCGCTCGAAGGTTCCGTCCGCGCGCTGAACGAACACTGCATATCCTCCGTCGCTGCGCGTCACGAGGGCGGTGGTAGGCACGACAATGACCGGACGAGCATCGACAAACAGCGTCAGTTTGGCCGCCATTTCGGGCTTGAGTAGCCGCTCCGCGTTGTCGAGCGCGACTCGCACCGCCAGCGACCTCGTTGCCGGATCGATTGAGCTCGCAACGTGGCTGATCGTTCCGACGAACCGCCGTCCCGGAAGCGCTGGGAGTTCGATCTCTGCGCGCTCTCCGCGCTGCACAGTGCTCGCGACGCGCTCGGGAACCGCGCCGACGACCCAAACGCTCGACAAGTCGGCCACCACGAAGCCTGGCTCGCCCTCTGGGGTGGCCTCGGCGCCGACGCGAAGTGACCGACGAATGACCGTTCCCGCAATTGGAGAGCGCAGCGTGTACGTTGCTCCTCCGCCTGCTGACCCCAACGCGGATAGAGCCGAACTCGCCCGTTGTTCTTCGGCACGGGCCATCGCGAACGCGGAGCGCGCCTCGACCACTTCACGCTGCGACGCTGCGCCCTGTCGAGTGAGTTCGCGCACGCGCTCGAGTGAGTCTTGCGCTGTCTGTCTCGTGATTCTCGCTTGCGCGACGCTTGCGTTCGCGGCGGCGACCTCGGCGCTCTGCACCTCTGCGAGCACTGTTCTCGGGGTCACGTCATCGCCGGTCACCGCATGGACGCGAACCACACGACCTCGCGCCGCAGGTGCGATCGCCGCCAGCCTTGACTCCTCTGGTGCGACGACTGCTTGTGTGACGACGACCGATCCGCGGCTATCGAGCGTCGCGGGTTCGACCACGACGAACTGCGCGCGCGCCCGCGTCGGCGTTGCGGCTTGCGGGGTCGTGTGCGGGTGGCAAGCGAGCAAGTTGATTGCCGCGAACAAACCCGCTGGCGTGATGATGTTTCTCACTCTGAACGCCATGCGCTGTGCGTGCGGCGTGCCAGACTTGGACTGTGCGCCGGTTCCAACGATTTCGAAAACTCCGACGCGTAAGCACAGATTTTCTGAGGCGAAAGTCCACGACATTGGCGGAGCACGGTGCGGCAAACTTGTCCCGATCCGCTCTGTTCGGGGCGATCCCTGGTGTGGCTTGTCGCGCACTGTTTCGATGCGACACGAATGACCTTCCACCGTGGAGATCACGAAGAGACACGGCCGACTTTTGTCTGTCGCGTCGCTGGCACGGATCGCGCAGACGCTCCGAGCGACGACGCGCTCAGGTCTCTCACGCGGGTGTTGCCTGCAGTCACCCTGTTCCTCCAACGCTCCGACTCGAACCAACAGTCTCCTCGTTGTTTCGTCGGCACCTGCGTGGGAGGCCCGAGCGCGCCTTCGGATCTCTCGCGTGGTGGACCTGCGGCATCGCTCCATTGGCTGGTGTCGCTGCTCGGTCGCTAGGACTGCGCGGGAGGCCCGAGGGCGCGCTTTGCGCGGTTGCACAACCATGCCTCGAATTCGGAGCGGCCAAAACCGAGCGTGACTCCGTGGCGTACTTGCATCGCCCGGAGGCGCGTCGCTCGTTGGTGACGTTCGTCGACAGGCCGTGCGCTGCGCTCGATTCAGCCAGCCGCGAAGTGTCACTCGACTCACAACTCGAGGAGCAAGCTTCGATCATGGATTCTTTTGTTTCGATTCGCGGCGGAATTGCCGCGGTGGCGTTGTGCGCGCTCGCCGCGTGCTCGCCGACCAACAACAACGCGGACACTGGCGTCGTCACTGACAGCGGCGGCGGCGGAGGCGACGGTGGAGGGACGCTGTACACCCGCCTCGGCGGACGCGCGGGCATCGCGACGGCGGTCGATGCGATCGTCGCCCAAGAGCTCATGGACCCGGAGATCGCCTCGTATTTCTACTTTCAGGTGACGCCGGGATCCAGTGGGATGCCCCCGGTCAACGGCCACCCGAGCGTCGCGCAGCTCAAGTCGTGCCTCGTCAACCAGCTCGCCAACGCCGCGGGCGGACCCGAGGCGTACCCGGGCACGCCAGCGGACAACATGGGCTGGCAATGCCGAAACATGGCTGACTCGCACCGCGAGCTGCGCATTCCCGGGACGGTCTTCGACCGCTTCGTGATGATCGCGGCCGGCGTCCTCACGAGCGCTGGCGTGGCTCCCGCGGACATCACGGTGATCGGCGGCGTGCTCAACTCGACGCGCTCGGCGATCGTGGACCCGAGCCGTGACGGCGGAGCGTTCATTCCGCCCACGGACGCCTCGGCGGGTGGCGGCTGATGAGCGCTGAGCTCGGCGTCCCTGCGCGCGCGTCGCGGCCGCGAAGCGTGCTCTTGCGGATCGCTCTTGTGCTTCTCGCCTCGGTCGCGCTCTTCGTGGGCGTGGTCGGGTGGTTTCACACGGCGGCGGGGCGCGTCGTGTACGCGCGCGTCTTCGGCGCAGAGTGCCCCGTAGGCCGCGCGAGCGCGCGGGACGTCGAGCGCGGTCGACTCGAGGTCGCCCGCATCGCGCGAGGAACGTCCGTCGCCGCGTCGCGCCCCGCGCTCGGCTTCGAGCTCGATCGCACAACGCGCGCCGAGATCGACGCGTGGGCCTCGCGCAACCAGGCCACGTGCCGCGAGCGCCGCGAGCGAACGCTCGTGCTCTGCACAAACGTTCGCGCAGAAGCGCTCGGGCGCTCGGGCTTTCTCTACGATGAAGTGACGTTCGGCTTCGCGCCGACGACCCTTCGTCTCGTCAACCTCACCGCCGTTCGCTATCGCCTCGCGCACAGCGACGCGGTGCGCTTCGTGCGCGAGCTCGAAGACGGGATGCAGCGCGCGGTGGGAGCGCCGTCGCGCCGAGGCGGAGAGCTCTCGACGGACTTTCTCTCTGCCACGCAGTACGCCACCAGCGCTTCGTACTACGCGTTCTCGAACTACCTCGCAGACCTGACCGCGACCAACATCGTGGGCGAGGGCGTGATCGTGCGCGAGCACTACATGTCCGCCGTCGACTGAGCGCGCCCTCCGGCGATCGCTCGCGATCGGTCGCGAAAATCACAGACCGAACGCAATCGATCGCTGGGGTGTTGACCGATCGGTTAATCGCGCCTACCACTCGGGTTGACCGATCGGTTAACCGCGGGCATTCGCTCGCCAAGGTCGGCCAGAAGCGATGGGCATTGCGATGCAATCGACGACACGTGACGCTCGGCTCGCGATCGAGCTGAGGGCGCTCGACAAGCGCTTCGCGGGGGGACGAGGCGTTCGCGCGCTCGACCTCGAGGTGCAAACGGGCGAGGTCTTCGGGTTCATTGGTCCCAACGGCGCGGGAAAGACGACGACCATCCGCGCGATGCTCGGGCTGTCTCGGAGGTCCTCGGGCGAAGCGAAGGTGCTCGGCGTCGACCTCGAGCGCGCGAGCGCAGACGAGCGCCGCGACGCGCTCGCGAGGGTCGGGTACGTCCCGAGCGAACCGGGCGTGTACGAGCGGCAATCGGTCCGCGACGTCCTCGCGTTTCTCGGCGCGCTGCACGGCGGGGAAACGCGCGCGCGACGCGACGAGCTCTGCGAGCGACTCGACCTCGACCCCGCGCGACGCGCCGACGAGCTCTCGCTCGGAAACAAGAAGAAGCTCGCCCTCGTCGCGGCGATGCAACATCGACCCGCGCTCCTCGTGCTCGACGAGCCCTCGAACGGCCTCGACCCGCTCGTGCAAAGGACGCTCTTCGACCTGCTGCGCGAAGAGCGCTCGCGCGGCGCGACGGTGTTCTTCTCGTCGCACGTCTTGTCCGAGGTCGAGCGCTTCTGCGACCGCTTCGCGCTCTTGCGCGACGGCGCGCTCGCGCGGGTGCTCACCGCCGACGAGCTCCTTCGCTCGAAGCAGCGCCGCGTGCGCGCGGAGTTCACCCCGTCGGGCGTCGAGGCGTCGGCCCTCGTCGCGCTGAGCGGGCGGCGACCCGATCGAGACGGCCGCGTCGAGTTCGTGACGGACGCTCCCATGCGCGCGGTGTTCGACGCGGTCGCCGAGGACGTCCGAGAGGGCCGACTCGCGGACGTCACCGTGGATCACCCGTCGCTCGAAGAGCTCGTCCTCGATGAGTACCAGTCCACCGCTCGGCGCGAGGTGAAGGCGTCGTGAACACCACAGCCACGCAACCCCTCCGCGCCGCGCGCTCGCAGGCGGCGACGATCGCCACCAACGAGCTCTCGCTCTCGGTTCGCTCGCTGCTCGCCTGGTCTCTGCCCGTGGCGGCGATGCTCTCGATGACGCTCTCGATCCAAAAATCGATGAGCCAACGAGGGAGCCTGTTCGAAGCGAAGCTCGCGATGCTCCCGCGCGAGATGCGCGCGGCCTTTGGAATCGCGCAGACCAACCTCGCTGATCCCGTTCACTACCTCGCGACAAACTTCACGTTCTACTCGCTGATCGGCGCGCTGTTCGCGGCGTTGATCGGCGCGGCGATCGCGACGCGCGAGGCCAACCAGCGCGTGAGCGAGATGCTCTACACGCATCCGATCGAGCGAAGCACGGCGCTCGCAGCCAAGTCCGCCGCGGGCCTCGCCGTGGTGGTCGGCTTCGACGCGATCCTCCTCGCGACGAGCGCGCTCGCGTACACCGCCGCGGGCGTCTCCGTGGGCCGGGCGACGGCGTTCGTCTCGGTGTTCGCCGGGGCGGCGCTCGTTCATGCGACGGTGTTCTCGCTGTCGCTGCTCGCGGGCGTGAGCGCGACGCGCCCTCGAAGCGCGTCGTCGTTGGCGCTCGGCGCGACCTTCGCGCTCTATGGGTGCGGCGTGCTCGCGCGCGTCTCGGACAAGCTCTCGTGGCTCGAGCACCTCTCGCCGTTCTCCTACGCGGACGCAGCGGCGATCGCGACGCGCGGTCACCTCGCGCCGAAGTCCATCGCGCTCCTCGCGGCGACCTTCGCGCTCTTGGCGCTCGCGCAAGTGCGCTTCGCGCGAAGGGACATCGACGCGTGAGATCGCTGCCGCTACCGAAACGCAACGGCTCGACCCGAGCACAAATGCACTCGCATCCGCTGAACGATGCGGCCGCCCTCGAACTGCGCTCGGACGTGGTAGACGCAATCGGCGCTCGGCGTCGTGACGAACACACGCGCAGATTCACCGTGACGAATCGGCTCGTCGAGCACCGGTGAGCCCCAGTCGATCCGCGAGGCGCTCGTCACCCATACGCGCACGATCGCGGCGCGCGCGTGCGCGTTGACCAGCCGAAGCTCTCGGCGATTGGCCCGCGCGCGCAGGACCTCTTCCGCGTACGCGTCTGCGGCGACAGGGATCGCGGTGGTGACGAGCGCGTGGAGCGCTACGGCCAAGAACAACGACTGTCTCATGGGGCCTCGCATCGCGTGCTCTGGCAGGCTCGTCGATCGCGCCGCGCACGCCGCAGGGAAATCGACGGAGCCGACCGATTCGACGCGACTCCCACGAGAACGATCTATCGAGCCGGCGTTTCGCGCGAAGCATCTTCGCTCGAAGCGATCGCAGCGAGTTCGTGACAGGCTCGCTCGGAGCCCGCCTTTGTTCGAGCTCGACTGCCATCCTTCGAACGCCCGCTCCGCTGGCGGCGGGACTGCGCTAGCCTGTACGCGGCATCGAAGCGTGACTCGCGAAAGCACCGCCCCCAAGACCGACAAACGAGAGCGAATCCTCGACGCCGCGCTGAGCGAGTTCGTCGAGCGCGGCTACGACGGGACGTCCACCGCGCTCATCGCCGAGCGCGCGGGCGTCGCGAAGGCGCTGGTGTTTCACTATTTCACCTCGAAAGACGCGCTCTTTCTCGCGGTGTCCGAGCGCGTGGTCGAGCGCGCGCAGCGAGAGTTCGTGACGCTCTTGGCCGACGCGCCGCCGGACCTCGTGTCCCGCATGCTGCTTTGGACCGAGCGCAAGCTCGCGCTCTTTCGCGAAGATTCTCGGGTGATTCGCTTCTTTCTCTTCGTGCTCCCGACCGCGCCTCCCGCGGTGCGCGCGCAGATCACCGAAGAGCACCAGAAGCTCGCCGCGGACTACCTGCCGATGCTCCTCGAGGGCGCGGACGTCTCTCGCTTGCGCGTGAGCCCTCGCGAGGCGCTCGACGCGCTCGAGACCCTCGCGATGGGGTTTGCGCAGCGGCTCTACGCGCTCCCCGTCACGTCGCGATCGACGGCGCAGATCGAGAAGATCCTGAAAGAGGCGAGCAAGATCTCGGGGCTGCTCGCGTCGGTTCTGTACCGCGAAGCGCCGCCAAAAAAGGGCGAGTGAGCGCCGCGGGGGCTCTGCCGCTCACCCGCCTTGCTTCACGCGGAGCCGCTGCGCGAGGCGCGCGTGCTGCTCGAGCGTCCCGAGCACGATGAGCTGATCGTCGTCGCGCACCTTCGTCGCGCGTGGCGGGTTGGAGGCGAGCTCGAACGTCTCTCCAGCCCTGCGAGAGAGCGCGACGAGCAGCGGGCCGTCGAGCTCTTCGAGCTTGCTTCGAACTTCGCCGACGGTCATCGACGAGAACGGTCCCGCCGCGAACTGCTGCACGTCCGCGCCGCTCACGCCCGAGCTGATGTCCTCGATGAAGTGCGCGACGTCTGGCTCGAACGCCGCGCTCGCCACGAGTCGACCCGAGAGCTCGTAGGGCGACGCGACGTACGTGACGCCGGAGGCGATGAGGGTTTGCCGCAGCGCCTCGTTCTCGACGGCGACGATGATCCGGAGCTGTTTGTTGACCGCGCGCAGGTTCAACGACGCGACGATGTTGTTCGCGTCGTCGCCGCTCGCGACGACGGCGGTCGTCGCGCGACCGACCGCGAGCCGTTCGGTGAGGAGCTTCTGCGTGGGCTCGCCGCTCGTGACGAACAAGACCTCGCGCTCGCCGAGCCGACGAAGCAGCTCGATTTCGTCGCTTCGTCGACAGAGCGCGGCGACGCGGCGATCGGCCGCGAGCAGCTCGGTGATCGCCGCGGTCGCGATGGGTCCAGAGCCGATGACGACGACGTGCGCGTCGAAGCGCGTTCCGATGAGACCCTCGTCCTCCATGCGTCGCACCTCCAGAACGGACTCGTTGAGCTGGCTCAGCAAGTAGCCGACCGTCGCCAGCGTGTACAACACGAACGCGGCGCCGACCGCGCGCCCCATCGCGCTGCGCGGGACCACGTCGCCGTATCCCACGGTCGAGAGCGTGGCGAGCGTGTACCAGAGCGCGTCGCCGAGGGTCTTGATGGTGCCGTCGGGGACGCTGGATTCGATGCGCCACACCGCGATCGAGACGACGCTATAGATCACCGCGAACGCGAGCGCCGCGCGGCCCGCGCGCCGGCTGAACACCGAGAAGAGAAACCATGCGTGCGTTTTGCGTCCGTCCATGGTGATCGCTCACTTTGCGGTCGACGCTTCGGCCTCGCTCTCGGTCTGCGCTGCGTCTGGCGCGAGCTCGGGGCGCAAGACGACCCTCGCGACGAGCAACGAGAGCGCCGCCGAGAGCACCGACGCGAGAAGGATCGCGGTCTTCGCAGCGTCGAGCGCGACGCCCGACGAGAACGCCAGCGTCGCGATGAAGAGGCTCACGGTGAAGCCCACGCCGCCGAGGGCGCCGACGAGCGCGACGTGCGACCAGCGCATTCCTCGGGGCAAGACGGCGACGCCGAGCTTGACGGCGGCGAGCGAGCCGAGCGTGATTCCGATGGGTTTTCCCAAGCAGAGTCCGAGGGCGATCCCGAGGACGACCGGGCGTTGCGCGAGGTCGAACGACGTCGCGGACACGCGCACGCCCGCGTTGGACAGCGCGAACAGCGGCATGATGACGAACGCTACCGTGCTGTGAAACGCGTGCTGCAAGCGATCGACGGGCGAGACCGCCTCGCGCCGCGCGTCGTTGATCGCGTCGAGTTGGTCGAGCACCGCGGGCTGGCTGGGCGCTGGCGTCGCGCTGAGCTCGCCGAGGTGCTCGCGAACGCGCTGAACAAACGCAGGGCGACCGAGCCACGCGCGCACCGGCGTGAGCAGCCCGACGACCACGCCCGCGAGCGTCGGGTGAATGCCCGAGCGGAGCATCCCGCTCCACAAGAGCGCGGCGGGCGGAAGATAGAGCCACGGCCTTCGCGCGCCGAACGCTTGCAACACGAGGATCATGGCGATCCCTGCGGCGGCGATGGCGACGCCGTCGAGCGCGATTCCACCGGAGTAGAACAGCGCGATCACGATGATCCCGCCGACGTCGTCGATCACGGCGAGCGCCAACAACAACACGCGCGCCGCCGGGGGAACGCGCCTCCCGAGCAGCGCGAGCACGCCCACGGCGAACGCGATGTCCGTCGCCATCGGCACGCCCCACCCGCGGACCGTGGGCGCTCCTCGGTTGAGCGCCGCGTAAATCACCGCAGGAACGATCATCCCCCCGAGCGCCGCCGCCAAGGGAAGCATCGCGCGTCGCCACTCGCTGAGCTCGCCGTTGTGCAGCTCGCGTCGGATCTCGAGCCCCACGACGAAGAAGAACACGGCCATCGCGCCGTCGTTGATCCAGAAGTGCAGGTCGCGCTCGAACGCGAACGTCCCCAACTTCAGGCCCACCGTCGTGTGCCAGAGCGCCGCGTACACGGGCGCGTACCGCGAGTTGGCCCACAGGATCGCGATGGCGGAAACGATGACGAGCAGCACGCCGCTCGCCGCTTGAATGGCGAGAAAGCGCTCGATCGGCGCCATCGTCCGCCGCGCGATCGTGCGCGCGAGCGAGAGCGACCCCGGTGGGTCCTTCGACGGGGCTGCGTCCTCGGGGTGCGTGGTGCGGGGCTCGGTCATGCGGGGCTCGCTGCTCGTCCAGCGCAAGGCGAATACCATGCGCTCGCGGAGCGTCACGGAGTGATACGCGCGAATCGAAGCTCGTTGCGCGCTATTGAACTTCGATAAAGCCGAGGAGCGCCCGTCTCGTGGGGTCCTCTCGGTTCGGCTGCTCGACGCTCATTCGCTCGTTGCCGCGGAAGAGCCCCACCATCAGCGCGTAGCGCCCGACAGGAATGTCCGTCGGCAAGCGAAACGTCCAGCGATCACGCAGTCGTTGTCCCGGCTGCCAGCGATCCATCGGAAACGCGCCCCCGAGCACCGCGTGGTCGAGGTTTCGCACGACGGTGTCCCCCGCGAAGTGCACGAAGAGCGCCCAGCCGCGCTCGATGCGTCCGAGGACCTCCAAGTGGAGCACCAACGTGACCGACGAATCGCGCCGGATTGTGCTCGGACCGTCCCACCCGACGACCGAGAGTTTGCCGCCGATTCGCGCGGTGGTTTCGTGCTCCGGAGCGGGCCTCGGGCCGCCTCGCGGCACGATCGCATACGACAACGCGTTCGACGCGTCCGGGCCGAGCCTCAAGGCGACTGCCGCTCGCGAGAGCCGTAGCGCGAGCGCTTCGCACGCGTGGCTCACCGTCGGAAGGTCCGAGAGGTCGAGGGTTTCGTCGGGGTCGCGCGTGAGGTCGAAGCACTCGCGGGTCGCTTCGGGCGATTGGTTCCAGAGGGCGTGATGGGAGGTCGTGACGAGCCCCCATCGGTGCGTCGTGTTGTCGAAGGTCACTTCTTGAAACACTTCACCGTCGTTTGCCGAGCGCGAGCCGAGGAGCGCGTCGACCATGCTTCGCCCGAGAAAGCTCGACACCTCGGGGACCCTCACGAGGTTGGCGATCGTCGGCGCGAGGTCCACGTGGCTCACCGGAACCATCGACCGTCGCGGCGCGATTCCAGGCACGCGCACGATCATCGGAACGCGAGTTTGCGCGGAGTACAGATGAAATCCGTGCGTGCTCACGTTGTGCTCGCCGAAGCCCTCACCGTGATCGCCGGTCACGATGACGACCGTGCGCGACCACTGCTCGCTCGCTCGAAGCGCGTCGAGCAGTCGCCCGATGTGTCGATCGGTGTACTGAACTTCGCTGTCGTATCGGTCGATCGGCGCGGTCCCGAAGAACGTCGTCTCTCCGTCGTCGTGCGAGACGTACTGATGGTGGGGATCGAAGTAGTGCGCCCACAAGAACCACTGGCGCCCGGAGTTCTCTCGGACGAAGCGCAGCGCTCGATCCGTGACCTCGGCTGAAGAGCTCCCCGCGCTCTCCGACGGGCCTCCGATCTCGGTGTGCAAGTGGATCAGCGAGTCGTCGTACTCGTCGACGCCGCGCTCGAATCCCCTGGCGTCCGTGCGACGAAAGTATGGAATGCTGTAGATCGCTCCGGTGCGAATCCCGTGGTCGTGGAGCACCTCGGCGATCGTCCGTTGCTTCGCGGTGAAGCGCGGCCAGAAGATCGAGTGGTCCCACTCGATCGTAGGCGCCCAACGCCCGGTGGCGATCGCTGGCATCGAGAGCCGCGTGGAGGGCGCGTTCGCGAAGCCTCGCTCGAACAACACCGCCTCGCGCGCAAGTCGATCGAGCGCGGGGGTCGTGGGTCGACGATAGCCGTGCACGCCCAGGTGATCGGCGCGCATCGCGTCGATGGTGAGCAGCAGCACGTTCAGCGACGGCGCGACCGAGGGCGGCAGCGCCACGTGTGGCCTCCGCGGAGGCAGGTGGATCGTGTCGTCGCGGCCGTCGCAATCCGAGTCGATTCCATCCCCTGGCCAATCGATCGCGCCGGGGTGAACCTCTGCGTCGTCGTCGCGACAGTCGCCGCCGGGCAGCCACCGCGCGTGTCCGTCGCGGTCGAAGTCGAGCCCCGTTCGAACGGCGCGGAGGGTCATCGCTGCGACAAACGTTCGCGTCGAGACGAGCTTGCGCGCGGTCTCGGAGCGGAGCGCGAGCGCGCCGGTCGACACCAAGGCGAGCAACACCACGACGGTCAGCGCGCTCTTCGACTCGGCGGCGTGACGCTCTCTTCTCCGACACAGCAGCACGAGCGCCGGCGCGAGCAGCCACAGCGCGGCGCTCCGAGGCGCGAACTCGAAGGCATCGCGCACGCGCACCGCGACGATCGCGAGCGACACCAGCACGAGGCCCGCGATGATCAACCCCGCGCGATCCCGCGAGACGCGCTCGATCCACCGCCGTGCGGCTGCGCCGATCAACGGCGCCATGACGATCGCCCCCACCGTCGCGCCGATCACGATGGACCGATCTTCGACGACAAGCGGCCACCAGCGCGCGGTTCCGACCGAGAGCACCGCGACGAGGACGAACGTCGTCGCGAGCGCGAGCTCGCGCGCAAACGCGCTGTTGCGTGCGACCGCATCGGTGTGGCTCGAACGAGTCACGCTCCACCGGCGCCCGACGACGAGCGCCGCAAAGACGTGCGCGGCGGCGCTGACCCCAGCGGTCACCGTGGCGGCCGCGAGGGACGCGAGGACCCTGTGACGACGAGACGCGAGGCTCGCCACCGCGACCGTCGCGATCGGACAAGAGATCGCGATCGCGAGCATCGCCCGGGTGATCCACGCTGCTCGACCCGTGTGCGTGCGAGCGCTCCGCGCGAGCGCCGACGACACGGCGGTCGCGACGATCCCGAGCGCGAGCCCGTCCGCGACGACGGCGAGCGCGATGGTCGCGGCGGTCGCGCTCCACCGCTGCGCGTTGGATGCGAGCGCGTACGCCGCTTCGACCACACCCATCGTTGCGCCGATCGCCGTGAAGCGAAGAGAGTCGGGCAGCGCAGCGAGCCTCGCGCTCCAAGATTCGAGGGTTGTCATTGCATCGTCGACCGCGTGCGTGGCGGCGGCGTTATGTGGCGACGCAACGGGCGAGCCATCAGCGAAATCGACTCGAAAATCGCAGGACATTTGTGACACATGCCTGCGGCAAAACTGATCCCGCGCTGTGTGCTTCCTCCTTCGAACTCCCACCGAACGCTCTGCGCGCGCGAGGGAACGCCCCTTGCTCTTCGCGCTCCCGACTCGTGAATCGTCGTCCTCTCTTCGTGTGCGCTTCGATCGTTGGGGCTGGGTGGCTCGCGGAGGCGCCCGCGTTTGCGAACGGCCACCACACCGTGCGCTGCACGTCCCTCGTCCCTCCATGGCTGCAATCCGACAGCGACCGAGACGGCGTGCTCGATCACATCGAGGACACAAACGGCAACGGCGCCATTGATCAGGGCGAGACCAACGCCCAACACGCCGACAGCGACCGAGACGGACTCGCGGACGGCGTCGAGGATCGCAACCGCAACGGCCGCGTGGACGAAGGCGAGACCGACCCGCGTCGCGCGGACACCGACGGCGACCGAATCCCGGACGGCGTCGAGGATCACAATCGCAACGGCCGCTGGGATCCCGGAGAAACCTCTCCAACCGCGCGCTGTACAGGCGGCCGTTGCCGCGTGCTCGAAGACGTGGACCGCACCCATCGCGGCCCGCGTGTGCCCGAGCCCATGGTGACCGACCTCGTGCGAAACCTCGGCGCAGCGCAAGGTGAGCTCGAAGCGAACGTTCTGTTCGTCGCGCCCACGCGCGCGCCGTACGCCGCGCATTGGGCGCCCGAGGTCGAAATCGCCTTCTGGGACGGTTGGGCGCTCGAGCTCGAGCTCCCGATGTACGCGACGCACGTCGAGTCGTTCAAGCTCGGCCTGCAAGCGACGTTGGGCGTCACGAGAGACCAGCGATTCGCCCACGGACTTCAGTGGTTGACCGACGTGCGCTCCGACGGTTCGCGCGTCGACAACACGCTCTACTGGGTCGGCGCGCTGCGGTTTTCGCAGCGGTTCAGCGCGATGCTCCTCGCGGGCGCGCGGCTCGACGTGAGCACGCGCGATGGAGCCACCACCGCTCGCGCGATGGCCAACCCGACGCTCTACTACGAGCCGAGCCGGTCGCTGTCGATCGGCGTCGAGTCGCGGTTCTGGCTCGCTTCGAGCGGAACGTTCGGGCTCGACGTCGTCCCGCAGGTGCGATGGCGGCCCATCGATCCGCTGACGATTCAGCTCGGCGCGGGCCCCCTCTACGAGAACCAAACGCTCGCATCGCTCGTCGCGTGCCGCGTCGCGATCGAGCACTGAGCGCTGCTGACTGCCCTTTGCCCTCTGCCCGCTGCTCGCACTCACACCCGCGCGCCACGTTTCCGATCCGTGGTCCGTCCCTTGCTGGGGAAAATCGTCGAGAATGGCCCGCTTATGATGCCGCGAGGATCGATTCTGATCGTGGATGCCGACGATGCTTCGGCGCGGTTCACCGCGGAGCTGTTGGCAGACTGTGGCTGCGCGGTCGGCACTGCGCAGACCGCCGAGCACGCGCGGGCGCTGCTCGTCGAAGACCGCTTCGACGCTGTTGTGACGGACCTTCACTTGCCGGGCGAGTCGGGGTTCGCGCTCCTCGCGTGGATCGAGCGGCACCTCGCGCACGTGGTTGTGCTGGCGACGAGCGCGTACGGAGACGCGCACACCGAAGCGACCGCGCTGCAGACGGGCGCTGAAGCGTTCGTGTCCAAGCCGTTCGACCCGGCGCGGCTGGTGCTCGCGGTCGAGCGCGCGCTGCGCGACAAGGAGCCCCACCGAACGCGATGAACCTCGTGATGATCGCGGGCGGCCTGATGCTGCTCTACTTCGGCGCCGAGTGGCTCGTGTCGGGGGCCTCGCGGCTCGCCCTGTCGCTGCGCATCTCGCAGCTCACCGTCGGGCTCACCGTCGTCGCGTACGGAACCTCCGCGCCCGAGGTCGTCGTCGGCATCGCCTCTGCGCGTTCGGGGCACGGCGACGTCGCGCTCGGCAACGTGATCGGCTCGAACATCGCGAACCTCGGGTTGATCCTCGCGCTCGTCGTGCTCGTTCGTCCCGCCCGCGTGGCCAAGGCGTTGAGCGCGAGAGAAGTCCCTGTCCTCGCGGCGACCACCATCGCGCTGCCGTTGATGTTGGTCGACGGACGGCTGGGCGCGCGCGAGTGCGCGGCGCTCTTGTGCGTCGCGCTCGGCTACACGGTCTGGATGGTGCGCGCGGCGCGTAGCTCGGAGACCGCGGTCGCCGAAGCGCGCAGCGAGCTCGCGCGCGAAGCAGAGCTCGCGTCGGAAGCAGGGGCTCCCACGGGCGTCACTCGCTCGAGGCTCGCCGCGATCGCGCTCGTTGGCTTGGGCGTGCTCTTGCTAGGCGGACAGCTCTTCGTCACTGGCGCCGTGGCGCTCGCGCGCTCGATCGGCATGAGCGAAAAGCTCGTCGGCCTCACGATCGTCGCCATCGGAACCTCGCTCCCCGAGCTCGCGACGGGCCTGCTCGCCGCGCGCAAGGGGCACTCGGACATCGCGGTCGGCAACGTCATCGGGTCGAACATCTTCAACGTGTTGTTGTGCCTGCCCGCGGCGGGGCTGGCCGGGCCGCTCCGAAGTCCCGCGGGGGTGATCACGCCCGACATGGCCGCGCTGGTCGTGATGAGCGCGCTCGGCGTGATCGTGCTGCGCAAAGAGCGGACGATCGAGCGCCGCGAAGGAGCCGCGCTGCTCGCGTGCTACGTGGCGTTCATGGTGTTCACGATCGTGAAGGCGTAAGCGGGCGCCGGAGCGATATTGGGTCGCAGGGTTCCGTGCTTCTGCGCTCTTCTCGGCTGTCACGTACTGCGTTTCGTCGGCACGCAGCACGCGGCGCTTGAATACTCTGGATTGACCTCCTCTCGAAGTCGGCGAGCGCGAGCAACATTGCAAGGGAAAGCACACGCCCGGGAGACGAGCCCCCGGGCTTTGCGCGACGGGGTCGCGAAGCGGG
The DNA here is from genome assembly GCA_016793325.1 of Myxococcales bacterium. Lineage (GTDB taxonomy): Bacteria > Myxococcota_A > Polyangia > Polyangiales. The sequence goes on along the minus strand of JAEUKI010000066.1, from coordinate 112 downwards.
CTCGGCGTCCGCCGGACCTACCCAGGCACCACGATTCAACGCGATCCACCAAGCGATCTGCTGGAAACTTGCGACGCCTCGCCGCGATCGATCGCTGGGTGGCTCGAGTTTC
>JAEUKI010000064.1 GCA_016793325.1 Myxococcales bacterium | reverse complement strand
CCGGTCGCGAGGATGCTCGGTGTATCGGGACTCCTCGCGCTCTTGCGCGCGCCGCTCTCGGCGTCCATGCGCCGAGATTCATCTCGGCGCAGAGGTGAACGGAGACTCATCTCGCGAGCGCCGAGATGAATCTCGGCGCATGAACGCTGCTCTGCAGCGCGCGCCCGCAGAGCCGGTCGCGAGGATGCTCGGTGTATCGGGACTCCTCGCGCTCTTGCGCTCACCTCGGCGCGCTCATCTCGGCGCCCAACTGAGTCATCCCGCCGCGCGGGTGAGCCGGTGTCTGGCCCCGGCCCGCACACGAGCGCTTTGTCCGTGTTTGCTTCGCCGCTCGGTTCGAGCCGCGGGGCTCGCGTCGATCGAGGAGCTGCTCGGCTGTATCTCGCGCGCGAGTTGGGGCAACAATCACTGCTCGATGAACAGAGCTCGGCGATTGGTCCTCGTGCCTGCGGTCGCGGCCGCGTTGGCTGCCTGCGGCCCCACTGCGGATTTCGACGCCTCGGTCGACGTGCGCGACGTGACGTCTCCGCGCGACGTCTCGGACGTCACGATGGCGAACGACGCGATGGACGTCGCTGCAAACGACGCTGCAAACGACGCCGCGAGCGACGCGGACGCGACGAGCGCGCCGGACGTCACCGACGCGAGCGCGCCGATGGACGCGACGGACGCAGCGAGCGCGGACGCGACGGACGCCACGAGCGCACCGGACGCAGCGGACTCGGGCGCGATGGATGTTCGCGACGTCGTCGACACCGGCGTGGACACCGGCGCGGACACGCGCGCGGACAGCGGCGTGGACACCGGCGTAGATACTGGCGTCGATAGTGGCGCGGACACGGGGAGCGACGCTCGTTCGGATAGCGGCGTGGATACGGGCGTGGTGGTTCCGCCGACGGTGGACGGCGTGATCGCCGCCAACGAGTACGGGGTTCACGCCGAGGGGCAGAACCAACGCACGGAAGCGAGCACGAGCGTCACGTGGTTCATGCGGTCGACCGACAGCGGGCTCTATGTCGCGGTGACGGGCGCCAACCTCGCCGAGGGCGCTGTGCTCTACGTCGGCGCGAGCGCCTCGGGCGACGCCGGGAGCCCCATGGACGGAACGCTCCAGGGCTTTTCGACCTACGACAACACGCGGCTCGATCCGCTTCCGTTTCGCGCCTCGTTTGTCGTGTACTTCAAGAACGGCTACCAAGAGGCTCGCCGTTGGAACGGCGCCGACGCCTGGGGCCCTGCCGTCACCACCGGATGGACCTACGCGTCGAACCCGACCGGGAGCGTGCGAGAGATCTTGATTCCATGGTCGAGTATTCGAACCGCGGGGCGCCCAGCGTCCTTCGCCTTCACCGGCTACGTCACGTCGCCGGGAGGCTTCGCGTACGGCGAGATGCCCCCCGAAAACCCGGGCGGAAGTATCGGTACGAGCGCGGTCTTCCCGTACTTCTACCGCGTCTCGGACAGCTCGCCGATCGGCGGAACGCCGCCGTTCTCCGCGCGCGTCCCGTGACCGACCGCGACGCCAGAGGGGGGATTTGTGACAAGTGACGATCCGCTCGCGGTCGTCCGCCGTATAGCCCTCTATCGTGAGTCGCCTGTCGTTCGCGGTGGGGTTGTCGCTCTGGTTCGTCGCTTCGTGCGTCGCCCCGCCGCGAACGCAGGGGCGCGAGTGCCTCTTCAACGACGAGTGCGCGAGCCCGCTGATCTGCGCAGCCAACGTGTGCCGCGTTCAGTGCCGCACGGATCGAGACTGCCCGACGGGGCAGCTCTGCAGCCCGTCCGACTCGCCGAGCAAGCGCGTCTGCGCGTTGCCGAGCGAGCGCGCTGTGTGCGGATCCGATCGAGATTGTCCCGTCGGAAGCCTCTGCGCTGGGCGCGCGTGCCACTGGATCTGCGACGATGTGTCGGTGTGCGCGCGGCGCATGGCCGGCGAGTGCGCGCTCGACTCGAGGCTGTGCTCGACGCCTGTCGACGCGCGGACCCAGCGCGACGAGCCGCACAACGCGAGCCCGACTCCGCTCGACGGATCCGTGCCGCAGGACGCGGCGGCCGACGCGGCCGATGCGTCGAGCGTTGATGTGAGCGACGATGCGCCCGCGTTCGACGCGAGCTCGGATACGACCGATGCGTCTGGATCCGACGCGGCGGACGGCGCGGTCGCTGACAGCTCATCGTGCGTAGGAACCATGTCTGCCCTGTGCAGCGGGCGCTGCACGGATCTCGCCTTCGATCGACTTCACTGCGGCGCGTGCGGCGCGGTCTGCGGGGGCGACTGCGTCAGCGGTCGATGCGTCACCGCGCTGCGCGTCTCGGTCAACAACTTCAACACGTGCGTGCTCGCCTCCGATGGCTCTGTGTACACCGCAGGCTCTGGGCTCACGCTCGGAACCACGGCGAGCTCCGATCGTCCCCTGCTCGGGCGCGTCGACGCCGTGACCGCGGCCACGGACATTCAGTGCTCGGGCAACAACGTGTGCGTGCTCCGCGGCGCGGCGCCGCCGCTGTGCTGGGGGATCAACGATCGCTTCCAAGTCTCGACGCGCGCGACGACCGTGCGACTGCCCGAGCCGCTCGACGTCTCGACGCCCGCGAGCTCGACGCCGAGCATCAACCTCGGCGCGATTCGTTCGTATCTGTCTGCGATGAGCGGCGCGTGCGCGAGCACGGACGTCGACGTGTTCTGCTGGGGCGCGAACAACGAGTGGTCCCGTCGGCCCTACATGACGTCGGGCGCGACGATCACCGCGGACGCGTTTCCCACCGGCGTCGGGGGCGTGTCGCACATCGCGTCCGTCGACTCGGGGCTCGGCAGCGACGTCTCCGCGGTGTGCGCGCTTCGGAGCAACCAGTCGATCGTGTGCTGGGGCAACGGGATCGAGCGCTACTCCGTGTTGACCCCTGGAGCCGCTCCTCCGCCGTTGATCACGCTCTCGGGCTTTCCGCGGATGGCGTCCATCGCCAACACGCTCGTACAAGCAGGAACGAGTCAGCTCGCGACGTGCGGGATCGACACGACAGGCGCTGTGTGGTGCGGCGGTTATCGAGCAGGCGGCGGGCAACCGTTGCCCTCCATCGGGCTCAACGGCGCGAGCGCGCCCGTGGGCGCCGAAATGATCCCGCTTCCGGTGGCGGGCCCCGCGCGCGGCGTCGCGGTCACATACGACGCTGCGTGCGCGATCCAATCTGATGCGACCGTCGTGTGCTGGGGCCAGGCCAACACCATGCGCGCGTCGCTCGGCCGACGCGGCGTTACGGCCGGTCTTCGCTACGGCCCCATGCCGGTCGAACAGTGCGCGCGCGACGGCACCGCGTGCGCTCCCCTGGCGCGCATCACGCAGATCAGCGGAAGCACGACGCACTTCTGCGCGCGTTCGATGGACGGCGAAGTGTTCTGTTGGGGCAACAACGACCTCGGCCAACTCGGCGCAGGTGACACCATGACGCGCGCGTACGCGGTGCGCGCGCAGTGGTAGATCGCGCATCGCGCGCCCGAGCGCTGCGCGGCCGCTGCATCGCTGATAACCTCGCTGCTGACGTGACTCGCTCGACGCTCGTCGCCGCCGCCGCTTCGCTCTCGATCGTGACGCTGGCCGGCTCTGCGTCCGCGCAGGCGCTCGCAGGACACAATCGATCGCTCTGGTTCGCTGCGTCCGTGGGGCCGACGATCAACGTCGCCAACGACGTCGGCGTCGAGACGGGCTTCGCTGCGCTGTCGCTGCAGCAGCAAGTGGGCGTGCGGCTCTCGAACGGCGCGGTCGGCGCGTCGATCGCCCTGGATTTTCGCGAGAGCTTCGCGTCCGGACGCGTGCTCGGCGGCTTGGTTTCGTGGAGCGGATTTCAATTCGAGGTCGGCCCTCGCACGTGGTTCGACCTCCCGTTCGGGCCGTCTCGCTCGTTTTCGATCCGACCCAACCTCGGGATGCACTTCCTCTTGCTTCAGCGCAACGCCGCGGCGCTCGGCTTCGCGGGCGGACGCACGGACTACGGGTTTGCGCCGCAGGTCGCGCTCGACCTCCAAGTGGTCTTGTTCGATCGCCTCACGGTGTTCGTCAGGCCCTTCGGCCTCGACATCGCCGTGATCTTCGAGCGAGGCGGGAGCTCGCTCGGCTCGAGCGCCGTGCGCCACCAAGTGGGATACGACCTTCAGCTCGGCGCTGGCGTGACGTTTTGAATACGGCGCTGGCTCATAGAGGAATCTCTAGGGACAACCGAGGGCGGTTTCGGTCATCGTTGGGCGCATGATCGTCGCTCTATCGTCGCCCACGCGCGCCGCTGGCCTGTTGCTCGCGGGAGGCTTGCTGTGGGCCGCTCCAGGGGTCGCGCAAGACGCAGGCGCGCAAGCGGCCGTGCGGCGCTCGATGATCGAGCGCGCCCAAGCAGCGCACACCGCCGGGCGCGACGCCGAGTGCGCAGAGCTCGGACTTCGTGCCACCAGTATTCAAGACACCGGGTCGCTGCGGAGGCTCGTCGCTGAGTGCCAGCTCGGCGCGGGCTCGGTCGTCGAGGCGCTCGGCAACGCCGAGCTCTGCATCACCATGCTCCGACGGGACGAGCGCGCGGCGGGGCGCGAGCAACACTTGGAGGTCTGCACGCGGGTCAGCGCCGAAGCCCGCGCGCGCACGACGATCCTGACGGTGCGAACCCCGACGCCCGAGCCGCCCGGGCTGCGCATCACCGTCGGCTCCCGCGAGCTCCCGCGCGTCGAGTGGAACATCGGCACCATCGTCCCCCTCGGCGCCCTCGCGATCGAAGCGACCGCCGACAACGGGCGATCGTTTCGACGCGAAGTCACAGCCACCAGCGGAACGCCAGCCGAAGTGCGCGTCGAGTTCGCAGCGCCCGCCGCTCAGTCCTCGGGCCAGACCGTCACGAACCAGAGCACTTCCAACAACGGCGCAGGGCAGTCGAGCAACCGCGTTCTCCCGATCGAGCGAGACCCGCATCCGCCCGTGCAACCGCCGCGCGGGGTCTCGCCGCTCGTGATCGCAGGCGCGTCCGTGCTCGGCGCAGGCGCGATCGCCGCAGGCGTGGGCTTCGGCGTCGCAGCGGCGGCCGTCGCAGAGTACGAGCCCCGTTGCGGCGCGCGGGCGCCCAACCCCGACTACCTCCGCTGCGCCGAAGAGGCCCGCGTGAACCAGGGCGCCCTCGACGCGTGGTCGACCGTCGGCTGGGTGGGCGTCGGGCTCGCGACCGTGGGCACAGGGCTCTTGGTCTACGGTCTCGTACGCAGGCCCGCGAGCACCGAGGCCCCCCGCGCTCGCGTCTTTGTGGTCCCCACCGTCGCAAGCGGCTACCAGGGCGCCGTGCTCGCGACGAGCTTCTGAACGACCGCAGCGACAATCGCCGCGGGGGTGCAGCTCAGGGGCAGGCGATCGGGTAGTTGCCGAGGCAGCCCGCGAGCATGCTCTGGCACGCCGGCATCATCTGCGTCGCCGGGTTGTTCGCGCACGTGAGGATCGCTTGCGTCTCGGCCATGCAGCGCATCGCGATGCAGTTGTTGTCCGTGCACGCGGGGCCAGCGTCGGACGCCATCATGGCGTTGTTGGCGCACGTCTGGAGGGCCATCGTCTCGGTCGGACAGCATCCGAGCTGCGCCTGCAGAACGCACATGTTGCACGTCGAGTTCATGCGGATGCAGTTGTTGATGCACATCTGATTGTTGCCGCACGCACAGATGCACGCCTTGGTGGTGTCGCCACAGGTGCCCGACATGCCGCCGCCGCCGCCGTCGGTGGTCATCATCATCATGCCGCTGTCGCCCATCATCATCATGGTGCCGCTGTCCGACGGGACCCCGCTGTCCGCGGGCGGCGGCGTCATGCCGCCACAGCCGATGGCGGCGATCGAGAGGGCGAGAGAAGCGACGAGCGTGCGGGAGAGGGACATCGTGAGGGCTCCTTGAGTCAGACTTGATTGGGTGTGCGAAAACGACTTGGCGAGGCGTTTACCGCGCCAACGCCGTGCGTGGCAAGTCTGTGACGGCGCCCTTCGCGCGAATTATCCCAGCCCGAACGCCTTTTGAAAGGTCTCGAGCAGCGCCACGTCGTTGCTCTTGATGAGCCCCGCCATGAACTCGCTCGGGCCCGGCGTGTAGTTCTCGCGAACGATCCGCGTGAAGATATCCGCGGAGGTCTTGAGCACGCAGTCGGCGCTTCCGCCGTCGGGCTTTCCTTGCTTGAGGGTGCACTCGCGCGGGGTGACCTTCACGGTCCACTTCGCTTCGGGCTCATTTCCCAGGGTGAAATAGAAGCTCACCGGGTCGCTGATCGCGCCGGGCTTGAACTTGCGCCCGAGCTCGTCGAACAAGCTCACCAGCGGGTGGACCTTGTTCGCCTCGTCTTCGTCGCTCCAAGACTCGACCGTTCGCAAATCGAGCACGCGGCCCGCCTTGAGCTCTTCGACGGCCTTCTGCGCGATCTGCGCGACGCGACGCGCGCGGTCGACGGGCCCGAGCCCTTCGCACAGCCGCTCGAGCTGCTCGATCTCGAGCGGCAGGCCGATCTTCGCGGACACCTTGCGTTTGCGCAGCCACTTGGCGCCCTTGGGGAGCGCCTCGAACGTCCCGCCGACGTACACCGGCAACAGGTCCACGCGGTGCTGCAGGGCGAGGTAGCCCACGGCGCCCTTGAAGGGGCGCAGCGTCCCGTCGGTGCCGCGCGTGCCCTCGGGGAAGATCAGCACGGTCTTTCCCTCGTCGATGAGCGAGCCCACCGCGCGCAGCGTCTGGCGCATCCCCGCGTTGCGATCGAGCGGAACCAAGTTCGTGAAGTTCTCGACGAACATCGTTCGAACGCGGTTGCCCTCGAAGAAGTAGTCCTTCGCCGCGAGCGCCACGAGGTCTCTTCCGTACGTCCCGAGGGCGAACTTCACGAGCCCCATGTCGAGGTGGCTCGCGTGATTGGCCACGACCAACGTGCTGCGGTTGTGCGGGATGAAGGCCTTTCCCGTCACGGTCACGTCGAGCACGCGCCCGTAGAACTCTCGCTGCGCCACGGCAGCCGCCGCGCGACCGAGGTCACGAAGAACCCCTGGGAGCTCGGGCTTCTCGTCGTCGTCTTCCGCGACCTCGACCGCGCTCGTCCGCGAACGCGCGACGGACGTCTCTTGCGCCGACACGCCGAGCGCCTCTTCGAGCGCCCCCACCGTGTCGAGCTTCGACAGCTCTTCGCCGACCTTCGTGACGCCCAGCACCGACTCGAGCGTCGTCGCGAGCTCCATCGCCATAAGCGAGTCGAACCCGAGCTCTTCGCGGAGCCTCGTCGACGCGGTGATCACAGACACATCTTTTCGAGCGATGGACGCCACCGCCGCGCGAACGACGGACGCCGTGTGCGCGGTCGACCCCTTCGCTCCGCCGTTGCTCGACGCGCCCTGCTTGGCCGCGCGCTGCGCCTCGGCCAGCCGCTCGGCGATCGCCTTGACCTTGTTGCGCTGAACCTTGCGCGTCGCGGTCTTCGGCAGGTCCGCTTCGACGATGAAGACCAGCGCGGGCTGCTGGTTGAGCGGGAGCTTCGAGAACGCCCGCTCGAGCGCCTTGCGAGCCCTCTCGTGGCGCTCTGCGGTCGACGGCTCGCCGTCCTTGTGCGCGCCGTTGATTTCGTGGGCTCCATTCGAGCCGTTGCTGCCGTTGCTGCCGTTCGCCCGCGGCTCGGCCTCGCGCTTGGGAACCGCGACGCACGCGAGCCGCTCGCCGCCCTTCGGGTCGCTCACGCCGCACAGGCACCACTCGGACACGTCCGCGACGTCGCCGACGGCGCGCTCGAGGTCGTCGGGGTACACGTTTTCGCCGGACGCGCTGACGACGACGTCCTTGCTGCGCCCGACGAGCTCGAGCCTCCCCTTGCGATCGATGCGCCCGAGGTCGCCCGTGTGCAGCCAGCCGTCCGCGTCGAGCGCCTTTTGCGTCGCGTCCGCGTCGTCGCTGTAGCCCGCCATCACGTTGGGCCCGCGCGCGAGCACCTCGCCGACGCCGCTCGCGTCCGGCGCGCTGATCTTCACCTCGACGTTGGGCACAGGGACGCCCACGACGCCGACCGGCTTTCCTGGCCCGCCCTTTTGCACGGTGAGCACCGGCGCCGCCTCCGTGAGCCCGTAGCCCTCGGACAAGTGCAGCCCGAGCCCCTGAAAGAGCTTTGCTGTGTCCTTGGGCAGCGCAGCGCCACCACTAATCAAGAAGCGCACGGAGCCGCCGAGCTCGTCGTGCACCGCGCCGAAGAGGGCCTTTCCTGCGTCGGCGCCGATGGAGGTGCCGAGCACGCGGTTGACCTCGAGCATGAAGTCGAACGCGCTCTTGGCGAACGGCCCGCGCTCGGCGACCTTCGCGAGGATGCGTCGCTCGAGCAATTGCCAGAGCGCCGGGACGCCCACCATGGCCGTGACGCGTACGGTCTTCATGGCCTCGCCCAAGCGCTCGCCCGTGAGCTCGTCGAGGTACACGACCGACGCGCCGCGCGAGATCGGCAACAAGAGCCCGCAGGTGAACTCGAACGTGTGATGCAACGGCAGGACGCTCACCGCGCGATCGCGTTCGGTCAGGGGAAACACTGGCGAGAGCGCGGCGACGAGCGAGCAGAAATTCCCGTGCGTGAGCAGGACTCCGCGGGGCGTCCCCGTCGTTCCGCTCGTGAAGATCACCGAGGCGAGCTCGTCCGCCGCGGGCGGAGCGACCTCGGGCGCGACGAGCGCGTCCGAGCGCTCGCTGAGCAAGTGCAGGTCCGCGAGCACCACGTCGCGACAACGATCGCGCACCGTCGCCTCGCGCTGGGCGGCGCACTCGCCGTCCCACACGAGCACGCGCGCCTTGGACGCAGCGAGCACGTTGGTAAACGGCTCTGCCTCGAGGCCCGCGTCCATCGGGACGACCACGGCGCCCGCGCGCACGATGCCGAAATACGCGATGACCCAGGCGGGGTGGTTCTTCGCGGCGATCGCCACGCGGTCGCCCTTGCGAACGCCGAGCGCATGGAGCCTCGCCGCCGCGGACTCGACGGACGCGCCGAGCTCCGCGTAGGTCATCTCGGCGACGCCGTCGCGCTCGAAGCGGGCGATCGCCTTCGCGTGCGGCGTGCGCTCGACGCGCTCTTCGAGCATGTGCCTGAGCGACGTGTACGCGCGCAGGGCCTTGGTCTTGCGCTCGAGCTTCTCGTCGATCTGGCCGAAGCACCACTTTTCGAGCCCCGGGATCTGGACGTCGTGCAGGTACACGCGCCAGTCGAGGGTTTCGGGCGCATAATTCAAGTGCTCGCGGTCGCGCTCGGACAGGTCCGCGAAGAGCGCCCGCGTCTCGTCGCAGCGAAACTCGTACGCCGTCTCCGCGGTGAACGGGACGAACATCTCCCAGATCTCGCCGTTCTTCTTCGCGAGGTCGCTGTAGCTCGAGAGGGCTTTTGCGGCGCCCTTCGCGAGGCTCGCGATGGGGCCGACCGCTGCCTTGTTGAGCAGGCCCGCGAGGCCCTTGGACGCGCTCGCGATCGCGGGCGCCCCGTGGTTGTAGAACGCGTCGACGGGGACGGGCTGCGGCTCGATGCGCGCGAGGACGTAGTTGAGAAAGGGGTTTCCCTTGCCCGTGCGCTGGTAGTGCTTGCGCTTGTAGAGGCCCACCAATTCAATGAGCCGCGTCATGGGCAGAGGCTGCGTGTCGCTCGAGCCCACGTGATAGACGGGCCTCGCGCGGCCCGAGACGAGCGCGCCGAGCGCGGCGGTCATCGCGGACGTCACCATGTCCGCAGGGATGACATCGAGCGTGGTCTCGTCGCTCGACGGCACTTGGATGTGCCCCTTCATGCAGAGGTAGATGAGCGGGGCCATCGTGTTGATGCCCTCGTTCCACCCGGGAAAGGGGTAGCGAACGGTCGACTCGATCACCGTCGGACGCACGAGCGTGTAGGGCAGCCCCGAGTTCGCGAGGACCTGCTCTCCGAGGCTCTTCGTGTACGTGTAGACGTTTGTAAAGCCCCAGTATTTCGCGCGCTCTTGTCCGATGACGGCGAGCTGGTCTTCGAGCCAACGGCGCTCGACCTTCGCGCGCTCTTGGTCGTACACGGGGCCCGTGGTGGGCTCTCCCTTGCGCTCGAGATTCTCGCGCGCCTTGGCGTCGAGCTCCGTCTGTTTGTGCGCTTCTTTCGCGCGTCGCTTGACGTCCTCGACGAGCGCGAGGCACTCGTCGATCTCGCGCATCGGGCTCCAGCGCGACGGGTCGATCTCGTCGCACTTGGGAAAGGGAAAGTCCTTCGGGTCGATCTCGCGGATCTTTCCTCGGCGGTATCCAGCGACATACGCGGTGCTCGTGTGCAGGACCGGGACGTTGCCGAGCGCCTTGGCGAGCTCGACGAGGTGCGCGACGCCGCGCGCGTTGGCGAGCACCGCTTCGTCGAGCGGCGGGTTGAAATCCACGACGCCCGCGACGTTGACGACCGCGTCTACGGTGCCCGCGCGCGCCGCGATCCACTCGTCCGAGAAGCCGCAGTTGAAGCGACCGACGTCGGCGTCGACCGCTTCGATCTTGTCTCGGATGAACTCTTCGAACGCGGTCCCCGGAAGCTCCGCGCGCAGCGCGTCGAACGGCCCCGCCGTCACGATCTCGCGCCAGAGGCGCGTGTCGGCGTCCATGCCCTTCTTCGCGCGGACGACGAGGAAGAGCTTTCCGATGTTGGGGTAGCGATGAAGGGCTTGGGCGACCCAGACTTTTCCGAGAAAGCCGGTGCCGCCGACGACGACGAGCCTCGCGCCTTCGAGCGCGTTGCCGACGTCGAGCACCGGGCGCGCGGTGACCTCCGTCGCGTCACCATCCATCCGCGTCGAGAGCTCGCTCACGCCTCGCCTCCGTGCGCCGCGAGCGCCGCGTTGCTGCTCGTGCTCGTCGCGCTCGACCCTGTCGGCGTCATGTCGACCATCCCGATCGGCGGGACGTGCATGCACGTGATCGCCGGGTTGCGACCGTGCGTGTCCTTGGCCATCTCGAGCGCGTCTGCGAAGGTCTTCGCCGTCTCGTAGCCGAGGAGCTTCGGCACGTACTCGTTGTCGGGCCCGACGAGGATCACGCGGCCGCGGTGCTGTCGACCGGCCTCGCCCCAGTACCACATGTAGAACGGGTGCACCGGGTGGTACGCGTGGCCCTTGCGGTAGAGCTCGATGTACGAAGGGTTCTTGCTGAACTCTTCTTCGTACTTCTTGTGCATCACCATCGCGTCGCGCGTCTCGGGCAACACGCGGTGGACGAACTCGATGTACGGCGCGTGCTGATCGGGATCGAAGCGATCGCTGCACGGGTGGAACGCGATCACGGTCCCGCCCTTCTTCACCACGGGGGCGCCGCGATAGAGGTTGTGCAGATAGCCCTCGACCATCACTTGGACGAGCAACGGGTTGAGGTACGCGTTGATGTTGTACGGCGAGATGTACGGGACGCCCGCCACCACGATGTCCGCTTGCCCCGTCGCAGGAACGCTGTACTGCTCGAAGCACTTCTTCAGCGTGTGCGGGTGCACGTGCTCGGTCTTGCCGGCCCACACGCCGGTGAGCTCGTACGGCGCAGGAACGCGCTGAAAGATCTCCTGCCGCAAGTGCGACGGCGTGCGATCGAGCGTGTAGATCATCGCGTCGAGCGCCGCGCGCTCAGCCATCGTGTAGTCTTCTTCTTTCTTCGAGAGAAAACCCAACGGCTTGTCGAACATGCGGTTGTTGATCGTGGTCTCGATCGTGAACACGTCGAGCGCCGCGTCGGTGATCTTGCCCATGCGCTCGACCACGGTGTTGAGCGCGGACTTGGGCGGGTCCATGTACGAGTGACACTTGCGCATCACGTGCGGGTTGTGGTGCGGCTTCAAGCTGTCGTAGCCGCACAAGCCCACGGTCACGGATTTGTGGCCGCCGTCCATCGGGACGAGGTTGAGGTTCACGTAGATGATCAGGTCGCTCTCGACCGCGCGTCGGTTGAGCACCACGGGCTCGCCGAGCTCCGTCGTGCCGACGTACTTCATCCCCGCGGGATCTTCCGCGTCGTGGTTGTAGAGCTTCTTCGGCCAGTACGCGTCGACGATCTTGTCGCCGAGCATGTTGCGAAGCTCCCACTCGCGCATGCGACGGTGAAAGCTCGTCGCGATAATGATGTGCACGTCGTCGACGCCGTGATCGCGCATCTGTTCGAGCACGATTTCGAGCACGCGCTGGCGGACATCGGGCCGCTTCATCGGCGGCAGGCACACCGAAATGTCGTCGACCGCGATCGTGACCTTCATCCCCGGCTTGAGCTTCGCGTAGAGCGGCGGAGACCCGTGCGGGTGATTGATCGCGTAGCGGATCGCTGCGTCTGGGTCCTTCAGTCCCGCGAGCGGAGGCTTCGGGTAGATCACCCTCGTTCCCGCAGGGAGATCGACCTTCACGAGCTTGTCTCCCGAGAACAGCGTGCGGGGAGGGCTCTTCTTGTCCAGTGTGATGACGCAGGGATGATTCACGACAGTCCGTCCAGTCGAAGCACGGGCCACTGGTTGGCGCGTGCGAGTCGTTCGAGCGCAGCGTCCGGGTGGACCACCGCGGGGTGGCCTACGACCGAGAGCATCGGGACGTCCGAGAGGCTGTCGGAGTAGGCGAAGCAATCATCGAGTTGCAGGCCGTGCGACCGCGCGTGGTCGCGGATGATCTTGGCCTTGGCGGGGCCCGCGACGACGGGGGGCAAGAGCTTTCCCGTGGCTTTTCGCGAGCGAAATTCGAGTCGGTTGGCGATGATGTCGTCCGCGCCGAGCTCGTTGGCCAAGCGCTTGACCAAGAAATCGAGCGAGCCCGAGACGAACACGACCCGGTGTCCTTGCGCCTTGCACTGCGCCACGAGGTCGCGCGCGCCGGGGTAGATCGCGGGCTCGAGGACCTTCTCGTACGCCTCGTCGGCCAGCACGAAGAGACGATCCTCGGTCATGCCTTCGTAGAGCGCGTAGAGCGACTCGTTGAACGCGCGACGATCGCGCCACTCGCTGAACGCGAGCACGGGCGCGCTGAACGCAGCCTTCGCGATGCGCGCGAGCGCCTTCGTGGGCGAGCCCTGATTGATCAGGTAGAACGCCGTCGGGTGCAGAAGGTTCGTGCGGATGAGCGTTCCGTCGACGTCGAAGTAGCTGGCGGGCATGGGCGAAGGGGGAGCGGTCCGGTGGGCAAACGAAGGGGCGCGCTGCGAGGTCGCAGCTTGAGTGCGGCAAGGCGCTGAACTGACGTGTCAGTCCAATACCTCCGCGGGGGGCTGCACTACAAGCGGGACCCGCGGCGCGGTGCGTCGAAGGTGATCCGTGGTTTTCGTTTCGCGCAATTCGCGCGGTGCGGCGGCGCCGCTCCCTCTGTGTGCTCGGGTTGGGGCGCGGCTTGATACTGTTCGCGCATGCGAACGAAAGTGACCTTCGCCCTTGCTTCGCTCGTCCTCGCGGCGTGCTCTGCAGATCCTCCGCCCGCGGGAACGTGCACCACGGACGAGCAGTGTTCGAGCGCGCAGCGCTGCGTCGCGGGACGATGCGTCGCGCGCGGCTCGGACGGCGGAATGGACGGCGCGAACAACGACGCCGCCACGAACGACAGCGGCGTCGTCGACGCCATCGCGACCGACAGCGGGACCGATGGAGCGGGCGGAGACGCGTGCCCGTCGCCGAGGCAGTGCAGCGCGACGTGCTGCGCGATGGGGCAACGGTGCGTGCTCGATCGGTGCGTGCGGGACCTCGGCGCGTGCGCGATGGACAACGAGTGCCAATCGGACAGCTATTGTCGCGAGGGCGTGTGCGTTCCGTACGGGGTTCCTGCGGATCGAACGAACAACGCGACCTGCCGTCGCACGATCTCGATCGACTCGCTTCGCCCGTCGGTGCAGTGCCGCTGGAGCGGTCCGCCGATGGGCGACATGCACCCCACATACAATCAAGCGATGAGCACGCCGATCGTCGTGGACCTCGACCTCGACGACGACCCCGCGACGAGGCAACCGTCGATCGTGTTCGCGACGTTTCCCGTCGCGGGAAACTACGGCAACCCTGGCGTTCTTCGCGTGATCGACGGGCGAGATTGCACGCAGCAACGGAGCTTCTCGGCGGCCAACGAAGCGGTCGTGTCGACCGCGTCACCGGCGGCCGCGGACCTCGACGGCGACGGGCGCCCCGAGATCGTCGCCGTGGCGCACGGCGGCGGGTTGCTCGCGTTTCGCTGGGATCCAGGGACGCGTAATTTCGTTCGCTGGTGGCGCTCGGGGACGTGCGCGATGGGCGGAACGCGAACGCCCGACACCACGGGCCCCGCGAACTGGGGCGGCCCATCGATTCACGACCTCGACGACGACGGTCGACCCGAGATCATCCACGGCGCCGTCGTGTACGACCGCGACGGGTGCATCCTCGATGGGTCGCAGGGCGCGCCTGCGTACTCGCAAGGGCTCATTCCTGTGCTCGCCGACGTCGACAGCGACAACAAGGTCGAGCTCGTCTCGGGCAACCGCATCCTCGAGTGGAACCCCATGACCCGCCGCTGGGTCCCCGAGACCTACTTCGCGGGAACCTCCCTCGCGCAAGGCCAGGTCGCCATCGGAAACCTCGGAAACTATCCGCTCATCGGCGTCGATGGCCTCGACGGTCCCGAAGTCGTGGTGGTCTCTGCGGGCACCGTGCGTGTGCAGACGCTCGAAGGCCGCGTGGTGTTCGGGCCGTTCGCGATCCCCGGCGGCGGGACCGGCGGTCCTCCGACGATCGCGGACTTCGACGGCGACGGGCGCGCCGAGTTCGCGACCGCGGGCGGAACGCGCTATGTCGTCTACGACCTCGACTGCGTGATGGGCGGCGACGCGACGCGCTGCAACGGCATGGCGCGCACCGACGGGATCCTCTGGAGCCAACCGTCGCAAGACGGGAGCTCGAACGTGACGGGCTCGAGCGTCTTCGACTTCGACGCCGACGGCCGCGCCGAAGCCGTGTACGCCGACGAGTGCTACCTGCGCGTGTACGAAGGGCGCACGGGGCGCGTCGTGTACTCGTCCGCGCGCTCGTCGGGAACGGCCTACGAAAACCCCGTGATCGCCGACGTCGACGGAGACTTCCGAAGCGAGATCGTCTCGACGGTCAACGACTACGCCGGGACGCTCGGCTGCGCTGCGACGGACCCGCTGTTTCCGATGGCGAGCTTCATGCGCGAGCACGGCGTCGTGGTGCTTCGCGACGAGATGGATCGCTGGGCCGCGTCGCGCCCGATTTGGAACCAGCACGCCTACCACGTCACGCACGTCGACGACGACGGGCGCGTTCCGTCGACGAGCATGGTGCGACGCAACTGGGCGACGATGGGGCTCAACAACTTTCGGCAGAACGTTCAGGGATCGCTCGCGGCGCTCGGCGTTCCCGACCTCACGGTGACGGCGGACCCAGGGCCGCTTGTTTTGATGTGCGTCGGCGAGCGGGGCACCTTGCGCGCCCGCGTGTGCAACCGCGGGACGCTCCCCGCGCCCCCCGGCGTGCGCGCGAGCTTCCGCGTCGGCGACGCGATGGGCGCCGAGCTCTGCGCGGCCACGGTGTCCGGAGCCATCGCGCCCGGCGCGTGCCAAGAGGCCACGTGCGAAGCGATGTTTCCCCCGCGCTCGATCGACGTTCACGTCGTGGTCAACCCGGCCCCCATGGCGCTCGACGAGTGCTTGAGCGGCAACAACTCCACCGCGATCCGCGCCGTCTTCTGCGGCACGCCCGGCTGAGCTCGCCGTCACGTCCGCGCGCTCACGATCGCGCGTCGCTCAGCCGCGGGCGCGATCGCGCTTGCTCGCGCTGCGACGGTGCACGATCCACGCGACGCCGCTCGCGGCCGCGAGCACCATCGCGGTGACGAGCGCGCTCTGGGGCTTTCCCACGGAACACGAGGCGCAGCCGCGGGCGCGACCGGCGCGCACATCGAAGCCCGCGGGCGCCGGAGCGCTGCAGTAAAGCACGAAGCCCACGGTGGCCCCGCCGCCCTGACAGCGCTCGACCCACCCGCGCGACGCCATCTGCTGGGCGCACGTCGCGTCGACGTCGCCGCGCAATCGCTGGCAGTTCTCGCAGCGAACTCCTTGGGTCTGTTGGCGCTCGACGGTGCACGTCTCGACGTAGCCCGGCTCGGGGGGAACGTCGCCGCGCGCGACACCGCTCGCGCTCGACACCGCGGCGATCAGCGCCGCCGCTCGAACCGAACCTCTCATGTGCCCCACGCTACCAACGGGGACGGTGCTCTGATACTCGCATTTGAACTTGGCCAGCGCAGGAATGCGATAGATCAAAAAGGACACAAAGGTAGTTATTGCCAGCACGCAGGAGCCTCGCGCGCAACCCGCCCAGCGCTGAATTCGTCACGCTGGCAATAAGTACGTTCGTGTCCTTTTTGATCTACTGCATTCCTGGGCTGACGGATTGCAAATGCGAGTATCAGAGCACCGTCCCCAAATCGTACTCACGCGCGCTCGAGAACCAGCGAGATCCCCTGGCCGCCGCCGATGCACATCGTGACGAGCCCGTAGCGCTTGTTGTCGCGACGGAGCGCGTGCGCGCAGGTGATCGCGAGGATCGCGCCTGTCGCGCCGAGCGGGTGCCCGAGCGCGATCGCTCCGCCGAGCGGGTTCACCTTGTCCGACGCGATGCCCATCTTCTCGAAGTCGCGCATGCACGCGAGCGCCTGCGGCGCGAACGCCTCGTTGATCTCGACGTGATCGATGTCCTTGCCCGAGATCCCCGCGGACTCGAGCGCGAGCTTCGTCGCGGGAACTGGTCCCCACCCCATGATCCGCGGGTCGCACGCCGCGACGCCGACGCCCGCCAGCCTCGCGAGCGGCTTGGCGTTGTGCTTGGTCACGTCTTGCTCGCGACCGATGATCATCGCGCCGGCGCCGTCGACCACGGCGCTCGCGTTTCCCGCGGTCACGATGCCGCCTTGCTCGAACGCCGGCGGGAGCCGCGCCATCTTCGCGAGCGACGCGTCCTCGAGAATGTGTGTGTCGTGCTCGACGACGAGCGTCTTGTCCGCCGTGCGCACCTCGACGGGCACCGTCTCTTCTTTGAACGCGCCCGCGTCCCGCGCGCGCTTCGCGTTGACGTGCGAGCGAAGCCCGAACGCGTCCGCTTCTTCGCGCGTGATCTCGTAGCGACGACCGAGCTCTTCGGCGGTGTTGGCCATCGCGAGCTTCGCCGACGGGTCGTAGAGGCTCATCAGCAACATGTCTTGCAGGTGCGTCCCTGCGGGGAGCGTCTTCGCGTCGATCGGACCGTATTTTTGCACGGCTTCACCGATCTTCTTGCCGCGCACGCCGTAGAGCGAAAACGGGTACTGCATCGACTCGGCGCCGCCGACGACGATGAACGGCCGCGATCGATCGTGGCGGATGCCCGCGAGGATGAGCTCCGCGCCCACAGCTACGGCCTCCGCGCCGCTGCCGCAAATGCGCGCCACCGTCAGCGCAGGAACGCTCGCGTCGAGCCCTCCGTGCCACGACATTCCCTTCGCGCCGTAGATGCTGTCGCGGTGGCTGTGCTGCGCCATGCCCATCACGACGTGGCCGATGAGCCCCTTGTCGATCCCGCTCTTGTCGACGGTGGCCTTGATCGCGAAGCCGCCGAGCTGCGTCGTCGAGAAGCGCGCGAAGAGGCCTTCGCTCTTGTTGTTCTCGAGGATGTCCGCGCGGGGCGTACGGCGCGCGCCTTCGAGGATGAAGATCTTTCCTTGGCCTTGCATGGGTGTTCTCTCCGTCTGCACCGCGCCCGCTTGGGCATCATCGATGCCCAAGCGGATTGGCGCGGTTGAAATTCAGCCCAAACCAATGCCGCGAATCGGGAAAACGGTCTCACTCAATGTGACCGTCGCGGTATTGGTTTCGAGCGCTGTCTATTCGTGAAGAAACGCCGCAGGAACGCGCGGCCCGTTCTGGACGAAGTTCTTCATGCCGATGTCCATGTCGACCGTGCCCTTGCACCGCGCGAAGCCCTTGGCCTCGACGCGAAGCCCCTCGGCGAGCGGCAGCGCGAGCCCCTTCACGATCACGTCCACGAGGATCGCGTCGATCGCGAGCGAGCGATGCCCGATGTCCGCTCTCGGCAGCGCGTCGACCGCGCTCATGGGCGCAGGGTCCACCGGCGAGAGCTTCACCTTGCCCGCGGCTGCGTCGCGCACGAGCGCCTTTGCGCTGGCGAGCGCGTCGGAGACGGGCGTTCCGTGCGCCCAGCCCCACTCGCACGCGTCTTTCGCGCCAACCGCGCGTCCGGTGCGCAACAACCCCGCGGCGCGCTCGAGCCCGATGAGCCTGGGGAGACGCTGCGTTCCTCCGTAGCCGGGGATGATCCCGAGGTTGACCTCTGGCTGCGCGAGCGAGAGCTGTGCGCCCACGACGCGCGCGTGGCACGCCATGCTGAGCTCGGCGCCTCCGCCCATCACGGGGCCGTCGACCGCAGCAACCACGGGCTTCTTCGCGTTGGAAATGCGCTCGAAGATCGGGTGCGAATCGAGGCACGTCTGCTCGCACTCAGCCTCCGTGGGGAGCGCCGCGAGCTCGCCGATGTCTGCGCCCGCCAGCGCTCCGTCGCTGCTCGTGACGACGATCCCGACGACCGATGTGTCCGCGACGAGCTCGCTCACCGCGCTGTCGATCTCGGCGAGCGTCTTCTTGCTGAGCGCGTTCTTCACCTCGGGGCGAAACACACGAACGACGCCGACCGTGGCGCCGCCGTGGTTGTCGCGCTCGACCTTCACGTTCGCCCTGAAGCTCGGGAGCCGCTTTTCGCTCACCATCTTCGGAACGACGAATCCCGGGTTCTTTTCAGCGAATCGCACGCACAGCTCGCGCACGCGCTCGGCGCCGAGCTCTTCGCCGATCTCCAAGATCCCCTTGTTGAACCCGAGGGCCATGCGCGTCAGCCAGTTGGTGTCCGTCGCCGTCGCGATGTTGTTCTCGACGACGAAGTACGTTCGCGCGAGGAGCACCGCGAGGATGCGATCGAGCACGGTCTCGGCGAGCGCCGGCGTGTGCTTGCTGTCACCGGGGTTGTTGCGGTCGTGCCAGGGCTTGTCGCCCTGCTTGCTCAGGATCGCGGGCGGCGCGAACCACGCGGTCCCCGTCGCGGCTTTCTGCATGAGCAGCTGGCACTTGTGCGTGAGGAGGTTTCCCTTCGTGAGGTCCATCACGTTGAAGGGGCCGCCACCGCCGATGGCCTTGTGAACGATCGCGTCCACCTGCGCAGGCGTCGCGAGGCCCTCTTCGGCGATGCGCGCCGCTTCGGAAATGTAGTTGCAGAAGATGTCGTCCGCGGCGAAGCACTCGACGTCCGCTGTCACCACAGGGACCTTCCCGAGCTTCTCGATCGTCGCGATCATCCGCGCGCCGAGGTCTGTGTCGCCGCTCTCGACGACTTCGATCGGAAGCGCTCTCCACGCGGGAAAAAACGGGTGATTCACGAAGCAGCGCGCCGGGTGCTGCGCGCTCTTCGCGATCTCGCGCCGCGGCAGTCCGCTCGTCGCGAAGCCGATCAAGCAGTCGGGCCGCACGATCGCCTCGAGCTGCGCGAGGATCTTCTGCTTCACCGGGAGGTCTTCGCTCGCGGCCTCGAGCACATAGTCGCACGGCGCGAGATCGCCGAGCTCTCTCGTCGGGACGAGCGCGCCCAAGATCGCTTTCGCCGCGGATTCTGCGATCTTTCCGCGCGATACGCCCTTCTGCACGTAGCCCTTGATGCGCGCGACGCCGGCGTCGAGCGCCTCTTGTTTGATGTCGACGAGAAAGACCTTCGAGCCGGGCTCGCGCGAGAGCGCCGTGAGAAATCCGTACGCGAGGTCTGGGCCGATGGCTCCCGAGCCGATCACTCCTACGATCATCGCTTCACTCCGTTGGAGATCGCAGCCTCGTTGGGTGAGAGGTGAGGCTGCAAACTGGCCCGCGTTACTACACTAGCGGCGCGATCGCGTCAGCAGGCTCACGGGGTATGCTTCGCGCATGACGTATTCGAAGCTTGCTTGTCTGTTGCTCGTGGGGGTGAGCGCGAACGCGTGCATGTTCCACAACCGTCCGTTCGAGCGGATGGCCTCGACGGTCACGCGCAGCAGCGGGGTCGTGCTTCCGCCCGCGGCGTCGACGCTGATGGGCGCGCCGCTGCGTCCTCATCGCGCATCGGTGGGCGGATCAGCCTTGGTGCAGCCGGTGTTTCGCAACGCGACGACGCGCGATCGCGGCGCGAACGGAAACCTCGTTCCCAACGTCGCCGGCGGAGGAGGCTTCAGCGTTCGACTCCCTACTCTGCCCACGGAGGTCGGCTTGTCCTTCGATCTCGCCAGCAGCCGCGCCGCGCGCGAGACGTACGCCGACGTCGAGGCGACATCGCCGCTGCCGGCGCTGACGTCGGGACGCGTGGCGCTTCACTCGCGCTCGTCTTGGGGCGATCGCGTCGGCGCTGCGGTCTCGGCCTCGCTCGGCGTCGTGGCCGTCGACTATTTCGCGCGCTCGGACGTGACGATCACGACCCGGTATCTCGACAACAACCAGGTCGTCGTGAATCGAGGAGGGTACGATCAACGCTTCGCCGTCCTGTCGTTCGAGGGGTCCGTTGGGGCCAACGTCGTGCTTCGCCCGGTCGATTGGTTCGCGTTCAGCGCGGGGGGCGCGCTCGCGATCTCGCCGTACGTCGTCGGATACGGTCGCATCGACCTCCAGTGCTCGGGAGCCAACGGGCTCGACGAGTTTGTGTGCGCGATCGTCGATGGAGTCATCACGGCGCTCGGCCGCGCGTTTACCCCGAAGACGCAGTACGCGGTGACGCTCACGCCGTGGGTCTCGTTCGACTTCACAGCCTCGTGGCTGACGCTCTCTGCGCAAGTGTTCGCAAACGCCCCTTCGAGCGCGGACTTCACGACGACCGTTCCGTTTGGCGCGCGACTCGGGTTGCAATTCGAGTTCGACTACACGCCGACGCGCGCCGCTGGCGCTGCGCCGACGCGCCCGACGCTGACGCCCGCGGTCAACGCCAGCCCCGATGAGCCGCAAGCGCGCGGGGCGCGAACGCTCTGAGCTCGGGCTCGAGTCTCGAGAGACTCCCGAGTCGAACCTCTCAGCGGAGCGGTCTGTCGCTCGTGTTTCGCGTACGCTCGCGACATGACTTGGCGTTGGTGCTCGATGAGCTTGGTGCTCGCGTGCGGGGGATGTTTGGTTCCCCACAATCGTCCCTTCGAGCGCACCGCGAGGGTCGACACGCGCGCCGCTGCGCTCGTACTGCCTCCTGCGGGACCCGCGCTCGTCGGAGCGCCGCTCCGTGAAAACAGCATCGCCTTCGGGGGAACCATCTCGACGCAAGTGGTCGTTCCGCGAACGGCCACGCGCGACGAGGGCACGAGCGGAGACGTCGCGTCCACGCTGAGCGGCGGGGGCTACTTCGCGGTGCGCTTGCGCGACACAGGCTACGAAGTGGGCGCTGCGCTCGAGTTCGCGAGCGCGTCTCGTTCGAGGCCGACGTACGGCGAGCCAAGGATGGTCGATCCGATCGTCGACGAGTCGTTTCACTCCGGGCGCGGTTGGATCTTTTCGCGCGCGTCGTTCGGGCAACGCTTCGGCGGCGGGCTCTCCGTCGCGCTCGGCGTGGCCGGCGTCGAGACGCGCGCGCTATCGGACTTCACCGTCACGACTCGGTTTCTCGACAACGGGCAGGTCCTCGGCGGCACCGATCGTGTGGTCAATCGCTACCACGGGTACGCGTTCGACGGAGCGTTCGGCGGCCAGTTCTTCGCGCGGTTCTTTCCGTGGCTCGCGCTGAGCGGCGGCGCGTCGCTCGTGGTGTCGCCGACCATGTTCGGTCGCCGCGAAGCCGAGGCTTCGTGTCGCGGAGTCGGGAGTGCCGAAGAGTCACGATGCGCGGGACAGACGTTTCGAGATCTCTCGTTGCCGGCGCGCTTCTCACCTCCGCCAGACCACGCCGTGACGCTGACTCCCTGGATATCGCTGGACATCTCGATTGTGTGGGTCACGCTCTCGGCGCAGCTCTTCGCGAACGCGCTCTCGACGACCGCCATCGGGCAGAGCGTTCCGTTGGGAGGCCAGTTCTCGATCCGCACCGAGTTCGAGTACGCGCCGCGTCGCGCGTCGCGCAGCGAGCCGCAGCCCGTGTCGCCCGCGGTCAACGCCAGCCCCGATGAGCCGCAAGCGCGCGGGGCGCGAACGCTCTGAGCTCGTCGCAGCGTCCGCTGCCGACACGCTCGCGCAGCGCTTCGAGTGACCGATGAGGACATCCTCGCGGCGCGCAGTGGCGACGCACTTGATCGCGCTGCGAACCCGCGAATCGTCTGCAAATCGCCAGCTCGATGGTCATCGCAACTCGTCAGCGACGCGCGTCGATGGCGAGCGTCAATCGCTTCGAAGAGCGTCGCTCCCGTGGCGCGCGTAGCGCGTGTGGCGTACGTCGATGTGCACCCGACACCCGCGCGTGCTGCGCGTGAAACTCTTGGAAATTTTCTCGTATCGTGACGCTGCACCCGCGTCGATCGAACGCTTTTTCGTGCTGGTTTGAAGAATCGATCGCGCTCTACGACCAAAGGGATCATGAGTCGTTCTCTTCGGTCTTCGTGCATCGCGCTCGCGCTCGCGGCTGCGAGCTTCGCTCCGTCTTCTCACGCGCAGACGCGTCGCTGCATCCCCAGCGCCGCGTTGCCGTCCGTGGATCTCGAGGCGCCCGCGACGACGGCGCAGCTCTCGCTCGCGGCGCAGCTCGCCGTTCGCGGGCGCGCTTCGCTCGCGGCCAACGCCTTCGCAGAGGCGATCGCGTCGCTCGACGCGGCCTTTCGATTGAGCGGCGACGTGTCGCTCTTGGGCGATCTCGGGTTCGCGCTCCAGGGCGCGCTCCGCATCGATGAAGCGTGGATCGCGCTGCGGCGCTTCAAGCTCGAAGCGCCGAGCGTGTACGCGACGGTGAGCGCGCGGGTGGACGCTGCGTTGTCGGCGCTCCAAGCGAGGCTCGGGGCGGTCAACGTGAGCGCGGATGTTCCCAACGCGTCGCTGTACTACCGAGGGTGGCTCGTTGGGCGATTGCCGCTCGCTGCGCCGGTGTTCGTGTTGCCCGGCGACGCGGTGCTCACCGTGCGCGCCCCGGGGTTGCCCGAGGTGCGCGTCACCGCGCGCGTCGAGATCGGCGCGGTCGCGAGCGTCGACGCGAGGCTGTCCGTGCGCGGCTCTGTCACCGGGTCGGTCAACGGCGCCGTCGGGGGAACGCTCGGCGCCGTCGGCGCGCTCCCCACCGTGTCGCTCCCGAGCGCGTCGCTCCCCGACCTCTCGATCGAAGGGCCGGCGACACAAGCGCACCTCGACCTTGCCGCGCAGCTCGCCGCGCGCGGTCGCGCCTCGCTTGCGGCGAGCGCGTGGCTCGACGCGATCGCGTCGCTCGAAGGCGCCTATCGCTTGTCCGCGGATGCGTCGCTTCTCGGTGACTTGGGCTTCGCGCTCCAGGGCGCGGGGCGCATCGACCTCGCGTGGTTGTTGCTGCGTCGGTTCAAGCTCGAAGCGCCAACGGCGTACCTCGCGGCCCGCGCTCGCGTGGACGCCGCGCTCGGCGCGCTGCAAGCGCAGCTCGGCGGCGTGATGATCGACGCGCGCGCGGGCGCCCAGGTCTACTACCGTGGAATGCTCGTCGCGCGCTTGCCCATCGCCGAGCCGCTCTTCGTGCTGCCCGGCGTCGCGGCGTTCACCGTTCGTGCAGCGGGGATGCTCGACGCGCGCGTGAGCGCGGAGGTGGCCATCGGGGCGGTCGCGCGCGTGTCGGCTCCGCTCGTCGCGATCCCGACTCCTTCTGTCGGCGCGCCGAACATCGGCGCCCCCAACGTGAGCGCGCCCAACGTGAGCGTGCCGCCCGTCGCGCCTCCCGCGGTGCGTCCGCCGAGCGTGATCCCGCTCGTGTTGGGGATCAGCGGCGGCGTGGTGGGCATCGGCGCGATCGTGGGGTTCGTCGGCTTCGGCGTGCTCGCGCCGCGGCTGCAAGCGCCCGAGCTCATGTGTCCCGCGATGGGCGGCGGCAGCCAGTCGTGCCTCGACATCCGCGCCGCGCTCGACGTGTGGAACGTCCTGCGCATCGCCGGTTCCGTCGTCGGCGGACTCACGATCGGCGCGTCGATCATCACGTATTTCGTGCTCAAGCCCGCGCTCTCGGCGAGGCCTCCCGAGGTGCCCGCGCCGAACTTGCAGGCGCCGCTCTGTGAGAACGGACGCTGCGAAGCTCCGCGCAGGATGTTCGCCGCGCGACCGGCGCCGTCGCTCTTGTTTTCGTGTGCGCCCGGTCCCATGGGCGACGCCGTAGGCCTCGGCTGCTTCGGGCGGTTCTGAGCCAGCCGAACCGCGATCGACACCGGCGCGTCGCCGATCCTTGGCCACAAAATCGCCTGCATTTTCTCTGTCCCAACGAGAGACCTCGCGTGCACGTGCTCCGTCGAAGAGGCCTCGACGCTCGCTCGTCGATCTTCGTTCGTCATCGCCACGGAGTCTTTCGTCCATGGGTATTCGCAGTCGTTCATGGTCCGTCTCGTCCCTCGCGCTCGCGCTCGTATCGATCGCGTCTCCGTCGCTCGCCGCGACGATCCGCGTCGATTCGCGGGTGAGCGCTGCGACGGTGTTTCCCTCGGCGGTGAGCGTTCGCCGCAGCGCCGAGCTCCAGATGGTGCGAGGGCAGCACGAGCTCGTGTTCGGGCCGCTGCCGATGGCGATCACTGACGAGTCGCTGCGGCTCACCGGCGTCGGGCCGGGCCTCGTCACCGACGCCACGGTGATCCGTATCGGAACGGTGGGTGAGAGCACCGAAGCCTCCCGACGCTCGCTCTCCGAGACCATCGCGGGGCTCCGCGCGCAGCACTTGTCTCTCCTCGCAGAGCGCGAGCGCGCGCTCGGGTCGCTCGCTCGCCAGCGCGTCGCCGTCGGCGCGCAGCTCGCGCCGATCGATCAGCGAATCGCCGCGGTTCGATCGCAAATCGACACGAACGTCGCGCTGTTGAGCACGCTCGAAGCGCAGGGCCGCGCGCCCGCCAAGTACGTCTCGGTCGAAGTGAGCGCCGAGCGCGACGGCCAAGCGCGGCTCGAGCTCGACTACGCGATCCAAGGCGCGGCTTCGTGGCGACCCTCGTACGCGGCGCACCTCGCGCGCGAGGGCGCGAACCACACCGTGCAGCTCGACGTCCTCGCGTCGTTGCAGCAGACGACGGGCGAGGATTGGACGGGCGTTCGCGTGACGCTCTCGAGCGTTCAACAAGCGGGACACATCGCGCTTCCCACGCTCGAAGAGCGGGCGATCACCCTCGGACCCGAGCCCGAGCGCGACCGCGAAGTGAGCGAAGAGCTCGTCCTTCGGCGCCGCATGACCGCCGGTGTCGCGCGCCCGTCGATGGCTGGCGCCGCGCGCGCGACGGAGGCCGACGTCGCGATGGCCCCCGTCGCGCCGCCGACGCGCATCGAGCGCCGCGCCGCTGCGGTGCGGGCGAACCTTTTGGCTGCGCGCTTCGAGGTTCCCATGCCGGTCACGCTGCGCAGCGGAGCGACGCCGCGACGCATCCTCGCCGCGCACACGGAGCTTCGGGCGTCGATCGAGCACTACGCGGCGCCGCGTCACTCGACCTCGGTGTTTCTCACCGCGAAGACGCGCAACGAGAACCCCTTCGCGCTGCTCGCCGGCACCGCGGCGCTCTTCGTCGAGGGCGAATTCGTGGGAACGGCCGCGATCCGCGACACCGCGGCGGGCGACGAGCTCACGCTCCCGTTCGGCGTGGACGGCTCGGTGAGCATCGATCGCACGTTGGCGTCCCGCGAGGCGCGCGGCAACGGCGGTCGCGACACGACAGGCGTTCGCTACGACTATCGCGTGAGCAACCACCGCGAGCAGCCCGTGGACCTGATCGTGTTCGAGCAGCTCCCGGTGTCACGCTCGCAGGGCCTCGTGGTTCGAACGTCTTCCGACAGTCGCTCGGCGAGCGCCCGCCAAGAGGGCGACGCGCCCGGCGTTCTGCGATGGAACGTGCGTCTCGCCGCAGGCGCCACGGACCGCTGGCACCTCGGCATCAACGTCAGCGCGCCGCACGGCCGCGAGATCGAAGGCGAGATCGAGTGAGGGCTATCCCGACGCGGAGTTCGCGCTGCGAAACGACGACGGAGCGAGCCCCGTATGCCTGCGAAAGAAGCGCGAAAACGCAGCGAGCGAGTCGAACCCCACCCGGCTAGCGACCTCTTCCACCGTGTGCTCGCGTCGCGCGAGCAGCGTCCGCGCGAGCTCGATGCGCACGAGCGTCTGTTGCTGCGTGAGCGATGTTCCGTGCGCCTTCAGCCGATGCTGAAGCGTTCGCGTCGAGAGCTCCAACGCCGCTGCGATGTCGCCCGCGCTCCATCGACGTTCGAACCCTTCGCGCAGCGCCGAGCGAAGGCGCTCGAGAAACGACGATTGCCCTCGCTGGCGCGCGTGCTCTCGCGCGATGCGCTCGTGCAAGAGCTTGTTCACGACGGGGTGCGCGCCGGGGAGCTTCTCGTCGACGAACGCCGTCGGGATCTCGGCGTACCACCGAGGCTGATGAAAGCGCGTCGAGACGTCGAGCTTCGCCAGCGTCGACGCGCAGCGCGCGTGTCTCGGCGGCGCGCACGCGAACCCGAGCGTCAGCGACGAGCGGAGCGCGGGGATCCGATGGAGCAAGATCGAGCTCATCGCGACGAGCGAAATCTGCGTCTCTACCGCGGCGCCGAGCGGATCGTCGACGTCGTGCGCGTAGTAGAGCCGCGTCGAAGAAGCGTCGGACTCGACGTCGAGCCGCGCGTGCGGCTCCCATAGTTTCAAGTGAGCCAGCGCGGTGTCGAGCATCTCTCGCATGCTCGGCGCGTGAACGAGCGCCGCGGTGAACACGCCTTGCTCGGCGATCTCGATGGTCCCCGCGAGGTCGAACCCGAGACACGGGTCGTCGAGCAGCCGCGCCGCCGCCGCGCTCACCGAGACGCGCGCGCTCCACGGCGGGCGCACTTCGCCACGCCGGTGCGCCGCGTCGAGCCCCGCCTCGTCGAACAACTTCGCCGCGGGGAGCCCGAGGCGCACGAGCTCGCGATAGAGCCAGCGCCCAGAGTCGTCTTCGATCCCGTCCGTCACCGCCGCGAGTGTATCGCGCCGAAGCGCGCGCTCAGTCCGCCCAGAGCTGCCGGCGCAGAAAGCCATCGACGGCGTCGAAGAAGCGCTCGGGCTCTTCGGCCCACGGGTTGTGGCCGGATTGCTCGAACAGCACGAGCTCTTTCTGCGCGGCTGCAACGCCGATCGCCTCGTACGTCGGCCGCGCCGTCGCGTGGTGCGTGATGAAGTCTCGCGTTCCCCACAGCACGAGCGACGGGATGCGCACTTGCGCGAGCTGCGGCGTGAGGTCGACGCCGTAGTAGTCCTCGAGGGGCAGCGGCGAGTGGGCGTTGACGGCGAGCAGGTCGAACTGCGACCGAAAGATGCTCTCTGCGATGTCGCCCGTGTTCAGCGTCCGGTCGGGCACGACGTCGTACCCGCCCGCCGCGCGGATGAACAAGCTGTGCCAGAGGTGCACGTAGCGGCCCTGATACAGCTCGATTTGATTGTTTGTATTTGTATTCAAGTCGCATCGCCACACGTCGCGGTAGAACGCCGCGGCCCCTTCGATGTTGCGCGCGAGGACCTCGTCGACGCCGAGCTGCCAGCCGCGGCACGACGCGTTGATCGCCCCGTCCTGAACGATCCACGCGCGGACGCGCGACTGCCTCGCTGGGTCGAGCAGGTACGCCGCCGTCAAGAATCCACCCCAGCTGTGCCCCATGAGGACGAACTGCGCGCGGGGATAGCGGCTCTCGAGCGTGCGAAGCACGACGTCGAGGTCCTCGACGAACTGCGCTCGGTTGAGCAGGGCGCGGCGGTTGCCTTGCGACGCGCCGCTGGCCCGTTGCTCGTAGTACGCGATGCCGTAGCGATCCGCGAGGCGCTGGTAGCTCGAGCGTTGAAAGTAGATTCCGTTGGTCGTTCCCGGTCCGCCGTGAACGTGGACGATGATGCGATTGGATCGCCAGTTGCCCGTGACCCACACGGGCATCGCCGCGCCCTTGTGCTGCACGAAATAGTGCTCGTCTCCCGCGCGCCAATCGGCGCACCCGGATCCTGCGAAGGCCGAGAGCAACCCGAGCGCGCCGAGCGCGACCAGCATCTTGCGCGAGCTCATCGAAACGCCACCTCCGCGCCGACCGCCGCCACGAGGCGCATCAGCGATTGATCGAACACCGGGAGCTGCCACTGCACGCCGATGCGCGCGAAGGGCGTCACGCGTATCGCGCGAATCGCGTAGCCGACGCCCGCAGACGGACCGAGGTACGCGTACGGATAGCCCGCGCGACCCGACGCCACCACCGCGCCGTCGACCACGTCGAACGACTCGCTCGCGAGCACGCCCTGCAGGTAGCCCGCGTGCATGTTGACCTCTGCGTGAAAGCCGCCGGGCGTGCGCAGTCGATACCCTACGCGAGGAAGCACGAACACGCCGATCGAATGGCGGAGCCACACGTACGTTCCCACGTCGACGCCGACGATCAGCGAGTGAACCTCATCGGCCGTCGAGAGCAGTCGATACGAGTAGCCGACTTGCGCTCCGGGATGCACGAGCTGGTGCAGATAGACGCTCGCTTCGATCGAGTGTCGGCTCGTCGGTGCGCGCGCGTCCGTTGGGGGAGGCGCGCCGGCGGGAGCTTGTGCCCTGGCAGCGCTCGCGTGCGTCGCGACGGCGACGGCGAGCGCGGCGATGGTTTCGGTCTTCATCGCGTCAGTCCTACGCGCGAGCTCAACGAGCTTCGTTGACCGATCGCGCAACGGCCATGACCGATTGCGCAACGGGCAAGTGCGCCGCGATGGATCAGACGCGCCGAGATGAATCTCGCCGCATGAACGCTGCTTCGCAGCGCGCGCAAAGCCGCGAGGAGCCTCGGCACAGAGGGCTCCTGCGCGACCGGCTTTGCGGGCGCGCGACGCGCAGCGGCGGCGTTGCGCCGAGATTCATCTCGGCGCCCCAGTGATGCACGCAGGCGCGTGGCGGGTCGCGTTCGACGCGCAGCCCCACGCTCCCGAAGCGATCGCCAAGAGCTCGACTCGAATCCGCCTTCGCGTGAGCACGCGCTACGATACACTCGCTTCGTGATCGGCGTTGGGGCGTCCAACGAGCGAGCTTTGCGTTCGCGGCGCTACGCCGCGGCAGACCACCACCCGCACAGTCGACAAGAGCGGCTACATGACCGCGACGCGATCCTTTGCTTCACGGGCCGTTGCAGGCCCTACAAGAGGCTCGCGTCGCGGGCCACTCCGCGCGCTGACGAGCAAGTCGCCACGGACGCCCCGACGCCCATCACGCAGCTCGATTGCGTGTGCGCTATTTCAAGTACGGCGGCGGTAGGTGAACCAGAGGTTCGCCGTGCCGAAGTGCAAAAGCACGCTGTCGCAGCGGTTTTCGATGGAGTACGGGCCCGACATCATCTCCACGCCCGCGTCGCCGCCGTCGCACGTGATGGTCCGGTTGAGCGTCGAGCCCGACGGCATGAGCGTGCCCGAGCGGCGCGTGATGGGCCCGGGGTTCATCGGGTTTGTCGTGATCTGACGGACCTCGGTGTAGCGAAGGTCTGCGCCCACCACGAGCGTCGCGCGGAAGGACGACATGAGAGAGCCCGTCGTGCGCGAGTACGCGATCGCGTCGTAGATTCCCGGTGGAATCGCGCCGCCTCGAAACGTGATCGCCATCGGGACGTCCATCGCGTTGGCCGCAGGCTGCCCGAAGTCGAGCGTCGAGCACTGGTTGGGGCCCATCAGCATCGGCGCCGCGCCCGGAGGAACCGCGCACGCATCGCCGCTCGCGCTGTCCGTGGCGACACCCGAGTCCGTCGCGACGCCCGTGTCCGCGACGCTGCTGTCCGTGCTCGTACCCGAATCCACCGTCGCGTCCGCGCCGCTGTCCATCGGCGTCGCGCTGTCCGTCGGGGACGCGCTGTCTGCGACGCCCGTGTCCATCTCGTTGGCGTCGGGCGTGTTGTTGCTAGGGGTCCCGCAGGCGATCGCGCAGAGCGCGAGCGACGCGAGCATGGTCGAACGAAGAAGGTTCATGGTCCCGTAGTTACAGCGTCGCGCGCGCCGAAGGAAGCTCGCGCTTCGTTCGCCGTCGCGTCGATCACTCGGTCGGAAGCGCCACGCGCACCGGACGGTCGAGCGTGTAGATCGAGCCGATCCCGCCGGTCGACGTCGCTGTCGTCATCCCCCAGCACCACACGTCGCCGCTCTCCAGCACCGCGCACGTCTGCGTGCTGTTGCTGACGACCGACCTCGCAGCGGTGAGCCCCTCGACGCGCGTCGGGCGCTCGATGAAGCGACCGCCGCTCGAGGCGCACTCGCCGAGGGTGTTCCTTCCCCAACAGTACACAGCGCCCGCGCTGTCGACCGCGCACGCGTAGCCGGGCGTCCGCGTCTCGAGGGACGGCGAGGAGATCGCCATCGAGCGAACATCGCGGACGCCTTCGACGCGCGTCGGCGCCTCGAGCGGCTGGCTCGTCGCGCGTCCAGCGACCCACTCTTGGCCCCAGCAATAGAGCGCGCCGTCGCTTCGCGTGACGCACACGACCCGACCCGATGAAAAGATGTGCGTCGCGTCGTCGATCCCGGCCGCCGTCTCGACGCGGGTCTCGACCGTTCCGCGTGTGTCGATCACGCGGCGCACGAGGCACCGGACCGTTCGCTCCGCGGTGATCGCGCACACGCGCTCGTAGCCCGACGCGATCGCGCGCGCGTTGGCGAGCTCGGGGACGTCCCTCGGTCGCTCGCTAGACGTCGGGTGCGCGATGCACTCGACGCGGCCCGACAGCGTGAGCCGACAAAACGTCTGCCAATCGAAGGCGTATGCGCTCGCGCCCTCGGTCATCGCGCCGAACGGCTCGGTCCAGCGCCCCTCGGTCGGCGAGCAGCGCAAGCGACCGTCGTCGAAGAGTCCGCAGACCGTCGTTCCAGTGGTGAGCACCGAGCGGGGCGCGGGCGCGACGATGGGGTCGACAAACGAGTTGCTGAACGGCGCACCGCGCGGTCCAGTGAGCGGCTCGAGCTCGGTTTCGCCGTTGTTTTGCCGGGCGAAGAGCCCTCGCTCGTCAGCGAACACGACCGAGAGGTTGCGCTCGAAGCGGCCTCCGTTGATCGTCATCTCTCGAACGCCGCTCAGCCCCGAGACGCGCATCGGTCGCGGCGTGAAGCGCGCCCGGCCTTGCCCGAGCTGTCCCGCGTAGTCGCTGCCCCAACACACGATCGCCCCGTTGGTCTCGAGCCCGCAGCCGAAACTAAACTCGATCGCCGCGCTCGCGAGCGGCGGAGTCGCCGCGCGGCGGTAGCCCGAGTCGTCGGCGCTATCGATCAAGAGGGGGATGTTTCCGTCGGTTCCCCGCGAAGAGCAGCGGAGCTCGCCGCGTCGCAAGACGCAGCGGACGCGCGGGTCGACGTGCGCCAGCGTCGCGTCTTGCGGGATGCCCACCCGCAGCGCGCTCGCCTGCGAATTCGCGAGCAGTTCGTTGCAGGCAGCCTGCCCCGACGCGCCGACGCACACGATCCCTCGCGCCGCGTACAAGAGCGGCAGCGGGGGGAGCGTTCGCACTTCGACGAGCGCGAACGACGGCGCGTCGCGGATCGCCGAAGCGTCCTCGCAGAACACTCTGTTGCTGAGAGCGCCAGCGCCCGACGCGCACACCGTCCCGCGTCCGACGACGCGCTCGAAGCGATCCTGCGTGATCCTCGTCGCGCGGTAGCTCCGCTGAACGACGTCGAAGGGCCCCCCTGTCGGTCCTCGCTGATTGGCGTAGCCCCAGCACCACAATTCATCTTCTCGCGAGAGCACACAAAACCCACGCGCGCTCGCGAGCAGCGATTTCGCCAGTGGAACGCCAGGCACCGCGCGCAGCTCGCCCCGCGACGGCCCCTCGTCGCCGAGCTGCCCGAGCTCGTTCGCGCCGCCGCAGGACACCACGCCATCGTCTGTGCGCACGCAATACGCTCCGCCGAAGACGGCCAGCTCGACAGCGCCCGGCGCGGTCGTCACGAGCGTCGGCGACGTCGCGATCACGCCGCCATCGACCGGCGCAAAGCCCCAACAATACAGTCGGTCTCGCTCGTCGATCGCGCACGCGGTTGAGTTGAAGGTCGCCAGGAGCCGCGCGCGCACCGCCGGCGGTTCGGACTGCGGCCGCGCGCTGCCGCACCCGCCGAGCGCGCTGACGAGCATCGCTGCGCCGAGCGCGATGCGTGTCATCGATGCGTGCGTTTCGCCCCGAGAAAACATCGCTCTCTGCGCGAGACCGTAGCACGCTACCCTCGACCGGTCGTGCCGCTCGTTCGCCTCGAGGTCGAAGGGTACCGCTCGCTTCGCGCGGTCTCGCTCGCGCTGTCCAACGTCACCGTGATCGTCGGCGAAAACGGCGCGGGAAAGAGCAACCTCTACCAGTCCCTCCGCCTCGTCCGCGCCGCCGTCGACGGGACGCTCGCCCGCACCCTCGCAGACGAGGGCGGGATGCCCTCGGTTTTGTGGGCTGGAATTCAAAAGCAGGGCCCGCGCCGCGTCCGCGTCCGCGTCGACGACGAGGCCTTCGCCTACGAGCTCGCCCTCGGTCTGCCCGTCGGGAGCGGCGAGGTGGACTCGATGTTCTCGCTCGATCCGCTGGTCAAATCCGAGCGCGCGTGGGTCGTCGACGAGGGCCGCTCGCACGTCGTGCTCGACCGCGCGAACTTCGCGGCGACCGCGCGCGACGTGACGGGCTCGCGCGTCGAGTACCCGTCGTCCCTCGACCAGAGCGAGTCGATCCTCTCGCAGCTCGCGGACCCGCATCGCTATCCAGTGCTCTCTGCGCTGCGACAGACCGTCTTGCGCTGGCGCTTCTACCATCAGCTCCGCGTGGACGCGGGCTCACCCGCGCGCGGGTCGTGCACTGCCATTCGCTCGTTCGTGCTCGACGCGGACGGAGCGAACCTCGCGGCGGCGTGGCAGACCATCCGCGAAAACGGCGACGGACGCGCGCTCGACGACGCCGTGCGCGCGGCGCTCGGGGGAGGGCGCGTCGAGATCACGCACGAGCGCGGGACGCTCGAGCTGCAGATGCACGTCGCGGGGATGCAGCGCCCCCTCGCAGCCCGTGAATTGAGCGACGGAACGCTCCGCTTGCTCACGCTCTTCGCCGCGCTCTATTCGCCCCGGCCGCCGTCGCTCATGGCCCTCAACGAGCCCGAGTCCAGCCTGCACTCGTCGGCCATCGCTCCCCTCGCGAAGGCCATCGCGTTCGCCGCGCGCACGACGCAGCTCTGGGTCACGACCCACTCTCGCGTCCTCGCCGAGTCCCTCGAACAGTCGTGCGCGGCCCACGTGCTTCGCGCGCAACGAACCTCAGAAGGGACCGAGCTCTCGCCCCACCGTTGAAAATCTGCGCCGAAAATTTCTCGGTCCGCGGGGCGGGCTGCGATCACCTTTGCTCATGTACATCCTCGGCGGCCTCGGAGTGTTCGTCCTCGGGTTTCTCGCCTACGTGGCGTCCCGTCCATCGAAGTTTCGCTACGTGCGGTCGCGCGAAGTCCGCGGCGACGCAGCAGCGGCGTTCGCGCTCATCGCAGATTTTCACCAGTGGTCGCACTGGTCGCCGTGGGAGAAGCTCGACCCTGACATGAAGCGCGACTACGACGGACCCGCGTCGGGCGAGGGCGCCAAGTACCACTGGCTCGGCGACAAGAAGGTCGGCGAAGGCAACATGCAGATCGTCGCCGTCGAGCCGAACAAGAAGGTCGTGATCGACCTGCATTTCATCAAGCCGTTCGAGGCGCGCAACACCACGACCTTCACGATCGAGCCGAAGGGCGACCGCTCGGTGGTCTCGTGGATCATGGAGGGCGACAACGCCTTCGTGTCGAAGCTCTTCGACGCGGTGATGAACATGGAGAAGATGATCGGCAAGGACTTCGACAAGGGCCTCGCGTCCATGGACGAGCACCTCGCCGAGCGCGCCCCTGCCGCCGAGAAGCTCGCGGCGTGACGCGGAGGCCGCCTACTCGCCCTGACCGAGCGAGAAGCCTCGGACGCCGTCGAACAAGTACAAGTTCTCGGTCTTGACCACTTCGATCCCGTTCTCTTCGAGGGCGGACAGAAGCGCGATGATCTTCTGGGGCGAGATCACTTCGTACGTGGCTTTCGACTCGTGAATCTTCACGCTCGGTCCGACGAAGCGGCATCGCCAGTGGTCCGTGCAGAACGTCTCTGCGAAGCCCTCGGGCCAGACCTTCACGCCGCGGTTGGTGATGAGCTTGAGCTGCAGGATGTCGCCCGCCGCCGCGCGGATCTTCGCCGCGAGCTCGTCGGGCGCGCTGCGCTCGTCGCAGACGAACACGTCGATTCCACACAGGTCTTTGCGCGGTGAAGCGCGCTTGTACGTGTAGCGCGGCATCGGCTCACCGCTCGCCTTGGCGGCCACGAGCTCGCGCGGGGCGCGCCCGAGCCGCGCGATCACAGCGTCCGCGAACGCACGCGTCCCGACCCGCTGCTTCGACAGCCCTTCACGGTAGATGTCCGCGGTGTGAACGCCGTCTTCGAGCGTCGAGAGCCAGGCGTTTTGCACGAGCTCTGCCTGCGCGCCCTTGCCCGCGTGCACGAGGAGCATGCACGCCGCGTTGAGCAGCCCGCTCGGGTTCGCCGCGTCGAGCCCCGCGATGTCCGGCGCGCTCCCGTGGATCGCTTCGAACATCGCGAGGTGGTCTCCCACGTTGGCGCTGCCCGCCATCCCGACGCTCCCGGAGAGCTCCGCGGTGACGTCGCTGAGGATGTCGCCGTACAGGTTGAGCGTGACGACGACGTCGTATCGACCGGGCTGCGTCGCGACGCGCGCGGTGCCGATGTCGATGATCTGCACCTCTTGGGCGAGGCCGGGGTACTCCTTTCCGATCCGACGAAACGTGTCCGAAAACAGCCCGTCGGTGACCTTCATGATGTTGTCCTTCACGAGGCACGTGACCTTCTTGCGCCCGTTGGCCAACGCATAGTCGAACGCGTACCGAATGATCTTCTCGGTCCCCGGGATGCTCACGATCTTCAAGCACTGGAACACGTCGGTCGTCTGTCGGTGCTCGATCCCCGCGTAGAGGTCCTCTTCGTTTTCGCGCACGACGACCACGTCCATCCCAGGGTGCTGCGTGCGCACGTACGGGTGCAGGCTTCGACAGGGCCGCACGTTGGCGAAGAGCCCCAGCGTCTTTCGAAGCGTGACGTTTACGCTCTTGTAGCCCGCCCCTTGCGGCGTCGTGATCGGCCCCTTCAGAAACAGCGGGTTGCGCCGCAGCACCGCCCACGCGTCCTTGCTGATCCCGCTGTTTTCTCCGCGCAGATACTCTTTCTCGCCGACGGAGATCCGCTCGTACGAGAGGCCGCAGCCCGCCGCGTCGAGGATGCGCAAGACCGCTGTCGTGATCTCGGGTCCGATGCCGTCGCCTTCGGCGACGGTGATTCGTGTTGGCTCGCTCGTGCTCGATTCCATGCTCTTCCCTTTGATGACAGAAGCCGAATGATCGTTTCGTATGTTTCGGTTTATTCGAAGTGTGATCTCGTTGAATCCTGCGATTCCCTCGTCGCGTCCGCTCGATCACCGTCGGCGGCACGATCGTCGCCCGAGCCGTCGCTGAGCGCGGGAGGAAGCGCCAGCTCGAACGACAACGCCCGACCGTCGACCGGGTGCGCGAAGGCGATTCGCCAGGCGCGCAGCGCGTAGCCGAGGTCGCCGGGGACCGCGTCGTGCCGCGCTGTCCCACCGGGCGCGTAGAGCGGGTCTCCCGCGAGCGGGTGCCCGACGGACGCGAGGTGAATCCGGATCTGGTGCGGGCGTCCCGTGAAGATCCGAACGTCCACGAGCGACTCAAACCCTCGCGTCACCGTCGTCGCGATCGATCGCGCGGGCCGTCCGTCGGGCCGCGCGGCGAACACCTCCCCGAGCCTCGCGTGCGACACAGGCGCGATCGGCGTGGTGATCTCCAGCGTATCCCACGGCGGCGCGCCGACGATCCTCGCGCGATATCGCTTGTCGACCGCGTGCTCGCGAAGCGCCCGCGTGAGCCCCGCGCGGGCGCGCTCGGTCTTCGCGAACACGACGAGCCCCGACGTCCCGCGCCCGAGCCGATGAACGGGGTCCGCCTCCGGGTGATCCTCGCGCACGACGCTGAGCAGGGTGTTCTCTTGAAAACCGGCACCAGGAAGCGTCGGCAGCCCGCTCGGCTTGTCCACCACCACGAGGTCGTCGTCGGCGTATACGAGCTCGTACGATCGGTTCGCCTCGGGCTCGATCCACGGCGGCCGTCGCCAGTCGACGCGCTGCCCCGCCGCGACCGTCGCGGTCACTTCTGCGCGGACACCGTCCACGTCGATCTCGCCCGCTTCCAAGCGCGAACGCCACGCGGGCTCGTCGCTGTGCGTGTACGTCTCCGCGAGCCACCGCGCGAGCGAGACGGGCTCGGTCGCGCGCGCGACCACCGCGCTGTACGTGTGACCGACATTGGCTTTGGGGCGAGTCATCGACGTCCGGGGACGGGCGCACTCTACTCACACCGAAGCCGCGCAAGCACATCGCGAGCCTGAAATGTCCCGAGAAGCTCAGCTCGCGTGTCGCCAACCGATGGCAGAGCCGGTATAGCTCCCGAGCACATCGATGGGCCACGCACACAACGGCGACGTCGCGCTCTACTACGAGCTGCATCCATCCAACGCGGGACGCGGCGCGCCGGTGCTCGTGATGATCCGCGGGCTCGCGCGATCAGCGCGGTTCTGGCTGGATTTTGTCCCGCGGATGCGTCGTTCGTTCTCGGTCCTCGTGCTCGACAATCGGGGCGTAGGGCGCTCGGACAAGCCGGTGGTTCCCTTTACGACGCGGCAGATGGCCGACGACGTCGCGGCGGTGATGGACCACGCGGGCGTCGAGCGCGCGCACATCTTTGGAATGTCCCTCGGCGGCATGATCGCCATGCGCTTCGCGCTGCGGCACGCCTCGCGCACCGACAAGCTCGTCCTCGGCTGCACGACGATGGGAGGTCGCGCGGCCGAACGCATTCCGCTCGGGTCGATCGCGATGCTCCTTCGCGCAGGGAGGCTTCGCTTCGCGGACGCGCTCGAGTACACAGCGCCCATCGTCGTCTCGCCTTCGTTTCTGCGCGAGCGCGACGACATCATCCCGGCGTGGCGCGCGATCGCCACGAGCGAGCCCGTCCCGCTCCGCGGCAGCGCGCTGCAGCTCCTCGCCGCGGCCGAGCACGACGTGTCCCGCGAGGTGGGCGCGATCCGCGCCGAGACGCTCGTCGTGACGGGCGACGCGGATCGATTGATTCCCGCAGAAAACTCCAGGCGTCTCGCCGCTGCGATCCCTGGCGCGAAGCTCGAGATCCTCCCGGGCGCTGGGCACGATTTTACGACCGAGCAGCCCGAGCCGAGCGCCCTCGCGCTCGAGCGCTTCTTGCGCACGAGCTGAGCCCAGCGCGCTGTTGCACCGGCTACAGTCATGGTCCCGTGAGCGACCTCGACGCCGCGCTCGACTGTCACTATTGGACACCGCAGGCCCCGATCGGGGCGTCTCGTCGTCCCTCGAGATTTCCGTCGATCGAGGGCGCCCCGCCGCTCTACTGCGCGGACATGGCCCACGGAAAGTGGACCAAGCAGAGCTCTGTCGATCGTGACCCACCGACGATGTACTCGCGGCCGACGCGGCGCGAGCCGGCGCCGTTCTGGACGATCGACCTCGGCGCGTCGACGGCGCTCGAGCACGTGACGCTGTGGATCGAAGCGGTCGATCCCGACGTTCGCGTGCGCGTCGAGGGGTATGCGTTCGAGTCGACGAGCCGCGGGCCTCCCGAGGGTAGCTACACGCTCGAGGCGCTCGCGGGCGATCTACCCGTCGCCGAGGACGGGACGCTGGTGCTCCTTCGCGCCGTCGATTGGGTCGCGCGCTTCGTTCGCGTGACGCTCGTCGCGCCCGACGGCTCGCTCCCGCGCCTCTGGGTGCGCGGGATCATCCTCGATGGAACGGAGCTCTACGGCGACACCCTCGCGCTCAGCTACCAGCGCGCGTTCACGCGGTTCGCGCAGCGCCCGCTGTTCAGCGCCCGCGCTCAGCCAGGCGAAGGTCCCTTCTCCGTCACCCACCGCTACATCGACCTTTGGAACGAAGCCCGCCTCCTCGCCGCCTCGCTCGCCCGCGCCCTCGAGTCGCGTCGCTACAACGCCAGCGCCGACGCCCCTGCGCGCGTGATGTTCGGCGTGTGCACCCGCAATCGACCCGAGTGGCTCGCGGCCGAAATCGCCGCGGTGCTCCGTGGGTACGTCGTCGTCAACCTGAGCCCCGATGACGACGAAGAGCGCCTCGCAAACGTGCTCTCTCGCTGCGCGCTCGACGTCGTTCTGTGCGACGGCGCTGCGATGGAGCGCGTGTGCGCCGCCGCTCGCAAGACGGGCACGGTCGATCTCGTGGTGGCGCTCGATGACACACGATTTCAACCGTCCGCCGCTCCGACAGAGCTCCCGACGACCCAGACCGACGCGCTCTCGGTGCGCTCGTATCGCTCGATGCTCGACGAGCGCGGGCCCGCTCCGCCGCCGCCGATCGCCCGTTCGCAGGGCGATACGCACACGATTCTCTTCACGAGCGGCAGCACTGGAACGCCGAAGGGCGCCATGCGCAGCTACGCGCGCTTCAACGCCGTGATCCAGTCGTACGGCGCCGCGCAGCCCGCGCTGCACCTGTCGTTTCAGCCGTTGAGTCACCTCTCCGAGCGAAACTACCTTCCCGCGGCGGTGCTCCACGGATCGCACATCGGGCTGTCGTCCGGCGGCGAGCACGTGCTCTCGGACCTCGCGGCGTTCGAGCCGACGTGGGTGGCGTCCGTTCCCCGCTTGTTCGACGCGGTGTTTCGTCGGCACACCCAGCGCGTCGAGGCGCAGAAGCGCGCGCACCCCGAGCGTTCGCACGACGAGATCGAGCGCGACGAGCTCCGCGTGACGCGCGGGGCGTTCGGTCGCAACCTCCAAGGCGTCTCGACAGGAAGCGCCCCCGTCAGCCCCGAGGTGCTCTCGTTCTTGCGTCGTTGCTTCTCGGACCTGTGGGTGTTCGACGGCTACGGCAGCACCGAAGTCGGAACGATCACCAGCAATTTCACCCCCGTCTCCAACGTCGACCTCAAGGTGGTCCCCGTCGACGGCGTCGACCCCGGCGGCGGCGCGATCGTGCGCGGCGAGCTCTGGGTGCGCTCGCTCCACGCGATCGACGGCTACTACAACGACCCCGAGACCACCGCCGCGAGCTTCGATCACGAGGGCTTCTTTCGAACGGGCGACATCGTCGAGCGCGACCTCGAGAAGAACGCCATCACCGTGCTCGGCCGCAAATCCAACACGGTCAAGCTCGCGAACGGCGAGTTCGTCACGCTCGAGCGCTGCGAGGGCGTGTTGAATACCTGTGCGATGGTCGACCGCGTCGTCCTCACGCTCGACCCCGAGGGCGGCTCGCTCTTCGCGATCGTGATCGCCCGCCTCGAGCCGCTCGCCGCCGCGCTCTCGGTCACCCACGCTAGCGCCCTCGATGCGCTCGTCTCCCACCCGCGCGCCGAGTCCGTGGTCCTCGCCGCGCTCGTCGAGCACGGCGCTTCGGCGGGGCTCCGAGCGTACGAGCTCCCGCGGCGCGTGATCGTCGACGCGAAGCCATTTTCGACGGAAGATCGCACGCTGACCGCGAGTCAGAAGATCGATCGCAAGGGCGTTCTCGCGCGCTATCGCGAAGCGCTCGCCGCGCTGTCGGCGACGCCGGTCGAGCGCGTCGCGCGTGGACAGACGCTCGCGGATCGCCTCGCCGCGATCGCGACCGCCGTCACGCGCCGACCCGTGAGCGCCGACGATCGGCTGCACGAAGGGCTCGGGCTCGACAGCCTCGCGTCGGCCGAGGTGCTCGCGGCGTTCGCGACCGAGCTCGGGCGCGACGTTCCTCTCGCGCACTGGTCGTCGTCTTCGACGCTGCGCGCGCTCGCAGAGCGCATCGAAGCATCGATCGACCCGACCCTGGTCGCGCGCGTCACGCTCGCTGACGACTGCGCGCTCGCGCTCGGGCCCTTCGATCGCGCGCTGCCGAGCTTCGCGCATCGAGCACCCGAGCGTGTGTTGCTCACGGGCGCTACTGGGTTGCTCGGGGCGCACGTGCTCGAGTCGCTCTTGCGTCGGACTCGAGCCACGGTGCGCTGCCTCGTGCGCGCGACGAGCGACGACGAGGCGACCGCGCGCGTGCGCTCAGCGCTCGAGCGGTACCGGCTCGCGCCGCTCGAATCGACGCGATGGAGCGCCGTTCGCGCAGACCTCGCCGCGCCGTCCCTCGGGCTCGACGCCGCGACGCTCGACGGTCTCGCGGGCGAGTGCGACGCGGTCGTTCACTGCGCGGCGACGGTCAATTGGCTCACGGCGTACGAGCCGCTGCGGGCGCCCAACGTGCTCGCCACGCGGTCGCTCGTCGAGCTGTGTCGAACACACACAATCAAGCCGCTCCACTTCGTCTCGACGATCTCGACCGCTCCTTCGGACGGAGACGAGGGCTCTTTTCTGCCCCTCGACAGCGCCGCGCGGGCCGGTGGGTACGCCGCGAGCAAATGGGTCGCCGAGCACCTCGCGAGACGGGCGCGGGCCGAGGGCGCGCCGGTGTGCGTCCATCGCCCCGGGCTCATCACGGGACACAGCGCTCGCGGACTGGGAAACCCCACGGATTTCGTCCACCGCTACCTCGCCGCGTGCCGGAGGTACCGCGTCGCGCTCGACCACCCGGCGACGCTGGACATGACGCCCGTTGATTTCGTGGCCGACGCCATCGTCGCGGCGTTGGTCGAGCCGTCTTCCGCCGGGCGCGTCCTGCACCTCTGCAACGTCGAGCGCTCGATGACCTTCACCGCGCTCGGGCGCTCGCTCGCGGCGCTCGGGCCGTGCGAGCTCGTCGACTACGAGAGCTTTCGCGGGCGCGCGGCGCTCGACCGAGACAGCCCGCTCAGGCCGCTGGCTGCGTTCTTCGGAGCGTCGTTTTCGCTGGGGAGCGGCCCGTGGCCATCGCGCGCGACGCGCGCGTGGCTCGCCGAGCGAGGCGTCGTGTGTCCCGCGATCGACGACGCCATGATCGCGCGCTACGTCCGCGGTCTCGAGCCAGTATTCAAGATGTAAGCGCTTCGAGCCACGCTTCGGGGGACGAGCGCTCGAGCACGCCTCGAAGGTCGAAGAGCGCGAGCCGGCTGACGCCTGCGCTCCGCGCGATCTCGACATCTTCATGGAGCTCGCGCACGTCGCGATAGGTGGGCTCGTCGCCGAGGGCGCCGGTTCCGACGACGCCGAGCGAGATTTCGGCGCGCGACCCGAAGCGAGACACAGCGCGCTTCGCGCCGCGTTCGAGCAGGGATTTCGCTCGCATTCGCGAGATCCACCCGCGCGAGTAGCCCTCCATCATCGAGCTGTAGAGCATCGAGCTCGCGGGCTCGTACGCGACGTCGTCGTTGGGCAGCCCCAAGAGCCACTCGAGCCCGCGTCCCACCGTCCCGCCGAGCACGTGCGTCGGAACGACCGCCGCCCCGACGCGCACGCCCTCGTCGATGAGCTCGTCGAAGAGCGCGACGAGCGCGCGGTCGCCCTCGAGTCGTTGTTCGATCTCGGGGACGCTCGGCGTCGCGGCGCCGTCGGTCCTGCGCGGGACGCGCGCCTTCGCCCGCGCGAGCCAGCGCGACATCACGTCGATGGGCGGCTCGATGTCCACCATGAGCGCCCGAACTGCGCACGATCGCGCGCGCATCTCGGCGATCACGCGACGCGCGTTGCGGGCAAACGCCTCGCCGTTGTGCGCGCTGGCCCAGCGGCCCTCGTCGTTGGAGAGCATCGGCCAGAGGGCGACCTCGACGTCGTGCGCGCGGGCTCGCTCGAGCGTGAGGGCGAGCTCGTCGAACGAGGTCGTCTCCGCGAAGCACGCGAGCCGAAGCTCGAGCCCGAACCTTGCGACGAGCCTGAGCGTCGCGGGATCACGAACGATCTCGAGCGGGAGCAGCTCGCTCCACAATGCGTTTCGGGGCACGGGCTCACCATCGTACCCTCCCTGGCCATGAAGATCCTGTACGGCGTGGTCGGCGAGGGAATGGGGCACGCGATGCGGTCTCGCGTGATCCTCGAGCACTTGTTCGCGCAAGGGCACGATGTGCACGTGATGGCTTCGGGGCGCGCGGTGGACTTTTTGTCCAAGCGGTTTCCGCACGTCAACCGCATCCACGGGCTGCACATGATCTACGAAGAAAACCGCGTTCGCCGTGGAAAAACGCTGTGGTCCAACGTGCTCGGCGGCGTCACGGGCGTCCCGCAGAACATCAAGGCGTACTTCGACCTCGTCGAGGAGTTCAGCCCGCAAGTGGTGATCTCGGACTTCGAGAGCTGGACGTATCTGTACGCCAAGAGCCACGGCATTCCGGTGTTGTCGATCGACAACATGCAGATCATCAACCGCTGCACGCACCCGCCGGCGGTGATCGAGGGGCACGAGACCGAGTTTCAAGTCACCAAGGCGTTCGTGAAGGGCAAGCTCCCCTTCTGCGATCAGTACTTGATCACGACGTTCTTTCGGCCGCCGGTGCGCAAGCAGGACACGACGCTCGTTCCGCCGATTTTGCGGCCTGAAGTGCTCGCTGCGAACATCCGCGACGGCGGGCACCTGCTCGTGTACCAGACGGGCGAGGGCTACCAAGAGCTGCTCGAGACGCTCTCGAAGACAGGCCTCGAGTGCAGGATCTACGGCGCGCGTCGCAACATCACCGAGGACCAGCGCGAGGGCTCGCTCGTGTTTCGCGCCTTCAGCGAGAGCGGCTTCATCGACGACATGGCGAGCTCGCTCGGCGTGATCGCGGGCGGAGGCTTCACCACGATGGGCGAGGCCGTGTACCTCCGAAAGCCGATGCTCTCTGTTCCGCTCGCCTTGCAGTTCGAGCAGATCATGAACGCGCGCTACCTCGAGCACGAGGGCTACGGGATGATGGCCGAGTCCCTCGCGGATCCAGCGGTGATCCGTCGCTTCATCGAGCGCATCCCCGAGTACGCGAAGAACCTCTCGCGCTACGCGCAAGACGGCAACAAAGAGACCTTCGCGCGCGTCGACGAGTTTCTCGATCGCGCCGCGGTCAAGGGCGTGTTGTAGGGCTCTTCGCCGCGCGTCACGGGGCTCCTGCGGCCTTCTCCATCGATCGTTGGTGGGTCTTGCTCAGGGTCGCGAGCGCCACGGCGCCGCCGACGCCCACGAGAAACATGTCCCACTGCGCGTCCCACACGTCGCCCTGCGAGCCGAGAAACGCTTGTCCCACGTCGCCTGCGACGACGAGCGTGGTCCACCACTCGATGAGCTCCCAGAAGGCCCCCACCATGAAGACCACGGACCACACGAGAAACGCGAGCCACCCTCCGGGAACCAGCGGGGTCTTCTTGAGCAACACCTCCCTCGTAAACAGCGCCGGAAAGAACCCGAGCGCGAAGTGCCCGATCCGGTCGTAGTGATTGCGCGAGAGGTGAAAGGCCTCCTTCGCCCAGTTGCCGAGCGGCGTGTTCGCGTACGTGTAGTAGCCACCATAAATCAAGACGAGCATGTGCAAGAACGTCCCGACGTAGACGACGTTCGAGAGCCTCCATCGCTTGTGCGTCGCCGCCATCCACGCGACGAGCAAGAGCCCAGGGACGACCTCGAGCGCCCAGTTCTTGCGACCCGCGGGCGGCGCCCAGGCCGTGAGCGCACACACAATCAAGAGCAGTGCGAGCAGCGTGAGGGGCAGCTTCGAGCGGCGATCCATCGTCTGAATCGCAGGGTCGCACATCGCGGCGAGGATTCGGCCAGCGATGCGCGCGTCGGACGCCGAGCGCTCGGTCAGCGCTCTCGGTCCGCGGCGAGGCGCTTGCCGCGGCGCGCCTTGGCGAGGGTCTCGGCGAGGTAGCCGGTCTCGAGCGCGCGCGTCGCGCTGCTGGTGAACACGCGTCGACCCTCGGCGTCGAAGCCGCGCACGGCGTCGGTGTCTCGTCCGGTCACGAAGAACGATCCGTCGGGCATTCCCGCGAGAAACTCTGCGTGGCTGCCGAGCGAGAGCGCCTCGGGCGCGAGGTTCGGCCCGAGGGTGAGCCGCAGGGCTCCGTCCGCGCCGAGCACGGCGACGTGGGGCCAGTGCGACTCGCCGAGCGGTTGGGTCGCGTCGCCGAGCACGATGAGCGCGCCGTCGCGCCGCGCGAATGCGCCGTGAATCGAGCGAAGCACGCGCGATCCGAGCGCGAGCACGCCGAGCAGCGATCCGTCGCGCGCGAACTTCGCGACGTGTGATCCGTGCGAGTCGTACGTCCAGAACGCCCCGTCCCAGCCGACGACGATCCTCGCGCCCGACGGGAGCCGCACGGGCTTGGATCGCAGCGACGTCCACTCGGGGAGGTCCACGTCGGACTCGTCGCGAACGATCTTCTGCCCGGGCCATGTGGGGATCCGCGAGCCGTCCGGCGCGAACCTCCGAAGCGCGTAGCTCGCGACGTCGTCGCTGCGAAACAGCAGAAACGACCCGTCCCAATCGATCGCGACGTCATTGAACTCCGTCGCGTCGAACGCGGTCTTCTTCGGCGAGAGC
Source organism: Myxococcales bacterium (assembly GCA_016793325.1). GTDB lineage: Bacteria > Myxococcota_A > Polyangia > Polyangiales. The sequence goes on along the minus strand of JAEUKI010000064.1, from coordinate 19,208 downwards.
GTCCTTACGGGCTCTCCTGTTTGTGCGTGGAGCTGCCGCGCGAAGCCCTCGGACTTGTCGACGATCCAGAGCGATCCGTCGTTGGGCGAGGTGACCAAGCGGCAGTACTCCGAGAACTCGACGCCGGATTGCAACCACGTGAGCAGTCCGTCACGGCGCGCGAGCGCGATGCGGCACGGGTGTCCCGCGTCTCCGTCGTCGTCGCTGTGCCACGCGAGGACGAGGTTTCCTCCGGCCTCGACGGTGATCGCGCAGAGCGAGCTCACGCTCTGTGGAAGCGCGCCCGCAGCGCGAGCGACGTCGATGTCGAGCAGCACCCACCAGCGCTCGACCTTGCGCACAGGGTTGACCCGCACCCAGATCTCGTCGGGAACGACGAGGCTCTGTCGACAATACTCGCAGCGAACCGTGCGCTCCTTTCCGTCGAGCGGCATTCCCGCGCCGCAGTGGTAGCAGTGGAACCGCACCGACGCGGGGTTCTCGCTCGGAGCGCTCGCGGCCATCGCCTCGCCCAAGAGCACGGCGGCGTTGGGGTGAACCTCGCGCATCCACGGCGGCGCGGCGCGCAGGGCGACGGCGGTCTGGCATCGCGCACACGAAATCGACCCCGCTGACAATCTGCTGGCTATTTGCGCAGGATCGAACGGCGCTTTGCAGTCCTTGTTCGTGCACCGCGCGTCGAGCCGACCGTAGAGCAGGTCGAACTTTCCGTGCGGCGTGAACATGGCGCTCGTCCGCCCCTCTTCGGGCTGCATCGTAATGGCCTCGCCGAGCGCGCTGGCGAGCACCGTCTTCCAGAGCTCGACGGGCGTCGGGGTCACCGTCCGGCAGGCGTCGCACAAGACGCTCTCGCTCGCGCCGTTGAGCGGAAGCGCGCCTTTGCAGCGAGGGCACGAGGTCGACAGCTCGATCGCAATTCCAGTGAACATCGCGGAATTGTCGCAGAAATCCGGGAGGTACCTGCATTGTGTAGAGTGTCACTTGACACAATGCGCGTTGCCCCATACAACCCGGACTCACTCGATATGAGCGACGGCAACCCAACTCCTTCGTCCCGCCCGACCGCCATCGACCTGGTGGCCGCGGCCGTCGCGCGCGTCACGCCCCGCGCGCTGCACCCTCGGATCGACGCTGTTCGCCACGACGTTCGGCAGATGGTTCGGTCGCTCACGGTTGATAAAACGCACCCGTATTCATCACCGGGTTCGACCGTCGACGCGCCCCCGCCGCTCGACGAGATCTCGATCGTGTCCGCGCTGCTCCCCGCGTCGCTCGCCGAGCGCTACGACGCGATCCGTCGCGACGTCCGCTCGATGACCCGGGGCGTCCGCGGCGAGAAAGCGCCCGTCACCGTCGACCGCAAGCCCAGCGCCGACACCGCGCGCGCAGAGAATCCCTCGCAGGGCGCGTCCACCGAGCCCGCGCGATCGTTGCAGCCTCGTAAGATGCGCGTCGTCGAAGTGCGCCGCGAGACCCAGGACGCGTCGAGCTTCGTGCTCGAGGACCCGAGCGGAGCGGCGTTCTCGTTCGCTCCGGGCCAGTTCGTCACGGTCGTCTCGCACGTGAAGGGCGAGACCCACCGGCGCGCGTACTCGATCTCGAGCTTGACCAGCGAGCTCCCTCGCTTCGCGATCACCGTCAAGCGCGTCGACGGCGGCCTCGTGTCCAACCACTTGAACGACACCGTCCGCGACGGCGACACGATGGAGATCCTCGGTCCATCCGGCTCGTTTACGCTCGCGGCTGCGGGCCCGGCGGCGCCCGAGCAGCTCTGGCTCTTCGTGGGCGGCAGCGGGATCACGCCCATCTTTTCGATGCTCCGCGACGCGCTCGCCAAGCACCCGTGGACCCACGTCACGCTCGTGTACGCCAATCGCGCGAAGGACACCGTGATCTTTCGCGAGGCGCTCGATGAAGTGTCTCGCGAGTACGGAGCGCGCTTTCGACACCTCCCGGTGCTCGAGCGGCAAGACCCGTACGCCGAAGTCACCGGTCGGCTCGATCAAGAGACGTGCGCGGCGGTGTGCGAGGTCCTCGAGGTTCCAGCGGACGCGCAGTGCTTCGTGTGCGGACCCGAGCCCATGATGGACGCCGTCCGCGCGACGCTGCTCGCCCGAGGCGTCCCGCGCGAGCACATTCACGAAGAGCGCTTCACGTCGCCGCAGAAGCGAACGCACGACGCCCCCGCCTCGCGCGGCGGTCACAAGCTCGAGATCCGCTACGGTCGCAACGGGCGAAAGAGCCTCGTCACGCGCCCCGATCAGACTGTCCTCGAGGCGGGCCTCGAAGCGGGCCTCGACATGCCCTTCTCGTGCACGATGGGCGGCTGCGGCGCCTGCAAGCTCAAGTTGGTCTCTGGGTCGATCGACATGGTCGAGCCCAACTGCCTTCTCGAGAGCGAAAAGGCAGAGGGAGCCGTGCTCGCGTGCGTCGGCTGCACCACCAGCGACGCCGTCGTGGAGGTCCCGTGAACTCCTTCGCCGAAGCCTCGGTCGACGTCGATCGCGACGCCTACCCCTACAAGATGAAGGACCTGTGCGAGCGCACCGGGCTCGATCGTCAGGTGATTCACTTCTACATCCAGCAGGGCCTCTTGCCCGAGGGCCGCAAGACGGGCCGCAACATGGCCTACTACGGCGAAGAGCACGTCGAGCGGATCAAGCTCATTCGCAAGCTGCAGCACGAGCGCTTTCTGCCGCTCAAGGCCATCAAGGCGCTGCTCGAAGAGCGAGACGACGCGTTTTCGCCGCAGCAGCACCGGATGTTGTCCGACGTCAAAGCGCACTTGTCCCGCGCGGCCAACACGCCCGAGGGGCGCGCGGTGGTCGAGCCGAGCACGGCCACGGTGGCGCTCGACGAGGCGCTCGCGCTCCACGGACTGGCGCGCAAGGACTTCGACGAGCTCGCCGAGGTCGGGATGATCGCGCTCGTCGACAGCCCCTCGGGCGCTCGCGTCTCGCGGGACGACCTGTGGATGCTCGAGCTCTTCGGGCAGCTCCGCAGCGCGGGCTTCACGAGGGAGCTCGGGTTTACCGCGGCGGACTTCACGATGATCGAAGAGGCCGTCACGACGCTGTTTCGCAAAGAGACGCTCTTGCTGGCCAAGCGCCTGTCGCACCTGCCGCCGGCGGAGATCGCCGCGATGGTCGAGCGCTCGCTGCCCATCTTGAGCGCCGCCCTCGTGCGCGCACACGAAAACAAGGTTCGTAACTTCTTCGCCGCGATGTGAGTGATCGACGCGCCGTTAGTGTCGTCACCACAATTCAAGTTGACTCTCGATTCGCAACTCACCACGGAGAACGCCATGCTCGACCTGCAGTCGCTCACCAGCAAGCTGCCCACCCGCGTGAAGAACCAGCTCGAGTCGTACTTCGAGGCGCTCGAGATCTTGACCGAGGTCAAAGATCCCAAGGTCCTCTCGGCGCTCGGCCCCTCGGGCGTCCGCGGGATGATCCTCCAGCGCGGAAAGCAGGGCGTCCCGACGAAGATCCACTCGGGCCACTACGCCTTCTTCGACTGGTCGTACCCGCACGACAACGCGGAGATGGCCGACCTCTACCGCCGCGCGAAGAAGGGCCAGTGGGACGGCGAGGACCTTCCGTGGAACATCTCGGTCGATCCGTACGACCCCAACGTTCCGCTGCTTCCCGAGAAGTTCGTGGACTTGGACGTGCTCGCGAAGTTCGGCGTCAGGCTCGACGACAAGACCAAGCTCGTGCTCTCGCACTCGATGACGTCCTGGATGCTCAGCCAGTTTCTGCACGGCGAGCAGGGCGCCCTCTTCGCGGCCGCGCAGGTCACCGAGAGCGTGCAGTTCTTCGATGGAAAGTTCTACGGCGCGACGCAGGTCATGGACGAAGGCCGCCACGTCGAGGTCTTTCGTCGCTACCTCGAGACCAAGCTCGAGAAGCTCTACCAGATCAACGACAACCTCTTCGTGATCATCGACTCGCTCATGAGCGACTCTCGATGGGACATGAAGTTCTTGGGCATGCAGATCATGGTCGAGGGCCTCGCGCTCGGGGCCTTCGGCCTCATGTACAAGATGACCAAAGAGCCGCTGCTCAAGGCGCTGCTCAAGAACGTGATCCAAGACGAAGCGCGGCACGTTCACTACGGCGTGTGCGCGCTGCGCGAGCACTTCAACAAGCACATCACCGAGGCCGAGCGCCGCGAGCGCGAGGACTGGGCCTTCGAAGTGGCGCTGCTCATGCGCAACCGCTTCATGGCGTACGAAGTGTTCGAAGAGCACTACGAGGGCATCTTGACCCGCGCGCAGTGGCGCGAGTTCGTGCTCGCGTCGCCGGGGCTCCAAGAGTTTCGCAAGACGATGTTCTCGCGATTGGTCCCCAACCTGCGCGAGATCGGCCTGATGAGCCCGCGCATCTTGCAGCACTACGAGCGCGTCGGATTGATGCAGTACTTCGGCGGCGTCGCGGCGGACAAGCTCTCGGGCGATCAGATGATCCACGAGCTCGACCGCGAAGCGGACGCACTCGCCGCGGCGTGAAGAGGGCTCCCGCGTTCAAGATCGGATGATCGCGAGGGCGCGCTTTCGAAAGCGCAGCCCGACGACGTCCGTCGCGACCGAGGCTTCAGCAGACGCGTGGGGAACGGGCCCGACCGGCGACGACTCGACGATGGCCTTGTCTTCGCCGAGCACGCGGCGGTTGATCGCGCGAAAGATCCAGTCGAACGCGGGGCTGCGCAGAAACGACCGATAGCCGAGCTGAAGGATCCGGGCGCGCTCGCCGTCGACGGGCACCGCGGCGAAGCAGATTCCGAGCGATTTTCCAGGGCCTGCGGGGATGCGAAGCAGGCTCACGTTCGGGAGTCGAAGCTCCGCGCTCCACTCGGCTGCGACGCCGTCGACGACGGCGCGCCACGACCATCCCCACGGGTGCTCTTCGACGTCGAGCGCGAGCGTCGCGTCGCGCGAGCGTCGCATCCCGCGGCCGATGCTGTTGGGATGGACGAACGGCAGGTGCGAGTCGTCGACCATGTTCTCGACGGCGCGCGTCCAATGCGCCCGCCACTCGAACGATTCGCCGAACAACCTGACGTCAGGCGCGAGAACCTCCGCTGGAGGTGAGGGCTCGTCTCGTGGCTGCTCGTCGATCGCCGTGTAGATCCAGAGCATGCCTCCGAGCTCGCGCGTCGGCAGCGGCGTCGCGCCGAGCGCGTCTCGCTTGGCCTCCGGGTGCCATGGAACGTCGGTGCACGCCCCGTCGCCCGCGAATTTCCACCCGTGAAACGGGCACGTCAGACATCCGTCTTCGACGCGACCGAGCGACAGCTTGACGCTCCGGTGCGGGCACCGATCGATCAGCGCGCTCGCCACGCCCTTCGCGTCACGAAACAACACCACGTCGGTCGCGGCCACGGTGACCGCCAGCGGTCTGCCTCGCAGCTCGCTCGAGAGCGCGACGGGCGTCCACTGCCTCGCGAATCCGACGAACGGACTCACGTGAATTTGTATATCACTTGTCATATTGTGAATGATGCCAGCCTGACCCTCACGGTTGCGCTCGAACGCTCGAGAATCTGCTCTATGATCGTTCTGCTTGGCGAAGACGAAGAAGAGCTCGGGGCGTCCGAAGGGACGCACGAATCAGGATTATGCTGTCACGCGTGAGGAGATACTCACGCGCGTCGCGTCTCGCATGCTCGAGCCCGACGGAGCGACCGCAAGCGAACGAGCGCTGTCGCGCGCCGCGGGTGTGAGCATGCCGACGCTGCGACACTATTTCGCGACGCGCGACGAGCTCATCGCAGCGGTCTTCGCGCACGCGCGACGCGCGGCGCTCGTTCACTTGCACGAGATCGCCGCGGGAGCGCTCGCGCCCGTTCGCGAGTCTGTGCGGTGGACGTTGGCGTTCGTCGTCGACGGGCTGACGCGCTTCGACCTCGCGGGGCTACACGCGTTGGGGTTGCGTGTGGGACTTCGCCAGCCAGCGCTGGGGCCGGCGTATCTCGCGGACGTCCTGGAGCCGACGCTCAGCGCCGTCGAAGCGAGGCTCGAGCGGCACGCAGCCCGCGGTGAGCTCCGCGCGCATTGTGGAAGGGCCGCCGCGCTCGACCTCGTCGCTCCTGCGCTGCTCGCGGTGCTCCACCAGCGAGAACTCGGCGGCGCGGCGTGCCGCCCGCTGAATCTCCAGCACTTTCTCGACGCTCACGCCGAGGCGTTCGTGCGAGGCTGGAGCCCGTGACCGAAGGCTGGAGGGAGATCGCGACGCTGGGCCACGATGACTCGATCGGGGGCGAGGTGCTTTGCGCGTGGCTCGCGGAGGACGCGTCGCACGTGTGGCTCTTCGATGACGAAGGCGCGCTCCATCGCGTCGACCTCGCGACACGTACGCACGCGACTTGGCCCATGCTCCCAGAAGATCGACGGATCGAAGGCGCGCGGTGGGAGGCGGAGTTCTTCGGCGAGTCGGAGCCGTTTCTGTGGCTCTTTTCCGAGACAGATCCCGACGACCGCTGGACCAAGGTCTACCGATGTTCGGCGTCAGGGCCCGCTCTGTGTGCGACGTTGGGCGAAGGGCGGAGCAGATTTCGCAGGGATTCTATGACGACGGGCGCGCGGAGCGCGGTGCTGCGACACGACTTCGAAACGGGGCGCTCGTGCGTCTATGCCCCGGATGGGACGCTGCGCGTCGAGTTCACAGCCAACGACGATCGCTGTGTGTGTGCGGTGGGTCGCAACGTGTACTGGCGAATCGTCGGAGAGCGGCGCCGCGAGACGCTGCAGTGTCTGCGGTACGACCGTTCGGTGATCACGAGCTTCGAGGGGCGATGGTCCGATTCGATGTTCCTCGGACAGATCGGCGACGATCGCCTCGTATTCGAGACGTACCGAGGCGTTCTCCTCGTGGATGCGGAGCAAGAGGGCGTTCGCAAGATCGAGAGCGAGCTGGATCTGATGGCCAGCTACGAAGTGCTCCGAGGTGACATGTGCGTTCATCCGCACTGGTTCGCACCCGACGCGATGATCGGCGCACTCGAGCGTGGCTTCGCGTTGCAGCGATGGGACTCGAACACGGTCGAGCCGTTGGCGTTGTCTCGAACAGCGAGAGTTCGCCACGTCGACAAGCGGTTCATCGTGGCGACAGAGCGGTGCGGCGTTGTTCTCATCGATCGACGATCGGGAGAGGTCCAACGCAGTGACTATGCTTCGGTCGAACGAGTCGCGTTCGCTGCCGATCGATCCCTGGTTGCGACGTACGAGGACAAGAGCATTCGCTGGTGGCGCTGGTCGCGCAACGAGCTGCTCGCGATGGATGCGGTCTCTTCGCGAACGCAGTGCGAGCTCGTCGGTGTTCGCAACGGTGGCACCTGCGCGGTGTTCATCGAATCGCATTCGGAGCCGATGGAGTTGATCGTCGAGCGCTCGTTCGACCAGGGTGAACTGCGCTCCGTCGCGAGGAGCGGGTTGTTCGAAGCCAACATCTCGGTGCTCGCGATGAGCGAGCGTTGGACGCTCGTGTGTTCGCGCAAGCGCGGCCGGTTGGAAGGACCAGTCGAGTACCTGTCTTTGCTCTCCGCGACGGGGCAGCGATGGGACTGGGCTTTCGACAGGGTGATCGCGTGCGCGCGTATCCTCGATGACAACGCGACCCCCTCGATCGAGTGGCGCTTCGATGGGGCGGAGAACGGCGTCGTTCAGGTTGTTACGTGGACGAATGGAGCCGTTCGCGTGCTCGAAGAGTGGGACGAAGAGCCCGCCCGCAGTGTCGTGGCAGCGGACTACGGGTTGGTCGCGGTGCTTCGCGATGGCCAGCTTCGAGTCGGCGCGCAGAGCTTCGAGTGGCGCATCGACCCCAACGGATTCGTGAACGTCCCTGGGCGAATGGCGATGTTCGCCGTTGCTCGCTCGGCAGCACGGCTGGCGTACCCGAGCGACGCGAACCGAACCGTGTACGCATTGGATTGGGAGAGGGGCATCTTGACTCGAATTCGTGTGTCCGAGTCGCAGGACGCCATTCGCGCGCTCGCCTTATCGGACGACGGAAGACGCGTCGCAGTGGGGCTCGCGACCGGCGTCGTGCGGGTGTTCGAGTTCGATTGAGCGCGGATTGAACGCGGGATTCGACCGACGGCCGAGATAGGCAGCGGGCTTCTGAGGCGCCCGTCGCGCAAGCGAGCGCACCCCGCGTGCTACGGTCCTCCGCGTGACCGAAGGCTGGAGGGAGATCGCGACGCTGGGCCACGATGACTCGATCGGGGGCGAGGTCCTCTGCGCGTGGCTCGCGGAGGACGCGTCGCATGCGTGGCTCTTCGATGACGCGGGCTGCGTTCACTTCGTTCGTCGCGGCGCCAGCGAGCGCGAGTCACGGTCGATCGTCGCGGCAGACGCGACGCGGATCGTCCGAGCGACGTTCGCGGGCCAGCGGTCGCCGACGCTTTGGCTCGAGAGCACCGCGGAAGGCCCCCTGAACATCGCTTCGATCTCGCGCTCCGAGAGCCCGCAGCTCCGCGCGATCGAAGCTGTCGGGACCGTCGTTCGTACGGCGCGGAGCGGCGCGGTCGTGCTCGTGCGACGCGCGCGAACGTCCTGTGTCTATCGCGCAGACGGAGCGCTCGTCGCCACGTTCGACGACGATCGCGACGGCGTCGCGGTGAGCGCGGACGAATCGCGGTGCTGGCTCTGGCGCGCTGGACGCTTCTTGCTCGTCGACTACGAGCGCGAGCTCCATTGCGACATCGCGCTCGACGCGTTGCCGAGCGCGCGGGCGATCGACCGCACGCGGCTCGCGATCTGGTCGGTCGACGGCAGCGCGTCCATCGTCGACGCGCGCCGCGGAACGTGCGTTCCGCTCCGCACCACCCTCGCGAAGCTCGCCGACCGTGATCGAGCTCCGTACTTCTTCGCGCCCAACGGCTTCGTCGGGGTGTTGCGCGACCGCCTCGCGTGGCAGCCGTACGATGACACCACAATTCATGTGCTCCCCCTCCGCCCGAGCGCGACCATCGTCGCGTGCGACGCGCGATGGCTCGTCGCCGACGAGCACGGCCAGGTCGTGTGGCTCGATCTCGAGAGCGGCGAGGCCTCGCGCAGCGACTCTTCGCCTGTTGAATCCCTCGCGTTTCTCGATCGTGGCGACATGCTGCTCGCTGCGCATCGCGGCGGAGTCACGCGGTACTGGTCGCTCTCGAGCCGCTCGCTCGTCACCGAAGAAGACGTGGAGCCAGGGGTCGATCGCGAGTTCGCGGGGCTGCGTCCCGACGCGCGCTCCGCGCTCTTCATCGAGCGCTATCGCGACGGCACCGCGCGCATCGTCGAGCGCGCGCTCGTCGGGGTGTACGTCGAGACTCGATGGAGCAGCGACGTGCTTCGCGGCGTTCGATCCGTCGCCGCGATCGACCACGAGGCGACGCTGGTCGCCTGCGAAAACAGGGACGGAGTTCAGTTTGTGCTGCTTCGTCGCGGCCATCGTCCTCGTGGGCTGTTGGACGGCCGACTGAATCGCGCGACGATCGCGATGTCGGTCGAAGGCGATGACGTGCGGCTCGATTGGTACACGCACGAGGAGACGCGATCGACGCACTACGTCGGGAAGCTCGGCGCGACAAACCGGCTCCTTCCAGACGCCCAGCGCAAAGTGATGAACGGTCCTGTGGTGGCCACGAGCCCCGCCGGCGTCGTGGTCCGCGCGTCGCCCGCGCGCGTACACCTGATCGCCGCCCACGGACGCGAACTCAGGCTCGCTCACGAAGCGCGAGACGAGCGCTCGTGGGTGATCGCTCGCGACGCTGCGCGCTGCGCGAGCGTGTCCGAGGGCAACACGATCGACGTGTTCGACATCGAGCGCGGAAAGATCGCTCGAATTCGTGTGTCCGAGTCGCAGAACGCCATTCGTGCGCTCGCGCTCTCGGAGGACGGACGTCGACTGGCGGTCGGGCTCGTGACCGGCGTCGTGCGCGTGTTCGAGTTCGATTGAGCGTGGCGCAGCGGGCGGTCACCGTTCCTTCGCGTCGATCGTTCTTTTGGAGGCGTGGTTGGCTCGCTGATTGAGCACGTACTCGAGCACCGCCTTCACGGACGCTTCCGAGACGCCGCGCGCATAGTAGCCGCGCTGCCAGAGTCCGCGCCGCTCGAGCGCCTCTGCGATGGCTCCGCTCGATCCACCTTTGATAAGCCGCAACGCCGTTGCGATCGACATCTGCGCAGGAAGTTCGATGAGCACGTGCACGTGATCGTCCGCGACGCCGACAGCGAGCAGCGGAATCGTGTGTACAGCGCACTGCCGCCGAATGGCCTTCTGCACGAGCGGCTCGACGTCGACTGTGAGCGGCGGTTCGCGACGATGCGTCGCCCAGTTTGTATGGAGGAGAATGCGACCGTTCGAATGTGACATTCGGGCCGTATCTGCTGCGCTCGCAGAGTGTTGCGCGTCGCTGCAGATCTCTCTTCTGGCCGACAGTAGGCCCAACTGGCTGCCCCACAACTGAAGTTGTGGGCAGCGAGAGCAATGCTGTACTCCGCAAGCGGCGCACACGGCTTCGAGGCGGCGAGCACGCGCGACGCGCGCGAGAACCGATGGGCGCAGTGTTGAGTACCAATCGTGAAGTGCGCCGCTGGCGGCGCACGGATTGGCTCTCGCCGCCCACAACTTCAGTTGTGGGCAGCCAGCGATGCCTCGATCCCCCCAAAACCCCCTCGCGCCGCGATCAGTAGCCCGGCGGGATGATCGCTTGATCGAGCGGCGTCTGCGGGCGCGTCGGCGCGTTGGGCTCTTCGCTGGTCTTCCAGCGGATGGGCCCGTTCATGTAGTCGAGGTACAGGTCGTAGTAGCCGTTGTGCGAAGCGCGGTCGGGGCGGTCCGTTCCCCACGAGTTCTTGATGCGCAAGAAGCGGATCGTGCCCTGGAGCGCTGCGTTGCGCTGCTCAGCCGACAGCATGCCCAAGCCCAACGTCCCGAAGCCAGGAACGTTGTCCACCGTGTAGTCCTCGGTCACGGTCAGGTGCCCGCCCTGACGCCCAGGCGTCGTGAGCTGCGTGAGCTTGAAGTTGCCCTCGGAGTCGAGCGCGTTGAAGTCCACGAGCCACGACACGATCACGGGGTGACCGTCGTTCATCGCCTTCATCACGCGCTGCCAGAAGCGCGTGCGGCCCGCCATGTCCGAGGGGTAGCTGATCGAGCGCCAAGCGTAGGTGCCCGAGCGCAGGTCCGGGTTCCAGTAGCCGTTGGCGCGGCCGAACACGTCGCCGAGGTGCAGGCGTCGCGTGCTGCCCGTGCTCGTGCGCGCGCTGCCCACGATGAGCTCGGTCGGGCGCTTGATGAAGCGGCGCGTGGCGCGCGCGTTCTCGAGCGTGCGCGCTCCGTCGGCGCCGAAGACCGTGTCCATCTCCGCGATGATCTCTTGGCGAAGTCCGAACGCGCGGTTGAGCTCCTGGCGAACGATCATGCCGTTGCGGCGGTTCATCGGGTTGGACAGCATGCCCGAGCGCAGCGACGCGTTGATCGCGTTGAGCGCCGAAGACTGCCGCTGCGAAATCTCGCTGTTGGCCTCTTCAGGAATGAAGTCGCCCTCGCTCATCCAGCCGCGCGCGATGATGAGATCGCCCGCTTCGCCCCAGAAGCCGCCGGTCTCGATCTCGGTGCTCGTGCTGCCGTCCGTGAGGTGCTTGTACCAGTGCCAGTACGTGATCCAGCTCTCCGAGATGTTGAGCTGCTCGCCAGCCGGGTTGGCGGTTGTGCGCGTGTACTTCGCGCGCATCGACTCGATCCAGCCCGTCGTCGCGTAGATCCAGCAGTTGCCAATCGATTGACGCTTGACCGTCGTGTGCGTGAGGTCGGTGACGGCGTCGACCGTCGTTCCCTCGGTGGGATCTTCCGTCGCGTTCTCTCCGGACAGCGGTCCGAGGTCGCCCTCGCCGGGCGCACAGCTCGTCGCGCCGAGCGTGAGCAGCGTGCCGAAGGTGATCCAACGAGTGTTACGACGCATCCAATCGAGGCTCATGTGCTGGTGCTCCCTGTCGTGTCGCCCGCGCTCTTGCGCGGGTAGGTCACTGAAGATCGCCGACTGTCCTCGATTCAGTGTGCGAGCAGCAAATGCTCCACTGTGCCGAGGTGCGGGTAATCAGACCACAGTGGGTGACAGATTCAATACAAAAGCGGGGGATGTAGGACAAAATGATAAGGCATTGATATTTATATATTTATTGTGATTTAGGCTGGGGTTCTGCCCTCTGCCATCCCCGTTGCTCGGCGCTTCAGCCGCGCTTCGCGCGGGGACAAAAGTCCTTCGAGCGCGGCAATGCTACGAGCGAACGGTGTCGCGTTTGGCAGGGTTACTCGTCGCTGTGGCGCTCTCGCAATCGTGCCGCGAACCGCCGCGAAGCGAGCAGACGACGCGCGCTCGGGACCCAGCAGCGCGGGACGCGACCGCGACTCCGCGCGCTCCTGTCGCGACGGCAGTGCGCGGCTTCACGATCGGGCTTCGCACACGAAATCAATTGTGTCGTTTTCTATCTGACTCCCTGCGGGAACGCATCGCCTACGCGTGACCACACACGGCCCGTGGCAGAGCCTCGGGCGCTATCGCGTGAGCGTCACGGCGCCGCCAGCGCGTTGACGGTCAGTACATCCATCGATCGGCCCAATCGACGTTCGACGGAATGAACGCGAGCGGCTCGTCGTCACCGGGCAAGCGCTCGTCCATGCGCCCCAGCGTCTCGCCGAAGTACACGAGCCGCTCTTCTTGCCACAGCGAAAACGCGTGATCGCGCTCGCCTGCGTTGGACGTGCAGTAGAGCAACCACGGCGCTCCGTCTTGCACCATCAACACGAGAAACGAGTCGTAGAACCACTCGCCGAACGCCTTCGACCACTGCGCCCGCCAGCCCGCACGATCGAGCCGGTCGAGCACCTCGAGCGCTCGGTCGAGCGGGCCCTCAACGGATCCGGCGCGGTACGCCGGCGCGGCTCCGTAGCCGTCGTCGTTGTACGAAGCTCGATCGACGCGCGCGAAGCGCCACGCGGCGTCGCCCGCGTCGTTGAACTTGCTCGGTGACGACCCGACCGCGGCGATCGACGAGGACAGCTCTCGCAGCGCGAGGGCCTCCTTCGCGAGCACCTCGTACAGGTGGGCGGCCGCGCCGTCGTCGACGGGCCTCAGCGGGTCGGGGTGCGAGAGCGCGTTGCCCACCCACGCGAGCGCCGTCGGGCCAGGCTGAAATCGCTCGGAGTACTTCATCGAAGGCTCGTTTTGATTGTGTGTGTGCTTTTTCGAGGGTCTCGCCCGCGGCCCGCTTCGCGCAGCGCCTCGAGCTCGATGATCGCGTTTCCTCGCAGCGTTGCCGCGAGCTCGCTGAGCGAGGGGATCCTTCGGCACCACGCCATCACGATCGCCTCGGCGCAGTGCGCAGGGTCGAACACCGTCGCGCGCCCGCGCCTCGAGCGCGCTTCGCGAGGGGGGCCCAACACCGAGCGCACGATGGCGACTCCCGCGTCGTTGGCGAGCACCGCACGAGCGAGTCGCCCGTGCGACGGCGCGAGTCGCTCGGGGAGCGTGAGGATCGAGAGCACTTCGCGGGGACCGCTGTCATCCGCGAGCGATCCTCGCTCGGCGAGCTGCGCGACCAGCGCGTCGTCGTCGAGCCCACGAATTCGAGACGCGCGTCGAAACAAAGCTTCGATGCGCGCCGGATCGCAGAGGTCGAGCCACGTCGCGACGGGCACGTCCGCGCCGAGGTCTTCGCGCGCGTGGGTCCTCGCGACCTCTTCGGCGTACGGTCGGGAGGCGAACGCCATCGACGCGAGCGCGGGACCCAAGTCGCAGTTGTGCAGGACGAGCCTGTGCCGCAGGTCCGCGAGCGAGGCCTTCGTCTGATCCACGAATTCGTGAACGGCGAGGTCGTCGAGCCACGATCTCGCGCCGCGGAGAGCGCTCGCCCGCGCGTGTTGCCAGGGTCTCATCAGCGCGCCGCTGAGTGTGTCGTGATGCCTGCGCGGTCAACGGCGCGTCGCCGAGTTCGCCTTTGCTGCTGCGCGTCCCACCATCACCGAGCCCCACAATCACCGAGTCCCACGATCCCAGAGCCTCGCAATCACTGAGCCTCGCGATCACTGAGCCTCGCAATCACTGAGCCTCGCGTTATCGATGAGTCGCCCGCGCAAATCGCGAGGGAAATCCCCGGTGAGACCTCCTCTTCTTCTTCGCTTCGGGCGAAGAAGAAGAGGAGGCGCGCGAGAAAATCGCGAGACGCGAGAGGAGAAGAAGATGGATGCGTGGCGTTCCGGCGGAGCTGCCTGTGGCAGCGGAGCCGGTTGCGGAGCGACCGCCGCGAAGCATTGCGTTGCGCTTTGCCGACACGCAGTGGCGGCTTTGCGCAACGCGATGCGCCGCGCCGGACGCGAAGCAAAGTCCACGCATCGAGTCAGTAAAGTCCCGCCCTGTGGCGGTGTGTTTCGCGGCACCGAGTCACAGCGTTTCGGGCGCCCGAGCGCGACCGCCGCGCCGTGCGCGGCCGAGCGCGGGCGTTTCGGGTCAACGTGTTTCGGGGACAAACGGCGTGGGTATTCACTGGGCGCCCGCGCGCTTCACCCACGACGCACGCAGCCCGAAACACGTTTACTGGGACGGACTTGATGGACGCGATGCGTAGACGTTGCCCGGCCATGGGCGCGCGCGCCTCCTCTTCGTCTTCGCCCGAAGCGAAGACGAAGAGGAGGTCTCACCGGGGATTTCCCTCGCGGTTTGCCCACACCCCCCCAGTGACCGTGGCCGTCGCCCCCCGCACCGTGGCTCGCCGCGCGGACGCTACGCGGGCTTCTTCTTCTTCGGGCGAATCGCCTTCAGGAGCTCGATGAGCGGCAGCGGCAAGAAGCTCATGCCCAGCACCATCGCGAGCTCGCGGCCCTCCCACACTTGGTTGGCCTTGAACACTGGCTGCAGCGCGGGGATCGCGATCGCGAGCATGTGCACCGAGCCGCTCACGAGCACCGCGAGCACGAGGAGCTTGTTGCTCGTGAACCCGAGCTTGAAGATCGACTCGTCCTCGCTCCGGCAGTTGAACGCGTGAACGAGTGGCCCGAGCGCGAGGATCGTGAAGACCATCGTGAGCTTCGAGTTCGTCGCTTCGGCCGCGGACATCCCGCCCCACCAGGGCAGCATGTAGACGACCACGGCGCTCGCGGCCATGACCGCGCCGATCCAGAGGATCCCCCACCAGTCTTTGGCCGTGAGAAACGCCTCGCCCGGAGGCCGCGGCGGGTGCGACATCTGGCCCTTCTCGGGCGGATCGACGCCGAGCGCGAGCGCAGGGAGTCCGTTCGTCACGAGGTTGATCCACAAGATCTGCAGCGGCGTGAGCGGCGGCATGTCCTTGAAGAAGCTCGTGACGAACACGGTGATGCAGAGGCCCGCGTTCGAGCTCAACAAGAAGAAGATGGACTTCTTGATGTTGCTGAAGATCGCGCGGCCCTCGCGGATCGCCTCGACGATGGTCGCGAAGTTGTCGTCCGCGAGCACGAGGTCCGAGGCCTGGCGGGCGACGTCGGTGCCGTTCTTTCCCATCGAGATGCCGATGGAGGACTCGCGGATCGCGGGCGCGTCGTTGACGCCGTCGCCCGTCATCGCGACCACCTCGTTGTTCGGCGGCTGAACGAGCGCGCGAACGATCCTGAGCTTGTGCTCGGGCGACACGCGCGCGAACACGCGGACCTTGTGCACGACGGACTGCAGCTTCTGCTCGGACGTCTCGTCGAGCTCCGCCCCGGTCATCGCGAGGTCGCCGTCTTGCCAGAGCTCGAGCTCCTTCGCGATCGCGACGGCCGTCGCCCGGTGATCGCCGGTGATCATGACGACGCGTACGCCCGCGCTCTTGCACTCGGCGATCGCCTTCTTCACCTCGGGGCGCGGGGGGTCCTTCATCCCCACCAGACCCACGAAAACAAGTTCTTTCTCCGCGCGCTCGCCGCGCTCGAGGTCGGACAGATCCGCGGCGCCCACGAGCTCTTCGCCGCCCTCGCGCTCGGCGAGCGCAAGCACGCGAAGCGCTTTTTCGCTGAGCCTCGACGTCGCGTCGTCGATGGCCTTTCGATCGGCGTCGGTGATGTCTCGCACCGTCCCGCCCTCGCCGCGGATCTTCGTACACAGCGGGAGCAGCCGCTCGACCGCGCCCTTGCTGTGCGCGATGTACCGCTCGCCCTTGTGCAAGACCATCGTCATGCGCGCGCGCTCGCTCGTAAACGGAACGAGCAGCGCCGTCCTCGCGGCCTCGACGATCGAGTCCCGCGGGTATCCTAGCTTCTGCCCGAGCGCGAGCAGCGCTCCCTCCGTGGGATCGCCAGCGACCTTCACGCCCGATTGCGTGAGCTCGAGCATCGCCGTGTTGGCCACGGCGCCGATCTCGATCGTGCGGCGAACGCACTCGGGGACGTCCTCGACGACCTTTCCATCGAGCCGGATTTCGCTCTTGCCTGCGTAGCCTTCGCCGGTGATCTCGTACTCGATCCCGTCCGTGAAGAGCGCGCGGACGGTCATCTCGTTCATCGTGAGCGTGCCGGTCTTGTCCGAGCAGACCACGCGCACACACCCCAGCGTCTCGACCGCGGCCAGCTTGCGCACGATCGCGTTGTGCTTGGCCATCCGCTGCATGCCGAGCGCGAGCGTGATCGTCGTGATCGCCGGCAATCCCTCGGGAATCGCAGCCACCGCGACGGACACCGCCGTCAGCAAGAGCAAGTGCCACTTGCCGCCCTGCACGAGCCCCACGACGAAGAGCGCCGCGGAGATGCCCAAACAGAGGTAGAGGATCTTGTTGCCGAAGTCTTCGAGCCGCTCTTCGAGCGGGCTCTTCGGCTTCTCGCTCTTCGAGAGCAGGTCGCCGATCTTTCCGAGGCGCGTCTTGCCGCCGGTCGCGACGACGATCCCGCGCGCAGAGCCTCGGGCGACGTTGGTCCCCATGAACGACATGTTCACGAGGTCCGCGTCCGGCGTGGTCTCGGGCAGGACCTTTCGCGCGTCCTTGGCCACCGTCGTGCTCTCGCCCGTGAGCGCTCCCTCGACGGTCTCGAACGCGGCCGTCGAAAGGAGCCTCAAATCCGCGGGAATCTGATCGCCCTCGCCGAGGTCTACGAGGTCGCCCGGCACGAGCTGCACCGAGTCGATCGTCATGATGACGCCGCCTCGGATCACGCGACAGCGCGGGGCGCTCATCGCTTGCAGCGCGTCGAGGGCCTTCTCGGCCTTGCGCTCTTGAACGAAGCCGATGATCGCGTTGACGATCACGATCAACAAGATCGCGATCACGTCGCTGAACTTCGCGATCCCGCGCTGGCCGGGCGGGTTCTCGTAGAGCGCGATGCCGACGCCGATCGCCGCTGCGCCGAGCAGCGTTCCGACGAGCGGATTGATGAACTGCGCGAGCAGCTGCTTGATCGCGCTCGGCTTCGGGGGCTCGGGGAGCTGATTGAGCCCGACCCGCAAGCGCCGCTCCGTCGCGGCCTCTGGAGACAACCCACGCTCGGCGTCGGTGTCCCACTCTTTGATCACTTCAGCGATGGGTATCGCGTGCCAGACCCGCTCGGTCTCTGCCATCCGTGACTCCGATCGAAAGAACCTGCGCCGCCGCCCGTGAGGGATCTCAGCGGCTCGACGCGCAGATTCGAGCGCGTGTTGGTAGCCGAAAGCAAAGAGCCGCACAATCTGCGGCCCAAAGAAAGACCGATCCCCGACCGCTCAACGCTTCATGGGCGTGTCGACGGCCGAGAGCTTCGCGGACAGCGCTGCGAACAGGGCCGGATGCAAGTACGCGTCCGGCGCGTCGACGTCGGCTGTCGCGCCGTGCGCCGTCGGATCGACGCACGCGAAGAGAATCGAGGTCAGGTCGTGCGTGATCGACAATCCCAGCACTTCACCCGCGGGGGTCGCGATCGCGATGCGCCGGGCCGTCACGTCCTTGCCGAAATAAATCCGGCGATCGCCGAGCACCAAGCTCTTGTCGTCGACGAGGAGCACTTCGCCCGACGGCAGCGGCTGACGGATCAACAGCGCGTCGCCCACGGTCTCTTCGAGCGTCTCGAGCATCGGAGCGCTCGAGGCCCCGACGGCGATCTCGACAGCGCCTGCGCTCTCGGCGGACACCGCGAGGTTCGCGAAATCCACACGAATCACCCGACGCTCCCACGCCTCGGAGAGCTTCGCGCCGCTGCGATCGATCACGACCGTGGGCTCCTCGCCCTGCGTAAACACGAACACCCGCGCTGCGCTCTTGGGGTCCTCGAGGACGTGCGCGCCGAACGTCGTGTTGTCTCGCGCGTCGAGCCACGGGACGTCTTCGCCCGCGCGTCCTCGCACGCGAAGCACGCGGTTCTTCGCGTACAACTCGAGCGATCCGCCCCAGCGCCGCCCCACGAACGCTACGGCCGAGCTCAAGAACGTCGCCGCCGTCAGCCCAGGCAAGAGCGAGAGCGCCACGTGCACGCGGGGGTCGAACCATCGAAAGAGCGCGGCGAACCCGCCGAGCGACGCCGCGGTGGACGCCACGAGCCCGAGCGAGAGCCACGGCGGGTCGCTCCGCAGCGGAAGCGCCCACTCGCCAGCTTTGTTCGAGGGGCGGTACGGCGCGACGACCTTGGGCTCAGCAGTGCTCTCGGACATACGTCGCGCGAAAGGTAGCAAGAAATTGCACGCCGTCAGCGCCCGTGTGCGAAGGACTCGGTCATCGTGTCCACGGTGCGCGAAAGGGTCGCCCTTGCGGTGCCCACGACGATTTTGGTGCTGGCGGTGGTCGGTGTTCCCGTGATGGTGCTCGGGTCCGAAGGGCTGCCGAGGCATCGGCGGCTCCAGGCCCAGCTCGACGCGCAGCGGGACGAAAACCGTCGCCTCGCCCGAGACGTCAACCACCTCGAGGCCGAGCTCGACGCCTTCAACCGCGACCCGCGGGCGCGAGAGCGCGCCGTTCGCGAAGAGCTCGGCTGGGTTCGACCCGACGAGATCGTCGTCGAGGTCCCCAACCGCGACACGCGCGGCGCGCGATAGGGATCACGAACGGGGGAGCGTGAGAGGGAGCGTGAAAGGGAGCGTGCGTGAAGAGGGAGCGTGCGTAAAAAGGGAGCGGGTGGGCTTCCCTCGATTGCGTTGACAGTTGGTCAAGCAGCGTTGGCGAGCGCGAAAGCGCGTTCGACCTCGGCTGGGGTCTTGTAGTCGAGCGAAGAGTGAAGTCGTCGGCGGTTGTAGAACACCTCGATGTACTCGAA
>JAEUKI010000060.1 GCA_016793325.1 Myxococcales bacterium | reverse complement strand
CACGTGCAGGATCAACTACTTCGCGGAACGTCGCTCTCTGTACCGAGCGAGAAGTAGTTGATCCTGCACGTGCTCGGCCGGCCAGCCTGTGAGGCTACCGATGCCCCTCGTGAGACTGGTGGATGGTGCGAACCTTCTCGTCGATAGAGCGCTCAGCGCACGAGCAAGAGCGCAGGGCCGAACGTCACGCGAAGCAGCCACTGCTCGTCGTCGGTCAGCTTCGAGGCGTCCACGATCAATCGATCGATCGAAGAAGTCCACGGCGCTTCACAGAGCGCCCTCGCGGTTCCCTCGTTGATCTTGCAGCCCATCAACGACAACACGCGGAGGTTCGACGCGAAGGGCGCGCGCGCGAGCGTCTCGATCGCGGCGGCGTTCGCCGAGCCGGTGTTGATCGCCAGCCCGATCAACGCGTTCATGTTGCTCGCGGCGAGCGCCTCGCACAGCCGCTGAGTGTCGCTCGCGCCCCACACCGTGAGCAGCCGAAGCGCGCGCGTCCATGCTCCGGTGAATGGATTGGCCGCGCGCGTCCATTGCTCTTCGTTGGCCTCGAGCTCGAGCACCTCGAGCGCGGGCCCTCGCTGCGCCCGCGAGAGCGCCTCGAGCGCCGAGGCGTCGACGTTGAACAGCTTGAGTGACCGGAGGTTGCGCGTCGCTTCGCTCGTCGACGCAGCGACGATGCTCGTCGCGCTGGTCGCTGGCGGAAAGCCGAACCGAGGCAGCGCGAGGTGCTCGAGCCGCGTGAACCTCCCCTCGACCGCGATCGTGTAGAGCGCGCTCGGAGCGCCCTCCTGCTGCGTGTACCCCTCGGCGATCGTGAGCGACTCGAGCGACGAAAACGCGTCGTGCGTCGCGAGCATCGTGCGTCCGCGCGCCGAAAGACCGTCGATACGCATCGCGAGCACCCGCAGGCTCCCAGGCGAAACGCTGGCCGAGATCGCCTCGAGGTCGTCGTCCGAGATGCTGCTGCTTCGGAGCGCGAACGACCGCAGCGCCGAGAATCGTCCCAGGACGCGCTCGTTGCAGATCGACTCCATGGGCGTCGCATAGCTCGCGACAGAGAGCTCCTCGATCGACTCGAACGCAGCGCCCGAGATCATCGACGCGAGCTCTGCGTCGCGCACGAAGTACACGAGCCGACGGACCGAGCGGAGCGCGCTCGACGCGGCGAAGCTCTTCTGCGCGGCCCCGTCGAGGGCGCAAAACACGCTGAGCGACTGCAGTCCTTCGGGCATCGAGAGGGCGAGCTGTCCGATGTCCGCGCCGTCCGACGCGGTGATCGTGAGCCCGTCGATGCTGTCGGGGTCGATCATCTCGAGCGCCGCTCGCAACAGCTCGCCGTTCTTCTTGTCCAAGTGAAACTGCAGGTCGATCGACTGCGCGAAGCGCTCGCGCGACGCCCGAAACGCCCGCGCCCACGCGTCGGGTCGCCGTCGACTCGCGTGCAGGATGTTCGCCGCCGCCAGCCGAGGCTCTCGCTCGCCGTCGAACGCGCGCTGAATCCAGCGCCTCGGCGCAGAAAATCGATGCTTCGCGCGGTCGCTCGCGAACGCGTCGATCGACGACGGCACGTGCTCGTCCGGACACGCACACAAAATCAAAGACGCCCGCACCGCGTCGAACGGCCACTCGACGCGCCACGCGCGGTGTTCGGCGATCGCGCGCAGCCGCTCGTCCTGCGTCCATCGCGCCCCGCATCGGCGCAAGAGCTGCTCGGCGCTGCTGTGCGTGTCCGATCGAACCCCGCGGGCTGCGTCCGCCGATCGCTCGTCGCGGTAGACGGTCAGCGTGCCTCTGCGCTTTCCGACGGGAGCGACCTTCATCTCTTGCGCCTCGACGAGCGCTTCGATCATCGGGCGCTCTGGGTGGTCGTCGAGGTCGATGAAGTGCGCTGTGTCGGTGACGCCGTCGAAGGCAATCGGCTCGATCGCGGTCATCCCAACGGAGGATTCTATCGCGCGGGACGCGCTGCGGGGCCCCGATGCGCCGACGAGGGCGACGAGAGATCTCCTATAGAAATTCCAGGGACTCTCGCGATGCGCCTCGCCAAGGGAGGACGGAGCTGGGGTATGTGTGCTTCACCCAACGGTCTCATGACGACTCGAGCCTCATCGCGCCCCGTCGTGCTCGTGCACGGAATCTGGGACTCCTCGACGCGACTCGAACCGCTGCGCGCCGGGCTGGCGTCGCGCGGGCTCGCGAAGGCCACCGCGATCGACCTCTTGCCCAATGACGGACGCGCGGTGATTCCGCTGCTCGCCGCGCAGGTCGCCCACGCTGTGGACCAAGCGATCGCGACGGTTGATGGCGACGATCGTCGCGTCGACGTCGTGGGCTTCTCGATGGGCGCGCTCGTCACGCGCTACTACCTCCAGCGAGGCGGCGGACGATCGCGCGTGCGCCGCTTCGTCTCGATCTCGGGCCCCCATCACGGAACGCTCAACGCCCTCGCCCTCCCGCTCGCAGGCGTGCGCCAGATGCGCCCCAACAGCGACCTGCTCCGAGACCTCGCGACGGACTCCGACCCATGGGGCCCTGTCGAAGTGCACACCGTGTGGACGCCGTACGACCTGATGATCCTGCCCGCGCGCTCGAGCAAGCTCCCCGGCGCCCGCAGCGAGCGCGTGATCCCCGTGAAGATGCACCGCTGGATGATCACCGACCCCCGCGTGCTCGATCACGTCGCGAATTTGCTGCTGACTTGAATCAATGTATTCGATTCAAGTCACCGCGTCGAACGGGTATCCGCCGTCGCCGTAGGCGCGCGTCGCGATCCCCTTGAGCAGCTCGTCGTCGTTTTCGTCGAAGCTCGCGACGATCCCCTTCATGCGCTTCTCCGCGGCGTTGGCGAAGGCCGAGCAGAGGTCGAGCTCGCGCCGCGCCCCTTCTTCGCCCTTCTTCTCGAGGGCCCTCGTCGTGCGCGATACCGTGGACGCGACGCCGAACAAGTCGATCGCGAGATCTGCAATACGGCGTTGCGTGTACTGCATCTCGGCGATCTCGGTCCCGTGCCGGCGCAGCACTTTGTCGACCTGTCGCGTGAGCTGCTCGGTGTACTGCTCGAACAGGACAGTCTCTCGACGCAGCGCCGGGTGCGCCTTGTCGAGCCGCTCGCGACCGAGCGCGCTCCGCGCTTTTTGCAGCGCGAAATCGCTGAGCAGCCCGAACCCCTTGATGGGCTCGCGGATCGCGCGGGCGACGTCGGTGATGCGCTGTCCGGGCCCCTGCATCCCCGCGAGCGCGATGAACGCGCGGAGGATCTCGTTGGTCCCTTCGAACACGAGCATCGCGCGCGCGTCTCGCAGCAGCCGCTCCCACGCTTGCTTCTGCACGAAGCCCTGTCCGCCCGCGACCTGCATCGCTTCGTGCGCGACGCGCCAGAGCGTCTCGCTCGCGAACACCTTGCAGATCGCGCTCTCGATCGAGTAGTCCGCGCTTCGCCCGTCCGCGAGGCCCGCGGTGAGGTACGTCATGGACTCGAGCGCGTAGAGGTCGGTCATCATGCGCGCGATCTTGTCTTTGATGAGGCCGAACTCGCCGATCGCGCGGCCGAACGCGCGTCGCTTCTGGCATCGGTCGACGGTGAGCTTCACGAGGCGCTTGCACGCGCCTACGCAGCTCGCGCTGAGCGTGATGCGCGCGTCGTTGAGCACTTCGACGGCGACGCGATGGCCGCGGCCGACTTCGCCGAGGACGTTTTCGGCTGCGACGCGAACGCCGTCGAGCACGACGCTCCCGAGCGCGAGCCCTCGTACGCCGAGCGTCGGCTCTGCGGGCCCCGTCTTCAGCGACTTCGATCGATCGATCAGGTACGCGGTGAGCCGCGGCCTCGCGCCTTCGTCATCCGTGGTGCGCGCGAACACCGTGAACACATCGGCGATGGGCGCGTTGGCGATCCAACATTTCTCACCGTCGAGCTGCACGGTGATCCCGTCGCCGACGACGCGCGCGCGCGTCGTGATCCCCGCGGCGTCCGAGCCCGCGCTGGCCTCGGTGAGCGCGAACGCGGCGAGGTGCTCTCCCGACGCAAGCCGCGGGAGGTGCTTGCGCTGTTGCCCTTCGGTCCCGAAGAGGAGCAGGGGGCCGAGGCCGAGCGTTCCGTGCGCGCCGACGGTGAGGGCGATCGAGCTGTCGAGCGACGAGAGCTCTTCGAGGACGCGCGCGTAGCTCGTCGTGGACAACCCCTTGCCGCCGAACCTCGCGGGAACCCTCAGCCCGAAGAGCCCTTGCGCAGCGAGGCCCTTCATCACCGCTTCGGGGATCTTCGCGTCTCGATCGATCCTCGCGCTGTCGACCTCCTTCGCCACGAACTTTCGAACGGACTCGAGCAGAAGCGCCGTGTGCTCTCGCTCCTCGCGGGACACCTCGGGGTACGGAAACACCATCGACTCGGGGATCGCCCCGTAGAACAACGATTTCAGCAGCGATTGCGCCTCGGCCATGATGTCGGACCGAAGAGAATACACCGCCGCTCCCGCGCGCAGGAGCGTTCTCTCCGCAGTACACTCGGGCGTCGTGCCTACGAACAAGCGCGCTCGTCGCACTGTGTTGCTCTTCGGCGTCGCGTGTGTCGCGACGCTCGCGTTGTGGCCGCGGGATCTGCCCGCTTCGATCGAGGATCAGCGCGCGAGGCTGCCCCCGCCGCCCGATCCCAACGCGTGCGCAGACGAAGTCTCTGGCATCTGGCGCGCGCACGTGTATTACGCGCGCCTCCGCGACTGGTACCGCTACGAGCTGCGCATCGCGCGCACAGGCGACGCGCTCACCGGGACGATTCTCCTCCGCGGTTGGACGGGGACGCCGAGCGAGAACGAGCCTCCTGCGTGTCGCCCAGGCCTTCGCGACGCCGAGTGGAGCGAGCCCGCGACCGGCGTCGTCACGCGCGACGCTCGCGGGACGACGGTGCGCTTCGACGCGACGAGCTGGCGCCTCGAGCGAACGCACTGCGGGCGCCCGTCGGACGAGTACGCGCTCGATCACTTCACGGGGCTGCTCGATGGAGCGCGGCAAGAGTTCACGTCGATCAACTCGTACACGTTTCCGAACGGGGATCACTTCGAGGACCCGACGTTGTTTCGGCGCGTTCAGTGCACGCCGAGGGACGGCGCGGGCCCGCGGGTCACGACGGTCGTTGTTCCGACGGGGACGAACGTCCCTCCGCCGATGCCCGAGGGCAGGCGACGTCGCTTGTTTTCGTGTGCGCGGTAGCGAGGGCGAGTCCGTCTCTCTGCGCGCGATCGCGACGTCATCGAGGGGGCTTGCGACAGCGCGACGGGTGGGCTAAAGATTTTTTCGACGCGGCAGGCAACTGTCGCTGGGGCGGGCGGATAGGGCCCACCGCGTTTACCGAGTCACGTCGATTGTCGGCGGGGCAACGGGGGGCGCGCTGCGACGGCGACGTCGCGATCGAACAGGCGAAAACCAGCGTTTTCGCCCAATGGGCGTTCGGAGGTTTCATCGTGGAGACTGCATCGAGTCGGGCGGGTTGGGTTCTCTCTGTGGCTGCTGTGGCAGCGCTCTCGTCAGCGTGCTCGGGGCCACCGTTGGTGTGCAACGCGGGCGAGACGCCGATGGGAGGGCGGTGTGTTCCCGACGTGGGGGATGCGCGAGACGCAAACACGAGCGGGAGCGAAGGCGGCGCGGACGCGGGCGACAGCGGCGTGACTGCGCCGGACGTCGTCGACGATCGACCGAGCATGGCGGCGGACACGTGCGTTCCGATGGAGGATCTGCCGGACCCGGATGGGCGGGACACCAACTGCGACGGGATCGACGGGGACGCGGCGAACGCGGTGTTCGTCGATCCGCGCGCCACGACGAACGGCGACGGAACGCGCGAACGGCCGTTTCGCACGCTCGCGGATGCGCTTCGCGCGGTGACCGCGACGCGACGTCAGGTGCTCGTCGCGGGCGGTGACTTGATGGAGTCGCTCACGGTTCCGGACAACGTGTTCGTCGCGGGCGGGTACGACCCAACGTCGTGGCGCGTGTCCGAGACCCAGCGCACGCGGCTCGTCGCTGCGTGTCCTGTGGTGACTGCGCGACGCACGATGAACTCGACGCTCTTGCGACTGCACGTCGAGGGGATCGACGCGAACGCTCCGGGGGCGTCCTGCGTTGCGGTCCTCCTCGAGCAGGCAGACGGACTTCGTTGGTCGGACTCGCGCATTCGCGCCGGACGCGGCGCGGACGGAACGACTGGGATGGTCGGCGCCCCGATGACAACGAGCGCACCCTCGGGCGCTGGAGGGCAACCCGCGGATCTCACGCTCGCCATTCCTCGTCGTCCCGCGGGCGGCGCAGGCGGCGCGACGTGCGCGCCCGGTGGCGCGGGCGGCTCAGCGTTCTACATGGGCACCGCCGCCGAACGGGGCGGCGATGGAATGGCGATGCCCATCGCAGGTCGTGGCGGCGCGGCCGGCGAACGCGGCGCGTTCATGGGCCCGAGTGATCCCCGCGCGATCGGCGCCAACGGAACGGACGGTCTCGACGGACCCGCAGGCGCCGCGGGCGCGTCGGCGATGGCGAACTTCTGCGTCGCGGACGCGACGGGCTACTCGAATTTGTGTGCCGTGGGTCGCGATGGCGCGACGGGCGGCAACGGCGGCGGTGGCGGCGGTGGCGGTGGCGGCGGACTGAGCGACTGCGGCGATGGGTTCGAGCCCAAGCCCGGCGGCGCTGGCGGCGGTGGTGGTGGTGGCGGCTGCGGCGGAAACGCCGGTCGTGGCGGCGGTGCTGGCGGAGCGTCGATCGGTGTCCTCGTCGTAGGTGGAACCGCGCGTCTCGAGCGCGTCGCGATCGAGACCGCGGGCGGTGGACGCGGCGGCAACGGCGGCGCTGGCGCGATCGGAAGCGCGGGTGGTGCTGGAGGCTCGGGCGCGGGATGCCGCGAGCCCAACGGACTCTCGGCGGTCGCGTGTCGCTGCGGTGCGACGAGCACGCTCACCGCCGCGCGCGGAGGAAACGGTGGCCGTGGTGGCGCTGGTGGCCGCGGCGGCGCTGGCGGCGGTGGCGCAGGCGGACCGAGCGTCGGAGTCGTGTTGGTTCAGGGCGCGACCGTGATGGGCACGACCCCGTTCAACGTGGGCCGCGCTGGCCAGGGCGGGTCGACCGGCGACGGCTCGGGAACGCGCGGGGCGACGGGCCTCGAGATCGATACGCACAACGTCGCGCGATAGCGGATTCGAATACACGCACAACAAATTGGGGTGAAGTCATGAAATCGATTCGAGCGGGTGGCGTCGCGATGGCGCTCTCGGCAGCGATCGGCTGCGGAGAGATGTCCACGACGACCGACGCCAGAGTGGTGAACGACGGTGGATCCGAAGCGTCCGTCATGCGCGGGCCTCCCGCGCCAGCGACGGGCAACGGGCAGCGCTGCGCGCTGTCGGCGGACTGCCCGAGCGGGACGTTTTGCGATCTCGGCGAGTGCATTCAACAGTGCAATCTGCGCGACCCTTGCACGGGGCAATTGACGTGCACGCCGCGCGGGCGGTGCGCGGACGCGGACAGCGGCGTCGCGTCGGATCCTCCCTTGGCGCCAGCGACCGGCGTGCTCGCAGCGAGCCCGACGAGCGTGTCGCTCACGGATCAGACGCAGTTCGCGCTCGAGCTCCGCGGAAGCGGCCGCGTTCGCTATCGCGTCGACGCGATGCCTGCGTGGGT
Source organism: Myxococcales bacterium (assembly GCA_016793325.1). Lineage (GTDB taxonomy): Bacteria > Myxococcota_A > Polyangia > Polyangiales. Next base: position 296,228 of record JAEUKI010000060.1, on the reverse strand, counting down.
TCGGATCGCGTCGATGCGGGGCGAGTTTACGGACTCGACGACGCTGACGTTTTCGGTGGACGCGGCGATGCGACCGCTCGGTGGGAGCAACGGACGCATCTCGGTGATCAGCTCGCAGGGTCGCGCCGAGGTGAGCGTGACGTCTCAAGCAGACTTCACCGGCGTGTACTCGGGCGTCGTGACGTACACAGGCGTACGGCTGAGCGCGGGCGCGGCTCCGACGCCGATCGCGCTCGGATCGACGCGGGTCGGAATCGACCTTCGTCAGGATCGCTCGGTGATTCAGGGGCGGATCGACCCCGAGCGCTCGCTCTTGTGGCCCGCGTCGCAGGGCTCGACGCTGGGCCCCGCCGCGGGCATCGGCGATGTGCAGATGGGGCGGGTGAACATTCGGATGCGGCAGCTGCTCGACGGACGGTCGACGCAGTCGCTGCTCGCCGAGAGCCCGAGCGTGTTCGATGGGCGTTCGATCGGTCGCGAGCTGCAGGTCGAACTCGAGCGAAGCGCAGACGGTCAGGTCAGCGGAACGGTGGTCGAGCGCATCGTCGGGCTCACGAGCGAGCCAGTCGAGGTCGTCGGAACGATCGCGCTCACGCGCAACACCGAGCAAATGGTGCCTGAATTCGCAGTGGGTTCTGCGCCGACTCTTCCCACGGGGCCGACGCGAACGGCGGGGGCGCTCCCTCGGTTGTGTGATCCAGACGCGTTTGGGACGGCGATGTATTCGACGCCGAGCGGACCGGTCAGCGTCCCGTACGACTGCCGTGCGAGCGCGACGCTCGCGCAGCGACGCGAGTGCGTGAAGCGCTATTTGTGGGACGGGTTTGCGTTGCATCGATTTCACGGCGCGACGGCGATGGTCGAAGGCTCGTCGAGCTTCGCGCTTCCGCAGACGGCGTCGATGATGAGCGCGATTCCTCCGTACGGAGTGCTCGCGCCGCCGTGCATCGCGCAGCTGCAATCGCCGACGCTCCGCGACGACCTCCCACAGGTCGTTCCTGCGCCGCCCGCGGGACAGCAATGCGTCGCGGCGGCCGCTGTGCAGTGCGCGCGCTACATCGGCGCGACGCGCTTCGGCGCGAGCGATCCCGAGCGAGCGCAAGCCACCCACGACGCCGCACGCGCGTGGGGTGAGCTCTTCGGATTGCTCGGCAACGAGTCGATGGTGCAAGCGTGGCGCGACTCGTTCGACGCGACGGATCCGTCGGGGCGCATGCGTCGCTCGTTCGTCGAGGCCCGAAGGCGCTACGACGCTGGGTTGTTTCGTGTGTTGAATCCGGCGACGTTCGAAGAGCTCCGCGCGATCTCCGCAGCGAACGCCACGGGACGAGCGACGTACTTCGATAGCAGCGTCGGCGCCAACGATCGCATCGCGCTTCGCCGGGCGGCGGATTTGCTTCGCGGCAGCCTCCGCGCGACGAGCGAGATCGTCGGGATCGACCGAGGCGCCGCTGGAATGCGCGCCACGCTTCGCAACAACGTTCCTCGTGACGCCGTGTTGCTGTGGGTCCAGGTCGCGCTCCTCGCGGACCTCGACGCGCGCTGGCGCGGCGGAAATCCCGCGTTGCCCGAGGTTGTTCAGCTCGGCTCCGCGCTCGAGTCGCTCGATCGCTCTGCGCGCTCGCTTGCGGACGACGCCAATCCGCTCGGCGTCTCGGACACGAGCGTCCCGCTGTATTCGCGGCCGAGCGGCGAGATGCTCGCGAACTTCGAGCTCGCTCGCAACGTCGCGAGCAATGCGGTCATGAACGCTCTCTCGAGCGATCAGCGCGCGCGCATGGCGGTGCGTCAGTTCGACGTCGCCGAGGATCAAGTGCTCTCCGCGCAGCGCGACGTGCGCTTGCGCTATCGCAGCGAGCTCCGCGCGATCTGCGGCAACGACTTCGCCCCCGAAGGATCGGATACGCTTCTCGGGCTCGAGCGCTGCGGAGCGACTGGGGGAACCGTTCGCGCCCTCACGCTCTCGTATCAGTCCGCGCTCGCGCGGCTCGACGGCGCGCAAGGAGCGCTGCGATCGCACCAAGCGAGGATCCTCAATCAGCGACAAACGATGATCTCGGTCACTGGCATTCGCGAGGAGCAGATTCGATTCACGCGCGACAGCCAGGAGCAGATCTGGTGGCTGCAGCTCGGCGTCGAAGTTCTCAACGTCGCGACTGACGTCCTTCGAACCGCTGCGCAGGCAAACGTCTTGAACTTCGGTACGCCCCTCGGACTCGCCGCGGGAGTGGGCGCGCTTCAAGCGGGAGCGTCGGCGCTTCGACTGACACAGCAACGCATTCAGAACGCCGTCGAAATGTCGTCGCTCATCGCGAGCGCGAGCGAGACCTACGTTCGAGACATGGCGGCGCTCAAGGACCTGATTATCCAGCGCGCGCAGCTCGAGCATCAAATCGTCCTCGATTCGCTCGAGGTCGCCCGCGCGATGGTCGATCTCGGAAACGCGCGAGAGCAGGTCGTGCGACTCGTCGCGGACTTCAATCAAGAGACCGCCAACGCCTCGCGTCGGTTCGTCAACGACCCAGCGTTTCGCATCGAGCGCGACGTGTCGGCGATCACCGCTCGGACTGACTTCGCGACGGCGCGACTGCGCGTGTACGAAGCGGCGCGCGCGCTCGAGTACGAGACGAACAAGCGATTGCCGTCGGTGCTCGACGCGATCGTCGCCACGCAAAACGCGCAGCAGCTCGAGCGAGCGCTCAACTGCGTGATCGGCGGCTGGGACTCGTGGCGAATGCTCGTGACGACGCCGAACATGTACATGCGCGAAGTCTCGGTGCGCCGCGACATCCTCGGGATCGTCGGGCCGCGGATGGACAGCGAGACGGGCGAGATGATCTCGGCGGGCGAGCAGTTTCGGCGCGCGCTCCTCGCGCAGCCGTATTCGAACGACGGACAAACGTGGCCTGCGATTCGCTTCGCGACGAGCCTGCGACGGGACAGCGCGCTCTTCACGTCGCTCGTGTGCAACGCGCGAATCACATCGATTCAAGCGCGGGTCGTCGGCGACTTTCTCGGGGACAACCAGGCGATTCTTCGCTTGCTCGCGGACGGTGTCGGCTCGGTTCGCACGTGCGACTCGGGCTCGATGAACACCAATACGAACGAGTGGCGACTCCGACCGTCCGGTGTCCTTGCGCCGGCGACGATCGCCGCGGGCGTGAACGACTTCGGCGCGCAGGAAGTGAGCTTGCTCTACTACCCCGTCGCGCAGTCGTCTTGGGTGCTCGCGGTTCCGACCGAGGAGCCCGAGAACCGGGACCTCGACGTGCGGCGCATCGACGACATCGTGCTTCGCGTGAACTACAGCGCCATCGCGAGCGGCGGCGCAGCGACGACGTTCTCGCTGACGTGCAACTGATTCTGCGTGGGAAATGAGGGACCGAATCATGAGAATCGCTGGGTTGTTGTTGCTCTCTGTCTCGATCAGCGCTGCGTGCGGGCCGAGTTGTCCGCAGGGCACGGTGATGCGCGGAGAAGGGTGCGTTCGAGCGGACGATGTCGTGTCGGATCGCGTCGAAGTAGACGCTCGCGACACAGGGGTCGTCGACCGTGATGGAACGATGGATGACGGTTCGATCGACGCCGGAAGCGGCGATGGCCGCGTCTGCGCTTCGAGCGACTCGCTCGACGAGCTAGGCGTCGACGAGAACTGCGACGGCGCGGACGGCGTGGCGCGCGAGACGGTATTCGTATCGACCTCGGGGATGTCGGGCGCGACGGGGACGGCGACTTCGCCTGTCCAGACGCTGCTCGAAGCGTCGCGGATCGCCGCGAGCAACCCGATGATTCGCACGGTGTTGATCTCGCGCGGGGCGATGTATTCGGCCGAGGGACTCGACGCGTTGCTCGCGCGGGGCGTGCGAGTCTACGGGTCGTACACGTTCACGCGAAACCCTCTGCCGACGGACTATCCCAATTGGACGCGGCCGCTCGGCGAGTTCTCTCGAATGCCAACCGTCATCGAGCTGCCCGGCAGGGGGACTCGCGTGGCGGGTGGAACCGATGCTGCGCTCGGGTACATCGCGCTTCGCACTCCGCCGACGACGGCGACGAGCCCCACATCGATTGGGTTGATCCTCGATGGCGCGCGCGGGTTCGTGTTCGATCACGCAACCGTCAGCGCGAACTCAGGACTCGCAGGGGTCAACGGACAGAACGGCGCGACCACGGTCGACGACGCGACGCTACGCAGCGGAGGCGCAGCGATGAACGAGATCGCTGGTCTCGGCGCAGCTCGAATCGCTTGCGCGACATCGTCGGGCGGCGACGCGGGCGCAGACGCTGCAGTCGGTGACGCGAGTGCATCGGTCGGAATCGCGGCAAGTGTCGGCGGAGCAGGCGGCCGAGGGACGCAGGGATCGACGCTCGCGCAGCCGGGAGCGGCGGGCGGGGGCGGCGCTGCGGGCGGGCAAGTTCTCGTTTCGCCCGATGGTGTCGCGGGCGCATCGGGCCGTGTGGGTGCAGGCGGGGCTGGCGCATCGACTCCGCCGACCTTCGATCGAGCTCGAGGCGTGTTCGCGGTCGCGTTGCCAGAGCGCGGCGCGTGGGGCGAGATGGGGCAGGGAGGTGGTGGCGGCGCGGGCGGCTATCGACTGAGCGGCAGTTGTACTTCCGGCGGCGGCGGCGGTGGCGGTGCTGGCGGATGCGGCGGCGCTCCGGGCGAGGCCGGAAGCAACGGAGGTCACTCGATCGCAGTGGTCGCAATCGGCGAGGTTCCGCGATTCATCGCGAGCGAGCTGTTTGCGGGCGCTGGTGGTGCGGGCGGCCGCGGCGGTGAAGGCGCCGAAGGAGGAGGTGGAGGCGTTGGTGGCGCTGGCCACGTTCCGACGAACGCATCGTGCTTGCCGGGTGGTCGCGGCGGAAGTGGCGGTCGCGGTGGCGGCGGTGGTGGTGGCGGCGGTGGAGCCGGAGGCTGGAGTGTCGGAGTTTTGGCTGTGGGCGCAGCGCTCGGAACAACGCCGAGCGGCGTGACGATTCGAGTCGGGACCCGCGGCGCCGCGGGCGAGGGCGGTCGACCGTCGGGCACCGCGGGAATCGAAGGCGACGCGCGGCAGACGATGCAAGTGCCGTAGCGATCGCTTCGATGGGGCCGTTTCCGCGCGTTCTGCGGCGAGCGCGACCTGATTTCGGTGTGTGGGTGTTGGGAAGACGACGATGAACAAGCAACTTCGATCCGTTGGCGTACTTGTTTTCATGTGCGCACTTTCGAGCGCCACTCTCGCGCACGCGCAGCGCGGTGCGAGCCCTCGGACGTTGTCGCTTCCGAGCGGCCCCGGGAGCGTGGAGGGACTGGGGAGCTCGTTCGAGCCGAGTCCGCAGTCGGGCGGGGCGAGCTACTCGGTTCCGTTCGCGATGCCGCAGGCGGTGGGAGGGTTCGTTCCGTCGTTGTCGTTGTCGTACGCAGCGGGCGGCGGAGCGACGGAAGTCGGGCACGGGTGGTCGTTGCCTATTCCATCGATTCGTCGGCGCACAGAGGACGGGATCCCGCGGTACGACAACAGCGACACCTTTGCGATCGCAGGCGGCGGCGGTGACGGCGACCTCGTCTCGATGGGCGGCGGCGTGTATCGCCTGCGATTCGAGGGCGCGTTCGTTCGAGTACGACGCGACGGTGATCGCTGGGAAGCGCGGCAGCCCGACGGGATCACGCACTGGTTCGGCGAGGACCCAACTGCGCGCGACGGCGAGAGCGCACGCACCTCTCGATGGCTCATCACGCGCAGTACGGACCGGCACGGACACGAGATTCGCTACGAGTACACACGCGAAGGAAACCGGGGATTTCTCAGCGCGATTCGCTACGGAGGCGAGGGCGCTGCGGAGGTTCGCGTCGAGCTCCAGTACGAAGCGCGGCCCGATGTGCTGGTGTCGTACCAGTCGGGCGACGCGATCACGCTGGGCAAACGATTGCGCGCAGTGAGGCTCACGCGTGGCGGCGAATTGGTGGCCACGTATTCAATGGCCTATGCGACGGACCCCGGCCTCTCGCGCCTCGAGTCCGTCACCATGACCGGAACCGACGGAACCACCGCGCTCCCCACCCTTCGCTTCGGCTACGGCGCGGTGGACTTTTCAGCGATGCGCGTCGTCTCCGTGAGCAACGCGCCCGGCATGGGACTCGCGAGCAACGCCAACGAGCTCGTCGACCTCAACGGCGACGGCGCGAGCGATCTGCTCGTGACCACACCCGGCAGGTACACGGCGTACCTCAACGAAGCGGGCGAGCGCTTCGGCACATCTTATCAACTGGACACCGCTCCGTCGGTCTCGCTCGATCAGAGCGGCGTTCAAGTGGCGGACATGGACGGCGATGCGTCCATCGACATCGTCGCCAAAGTGGGAGTCGCGAGCGACGGGTTTCGCTTCTATCCAGGCGGCAACGCGCGGTCGTTTGGCGCGGTGCGGGCGTTTACGAGCAATCGATCGTACAGCTTCGAAGACCCCGAGGTTCGCCTCGTGGATCTCGACTTCGATCGACGCACGGACGTGCTCTTCACGACGCCGAGCGGGATGTACGCGTCGTACAACACGGGCGGGGACTTCACAGAACCGGCAGCGATTCCTGTGGTGGATCCTTCGCAGACGCTGCGGTTCAACGATCCCAACGTTCGCCTCGCGGACATGAACGGCGATCGACTGCAGGACCTCGTGTACCTGCGCTCGGGCTCGCTGGTGTTTTGGCCCTCGCGCGGCCGTGGGTTGTACGCGAGCGCGCAGCGGATGACGGGCGTCCCCGAAGCGTCGGACACGAGCGCGTTGCAGCTCGCGGACCTGACGGGTGACGGGCTGACGGACATCGTGCGCGTGGGCGTCAACGTCGTGGAGGCGTGGATCCATCAGGCAAACGGCAGCTTCTCTGCGATGCCGCGGATGGTGAGCGGCGTCCCCGAGCGCACGACGAACACGACAGTTCGCTTCGTCGACATGAACGGCAACGGCTCGACGGACATCCTGTGGGTGGACGTGACAGGCGCGCCCACGAATTCATGGCGCTACCTCGACGTGCTCTCGGGCGCAGCGCAGAACCAGCTCACGCGAATCGACAACGGGCTGGGACTTGTCACGCAGATTCGCTATCGAGCGAGCGCCGCGTACGCCGCGGACGACGCGCGTGCGGGGCGTCCTTGGAGCACGCGGCTGCCCAACGGCATGATGGTGGTGAGCGAGATCGTCGAGGACGTGGGGCTGGGTGTTCTCGAGACGACGCGGTTCAACTATCACGAGGGGCTGTACGATGGGCTGACGCGCGAATACCGAGGATTCGGCCGGGCGGAGAAGATCGAAGTCGGCGACGAGCAACAGCCGACGTTGGTGACGGCGCTCGAATTCGATCACGGCGTGATGGACGAAGCGCGCAAGGGGATGCTCCTTCGCAGCGAGCGGAGGACGGAGAGCGGCGCGGTGTTCGACCGCACGACGAGCTCGTACGAAGTGGTCACGGTGGCGACCGGCGAGGGGGGAGTGACGCTTCGATGGGCGCGCTCGCGGCGCAGCGAGACGGCGGTGTTCGAGCAGACGATGGTTCCGAAGGTCACGCGGAGCGAGACGGACTACGACGAGTGGGGCAACGTCATCGAGACGCGAGAGTTCGGGTTGGTCGAGGGGGACAACGTTGCAGTGGGCAACGACGAAAGGGTGACGCGGACGACGTACGCGATCAACGAGCGGGAGTGGTTGTTGCGGTACCTCGCGACAGAGGAGCTGCGCTCGATCGATGGCGGCCGGCTCGCGATGCGAAGGCGCTACCTCGACGGAGAGCCATTTGTGGGGCTCCCCGTCGGGCAGATCACGCGAGGAAATCTCACGCGCGAAGAGGTGTGGGTCGGCCCTGGCGATCGCTGGATCGAGTCTGGATCGTTTCGACGAGACACCCATGGCAACAGCGTCGAAGAGAAGGACGGCGACGGTCGTCGACGGTTGATCGAGTGGGACTCGGTGACGTCGGCGTGGCCGGTGAGCGAGGCGATTCCGTTTGCGGATGGGCGGATGATTCGCTGGCAGATCGAGCACGATCGTCGACTGGGCGTCCCGGTGGCGGTGGTGATGCCCAACGGATCGCGCACCGAGGCGCGGTACGACGCGCTCGGACGTCGAACGGCGATCATCGAGCCCGGTGACAGCGCCGAGCGACCGACGGTGCGCTTCGGGTACGAGCTCGGCGCGCCGATCTCGCGCGTCGAGACGGCCGAGCGCGTGGACTCGGGAACTGACAACGTTCGTCGAACGATTTCGCTCGTCGATGGGATGCGTCGCGAGCGAGCGCGCCTCGTCGAGCACGAAGAGGGCGGCTTCTTGGTGGAGGGCTGGTCCGGTTACGGCCCCCGCGGGCTGAACACCGTCGTCGGAAAGTCGTTTCGCGTATCCAACTCGATGGACGCGGTCGCGCGACGGATGACGGGGACGATTCCCCGCTACGACGCGCTCGGGCGTGTGCGCGAGACGTTGCTCGAAGACGGCTCGCGAACGCGCACCGAGATCGAGCCCTTCGTTCAACGCGACTTCGACGCGAACGACCTCGACGAGTCGTCACCACAATTCAACACACCCGAGACTGCGCTGAGCGATGGCCTCGGTCGTACGATCGAGCGGCGGATGCGCTCGCGCGATGGCGACGTGGTGTGGCGCTATCGCTTCGACCCGCGCGGCAACCTCGTCGAGCGCACGGACCCCGTGGGCGTGAGCACGAGGCTCTTCTACGACGGGCTCTCTCGCGCGACCGAAGTGATCGACCCCAACGGCGGGCGTCGCACGACCGAGTACGACGCTGCGGGCAACACCGTCGCGAGCACGAACGCGCGCGGGCAGCGAATTTCCTGGCGCTACGACGAAGCCGGGCGGCCGATCGAACACGACAGCGACGGCGACGGCGTCATGGACACGCGCTGGGAGAACGACCGCGGCTGCTCCAACGCGATGGGCCGACTGTGTCGACTCGTCGAGCCTCGCATGACGACGGAGTTCGAGTACGACCTTCGCGGACGGATCACCGAGAACCGCTGGGTGGTCAACGGCGCGACGTACACCGCGCGCAACGTGTTCGACGCGTTGGGGCGTGTTCGGCGGCACGTGTATCCCGACGGGAGCTCGGTGGACTACGAGTTCAACCAGCGCGGGATGGTGTCGAGGATTCCGGGGATCCTCGACGTGGCGACGTACACGGACGACGGACAGCCGCAGGAGCGGCGCTTCACGAGCGGGATCCGCGAGCGACGACAGTACGACGCGCGCTTTCGGTGGACGGGGCTTGGTTATGTGGGTCCTGCAGGGCAAGTGCTCGAGGACACGACGCGCACGCTCGACCGCGTTGGCTTGATTATGGGTGTTCGCGACGGGCGCCCGGATCGCACGGCAGAAGACGATCGAAGCGAGACGTACGAGTACAACGATCGCGAGCAGCTGGTGAAGGCGACAGGGCGCTACGGCGAGATCCGATGGCGTTGGGACGCAGCGGCGCGCTTGCTCGAACGCACGAGCACCGTGGCGATGATGAACCTCGGGGCCCTGACGTACCCGATGCAAGTGACCGACGCGCAGCCGCACGGCGCGCGCAGGGCAGGGCGACACACGCTCGAGTACGACGCGGATGGAAACGTTCGTAGCTTCGACGGCCGGCCGTTTCGCTGGGACGCGCGCAACTACAACGTCGAGCTGAGCGACGAGCGCGGACGCACGGAGGAGAGCTGGTACGACCAGGGCGGGATGCGTCGGATTCGTCAGACGCGCGGCGGAGGCGAAGCGGAAGAGACGACGGTGTTTCTCTCGCCTGCGGAGGAGCTTCGCAACGGGAAGCTCGTTCGCTACGTGCTGATCGGCAGCGAGGCGATCTGGTTTTCGGATCGCGGCAACCCTCCGCAAACGGCGGCGCCGCGAATGGCGTGCAACACGAAGACGGCGGCGCCCGAGGGGCTGATCTGGGTGTTGTGTGCGCTGCTGGCGTTGCGGCCTTTTCCGCAGCGAGTGAGGCGGGCGGTGCGGCGAAGCGTGTGGTGGGGAGCGATGGGCGCGCTGGTGATGGCGTGCAACACGACGCCAGGCGCGCGGCCCATAGAATCAAGTGAAGGGACGTTTCTGCTGCGCGGGTTCGTGGGCGAGACGCTGGCGCTCGCGACGAGCGAAGGCGTGGTGAGCGAGCGGGACGTGAGGTTTCCCGGAGGCGTGCTGCGAAGCGGGCCGGAGAACGCGCGGCAGAGGAGGTTCAGCGGGAGTCAGCCGCAGGCGACGAAGGACTTCGCGTTCATCGGGCCGCGCGTGTTGATGATGGAGATGGGCGTGTGGCTGAGCCCCGCGAGCGTGTGGTTGGGTGGTGGTGACGAGAGCCCGTATTCGTATGGGGATGGCGACTTCGTGTCGCGGGTGGATAGCAGCGGGCACTCGTGGACGGACGCGATCCTGCACTACACGGAGCGAGCGCTGACGCACGTGGCGAACGGGATGGAGAGCGCAACGCGAGCGATCGAAGTGCAGGCGGGACTGGGGGTTCCGGGCGCGAGTCAGGTTGCGGGAGCGTTTGTTGCGGCGGTGCGAGGGACGCAGGCGGCAACGGGGACGGCGTTCGACGGGCGCGCGCTGTCACGCGCAGAGCGAGTCGACGCTGCGGTGAGCGCGCTGGGAGGAGTCGCCGCGGCGGCAGGTGCCGGCCGCGCTGCGGCGGCGCTAAACGTGGTGGCGGGCGCGACGAGTGCTGCGGTCGCGGCGTCGCGTGGAGATCGAGTCGGCGTAGCAATGGGAGCACTACAAGCCGTTGTTGGCGCGAGAGGGCTACGAGGAGGCAGCGGCGCGCCTCGTGCGTCGTCGGGGGCTCATCCTCGCTCGGGACAATCGAAGGCGATACGAGCGGGGTGCGGCTGCTTCGTGGGTTCAGTGACCGTGGACACGCCGAGCGGACCTCGCGCGATCGAGACGATTCGCGTGGGCGACGTGGTGTACGCGAAGAACGAGCGCAACGAAGGCGAAGTGCGCGCTCGAAAAGTGGTGCACGTATTCGTGCGAGACGGCGCAGAGACGCTCGAGATCGACGTGTGCAGTGGGACGGATCGCCGCACGATCGAGACGACCGACGATCACCCGTTCTGGATCGAGGGCCGGGGTTGGATCGCGGCCGAGGGGTTGTGGCCGGGCGCGACGCTCGCGAATCGCGACGGGCGCAGCGAGCAACTGTGCGGAATGCGCCGCACGGGCCGCACGATGCGCGTGTACAACCTCACCGTCGAGGGGGATCACACGTTTTTCGTCTTGGGCGGGACGTGGGTGCATAACCAGGATCCGACGTGCATGATTGTGATCAGGCGTCACTACTCAGCGGAAAACCCCGTAGGGCACTTTAGTGTTGAGACCGTCGTCGACGGAACCGCGGTACTGACTCACCAGACGAAAGTTCCAGGTGGAACCGCGATTGTTCGCGCAAACGCAGCGGATCCAGATTCCATCGCGCGTGTCAGAGATATGAGAATTGACCGGGTCAGTCCTGAGAATGCAAGAGCCGCCAGAGCTAGGCAGCAAGCTGAAGTTGGTCCATCTGGCCAGTACAACACACGAAGCAACAATTGCGCGACCCACTGTGTTAGCGTTGCCCGAGCCGGCGGAATTGCCGATGTGCCCGAACCACACCAAGTGCGCGCGTTGGACGCATTCATGCGAGGAGGCGATTGATGGAATTTCGAGAGGAAGTTCGCGCGGCAGTTCGTCGCGCCTCCGCGGGCAGTGGCGGCGGAGCTGCGTTGGATCGGTTCTTCGCCGATGCGTCGCTGGATTGGACCAAGATTGACGATCCTATTCTTCGCCTAGTTGAACTCTGGTATCGAAGTGCAAGTCAGTCGACTCATCAGTACTGGGCCTACGTGCACGCGTCGGCGTTTCACGCTGGCCCGCACACCCCGTCGGATCACGACATCGCCGAATATGTTCGTCGTCCCCTTGATCAAGAAGGGGTGCTCGAAGATTCGCTTGACGCCGTGTTTCTTGCACTGAGCGTATACGTAAGCCGGGCTGATCAAGAGACTGCGACATCGCTTATTCGAGCGATGGACGACTACGTTGAAGCGGAATTTGCAGTGCTAAAAAAGAATCGAGATTATTTGTTGTTCATTCACCTGTCGAACTGGTTGCTCCCCGATCGGCAGTAAAGATCCTCCGCAAGCGTGACCGGAAAGTGAGATGGGTGTATCCGCGGTTTCACCGTGTGGAGCATAGTTGCGAAGGAGCAAAGCATCGGGCCATCACTGCGACGGGCTCCCTTGTCCGCACCAGCTCGAGCACCTCATCAACAAGGCCACGCTTGGTCTTGGTCATGCTCCCGTGTTACAGAGTCTACGATCGATTCACCGCTCAAGTCGCTGCCGAACTCGACTTTGATCGGTGCGGTACATCCGACTCGCGATACGGTGATCTCTTGTCTCTTCGGCATTGCGCTTTCGACCACCTTGGCACCGCTGCTCTGCCTCCGCCCCAACCAGTGGTGGGGCGACGGCCCGAGAAAACCGCGAATGAAGAGAGCCAATCCGAGTGCTGCGACTGCTCACCAATGCGGGTGGGACACGTTGCGTGCACGAGGTAGTGGGGTACATTTCTTGTGCCATTGCCCGAACGATGAACAGAGTTGGGCGAGCGATAGAAAGCCTAGTTCTCACAATGAACAAAGCCCCGTATGACGACTCAAGTGTTGACGAACTTTGCTCTGTTTGGCGCGACGATCGTGCATTGATGTCCGATCGGCACGAGGCGCTATGGGCCTATTGTGTTCGCCGCGTCGATCGTGGTGAGCCCGTTGATGCTGCGGAAGTCGACGATGTTCTGAGCGCCGGACTGGACAACGTCGCCAACGGACTCTCGTTGCTGCTCGAGCGAAACGTCTTGTCGCCGGACGCCATCACGCGGATTCGTGCGTGGGTGGATCACGATACTTCGGCGCCGTCTCGCTTCGTCGCGACGCACCTTCGCGCGCGCCTCGCCCTCGAGCAGCTTCGTGCGGAGCCTCGGTCCGACCGTCTCGAAGATCTCGCGCAGAAGGGAACATTCTGGGCGGCAATGGAGGCTGCGGCGTTCCTTCCGATCGCGTCGCTCGACGCGCTCGTTCAACAGTGCGCCGCCGCGCCGTTTTCGAAGGGCCAGCGGGAGCTGATCGTTCAGCGCGTCAACAAGCGGCGCGCGCGAGGCGGGAAGCGTTGATTTGTGGTGCCGCCTACGCCTCTGTTGCGCTACGCCCGACCTCGCCGACGCACTCCGAGCGCACGAGAATCCGTCGCATACTCGTGCTCGTTTCACGGATTGCACGATGGACCACGAAGCCGCGAATCGACAGTTGCTCTGGGCGCTCGAGCAGTGCCGATCATTTGGCCTTCCGCGCGAGGACTACCTCTCGATCTCGGCGCTCGCGCACTACAACGAGCGCGTCGTCGCGTTTGAAAACCTGTGTGTGCAATTGTTCGAGCACGACCTCGTGCTGCCGCGGGAGATCGTCGAAGTCATCGCAGAGCTCGGCGAATCGATGGAGGTAGCGCGTTCGTACTGGGCGTCGCTCTCAAGCGCCGCGGTCGATTCGGCGTGGACTCCGCTGCCGATCGACGTCGCGACCTCGGTCGAGCGCGAGCTCGCTCGCGAAGTGTCGTCAGGACACGTACTCGATGGGCACGTCGTTCGCGTGATCGCGCGTCGAGGGGACGATGGCGACGATGTGGCGGTGCGTCTCGACGACGGTCGGCTCTGCGTCGTGCACCTCACGTGGAAGCGCGACTCGAGTCCCGAGTGGCCTCGGTGCGAGTTTGTCGCGATGCTCGATCCGCGAGAGTGACCCACGCCCGCGGGCGTTGATCGACTCCACGCGAGCGCTGCGCGCTGCCGAGTTTGCTCAACGCGGTGGCGACTCGGCGTCGGCGCTGAGGTCCGCGTGCACGAAGAACTGCGTTTCGTGCCGGAAGACGGTCGAGGGCGCCAGCCCAAATGTCTGACGAAACGCCCGTGAAAAGTGCGCTGAATCGGCGAAGCCTGACGCGTGTGCGGACGTCGTGGCCGTTGTTCCTTCGGAGCAACGTCGTGCCGCGGCGATCACCCGCCGCCATAGTCGGTAGCGGCTGAAGGGCAGGCCCATCGACTCGCGAAATAAATGGCGGCAGCGTTCGATCGAGAGGCCCGCGCCAGCGGCAGCCTCCGCGAGCGTGGGCTCTTCGTTCGACTCGATGCGGCGGAGCATCAGCGCGACGCGCGGATCTCGTGCGCTCGGCGTGGCCCGCACGTCGTGGCCGAACGCGAGCAACAGCGCGTCGCGGACCGCGACCGTGTTGTGCGCGGCGCTTCGATCCATGAGGCCAGCGCAAGCTCGGACGAGGTCGTCGCACTGCGCAAGGGTGTGCGTCTTTTGTGGGACCGCTGTGTCGAGGACGTCGGACTCGACGAGCAGGATCGCGACGGGACCCTCGCACCGAACGCGGTGCGCGGTCTGCGCGGGAATGCACACGGCCCTGCTGCGAAACGAGTCATGGGTGCTCACGGCGCGAGCGCTGCGCGACGCAGGCTCGACGCGGCGCGGGGATCCGGCGGCGCGCGTACGCGCCACTGTCATGTCGCGTGCGAGCTCGACGTCGAGCGTTCCGTCGAGCGCGACAACGATCTGCATCGCGTAGTGACGGTGCGCGTGTGGGTCGTGCGTCGGTCCGAGGTACAAGACATGGCCGGGCCACAGGTGCACCTGGTTCATCGAGGCGCAGCACTATCGCAGCTACGAGCGACGATGCACAACCATGCACGCGCCGAGGCAAGCGCGCTTCGATGAGAGACGCTCGAGCGGCGACGAATAGCCGGAGCGTTCAAGCTCTGTCGAGTCGGCTTCTTCACGCTCGTGCTCATCGAAAGAGCGGTGGTCTCGATGGTGAAGAGCTTTGCGAAGTGGGTTTTCTGTGGCCTCGAGCGAGGTGTGGCGGCGCTCGTCGCGCTGCTCGTTGTCGTGGGCGGGGCATGTGCGCCCATTGATCAGTGTCCGCCCGTGAGCGACGTGATGCTCTCGCGCATTCGTCCGACGCTCGCTGAGACGGGGTTGTTCGCGCCGGGGTCGACGGACGCGCTCGCGCCGGGCGTGCGCGCGTACCGACCGCGGTACGAGCTGTGGAGCGACGGGGCGAGCAAGCGTCGGTGGATCTGGCTTCCGCCGGGGACGCGCATCGACGCGACGGACGTAGATTCCTGGCAATTTCCAGTCGGAACGCGATTGTGGAAGGAGTTCTCGTTCGCCGGGCGACGGGTCGAGACGCGATACATGGAGCGCTTCGGCGACGGTTGGCTCTTCATCTCGTACGCGTGGAACAACGACGGAACGAGCGCCGCTGCGTTGCCCCTCGGCGGGACGACGCCGACGTCGGGAACACACTCGATTCCCTCGGCGCACCAGTGCCTCGGCTGTCACGGAGGCCGCGCGTCGCGCGTGCTGGGGTTCAGCGCGATGCAGCTCACGGACGCTCGCGACGGACCGACGGTGCGACAGTTGATCGACGCGGGGCTGCTCGCGCCGGAGGCTCGCGAGGTGCGCGTCGACGGTGACGCTGTGACGCGTGACGCGCTTGGATATCTCCACGCGAACTGCAGTCACTGTCACAATCAATCGCGACCGCCGTCCGGCCCCGAGCGTTGCTTCAACCCACAAAACGAGATCGATTTCTTCACGAGCGCTCGAGACACAGGCGGAGCGGCTTCGTTGGCCGCTGTTCGGTCGTTCGCCGCGCGCCGCGACGAGATCCTCGATCTCGTGGGGCGTACGTCTGCGCAGGGCGGCATGCCCCCGCTCGCGAAGGCACAGGTCGATTCGGAGGGAGTCGCGATCCTGCGCGCGTTCGCTGCAGCTCAGTGAGAGCCGTGCTTCACCGCGCGCGCAGGCTGCTCAGCCACTCGCGCACTTCGGACTCTTCGGGCTCGTAGAGGCGGCCGCGTCGATCGTTGAGGTCGATGACGTACTCGCGCGGGCACCCTGCGAGGTCGCGCGGAGCGAACGTTCGCTCGCTGTGCACCTGACCCGTCCGAAGATCGCGGACGACGAAGATGCGACGGACGGCGATCTTGCGTCGGCCGTAGCACGAGCCCGAAGGCGTCTGGGTCCGTGTTTCGCTCGCGAAGAGCCTCGGAAACGTCGTCGTGCCCGACGTTCGCTCGAACGTCCCTGTGGCGCTTCGAACGAGCACTCCATCGAGCGGCGTTGACGCGGGCAAGGGCGCGCCCTCGAGCGCGGAGAGAATCCACTGCGCTCCGTCGACTCGAATTTGTGTGTCTTGGGTAGCTCCGTCGAGCACGACGGGAAGCGAGACGGTCTGCCAATCGTTGGGGCTCGGCCGCGGCGTCGCGAAGAATCGCTCGCGCAGATCGACGCGAACCAGCCCGACGCCGAACGCATCGAGCGACACAGGGATGTTTGCGACGGTGAGCGAGCGTGCTCCTGGCGCTGCGACGAGAATCCCGCGGGGGTCGCCCTCGCTGACCACGGCGAACTGTCCGCGCGGAGGCATCCTTCGCATCGCGGCGTCCGGGTACGGCAGCGGAATGCACCGACGCACGGGTTTGTGCGGCCAGCTTGGCTCGAACTCGAAGCACATCGGACTCTCGAGCGGCCGACTCAACCAGCGCCACTGATAGTCCCATCGCATCGGTCCGCGCTCGGTCTCGCGGCCTCCAGGGCTGAGCTCGCGTTGGCTCACGCGGGTTCCTCGGGGCGCGCGAAGCTCGAAGACGATCTGCGTCGAGTCGACGACCACGATCGCCGCGGAGTACTGGGACGGATCGCGTTTGCACGCAGTCGCCGCGAAGATGACCCACAACACGAGCACGAAGATCGAGCGCTTCATCGCGCGAGGAGTAGCAACGAGACGGCGTCTAGACTCACGCAGCGCAGCGAACGTGATTCGCAAATGTGCGATTCGATCGCGGTCGCTCGCAGCGCACAATCAAGCGTCTCGACACGCGTCCGAGGGCGAGTCGTGACCCGAATGGCCTTCGTGCGCGTTTGTCGCGAGGCTCGATCCGCGCGGGACCGAGACGCGTGCGTGACAGGCTCGTCGATCGCGGGCACATTCGCTCGCGACGCGAATGGTGTTTCGAGATGATCGCGAGGCGCTCAAAGAGCGAGCAGACGCGCTCGAACAAGAGCTCGCCGACGCCAAGCGCGAGGTCGAGCTGCTTCGACGCAACGTGCAGCCCAACCAGGAGGCGACGCCGGCGTTCTTCGGCGCTCCGCTGCGGACCGAGCTCGTGTTGAAGGTCGACGGTGAGCTCGGCGACGAGAGCAAGGAGCTCGTCGTCGAGACGCTCCGTCGGCGCTTCGGACGCGCGGGACAAGTCTCCAACGTGGGCCGCTCGCTCACTTGGAGCATCGAGCCGACGGCCACGCAGACCTCGCGCACGGTCTCGGTCAACGTCCGTTCGCGCAACGGAAAGACCGTGATTTCGCTGCTCGAACGGCACGAGTCGCTCGCGGGCGGGCTCTTCGCGGGCATGGGCTTCGGCATGGGCTTCGGCGGCGGCGCCGCGGTCGTCGCGCTGCTCGCGGTGTTCGTCAGCGCCCTGCTCGCGGTCGTCGTCGCGCCGCTGTGGTTGCTCGCGGTGTACGCGCTCGTGCGGTCGATCTTCGCGTCGGTCACGCGCGCCCGTCGCGCCGATCTCTACGCGCTCATGAGCTCGCTTCAATCGATCGCGCGCGAGGACGTCGGTCGGGGCGGGACGCTCTCGGAGAACGTCGACGTCACGCGTGTTCGTGTCGACGCCGCAGAGCCCGCTGCGGCCCAGCGCGACGACGAGCTCGACGCGCTCCCTCGCGAAGAAGCAGCGCGCGCGAAGCGTTGAGGCCGGGCGAGACACAGCAATTCGCTCCGTGCCTTGATTCTGTGTGGTCTACGCGGATGGTGCCCGCGCCTCGCGGAATCGAGCTCAGATGCTGCCTTTGTCCTCGCCTCCGAGGCGCTCCTCGGGCCTGGGCACTACGACGAGCTCTCGCCCGAGTGCGCGCTCGCGCTGCACGCGCTCTGGTGGCCGTTCGTGCGCTTGTCTCGCGCGCGACGATCAGCGTGACGCGCGGCGCTTGCGGCTCGCGAGCACGGTCGCGGCGACGATCAGGGCCCACGTGATTCCGCGCTGCGAGGGAGCCGCTGGGGCGCGGCAGCCGCAGCCTTCGCCCGTGGGCGTCGGGCTCGATCCCGCGTCGCGTCGCGCGGCGCCGTCCATCGCGCCGCCGTCTGTTGCTCCGCCGTCCATCGTGCCGCTGTCGTTGCCGTTGGCGTCGGTGGTGGATGCGTCGGACGCGCCCGCTTCCATCGCGGGCTCGGGGCCCGCGTCGGGCATCGAGGGAGCGGTCACGCACTCGCCCATCCGGCAGACTTGTCCGGCGGGGCACGTCGCGCCGGCGCAGCGATCGACGCACGTTCCGGCGCGGCAGACCGTTCCGGGCATCGACGAGCAGTCGACCATCGCGCACGAGCTCTCGATGCAAAGGCCCGATCCGGCGTTGCAGCTCTGGCCCGAGGGGCACGAGGCGCACGCGCACGACGTGCGGCACACGCCCGCGTTGCACGCTTGTCCAGAAGGGCACATCACGCCTGCGCACGGATCGACGCAGGCGCCCGCGCGACACACGCGGCCCGCGGGGCACGTGACGCCGTCGCAGGCGCCGCGGCACGTTCCACCGACGCAGCGCTCGTCCGCGCCGCACGTCATCCCGACGCACGCGGCTTCGACGCAGAGCCCGTTGATGCAGCGATCGGTCCCGAAGCACGCGCCCTCGACGCACGGCGGAACGCACCTCCCCCGATCGCACACGTTGCCGCCCATGCACAGCCCCGAGCCCTCGTCGGTCATCCCGTTGCAGTTGTTGTCGAGGCCGTCGCACACCTCGGGCGAGGGCATGGTGCTCTGGCGACAGCCCATCCCGCCGCACTGGGTCAGGCCCGCGCGGCAGACGCCCATCATGCCCGTGTCGCACGGCTCGCCGCCGCCCGAACACTGCAGGCCCTCGAAGAAGAAGACGTAGTCGTTGTAGTCGCCGTCGTTTTGAAAAGAGGTGTTCGTCGTCCCGACGTTGCCGTCTTCGAACGCCACGTAGAACGCGTTCGGCGTGATCCGAGACGGGTAGATCAGCGACATCACCCACGGGCCCGGCGTCGTGCAGCCGGTGCACTGCGGGTTGAGCTCGGCCTGCGTGGCGTACGGCCTTCCGTCGAAGCCGCCCGACGCGCGCAAGAGCGCGAAGCCGATCTGACCGCCCATGTAATTGGGGTTCGTTCGAATATTGGCACCGGTAATCACCGTGCCGACCGGCGAGCCCGTGGGGACGATCTCGATGATGTCCGACATTGCGATCGTGGTCATGCCGGGCCGCACGTTGTACCAACCGACGCCGAGCGACGAGGCCGTCTGGCGCAGCACCAACGTCGCGCGAAAGTCGCAGAGCGGCGAGAAGGTCGCAGGCGTGCGGTTTCCGTCTGCTTGCCAGTCGAGCCCGGTCTCGCCGCGCATCGCGAACAGCGTGAAGATCTGCGTCTCGCCGTTCATCGAGTTGAGGGGAACAACCAGTCCATTGGGCTGCGTCACGATCGCGTGCGCAGGCGCAGAAGCCAGTGACAGAGCGAGCAGCGAGGCAGACGCGAGCTGCGCGCGAAGCGATCGGACGTTCATGCCGCAACCGTGGCAGAGGTGACCGCTCTCGCGCAATCGAGTGAAGTGCCTACCCGGGGCTCACACTGTGGGGCGCCGAGCGATTGCTGCGGTGACTCAGCGCATACCGCGACGCCCCGTTGGAAGAAGACACGCAGAGAGCAAACTCCTGGGAAATATCCCGAGAGACCCAGCTCGCGTGTCGCCAACGGTAGGCGGCGCGAAGTCCGTCGACGCCCCGTTGGAAGAAGACACGCAGAGAGCTAACTCCTGGGAAATATCCCGAGAGACCCAGCTCGCGTGTCGCCAACGGAAGGCGGAGCCGCTGAATGCCTCAGTTCGTCCGGCGTGGGCGTCGTGAGCGCGATGCCTTCGGGGGCCTCGGCGATCCAGCGAACGCCGAGCTCGTAGATCTTGATCAGCGGCTCGTACGGGTCTTCGATCTGCGACTTCGGCGGGAGCTCGACGGAGGTGTAGTACCGCGCCGGAGTGAACACCGTCGCCGTGTCCGCTGCGATGGCCTTCAGCGCCCGCACCCACAGCGACCGGGCGTCGAGCGAAAACAGCGTCGCCGCGGTCGGGCGCGAGATGCCGTCGCGATAGCTCTGCGCGCGGCGCGAGAGCTCTTCGAGTCGATTGAACTCGCGGTCGACCTCTGGGGGGATTCGTCCGCGCATCGATGGAGGGGGCTTCGGCGCGTCGGGGCTCGACGAAAACGCGTAGCGCATCAGCATCATCGCCGTCATGTGGCGCTTGATCGAGAAGACTGGCTCTCGCCGCTCGCGATAGCGCCGCGCCAACCAAAGGACGTTGGGGCCCACGGTGATGGACGCGCCCTCGCCGAACCACGCGTTTGCGCGGCGAAAGGACTCACGCGCGAGCGACTCGGCTTCGACGAGGGAGCTCGCCATGGACGCGAGCACGGCGGCCCAACGGACGTCGACGGGGGCGTACGCGGCGCGCGTCGCGAATCCCAGGCCGAGCGTGAACCTCTCGACGATCGAGGGATCGAGGTCCGCGAGCGCTCGTTTTCGCCGGTAGAACTGCGTCGGAAGCCCGAACCGCCGGCGCTCGTCCGACAGCCACGCTGTGGGCACGCGACCGTTTGCGCAGAGCGCCTCCCACGCGGCGATCCCGTTCGAGTAGCGCGTGGCGATGCGAAGGCACTCGTCGAGCTGTTCGGCGCGAACGGTGAGCGCGCTTTTCGCACGGTCTGCGACGAGTTCGAGCGTTTCTGAGTCGAGTGTCATCGAAGGTCTCCGCGGGCGTGACGGGGTGCGGCGCTTCTACGCGCGAGGGTGGCTCATCGTCGGATCGTGCGAAAGGTCACCGAGACGCGGCGCTGGCGGGCGATGCGTTTGCCCTCGACCACGTCGGACTTTCTCCCCGCGATCGCGTGAGAAAATCGCGTTCGCGCTGCGCCCGCGAGCACGAGCATCGAGCCGGGCTCGAGGCGCACCGAGCGCACGGGGGCCGAGAGCGCGTCGGTGTCGCGCAGGTCCATCGTGCACGCCGAGCCGAGCGAGAGGGACAACACCACCGGGCCGAAGCACGGGACGCAGTCGATGTGCGCGGAGATCCCCTGGCCCGGGAGGTACTCGTTGACGATGACCTGCTCGGGCTCGGCCGAGAGCCCTTCGCGGTGGATTCGTTCGGCCAGTGATTTTGCCCACGAAGGTAGCGGGCCGAGCTTCATCGACGGGTCGATCGAGCGAGCTCTGTAGTCGTACCGCCAGCCGTAGTGCTGCACGCGCCGCGCGAGGTCGTCGCGCCAGGGCATCGCGTCGATCGCGGCGACGAGCGCACGACACGAGGGGTCGTCGAGCCACCCTTCGAGCAGAGACAGTCCTTGGATGGATGCATCGGTCATCGAACCGAGCGCAGTGCTCACGAGAGGCGTTGTTGGCAACAGCCGCTGCCTGGACTTGCACCAGGTAGGTCGCGCTTGGCGAGCGCGCTGCTCGGGTCTTCGCACTCAGCGGCGCGACGATGCGTAGCACGCGCGAAGCACCGTCGTCTGGACTTGCACCAGATAGGTCGCCCTTGACGGGGGCGCCGCTCGAGTCTTTGCGTTCGACGGCGAGGCGAGTGTCGCACGCGCTCGTGCTCGTGGGTTGTGTATGTTCGAGGCGCTGACGTGATGAAGGCGCTGCCGGTGGTGCACAAGGTCGCGGACGAGTCGTGGCCGACGAGAGAAGAAGCCGAGCGCGCGATGTTGTTCTCGGAGGTCGAGCTCGGGCCGCGCGTGGCGCGGAGGCGGACGTGGGTCCCGGCGATGGTTCCGTGGAGGGCCACCGAGGAGGGGATGGTCACCGAGCAGGTGATCGAGTGGTACGCGCGATTCGCTCGGGCAAAACCCGGGGTGATCGTCATCGAAGCGACGGGCGTTCGCGACGTCGCCTCGGGGCCGCTCTTGCGCATCGGGCACGATCGCTTCGTCGATGGGTTGTCGCGGCTCGTCGACGCGGTGCGCGAGGCGTCCGAGGGCGAGACGCTGCTCTTCGTGCAGCTCATTGATTTTCTATCGATTCGGCGCAGGCCCGAGCGAGAGAAGTTCTTCGCGCGATTTCTCGAAGTGACCCGCGCGCATCGCGAGCGGCTCGCCGAGCGCGACGGAGATCCCGCGTGGATCGATCGCGACGAGCGCGACGTGCGCGCGGCGCTGTCCGCGATGAACGACGATTCACTGCGAAAAACGCTGACCGAACGCGAGCTCGAAGCGCTCGAGTACGGGCACCGCGAGCGCGTGACGGACACGCACCTCCCCCACGTCCGCGCGCTGCCCGAGGTGCTCCCCTCGCTCTTTGCGTCGGCGGCGGCGCGGGCCGAGCGCGCGGGCTTCGACGGCGTCGAGCTCCACTACGCGCACGCCTACACGATGGCGTCGTTTCTCTCTGCGCGAAACACCCGCGACGACGGCTACGGAACGACCTTCGAAGGGCGCGTTCGACTCCCGCTCGAGGTGCTCGCGGCCGTTAGGGCAGGGCTCTCGTCCCGCGCCGTGCTCGGGCTTCGCATGCTCGGCGACGAGGCGATCGACGGTGGCACACGTATTCGAGACGCTAGTCGATTCGCTGTCGAATTTGCGAAGCACGGCGCGCACTTCATCTCGGTCTCCAAGGGCGGCAAGTTCGAGGACGCCAAGCAGCCCAAGGTCGGGCACGCGGCGTACCCGTACACGGGCCCGAGCGGACACGAGTGCATGCCCACGGTGCGCTCGGACGAGCGCGGACCGTTCGGGCGCAACCTCGAGCTGTCGCGCTCGATCCGCGCGGCGCTGCGGGGGCAGGGGCTCTCGGTCCCCGTCGTCGGCGCCGGTGGAATCAACGGATTTCGCCTGGCCGAACGAGCGCTCGCCGAAGGCGACTGCGACGTCGTCGCGAGCGCGCGGCAGTCGCTCGCGGACCCCGATTGGTTCGCCAAGGTGCTTCGCGGCGAGGGCGCGACCGTGCGGCGCTGCAAGTTTACGAACTACTGCGAGGCGCTCGACCAGCATCACAAAGAAGTGACCTGCCAATTGTGGGACAAGATTCGCGAGGGCGATCCCGAGCTGCCCCCGCATCGGATCAGCGCGGACGGTCGACGACGGTTGATCGCTCCGTGAAGGCTACGGCCGACGCCACGCGCCGCGGACGGGCGCGCGATGCAGCGGTCGACACGCTTCGCTGAGCGCGACGCCGATCGGTTGAACGCCGAGAAACCACGCGACGCACAGCGCTCCGCCGACCTTGGTGACGACGCTCTCGAACGATCCGCCAACGAAGCACACCGCCGTCGCCCCTGCGAGCGCCGCGAGCTCAAGCACGATGAAGAGCGCCGCGAGCCCTTCGCGTCGCGCGAGCCAATCGCGCGCGAATCGCTCGTCGAACACC
This sequence comes from Myxococcales bacterium, assembly GCA_016793325.1. Lineage (GTDB taxonomy): Bacteria > Myxococcota_A > Polyangia > Polyangiales. The sequence goes on along the minus strand of JAEUKI010000060.1, from coordinate 272,739 downwards.
CACGTCGCCTCGCCCTCTTCGCGAGGGAGCGCGACGGCGATCGTCGCTTGCTCGCGGATGGATCGATCGAGGCTCCGCGCGAAGCCGCGCGATTGTTTGGCCTCGGACCACGCGCGCTCGAGCGCCGCGTCGCCCGGAGGAGCGTCGGCCTCGGTTGGCGCGATCCACACTTCGGACCGGGCGTCGTCCGAGGGGGGGACTGTGTGTCGGGAGCCGTCGGCGAGCGCGAGCGTTCCCCCGTGGATGGTCGAGCGATAGGCGCGGTCGCTGAAGTGAATCGCGATGCCCGAGCGAACGTCGGCCGCGCGTCCGACCTGCTCGACCGTGTGCGTGGCGAACGCGCGATCGGGGCCGAGTCCCTGCTCGACGCGCCCGCGCAGCAACGGGCCCGCGAGCCTCGCGCGCCTCGCCCGAAGCGCCGCGAGCTCGCGGAGCGCTGCGCCCGCGATCAAGAGCGCGTTGATCCAAAGAATGGATAGCCCCAGCCCGGCCATCAGTTGGTGCGATAGCATCGATGGAGTCTCCGCGGCTCGTCCCGAGGCGACCTCGAGCCGAACCGTCGCTCATTTGCCAAGGGATTCGTGGCCGTTCGACGCGCGTTCAAGGTGCGGCGCGAAGCTCCGCTTCGATGCTCTGCCGTCGCTCGGCGCGCGAGGCGAGGTCGGACGCCGGGACCGAAGCCCTCTGTTCGGCGAGCGCGACCGCTCGCGCGACGGGGCGCGTGAAGCGAAGGACGAACGTGCGGAGGAGGTAGAGCGCCATGCTCGGCTCATCGAGGGACGGATCGATCCGCGGGAGCACTTCGCGCTCGTGCTCCTTGGCGAGGTCGGACCAGTGGAGCCCCGCGCGGTTGTGATGGATCGTGTGATAGCCGTTGTTGCACATCACCCAGTTGAATAGGCGCCCCACGAAATTGCGCGAGTGGTTGTAGTCGCTCGTCGTGTCGCAGCCGTCGTGCTGAATGAGGTTGATGCGGAGGATGCACCGCGCGCCGTAGAGCTGGGGGATCAGCACGAAGAAGAGGGTGGCCCAGAAATCAACGAGCAAGAGCGCGCCCGTGAGCCCGAAGGCGAACACCATTTCGCGGGTGTACTGACGGCGAAAGTCTTCGCGGCCGTAGAGCGCCGCCCACCGCGTGACGCCGTTGAACGTGTGCGGCCCCGCGACGTTGGGAAAGTGCAGGAGGTTGAGCAGGTGCCACTTGAACCCGACGCGCTCGGGCGCGGCCCAATCGGGCTGCCCTTCGTCTTCGAAATGGTGGTGTACGAGGTTGTGCGAAGGGATGTTCGCGCTCGCGGGGTAGAGCGCTCCGAAGGAGAGGACGCAGCGCCACGCGAGGTTCAACGAATGCGATCGAAACATCCCTTGATGTAGGTGATTGTGGATCACCACAGTGTTGAGGAAGCTCAGCGCGCACGCGAGCGCGAGGCACGGGAGCGTCCGGGTCGCCGGGACGAACACCATCGCGAACAAGAGCGCGAGGTAGGTCAGGACGAGGCCGAACTGCCGCATTTCTGCGGGGTGTTTGAAGATCCTCGACTCGGCGTTGTGCGTAGCAGTACCCGCGCTCACGTAAGCAAAGCCTCCATCAAGAGTGTTATCGCGACTCGATCGGGCCCTCGCCGCCGCGCTGCTCGAAGCCCGAGGCCCGAGCGATCCGAGGGCCGGGCGCGAATCGTCGACGGTCGCCGCCGGGCCGTCAATGCTGACCGTCTGGCTCGGTAAGCGCGCCAAAACTGTGCGTTTGCCCTGCGAGAGTTGCCGCGCGGCCCGGCCGCTCCTTGGTAGTGTCGCCCACAATGACGACGATGATCGAGAGTGCAAAAGCGTGGCTCACGGCGTTGCCGCACGTGCAATACCGGAAGGACAAGTACTTTTATCTGAAGTACGACGGCGCGTACGCCGTGGCGTTTGCCGCTGCGCTCGTCGCGATGCGCGCGACGAACTTTCAGCCGCTCGTGCCGAAGGTGCAGCCGTGGTGCTTCGCGGCGCTTCCGGTCGTGATGTACCTCACGATTCTTGCGCACGTATTCATCCACAACGCGTCGCACGGAAACTTCGGAAAGACCTTCAACCGCGTCGTCGGCGAGATCCTCGGGGTGCTCGTGTTCACGCGGTTCGCGTCGTGGGAGGTCATCCACACGCGGCACCACATTCACTCGGATGACCGCGAGCTCGACCCGCACCCGGTGATCCCGAGCTATTTCAAGTACGTCCTTCGCACGTTGATCTCGGTCGAAGCGCAGCTCATGCAGGCGTACGTCGACCAGTGGGGAGACACGCCCGAGAACCGTCGTCGAGAGAAGCTCCGCTCGGTCGTGAGCTTCAGCACGGGGGCGCTGCTCTTCGCGTGTTGGTACTGCCTGCTCGGGCCCGCGGGCTTCGTGCTGTTCGTGCTCGTTCCGACGGTGTTCGCGCTGTGCTTCGTCGTGCACTTCAACTGGTGCACGCACAACGCGACCTCGCCGAACGGCCCCTACCACCCGGTCGATCAGGACCACGGCTACTACTGGTTCGGCAACCGGATCTTCTTCGGGATTTACTTTCACGGCATTCACCACGCGCGCGCCAACTTGTTCAACCCGATGAAGGGCGTCGGGCGCTTCGAGCTCACGCCGGCGACGATGGCGCCTCCGTTTCGCCCCGAGCTGCAGGCCGCGTACGCGCGACAGCACGCGGACGTCGAAGCCCGCGCGTAAGGCGACCGTCGACGGCTCGCGCTACCAGGGGCACGGCGCGTAGTTTCGAAACACGACGCCCCACGCAGGGGGCGCGCCTTCGAGCGCCGAGTAGATCGGGTCGAGCACCCGCGCGGCCGCGTCCAGCGCAGACACGGGCGCCTCGAAGTCGCCGCCGTGAACGAGGCTCTCTCGCAGCGCCGTCGTGTGCTGATCGGACACCCAGCCGGGATCCACGCTGGTCACGTAGACGCTGTGGTTCGCGAGCTCCTCGGCGCACGTGCGCGTGAGCATGTCGAGCGCCGCTTTGGCCATGTTGGTGTGCGGGTGCCACGGGCCCTTGTAGCGGCGATAGAAGCGGCCCTCGGGCGAGGTCACGTTGACGACGAAGCGCGGTCTCGCGGGAGACTGACCGCGGGTCATCGCATCACGAAAGCGGTCGATGAGGATGAACGGCGCGAGCGCGTTGACCGCGTGCACCGCCAAGAGCTCGCGCAACGGAACCTCGCCGATCTTCGCGCGCCACGCGTTGCGCTCGCGCGCATCGTGCGGCTGGCCCTCGGGGTCGAGCGCGAGCGACAGCGCTCCCTCGCCGAGCTGCCTGCTCGTCGGCGCGGCGTCGAACGACAGGAGTCTCTCTCGCGCTCCCTCGGGCAGCGCTTCGAGTCGCTGTTGGTCGATCGCGCGCATGGTGTCGAGCCACGCGGGAGGGTGATCGATCGTCCGCGCGGCGTTGTTGACGAGGATGTCGGGCGCTCCGAAGCGCGCGACGAAGCGCTCGGCGAAGCGCTCGGTCGCGGGCAGATCGCACAGGTCCAAGCTGTGAATCGCCAGCCTCGACGCGAACTCGGGATAGTCGTGCTCGCGCGCGAATCGATCGAGCGCCGACGCGCCGAAGCGCGAGGTCGCGTGCACCGTGGCTCCCGCGCGCAAGAGCGACAAGCACACGGCGTAGCCGATTCGAACGCGTCCGCCCGTGACGACCGCGACGCGCTCGGAGAGGTCCGGGCGCCGCGCGCGCTTCGCGCTCTCGAGGAGCGCGCACGACGCGCAGCGACGGGACGGGTCCGATGGGTCGCCGCGAAACGGCGCGTCGCACATGTAGCAGCGGAGCGCGCGGTGCGTCGGGGCGTCGGGCGCCTCGCGCTCTTGCAAGGCGAGCTCGCCCGAGGTCATCGCGAGCGCAGCGTCCGGCGAGTGAAAGGCGCGTCGCCGGCGTTCGCGCGGCTCTTCTTCGACCGAGGGGGGCTCTTCGGGAGCGCCCTTGCGCCGCCACGCCGGATCGCGCGCGTCGCGGCCGCAGCGACGCGCGAGCGAGTAGCCCGCGGCGAGGATCTGCGCTGTGTGCGCGAGGGTCACGAGCTCGCGGCGAGGCAGCGCGTGCAGCGCTTCGAGGGTCGCGAGGCAGCGCGCGAGCTCGTCGTCCGTGGGGCGGGCGCGCGAAGAATCCTTGGTGTCGCTCATGAATCGAGACGCGCGAGTATGCAGGGCGGTTGCCGCAGACGGCGAGCTGCGGTAGCCACCGCTGTGCTCGTGGCTCGCCTCGGACCGACGCTGCTCCTCGCTGGGCTGGGTGTGCTCGGCGCTTCGGCGTGCGACACCGGGACGCACTATTCGCTGCGCGACACCGACGAGGGCGCGTATCGGACGAGCTGCTGGCAGGGGCGCTGCCGCGAGTCGCTCACGTCGCCGATGGGCGCGCGACCGAGCCCCTCGTGCGCCGCGAGCGAACGCGCGGGCTTCGCGCTCGCGGGCGCGTACGTCGTGAGCGTGTGTCACGCGTGCTTCGACGGCGCAGGGCGCGTCGCGCGCTACGACCTGTCGCGCTGTCGCGCGGTGAGCTGCCAGCACCCGACGGACTGCCCGCCCTGGCATCGGGGGCACGCCGTCGAGTGCCGCGAAGGGCTCTGCGTCGAGAAGGAGACCGCTGCCAACGGACCGCGGCTCGATCGTCAGTCGGCCGCGGCGCTGTGCATGGCGGGCGCTGGTTCGACGAGCCAGGAGCGCTTCGTGCTCGGAGAGGACCGCCTCGCGTTCGCGAGGGCCGCGTGCGACGCGCAAGGGCGCTGCGCGCAGCCGGCAGGCTGTCGTCAAGCGCCCCGTTGAATCAGCGCACACACAATCGAATGTGCGCAGCGCCCGTCAGAACTTGTACGTCACGCCGAGGCGGATGTACGTGAACGAGTCGATCCCGAACCACGAGCCCTGGTAGATCGCGCGGCGGAGGGGCTGATCGGTGCTGGTGAGCACGCGATCGATGCCGGCGAAGATGTTCCAGTGGCGCGAGAGGCCGACCTCGATGTTGAGGCCGATGACGGCGCGGAGGATCGCTTGGTTGCCGACCTTCACGCGCTCGTCTTGCATCGCGGCGGTGCGCATCGTGCCCATCGGCGCCATCTCGAAGTCCGTGAGGGGCATGGGCATCGTCGTGGCGCCCATGGACATGGACTGAAGCGTGAACGCGTTGGCGCCCATCGCCTCGCCGCACGCGCTCGGGCGGAGCGCGCCCATCGCGGGCTGAAACTGGTTGCACGCGTCGAAGCGCGCGTTCTGCTCGCCCGCGCCTCGGTAGAGCGAGCCCGCGAGGTTGTCGCGCGCCGCGTCGAGGCCGATGCGAAGCGAGAACGCGAAGGTCCCCGCGCGGTTGCTGCGCTCGCGCTCGTCGCCGGACTCGGAGTCTTCGTCCGACGTCGGCGCGAGCGACTGCAGCGAGGCCACGGCGAACGCGCCGAGCCCGAAGGTGTTCTGCCCCGCGATGCCGAGGCCAGCGCGCAGGTCGAGCTCGCCGCCGAGCGAGAAGAGCCCGTTCAAGAAGCGCACGCCGCTGCGGCCGCGGAGCTCGAACTCCCACATCCACCCGAGCGTGCGGATCATCAAGCCCGCGTCGACGCCCCAGTCGGGGCTCTGGACGAGGCCCACGGTTCCGCGGGCGTGCGCGTAGTACTCGCCGAACGCGCCGCTGAAATCGAGCGCCACGTCGCCTGCGTACAAGGGCGAGGCGCCCCACGTGCTGATGGCCGTGCGGCGCTCGCGGAGCGTCTGTCCTCCAGGGCCCGAGCGGCGACGACGGAGCTGCGCGAGCACGCGCTCTTGGGCGTTTTCGCGGACGGTCACGGTCGTGACGAAATCTTCGTAGCCCGGCGCTTGGATGCGCACTTCGCGCGTCCCCGCGGGGACCTCGGGGATGTCGCGGCCGGCGCCGACTTCGACAGGCTCGCCGCCGTTGACGCTGACCATCGCGCCCGACACCGCGCGCTGCAGCTCGACGCGAATCGAGCCGCGGCCGACGGTGCGCGTGAGCGTCGCGTTGACCTCGCACGTCTGCGACGCGCTGACCGTGCAGCGCTGCGTGAACTCGTCGTGGCCGGGCGCGCGGATGGTGATCGTGTACGAGCCCGCGGGTTGATCCGCGCGAACGTACGGCGACGTTCCCATGTCGCGACCGTCGACGAAGACGTGCGCTTCGGGCGTCCCGCAGGTGACCGAGAGACGGTTGGAGATCGTCTGCACCGGCATGTTCTGCTCGGTGATCTCGCGGGCGAGCTGACGGCCCACTTCGACGGTGATGGTTTCGCTGAAGGGCTGGCGACCCGGCGCCGTCACGCGGAGGATGTGCGATCCCGGCGGGATGTTCTCGCGCTGCGGAGGCGTGCCCGTGAGCACTTCACCGTCGAGCGTGACGACCGCGCCTTCGACCGCGTTGACGATCACGCGAACCGTTCCGCCGGTCGCGACGACCTCTTGTCGCTCGAGGTCGATCGCGAGCGCCTGCGTCTGTCCCGCCGTCACGTCGACCTGACGACGAATCGTGCGGAAGCCCGCCGCGCTCACTTGAATGATGTGCTGGCCGGGCTGCGCGTTTTCGACGGACGGCGGCGTGCCCTGCATCGGTACGCCGTCGAACGCGATCTGAAGGTCCGCGGGGATCGGGCCCGCGGGGTTCGACACGATCACGCGTACGATCCCCGTGGGCGCCTGACGCGGACGGAGGTTTGCGCTGACCGCAGCCACGGCGCCTGCTCCGACGTTTACTGTCTCGCGGAAGGGCTGCATGCCCTCGGCGACGATCTCGACGACGTGCGCGCCGGGCGGGACGTTGTTGAGGCGGCCTGGGGTCGTTCCGACGCCGGTTCCGTCGAGGCGGATCTGCGCGCCTTCGACGTCCGCGGTCACATAGATCGACCCCGCTTGCGTCATCTGCGCGGTGAACGTCTCTCGCGCGCGGCGAACGTTCACGTCGAGCCGCGCGGGGACCCAGCCGTCACGCGTGTAATAGAGCGTGTGCGCCCCACGCGGGACGCGCACCGCGCGGCACGGCGTCGACGGACAAACCGGCGGAGCGCTCTCGCTGTCGACGCGCACGGCCGCGCCCGCCGGCGTCGACTCGATGTTGACCGCATACGTGCTCTGCGCGAACGCAACTTGCGGAGCGATCGTCGCCCCCGCGGCGAGACACGCGCCCAACGCGAACCTCGACGACTTCAACTGAACCGACTTTGCCTTCACGCGAAACCTCCCAATGGGACGAAGGTTGTTCGATGGTGTTTCTCGAATGGAGGGTGGCACCGTCTCGATGACGCCGGAGCGGCGCACTGCCCGCGTTGGTACCGCGATTTCGTGGGCTTTTCTATGGCCCCGTAGAACGCGACGGATTGCAGATTTTCCTCGAAGCGCCCGCTCCGACGTGCTCGCCGCGCAGATGCTTCGAATCGCGCGCGATCTTTCGTCGAAGCGCCCGCGATTCGACATCGCCGAAAGCTCGCTGTGGTAGCGTGCGAGCTTTGGTCACGCGGGTCGACTGACGCGCGTTGGCGATGCGCGGGCGCCCTTGGTGTGGTGGCGCCCTTCGTGAGCGTCGCCCGTGCAAGCAGTGCGCGGCGGTGCCGCGGGCTCGGTTTGTTGACGAACGTTCGGGGTCCGGTAGGTTCGAGCCTCAGGTCACAGCGCGGATTCGAGCTGGCGACATGCTTGCCTTAGTGTCTCGCACATCGATGCGGTGCTCTGTTTGTTCGCATGTCCGTCCGTCGCAATCAGCGCCGTCGCAAAGGATCCCCGAGCAGGAGTCGAAGGCGTGATGAACGGATGGTCGAGGCGTTGGGCAGGTGTCGTGGGGGGCGTCGCGGTCGCGGCCTCGAGCGCGTGCGCGATGGAAGAGCCGATCGTTCGTCGCGATGCGAGCTCGATGGTCGACGCGCGCGTCGCGGACGTGCCGCCGGGCGCGGATGTTCCGTCGACGCCGATGGACACCGGCGTCGGAGGCTGTTCGGTTCCGTCGCAGACGAGCTGCAACGGAACGTGCGTCGATACGCAGGTCAACATGACCCACTGCGGTCGCTGCAACAACTCGTGCCCCGCTGGCTCGAACTGCGAAAACGGCGCTTGTGTCGGCGGCGGGACCTGCACTGCCCCGCGCATGATGTGCGGGACCGCGTGCGTGGATCCCACGACGGACGTGAACAACTGCGGCGCCTGCGGGACGCGCTGCGCCGCGGGCCAGAGCTGCGCCGCGGGTCGCTGCTCGACGATGATGACGGGCGCGCCTCGCACGGGGCTTTCGTGCAACGCTGAGGCAGATTGCGGGATGAACTCGCTCGGCCGCGCGGTGTGCAACACGGGCCCGAGCGGCTGGCCGGGCGGCTATTGCCAGTACCTCTGCGAGCGCGACGCGGACTGCGGAACCGGCGGTCGCTGCGCGCTCATCGAGCCCGTCGTCGTGATGGGAACGACCCGCAACATCGGCTTCTGCTACACGGGCTGCATCACGCCCGGCGAGCGCACTGGGTGCCGTCCCGGCTACGTGTGTCGTTCTGCGCCCGAAGGCGGCGTGTGCTCTCCCGCGTGCGACGCGGACATCGGGGCGTGCAGCCCGAACGCGTGCCAAGCCACCACGGGTCTCTGCTTGCGCTGCAACACGAGCGCGGACTGCAACGGCAACGGGACGTGCAACACGGGTACGGGCGAGTGCCGCTGCACCGCGGCCACCAACTGCGGGAGCAACCGCCAGTGCATCTCGAGCACCGGGCGCTGCGGCTGCATGAACAACCAGGGCTGCCCCGCGGGTTGGACGTGCACAGCGTCGACGGGGCAGTGCGCGCTGTAGTACGCATCGACCCCCAAGAGCTCGTGAGCGACGAGGGATCCCTGAAAGACGACGAGCCGAAGAAGGGCGACAACGGGGGCGACGCGACGTCGGGCGACGATCCATCGCCTGAGAAAAAGCCCGCGGATGCGCCGTCGACCGAGGCCGCCAAGGCGCCGTCGAAGGACGAGTCGCCCGACGCAAAGCCGGTCGCGACGAAGGATCCTCGCTTCGAAGGGCCGCTCGGGGCGGCGTGGACCGCGCTCGAGCGGGGCGATCACGTCGAGGCTGCGTCGCTCGCGCGGGCGCTCGCCAAGAGCGAAGACGAGGTTGTTCGCCGGGACGCAGAGGCGTTTCTGCAGCGATTGAAGCCGGATCCTGTGATCCTGATGGTCTTCGCGGCGACGGGGCTGCTCTTGCTCTTGCTCGCGTGGCAATACCTCGGACGACACCGATGAACGATCGAAGGCTCGTGGGACACAGACTCGTTGTGCGGTCTACGTCGGGTATTTTTCTCGTCGCGCTCTCGATTGCGCTCTCGGGTGGGGTCGCGTCGAGCGGCTGCGCTGGGACGACGGTCACAACGACGCCGCCGCGCGCCAGGACTGCGCGCGAGTACTTGCCCCTTCGGCGCGACGCTGCGTGGAGCTACGACGCGCGCGATCAGACCGCGGGCGGCGTCGCGACGTTGGTCACGCTGCGCGTCGAGCGACAGGACGGCGACACGTTCGTCGTCAACCAGGGGCGATCGACGTCGCTCTATTCGTACGCAGAGGGGGGCGTGCTTCGAAACGGCGAGACCATCCTGGCCGATCCGATTCGCGAGGGCACGACGTGGGACGGAATGCAGGGGGACACGTACACGATCCGCGCGGTCGGACAGCGGCGGGTGACGCCCGCGGGCACGTTCGAGAACGTGATCGAGGTGGTCCGCCGCGGGCGCGAGCAGTTCGTCGAACGAACGTTTTATGCGCCAGGCATCGGCGTGATCGAGACGACGACCCCCGTCGTGATCGACCACACGATCCACGAGTTTCGGTTGTTGCTTCGTGGTTACACGCTGGACGGGGCCCTTTGAGCGGGGCGTGTTAGCCTCCGCGCGATGACCGACGGCGCCGAGCACTCGAGCCTTCGCACTTCGTCACCCATGCTCCCGCGCGTGAGCGACGCCCCGCCTGGAGCGAACGCCGCGAGCGCGCCCAACCCGCTGTTCATCAACCGCGAGCTCTCGTGGTTGGAGTTCAACCAGCGCGTGCTCGAGGAGGCGGGTGACAACAACGTTCCGCTGCTCGAGCGGCTGAAATTCCTCGCGATCGTGAGCTCGAACCTCGACGAGTTCTTCATGATTCGCGTGGCGGGCTTGAAGCAGCAGCTCGCCGGAGAGCTCGACGAACCCGCGGCCGACGGGCTCACCGTGGTCGAGCAGCTCGCGTCGATTTCGTACCGCGTTCACCGCATGGTGGCCGACCAGTACCAAGTGTACCGCGAGCACGTGCGACCCAAGCTCGAGCAAGCGGGCTTGGCGATCACGCCGGCGGAGGCGTGGACCGCGGACGAGCTTCGCGCGCTGAGCGAGCACTTTCTCAAAGAAGTGTTCCCGGTGCTCACGCCGCTCGCGATCGATCCGGGACACCCGTTTCCGCGGTTCAAGAACAAGACGCTCTACCTCGCGGTCACGTTCGTCGAAGGGCAAGACGCAGGGTCGCCCGCGTACGCCGTGCTCCAAGTGCCGACGACCTCGCCGCGCCTCGTCGAGCTCTGGCGAAGCGGCGCGCAGAAGCGCTACGCCCTTCTCGAAGACGTCATCGCGAAGAACGTGAGCGAGCTGTTTCCCGGGCTGCGCGTCGCGTCGGTGTCGCCGTTTCGCGTGACGCGAAACTGGGACCTCGAGCTCGACGAAGAAGAAGCAGAAGACCTCCTCGAGGCCATTCAGCAAGAGCTTCGACGGAGGGACCGAGGCAACGCGGTTCGCGTCGAGGTCGCGCTCGGGATGAACCCGGGCTTCGTCGAGCTCCTTCGCGAGAAGCTCAGGCTCGATCGCGACGACGTGTACGAGGTCGACGGGCCGATTCACCTCGGGGATCTCTTGGGGATGGCGGGGCCCGACGTCGCGCCGGACCTTCGTGATCCGCCAGCGATTCCCCAGGTCGCAGCGCCGTTTCGCGACGTCGACGACCTCTTCTCGGTGATCTCCGAGCGCGACGTGGTCTTGCAGCACCCGTACGACAGCTTCGACTCGGTCGTCGAGTTCGTCTCGCGCGCGGCGGACGACCCCAAGGTGCTCGCGATCAAGCAGACGCTCTATCGCGCAGGGCAAAACTCGCCCTTCGTCCGCGCCCTCGCGCGCGCCGCGGAGATGGGAAAGCAAGTGACAGCCCTCGTCGAGCTCAAGGCGCGCTTCGACGAAGAGAACAACATTCAGTGGGCGCGCACGCTCGAAGAGAGCGGCGTTCACGTCGTGTACGGGCTCATCGGCCTGAAGACCCACGCGAAGGTGTGCCTCGTCGTGCGCCGCGAGGCGACCGGTCTCCGTCGGTACGTGCACTTGTCCACGGGCAACTACAACGCGTCGACCGCGAGGCTCTACACGGACGTGACGTTCTTTACGGCGCGGCCCGAGTTCGGCGAAGACGCCAACGCGCTGTTCAATCTCTTGACGGGCTACAGCGCGCCCGCGCGATGGAAGCGCTTGATCGTCGCGCCGCTCGGGCTTCACGAGAGCCTGCTCGCGTTGATCCACCGCGAGGCCGAGCACGCGCGCGCGGGGCGCCCTGCGCGGATCGTCGCCAAGATGAACTCGCTCGTCGACCCGGACGTGATCGACGCCCTCTACGCCGCGTCGCAAGTGGGCGTGCAGGTGGACCTGATCGTCCGCGGGATTTGTTGCCTGCGGCCCGGGATGCCCGGCGTGAGCGATCGAATTCGTGTGTTCTCGATCGTGGATCGATTCCTCGAGCACGCGCGGATCACGATGTTCGACAACGGCGGAGCGCCGGAGGTGTACCTCGCGAGCGCCGACTGGATGCCGCGCAATTTTCAGCGCCGCGTCGAGGTCATGTGGCCGATCGAAGACAAGGGCCTCTCGACGCTGATCCGCGACGAGATCCTCGCGACGATGCTCGCGGACAACGTGAAGGCGCGCGTGATGCGGCCGGACGGGTACTACGAGCGCCGACCGATCGCCGAGGCAGAGCCGCTGCTCCGATCGCAGCAGCGGTTTCTCGAGCTCTCTCGCGAACGGGCGAGGGCGAGCAGGATGACCGCCGCGTCGGGCTCTCCGTTTCGATTGCGCGCCGCGGCGTCCCGAGGCCGAGGCGACGAGGCGCGCGAAGAGCCCGCCACTAGCATGGACGACGGGCACTCGGAGTCCGAGAGCGAGCGGGACAGCCGCGACGGCCGCGCGAAAAAGAAGAAGCGAAAGTAGCGCCAGAGCGGTTGCCGAGCGGCCAGGGCCGTCGCACGCTCTGCCGCTATGAGCCGCGGGTACGTCGTCAATTGGGTCACTGTTCGCAACACGATCAACGCCGGGGACGAGGTCACGATCGACGTCGAGTTGATGCAGATCATCGCCGAGGGCGACATGCGCTCGCTCTTGCAGCAAGAGCTCGAGTCCGACGGGTGGAAGCGCCAGTCCGACGGCTCGATGGTGCTCGAGAAGGACGGCGTTCGCGCCACGCTCGACGCGGACTGCAAGAAGATCACCGTGAAGAGCAGCGAGAGCCGCGAGGTGATGGCGCGAGGGATCTCTGATCAAGAGGCGAAGAAGGCCCTCGACACCGCGTCGTCTGCGGCTGAAGACGCCCTTCGCAAAGAGCTCGTGAAGAAGCTCTCGCGCGTCGAGGGCGACATCCGCGACGGCGTCGACAAGGGAATCCAGCGCGTCTACCTCGAGGCGCTCAAGAAGAAGGCCGCGTCCATCGGGACGATCGAGGGGATGCAAGAGTCTCGTCGCGAGGACGGCGAGTACGAAATCGTGATTCGGGTGCGCACGTGACAACGACTGGATCGAGGACCGTTCCCATCAGCCAGCTCGCCAACTCGGTGCGCGTCGAAGACGCGGTCGAAGCGGCCTGCTCGAACGACATCACCTTCATCGAAGAGCGCTTGCGCCGCGGATCGAGCGTGCTCGTCGAGTGCGACAAGGAGCTCGCGCTCTTTTTGTACCTCGCGGTGCGCGCGCGACTTCGCCGGCAAAAAGACGGTCCGAAGCTCGTCGTGATCGACGGTCGCCCGCGGCCCGATGACCCCCCTGGGTCCAACCTCGGACGCATGATCCAGCAGCTCACCGACGCCATCCGCGGCTCGGTCGAGCGGACGATCATCGTGCTCTTGCACCTCGACGTGCTCACGACGACGCACACGGGGCTCACGCTCGAGGCGCGCGAGTCGATCCCGCTCCTCTACGAGAACCCCGAGGCAGTGCTGCTCGGGTTTCGCGACCCGAGCTTCGAGATCCCCAAGGTGATCCAGGGCGTGTTCACCGCGCGCCGAGAGATCACGGGCATTCCGCGCGACGCGCTCGCGAAGATCGTGACGCAGCGCGAAGCGAAGGCGATGCACTCGACGGACTTCGATCCGTACGGGCTCTACAAGTACACCTCGGGGCTCAACCCTGTTCGTTGTCGAAAGCTCTTCGCGGACCTCGCGCTGCGGCGCGAGGCGCCGCCGGGCCGCTCGATGGCGCAAGAGGTCTACCAGGAGATTCGCAAGCAGACGGTGACCGAGGACATCGAGCTGCCCAACGTCGACATCGACAACGACATCGGCGGCTACCACGAGGTCAAGACGCGCATGCGCGAGGAGGTCATCGACCTCGTGCGCCGCAAAGAGACCATGAACAGCGTCGGCGACATCGACGTGCTCGAGTCGCTCTTGCCGCGCGGCGTGATCTTCTACGGCCCTCCGGGCACGGGAAAGACCTTCTTCGCGAAGGCGATGGCCACGGCGCTCAACGCGAGCGTGATCGTCGTGAGCGGCCCGGAGCTGAAGAGCAAATGGGTCGGCGAGTCGTTGCCGTGGGACGAAGAAGTCTTCGTCGTGCGCGATGGCGTCGCCGAGCGCGTCGCGATCGGAGCGCTCGTCGACGAGGACTACGAGCACCCCGAGCGACGCCCTGACGTCTCGACGTGGACCGTGAGCGACGATGGGCGCGCGATGCTCGCGCCGGTGAAGGGGTTCATTCGTCACGAAGCGCCGCCGTACATCGACGTGCTCGTGACCGAGACCGGGCGGCGGGTGCGCGTGACCGGCGGACACAGCCTCTTTGTCAACCGCGGTGGGACGCTCGCCGAAGTGACCGCGGAAGAGATCGTCGCGGGCGAGACGCGCGTCGCGATTCCGTCGCGGTTGGTGGCGCCCGAGACGGTGCGATCGATCGACGTGCTCGCGCTCTTGGCGGGGCGCGATGATGTTCGCGTGGCTGGCTACGACGCGCTCGTCGCGAACGCCGTCGAGAAGGTGGGACCTGCGCTCGTCGAAGACGCGATCGGGATGCCCCTCTCGAAGATCCGCGGGCGCGGTCATCGCTCGCCGCTCTCGCTCGCCTCGCTCGAGCGGGTCGCGGCGCTCGCGGACGAACAACCGGCGCCTCGCGATCTCGCGCTGTACTGCTGGCATCGCAACAAGAACATGCCCGGCGTCCTCGACGTCACCGAGGACCTCGGAGAGTTCTTCGGGTGGTGGGTCGCAGAGGGCTGCTACAGCACGACGGGCGTTCGTCTCGCGGTGCACGAAGGCGAGAGCGAGCATGTTCGGGCGCTCTGCGAGCGGCTCTTCGGTCACGTGACCGTCTCGCGCAAGGGCGAAGGCAAGGGCGTCGATCTGGTGATCAACTCGACGCTGCTGCGGTACGTGATGCACGACGGGATGGGGCTGCGCGACGGGTCGTCGAACAAGCGCGTTCCGCCGTGGATGTTTCTCGCGCCCAAGGCGGTGATCGCCGCGTTTTTGCGTGGGTATTTCAGCGGCGACGGCGGTTTTTCGGGCAAGCACATCGAGGCGACGACGACCAGCGTGGGCCTCGCGCGCGACATCGCGACGATGCTGCAGTTCTTCGGGATCGTCGCGCGGCTCCGCGCGCGGACCGAGTGGAGCGGATCGACGTCGCACCGCGTGCGCTTCGGCTGGTCCGAGTACCTTCGCGTATTTGTCGAGCAGATCGGCTTCGCGCAGCCCGCGAAGCAAGAAGCCGTGCGAGCGTACTGCGACGGGCAGGGTCTACAGCGGTACGCGCAGACGCCAGCGCCGCACATGACCAACGACGTCTACTGGGACAAGGTCGTCGAGAAGCGTCGCGAGCCGTACGACGGCAAGTACGTGTACGACCTGAGCGTGCCCGGGACCGAGCGCTTCGTCGCGGGGTTCGGCAACGTCCTCGTGCACAACTCGGAGGAAAATCTCAGGCGAATCTTCCGTCAGGCGCGTCAGGCAGCGCCGTCGGTGATCATCTTCGACGAGATCGACGCCTTCGCGCACCAGCGCGGGACGTACGTGGGCTCGGGCGTCGAGCACTCGATGGTCAACCAGCTCCTCACGGAGATGGACGGCTTTCGAAAGAACGAGATGGTCTTCGTCGTGGCGACGACGAACTTCCTCGAGTCGCTCGATGGCGCGCTCATGCGACCGGGGCGCTTCGAGTTCATGATCGAGATTCCTGCGCCGGGGCCGGACGATCGCGAGGCGATCATTCGGATCTACAACAAGAAGTTTGGCCTCGACCTGACCGACGCGCTGATCAAGCACATGGTGCGCAGGACCGAGGGGCTCGCCGATCGCGAGAAGGGGATTCCGTTCGCGGGAGACCACATTCAAGCGGTGTGTCGCGCGCTCAAGCGTCAGGCGATTCGCCAGGGCTCGACGTCGTTTACAAACGACGACATCGACAAGGCCCTTCAGCGAAAGACCAAGCGCCCCGTGGTGCTCTCGTCGCACGAAGAGAAGGTCGTGGCGGTGCACGAAGCGGGGCACGCGCTCGTGGCGATGCTGCTTCCGCGGGCGACGCCGCCGGAGCGAATCTCGATCGTGGCCGACATGGAGGGCGCCCTCGGGTACGTCCTTCGTCAAGCGCGCGCGCGACCGTACGCGATGACCGAAGAGGACATGCGCGCCGAGGTCGCCGTGGGCCTCGGCGGAATGGCCGCTGAAAAGATGGTCTTCAACGAGTTTTCGATCGGCGCGTGGAACGACCTTCAACAGTCCAACAGCATCGTCCGCGCGCTCGTCGAGCAGTACGGGATGTCGCGCTTGGGCGTTCGCGTGATGCTCGAGGACGAGGACGGCCCGCAGGGGCGCACGGTCTCGCCCGCGCGACTGACGGCGCGCGACGACGAGATCGACAGGATCCTCGGCGAAGAGCGCGCGCGGGCCGAGAAGCTCCTCGAAGACAACAAGCACTTGCACACGGCGCTCGTGACCCTCTTGCTCGAGAAGAAGGTCCTCGACGCGACGAGCATCAAGGACTTCGTCGGAGACAAGGGCGCTCACTCGGCGACGGGGACTTCCTCGGAGACCGCGGGCGCGAAAGAAGCCCAAGCCGCGGTCGAGCCAGCGAGCGTCGCGAGCGCGGGCAGCGGCGGCGCCGCAGAGTGAGCGATCGTGCTACGGAGAACGAAGCGATGGCGGATGTAACGATTCGATTCAGGCACAACCCGAGCACAGGAAAGCGCGAGCTCGTCATCAACTACGAGAGCGACGACGACGCGCTTCCGCACGAGCACGAGCGCGACCACCGAGCGCTCGTGGAGAAGGTCCTCGGCCGCGCGCTCACCGACGAAGACAACGTCGTGATCGAGCGCGTGAGCAAGGAGAAGGTGAAGGACAGCGAGCGTCCCGAGGACGCGCCGTCGCAGAAGCAGCCGCAGGCGAACAAGGGCGGGTAGCGGGCGGACGAGGGGGGCCGGGTCACTCGAACTGCACGTTCGTGTGCGCGAGGTGCGGCGCCGCGAGGAGCGCGCTTTGTGCGGCGAGCGTGAAGTGATTGCGACCGAGGTCGAGCTCGCACAGCGCGACGAAGTGCGTCGCGTTCGCGAGGTCGAGCAGCGCCGAATCGGACAGGTCGCACTGACGAAGCGTGAGCTCGTGGAGGCCCGCGAGGTGTCGCGCGCGACAGAGGGCCGCGACGCCTGCAGCGCTGATGACGTTTCGCGCGAGCTCGAGCCGCTCGAGCCCTTGGAGGTGCTTGGCGCCGGCGATCGCGCGCGTTCCGTCGGCGCGGAGACCGCAGCCGTTGAGCGAGAGCGACACGAGAGAACGCAGGTGATCCGCGGTCGCGAGCCAGATCGCGCCGTCGTCGCCGAGGCGGTTGTCCGAGAGCGTGAGCGCGCGCAGTTGCTCGAAGTGCCCGCGCTCGGCGAGGGCGCGCATCGACGGGGCGGTGAGCCGTCCGTCCGAGAGGTCGAGTCGCTCGATGGTTCGCGCGAAGACGCTCTCGAGCAGCGCGTCGAAGCCGTCGTTGTCGAGGCCGTTGGTCGACAGATCCAGCGAGACGAGGCCTGCAAGGTGGGGGCTGCCTGCGATCGCTCGGATCGCCGAGCCGCGAAGCTCGTTCGACGAGAGGTCGAGCCGAACGAGCGATGACCATCGAGCGGCCTTCGAGAGGGCGGTCGCCGCTCTCGTCGTGAGGTTGTTCGCGGCGAGCGAGAGGGCGGTGAGCGACGCGAGGCGAGGCTCGCGAGAGAGCGCGGGAATGGCTTCGTTGGTGAGGTAATTTCCAGACAATTCGAGGTGCTCGAGCTTCTCGAGCGAGGCGTTGGTGAACATGCTCGCGACCGCGGGGCCGAGCTTGTTCCACGCGAGCGAGAGGTGTTCGAGCGACGCGAGCTCTTTGTTCTCGACGATGGCGCGGACCCCGAGGGCCGTGACCTCGTTTCCCGCGAGCTCGATCGATCGAAGCGCTGGAACGGCGCTCACGATCCCGATCCATTGCGCGGCCCGCTCGGTGAGGCCGTTCTTCGCGAGTGACAGCGCGCGCAGCTTCGCGAGCGACGGCGCCGAGAGCAGCAGCTCGACTCCGTCGTCTCGAACGTCGCACGAGGACAAGTCGAGGGACTCGAGGCCGCCGAGCACGCCGCTCATCGCGAGGGCGAGGGCGCCGGTGGTTCCGATGGGGTTTCCCGTGAGATCGAGCGCGCGCAGGGCTCGTTCGGGCTGCGGCATGAGCCACGGTGTGAAGAAGGTCTCGCGGAGTTTGCAGTAGACGAGCGACAGGCGTTGGACCCGCGCGAAGCGCGCGTTGAGCGCGCGCGCGAGCGCTTCTTCGGGCAGCGCGAATCCTCGCAGCGACAGCGCGACGAGCTGCTCGAGCGGCGCATCGGGTCGCTCGAGGATCGACAGGAGTTTCTCTCCGTCGAACCCGTTTGCAGCGAGGGTCAGCGCGCGCACGTGCGCGGTGTGCGCCGCCGTGAGCGCGCGTTCGAGCACGGCGACGTCGCGCTCGTTCTTCCAGTCGACGACGAGCTCGATCGAGTCCACGGTCGTCTCGTCGACGAGCTGCTCGCCGAGCGCGAGCCATCGCTCGGGCCGAAGCCGCACATGCTCGATCAACCCTCGCCGAAATCTCGCTTCGTTTGCGTGAAGCCCGAGCGCGTCGCGCCACCCGTCGCCGTGAATCGCGAGGAGCTCTCCCTGCCGTCGCTCGAGCCGCGCACGCTCGGCGCTGTGGCGCCATGGGTCCCATCGCGCGAGGGCGCACTGAACTTCGATGAGCTCACCGCGCGGGTCGCCCTGCGTTCGAAGCGCGCTGGCGAAGTGAAGCCTCGCGTCGTCGCGGTCGGCGTCCGCGCGAATCGCTGCGAGAACACTGCGTGAAAGGGTCATCGGGTCCGCTCTTTGCGCCCCCCGAGCATTCCCTCGGTGTGAGCCGCGGTCGCATCGTACGGCATCGTATGATGCGCGCGTCATGGCGAAGCCCAAGAGCACCAAGCGCGCCGCCAAGCCCGCGAGCGCCGCGGCGACACGCGCGAAGTCGAGCACGCCGAAGGCCACGAAGGCCGCCGGCACGACGACGAAGAAACCTCCCGCAAAGGTCGCGTCCGGCACGGCGGCGAAGAAGGGCACATCGGTCTCGAAGGTCCCGAAAGTGAGCGCCAAGAGCGCGAAGGGACCCTTGCTCGACTACGCGCTCTCGTTGCCCGAGGCGTACGAAGATCACCCGTGGGGCGAGAGCGTCGCGAAGGTGAACAAGAAGGTGTTCGCGTTTTTTGGCGTGGGAAGCCCAGCGAAATCACTGTCCATCAAGCTCGGCGACAACGCGGACATCGCGCTCGCCCTCCCGTGCGCGACGCCCACGGGCTACGGCCTCGGAAAGAGCGGGTGGGTCTCGATCGACCTCCATCACAAGAGCTGTCCGCCCGCGGATGTTCTGCGCGAGTGGATCGAAGAGAGCTTCTGCAACGTCGCGCCCAAGAAGCTCGTGAAGTCCCTCGCCGAGCGCTGAGAGCCCATCACGAAGCGCCTGCCACCGGTGGCAGGCTCGCTGCCACTGGTGGCAGAGCCGCTGCCACCGGGACTGGCACCGACGTACGCAGCGTGCGCGGTATACACTCGCGTGGTGGAGACCCGATCGCTGCTCGTCGCATCGCTGTGCCTCGTCGCGTGCGGAGGTCCCATGGGGCTCGCGGAGGACGGAGCCGCGGACGCTTCCATCGATCCCGACGCTGTCGCGATGAACGGCGATTCATCGACGGCGGACGCCCCGGACGCGACGTCGGGCGCGGACGTCGTCGATGCGTCGCGCGATGCTGCGACGGATGCTTCGATCGGCGACACGGGTGTGGCTCCCGCGGGAATCGCGCCGATGGGCGCGGTCGCTGGCGAGCTCGTCGCGCGCGACGGACGCAACGCGGTCACGGTGGCGTCGGGGAGCGAGGTCGTGCTTCGCGTCGACGCGCGGCCGACGGAGCACGTGCAGTTCTTCTTGCGATTTGCGCCGTCGCGCGCAGCGGTGGTGCTGCAGGTCGATCGCTGGGACGGCGCTCGCGCGGTCGAGCTCGGGCGCACGGACGCAGGGCCGGGGCTGCGTGTGTTGGCGGCGTTCGACCCGTCGGGGCCGCGGACGTTTTGGGCCCGGATTCGCCCGACGGTCGCGATCAACGACGTCTCGCTCGAGGTCGTGCGCACGCCGTTCGAGGATGGAACCTCGTGCGCGAGCGACTGCGCGCGATTGCTGCAGCTCCCGCTGCCCAACGATCGAACGCGGGACGGCTACGCGATGGATCCGACGGCGGTGTTTCGCTATCAGTTCGGTCGACGCGACTTGCTGATGTTTCTTCGCGCGGCGGGGCAAGAGATGGCACGCAGGGGCCACGCGGCGGTGCTCATCGAAGACCTCTCGCAGTGGGACGGCGCGACCCCAGGAACGGACACCGGCTCGCTCCGCCACGCCTCGCACCAGCGTGGAAAAGACGTCGACATCTCGCTCTACGGGGTCGACCGACAGACGATCTGGCGGAGCTTCTGCACGGTTCAGCGCACGGCGGACGGGCGCGAGTGCGTCGCAGGAACCGCGCGCGACCTCGACGCCGCGATCAACGCGCTGCACTTCTCGAGGTACTTCGCGACCAACCGCGTGACGGTCTCGTTCTTGGATCGCGCGCTGATCGCGCTGGTGGTTCCCGCGGCGAGGGCGGCGGGCTTTGCGCCGAGCGTGCTCGCGCAGTTCACCGACGGCGTTCACGTGCAGCACTGGCCGAACCACGACAACCACATTCACGTTCGCGTGAGCGAGGCTGCGAGCGGAAGCGCGATCGAGTGGGACGCGTACGCTCCGCCGTGAACAACCGCCGTGTCTACTCGCCGTCCGCTTCGAAGCCCGCGGCCACGTGCGAGAGGTCGCAGAAGGGCTTGTTCTTCGATTGACCGCAGCGGCAGAGCCTCGCGCTCGTCACGCGCGCGACGGTGCGTCCGGTGCCGGCGCAGATCTCGAGGTTGCCCTCGACGCGCAGCGGGCCGTTGCGGACGGGCGTGACCTCGAGCGTTCCGTTGCGAACCGCGAGCGGATCGGGGGCGGTGGTGTCCGGCTCGCCGCTCGCGCGAAAGCTCGCGCCGACATGGGAGCCGTCGCAGTACGGCTTGTTCTTCGACTGTCCGCAGCGGCACAGCGTCGCGCGATAGCGGCTCGTGTCCCCGCCGACGTCGAGCGCGGCGCGCACGGCGTACGGGCCGTTTTCGCGCACGAAGAGCGTGTTGACCGCGGGGGGCGACTCCGCGGGGCCGCCGTCGGTGCGCTCGTAGCGGATCGCGCCCGAGGGGCACTTGTGCGCGACCTCGACGAGCGCCTCGGTCGACGCCTGATCGGGAAAGATCCACTCGCCGGGCGTGTTCGCTTTGAAGACCCCCGGCGCGTCGAGCACGCAGTGCCGCGAGTGCACGCAGCGCTTGGCCTCGAAGAGCACGGTGAGGGACTTTCCGCGGGCGATCTCGACGGTGGGGGTCGGCTGCGGCGTGGACGCCGCGGGCGCGCTTGATTGTGTGGGCGCCTGGGGCTTCGGCGCGGGCGCGCTCGCGAGCGGATCCATGGAAGCGAGCCGCGCTTGTTGCCGCACGAGCGCGTCGATCACCCTGGACCACGTTCCGTCGGTCTCGCCCGGGACGTACACGACGCGCAGCGCGCGGGCGCGCGAGACGAGCTCGCCGATGCGCTCGGCGACGAAGCGCGCTGCGGTCTGCGGCGGCAACGGTGCGAGCGTGCGCAGCGAAGTGAACGTGAGGCCCGCGTTGGGCGTCGGTCGATCTGCGTGCGCGGGGCGCGCGGCGAGGCCTTGTCCGACGGGGACGAGCGCGCGCATGAGCTCGGCGCTCACCGAGAGCCACGCGGCTTTCGACTGGGGTTCGACCGCGCCGAAGCCTTGCGCGAGGCAGCGCAGCGAGGTCGTGTAGATCGCGTTTCCGATGTCGAGCCACGGGGCGATGTCGGGGTGGTCGATGTGTTCGCGAACGCTCGAGGCCACCGGGCGGTTCATCACGGGGTTGGTGGCAGCGGGCCACGCGGGCTCGAAGGACGGGTCCTCAGCGAGGTGCGCGAGATACGACTTTCGCAGCCGAACGAAGCGGTTGAAGTGTGAGTTCGCCGTGTCCGCGCCGGCGCCTTCGCCTTGCGCGACGATCGTCTCGATGGCGCGCAGGGCGCTCGCGAGGTCCGTGACGGTCGTGACGCCCGGCAGCGGCGCGAACGAGGCGTCCACTTGCAGCGCGGGGTCGCCGAGAAAGAGCGCTCCGGGGCCGTGCTGTTTGCAAAACGCGGCGAGCCCCGACGCGAGCGCGTTGTAGAGCGCGCCGACGGTCTCGTAGTCGAGCGAGAGCGGGCTGAGTCGGCCGGTGATCGCCGTGCTGCGCTGGTAGCGACGAGCCGGGGCGAACTCTGCGTTGTCGTGGACGTCCGCGCCGTGCGGTCGCTCGACGAACTCGAAGTGCTCGAGCGTCGCGAGCGAGAAGCCCTGCAGGCGCATCACGAAGCCGTCGGGGTACGGACCGGCGTCGATCGGAAAGTTTGGACGATTGAAGAACGGCTGCGCGCCGAGCGCGCTCATGAGATTTCCCACGAGGCAAAGGTGGGTCATCTCTTCGAGCGCGACGCCGGTGATCGTCCGGCGGTAGTCCGCGACGGACTCCCGTTGCGCTTGGGTCCAACGCTCGTCCGCGACCTTCAAGCTGAAGGCGGCGTAGAGATAACAGCACATCAAATTGTGCTCGATCTCTGCGGCTTCGTGCAGCAAGTAGAGGAGCTGTTCGCGGCTGGGGGCGGTCTCTGGGGCGAGGCTCGTCATCGCGGCAGACAGTTCAACGAGGCCTTCACGGACGCAAGCCCCCCGCGACGCGCACGCCGAGCGCTCCGCGAGGTCGAGGCTGCGGCGTGAACGAAGTGCGCGGTTCGCGAGCTTCGATCGAGAGCAAAGTCACCGCGACGAGGTGTCGCTCTCGCAGAAGGCTCGGTACCGTGCGCCCGGTCTGTGGTTCGGCCCTCGAACCCGACTACGGAGCGCGCGAGTCTTCTCATGAGCGAAAACGAAGTAGACCTGTTCGTCATCGGCGGGGGCTCGGGCGGAGTTCGCGCCGCGCGCATCGCTGCGCAGCACGGAGCGAAGGTGATGCTCGCCGAAGCGCAGCGGCTCGGGGGGACGTGCGTGATCCGCGGGTGCGTTCCGAAAAAGCTCTATGTGTACGCGAGCCGCTTCGCCGACGCGTTCTCCGACGCGGCGGGCTTCGGGTGGAGCGCGCCTTTGCCCGCCTTCGACTTCGCGACGCTCCACGAGAACAAGGATCGCGAGATCGCGCGGCTCGAGGGCGTGTACGCGAGCAACCTCGAGCGCGCCGGGGTCGCGATCTTCAAGGGGCGAGCGACCGTCGTGTCCCCGCAGCGGGTGCTCCTCTCGGACGGACGCGAGATCACTGCGAAGACCCTGCTCGTCGCGACCGGAGGCCAACCTGTTCGCCCCGAAGAAACGCCGGGAATTCATCTCGCCGAGAGCTCCAACGACCTCTTCGAATGGAGCTCGCTCCCGTCGTCGGTCGTGCTCGTGGGCGCGGGCTACGTCGGCGTGGAGTTCGCGTGCATGCTTCGCCGTCTCGGCTGCGCGGTGACGGTCGTGTTTCGTGGCGAGCACGTGTTGCCGCGCTTCGACGACGACCTGCGGAGGGCGCTCACGGAGGCGATGCGCGAGGCCGGCATCACGATGCTGTCCGAGAGCTCGGTCGCAGCGCTCCGCGGAGAGCGCGGAGCGATCGAGGTCGAGACGCACAGCGGCCAGCGCTTCTCGACAGAGCGCGTGTTGTTCGCGACGGGACGAAGGCCCAACACGCGCGGGCTCGGGCTCGCCGAGGCGGGTGTCGCGCTCGACCGCGAGGGAGGGGTGATCGTCGACGCGTTTTCGCGAAGCAGTGTTTCGTCGATCTACGCGGTGGGGGACGTGACAAATCGCGTGCAGCTCACGCCTGTGGCGATCCGCGAGGGGCACGCGTTTGCGGACACGGTCTTCGGCGGGCGACCGACGCCCGTAGAGCTCGGACCGATTCCGACGGCGGTGTTCTCGACTCCCGAAATCGGGACGGTGGGGCTGACCGAGACCGCCGCGCGAGAGCGCCACGATGTGGTGATCTACAAGAGTGATTTTCGCGCGATGAAGGCGACGCTCTCGGGCTCGCGCGAGCGGACGCTGATGAAGCTCGTCGTGGACCGAGAGACCGATCGCGTCCTCGGAGTTCACATTGCGGGCGAAGGGGCGGCGGAGATGATCCAGCTCGTCGCGATCGCTGTGCGGATGGGCGCGACGAAGCGCGATTTCGACAGCACGCTCGCGGTTCACCCGACCGCGGCCGAGGAGCTCGTCACGATGCGCGCTCCGTGGGTGCCTCCCACTGCGTGAGCGCTCGTGCTCGGGACGTGTGGCGCTCAGTCCTGCTGCGCGCTGTGCGTCTCGCTCTTGGCTTCGCTCTTCTTGTCGCTCTTCTTGTCGTTCTTTTTGCTGGGTTCGGCTTCGTCGCTCGAGTCCTTTGCGTCGGTCTCGGCGGCTTCGGGCTTCGGCACGTAGGCTGGCTTGGTGTCGTTGCGCGCGTGATTCAAGCAATAGAGGCCGATCGCGAGGCAGCCGATGCTGGCGAAGTGACCGGGCGTGAGGAACCCGAAGTACCGAATGTCGCCGCCGTTGGCGTCGGTCTCTCGCAGAAAATCCAGGGGAAATCGCAAGAACGGATACACCGTGCACAGCGCTCCGATGACGGCCCCGCGCTTGGTGGTCTTCTTCGCGACGATGTACACGACCGCGACGAGGATGGGCGTGAGCATGAGCTCGAGCAGCCCGAGGTCGAAGCGCGGCCCTGGGGGAAAGCCCAACGGCCGCGGAGAATTCACGGGAAAATCAACGGCGAGCCAGTGCGTGCTCGGCCTGCCCGGGTGATCGTGGACCGTGGCGCACCCCATGCGACCGAAGATCCAGCCGACAGGGAGCCCGAGGCCGATGGCGTCTGCGGCCTTCCATCCGTCGACGTCGGGGTTGCGGCGGAGGTAGACGAGAAAGCCCACTGCCGCGCCGAAGAAGCCGCCGAACGAGCTGAGCCCCGCCCAGATCTTGATGAGATAGAGGGGGTCCTCCATCACTTGTTGCGGGTGATAGAAGATCGCGTCGAGCACGTGCGAGAGCACGATGCCTGTGGCGACTGTGGCGAACACGAGCGACTCGAACTTCTCGGCCGAGAGCCCCAGCTGTGCTGCGCGCTTGGTGGCGATCCTGTGGCCCACCATGATTCCCGTGGCCACGAGCACGCCGAACGGGTGCAGTGGAATGGGACCGATTTTGCCATCGGGGATCGTGAAGAAGGGCAGGTACGCGACGAGCGCCTGCAGCGTGTGATCGATCAACGGATGCTCTCCTGAGCGAGGGGTTGTAACCCGAATTCGCCGCACGCGCCGCAGCGCAACGCCGACTCGTCACGGGCGCGCACGCGACCGTCACGCGAGAGGTCTACGACGATCATTCCTCGCTCGCTCGTCGAGAGCAGAGGAATATGCAGCGATTCGAGGCGTTGAACGACGGACCGATGCGGATGCTGAAACGGGCTCGGGTGCCCTGCGCTCGACAGCGCGAGGCGCGGCGCGAGCGCGTGTAGCCACGGGAGCGTGCTCGACGTGCGGCTTCCGTGATGTCCGAGCTTGAGGACCGTGACGGGCGCGATCGCGCGCGCCTCGAGAAGCGCGCGTTCGCCGTCGCGCTCGAGGTCGCCGGGCAAGAGGACGGACGACGCACCGAAGCTCAAGCGCAGCACGAACGACGCGTCGTTTGGAGAGGTCTCTTCGCGGATTCCGCGGCACGGAGCGAGCACTTCGAGGATCGCGCCGTGAAAGTATCGAGGCGGTCCGCAGAGCGACTCGGGCCCGCGGACGAGCGTTCCCTTTTGTGCTGCGAGCGAGCGCTCTTCGAGCCAGCGCGCGCCGCCGGACCATTGTTCGCTCTGTCGCGTGTCCCACAGCTCGCGCGCCGACGCCCATCGAAGGACGGCGCGAAGTCCGTTGACGTGATCGGGGTGCGGGTGCGACGCGACGACGACCGCCAATCGACGACGCCGTCGCAGCGCGAGCGCGGGAACAACCACGCGCTCCCCAGGATCCGGCCCCACGATCACCCCGCCGCCGTCGACGAGCATCGCTTCTCCATCGGGAAGGTCCACAAGGATCGCGTCGCCCTGACCGACGTCGATCATGGTGACGCGCAAGATTCCCGTGGGCTGAGCGTCTCTGCGGTGGACGAGCTCGATCGACGCGACGGCGGCGAGCGCGAGCAGCAGCGAGAGCGCGAGCGTTCGACGGGACTTCGCCAGCAGCGCGAGGCCTACGATCGCGAGCCAGACGATTTGCTGAAGGCGCGTCGGAGGCCAGCACTCGATCGACGCGAGCGGCCATCGCGAGGCCATCGATGGAATCGCGAAGAGCGCCGCGAGCGACCACTTCGCGGGGACCGCGACGAGCGCGCCGAGCGGCGCGTAGAGCGCGCCGGTGAGCGCGGCGACGAGCACCAAGGGAAGCGAGACGACTTCGCCGATGGGCGCTGCGACGAGGTTCGCGAGGAGGCCCGAGAGCGGGAGCCTCCCGCTCATCGACGCGACGATCGGCGCGGTGAGCAGCGCGACGCGCAGCGTGGCCGAGAGCGCAGACCCGAGCCACCCGACGAGAGACGCGATGGCGCGAACGATTCGGCGCGGGTCCTCGCGGTCGCTTCGCGCGTGTGCGTCGCGATGGGCAGAGACGAGCGCCCACGAGGCGGCGATCGAGAGCTGCCATCCCACGTCTCCGCGCCACGACGGAACGACCCCGAGCGTCACGACGGCGCTCGCCGCCAGCAACGCGGGCCCGTCGGACGATCGCGCGCCGAGCTTCGCGACGAGCGCGAGCGAGGCCATGACCAGCGCGCGCACGGCGGACGGGGCTTCGCCGGTCGCGCACACAAAAACAAGCACGGCGGGCAGCGACAAGAGCGCTTCGATCCGCGGGACCCAGCCGCGTTCGGCGATGGACGCGACGCGCGCGGCGAGCGTCCGGGCGATCCACGCGAGGGCGGCGGCCACGAGCGCGACGTGCGCTCCGCTGACGGCGAGCAAGTGCGAGAGGCCCGTCGTGCGAAAGGCCTGCACGGCGTCGGGCTCGATCGCGTCGTCGTCGCCGAACAAGAGGGCCCGCGCACGCGCGGCGGACGTGGTGTCGAACGCCTTGGAGATTCCCTGGTCGAGCGCCCGTCGAAGCGCGTCGCCGACCCGTCGCACGAGCGCGACCGGCGTCGGGAGGGCGCGGGTCACGTCGCACGCGGCGCTCTCTCCGCGGAGTGTGACTCGGTCTGCGAAGAGCGCTCCACCGGGGCCGAGCGCTCCGTCGTTGACCGTGGGCTGCACGGGGACGAGCGTCGCGAGCGCGCGAACGCGATCACCGGCCCTCGCGTCGCAGGCGTCCTCCTCGAACGAGAGGGCGATGCGCGTCGCGTCGGGCTCGACCACGAGGCACGTGGTTCGCTCTCCGCGGGCGCGGCACGGGCGCTCGAGCGTTCCGTCGACCTCGCGTGCGTGCTGGGTCGCGCGGGCGCGGGGCGCGGCGGCGCGCTCGACGCTGCGCAGCGAGGCTCCCGTGAAAAACGCGGCGACGATCAGCGCGAGCCCCGCGAACGACCGTCGAGCGCGCGCGGCGAACGAGCCGATCGCGACGGCGACGAGCGCGACCGCGATGAATACGTGTGCTCGCGCGGGGACCGAGAGGGTCGTTCCGAGGAGCAACGAGCCGGCGACGAGGGGGAGCGGTGAGCGCACGAGCGAGCGGGGAGTGCACGGCGCGTGCGCGCGCGGGATCGCGCGATTTTCAGCGAGCCAGCGAGGGGAGGGTGGCGGCCGCCAGGGGGACCGCCATGGCGGCCGCCATGGCGGCGAGAGTGGGGACGGTGCTCTGATCCTCGCATTTGCAATTGGCTACAGCGGCAATGCGGTAGATCAAAAAGGACTCAGAGGTACTTATTGCCAGCACGCGCGAGGCATGCGCGCAACTCGCTCCAGGCGAAATTCGTCACGCTGGCAATAAGTACTATTTGGTCCGATAGGATCGGCTGCAGCGACGCTCAGGTGGATTGCAAACGTGAGGATCAGAGCACCGTCCCCGTGGCGCACTGTGGCTCAGGGCGCTGGCGCGAGGCGCACAGTGACGACGATCCCGAACGCGCGGCCGCGCGGCGCAGGTGCGATCCGCCCTGGGTTGATCGCGTCGCGAACGCAGTCGAGCGTCGCTTCGGCGTCGATTCCAGCGGCGCTGTTGGCGCCTTCGGGCGAGAGCGTTCCGTCGCGTTGCGTAGAGAATGGGAGCGAGAGCGTTGCCGCGTGGTTGCAGTCGGACTCGAGCCACCGCGCGTGACACCGCGCGACCGCCGCGCGCGCTGGGGCGAGCGTCGCTTCGATCGCCGCAATCGCTGCTGTGGGAGGTGCGACGAGGTTTCGGGTGCTCGTCGTGATCACGCCCGACGCGATCGTGTTCGGCGCGACGCTGATCGTCACGAGCGACGTCGCGTCGCTCACCGCGCACCGCCTCGGGATCGGCGGAACCGACAGCGCCGCCCCACGCGTCGCGCTCGTCGCCGACGCGACCGCGTGCGCGAAGTTCTCGTCCGCGGTCGGCGGAGCGATCGCTCGCCCGCGGTTCGACGGCGCGCGCGGCGACAGGAGCCACGCGTTTCCGATGGTCCCGCGCTCGGTGCGCATGAATACAGGTGCAAGTATTTCTGGGGACTGGTCGCCGTCGAGGTCGCCGACCTGCGCGAGGTGCGCTCCGAACTGCGCGTCGCTCGCCTCGGGGCCGCGGAGGATCGAGGGCGAGATCGACGGCGTCATCGAGGCCCCGCCGCGAAAGAGCAACAAGCGATTTGCGCCGGGATCGCCGAGGAGCACGTCGTCGATGCGGTCTCCGTCGAAGTCGGCGACGATGAGGCCGCGGGTCGTTCCCGTCGCGGCGCCTGCGTCGTCCGCAGGCACCGTGAGCGCGAGCGTGCGAACGCTCAGTCCGCCGTCGCTCTCGCCTCCAGGTTCGCCGAGCGGACCGAAGTACACCCTCGCGATCTCCCCGGTGCTCGCGCTGAACGCGACGACGACGTCGTTGTGGCCGTCGCGATCGAAATCTCCGGACGCGATGCCGACGGGCGATCCCACGGCGTCCGATCGCTCGGGCGCGATCGCGATGGGCTCGCGGGTGAATCCTGTGGCCGTTCCCCGGTACACGAGGAGCTGTTGGTGAAACGTCGCGAGGTCCGGGTAGCTGTCTCGCGTCTGCGCTGAGGCTCCGTCGAAGTGCGCGAGGGTGGCTTGCTCGGACGTGCGCGCGATGTCGATGTGCGCGAGCGCTGGCGTCGGTCCGCCGCGGATCAAGAAGAGCGCGGGCTCGCCGCAGAGCTCGATGCGTCGCTCGGTCGACAGTCCGGTTCCTGTTGGCACTCGCCGAAATCCCTCGCGAGCGATGGAGCCGAGGGCCAAGAAGTCGTCGTAGCCGTTGCGGTCGAGGTCGCCCACGCGTTCGATCGCGCGCCCGAGCTGCGCGAACCCGACCGGGGGCTCGAGCGAGGCGAGCTCCCTGCGTCGACCGGACTCGAAAACAAACACACGAATTCTTCCGCGCGCGCATCGCCACGTGTCCGATGGCGTGTTCGCGAGCCGTTCGCCGACCAGCGCCACGCTGTTCGCGCCGTGTCTTCCGATCGCGATCGCGGTCGCGACGATCCGCGCTGTGTCGTCGACGGCTGCGCCGATCGAAGCGCCCGGCGAGAGCCCGCGCGCATCGCCGCGAAACACTTGGACGCCGAGCGGCCCCAGCGCGACGAGGGCGTCAGCGGTTCCGTCTCCGTCGAGATCGCCGGGGACGTACGGCCTCGCGGTCGTCGCGGTCGTCGCGGTCGTCGCGGGGCGCGGCTCGATCGGCGGCGGGGCGGTCCTTCGCAGGGCGTTTCGCTCACACGACGCGAGCACGAGCACAGAAAACGCGAGCGACTTCCCTCTCATGCGCCCCCGGAGTGTGACACGAACCGCCGTCGTGGTCGCCTGATGCGCGGGTGCAGTGCTATCCATCGCGACCGATGTCCGAAGAGCGACCCGATGGGAGCGCGCCGCTTCCGGCGATCCCCGATGAGCTTCGTGATCAACTCGCGTTTCGCGCGAAGCGCGAGCTGCGAAAGCGATTGAAGGCCGTGCGCGCGGCGCTCCCTGCGAGCGTCGTCGCCGAACGGTCCGCGGCCATCGTCGAGCGCGTGCTCTCGCTCGACGCGTGGAAGCAAGCGGGCACCGTGGCGCTCTTCTCGTCGATGCCCGAAGAGGTCCAGTGCGCCGCGCTGATCGCCGCGGCCCGCGCGCAGAACAAGCGCGTCGCGCTCCCCGTGGTGATCGACGAGGCGCCAGGGCTCGCGTTTCGCGCGCCGTGGGACGGGGGCGTCGAGCGGCCCCTCGTGACGAGCATGTACGGCATCGACGAGCCCGGTGAAGACGCTCCAGAGGTCGCGTTCGAGGCGATCGAGCTCGTGATCGTTCCTGCGCTCGCGTTCGACGATCGGGGCCATCGAATCGGCTACGGCCGTGGCTACTACGATCGAACGCTGCCGCGCTGCGTCCGCGCGAAGACCGTCGGCGTCGCGTTCGATTTTCAGCTCGTCGCCGAGGTCCCCACGCGCAAGGACGACGTCGCCGTGCAGACCGTCGTCACGGACAAGCGCTCGTTCGACGCGGCGCGATAGCGCTCATCGTGCGGGGCCTCGCGGCGCTCGGCGCTCGCGTCGCGGGGCGCTCAGTCGCCGCTCGACGCGTCCGCAGTGGGCTCGCCGCCGTCACCGTCATCGCCGTCGGCGCTCGCGTCCGTGCGGACCGATCCGTCGGCGCTGGCGTCGCTCTGCGCGGGCGGAAGCGATGCGTCCGCGAGGTCCGCGCAGTTGATGATGCGCCCGTTGACGTACACCGAGATCGCCGCGCTTCCGCCGTTGGCCTCGGTGGCTCGATCGCACGCCTCGCGCTCGACCGGCGTGAAGCCCGTCGCGAGTCCCGAGTCCGACGCGGCGCGCGCTGGCGGAATGGGCGGAGGACGCCAGAGACAGGCGCCCAGTCCGAGCGCGGCAAAGAGCACGATCAGGCGAAGCGACGTCATGGTTCAGCACGTTGAGGGTGAGCACGAAACGACGCCCGTGACAAAGGTGCCGCACCCTCGACGACGCCCCCGACGCCCCCGTTCGAGAGAGGACACGGCACGAGCAAATCGAGGGAATCTCCTTGGGGGCCCGCGTCTGCGTGTCGCGCACGCGAGGCGTCGCTGCTGTCAGCGCTTCGCACTGTGAAATCGCTGTCGCGCCCCACTCGCGTGCCCTGGGCGTTCGGTGTAGACAGCGCCCGAAGTCATGACGGTTACGACATGGATCGATGAGAAGGCGCGCGTCGAGCTCGAGTACATTCGCGACGCCAAGAGCACGGGGATGTACCCGTTCTATCGGCCGTTCGAGCGCGGCGGAATTCGCAACGCCGTGGCAGGGCACGAGGTCGTCAACTACAGCTCCAACGACTACCTCGGGCTGACGATGCACCCGAAGGTGATCGAGGCGGCGAAGTCTGCGATCGACACGTTTGGCAGCGGGCTTTCTTCGTCGCGCGTGCAGGCGACGACGACGATGCACGTCGAGCTCGAAGAGCGGCTCGCGAAGTTCTTCGGCTTCGAGAAGGCGCTGGTCACGACGACGGGCTACCAGGCGATGCTCGCGGTGATCATGGCGGCGGCGGACAAGGACACGACGCTCGTGCTCGATAACTTGTCGCACGCGTGCATCTTGGACGGCTCGTTTCTCGCTGCGGGGACGCCCGGCCGTCAGGCGGAGCTTCGGTTCTTCAACCACAACTCGGCCAAGAGCTTGAAGCGCGTGCTCGAGTCGCGCGAGCGAAAGAACGCGCTCGTGCTCGTCGAGGGCGTCTACTCGCTCGACGGCGATATGGGCAAGCTCATCGAGATCAACGAGGTGTGCGAACAAGCGGGCGCCGCGCTCTGCGTCGACGACGCCCACGGCTCGGGAACCCTGGGAAAACACGGCCGCGGCGCGCTCGAACACTTCGGCATCGAGGGCCGCGTCCCGATCGTGGTGACCGCGTTCAGCAAGGTGTTCGGCGGCATCGGCGGCGTGGTGTTCGGCTCGGAGGACACCGTCGACCTCGTGAAGCACAACGCGCGGAGCTTCTTGTTCTCGGCGACGCTGCCCGTTCCGGTCGTCGCCGCGGCGCTCACGATCCTCGAGATGCTCGAGAAGGACTCGGTCTCGCTCGTCGCAGAGCTCCACGAAAAGTCTGCGTACATGCGCAAGCGCTTGACCGAGCGCGGGTTCGACCTCGGCCACTCGAACACGCACATCATGCCCGTGATGGTGCGCGACACGACGAAGGCGATCTTGCTCCATCACATGCTCTGGGAGCGTGGGATCTACATGGTTCCGATCCCGTACCCGGGCGTGAAGAAGGGCGAAGAGCGCATGCGTCTCAACGTCACGCGCGGGCACACATACGAAGAGCTCGACCGCTGCGTCGAGGTGCTCACCGAGCTTGCGACGATGGGCGGAATTCTGGGACAATCGCCCGCCGACGCGTCCGCAGAAAACTCGACAGCGTGAGCGACGCGCGCGACGACTGCGCGCGATGCACACCATTCGAAGACACTCGGTTTCGATTCTCGTGGGGTTGGTTGTAGCGACCGCGGCACACACCGCGTTCGCGCAAGAGCAGCCGACGTCTACGCCTCCGGTCACGAGCACGCCAACGGCAGTGCAGACCGCCACCAACGCGTCCACGATCGGCGCGGCCGCGGGCGGCACCGACCACGACCGAGTATTGAATCAGTTCGCGATTCGATACTTCGGTCAGATCGCGGGTCCGGGCGTGATGGGCGCTCTGGGCGTCCCGGTGCACAACATCGGAATGCGCTATTGGATCTCGCGCATGATCGGCATCGAGGCGGGGATCGGCCTCGCGTTCTCGACGACGAGCGTCGCGGGCGCCGGGAGCACGACGCGCTTCGGCTACGCGATCACCGGCGGAGTTCCGATCAACCTCGCGGCGACGCAGCACCTCGCGATTCACGTCATTCCGAACCTCACGTTCGGAATGCCCACGGTCGACCCGCTCGTGACGGTGCTCAGTGTCGGCGCGGACGCCGCGGCAGAGCTCCACTTCGGGTTCATCGGTGTTCCGCAGATGTCGCTGCAAGCGCGCTTCGGACTCAACGTGAACCTGCTCGCGACCAACGGCGTGACGCAGTTCGGCTTCGGCACGACCGCGGGCTCGGGATCCAACGTCTGGGACGTGATCGCCGCGTCCGTGGCCGCGACGTACTACTTCGGTCGCTGACGCGATCCCCCCGCGCGACCCGCGCGCTCGTCACATGCAGTTGATGCGGATGTACTCGCCGTTGCTGCAGTTGTGCGTGCCGATCGGCATGCGATACGAGCACGAAAGCAGGTTGGGCTCGGATCCGCCGCAGATCACGTCATCGAGCCGAAACGCCGACGCCGAGGCGGTCTGGCAGCAGCTCGCGGTGCTCGACGAGTAGCCGAGCTGACGGCAGACGACCCTCCCGATGGGGTTTACGTCGCTGTCGTCGCACACGGCGCCCCACGCGCCGCCCGCGAAGATCTCGAGGATGCCGTTCGACGGGCCGCTTCCGCCGACGAGACGAACGTCGCCCTCTTGCGTGGGCGGCGTGCCGCCTTCGAAGCAGCGCCCAGCGATGCATCGGTTGCCGACGGGGCACACGTTGCCGCACGCACCACAATTCGAGACGCTGGTCGTCGTCGCGGTGCACGCGCCCGCGCACACGGGGCTGCTGCCGCAGAGGCCTGGGCCCGCGACCGCCGTGACGACGCGCCAGTCGGCTGCGGTGTCGGTGTCCGCGGTCCACACGTTGCGGACGAGCGACTCGTCGGCGCTGTCCGACGGATTCGCCGCGCCTGCGCCGGTCCACGTCGTGCCCATCGGCGGCGTGGTCGGCGCGGTGCTCGTGCGCACGAAATCAACGCCGTTAAGCATGCGATCGCGCAGCGACACGGCGACGAACGCGGTCCAATCGATCGTGCGACCCACTGGGAAGCGCAGCGTCGCGCCGCCGCTCGATCCCTCGACGAGCGTCACGTACTGATTGGGCATCAGCATGGTGCCCGCGGGGATCGTGAAGTCCCCCGAGCCGCCGTCGCCGACCCACGCGACGATGTAGCCAGAGATGTCGACGGTGGCGTTGGTTCCGTTGTGGATCTCGATCTCTTCGGCCCCGTTGTTCTTCAAGCGCGAGATCAAGAGACGATCCGAAGCGCGGCACGTCCCCGCGATGCACGTCGCGTTGGCCGAGCACGCGCGGCCGCAGCCGCCGCAGTGGGCAGGGTCGACGTTGCTGTCGACGCATCGCGCGCCGCACAGCGAGAGCCCTGCGACGCACGCGAAGCCGGGCGTCGCGGGCGAGGGGCCGACGGTCCAGTCCGCGCTCGAGTCCGAGTCGAGGCCGGCGATGTTGCGCCGCGCAGAGGCGTTGGCGTTGGCGTCCGGATCGGCCACGGTCGCGCCGAACCAGCTCGTGCCCATCGGCGCCATCGTGGCCGCGGTCCCGAACGGAACGAAATCGAGCGCTGTCGTTCCCGCGTCGAACAGCGTGATCGCCGAGTTCGCCAGAAAAGCACCCGTCGTCTCCGTGTACACCGTCGTCGCGTCCGGCGTGCCCGATCCCTCGTAGATCGCGAGGTACGCGCCCGGCGCGAGCGTCCGGTTCGGCAAGAAGAAGTTGAGCCGCGTGGAGCCGCCCGACGTCACTTGCACGCGGAAGTTCTGCACGTTGATCGCTCGATCCGTCGGGTTGTGAATCTCGACCGCGGCGCGCGCCGACCGTCGAAACTCGCTGATCCAGAGGTTGCCCGACGACGGAGCGCACGCGCCTCCGCGGCACACTTGCGAAGCGCCGCACGTCACGCCGCAGCCGCCGCAGTTGCGAAGGTCGTTGTCGCGATCGACGCAGACCGCGCCGCACTGCCCGTTGCGCGCGCAGTACGCGCCCGGTGACGAGAGCGCTTGCAGCGACCAGTCCGCGGCCGTGTCCGTGTCCGGCGCGAACACGTTGCGAACGAGCGACTGGTTGATGTCGCGCGCGGGGTTCGCTGCACCAGCGCCGGACCACAGCGTTCCCGCGGGGGGCGCGACGCTCGAGTCCGCGGTGCGAACGAAGTCCTGACCGACGCTCGCGGGGGTGAGCAGTCGCACGGCGATGCGCTGGCTCCACACGGGCGCGCTCGCGACGAAGATCGTCCCTGCGGGTGCTGTTCCTGTGCCGGTCGTCACCGTGACGAACGCACCCGCGGGCAGGCTGTACGCCGGCAGCGTCACGGACCCCGACGTGCCCGTGTCCACCGACCACTGGAGCAGGTACCCGTTGAGATCCACCGCAGCATTTCCGCCGTTGAACAGCTCGACGTACGGCGTGCTCTGCGCGCGAAGCTCCGACAACACGAGCCCCGAAACACGGTTCTGGCAGCTGCCCGCGGCGCACACTTGCGTGGCTCCGCACGCGCGGCTGCACGATCCGCAGAACCGCGGGTCGCTCTGGAGATCGACGCACGTTCCGCCGCACGACGTGAGCCCACCCGAACACGTGGAGACGCCCGTATCGACGCCGGTGTCGACACCGGTGTCGATGCCCGTGTCGATGCCCGTGTCGATGCCCGTGTCGATGCCCGTGTCGATGCCGCTGTCCGTGACGACTCCGCTGTCCATTCCGACGCCGCTGTCCGTCGCGACGCCGGTGTCCATCGTGACGCTCGAGTCCGACGCGATGCCCGTGTCCGTGGGTGCCGCGCTGTCGTCTGCGTCGGGGCTCGATGCGCTGTCCGCGACGCCTGTGTCACCGCTGTCCGACGGGAGCATCGAATCCCCGCCGATCGCGTCGGAGCTTCCGGGGCGATCGGACGCCACGTCCGTCGGTCGGTCTGGGTTGGGGTTGACGGTCTCGACGCACGCTGATGCGAGCGCCGCGACACAGCACAGCCACTTGGTAGATCTCATCGCCATTTGTCGAACTCCGCGCGTGTCATCCGCGCGCAATCGCGCGCACAGAGAAGCACGCGACGCCACTACCGCGAATCGCGTCGCTTCGCTACCGCGCCCCCGGACAGAGTACGACGCCCCTGTAAATTTAGCGCCTGAATCACGCCACACTTGAACATGGTCGAAGCGAGACGCGTCGGCGTGGCTGAAATCAAGTCAGCCCGCCGCGAATCCATCGAGAAACGTCCGTCGATCGAAGGAGCGGCGGTCTAGCCCTCGAACGCGCGGTCCGTGATCGCGAGCCCCTCGTCGATGATCGCGAACCCTTCGCGCAGCTGCTCTTCGGTGATGCTGAGCGGCGGGTTGCAGGTGAACGAGCTCCATCGCGAGAACGTGAACAGCCCCTTGTCTCGGAAGAACTTCGCGAGCTCGTTCATCGCAGGGTGCGTCCCGTTGTACGGCGCGATCGCGTCGCCCTTGCTGTTCTTGCGGATGTCCATCATCCCGAACAGGCCGATGTTTCGGCCTTCGGCGACGGACGGGTGCTTCTTCTGCAGCCGGTCCATCTCGTCGCGCATGACCTTGCCCATGCGCGCGGCGTTCTCGATCATGCCCTCGTCCATCATCACGCGGATGACGGCCTCGGCGGTCGCGAGCCCGACGGGGTGCGAGTTGTACGTGAGCCCGCCCCAGTACACGTTCTTCTTGAAGTGCTCGGCGATTTTTGAATTAACGCCCACGCAACCAAGCGGGAAGTAGCTGCTCGTGAGCCCTTTGGCCAGCGTGACCATGTCCGGAACGACGTCGAAGTGCTCGTAGGCGAGCATCTTTCCCGTGCGGCCCATGCCGGCCATGACCTCGTCGCAGATGAGCAAGATCCCGTGCTTGTCGAGCATCGCGCGCAGCTTCTTGAACCAGCCCTTCGGCGGAACGAGCACGCCGTTGGTCCCGGTCACGGTCTCGACGATCATCGCTGCGATCGTGTGGGGCCCCTCGTACTGGATCACCTCTTCGAGGTACGTCAGGTGCGCCTCGCAGCGCTCTTCGTCGGTCTTGCCGAAGGAGTAGTTGTACGGCGTCGGGTCCATCACGTGGACGATCCCCGGAGAGCCCGGCTCGCTGGCCCAGCGGCGCGGATCGCCGGTGAGCATCATCGTGAGGTTCGTCCCGCCGTGATAGCTCCGGTAGCGCGCGAGGATCTTGTTTCGGCCGGTAAACAACCGCGCCATTCGAATCGCGTTCTCGTTGGCCTCCGCGCCGCCCAGCGTGAAGAAGAAGCTCTCCATCCCCGGGACGACCTCGTGCATCAGCTTCGCGAGCCGCGCGCGCACCTGCGTCGCCGTCTGCGGGTACACGAAGATCAGCTCGTCGAGCTGGCGCTTCATCGCCGCGATCACCTTCGGGTGCGCGTGGCCGATGAGCACGCTCATGAGCTGCGCGTTGAAATCCAGGATGCGCTTGCCCTCGGGCGTATAGAGGTAGACGCCTTCGGCCCGCGCGATCGGCAGCGGATCGACGCTGTTGCCCGCGGACCACGTGTACATCGTGTGCTGCTTGCACAGCCGCACCATCTCGTCCGTCGGCATCGGCTCGCCGGCGTAGTCGTTGGGGTATCCCAGGTACTCGCTCTTGCTCATAGACTCCTCGAAAGTTCATCGCAGCGCGCGATCCGCCCTGCGAAGTGCACGAGAGTACGCCCGCCCGCCGCCGCGCGTGAAGGGTCGACCGAGCGCTCGTCGCTGCGTACCGTGCGGCCTATGCTCCTCGGACCGACCGCGCTTCCTGCGGCGCACAGCATGGACTCGAGCTGGTTCATGGTGGACGACGACGGGCACCTCGCCGAGTTCGGCTCCGGCGAAGAGGGAGCGCGGCCCGAGGTCGGCTCGAACGATGGCTTCTACGCCGCGATGGCGGCGATCGCCGCGACGGGGATCGAGCGGCCCTACGTCGAGGAGCGCAACGTTCGTGACGGCGAGCCTCCATACGAGGACGACGTCTTTCACCGCGGCGTGTACTCGTACACGAACGAGCGCGACTACCGGTCGGCCATCCAACCGTACTGGCGAACGACGCGCCCGCTGCGCCCGCTCACCGTCGACGAGCTGCCCGCGGGCGTTCGCGAACAGTGCGTTCGACTCGAGGGGGTCCGCTTCGAAGAGGCCCCGCTGCTCCAGCCGTTCGAACTCCTCCCGTGCATCACCTACAGCAATCAGGCGTTGCTCTCGGTCGAGGACTGGGAGTTCATCCGTTGGGACGGAGCGACGCGGAGCTACGACGACAAGCACGCCGCCGAGGAGTCGTACGAAGAGATCGTGGGGCGGACGTTTCGCGTGCAACCCGCGGTGTATCTCACGGCGCTGTTCGAGTCGTGGCTCGGCGGCGCGGTGCCCGAGCTCGAGTCGTGGTGGGGGGCACACGAATTCATCGTGAGCGCCGTGCTCGACCCCAAGAGCTGCGCGCTGCTGCGCGAGGCGCTGCGCGATCATCGCTCTCGAAGCGAGCTCGAACCGCGGGTCGCGAAGCTCGTCACCCGGCTCGCGACACCCCCGGCCCGCGCCGCGCCGCGCGTTCGTTTGCCGGCGAGACCGACGCTCACGGACCCCAACGCCGACCGTCGCGCGGCGCTCGAGTCCCTCGTCTCTCGGGGCGCGCTCCCGCTCTCGTGGCTGTCGTCACCCTCGCGCCGGTTTCTCTGCGACGCGCGCGAGTGGCTCCAGTGCGGAACGCTCGACGACCTCGCGAGCGCTTCGCAATCCATGAGCCTCGCGCTCGCTGCGCCCGAGCTCTACGAGCGCTTGGCGCGAGACCTCCAGGGGGTGCTCGCGGTCGAATCCCTCGTACGAGAAGAGCACGCGCGATCCAGCGCGAGACGCGGGTCTCTCGAGACCGTGTACTGGCGCGTCGCGAGCGCAGAGACGCTGAGCGTCGTTCGCGCGCTCGTCGACGACACGCAGAAGTCCGAGCGCGTGCGGCAGATCGAGGCCATGGGCTACGCGATGGATCCAGCGCACACGCGGTTTCCGACGGCGCTCGTGTCGTACTGAGCGTCGCGGGACCTCGGGGAGGCCGCGAGTGGACCGCGCCGCGGAGGGACGAGAGTGCGGGAGAGTCACGACCGGAAGGCGTGCCGCGAAACAAGCGCGACGGCAGTGCGCGGGAAGCGGGCTCGGGGCGAGCTCGAGCGCGACGCGTGACGCGAGCGTGAATGGAACGAGCGTTGAGCCATCGCGCGTGAAGCGAGCGACGCGATCGCGTGGGAAACGCGCACGATGCAATCGCGTGGTGGAGCGCGCATGGCGCGGGCGAGCGCGAGACACGCGTCACGCGATCGTGCAACGCGCGTCTCACTCGCGATCGTGCATCGCGCGCCTCACTCGCGATCGCGCAACGCGCGTTTCACTCGCGATTGCGCTCTCTCGTACCCGCGCTTCGCTCGATCGGGCCCGCGATGCTTCAGACCGCTTCGGGGCCCGCGATGTGACCGACGATCGCGCTCGCTGCGACGACGAGCGGCGAGGCGAGGTACACTTGGCCAGGGCCCGATCGACCAGGAAAATTCCTGTTGATCGCGGATACCGTCACTTGCTCGGGCCGGTCGCTCACGCCAGGGCCCGCTTTGATGCAAGCGCCGCACGAGGGGTTGATGAGCTCGGCGCCCGCCTTCTGAAAGAGCGTCACGTACCCTTTGTCCTCGGCGTACTGGCGGATCTCTTGCGAGCCGAACTGAATGAAGAGCTTCACGCCCGGCGCGACGGTCTTGCCCTTGTCCACGGCGCGGCGAAGGACGTCGGCGTACATGTCCATGTCCGCTTTCTTTCCGCCGGTGCACGAGCCTCCGTACGCGACGTCGATCTTCACGTCCGTCGGGAGCGTGTCGAGCGCGACGCCGTTTCGTGGGTCTCCGGGCGTCGCCACCATCGGGACGATCGTCGCGAGGTCGAAGTCGAAATGATGTGCGTACACAGCGCCGTCGTCCGCGCGCACGGACATGGACTGGAGCTGCTCGCGCGTGAGGTTTCGGCGCTTCGCGAGGTAGTCCCACACGACCTCGTCGGCCGCGATGATCCCCGTGAATCCTCCCGCTTCGACGGACATGTTCGTGAGCGTGGCGCGCTCGTCGAGCGAGAGCGACCGCGTCCCGTCGCCGTCGAACTCGAGCACCTTCCCGATGCCCTTGCCGGTCTTGAAATACTGATCCGAGAGCAAGTGAAGGACGACGTCCTTCGCGGTCACGCCAGGCCGCAATTTGCCGCGCAGCGTGACGCGGACCGACTCGGGGACGCGCACGCGAATGTCCTTGGTGAACCACGCGTTGGCCATGTCCGTGCTGCCCACGCCGAACGCGAAGCAGCCGAGTACGCCCGCCATGCACGTGTGCGAGTCCGTCCCCGCGACGACCTGTCCGGGCAGCGCGATGTCTTCGATCACCGCGTTGTGGCAGATCGCGCGCGAGCCCTTGCCCACGGAGTTTTCGACCTCGCCGTAGTAGTTGATGCCCTGCACCTTCGAGAAGCTCTCTTGGACGACGGCGAGCTTTCGCGACTGCTCCTTCAAGCCCATCTTCACGTGCGCCTCGGGCATCACGTCGTCGAGAAACGTCAGGTGATCGCGAAACGCGTACACGCTCTCGGGGCTCGTCACCTTGGCGTCGTCGCCGAACGCTCCGCGAAACAGCGCGTCGGCCATGGGCGTCACGTACTCGTGCGAAAACCGCACGTCCGTCCGCACGAACAGCGCGTCGCCCGGCGTGACCGCGGCGACGCCGACCTTGTCCGTGCGCGCATCGACGATGGCCCTGCGCGCGATGATCTTCTCGGCGAGGGTCATGGGTCGCACCGGCGTCGTGATCGCCGGCGGCGCGACCTCGCCGCGCACGCGCGCCTTGCTGTACTCGAAGAGCCCGCCGAAGCGAACGATGTCCGCGCTGATGGGGTCGAGGCCCTTCGTAAACTCTTCGAGGGGGATCTCTTCACCGCGCTCGATGCGCTCGAGCAGCGAGAAATCCGTGCTCGTGAGCAGCCCGATGTTCTGCGCGTTTTGCCCGTAGATCTTCTCGATGGTCTTGGCGATCACGAGCTTGGTTCCCGCGACCATTTCGCTGTAGGGCGCGGTCTCGCGCGAGCTGCCGCAGCCCTTCGAGAGGCCCGAGACGACCACGCTGACGCCCGCGTTCTTCAGGGTGTTGCGCTTGAACGACCCGCCGCGCAGGCCGACGAGCGAGTACTCGCCGAGCGTCTCGTCGTAGTAGTAGCAGACCCATCCGGGCGTGATTTCGTCGGTCGAGATGTTGTCGACGAGCTTGCGATCCGCGCTGTACGCGATCGTTTCTCCGGCGAGCTGGCGATCGAGCGTGTCCTTGTCCTCCGTGAGGTAGAGGACCTTGCCGGTGAACTTGATCGTCGCGGGGCGGGGCATTCGTGTGGGGCTCCTCTCGCAACCCTAGTAGAACGTGCGCGCACGTCGCAACTGGCGCGATCGCGCTAAGTATTCGCTGACGCAGTGCGTTCATCGCACCTTCGTTTCGATCGGCGTTTTGGTAGCCTCGTGCGCAGATGACAGCGACGCTCTCCGAAGGGGCGCTCCGACGCGCCATTTGTGACGCAGGTCGGGTGCTCTACGAACGTGGATTGATCGGCCCCACCGACGGCAATTTTTCAGCGCGCCTCGGCGAGCGGTACCTGCTCTGCACGCCGAGCGCGACGCACAAGGGCGAGCTTCGGGCCGAGCAGCTCGTGAAGCTCACGCTCGACGGGCGCGTGGTCGGCGACGGAAAGCCGTCGAGCGAGCTCAAGATGCACCTCGCGATCTACAAGCTCAGGCCCGAGGTGAAGACCATCGTTCACGCGCACCCGCCGTGCGCGGTGGGGCTCACGGTGGCGGGGGTGTCGCTCGAGGTTCCAGTGGTCCCGGAGATCTTGTTCGCGCTCGGGGCGGTGCCCAACGTCCCGTACTCGTCGCCGACGACGAGCGACGTCCCCGAGGCGATCGCGCCGATCCTTCGGCGGTGCGACGCGTTCATGATGACGCGGC
Source organism: Myxococcales bacterium (assembly GCA_016793325.1). Classification (GTDB taxonomy): domain Bacteria; phylum Myxococcota_A; class Polyangia; order Polyangiales. The sequence continues at coordinate 230,919 of JAEUKI010000060.1, read as the reverse complement.
ACGGGAGCGTGGTGCTCTCGGACTCGCTCAAAGACGGCGTGATGAAGACCGAGATCATCGAGCACACGGCGAAGATCACGCTCGCCGCGAAGATCGCGGGCAACGCGTCGCCGCTGCCGAGCGGCGAGGTGCAGAAGCTCTTGAAGCTCGCGAACGAAGCGCGAATGGAGGCTGTTTCTCCAGCGCGTCCTGCGAGCGACACGATCGTTCCTTCGCCCGGCGCGGCCCCGCGCGCGGCGTCTTCGTCATCGAGCGACGAGGTCGTGGCGGCCATCGCGAAGCAAGTGATCGAGCGACTGCGCCAAGGGTGAGAGCGGTCGCGCGAGACACGTTCGCAGGAAATTCGTCAGCGTCGTCGGGGTGTGGTTTGAGTGGGCCTCGGAGGTCGCATTGGACATCAAGAAGGTCATCGCGAAGCTGCCCACGGGTTACCTCGACGACGTTGCAAGCATGGACGGATCGCAGCTACGCGGAGAGATCATCAAAGCGGAGTCGAACATCCGCGAGATTCTCAAAGAGATGGCAGCGGACGAGAAGCTCACGGGCGCCAAGGAGCTCGTGAAGGATTTCGTCGGCGGATACAACGACGCGAAGAAGGCGCAGCGCGCCAAGATCGAATACCTGCTGCACCTGCTCGAAGAGCGCGGCGAGCTCGAGACCGGCTTCGAGTCGGACGCCGTCACGGGCAGCTCGAAGAAGAGCGTCAAGAAGAGCAAGGCAGCCTGAGCTGCGACGCGCGGGGGGGAACGTTCGTCGCTACAGCATCGTGCAAACGCCGCTGCGACAACGGCCGAAGCGAATCGTGTTGGTCTCGCACGCGGTGCCATCGGGCTCTTGTCCGGCGCCGCCCATGCAGATCGCCGCGCCCGGCATCGGCATGTCGCAGACCGTAAACGACAAGCGACACGGGTCGAACCCGCGGCAGGGCAGCGTGTTCGTGCACGTCGGCGCGGGCGAGGCGCACGTCGGTCCGGTCATCGTGCACGACCCAGGCATGAGCATGGACGTTTGGCAGGCGGTGCCGGCCGGAAGGAGCATTCCGCTCGAGGGGATGCAGAACATCGCTCCGGGCGCTGGGCAATTGGCCTGGTACGCCGCGTAGCAGCCGACGCTCGACACGCATCGTTCGCCGGTGACGCACGCGCCGGCGTCGCCCGTGTCCACGCCTGCGTCGATCCGCGCGTCGACGCCCGTGTCCACGCCGAGATCCGTGCGCATGTCGAACGGCACGTCGACGCCCGCGTCGACGCCGGTGTCGGCCCTCGCGTCGATTCCCGCATCCACGCCGCTGTCGATCCCGCTGTCGATCCCGCTGTCGACGGCGCTGTCGGTCCCCGCGTCGCTCGTGGGCAGAACGCAGCCGTTCATCAGATTCATGTCGGGATCGACGTAGCCCGGCGCGCACTCGATGGCGCATTGGGTTCGAGCGCACACTCCGACGGTGTTCGCTCCGCCGCTCGGGCACCGCATCCCGCACATCGTGCAGTGGTTGGGGTCCGTGCTCGTGTTGACCTCGCACCCGTTGCTCGCGTTGCTGTCGCAGTTGGCGTAGCTGGGCTCGCACTGCAGTTGGCACCGTCCCGCCGCACACACCGGCGTCGAACGCGGTCCGGCTGGGCATGCGTTTCCGCACATCCCGCAGTGGTTGGCGTTGGTCTGCAAGTCGACGCACGCGCCGCTGCACAACATCTGCCCCGAGGGACACGAGTCTGCGCATCCGGCCATCGTGCAGACCTGTGTTCCCGTGCACGTTCGCCCGCACGCGCCGCAGTTGGCGGGCATCGAGATGTCGACCTCGCAGCCGTTGGACGCGTTGCCGTCGCAATCACGAAACCCGGGTCGACACTCTGCGATCGCGCACGCTCCGAGCGTGCAACGACCGGAGACGACGTTGGCTCCGCCCGCGCACGAGCGGCCACAGACGCCGCAGTGGTCCGAGTCTGTTTGCAGATCGACGCACCGTCCTGTGCACGGCGCTTGCCCTGCGGGACAACCGCCTGTTCCCCCGTCGACGACGGGCGGAACGTACATGACCTCGGGCATCGACGCGTCCATCCGCGTCGAGACGAGCTCGCCTCGTGTCTCGGGCTCGCAGCCCAATCGCCCGCACGTGAAGCCCGAAGGACAGAGCCTGTTCTCTTCGATCAGGCAGCGATTTGCCAGGTAGATCCAGAGCGTCACCGCGTCGTTTCGCGGAAAGGTCGCGATCGCGCGGACGGTGAAGAGCGGACGAAACGCGTCTTGATTATTGGGGTCCTTCTGCTCTGCGGTGACGCGTGTGTCGAAGATAGGGTAGCGCCCGTTCCACGAGACGGCGAAGTCGCCTGGGAGTTTGCGGTCGCCCGTGTTGGTGAGGACGATTCGGTTGGAGAAGAAGGTGAGTCCCGTGTCGGGGTTGATGAGCTCGATGGTGAGCGCGTTGAGGACGCCCGTCGGGCCTTGCGGGATGTCCGTCTCGATCCGCAACATGATTTGTGGTGGCGGCGGCTTGCACGAGCCCAGCACCAACGCGAACACCACGCACGCGAGCGCAACGAGTCGCGAACGAGACGAAACAGCGGCCATCGAGCGACGCACGCGAAGACCGTGGCGCGATTCACAGTGTCGCGCAAGCGCGCCGCTGGCTGTGCGCTTGGCGTGTCACAAAGGTGCGAGGCTGCCGCGCACGCTCGCTCGCGATGTCGAACAACGCTACGGGGTCGAGCACAACCCGCTGCGACATACGCCGAAGCGGCCGGGCGCGATTTCGCACGCGGTATCGTCGGCCAACGGCGTGGAGCTCATACACGCGGGGCCGGGCATACACAGGGGATTTCCTCGAATGCACACGCCCATGACCGAGCGGCAGGTCGTTGCCGCCGGGGCGCTGCACGTGCCCCCGGGAACGACGCACACCCCGCTCGAGCAGGTTCCGTTGGCGGTGCCGTTCCAGCAAGGCACTCCGTTCCGTCGGTCCGCGTTGGCGATACAAAATGGAACGCGTCCCACACAGCCCATCACGCTGCCGAGCCGACACGGCTCGAGCATCTGGCATTCGGCGCCGATCATGCAGCTTCCCGCGCCGGTGCCTGTGTCGTTGCCCGTGTCCACGCCGAGATCCGCGCGCATGTCGAACGGCACGTCGACGCCCGCGTCGACGCCGGCGTCGGCCCGCGCGTCGATTCCCGCATCCACGCCGCTGTCGATCCCGCTGTCGACGGCGCTGTCGACGGCGCTGTCCGTCCCTGCGTCGCTCGTTGGCAGAACGCAGCCGTTCATCAGGTCCATGTCGGGATCGACGTAGCCCGGCACGCACGCGAGCCCGCACCGCCCCGCGCTGCACGTGCTGATGGTGTTGGGGCCGCCGCTCGGGCACACCATTCCGCACGAGCCGCAGTGGTTGGGGTCGAGTTGGGTGTTGCTCTCGCACCCGTTGGACGCGTTGCGGTCGCAGTTGTCGTAGCCGAATTCGCACGCCAGCGAACACATGTTCGCCGCGCATCCGGGGCGTCCTCGCGGCCCCGACGGACAGGCGTTTCCGCACATCCCGCAGTGGTTGGCGTTGGTCTGCAAGTCGACGCACGCGCCGCTGCACAACATCTGCCCCGAGGGACACGAGTCTGCGCAGCCGGCCATCGTGCAGACCTGTGTTCCGGTGCACGCTCGTCCGCACGCGCCGCAGTTGGCGGGCATCGAGATGTCGACCTCGCAGCCGTTAGACGCGTTGCCGTCGCAATCACGAAACCCGGGTCGACACTCTGCGATCGCGCACGCTCCGAGCGTGCAACGGCCCGAGACGACGTTGGCTCCGCCCGCGCACGAGCGGCCGCAGACGCCGCAGTGATCCGAGTCCGTTTGCAGATCGACGCACCGCCCTGTGCACGGCGCTTGCCCTGCGGGACAACCGCCTGTTCCCCCGTCGACGACGGGCGGAACGTACATGACCTCGGGCATCGACGCGTCCATCCGCGTCGAGACGAGCTCGCCTCGCGTCTCGGGCTCGCAGCCCAATCGCCCGCACGTGAAGCCCGAAGGGCAGAGCCTGTTCTCTTCGATCAGGCAGCGATTTGCCAGGTAGATCCAGAGCGTCACCGCGTCGTTTCGCGGAAAGGTCGCGATGGCGCGCACGGTGAAGAGCGGACGAAACGCGTCTTGATTATTGGGGTCCTTCTGCTCTGCGGTGACGCGTGTGTCGAAGATGGGGTAGCGCCCGTTCCACGAGACAGCGAAGTCGCCTGGGAGTTTGCGGTCGCCGGTGTTGGTGAGGACGATGCGGTTGGAGAAGAAGGTCAGCCCCGTGTCGGGGTTGATGAGCTCGATGGTGAGCGCGTTGAGGACGCCCGTCGGGCCTTGCGGGATGTCCGTCTCGATCCGCAACATGATTTGTGGTGGCGGCGGCTTGCACGAGCCCAACACCAACGCGGACACCACGCACGCGAGCGCAACGAGTCGCGAACGCATCAAGAGAGCAGCCATCGAGCGACGCACCCAGACACGGTGCCGGGATTCACTGCGGGGAGCAAGGACCGCGCGTGAAAGCGGGCGAGGGGACGGCTGCATTGCGAGCCGCGGGGCTACGCTGGCGAGCGAGGCTAGGATTTTCCTCGAAACGGGATCGCTACGCCGGGCTCGGGACGAGGGCTGTCGGTGCGTACTTGGCGCGCACGGCTCAGCTGTCATCAGTCTGTATATGCGGCGAATGAGCTGTAAATTCGCAGGCAAAAGTCCATCGTGCTCGACGCGGCAGCGAGCGGCCGCGCACTGTGCTTCGCAGACCCTGTCAGCGAGTGATCTCGAGCTTGGCTCCGCAGGCGTTCTCGCTCGCGCTCGAACTTAGGAACGTGAGCTGTCGCGTCGGAGGGCTTCGGATCGCCTGCAAATGTGCAGGTAGAGTTCGAGAGACTCTTGTCTCGAAGTTCGAGCGCGAGCGAGAACGCCTGCCGAGATTGATCGCGTGAATGTGCCCGGTGATGTCTTCGAGGCACAGTGCGCGGCCCCTTGCTCTCGTCATTCGTCACTTCTGCTAGAAAGCCTGGAAGTTCACTGACGGAACGCCGTCGGCTGACGTGTCGAAGTCATGCAGTCGGCCATCGCGTTCGAGCAACACGGTCGACGCACGCGTCGAGGCAACACGGTCGACGCACGCGTTGAGGCAAGCCTCGACGCTGGCTGCTCGCCAAGGGCGAGCAGGGACGCCGCTGCCTTCGGCAGGGCTTTGAAGCGTACGAGATGCGAGCAACGGCAGCGCCCACCCCTCGACCGCATCGTCGCTCTCTTGGCGCCGCCGAAGGCGGTTGCGCTCTGCTCGCCTCTCGGCGAGCAGCCAGCGCGGAGGCTTGCCTCGGCGCGACAGCAGACCGTGTTCGATCGACTGTATTTCGTCAATGAAATCCCAGCCCATCCGACAGATGTGACGAATGATGAGCGCTTGCCGCCGCGCCCCGCTTGGCTGCTTGCTTCCCCGTCCAGCGTGATGGAGTTTCGTTGGTGAATTTCCAGTTCATTTGCCATCGATGACGAATGTCGAGACTCCGTCGCAGCGCACGCGAAGCACGACGAGCGGCGACGACGTGTCTGGGCAGTGAGTCATGACGAACCGCGAGCTCCCGTCGATGTTCGCTCGCGTCCAGCGTCGATCCATCGTCGTTCGAGACGTCCGGTGTTTTTGCGGGCTTTCCAGGCCTCGGAGAGCGACGTGACCAACGCGAGCGCGAAGAGCGTGAAATCTGCCGTTGTTTCATGATGGAGATTTCGCGATGAAAGCGGAGCGAACGACGGACGAAGGTCGCGCGGCGCTGTGTCAGCGTCGTCGCGAGAGGCGGCGGTCGACGCGTGGCGCGCACCGTTGGGTTGTCTCGCTCGATCGTCACCCGCGACGCTATGCGCAGGATTTCGTGCGTCGGATGAAAACTGGTGAGGCAGCGGCGCTGGGCGTGTCGGGTCAAGTTACAAAGCCCCTAGCGATCGAAAGGGGCTGAACGCGCGCTTCGACGCGCGGTCGATCGCGAATCACGAGCGAGGGAGTGTCGTGCAATGGAATCGTTCGTCATGCCGCGACTGTCAGAGCTGGCGCGTCTCACGGGGTCCCTCGCCGATCTCCGATCGGTACACGCTCTGGGCGTCCACCGGCGCTCTTTGGTGGCCAGAAGCAAGGGCACGATGCGCTTCGAAAGAACTCCTAGACCGCGCTGTTCGTCGACTGGATGTCTCGCTGCGGCAGTTGCTGTGGTGCTGTCTTCCGCGTGTCGTCGAGCGGCCTCGACGGCGCGCCCATCACCAACCGCGGACGCGACGACAGACGTTCGCAGCGCTCCTCGGGTCGTTGATTCGGGCGCTGCGACGAGCCCTCCAGACAACGACGTCCTCCCCCCGCTTGGAGCGCCGAACGGAGCCGTGAGCGTCGGCAGGCTCTCTGCCGGGGCTCGCCACGCGTGCGCCGTGGTGGGACGAGGAGAGGTCGTTTGTTGGGGCGACAATCTCGATGCGCAGCTCGGCGACGGCACACGAATCAGCCGTTCGACAGCAATGTCGACCGGGATCGTCGATGCGGTCGGCGTCGCGGCAGGGCGCTACGTGACGTGCGCGTGGCACGCAGATGGGCAGGTCAGTTGCTGGGGTGGAGACGGGCTCGACTTTGGACCGACGTTCCGAACGCGCCCCGTTCGAGTTCCGGGGCTGCGCGACGTGGTCGAAGTCGTCGTCAGAGGCACATACGCTTGTGGCCGAACGAGCCGCGGGAGCGTTGCGTGTTGGGGGGTCGACGTCTGGGCGAAGAACCGCGGGCAAGTCGCGACGGTCCCAGGGCTCGACGACGCAGCGGGCATCGCGATCAGCGAGTCCGACGGTTGTGCGCGACGGCGGGATGGTCGGGTGGCGTGTTGGACGTATGCGAACTCGCGCCCAACAACGACGACGCTCGTCGATTCTCTCGAAGGCGTGATCGCGATCAGCAGCGGACCGACGCAAACGTGCGCGCTCGTCGCCGATGGCAACGTCCGCTGCTGGCGCGCTCCTCAGTGGTCGCCGTTCGAGCGCGCGAACCGGGCGCGCGGGACGCCAACGCATCGCGCGAGCATCCCCGGCGCGGCGGCGTTCTCTGTCGGGAGCGACCACAACACACTGACGCTGTGCGCTGTGCGCTCGGACGGGACCGTCGCTTGCCTCGGTGAAAACTCGCGCGGTGAGCTCGGCGACGGAACGCAGCAGGACCGCGCGACTCCGGTGCTCGTTCGCCATCTCGGCGCGAGCACGGCTGTCGCGGTTGGCTCGAAGTTTGTGTGCTCGCGCAGCACCGACGAACGAATCGCTTGTTGGGGTTCGAACAGCGAGGGCGCGCTCGGGCGCGGATCGCTCTCGGCAGCGACGCGGCCCGTGCCGGTACCAGCGCTGTCCGACGTCGTGGACATCGCGAGCGTCGCTGACCCTGGCGGGACGACCTGCGCGGTTCGGCGCGACGGCGCGTTGTTTTGCTGGGGAAACAACGCTCGCGGGCAAGTCGGGGACGGAACCACGACGGATCGGGCGACGCCAACGCGCGTCTCGATCGGTCTCGTGGACGACGTAATCGGACTCGACGACGGGTTCGCCGCGCGGACGCGAGACGGCGCTGTGTACGTGTGGGGAGGAAGCGTTCCGAGGCCGTCGGGCGAGCGCGAGTATGGCCCGCTGCCTACGCCGCGACGCCTCGGCGTTGTCGCGCCAAACTCCACGCTCACCGCGCACTTCGACCGTGTGTGCGCGCGGGTCGAAGGCGGCCCGCCGCAGTGTTTCGGCGAATTGCCCGCTGCGATCGCGCAGTACGTGGCCGACGCTCGAAACTACTTCGCGGTCCCGGGTCGCTTTTGCGTCATCCGCGCAGATCGGTCGCTCGCGTGTTGGGGCGAGAACGCTCGCGGACAGGTGGGCGACGGGACGACTACGCGACGCGATGCGCCTGTCGCGATCGGTGGCGTGGCGTCGGTCACGGAAGTGCTGTTCAGCGTCTCGTCGACGTGCGCGCTTCAGAGCGACGGGCGCGTTGCGTGTTGGGGGTCGAACGCCGCCGGCGAGCTCGGCGATCGAACAACGCGCGGACGGCTTCGGCCTGGGTTCGTCGTCGGCGCGACGGACGTCACGCAGATCGTCGTCAGGGATCGGTTCCTTGCGCTTCGGCGCGACGGCACGGTGCTTCAATGGGGTGGCGTGTTCGGGCGCGGGTCGGCGGCAACCCCCGTTGCGGGTCTAGCGGGAGTCGCGCAACTCGCCGTGCGTTGCGCTCGGTTGACGGCGGGCGGCGTCGCGTGTTGGGGCGATGCGTTCGCCGGCGCGCTCGGAAACGGAGACCTCGGCTACTCGCTGCAGCCCGCGGACGTGATTCGACAACCGAGCCAGCGCCTGTGAAATTCCGGTCGAAAGCATCGCCTCGCCGACGCGAGATGTTCGTGAACGAGACGTCCGTCGCGCCGTGGTCTCGCGCGTCGCGCCCCATGGCGGTCCCGCTTCGACGCACACCCCGTTCGCTGCCCTGCTCGCGCGATGTGATACCAATGGTCCGACGAGCATGCTCACTGGCAAGAAGCACATCCTGGTCGTCGACGACGAGGCGAACCTCCGCAGGTTGATCGCTGCGCAGTTGACGCAGGACGGGTACGAAGTTCACACCGTCGCGGACGGCAAAGAGGCCGTCGCTGCGCTCAAGGAGCAGCACTTCGACGCGGTGATCTCGGACCTGCGCATGCCCAACATGGACGGGATGACGCTGCTCGCGCACGTTCAGGCCGAGCACGGCGACATCCCCGTGATCGTCCTCACCGCGCACGGAACGGTCGAGACCGCGGTCGACGCGATGCGCCTCGGGGCCTTCGACTTTCTCACCAAGCCCTTCGACCGCGCCGAGATGCAGCTCGTCGTCGGAAAGGCCGTTCGCACCGTCGATCAGCGGCACAAGGACGTCGCGCTCGACGCGGACGAGCGCGGCCGCTACCGCATCATCGGCGAGAGCCCGCCGATGGTGGCGATCTATCACTTGCTCGAGAAGGTCGCGGACACGCCCGCGACGGTGCTCATCACCGGCGAGTCGGGGACGGGCAAGGAGCTCATCGCGCGGGCGCTCCACGAAAATAGCAGCCGGAGACAACGGCCTTTCATCCGGGTCAACTGCGGAGCCATCCCGCGCGACCTCATGGAGGCCGAGCTCTTCGGCCACGAGAAGGGGGCGTTCACGGGCGCGGTGACCTCGAAGCCGGGGCGCTTCGAGCTCGCCCACGAGGGCACGCTCTTCCTCGATGAGATCAGCGAAATCCCGGTCGAAATGCAGGTAAAACTCCTTCGCGCGATCCAAGAAGGAGAGTTCGACCGCGTCGGCGGGATCAAGCCGACGGCCGTGGACGTGAGGCTCGTGGCGGCCACCAACCGCGAGCTGAAGAGCGAGATCGCGTCCGGGCGTTTTCGCGAAGACTTGTACTATCGACTCAATGTTCTTCCGATTCATCTGCCGCCCTTGAGGGAGCGACGGACGGATATTCCGCTGCTCGCCGAGCACTTTTTGCTCAAGCAGTCGACGAGGCTGAAGCGCGGGTCGATGAAGCTCTCGCCCGAGGCCATCGAGGCGATGCGAAACTATCCGTGGCCGGGAAACATTCGCGAGCTCGAAAACGTGGTCGAACGCACGGTTCTGTTGACCGACGGAGACACGATTCGACCGAAGGATCTCCCGCTCGAAGTGCAGCGCGCGGACGAGCGGGGAGAGACCGCCGCCGCGGTGGCCGACGAGGCCGAGGACGACAGCGCAGAAAACGCGCCCGGAGGGCTCAAGCAGCAAGTCCGCGAAGCGTCCGCGAAGCTCGAGCGAGAGCTCATCGTGCGCGCGCTCGCGCAGACCGGGGGAAACGTGACCCAAGCGGCGAGGCTTCTGAAGATTTCGCGCAAGAGCCTACAGATCAAGATGAAGGAGTTCGGCCTGCGCGAGCCGAGCTGACCTACCTCATCGGGGCCGCTGAAGACTCAGCGGATTCGCACGAGCGCGAAGCGCGCGCTTGACGCACGCGCGTTCGGCGGGCAAAGGTGGTAGGTGGGTTGTCAGAGGTTCCGACAAACGTCGGCTCTCGGCGCCGAACAACGCAGGCAGAGGCAATGGCAGCAGGCGAGGCGAAAGCGCACAACCGGTATCGAGTCATCGAACGACTCGAGTCGGGCGGTATGGCCGAAGTGTTCCGCGGTGAGGCCGAGAGCCTCGCCGGCTTCAAGAAGGCCGTCGCGATCAAGCGCGTGCTTCCGCACCTCGCGCAGAACGACAAGTTCATCCGGATGTTCTTGGACGAGGCGCGCCTGTGCGCGCGCTTGAACCACGCGAACATCGTCCAGGTCTTCGACATCGGCCACGTCGAGAACACGTACTTCATCGTGATGGAGTTCGTGGATGGGGTGAACCTGAAGGCCATCATCGAGTACCTGCGCAATCGCGGGCAGGGCGTCCCCATTCCCGTCGCGGTGTACCTCTCGATGCAGATTTGCAACGGGCTCCAGTACGCGCACGAGCTGCAAGACAGCGACGGGAGCACGCTCGGGATCGTTCACCGCGACATGTCTCCGCCGAACGTGCTCGTGTCCAAGCGCGGCGAAGTGAAGATCGTGGACTTCGGTCTCGCCAAGGCCACCACGCAGCTCGAGAAGTCCGAGCAGGGCATGGTCAAAGGCAAGTTCGGCTACCTCGCGCCCGAGACCGCGCTCGGCCAAGAGGTCGACGCCCAAGTCGATGTCTTCGCCGTGGGAATCATGCTCTGGGAGATGATCGCCAACAAGCGACTCTTCCTCGCCGACAGCGACTGGGCCACCGTGCAGTTGGTTCAGAAGGCGCAGATCCCATCGCTGCGAAAGTTCAACGCAGAGGTCCCCCCGGACCTCGAGGCGGTCATCAACAAGTCGCTCGCGAAAGACAAGAACGAGCGCTACCGCACGGCCGAAGCGCTCGCGCAGGACCTCGGTGAATTTCTCGCGAAGCACCGCATGGCGGTCAACAGCTTCGACATCGCGAAGATCACCAAAGAGGCCATCGAAGAGCGCCGCGCGCAGAAGGCCAAAGAGAAGCGCCCCGAGCAAGACCTCATCGACAAGCTCATCATGGAGGAGCTCGGTCGATTCACGTCGCTCGGCGAAGACGAAGACCCCAACGCCGAGGGCTCCAAGCCGATCGACCTCGCGTCCGTCGGCGCCGCAGGACAGCCGCTCGACCCGGGCAGCCTCGTCGACACCAACGACTGGGCGTCCAACATGTTCGAAGGGGACGACTTCGATCCCTCGAAGCTCGGCGCGCCCACAGCGGACCTCGCGTCGCAGCTCGAAGGCGACGACCTCTCGCCTGCAGAGTCACCGCCGCCCACCGAGCCGCAGAAGACACCGGAGCTCACGGCTTCGGACGCGCCCCCCGCGGCGGACAAGACCGCGGACAAGACCGACGACAAGGCCGAGAAGCCCCGCGTCGGCTCGGCGGCGATCGCAGACAGCATCCCGACGACCGAGCCCAAGCAAGACAAGGCCGAGAAGAAGGGCAACGGAGCCCTCCTCGCGGTCGTGGGTGTGCTCGCGCTCGGAGCGATCGGCGCGGGCCTGTGGTTCGCGGGCATCATTCCGCACTGATACCGAACCTGCCGCGTCCCCGTCGTGAACGCATTCAGCGGCGTACGTCCTCGGTCCCTCCCCAACCTCGACGTACCCGTTGCGCAGTTTCGGCGAGGCCGATCGCTGCGGGCGCGCTCGCAGACTGCGTTCACGACAGGGCGCGGACAGCATCCGTATGAGATCTTGCTCGCGGATCGTTCGGCGCTCTCCTCTCGATGGCCTCGTGGCGGTTTGACGTGAGCTCGACCACGCCGACTCGCAGCGAACCTCGCCAACGCTCGATCGCATCGCCGCTCGCGCGAGACGATGGCCGCGAGCGCAAAGCGCGCGCGTGGGTCGTGGTGGCGCTCGTCCTCGTCGCGGCGTTGCCGATCGCGCACAGGTTTCTCCCGCTCGTCGATTGGCCGCAGCACCTCGCGCAAGGCGCGATCGTGGCGCACGAGACCGACGATGCGTTCGCGACCAACCGATACTATCGAACGACGGGGTGGTTCATTCCGTACCAGGGATTTCGCTGGCTTCACGTCGGCGCGTCCCGCGTCGTCGGCGACGATCTCTTGGGCGGTCGCGTCGCGCTCTCGATCTCGCTCGTGCTGCTCGCGCTCTCGATCCTCGCGATCACGCGCGCGCTCGATCGCTCGTATTCGAGCGCGCTCGTCGGCTTCACGCTGCTCGTCGAAGCGAATCTTCTCTGGGGATTTGCGCCGTACGTGCTCGCGACGGCGCTGCAGCTCGCGCAGCTCGCGGTGGCGCTTCGGTGGCTGCGCGCTGTGCAACGAGGCGACGTTCGACGAAGCGCAGCGACGCTCGTTGCGATCGCGTTGCTCGGCGTGGCGACGTTCTTTTCGCACGCGCAGCCGGCGATGCTCGGGGTCGTCTCGCTGCTCGCGCTCGCGGTCGTGTCGTGGGCGCGGCGGCGCATCGATCGCGGCGCGGCTGCGAAATTGTGCGTCGCGCTCGCGCCCGCAGGAGCGCTCATCGTGCTCTATCTCGTCGCGGGCGGCTGGCTCTCGGGCCAGGTCCTCGAGGACGAATTTCGTGTGCGTCCGCAGACCGTGTGGAGCCCGCCGTGGGCGTCGCTCTATTGGCTCCCGCTCTCGTCGGGCCTCGATTCGCTGGGAAACTGGCCCTGGAGGCTCTTCGTCCTCGCCTCGCTCGCGTCGTTCGTGGGCGCGCCTGCCACGGAGGTTCCGAAGGCGTCGCGCGACGAAGCGAGGCTCGATCCGCGCGCGTGGTCCGTCGAAGCGCGGCTGATCGCAGCGGTGTTTTGCGGGGCGTACATGCTCCTGCCCAACGAGTTTCGCGGGCAGAGCGTCGCGCCGCGCGTAGCCTCGCTCGCGTTGCTCTCGCTCGCGTGGCTCCCGTCGTGGGGCGATGTCGACCCGCGCGAAGACGCGCACCGCCGCTGGGTCCTGCGCGCGACGTGGTCGCGACGGGCGGTGGCGTTCAGCGCGATCGCGAGCCTGCTCGTGGCGCACTTCGCGTTCGCGCGCTTCGATCGGTCGGTCCGCGCGATCGACCGCGCGATCGACGCCCTTCCGCGCGGCTCGCGCGTCGCGACGCTCTCGTACGAGACGCACGCCGAGGGGCTTCGCTTGCCCGTCCTGCTCCACCTCGGCGCCTACACCCTCGTTCGTCGCGGTGGAATGAACTCCACCGGCTTCACCCGCACCGGCGTGACCTATCGCGAAGGCGTCCCGCGCTCGTCGCTCACCGTCATGCAGCTCTGGGCGCCCAGCAAATCAGGCTGGCAGCTCGACCCCGAGCAACACGCCGCGCGCTACGACGCCGTCTTCGTCGTGCGCGGCGCTCGCTATCCATCCGCGCCGTTTCGCGAGACGTCTGCGGGCGCTGTTCCGCCGGCGTGGCGACGGGTCTATCAGGACCAACGCTTCGAGCTCTGGCGCCGCTTTGCGCCGTGACGACCGACGGTACAGACTCGCGAGTCTGTGCTGCGTCCCGCGCCGATGCTGTGTCCTGCGTGCGGGGCCTCGCTCGACGACGAGGCTCGTCGCTGCAGCGCGTGCGGCTACCAGAGCGACCCTGCGCGCTGGACGGCGAGCCCTGTCGAAGACGAAGCGCGTGGCGCGCGCGTGCAGTCTCGCGTCGACTTGGGCCTCGCGGGGCTCGCGTTCGCGCCCGCGGTCGCGCTCTCGGTGCAGGGGGCGCTCGGCTCGACGCGCCTCGTGCTGTCGTTTGCCTCCGCGGGGCTCGCGTTCGCATCGAGCGCCTTCTTTGCGCAGCGGGCGAGGGACAACTTGCGCGCCGAACCCACGCGCCTGCTCTGGTCGTACACGAGCGAGGACGGCTCGGTGGCGGTCACGTCGTCGATCGACCCGTACACGCGCGCGATTCGCGCGCGAGGCAGCCGCTTCGACCGCGCGGTCTACGCCTTCGATCCGCGTTGGGCGCAGCTTCGATGTGACGACGAGACGGCGCTCGCGCTCGAGCGGTGGGCGATGGGCGATGCCGCGATGGACATCGAGGACGCGCGACGATGGACGCTCTCGGTGCTCGCGCTCGTTCGATTGGCGGTGGCGGGCGCGGTGGATCTGGTGGTTCAGCGCTCGCGTGTGTGGTCGCGGCTGCGGCTCGTCGACCCGATCGACCCAGCGCCCGAGACGACGGTCATCGTGCTCGCGCGCGCCGCGGGACGCGCGGGAGACGGCGACGAGTACGCGCTCGACCGAGCGATGCTCGCGGCGCTCGAGCGCGTCGCGCCGGACCCGGACCCGATGCCCGCGACGACGCCCGAGGCGGTTCACTACCGAAGCGCGCAGCTCCGCGATGGGCGCGTCGAGACGCCGCTCGCGACGGCGCCCTTGATGCAGCTCCCGCTGGTCGCGCCGAGCGACGGCGACGACTCGCCCGTGTACGCGTCGATCGACGGGCTCCTCGCGACCGCGCGCGCCGCGCGCGAAGAGGGCGCGCAGCGAGCGTCGCCCGAGGAGCTGCTCGCGGAGCTCGAGGCTGATCGCGCGGTGTTTCGCGCGCTGCACGCGTCGTTTCGCGCGGTGATTTGGGACGTCGGCGAGTATTGGGACGAGCGGACGTGAGGGCGCTCGCGCGGTGTGTTGCGACGGGGCGACGAGCAACGACGGCTCGATCGGCGCGGTGATGACTCCCTTGAAGTGGCCAAAGGAGCTCGACGCCGAGGCGCTGTTCTCGAAGGTGTTTCGCCCGACGCGCGCGAAGCTCGACGAGGCGCGCGCCGCGACGGTTGGCGCCGAGTCGCCACGAGAAGCGCTCGAACGTGTGGTAGCGCGAGGCCTGTGTCCCGACGACTGGCTCGATTCACCGACGCAAGCGGGGCGCGCGTTTGGAGGCAAAGCGCATTCGCCTAGGCGAATTCCACAGTTGATCGAGACGGTCACCGCGCTCGCGAGCGACGTCGAGGGTGTGCTCGCGGCCGAGGAGCTCGCGCGGGAGTTTCTTCGGCGAGCGGGTCGTGTGACGAAGATCGCGCCGGCGAACGCTCCGGTGTTCTGGCGAGAGCGAGGCGGAGAAAAGGTCCACCGAGAAGGGGCGTTTCCCATTGGGCGGGCGCCGTTGCCGCTGGACCTCATGGCGCTTCACGACGTCGAGTTCGACGATCGCTTGGTCGACGCGTTGCTCGTCGCCGCGGACCCGCCGTCGCCTCACGCGCTGAAGAAGTGGCGTCTCGATGTCGCTCGCCCGGCATCGAACTACCTCCGACCGACCAAGCACATCGCGGGCTGGAACAGCCTCGCTCAACGCGCGCTGCGCGAGCGCGGCGTCGCGTGCTTGCAGGCGATCGAACACCATCGTCGAGCGTGGTTCTGCGCGGTGCTCGCGACGGATCGACGAACCCTCCGCGAGCAGCTTCGCAGCTTCGCCTCGACCGCTGTGGTCGGCGACGTGCTCGCGGGCGTCGACTTCGCCGCGCTTCCGAACATCTTCGAGCCGCTCGCGAAGCTGTGGTGGACGGGCTACGCCCTCCGCGTCGCCGACGACGAACGCATCGAAATTCAGCTCCCGAGCCTCGATTTCGACGCGGCGGAGATGGGCCCATGAAATCGAGTGGCGAGCGCGATCCCTCGCGTTCCGCGCGGTGGTCCCGGGTCGCGGCGGGGTGGGGGCTCGGCGAGGTCTCGCTCGAGTCGACGCGATCGTGGTGGGTCGATCGAGACAAGCGCTACGTGTGGCGAATGACGAAGACCGATGCGCTCGAGCGCCGATCGATCGCCGACATCGACGACTTTGGCGAGGTCGTGGTTCGAGTTCCGCCAGGCGCTTCGCTCGCCAATCGAGTGGACTTCTTGGGGCGAACGCGTCCCGTGGCGATCGTCACGAGCTTCGACGCGATCGAGCAGTGGACGATCAGAGAGACGATCGAGCGTCGCCCGTTGATCGGGCTCGAGGAGGGGCCGTTCGACGAGCTTGCGTGTCTCGGGTGCAGCGTGAGCGCAGACGGCTCGCGGCTGCTCGTCAGCGCGCCGGGAGACCGCGGGCTCGTGTTCGAGTTGACCGCGGACGACGATCTGGCGCTCGTCGCGTCGATCGATGCGCCGTGGCTGACGAGCGAGCGATTTCCCGCGCATTCGCTGGTGGGGGACAACATCGCCGTGGTCGAAGGCGACGACATCGTGCTGCGGACGTTGGGCGGCGTCGAGCTCGCGCGGGTTCGCGGCGTCCGTGTGTCCGAGCTCGTTCCCGTCGACGACCACCGCGTGCTCGTCGCGCGAACGTCCGACGACCGAATGGGCATCGTGCCCGTCGTCATCGACTTTCGGGACGGAACGAAGCGCGATCTCGAAGGCGATCCCCTGTGGGAGTTTCGATCGTGGGTGTGCAGCGGCGCGCTCTACCTCGGCAAGAGCGGCGAAGTCCGAGAGTATTCGCTGGACGATCTCGCGCTGCGCCGCACGTGGACCCGCGCGGGGGCGCGCATGGCAGCGTGTCGCGACGGAGTGCTCTACGGCGTAGACGAGGCGGGCTTCGTCGCGCTCGACCTCGCGACGATGCGGACCGTGCGAGAGCAGCCTGCAGAGCAAAGCTCCGTTGAATCAATGTGCTTCGATCAAGAGGGGCGGCGATTGCTCGTCGCGACTCGCTCGTCGCTGCGGCTTCACGACGCAGGCACGGGTGAGACCCTCGCCGAGCGCAACGACCCGTGGATCGATAGCGCCGCTGTCGCGCTCGTCGATGGTGGGACGACCGCGATCGTGTACGACAGGCGCACGACAGGCGGGCATCTCACGTCGTACGCGGTCGTTGGAGGCTCCTTCGACGAGCGCTGGTCGCGAACGCTCAGCGAGTGGGGCGTCGACCCTGGCTCGATCGTCGCTTCGAACACCGGCCGCGCCGCGTGCTGGACCTCCGACGCGGGGGTCTGCGTCGGCTCGCTCACCAACGACGACTCATGGAGCTCGGTCTCGATCGCGCCGCGCAGCGACGGCAAATGGAAGACCATCGAGCATACGAAATCGAGCCTCGTGGTCGAGCTCAACCGCGGGTTCGACGCGTTTCGCGCGGTGCTTCGCGACCTGTCGCGTCCGCGGTCGTTGCGTCGCGTCGATCGCGTCGAGCTCGACGCCGCCGAAGGTTGGGCCGTGGTCGGCGCGCGCGGCATCTTCGTTCGCGTTCGGCTCGGCGCGCCGGACTGGCAGAGCGAGTGGTTGGTGATCGACCGCGACAACGGCACGCAGAGCGTCTGGAAAAACGCTTCGCATCCCTACCGTGATCGCTTCGTGCTCGTCGCGCCGCGCGCTCGCCGGATGGCGGTCTTGTGGGCTCCTGGACACGAGGCCAGCGTTCACGAGTTCGACGGGCGCGAGCTCGCTCGATGGGCTGTCGTCGACCCGTGGGACGAAGCGCGCTCGATGGCGCTCTCGCCCGATGGGCGGACGCTCGCCGTGGGGACCGTCGGCGGAGCGCTACGCGTGTTCGGCGTCGGGGAGTGACAGCAACACACGAATTCATTTGCGACGGGCTTTCGTTCGCGATCGCGTCTCTGCAGCGAACTTCGGCGACGCCTCTCGACGAACCACGAGCGAGCGGTTAACGGTCCTCCTTCGCTGCGATGACGCTATTGAAGTGGCCACAGGAGCTCGACGCCGACGCTTTGTTCGCGCGGGTGTGTCGTCCTGTGCGCGCGCGGCTCGCAGAGGCGCGAGACGCCGCGCGAGACGCAGAGTCGCCGCGAGAAGCGCTCGAGCGCGCGGTGGCGCGCGGGCTGTGTCCCGAGGACTGGCTCGACTCGCGCGCCGCGGGCGGTCGCGCGTTCGGTGGAAAGCCGCATTCTCCCAAGCGAATTCCCGCTTCGATCGAGACCGTGACCGCGCTCGTCGCGGACGTCGACGGCGTGCTCGCGGCCGAGGAGCTCGCGCGCGAATTTGTTCGACGCGCGCGAGGGTTGGCCGCGGTCGCGCGGCCGGAGCTTCCCGTGTTCTGGCGCGATCGCGGAGGGCAGAAGCTACGGCAGCGCGGCGTGCTTCCTGTCGGACGAGGCCTGTTTCCTGCGGAGCTGTCGGTCTTTCACGACGTGCAGTTCGACTTTCGCGTGGTGGACGAGATGCTGGTCGCGATCGATCCGCCCGAGAAGAGCCCGCAGCGATCCGGACTTCGCGGGCTTTTCGACTCCGTCCGCGAAGCGCTTCGCCCAGTGAACCCCTACCAGCGCCGCACGAAGCACTGCACCCAGTGGAACGAGCTCAGCTACCGCGCCATGCGCGATCACGGCATGGCGTGCCAGCAAGCGATCGATCACCATCGTCGCGCGTGGTTCTGCGCGGTGCTCGCGAGCCGCGGAGGGACCATTCGCGACCTCGCGCGCGACCGGATCCTCGCCAATGGAGTCTCCGATCAACTTGCGGCGCTCGACCTCGCGACGCTGCCCAATGTGTTCGAGCCGCTCGCGAAGCTGTGGAGCACGGGCTACGCGCCGTTCGCGATCAACGCCGAGCGCATCGAGCTGCAGCTCCCGAGCAGCGAGGACGATGCATCGCGCCCATGAAATCGAATGGCGAACAACGTCGCGCCTCGCCACCTCGAGGGCTCGCGCCGTGAGCGTTCGTGACTGCTACCGCTGGTGACCGGCCACGCCACCAAGTGGCTGGCTGCTCGCCACTGGTGGCTGGCTGCTCGCCACCAAGTGGCTGGGGCTTCGTAGGCGCACTTTCTTCCGATGAACCGCGGCGCGGCGCTTGTACGCTCGGCCCCCATCGTGTCGATCACGCTCCGCGAATGGCTCGCTGAATCGCCGTTCACTCTGGCGATGTCCTCGGGGTTCTTCGGGTTCTTCGCGCACTGCGGCGCGCTCACCGTGCTCGAAGACGAGGGCCTGTTACCGTCTGCGCTCGCGGGCTCGAGCGCCGGCGCCCTCGTCGCGGGAATGTGGGCCGCTGGAATGTCCGCCGCTGCCCAGCGCGACGAGCTCTTGCGCTTGCAGCGCGAGGACTTCTGGGACCCCGCGCTCGGCGCAGGGCTCCTTCGCGGACGACTCTTTCGCGAGAAGCTCGAGGGGCTGTTGCCCGCGCGAACGTTCGCCGAGTGCCGCGCGCCGCTCGCGCTCAGCGTGTTCGACGTTCGAACGCGTCGAACCGTGGTGCTCGACCAGGGCGCGCTCGCGCCCGCGATTCATGCGTCCTGCGCGCTGCCCGTGCTCTTTCAGCCCGTGCGCCACGAGGGCAGGGTGCTGCTCGACGGAGGGATCCTCGATCGGCCGGGGCTCGTCGGCGTTTCGTCGAGCGCGCGCGTGTTGCACCATCACTTGTCGTCGCGATCCCCGTGGCGATCGACGCAGGATCCCGCGCTCGTTCCCCCGAAGCGCGAGGGGCTCGTCGCGCTCGTGATCGACGGCGTCCCGCGCACGGGGCCCTTTCGTTTGCACGAAGGGCGGCGCGCGTTCGAGGCCGCGCGCTCGGGCGCCAAGCGAGCGCTCGACCAACGCGTGACCGACGGCGTCGCGAGGGTCGTGTTGTGAGCGCCCCGCTCAGTTCGCCGCGGTGCTCGCGGCCGCTGCGCCTTCGCCGTACTGCCCCGCCGCTCGCGTGAACTCTTTGCGAATGCGCTCGATGAGCGCGGCGGGCTCGATTACGCGCGCGCTCGCGCCCCAGCGGAGCACCCACGCGACGAGCTCTTCGGACAGCGCCACATCGAACTCGATCGTCACGCCGCCGTCGACCTGGCGCGTGACCTTCTGCGAGGGATGCCACTCGCGCTCTTCGATCCACGTCGAGACCCGCGGCTCGAACTCGACCACGACTTTGTGGCGGTCGCCTCCCGCGATGAGCCCGAACGCTCCGTCGAACAGCTTGCTCGGGTCGAACATCGGATCGCGCGTAAACGGCGCCTGCGGGAGCGCGCGTACGCGGCGCATGCGCTCGACGGCGAACGTTCGAAACTCCTTCTTCGCGACGTCCTTGCCGACGAGGTAGAGGCCGTTGCGATAGAGCACGAGGCAGTACGGCTCGAGCCGTCGCATGCCCATCGTCGTTCCGCCGTCGTAGAGAAACGACAGCGTGAGCGAGCGCAGCACGCCGTCGTAGATCTCGTAGAGCTGGTCCTTGAACTTCTTGTAGTTCTTCGGCGCGTCGGGGATATACACGAAGCGCTCGGCCAGGCCCTCGTTGGCCGCGTTGGGGTCCGCGGCGTTGCCCTGCGCGAGCTTCGCGAACAGCTGCGAGAGGTCGTCGTGAAACGGCGTCCCTTCGAGCACGTCGAACGCGCGACGCACCGCCGCGAGCGAGTAGCGCTGAAACCGCGTCATGCGGATCGGCTCGGTGCTCTTGCCCGTTCGCGCGAGGCGCACGCGGCGCTCGCCCTCGTTGTCCACGGCCTCGAGCTCGATCTCTGCGCCTTGCAGCGCCTTGAGATCGCGACGCACCGAGCGCGGCGTCACGTCGAGCTCGCGCGCGAGGTCGTCGATGCGAACGCCCTCGGGGGAGTTTTCGAGGCGGTGAAACAACTGAAAGAGCCGCACCGCCTGCGTGTACTTTCCGGTCGGACGACCGGGTGTCGAGCGACGAACCATCGCGGGACGAACTA
This sequence comes from Myxococcales bacterium, assembly GCA_016793325.1. GTDB lineage: Bacteria > Myxococcota_A > Polyangia > Polyangiales. The sequence continues at coordinate 210,336 of JAEUKI010000060.1, read as the reverse complement.
TGTCCGTGTTCGTTTGCCGCGTAAAGGGGGCACGAGTTGAAGTGTCGAACTCGTCGTCGCGACCGCCTGCGCTACGCTCTGCGAGTGACGATGCAGCGCGGGCACGAGCTCCGAGCGGCGCTCCACGACGACCTTCGGGAGCTCGTCGAGGGACGAAGAATGAGCGCGAGAGACGCCAGGATCCTCGCGGCCGCGCGACGACGATTCGAGTCGTCGGCGAGCGAGCCCCCGCGGGTGTTGAGCTTTTCTTCAGCGATTCGCGCGCTCGCGGACGCCGTGGCCGACGAGATCCCGTCGGGGCTCTTGTTCGACCTCGGCGCTGCCAGCGGATCGTCGCGCGTCGAGGGACAGTGGGTCGTCGGGTCGGCGATCTCGCACATCGGCCTCGTCGAGTGCCACGACGGAGCCATCGCCATCGTCCGTGCGCGACCGCGCTGCGCCACGGAGCTGCTCGCGGAGTTCGCGCTGTGAGGGGCACCCCGCGGCTGGACGCGTGGCGGATCGAGCTCGGAGCAGCGACGAAGCCCGTGCGCTCGATGCTGGCGATGCTGAACGAGATCGACTGGTTTGTTCCTCCGGACACGGGGTCGATCGCCGCCGCCGTCGCGCTCTTCGATCGCTACTGGGCGCTGCTCGAGCCCTGGGCCGACGACACGATGTACCCGAGGCGCGCGCTCGAGCTCGACGTCGAGTTCGGTGGGCTCGATCAGTTTCGCGCGATGTGCGCCAACGTCCGAAGACCCAACGCGTACGATTGGCGCTACGGACCGCCCAAGCTCGCGGAGCGGATCCACGGCATCGTGCACGGCTTCGACGAGCAAGATCTCTTGCCGTTCGCCGCGCCCAACATCGCGCCAAACGCCGCGCTGTTCATCGCGCTCAACGGTTCGTGTATCTGGAGGACGCCAGCGCCCGAACTTCGGCTCCCACGCGATGACACCGACGGCAACGCGCGCGACGTGCGGCAGTGGTTCTTGAACAACGCGAGCGTCGACGTGATGCACGGCGTGCGTTGGCAGTTCGTCGAACCGCACGCGTCGCTCGGGTGCAACCCCTTCGCGACCCTGCTCGAGTGCTACGCGCGCGGCGGCTACCCCATCATCCTCGCGCCCGCTCGCGTGTGTTTGTTCTTCTTCGATCGCTGATGCGCGACGCGCGATCGGCTCAGCGCGCGAGCTGCTCGCGGACGACCTCGGCGATGCCCTTGGCGTCGAGCCGGTGCTTCTCGTAGAGCGACTCGGGCGTCCCCGACTCACCGAACACGTCGAGCACCCCGTGGCGGTGAACGCGCGCGCCGCCCGTCTCTGCGACGACCTCGGCGACCGCAGAACCGATGCCGCCGATCACGTTGTGATCCTCGACCGTGACGATGACCTTCACCTTCTTGGCGAGCGCTTCGATGCCCGCGCGATCGAGCGGCTTGATGCTCGAGAGGTTGGCGACCGCGACGGACTTGCCCTCTTTCGCGAGCGCTTCGGCCGCGTCCATCGCGTTCATCACGGGGCCGCCGCTGGCGATGATGGCGACGTCCGTTCCTTCGCGGAGGACGTCGAGCTTGCCGGGCGTCCACGTCCAGCCGTCTGCGTGCAGACGGCGGAGGTTTTGCCTGGTCAGTCGCAGGTATGCGGGCTGCGTGCAGTCCGTCACGAGCCAGCGGACCATCGCCGCGGTCTCGACGTCGTCGCAGGGCTGCAGCACCACCATCTCGGGCAGCGTGCGCATCAGCCCGACGTCCTCGAGGCCCATCTGCGAGTAGCCGTCTTCGCCGATGCCGACGCCGGCGTGCGTTCCGACTACGCGCACGCGCGCTCCGGCGTAGGCCACCGAGATCTTGATCGTCTCGAAGCGGCCCGCGATGAAGCACGCAAACGAGCACGCGAACGGAACCTTGCCCGACAGCGCCAGCCCCGCCGCGACGCCCAGCATGTTCTGCTCGGCGATGCCCATCTGAATGAACCGATCGGGGCACTTCTTCGCGAACAGCTCGCTCTTGGTGCTCTTCGACAGGTCCGCGTCGAGCACGACTACTTCGTTGTGCTCGACGCCCACTGCGGCGAGCGCCTCACCAAATGCCTGTCGCGTCGCGATCGGCTTGACCGTCGTTTGACCGGACATCACTTCGCCTCCTTCAGCTCTGCGTGCGCCTTGGCGAGCTCGTCCTTCGTGAGCGCTGCGCCGTGATACTTGGTCGGGTGCTCGACGAACGAGACGCCCTTGCCCTTGACCGTGCGGGCGACGATGCACTTCGGCTTTCCTCCGCGCTCATCGGCCCACGCGATGGCGTCGAGGATCGCGTCGAAATTGTGGCCGTCGATCTCTTTGACGTCCCAGCCGAACGCTTGAAACTTCGCGACCACGGGCTCGAGCGACGGCATCACCTCGGTAATCGACCCGTCGATTTGCCCGCCGTTCCAGTCGACGATCGCGACGAGGTTGTCGAGCGCGAATTTGCTCGCGCTCATCGCGGCCTCCCACACTTGTCCCTCTTGGATCTCGCCGTCGCCCATGAGGCAAAACGTCGAGTAGCTCTTCTTGTCGAGCTTCGCGGCGAGGGCGATGCCCTGCGCGACCGACAGGCCCTGACCGAGCGAGCCCGTGGGGGCTTCGCACGCGACCATGAAGCGATTGACGGGGTGTCCCTGCAGCGGCGACCCGAGCTGGCGCAGCGTCATGAGCTGCGACTCGTCGAAGTACCCGCGCTTGGCCAGCGTCACGTACAGCGCCGGGACCGCGTGCCCCTTCGACAGAATGAACCGATCGCGGTCGGCCCACGACGGGTTCTTCGGGTCGTGCTTCAAGCGCGTGAAAAACAGCGCGGCGATGAAGTCGATCGCCGAGAGAGAGCCTCCCGGGTGGCCGCTGCCGGCCTGCGTGATCATCGAGAGGATCGTCGCGCGCATCTCACGAGTCATCTTCGTGAGCATGGCGACGGTCTCTGGTCTGGACGTCGCGGACATCGAGTTGGTCTCCTTGGCAGTGAGAGAGCGATCAGCTCCGAGCCGCGGCTCGGTACCACGCCGACCCTCGCACCGACAACAACACGCCCGCGATTTGCGCCCTCATCGGAGTCCGACGTCTCGACTTTCGCGCGCGCGAGCGTCGAGCTTTCTCCCTTGATTCGCTGCGGTCCGCGCGAGATTGCTTCGAGGCGTCACCCGTCGTCTCGGGCGCGTCGCGCCCGGTTCGCGCGCCCGCTGCTCAGCGGGCGACCGAGACGTAATCGAGCCGGAGCAAGATGTCGTCGACCGCGTCGAGGTCGAGGCCGTTCGAGTACGTCCCGTCTGGCATTCGCTGCGAAATCTGCGCAGCAGGAATGAACAGCGCGTACTCGCCGAACAGCCCGCGCGCCGCCATCTCCGAGCTCTCGCCGTTGGCGTACATCGTCTGCTCGAAGTCCGCGCGCGAGACGTTGAAGTACGCGCGGATGCGCGCGCGGGTCTCCGAGCGGCTCGTGTTTCCGACGCCGGTCGATCCGCCGACGCCGGGCGCGACCCCGAACTGCGGGTCTCTGAAGAGATTGCGCTCGGGTTGGACAGACGCGTGCTGAAACGCGGTCCCGTCCCGCGACGGGCTGCACCACTGGCTGAAGAACGAGTTGCTCTTCAACAAGTCGACGCGCGCGAAGGTCGTCCCGCTCCCTCGATAGAGCGACGACGACCCCAGGATCGACGCGTTGACGCTCCAAACGCGCTCGGCGCAGTCGGTCGTCGCGTAGAGCGGCACGCCGCGCACATCGCCGAGCCCCATCGCGCCCAGCGGCGCGAGCCTGAAGGGAACTCGCTGTCCCGCATACACCCCGCGCTCGTCGTACACCGCGTAGCGCGCGTCTCGCAGGAGCGTCCGAAGCCGCTCGGCCGGCGAGAGGTTCGCGAGCGCGGGATTGTCGCCGCGCACATCCGCGAGCTGGAGCACGTCGTCGCGAAGGCTGAGCACCGTGAGCAGCGACGACGGCCGCCTCCCGCTGATGCTCCTCGTCGCCGCGGTCGCTTGAAGGTCACTCAGCGCCGAGGCGAGCTCGGTCGGCGTCGTCGCCGCGAGGACCCGCGCGCGAAGGTCCAGCGACGTTTGATACTCGTACTCGACCGCGCGCACCGCGAGGTACGTCGCCCTCCGCGCTTGGCGCATCGCGCGAACGTACGTCTCGATCGACTCGTCGACCCACAGGTCCACGTCGGGCATGCGCACCGCTGCGGCCGCGCGAAGCCCCGCGACGACGCGCTGGCTCTCGAAGAAGATGTCCTCGGCGCCGCCGATCGCGTTGACGAGCTCGAGGCTCAACTGCTCTGCTTCGAGCTGCGCCTGACGGAGCTCGATCGCCGCGGTGTTCATCCCGACGAGGTGCTGCTCGGCGTCGCTCGCGCACACACGAAAATCCGTCCGCGACTCGAGGCCCATCACCTTGAGGTCGTGCTGCGCGCGGAGGTTCTGCATCTCGAACTCGAGTCCTCGCGACGTCGCCTCGGCCGCCGCCGCCGTGTAGCCGAGGCCGCACGCGACGGGATCGGGCGGAAGAAACCCGAGGATCCCCGAGCTCAGGCAGTCGTTTGTCGCGTCCGCGGCGATCTTCACGAGGTCCGCTGCGAGCTGCCCTTCGCGGAGCGTGCGCATGTGCGCTTCGTGTCGACGGCTCGACGCGAGGATCCGCATGTCGCCCTCGCGACGGAGGTAGCAGCTCCGCATGGCGATGTCGTAGGACTCGCGGCGCTCGATCAAGCGCGCGCGCGCCGCCTCGACTCCGTCTCGCGCGCGACGGACGCCGAGCGCGCGTTCTCCGAGCGAACCTCGATAGCAATCGGCGCGATCGAGCGGGCTGTTGGGGAGGGTCGCCGCGCTCGGGAGCGAGCTCTCGCCCACGGGAGAGAGCGCCGAGCATCGCCGGTGAATGTCGAACTTCTGGGTCTCTGTGAGCGCGTCGAAGTCGGAGATCTCCGTGAGGGCCGCGATGGTCGCGGGGCCAGAGGGGCCGGACGGGCTCATCACGCAGCGGACGCAGCGCGCTCCGCCAGGGCCGCAGCCGTCGGCGACCTCGACGTTGTCGCGGCAGAGCGCCATCACCGCGTCGAGCCCGCTGTCTGCAAAGCGCGGGACGCGCCGTCCCGCTCCCATCGGCAGCGCGGCCACCGCGGTGTTCGCCGCAGCAGCGATGCAGAATCGCGCCCTCGCGTGCTGCGTGGTGATCGCCCGATCGAGCGCAGCGCGGTCCACCGCGCACTCGGGCTTCTCCTCGTAGAAGCAGCGGCTTGCGTTGAAGTTGGTCCATCCGTCGACCACGGTCGGCGTCGCGAGCCCCGCAGGCGCGCCGCAGTATCCCGTGATCTGCGCACCATAAATCAAGAGCGCTGCGTTGATTCGGTTCGTCTGCTCGGTGGCGGTGAGCTGCTGCGCGTATCGCCGCGTGGCCTGCGCGGTCCACGCGGCGCGCGCGGCGTTGGCCGCGCCGGTCGCTTGCGCGACGAGCGAAGGCGCCCACGCGGCGCTGGTCGCACTCTGTCCCGCGATGAAGTCGCTGATGGCCGAGAAGCGCCGCGTCGCCGTGGCCTCGTCGCCGAAGAAGTACAAGGGCAGGTCGTCGTCGTTGATTCCGAGGGGATTTTGCCCGGCGGCGAGGATCGCGCTTCGGTCGACGAGCTGCCGTAACGCGCTTTGCGCGGACTCGCGCGCGGATCGATAGCGCGCCGCCCAAGCGAGCGTTCTGCTCGCGCTCGCGGCGCTCGCGAGGGCGCGCTGGTAGAGCGTCTCGGTCACCGAGTGGACGATCTGCGCCAAGCGAAGCGCGCGGCTCACGTCCGCGAGCAGCGCGCGATCGCCGGTCTCGAGCGCGGCCGTCTCGACGAGATCGCTCAGCGATCGAAGCTGCAGCGCGAGCAGCTCGAGCATCGACACCGAGACGCCGACGCCGTGGGGATGCGCTGGCGAAAGCCCCATGGTGATCCCGAGCGACGCGCGGTGGTCGGGCCGCTCGACGACAGCGTCGGGCAGCCGCGCGATCGCGCTGGCGAAGCGCGGATGGGTGAGCAGCTCCCACCCGTCGAGCGACTGGCGAAGGGCGTCTCGCGCGGGCGGACCGCTGTTCGCCGCCGCGCCCGCGATCGCCGCGGGCAGCCTCGCGCGCTGGACGCTCTCGCGAAGGACAAACGTCCGCGTCTCGAACCACTGTTGCAAGAGCCGGTGAGCGTGAGATGCGCTGCGCTCGTCGTTGGCGACGGGGGTTCCTGCGGCGACGCGCCGCGCCGGGTGTAGCGCCCAGCCGAGCGCGAGCAGCGCGCGGACCGAGTCGTAGCAGCTCGTTGTGCCGAGCAGCGTCGCGAGCGCGGCGCCGTTGCTCGTCGTGATCGTCGGGATCGCTTGCTGCAGCCGCTGGATCTCCGAGAAACACAGCGGCAGAAGCGCCTGGACGCTCGCGGCGGGCGACGCGTTCGCGGGCGTCGCGATGGTGCGGCCGTTGTCGCACGCGAGGTCACCAGTGATGGCGTTGAGCGTCGGGCCCGTGGCCTGTCCGCTCGCGAGCGAGTCGATCGTCGGCGCAGCGTTGCGCGGCAGGCACGAGTAGAGCTCGCCGCAACGGAGCTGCGTTTGCAGACGACACACGCGCGTGATGCGCAAGGGCACCGAGCCAGTGGCCGTGCACGCGCCATTTCCGCTGACGAGCGTCGCGTCCACCGTCATCGTGTTCGAGCCGAGCGGACCGCTCGTGGGCTCGGGCACGCAGCCCGTCTGCGCGGCGATCGCGGCGCACCGGTCGATCGTGCGAAACGAAAACGACCGCGCGCCGCCGAAGGTTCCGCAGACTCCTACGACGCGAAGCGCCGTCGTCTGCCCTGTGATTTCACAGGGAATGGTGCTCCCAGGCGCCGCGGTCGCGATGATCCGCGCGCCTCGTTCGCTGAGCTGCGCGAACGGCGCTGCGGTCGTGCTCGCGGGCGTGATCGCCGCGAGGAGCGCCAGTGACGCGCTGGGATTGCTCGTGGTCGCCGTCGTGTCCGACGCTGGGTCGTAGGTCGCGAGGTCGACCGGGGCCGTGGACTCCGCGTCGCGCCACCGGCGCGTGGTGAGCGCTCGAGCGGCCTCCGAGAGGTCGAAGCGGCACGCGGCGACCGAGCGATTGTTCGTCGGGTGCAGCGACTCGCCGAGCGGCGAGCGAACCGCGCCCGCGATCGTGCTGTCCTGCGCGAAGTCTTCGAAGGGCGCCAGCGCCGCGCTCGCGGCTTCCTCCCACGGGGTGCTGACGAAGCCGCTCGTCGTGATCGTGCGCTCGACCGACGCGGGGACGCTCGGCGCGCTCGCGCCCGCGGGCAGATCGCCGACGCGATCGAGACGCACACGAAATCGAGTGAAGAGCGAACGAGCGCCCTGAGTGTTTCCGTCGTGGCGCAGCGTGAGGTCGAACTGGATCGCCCCGGTCGCGCCTGGGGATTGTTCGATGATCATGGGCGCGACGAGGGGCGTCGCGACGACCTCTGTCGGCGCGCTCGTCGCCAGCCGCCCTGCGTACAAGACAAACGCAGGAAAGCTCACGCGCGGCTGCGTCGCGTCCGCGGTGATCGCGCCGATGAGCGCGCCGTCCGGGGCGATCCCTCGCAGGACGTCGTCGATTCGGAGCGTCCCATCGCTCGAGGTCCCGAACACGCTCGCGCGGATCGGGAGGACGAGCTTCGTCGATACGTCCGCGAGCGGCGGCGTCGCGCTGTCGTACGCCGTTCCGTTGAGCGTCGCGGTGCCGGAGTACACGCCGGCGAACCTCGGCGGCGCGGCGGCGGCAGGCGCAGGCTCGACCGCGACGACGTCCATCGCCGAGCCAACGTAGACTCGAACGTCGGTGGACGCGTTGTCGTCGGGGCGCGTCGCGCTCGCGCGGACCTCGACCGAGCGGCTCGTCCCATCGGCCATCGCGCTGATCGTGCACTCGGTCGCGAACGACGCAGCGGACTCGCAGCGAACCTCTGTTCCCGGGTCCGCCGCGACGCGGGCCACGCTGACGGCGCCTCGCGCACGAAGCACAAACGACGTCGTCGCCCCAGCGCGCGCGATCGTGACGCGCCGAGCCGAAAGCTCGACGCGCCCGCTCGTCGTGGACGCAGGCGGCGCGGTCAAGCTCGTGTCCACCGCAGGTCGGCAGCGGCCGAATCGATCGCAGCGCTCTTGCGCGGCGCACTCGCTGTCCGCTCGACACGTCGCTACGCAGCGCCCGAGCTCGCAGTGCGCTCCGCATGGACAATGCTCGTCTGCGAGGCAACGCCGCTGGCTCGCGAGCGCCGCCGGGTCTCGGCAAGCGGCGACCGCCCCGTCGGACGTCGCGCCGTCGGGTCCAGCGTCGTCTCGCAGCGCGTCGCTGGATGCGTCGCTCGAGCCAGTGTCCGATGGCGTCGGCGTCCCTGCGCAACCCCATGCTGCGAGCAGCCACGCGCCGAACGCGCGCTGCAAAGTTCGCAGCGACGAGCGTCGTCTGCGAGTCGAAAGCGCGAAAGTGTGAGCCACGGTCGATGCCTCCACGCGGCCGACGATCGGCCACTCACGAGGCACCGTAGGCCGCTACGATGTCCGCTCGACGCGCCTCGAAGTTCTTCGAGAGCCGCGTCGGACCCTCGGTCATGTCGCACTCTCGCCAAAGGCTCATGGCACTCGACATTGCGCGGCGAGCCGCAGCGACGCTCGCGGCGCTCATCGCGTCTCCGTCGGAGGTGTACCTCTCCCTCTCGGACGAGGACGCGATGCGCGCGCACACCAACGACGTCGCGCTCCGCAACGGGCGGCTCATCGCGTGGGTGACTTGCGCGGCGAACGTCCTGTGGTGGGTCGCAGATCGCGGAGCGCTTCCGCCGAGAGCGCAGGCCACGGTGGGCGCGCTGCGCGCGGTGATCCTCGCGATGGCGCTGCTTCAAATCGTGGGCCTCTATTCTACTCGGCCCGGAAGATTCCACCCGATGCGCGTGCTCGTCCCGACGTTCGCCGTTGATTGTGTGGCCTTTGGCTTCGCGATGGGGCGCCTGGGGAGCCCGAGCACTCCGTGGCCGCACATGATGTTTCTCACGGTGCTCATCCCGACGGTGACGCCGGTTCCCCTGTTGGATCGCGCGCTGTACGTCGTCGGTGGCCTCGGGCTGCTCGCTGCGGGCTATCTGTGCGCGGACCTCTCGTACGTCCGCGACCCGATGTTCGGCGCGTGGTTCGGGTATCTCGTGTTCAGCATGCTCGTCGGCGTCGCGGCGGGCGAGACGATCTTCGGCGCGTATCGCGCGGGATTCCGCAACGCGCGCGCGCTCGCCTCGCTCGCGAAGACCCTCGACGCGCGGGTCCTCGAGAAGACCGCCGCGCTGCGGTCGCTCGTCGGAGCGATCGAGCAGGGCCGCGAAGCCGAGCGGCGTCGCATCGCATCGGAGATGCACGACGAGCTCGGCCAACAGCTCGGAGCGCTGCGGTACGCGGTCGACACCGCGCGCGAGCGCTACCGCAGAGACCCGGCTTCCATCACGCAGACGCTCGAGACCGTGGCGCACTTGTTGAGCGACACGGGCGAGTCGGTTCGGCGCATCGTCAACGACCTGCGTCCGACGTTGTTGACCCAGCTCGGCCTCGGAGCGTCGATCACGTGGCTCGCGAGGCGCTGCCAAGAGGCGAGCGGCGTCGAGTGCGTCGTGTCCGTCGACGAAGCAGGACCGGCGCTCGACGAGCGCGTCGCGCTCGCGGCGTTTCGCGTCGCGCAAGAGGCGTTGACCAACGCGCTCCAGCACGCAAAGGCCACGAAGATCACCGTCGCTGTCGCCGTCGACGAGCGCAGGGTTTGCGTCGAGGTCGCGGACAACGGCGTGGGGATCTCGAGCGCGACGCCTCCGCCGGGACACTTCGGCCTGCTCGGAATGCGAGAGCGAGCCGCGCAGTGCAACGCGACGCTCGATGTCTCCGTTGCTCCGAGCGGAGGCACGCGGGTACGCTTCGAGGCACCTCGTGATGGAGCCGCGCGACAGGACGACAGCCTCGAAGCTCGCGCGGATTCGAGTGTTTCTCGCTGATGATCACCCTATTTTTCGCCACGGCATCCGCGAGCTCCTCTGCGCGCACGAGGACTTCGAGGTGATCGGCGAGGCGTCCGACGGGTGGTCTGCGCTCCGCGCTCCAGCGCTCGATCGCGCCGACGTCGTCGTGCTCGACCTCGCGCTCCCCAAGCTCGATGGAACCGAGGTGCTTCGTCGCTTGGTCAAGGAGCGCCCTCAGCTCCCGGTGGTGGTCTTGTCGATGTATCCCGAAGAGCAGGTCGCCGCGCGCGCGATCGCCGACGGAGCCGCCGCGTACGTCGGAAAGCAACGCCCTCCCTCCGAGCTCGTCGCCTGCCTTCGTCGCGTCGTGGGGCGCGCGCAGCTCGACGGCGAGCTCGTCGCGGTCCCGCCGAGCGCTCCGGCGCACCACGCGCTCACGCCGCGCGAGTTTCAAGTGTTCACGCTCGTCGTGCGCGGTCGAACGCCGACCGAAGTCGCCGCGGAGCTGGGGTTGACCATCGCGACCGTGAGCACGCACCTCGGGCACGTGCGCAGCAAGCTCGGCGTGCATTCGATCGCAGAGCTCACGCAGTACGCGATTCGACACGAGCTCGTGTCGCACTGAGCGCGGCGCGTCAGCGCTTCGCGCGCGGCTTCGTCGCGGGCGTCTCTTCGCGCGCCGGCGTTGTTCGTTTGGCGCCCCTGGCCCGCGGCGGCTTGCTCGGCGCGAGCTTCTCGTCCGAGAGCGCCCTCGCGAACTGCGCGCCCTCGCGAACCCAGCGCTCGAGGTCTCTGTCCGCAGCGAAGCCCGCTGGCTTCACGAAGACGTAGCCGCGCATGGGCTTTCCTGTGAAGTCCATCGTTCTGGCGTGCGGTCGCGTCAGCGCGTCGTCGTGCGCCGCCGGGCCGACGCGCACCATGAGCTCTTCTTTGACGATCCCGACGCCCATCGATCCGCCGAAGAGCCACGCGACGCCGCCGAACATCTTCTTTTCTGTCGCAGCGATGCGGGATTCTCGCAGCACCTCTCGCACGCGCTCGGCGAGCCCTTCGTCGTACGCCATGTTCGCGAGCGTACGCCGGACGCCATCGGCGCACGGGGACAAGATACGTCCATCAGACGACCTCGCGATTGGCCGGTGATTTTCCAGGGCTCGGCAGGAGCGCTCGCCGGTTGCTTCGCAGATCGGCGCGGTCGTGCTACGCGCTCAGTGCTCGCGCTTATTTCGAGGGAGTCGCGCGGGACAAGACTCATTCCCTCGTCGCAGGAACGGCGCTGTCATGCTGCAAAAATTCATCGACTGGATCCTCACGCTCCTCGGACTGAAGAAGGACGCCCCCGCGCAGATGAGCGCGGGCCCGAGCTACAGCGCGCCTGCGCAGTCGTACGCGGCGCCCGCCATGATGCAAACGAAGCAAGTCGGCGTGAAGCGCGAGCCAGGCTCGCCTGGGACGTTGCTCGCGGACTTCATGGCCAACCCCGCCAAGTGGCAAGAGATGGCCCGCGAGTCCGACCTCACGATGGAGCAGATGGAGATGTCCTGTCGCGAGCGCGACGGCCGCGAGTCGGGCGAAGACTGTCCGCCGCAGCAGTGGCAGGACGAGTGGGGCCCTCTGTCGCAAGGGCAGCTCGATGACTTCTTCTTCCAGATGTTCGAGATCGAGGACAACCAGCCCGATCCCGCGAAGCAGAAGCAGCTCCTCGCGCAGTTCGGCTACCGCCACCGCGAGCAGTACGAGTGGGTGAAGCTCACGTTCATGAAGTACTACGGGACGCCGAGCGGCTCGGTGGACCACTGCTTGTTCAACAGCAACGAGATTCAGAGCCGCATGATGGCGGCGCGCATGAAGCAGACGCAGGCGAAGCAGAACAACTTCGCCGCGCAAAACAGCGAGCTGCTCGCCCCCGTCGAAGGCGTCTCGGTCGAGCAGTACGCGAGCATCGCCGCCCGCCAGGCCACGGGGCTGTCGATGCCCGACTTTCAAGCGCTCCTCGCGCAAAACCAAATGGACCAGGCCAAGTGGGACCGCGTCTCTGCGGAGTGGGTCCGTCGCATGAGCATGGACACGACCGCCACGATCGCGACGATCTACGGCAAGGCCTTCAGCGGCTCGGGCGCAGGGACCTACGGCGCCGCGGGCGCAGCAGGAGCGGCCGCGATGAACGCCACGAGCGCGACGGGGCAAATGCACACCGCGGGCGGCGCAGAGCCGGTCTCGTTCGAGAAGTACTGCGAGATCGGCGGCGCGCAGCAAGCGTGGTCGGCGTCGGGCAAGGACGTCAACGCGATGCTCAAGCAAGTGTTCAACATCAGCGCCCTCGACTGGTCGAACATGAGCACGTACTGGATGACCCGGATGATGTCGGACATCTCGATGATGACCCGCATGACCGAGCTGCAAAACCACTACGCGCAGAAGTACGCCAGCGCCAAGGCCGACGGCGACCTGCAGTTCTGAGCGCGCTCAGCCCCGGCTCGCGACGGTGATCCCGTGAACGAATCGACGGTGACACACACAATCGAGTCGCTCGATCGGCGACTGGACGAGCACCTCGAGTACCTCCGCGCGCGGGCCCTCTCGTGTCCGCCCGGCGGCGGCCGCGCGTGGGACGAGGCGCTCGCGCACTACCACCTCGCCGCGGATCCCGCGCACGTCCGCGTCGAGAGCGCGATGAAGTCCGCGCAGCGCGCGGGAGCCACCGTCGAAGAGTTCGCTCGCGCGCTCGAGTCGCTCGCGCGGTTCGCGGGCGAAGAGCTCGATCGAGCCCTGCCTCCCTCGACGCTCTCGCAGCTCTCGCTCTCGCCTCCGGTGACGCACCGGGTCGAGATGTTTCGCACGCGGCTGCGCAGCTTCGTCTCGGTCGAGCGCGAGCGCTACGGGCGCGACGTCGGCGCGCGCGAGCACGCGCCGCAGACCGTGGGCAGCAGCGTCTCGAGCGTGTTCGCCAACGCGACGAGCACCGCCAAGCTCGCGCCGTGGGCCAACATCAAGGTCGACCCGAGCACGATCATGAGCTGCTGGACCTGCGGCGCGCCGCAAGAGAAGCCGCTCGATTTCAAGTGCAAGTACTGCCGCAACCAGATGTACGAGAAGCGCTGATCGGTCGATCGCCGAACCCTCGAAGGACACGCAACGCACGCCATGACCTCGCAAAGCTCTCAGCAAATCCTCGACCGGTGGAACGGCTTCGTCACCAAGGTCACCCAACGACTCAACGAGATCACCGCGGAGGCCGACGCCGGCTTCGCAGGGATGCTCGCGGACCCTGCGCTCGACACCATCGCCTTCGGCAACGCGATGACCGCGCTCGACGTGCGCAAGAAGGACCTCGATCAGAAGCTCTCGAACACCTTCAGCGAGCAGGTCGCGATCCAGCTCGCGATGGACACCAAGGCCGAGCAGCAAGCGCAGGCCACGCTCGCCAAAGCCCTTTGGTGGATGGAAGAGACCTGGGAGCGCTACCGCACGAAGAAGAACGTCGAGCTCGTCCAGACGCTCTGGACGCGGCTCGAAAAAGTGTGGAGCAAGCCCGTCGCCTGCGTCCGCTGCGGAAGCGAGCTGCAGCGAACGATCTTCCACAAGGCCGAGAGCGTGACGTGCCGCCACTGCAGCGCGGTCAACTCGGTCACGCCCGACCCCGCTGTGTACAACTACTTCGCCGTGGCGCCGCACTACTATGCAGAGGCGATGGCCCTCGAGCATCGGTTCGCCGTCGAGAACTTCAAGCGCAAGCTCCACGACGAGCGCGAGGTGCGCGTGCACGTCCACGACGACTGGCGCGACACCAACCTCGAAGAGCTCTTGCAGTGGGAGGCGCTCGAGAAGGCGTACTGGACGACGTACTTCGCGGCGCAGGCTCGGATCGTTCCCATGAGCGAAGACGAGCAAAAAACCTGGGTCGCGACGCGCATGCAGCCGCTCTACGACTACGACTTCAATCAGCGCAACGTGTGGCGAAAGTACAAGGGCCTCCCCTGAGCGCGCGTCGAGGGAGCGTTTCGCTGTACAGTCCGCGGTCGTGAAGTCCCTTCCTCGCGCCCGCGTCGCGCCGCTGCTCGTCCTCGCCCTCGGCGCACCACTTTTCAACGGTTGCACGACGCCCCGCGCGCCCGCGGACGCCGCGCCCCGCGCGCTGCCTCCGCCCACGCGGCCGACGAACCTCCTCGTGGCGGCGCACTTCGGTCACCCGCGCGAGTCGGTCCGCGCGCTCGGGACGCTCGCGGGACAAAACGTCCCGTTCGAGATCGGGATGTCGCTCGTGCTCGGGTTCGACTCGACGATGATCGCCGCTGTGGACCTGTCCAAGCCGATCGACATGATCGTGACCGGGACGCCCGATGAGCGCGAAGTGACGCTCGCGTTCGTCCCGTCCGCGCCAGCGTCGCTCGGCTCGACGCTCTCGACGCGGTTTCGACTGGTCCGCACCGAAGGCGTCGGCGAAGTGCTCACCGCGCGAACGCCGGGCGGACGCGACGGCGGATGGAAGTGCGCGGTCGTCGGCGTTCAGGGGCCCGTCCCTTCGAGGCTCGTCTGCTCGACCGCGGATCGCGCCCTCGCGCAGACCGCGCGGTGGGTCGCGCAAGAGTCCGCGCGTCGCGCAGAAGAGATGGACGACGCGGTGTTCGAGGTCGACGGGGACAGCGCGAGGCAGGCGTTCGTTCCGTACTTTCGTCGCGTGATCGATCAGGGCGGCGCGATGCTGGGCGCCGCTGCGCAACAAGCGCGCGACGATCGTCCGACGCCCCCGGACCTCGGCGACCCCGAGCCGCTCGCCAATCGAATCCGCGCGATGGCGACGCAGGTCGAGCCCATGTTCGCAGACCTCCGTCGCTTCGTCGTCAAGCTCGAGGTCCAACCCACGGCGCTCGTCATCGACGCCCACGGCGAGCTCTCCGCCGATGGAACCTCGGTCCTCACCCGAGGAACGCTCCGCGCCGTCGACGCCCCGCGCGCGCACCCGCTCACCGCGCGGCTCGCGCCCGACGCCCTCGCCGCGGGCGGGCTGCGCAATCCTCCCGACGCCACGCGCGAGCACCTGCGCACCGCGACGCGCGCCATCCTCGACGTGCTCGGCTCGCGCATCCCGTCGCCCGAGCTCGCGACGGCCGACCTCGACGCGCTCTTCGCGAACACCGGCGACGGCCTCGCGTTCGCGCTCTCCGAAGCGCCCGCGCCGACGCCCGCGCGTCCTGCGAGAGCGCAGCAAGCGCCCGCCGAGCCCGCGTCGCCCTCGTACGAGTTCAGCGTCGTCGCGTCGCAGACCGATCAGGGGCAGGGCGCGCTCGGCGTGATCGGCCGCCTCGCGCGCGCCCCGTGGCTCCGCGGAATGCGCATCGGCGACGCCCCGGCCACCATTACCGCTCAGCGCAACGCCGTGTTCGTCAGGCTCCCTCCGCGAAGGCCGCCGGCGCTCATCAACGATCGCCCCGGCGGACTCGAGCAGGGACAGCGCGCGCAACGCGGCCCCGCGCCCACGCCGAGCGAGGTCACCATCGCGGTCTCGGGCGAGCAGCTCGCGGTGCTCGTCGGCCCCAACGGTCGCGATCAGCTCCGGAGGCTCGACGCGCGCACCGCCGGCGCGGCGCCCTCGGTCCTCGGCGCTGCGAGCGAGGGCCCGTTCGTCGCGGGCGCGGACGTCGGTCGCATTCGCGGCGCAAATTTCTCGCCGCTTCGCCTCGCGTGGACCGCGTCGCGCGAGGGCTCGACCCTCACCTCGCGCTTCCAGTTGAACGTCCCCGGCGCCGTGCTCCGCATGCTCCGCCGCGCTGGCCCGCCCGGCGCAGGAGGCCCGCCCCCGCCGCCGATTCGCTTCGGCGCGCCCTCGTCGCCGATGTTCAGCCCTCCCACGGTGAGCGGCCCATAGTCGTGCGCTGACCTTTTGGTAAGTGGGGCGGCTGTCCCGCGTCGCGGGCTGAGGAGCTTCGATGACCTCGATGCGTCGTACGATCGTTCAACTGTCGGACCTGCACCTCGGCGCGTTCGCCGCGCAAGAGGCCCTCGTCATCGAGCCGCTGATCGCCGCGTTGGCCGCGCTGCACGCGGCGCAGAAGATCGAGCTCGTCGCGATCACCGGTGACCTCTTCGAGACCTCGTCCATCGCGATCACCGACGCGGTCGCCATCTTCCGTCGCGTGCTCGAGCGGCTCCGCGCCGCGCTCGGGAGCGACGTGCCGGTCGTGCTGTTGCCGGGCAACCACGATCGACGCGCGAGCGGGCTGCTCGGGCCGCACGACGCGAAGCTCTTCGACGCGCTCGCGGGGGCCGCGGATCCGCGCTGCGTCGTCACGGGCTGCAAGACGCCGTTCCTCGCGGAGACGATCGACCGCGAGCTGCACGCGCTGCCGTGGCTCGTCGCCGCGTTCGACTCGAGCTATCTCCCGACGGGCTGGATTTCTGCTGGTGGAATCCTCCGGCAAGACGACCTGCTCCAGCTCGCGGACCAGACGAGCGACGAGCCTCCGTCCACGCCGTTGCTCTTGCTCACGCACCATCACATCGTGCCCACGCCGCTGACGGACCTGTCGCGCGTGGACGTCAACACGCAGAGCGTGATCTTGCGCTGGGCCGCGCGAAACGTGCTCGCGAGGCTCCTGTCCAACGCGGATCACGAAGAGCTCATGATGACCGCGCTCGGCGCGGGGACGGCGCTCTCGACGCTCCACGCGTTCGGTCGACCCGTGGTGGTGCTGCACGGTCACAAGCATTTTCCCGTGGCGCGCGCGTTGTCGGGGCCGCACACGGGCCACGGTGACGTGCTCCTCGTGTCCGCGGGAAGCGCGGGGATGAGCCTGACGTGGACCGAGTCGGACCTGCCCGACGTCGCGAGGCTGTGGCCTTCGTTCAACGTGATCGAGATCGATGGCGCTGGCGACGCTGCGCTCGACGCGACGCCGTGGACGATCGCGGTCGACGTCGTCGCGTTTCGTCCGCGCCGCACCGAAGAGGACCCTGTCGCTCCGCGCGTCGCGAGGCGCCCGTTGCTACGCGCGCGCGCCGACGGGCTGCGTTGGGACATCGACCCGGTGGCGGGAGACCCGGTCTCCGTCGGAACTCGCATCCGCGCCCTCTCGGCGACGGCCAAGGTGCTCCCGAACGCAGCGCGCGGCGGCCTGCGAGCGGACCTCGGCTGGACCGTGCGCGTGGTCGCGGAAGACTCCGAGCTCGAGCGCGGCGACGATCGCACGTACTACCTCTGCGAAGACGCGATGGAGGGCGCGTCGCTCGATGACCTGTGTATCGGTGAAGCGCGCGCAGGGGATCGCCCGCTCCCGGCGCGCATCGAGGTCCCTCTCGACGGAACGGTGTGCACTTACCGAGTGGTAGGCGGGCTCTGCCTGACGCGCTCGGAGGCGACGCGCGTGCGCGGCGAGCTCGCGGCGTTCGAAGACGTCACGCTGCTCAATCGCTACGAGAGCGGCGAGAGCACGCTCACGGTCGAGGGCGTCCCCGACGGCGTTCGCGCGTTCGGCAGCGTGCTCGACCTCACGACCGGTCACGAGCGCCCCGCGCGCGTCGAGCGGCCCGCCCCCGGGACGATCGTCCTTCGCGTGTCCCCGTGCCCCACGCGAACGCTCTTGCAAGTGCGCTGGCCGCTCGTCCGCGACTGAGCACCATCCCGCGCGCTACGGGATGTGAAACAGCGCTCCCTGCTGCCCGTTCGCGCCAGGCATTCCGCCGCCGCCGCCGCCGCCCGCTGCGCCCGTCATGCACACCGGCATCACCATCGCCGCGCCGGGCATGTACGGCTGACGATTGGTCACGATGCACGCGCTCACGCCGCCGGCGCCGCCGCCGCCGATGCCGCCCGACGAGCCCTGTGAGCCGTTGCCGCCGTTGCCACCCGCGCCGCTCGGCGTGGTGACCGAGCTCGCCGCGCCGCCGGTTCCGCCAACGCCGCCGCTGCCTCCGGGGCCTCCATTGCCGCCCACGCCACCACGGCCACCGCCTCCCGTCACGAGCAAGCTGCCGCTCGGAACGACCACCGCCGAGTCGATCAGCAACAGCGCGATCGACGCGCCGCCGGGCTGTCCACCTTGGCCACCGCTTCCGCCGCAGCCGCCCGCGCCACCGCCGCCGCCGCCACCGCCGCTCGTCGCGCACGCGCCCGAACCGCCACCGCCGCCGCCGCCGCCTGCGCCGACTGCGCCGACGAAGCCCGGCATACCGGCGCTCCCGACGACGTCGTTGCCGGACATCATGATCATGTTGTTGCCGCCCACGCCGGGGCCGCCGGCGACGCCCACAAACGTGCTCGTTCCTCCCGCGAAGCCCGCGTTGCCGACGGTCGTGCAGCTCGCCCCCGCGGAGCCGCGCGTGCCTCCTGCCCCGCCTTGGGGCATCGGGAGCCCAGGGAGGCCGTTGTTGCCCGCTTGCGGCAACGCCATCGCAAGTCCACCCGCGCCGCCGCCGCCGCCGTCGCCGCCCGTGCACGACGTGTTGCGTCCCGGACCTCCGGGCATACCCGCGCTTCCGCCGATGCCCCCGGCTTGACCGTTGTCTCCGTTGTCACCGGGCGCGCCCGGCGAGCCGTCGGGTCCGTTGGTGCCTGTGCCGCCCAACCCCGCGCGCAAGCGCACGTTCTGAAGCTGCAGCGGAAACACTCCTCCCGCCCACATGCCAGTGCTCACGACGCGAAGGGCGATCGACGAGCCGGGCATCGCGCCCACGTCCCGCGCTTGCACGTCGATCTGCGAGAGGACCGTGGTCGTCCCCGAGACGAGCGAGACCGCTTCGAGCGCGATCGGCGGCGCGAGATACTGCGTTCGCATCGTCGTTCGCGTCGCGAATCCAGGGGCGTATCCGCCGTGTACGCCGACGCCGCTGACGAGCCGCGCTGGCGTCGCGTGCATGCGCTCGTTGATCGTGTCGGTCGTGAGCAAGATCGCGTTGATCGAGCTCGTCGCAGCGAGGAGCGCGCTTCGCAACGTGAGCTTGGGCGCGCTCGGGTCGGTCCCCGGGTTGCCGTCGCTGCCCGTTGTTCCGTTGACGAAGAGCGTGCGTCCGCGCACACCGTCGACGCCGTCGCAGTTTTCGTCGATCCCCATGGGATCCGGCGGATCATTGACGTTCGTGATGCGGCACTCGCAGCCGTTGGTCGGGCTGCGATCGACGTTGACGAACCCCGCAGAGCACGCCGTCAGCTCGCACGTACCCGTCGAGCAGTCGGACGTGGCGTTCGGCAAGTTGCAGCCGACCCCGCAGCCACCGCAGTGTACCAACGTGTTGAGCGGCTGCTCGCAGCCGTTGTCCCCCGAGCGGTCGCAGTCACCGAAGCGCGCGTTGCACGCCGTGATCACGCAGCTTCCGCCTGAGCAGCTCCCCGTCGCGTTGTTGAACACGCACTGCCGACCGCACGCGCCGCAGTGAAGCACGTTGTTGGTGAGGTTGACCTCGCAGCCGTCGGACGGCATCGCGTTGCAGTTGCCGAAGCCCCCGTTGCAGCTGCCCACGCCGCACGAGCCCGAGACGCACGCCGACGTGGCGTTCGCCACCGAGCACCCGCGGCCGCACGCGCCGCAGTGGGTGAGCGACGTGTTGGTGTCGGTCTCGCAGCCGTTGGACGCGATTCCATCGCAGTTTCCGCGGTTCGGATCGCACATCCCGAGCGCGCACGTCCCGCCGCTGCACGTCGCCGAAGCGTTGGCGAAGCTGCACGCACGATCGCACATGCCGCAGTGGTCGAGGCTCGTCATCGTGTTCACGCAGGACATCCCGCAGCGCTGTTGCGGCGCGGTGCAACCGCTCGTGCACGTGCCGCCCATCGCGCCGGCGCTGCATACGGGCGTCGATCCGCGGCAAGCGGTTCCGCACGCTCCGCACGACGCCACGTCGTTGAGGTCGGTCTCGCAGCCGTTGCCGTCCATCATGTCGCAGTTGCTGAAGCCCGCGTTGCAGACGCGGATCAGGCACGCGCCCGTCCCGCAGTCCGCCGCGGCGTTGGCACGCGAACACGAAGTCCCGCAGCCCCCGCAGTCGGTGAGCGTGTTCGTCGGACGCTCGCAGCCGTTGGACGGGTCTCGGTCGCAGTCGGCAAAATTCGCCGCGCAGGTCGGAACGCACCGCCCGCTCACGCACGCGACCGAGCTCGCGTTGGGCAGCCGGTCGCACGCGGTGCCGCACGCACCACAATTCATCATGTCCGTCTGCGTGTCGACGCAGCGGCTTCCGCAAGCGACCCCTGCCTCGCAGACGAGGCCCGCATCCCCAACGTCCATGGGCGTCGCGTCGACGACGTCGCTCGCGTCCATCGCGCCGTCGATCGACGCGTCGTCCTGAACGTCCATCGCGACCACGCCCGTGTCCGTGACGTCGTCGCTCGCGCCGTCTCGTTGCGCGTCGGGCGCGTCGCTCGCCCCCGTATCGCCGCGGGCGTCGCTCGCGTCCGACGGGCCCGAGATCGGCCCGCGAAACTCGCCGAGACAGCCCGAGGCCGTCGCGGCGAGCACGATCAGCGCGAGCGCGCTCGCGGTCGTGACCTCGTTCGAAGCGCTCGGCCGATGGCGCGTCGCGCGGGAAGTGTCTCGAGCGTTCATAGCGTTCCTCCGAAGCCGATGACGGCGCCGCTCGCGGTGGGAGAGACGAAGGCCACGCGCGCCGGCGGAGCGCTCGGTCGCGCGACGAGCATCCACACGAGCCCACCCACCGCGGCGGCTCCGCCGATCGCCACGCCTGCGATCCCGAGGCCGAACATCAAGTTGGCCCTGTCGTACGCCGCGCGTCCCATCGCGACGTTGTCCTGCGTGCAGCGCGGGTCACAGAGCCTGTTGTATTCAGCGGCCGCGCTCGCGCCGAGGCCGAGCACCACCGCGCCGCCCACGAGGATCGCGCCGCCTGTCGCCATCGTCGCGACGGCGCCGACGTTGAGTCGCCTCGGTTGATCCACAGGGCGCCGCGCTCCCGTCGCGCTGCTCGACGAGGGCGCCGCGCTCGCTCCTCCCGTCGTGTCCGAGGTGTCGCTCGGTTGCGCGCTCGTCGTGTTGTCTGTGTTGTCGGGAGGCGTGACTGCGGTGCCCGTCCCTCCTTGGGTGTCCGGCGGCGTGCTGACCGAAGTGTCCGGTTGCGCCTCGCGTTCGAGCGCGAGAGGAACGGCCATCGACGCGCCCGCGCCGACGGTCACCGTGCGACTTACCGATCGGTAACCCGACGCCTCCGCGCGAACGCTCACCTCGCCCGGCGTCACCACGTAGTCCTGTCCGAACAGCACCGAGTGCAGCTCGCGGTTGGCGACGAACACGCGCACGCCCTCGACCGCTGGCGTCACCGTGACGATCACGCGACCGACGCGGCTCTGCAGCGAGTTGACGCTCTCGGTGCACAGCCGCGCGATCGTCTGCGCGCTCGCTGCGGTGTCGCGGGCGGCTTCGCTCTGACACGCGATCGCGCTCGAATACGCCTCGGCGAGCTGGCCGACCTGCGTCTGCTCTTGCATCACGAAGAGCCGAAGGCTCGGGGTCATCTGGATCTGCGCCGCGCGCTGCGCGAGGTCGAGCGCCTCTTGGTGTCGACCTGCCGTCCTCGCGGCGGTCGCGCGCTCGATCAGCGCGCGACGCGAGGCGAGCAACGTGGGATCCGTCGTCTGCGCGGCGCCCGTGGCGGACACGACGAACGAGGCCGCTCCGAGCAGCAAAGAAACGAAGTGTGGAATTCGCACGAACAACACCTTAGCCCGGGATCTTCGCCCCGACCGCGGTCGCGAGCGTACTTTTCGGCACGCCCCGCCGCAGTCCGGCGAGAAATCCGCTGCGCTTTCGCGACAGTCGCGCCGAAATCTCCGGAGTGAGATTGTCCGATCGCGCGACGGTCTGACGGCGGCGGCGAACAGCTCTGCGCAGCGCGTCGCCGAACCGGTCCCGAGGGCCGAGCGCTTACCGCGTGGTAGCTCGGCGCCGTCTGGCGAAAGTCACTGACAATCGCTGAGATTTCGAGCGACTCCGTGGGCTGACGAACGCGGCTGCTCGGTGTACGCACGGCTCGTCCTCATGACGAACTACGGCGAAGCGACGACTCCCATCGACGCGCGATCGGATGCTCCCTCGACCCACGAGCTTCGCGAGCGATCGCGCGCTGCGATGCGCCGCGCGATCGAGCACCTCGGCCACGAGCAGACCGAGCGCGGCGCGTGGTGGGGCGACTACGGCGGCCCGATGTTTCTCATGCCGATGCTCGTGGCCGCGTACCACTACGCGGGCCGCGAGCTCGCCGCGGACAAGCGCGCGCGCATGCTCGAGTACATCGCCAACGTGCAGCGCGAGGACGGGAGCGTCGGTCTGCACGCAGAGGGCGCGGGCTCGATGTTCACGACAGCGCTCAACTACGCGATGATCCGCTTGCTCGGGATGGACGCCGAGCACCCCGTGGCGCGCAAGATGCGCCAGTGGATCCGCGATCGCGGGGGCCCGGTGGGCGCGGCGTCGTGGGGCAAATTCACGCTCGCTGTGCTCGGGCTCTATCCCTGGGACGCGCTCGCGCCGATCCTGCCCGAGCTGTGGCTGTTGCCGTACGCGACGCCGTTTCATCCGGGGCGACTCTGGTGCCACTGCCGACAGGTCTACCTCCCGATGGCCTATCTCTACGGAAAGCGCGCCACCGTACGAGAGAGCCCCCTCGTCGCCGCGATTCGCGACGAGCTCTACCCGACGCCCTACGGCTCGATCGACTTCGATCTGCACCGCGAGACCGTCGCCGCCGAGGACAACTACCGCGCGCCTTCGCCGACGCTCACCTGGGCCAACCGCGCGATGCTCGCGTACGAGAAGCGCGCGAGCGCGGCGCTGCGACGGCGCTCGCTCGACGCTGTGTACGAGCACGTTTGCTACGAGGACGACGTCACGACGGACATCAAGATCGGCCCCGTCAACGCCGTGCTCAACACGCTGTGTCACGTCGTCGCGGGCGCGCACGACCGGGCCGAACGCGGGTTCGTTCAGCTCGAGCGCTGGTACCTCTGGGACGGCCACGACGGGCTCAAGATGCAGGGCTACAACAGCACCGAGCTGTGGGACACCGCGTTCGCCGTGCAGGCGATCCTCGCCGCGCCCTCGTCGAGCGAAGCGGACGCGGTGCTCGCGAAGGCTCATGATTTTGTGCGCGACAATCAAATCCTCGAGGACGTCCCGGCGTTCGAGCGGTTCTATCGGCACAAGTCCAAGGGCGGCTGGCCCTTCTCGAACCGCCCCCACGGTTGGCCCATCACGGACTGCACCGCCGAGGGGTTCAAGGTCGCCGTGGCGCTCGAGAAGACGCAGTCGGCGCCGGTTCCCGAGGCGCTGCTTCGGGACAGCGTGCGGCTCATGCTCTCGTGGCAAAACGACGACGGCGGTTGGGCCAGCTACGAGCGACAGCGCGGCGGAGCGTGGATCGAAGCGCTCAACCCGTCGCAGGTGTTCGGCGACATCATGGTGGACTACTCGTACGTCGAGTGCTCGAGCGCGGTGATGCAGGCGCTCGCGGTGGCCAAGAAGCGCTTTCGCGGCGAGTTCGACGGCGAGATCGACCGAGCGCTCGCGCGCGGCGCGGCGTTTTTGCGAAAGATGCAGCGCGAAGACGGCAGCTTCGAGGGCTCGTGGGCCGTGTGCTTCACCTACGGAACCTGGTTCGGCGTCTCGGGCCTGCTCGCCTCGGGAGCCTCCACGCGCGACCCCGCCATCGTGCGCGCGTGCGAGTTTCTCTTGTCCAAGCAGCGCGCGGATGGCGCTTGGGGCGAGCACCACACCTCGTGCTCCGAGCGTCGCTGGGTCGATCACCCCGAAGGCCACGCCGCCAACACGTCGTGGGCGCTGCTCACGCTCGCGCGCGCAGACAGCGGCGCGAAGGACGCGATGCGCCGCGCGGCGCAGTGGCTCGTCGATCACCAGGGAGACGACGGAGCGTGGCCGCGCGAGTCGCTCGTGGGCGTGTTCAACCGCACGTGCATGATCAACTACGAGAACTACCGGCGGTACTTTCCGCTCTGGGCGCTCGGAGAGTGGTCGCGCCGCGCGACGTGACGCGAAGCGCTACGCAGTGGCGAGGGGATTTGCGCGCGCGTCGAGGGCCTTCTCGAGGTCGGCCATCATCCCGAACACCTCGGCGCGCTCGATCTTCGCGCCCGGGCCGAACGCCTCGACGCGGTCGAGCGTCGCCTTCGCGAGCATCACCGGAAGCGCGGTGAACGCGAGAAACCCCGAGGGCGCTTCGGCCTCGTGCAGCGCGGACACGTAGCGCTGCGCGCGCGCGAGGTCCTCGCGGGCGAGCGCGAAGATCGGGCCGCGCTCGTTCTTCGACGGGAGAAACACGCGACCGTCCTCGGCGTCGTCGTCCGCGTCCTTCAAGATGTTGACGAGCTGCAGCGCCTCGCCGAACGCCACCGCGTTGTCCTCGAGCGTTCGGCGCACGCCGACGAGCTGCGGGCCGTGGAGCAAGAACAGCTCGGTCAGCAGCTCTCCCACGATGCCCGCGACGATGTAGCAGTAGTCCCGAAGGTCTTGAACGTCGCGGAGCTGGAGATTTCCACGGTGATCCGTGCGCTCGACGACCGTGGCCATGCCGTCCGTCGTGCGCAGGGCGTGCTTCGTCACGATCGCGCGGCCGCGGGGCTCGCAGGCGAGCAGCGCTTCGAACACCGCGGGCGTCTCGGCCAGGAGCTCCATGTACCCGTCGTGGTCGATCGGGCGCGAGGCCGTCCACTTTCCAGTGAGCTCGCGGGCGCGCTCGACGCTCGGGTCGCGCAAGAGCGCGGCGAACTCCGAGAGGGCCGCGATGCGGTCGCGCTTCGGCCACGCGGCGGCGTCTTCGAAGGTGTCCGCGATCCGAAAGAGCAGGTACGCGATGGTCACCTCGCGCCTGCACGGCTCGGGCAAGAGCGGGATCGACAGCGCGAAGGTTCGGCTCGTCTTCACCAACAGATCATCGAGGTTGGCCATGGTGTCTCAATCCTGAGTTCGTTTGCTGAGTCGAGAAGCGCGCGAAAGTCCGTTGCGAGTCCTGAAGAACTCTCGAGTCGAGAGGGGCACTTCGAAGAGTCCGGAGCGCTCGCTGGCGCGCTGACAGCCGCGTCGGGGTATCGCGCGTCGGTCGCCTGCTCGTCAAGAACGGCCGCCAAATTTGCGGCACTTCGACGGGTTTCAATGACGCTTGTCGACCACTCGCCCCGCGTGACTGACAGACGAAGGTCGATGACTGACGTCTGTCCGTGACTGTTGACTGTCAGTGACGCTGAACTAGGGACAAAGTTCGAAGAAAAGTTCGGAAGACTTTTCCCTCGGTTCTCGCTGCGGTAATCAACGCGCCATGAGCGAATCCGAAGCGTGGGATTGCATCATTGTGGGCGGCGGATGGGTCGGCCTCGTCGCCGCGGCGGCGCTCGGCTCCGAGACGCGCAAGGTGCTCGTCCTCGAGGCGCGTCCTGGGACTGACCCGCGGTTTCGCGGCGAGCTCATCCACGCCGGCGGCGTCCGCGCGCTCGCAGAGATCGGCCTCGCGTCCGCGCTCGAGCAAGCGGGCGCGTATCGCGCGCGCGGCTTCGCGGTGCTCACCGGTCACAACGGCGAGACGCTCGAGCTCGAGTACCCCGAGGACGCGCAGGGCGAAGAGAGCTTCGGGCTCGCGATGGATCACCACGAGATGGTCCACGCGCTTCGGCGCGAGGCAGCGCAGCGGCCGGGCGTCACGATCCGCACGGGGCATCGCGTGGTCGACGTCGTTCGCCAGGGAGATCGCGTCGTCGGCGTGCGCCTCGCGGACGGGCGCGAGGTCCGCGCGAAGCTCACGGTGGTGGCGGACGGTCGACACTCGCGGCTGCGCCCGCTGCTCGGGCTCGAGGGTCGCGCCTCGCTCTTGTCGTTTACCGCCGCGCTCGAGATCGAGGGCGTGGGACTTCCGCGCGCGCGTCGCGGGACCGTGATGCTCGCGCCGCTCGGGCCGATCCTCGCGTACGAAGTGGGCGAGCGGCAGGTGCGGATGTGCGTGGATATTCCCACCGAGCGCGCGAAGGGGACGAAGAAGTCCCTCGCGTCGCTGCTCGTCGGCGAGTACGCCCCGCACGTCCCCGAGCCCCTGCGCGCTGGAATGTTGGCCGCCATCGAAGCGGGCCGCGTCGAGCTCTGCGCGAACCAAGCGATCAGCACCGATCGCGTCGCGGTGCAGGGCGCCGTGATCATCGGCGACGCCGCGGGCTGCTCGCACCCGCTCAGCGCCGGGGGAATGACCGTCGGCGTTCAAGACGTCCTCTCGCTGCGCGCCGCGCTCGATCGCGCCATCGCGACAACGCCGACCGCGGACGTCTCGGACGCGCAGATCGACCGCGCGCTCGTCGAACACGAGAAGACCCGCTACCGCAGCTCGCGCGGACGCGAGGTGCTCGCGCAGGCGCTCTACGAAGTGTTTCTCGGCGCCAACGACGGCGCCCGCGCGCTCCGCGACGGAATGTTTCGCTACTGGCGCGCCAGCGAGCGCTCGCGCCGCGCGTCGATGGCGCTGCTCTCGGGCGACGACGCGAGGCTCGCCTCGTTCGCGCGCGAGTACGTCACCGTGATGGGCTACGCGCTCTCGGCGATCGCGGACACAGGCCGCGGGCTGCGCTTGTCCGAAGCGCTCGCGCGCCGCTCGCTCGTGTGGCGAGAGGCGTGGCAGGTCGCGCGCGAGCCGCTCTCGAAGAGCGGTCGATTTACGTGGGTCGAGACGCTTCGCAACTTCGGGCGCCGCCCCGAGGCGGCCGTGCCGGCGATGTCGAGCAGCGGCGCGAGCGCGCCGAGCGCGAACGTTCCTGCAGAATCCGCAGGGGCCGAGACGGGCGCGAGCGACGCCCCGCGACGCGAACGAGTTCGTCACTGACCGAAGCTCCGTTGGGGTAAGTTCGTACTACGCCCCATGGACGAGCCCGAGCCCACGCGCCCACAGAGCGCTCCGTCCTCGGGCGCGACGCATTGGTCCGCGATCGAGCCCGGGGTTCAGCTCTCGGCCACGGTCGTGTTCGCCGCGGGATTCGCCCTGGATCCTGCGCACCCGGTGACCGAGCGCTACGAGGTCACGCGGCGCATCGGCGCCGGCGCGATGGGGCAAGTGCTCGGCGTGCGCGTCCTCGGTGAGCAGAGCCAACAGAGCTACGCGCTCAAGCTCGTCGCGCGACCGAAGAGCGGCGGCACCCGAGCGAGCGGCGGGCAGAGCATCCCGAGCGCCTCGCCGCACGACGACGCTGCGACGCGGTGGCTCACGGGGCTCTTGCGCAACGAGGCCGCAAAGCAAGAGGCCGCGCAGCGGCACGGCGTGTCGGTCGCGCGATTCATCGCCCTGGTCCGGCTCGATGACGGCGCGCTCGGGCTGCGCATGGAGATGGCGCGCGGTCGATCGTGGGGCGCGCTCGTCGACGAAGAGGCTCGGCGAAAGAGCGAGCCGCCCGACGTTCACCGCGCGATTCGCGCGACGCGAAAGCTGCTCGGACAGCTGCGGCGCGTGCACGCGATCCACGAGCCGGGCGCGCCCTCGGGCTTCGTTCACTCGGACATCAAGCCCACCAACGTCTTCGTAGACGACGGCGATCCGACGGACCCTTCGGTGACGCTGCTCGACTTCGGCGTCGCGACCGCGGGGCGCGCGGCGATCGACGACGAAGCGGCGCTCATCGGTCGAGAGACGTTCGTCCTGCGCCAGACCGGCGGAACGCCCGGCTACGCGCCTCCGGGACACTTTGCAGCGCGTCCGTCGCCCGCGAGCGACGTCCACGCCGCGATCGTGTGCCTCTACGAGCTGCTCGCGCTCTCGCTCCCTTGGGACATCGACGACATCGACCCGTCGCCCGCGGCGTTCGCGGTGATCGAGCTTCGATTGTCGTCGCCGCCGAAGTCCGTTCGCGCGAGGCGACCGTCGATCGACGAGACCGAAGCCAAGGTGCTCGATCGCTATTTCGCCGGCGCGTTCTCGGACCTCCAGAACAAGGCGCTCGCGTGGTCGACGCTCTTGTCCGCCAAGCCGAGCGAGCGAGGCGAGGGCGAGTCCGCGCACGAGGCCCGCATGCGTCAGATGAGCGACGAGCTCTCGGCGCTCGCGGGTGAGTACCAACGCTCGCTCGACGCGCTCGCCAAAGAGCTCGAGTCGCTGGGAATCACCCCGCGACAATCGCTCGCGCCGCCGTCGCTCCTCTCGGTCCAGAGCGGACGGGCGACGGGCTCGGGGCCGATCGTGATCGAGCCGCTCGACACGTTCGACGGAGCGTCCGCGGTCGACACCGCGCCGACGCTCATGGCGAGCACCAAGAGCGAGAAGAACCCCGACGCGTGGGGCGACGAGAGCGACGTTCGCGAAGAGAAGCCCGAAGAGCGTCGACACGCGTCGCCTGCGTTCGTCGCGGCGTTCGCGCTCGCGACGGTGGCCATCGGCGCGATCGCGCTGCGCTCGTTCTTCGTGAGCGGGACAGCCCCTCGCGCGCAGGCAGACAGCGGCGTTCGCGTCGACGCCGCGAGCGACGTCCCCACGGACACCGGGGTTCTCTACGACACGGGCGTGGTCGATCCGGGCGTCTCGCTCGACACCGCGCCCACGACGCCGCTCGACGTCGGCGCGCTTCCTCGTGCGTTTCGCGGACGAAACGCGATCGCCGTCATCACGAACCCCGCGCGCGGCCCGAGCGCCGACGCCGGGCGCGACGCGTCGAGCGCGGCGACGAGCTCGGTGCTCTGCGTGGCCTCCGCGCGCGGCGTTCGCGTCGTCGCCCACGGAGGAGCGCTCGATCGCGAGGTCACGCTCTGCACGACGGACGTCCTCTCGGACTCGTCGACGCACGAGTACGCAGGTCGCGCCGCGATGGACCCCGAGGTGCTCCGCGCGCTGCCGACCGTTCAATGCACGGGCGAGGGCCGATGGCAAACGCGCGTTCAGCGCTTCGCGGCGGGCGCCGGGCAAGCGTGGCTGTTTACCTGCGTGCGTCCTCCTCCCGATCCGACGCCGATCGAATCGACCCCCGACGCCTCCACGGCGACGAGCGCCGAGCCACCCGCGCGCGACGCCGCGAGCTCGACGAGCGTGTCGATCGAAGACGCGTCGCCGCCGCGATCGACCCCAGAGGACGCCGGTGTCGCTGCGGTGGCCGATGACGCAACGACGAGCAATCCGCCTCGCGAAGTCGACAGTGGAGCGACCTCGACGCCCGACCCTCCGCGAGACAGCGGCGTCGAGTCCCCGCGCGAACCGACGAATCCCTCGACCACGCCGAGCGAGCCGTCTCAACCAACACAGCCTTCCCAGCCTTCCCAACCTTCCCAACCCGCCGAGCAAACATCCCGTGAAGCCCCACCTGACGCGGCATGACGAGCGGTTCGCCACCGACGTCGGGAGCCATCGCACACGGCCGTTGCGCAAACAGAATGCGACCCAACAGCGCGTCTGGCTTGACGAACCATGGTCGAATCCGGGACGCTTTCCGCGATGAGCGGCAGCTCGGACGACGGCAACGACTGGCAGGCGCGCACCCACGTGATCCGCTACAACCCTTCGGCGAACAAGCCGAAGGACAACGGTAACGACTGCCTCGTCATCATCTACTCGCGCGACGTGAATCAGCTCGGACGAAGGTTCGTGCTCGATCCAAACGGCGCTGTTTCCACCGTGGGGCGTGGGGCGGACAACGCGATCGTGCTCGACAGCGAGACGTGCTCGCGAAAGCACGCGCGCTTCGAGCGACGCGGAGAGGTCTGGTGGATCGCGGACAACGACTCGACGAACGGGACGTACGTCAACGACGAGCCGATCAAGTCCGCTGCGCTCCGCCGCGGCGATCACATCAAAGTCGGCGACACGATCTTCAAGTACCTCTCGGGTACCGACGTCGAAGCCGAGTTCATCCAGACCATCGGCGAGCTGATGGTGACCGACGGATTGACCCGCGCGCACAACCGTCGCTACCTGACCGAGCACCTCGAGACCGAGCTGCAGCGCGCGCGTCGCTATCGGCGGCCGCTGTCGCTCGTGATGTTCGACCTCGATAAGTTCAAAGGCATCAACGACAACTACGGCCACCTCGCGGGCGATCACGTGCTCAAAGAGACCGCGGCGTTGGTCAAGCGAATGATCAACGACGGCGTCATCTTCGCGCGCTACGGCGGCGAAGAGTTCTCGCTGCTCATGCCCGAGACCGAGCTCACGGCGGCGGCGAAGGTCGCCGAGGCGATCCGTCGCGAGATCGAGAAGCACCCGTTCGTGTTCGACGGCGTGCGCTTGCCCGTGACGGTCTCGATGGGCGTCGCGGTCGCGACCGAGTTCACGACGAGCGCCGAAGACTTCATCAAGGCCGCGGACGAGAAGCTCTACGACGCCAAGCACGGCGGTCGAAATCGCGTGCTCTATTGAACGGGCGCTGGCTCGGG
Source organism: Myxococcales bacterium (assembly GCA_016793325.1). Taxonomy (GTDB): domain Bacteria; phylum Myxococcota_A; class Polyangia; order Polyangiales. The sequence goes on along the minus strand of JAEUKI010000060.1, from coordinate 180,029 downwards.
ATTGACGCCGCGCCGCTGTCGCCCGACAACTCGACGGTGCTCGCATCGCCCGTCGCTGTCGCGCTTCCGATCGTTCGCGTCGCGGTCGTGTCCGAAGACCCGCTCGCGCGCGCAGGGCTCGGCGCGCTCGTCGCCGAACCCGACGGCGTCGAGGTCGTCGCGCAAGGCGGAGCGCTCGCAGACGTGCTCCAGCGCGGAGATCTCGCGGTGGACGTGCTCCTCGTCGACGGCGAGGTGAGCACGGGCGCAGGAGCTCCGAGCGCGGGAGGCGAAGCGGCCGTCGGGGTCACGGTCGTTCCCGTTGTGGCGATGGTGAGGGACACGGGCGAGGCGCGCTCGGCGCTCTCGCACGGAGCCCGCGGCGTCGTTCGTCGCGAGGCGAGCGCGCGGGTCCTTCGCGCCGCCGTTCGCGCCGTGTCCGATGGGCTCGTCGCGATCGATCCCGCCCTCGGCGAGCCGTGGACCCACGAGCCCGAGCGCGCCCCCGCGAGCGCGCGCTCCGACGCCCTCACGCCGCGCGAAGCCGAGGTCCTTCAGCTGCTCGCCGAGGGCCTCGCGAACAAAGAGATCGCCGCGCGCCTCGGGATCAGCGACCACACGGTGAAGTTTCACGTCAACGCGCTCATGGCGAAGCTCGGCGTGCAGAGCCGCACCGAAGCCGTCGTTCGCGCCGCGCGCATGGGGTGGCTGCTGCTGTAGTTCTGCTCGCTGTCGCGCCTCTGCCGTTGCGTTGCGCTACGCTCGGGCCGCCATGGCAGCGATCTCCCTCTCTCACTCGCTCGACGCGAGCGAGCTCGATCTACTCACGCAGCGCTGGAGCGCGGCGCGATCGGCGTCGGACCCAGCGACGCTGCGCGCGCTCGAAGCGGGCTTCGAGTCCCATCGCTCGAAGCTCTTCGTCGAAAACGCCACCCTGCAAGCGGACCGCCCCGACGACGACGCGGCGTCCGCGCGGATCGAGAGCAATCAGCTCGCGATCAAAGTGAGCACCGTCGCGCTCGGCGAGCTGCGCGAAGCGCTCAGCCGTCGGTGAATCGCTGACCGCCGAACTCGCCCTTCAGCTCGTCGTCGATGCGATCGGCGACGCGCGCGACGAGCCCCAGCGCCGCGAGCAGCTCCTCGGGGTCGAGGTGATCGCCGAGAAAATTGTGGGCGAGCCACACGCCGCTGTCGTGCGTGTACGCCTTGCCGAAGAACAGCCCGCGGTTGAGCGCGTCGAGCTTCTCGAGCAGCGCCGAGGTCCGATCGATCCCTTTCAGCACGGGGCAGAGCAGCTCGACCATCGTGTGGTCGTTGAGCCACGACTCGACCTTGATGAAGACCGCGGCCGATCCCTGGCGAATGTAGATGCGCTCGCCCTTGATGCCGTACGAGACCTTCGCCTCGTCGAGCACCTCGGTGATCCGCTTGTGCACCTCTTCGACCGACGCCATTGCACGAGACTCCTTTGTTCGCGCGCGTTCGCAGCGCGCGACGGGGACCGTACCACAGCGTCGCTCAGCGGCAGCCGACGACCGCGCTCACCGGCGCCTCTTGGGCGCGATCGCACGCGCGGCCGTAGAGCGTGATCTCTCCGTAGCCTTCGTCGGTCCAATCCCAGCCGTTGATGTGCGCGCGGTCTCGCGGGATCACCAAGCCGCCGACGTCCACGCGGAGCGACTCGGGGTTGTCCGGACGCGAGGGCGTCACGAACGCGCAGCGCGAGAGCGTCGTCGCGATGTCGCGAAACGTCGCGAAGAGCTGGTCGGACCTGCGCACGGAGTAGTAGCGAAACTCCCCGATGGGGTTCGCGCGGCGACCGGCGACGGCCATCGCGTTGAGCGTCTCGATCATCGGGCGCTCGCTCGGGTTGTCCAAGCCGATGACGTACGTGTACAGGCCGTTGCGCGCGTACTCTTCGAGCTTGTTTACGACGTTGGCGCGATCGAGGCAGAACCAACGCGCGAGCGCGGGGTTCTCGCGGCAAACGTCGCGGCCTGTCGGGTCTTCGACCGCGCAGACGCACTGCTCGGGCGGGATCGTGGGGTTGCAGTTGGGGCCGCCGTCCGTCGCGACGATGAGGTAGCGGGCCTTCGAGCGATCGGGGTCGCTGCGCGCGAGCTCGAGCAGGGGCTCGCCCGCGGCGGTGACGGCGGCGAAGGTGGGCGTCCCTCCGCGGGGGCGGGTCTCGTCGAAGACGCGCAGGATGGCGGTCGCGTTGTTGAGCCGCGGCGCGATGATGTTCGTCGGGCGCCCGATCGGGTTGACGGTGCAGGACTCTTCTTGCGACGGCGATTCGACCAGCGGAACACGGGGAAAAAACAGCGCTCCCATGCTCAAGCGCCCTTCGACTTCGCCGACGAGCGAGGCCCGAAGCGCGTCGCGCAGCATCGTCCAACGGGAGAACGCGCGACCTGCGTCCTCCAAGCTCGCCTCGAGCGGCGCGTCCATCGACCCCGAACGATCGATGACGAACGTGACCTCGGCCGATCGACGAATGAGCGGAAATCTCCCCGGCACACACGCCTCGTAGCGAATGAACGGAACGTCCGTCCGCACGTCATCCGAGGCGTCCATCTCGACGTCGGGGATCTCGAGCCCCGTCTTGGCGCCGCATCCGGTGCCCGCGAGCACGAGACACGTCGCGGCTCCCGCGATCACGCGCGTCGCCCGTCGCGAAGCGCCTCGCGTCCGTCGTGGTGTGCGCGTCTCGGGGTCGATCAGTTCGCTGGGGTTCATCGTCGTGCGCTCCGTGCTCGGGACCTGGCGGGGCCCGATGGGCCGAGTGCAGCAAGTGCAGTGCCGCGCCAAAAATAGCGAGAATCAACGCACTTTCGCGGACGAAACGCCCCTCCCTCCCGCGGCGCCGTCAAACCGCTTACGGCGCTTGTTCAGAGATCTCGGCAGCCGACGCTGGCGCGGACGCGAACGTTGCCCGCCGAGGCCTGCGCGCAGGCCATTCCGTAGAACGTGATCTCGCCGAAATCGCGATCGGTCCAGTCCCACCCTTCGGCGCGCATCGGGTCGCGCGCGATGCGACGGCCGTCGATTTCGATGTCGATCTCGTCGGGGTTGGTCGGGCGCGACGGCGTCACGTACGCGCAGCGCGCGAGCGGGGCGACGATGGTGTCGAACGCGCGCTCGAGGTCACCCGGCGTTCGCACGGAGTAGTACGCGCGATCGCCAGGGTTGACGATCGGGCGCGGGCGGCCTCCGGCGTTGGCCATCTGATCGAGCACCGCCAACAAGTCGGCGCGCATCGTCATCGAGCCGTCGAGGCCGACGACGTACACGGGGATCGGCTGCGTGCCCGGCGTCGTAGGCGCAGCGATTTCGCGCACGAGCGCGACGGTGCGCAGGTCGTCGAGGCAGTTGTAGATCCCGATCATGGGGTTCGATCGGCACGCGTTCGGATCGGACGACGTGCACGTGCAGCGCGACGCAGGAACGGGGTTGCGCGGGTTGCAGTTGGGGCCGCCGTCCGTCGCGAGGACGATGTAGCGCGCGGCGCCGCGGTTGGTGCGCGATCGCAGGTACGTGCTCGCTTGGAGGAGGCCGTCGTGCGTGGGCGTTCCACCGCCGGGCCGCGTCGTCGTGAAGAAGCGAAGGAGCGAGGGGCCGTTGCCGAGCGCGGGCTCGAGGTCGATGCCGGGGCGGCTCGTGCAGTTCTCGGCGACGTCCGCGTTTCCCGGGTCGATCGGCTGCGGATAGAACTTCGCGCCGAACGACACCGTGCGGTCGTACATGGGCAGCACGCGCGCGAGCGAGTTGTTGAGGATCGTCCAGCGCTGCGACGCCATCGGAACGCCCACCGCGCCGTCGAGCGAGAACGCCATCGAGTTCGATCGATCGATGACGAACATCACCTCCGCGCCGCGCCGCTCGAGGTCGAACCGACCCGGGACGCACACCTGCACATCGGGCACGTCCGGCACGTCGATCGCGTCGGGCACGTCGCGCACATCCGCGACGTCCGTCACGTCGGGCGTGTCGATCGTCGCGTCCGGAGGTGTCTCGACGTCCGGCACGCGGAGCCCTGTCTTCGCGCCGCAGCCCATCAGGACGAGCGCAGCGAGCGCTGCGCTACACGCGCTCGACGAAGCGGTCGCGCGGCGCGCGAAGAAAGCGGTCGAATTCATGGGTCGCTGTGTTCTGCCACGGACCGAGCGGTGTCGGCTACTTCGTCACGTGACAACCGTCACGCGTCGAGCTCGGGCGGGGCGAGGGGGCCCGCGACGGCGCACTGCGGTCCACCCGGACGCGGCGGGCTCAAATCCGCAGCGGTGCACCAGCGCGAACCCGCGGGCGGATCGAGGTATGTGATCGCGACGCCCGAATCGAACGGCGGCGGAGGAGGCATCACGCCCGCGTCGACGATGCGATCCATCGAACCTCCGTCGGGATCGGGCGGCTCGGCCCCCGAGTCCACAGGTCGCGGCGCGAAGCCGGCGTCGGCGATCGGCGCGCCGCCGCCACCGCCGGTCGTGACCGCGCATCGGCCGGACAAATCGCCGGATGGACAACACGTGCACGCCACGGTGTTGCTGTCGGCAACGCCCGTGTCTCCGCCGTCGCCCATGGGCGCGACGCTCGCCGCGCACCCCGCGCTCTGCGCGCCGAACGTGGCGAGCGATCCGACGAGCGCCAGCGCCCGTGTGAATCGAAGAAAGTGAGGGGTCTTGTTCGCGTCGCTCATGGCTCTTGCTCTCTGACGAGGAGGCTCCTCGTGTCGCGGTGCCCTGGAGAATTTCTCTGCGCTTCGGCCCACGGTGGCACACGCGAGCCTCGCTTTACACGGATTTGCGAGAGAGTTTGCAAGCGACGGGCCCGATCTCGCGACGGGGGCGGTCGCCGTTGGAAACGTGTGCGAGACTCGCCGCCCCGTGACGAACCGAAGACATTGGGCAGCGACCCTCTGCGTAGCGCTGCTCGGGCAGTGCACCCCTTCAACGAACACTGGCAGCGCGACGACCGGCGCGAGCGGCGCGAGCGGAGGCGCGCAGACGACGGCGTCGACCCCCGACGCGTCGGTCACCGTGGCGGCTGTGTCCGTCGAGGCCCCGCGCGAGGACGGCCGACTGCCGGCGCTCGCCGCGCCGCTCGGGTACGAGGTCTCGCTCGAAGTCGACCCGAACCGCGAGGATTTTCGCGGCAAAGTGCGCGTTCGTATGCGCATGGCTCGCGCGAGCCGCGCGGTGGTGATGCACGCGCGCGAGCTCGACGTTCGCGAGGTGTGGCTGCTCGACGCGAGCGGCGCCCGTTCGAGCCGCGGACAGGCCACGCTGCGCGCGAGCGCCCACGGCCGAGGGACGCCCGAGGAGCTCGTCGTCTCGTTCGACCGCGAGCTCTCGGGGGACGTCCAGGTCGAACTCGAATACGTGGGTCGGTTCAACCCGTCGCTCCGCAGCCTCTACCGCGTGCAGCAGCGCGGCAAGTGGTACGCGTTTACGCAGTTCGAGCCCAACGACGCGCGGCGCGCGTTTCCGTGCTTCGACGAGCCTGCGTTCAAGGTCCCGTGGAAGCTCGACCTCACGGTCCCCGCGGGCGCCGTCGCGCTCGCGAACATGCCCGAAGCCTCGCGCGAGACGCTCGCGGATCGCCGCGTGCGGGTGCGCTTTCGAGAGACGCCTCCGACGCCGAGCTACCTGATCGCGTTCGCCGTGGGGCCGTTCGACGTCGTCGAGCACGCGCCCGTCACGCTCGAGTTCGGCGGCGAGCGCGTGACCGTTCCGCTGCGCGGCGTCGCGACCGAGGGGCAGGGCGCCCTCGTGCGCGAGTCGCTCGACGTCGCCGCGGCGCACCTCGAAGTGCTCTCTCGCTACTTCGACCGCAACTATCCCTACCCGAAGCTCGACCTCGTGGCCGTCCCCGAGTTCGGCGCGGGCGCCATGGAAAACCCAGGGCTCGTCACGTTTCGCGAAGAGATGCTCTTGATCGACCCCGCGCGCGCGACGACCTCCGCGCGGCGAGGCATCGCGGGCATCATCGCGCACGAGCTCGCGCACCAGTGGTTCGGCAACCTCGTGACGATGCGCTGGTGGGATGATTTGTGGCTCAACGAGGGCTTCGCCACGTGGGCGACCTCGCGCGTGCTCGACACGTGGCGCCCCGAGATGGGCTCGCGCGTCGAGTCCGTGCGCTCGCGGGCGTGGGCCATGGACCAAGACTCGCTGCCGACCGCGCGCATCGTGCGTCAGCCCGTCCGCTCGACGTCCGAGGCCGAAGAGGCCTTCGACGGGATCACGTACACCAAGGGCGCCGCGTTCTTGCGCATGCTCGAGACCGCGATGGGCGAAGACGCGTTTCGCGCGGGAATTCGCAGGTATATTCGCGCGCACGCCTGGGGCAACGCGACCGCGTCGGACCTGTTCGACGACCTGCAGTCCACCGGCGGAATCGACGTGAGCACGGTCGCGTCGAGCTTTCTTGATTTCAGGGGCGTTCCGATCGTGACCGCTGAGCTTCAGTGCACGCGCGGCGCGGCACCGACGATCACGCTGACGCAAGACGAGTATCGACCGCTCGGCTCGGCCCGCCCCGAGAACGAGCGCTTGATTGCCGCGCATCGATGGGCGATTCCCCTGTGCGTCGAGTACGACGCGGGCGGCAATCGCTCGGCCCGCGCGTGCACGATCCTCCGCGAAGCGAGCGCGAGGATCACGCTCGACGCGACCGCGTCGAGCACGGTTCCGACGACGGGAGCCTCGACGCCCGCGACGACGCCCGACGCTGGCGCCTCGCGCGCGAGCCCCGTCGCTCCCCCGATCGCGTGCCCGCGGTGGATTCACCCCAACGCTGGCGAGTCTGCGTACGTTCGCTACGCGCTCACCGAGCCCGTGCGAGCGCTCTTCGAGCCCGCCCGCTGGAGGACGCTCGACCGCAGCGCGCGCGTCGGCCTCGTCGACGCCGCCTGGGCGCAGCTCCGCGCAGGAACGCTCCCCGTCGACCAGTACCTCTCGATCGTCACGCGCATCCGCGACGAGCGCGATCGCCTCGTGCTCGACTCGCTCTCGTCCGCGCTCTCGTCGCTCGTGTCCCACCACGCGCAGGGAGAAGTGCGCACCCGTCTCCGCGCGCTCGCGGCGCAGCTCTTTCGACCGACGCTCGCGCGCCTCGGCTGGGCGCCGCGCCCCAACGACACCGACGACGACAAGCTCCTCCGCCGCTCGGCGATCGGCGTGCTCGGCTGGCTCTCGATGGACGAAGCGGCCCTCCGCGAGGCCAATCGCTACGCGACCGAGTACCTGCGCGCGCCCGCGAGCGTCCCGAGCGACCTCGCGTTGCTCGTGCTTCCGATCGCGTCGATGCGCGCGGACAACGCTCGGCTCGACGCCCTGCTCGCGCGGCTTCGCGCGCAAGACATCACGCCGCAAGAGCGGAGCACGCTGCAAGTGTCGCTCGTGACCTTCACCGATCCGACCGTCCTCCGCCGAGGCCTCGATCAACTGTTGACCGACGTCGTGCGCCAACAAGACGTCCTTCGGTTGCTCTGGACCGCCTCGACGCACCCCGAGCGCCGCGCCGTCGCGCACGCGTGGATCCGCGATCACTACGACGGGATCGTGCGACGAACGACCGAAGAGACCGCCGTTCGCATGGCGGGGATCATCGGCGACACGTGCGCGGCGCCCGAGCGCGACGCGTGGGTGGCGTTTTGGACGCCCCGCGCGCGCAACGCCGAAGGAGCCGAGCGCGCGATCCGCGAGGGCGTGGACTCCTCGACGCAGTGCGAGGCGTTCGACCGCGCGATCGCGCCGGGCTTGCAGCGCTGGCGCTGAGCGTCTCTCAGCTCGCGGCGCGAACGACGTCGCGCGGCTCGATCGCCAAGCGCTCTTCGGTCTCGCAGAGCTGCACGGTCAACGCGCTGTTCTCTCGCTCGAGCGCGCGCTTCACCTCGAGCGTCGCCGCGAGCTCCTCGCGCGCCTTCGCGAGCGCTTGTTCAGCCCGCTCGGCGCGGTCGCACTCGGTCGCGATGTCCACGGACCTCGCCGCGAGCTGAGCCTTCAGCGCCGCGACCGTGCGGAGCGTCGCCTCGTGATCCGCGCGCATTTGCGCTTCCCGTTGCGCGGACTGCTGCCTCAGCTGCTCGCTCGCCTCGCGCGTCGCGACGAGCTCGCTCACCGCCGCGTTGAGGTCGGACTCTCGCTGCGAGAGCGTGCGCTCGAGGTTCGCGCTCGGCGTGTTCGTCGCGAGCCTCGCCGCGCGGCTCTTGTCTCGAAGCTCGGCTTCGAGCGACTCGATTCGCTCTTCGCGCGCGCTGAGCTCGTCCGTGAGCTCGCTCACGACCGCGTCGAGCCGATCGATCTCGGCGTAGAGAGCCTCGAGCTCCTCGACGCTGATCGTCCCCTCCGCCGAAGCAAGCGGCTCGGGTTCGGCGGGCTCGGGGGCTTCGAGAGTGTCCGAAGACATCGCGGACAGCCGTAGCTGAGTCGAGTCTGCTTGTCAATGTACAAATATCGCGTCTGCCACTGAAATTCCAAGGCAAAATACACCGCACATCGCCGCGCTGCCTCCCGCTCCGACACCCTCTCAGAGCGGCGGGAGCAGCGCGCAGCACGGTCGGCCGCGCATGCAATCGGCGTCTGTGGGCGACCGACAACAGCGAAGGTCGGCGTAGTTGGGGTCGTCGGCGATCGAGTGCAGGCACGTCTCGCACGCGCCGGAGCCGCAGACGAGGCCGCTGCCGCAGGAGTTTCCGCAGCGACCGCAGTGGTTCACGTTGTTCGCGACGTTTACGCAGCGGTTGTTGCAGCACTCGAGCCTCCCGCCGCCCGCGCCGGTGGCGGGACAGCTGAACGGCGGCGCGAACCGATCGAGGCACGCTCGGTTTGGACACACATTCAAGTACGTCTCGAGCGAGACGCACCGCGCGGGAAGCACACCGTCGCAGCACAGTTGCCCCGGTCCGCACGCGACGCGCGGGCAATCCAAGAGGTCCGGGGCGCAGAGCACGTCCATCACGCGCTCGGGCAAACAACGGCCGAGCCGCGCGCAACAGAGGCTCCCGGTCGGGCACATCGAGTCGTTGCTGCAAGTCGGCAGGCTCGGGTTTGCGTCCGCGACGACGTCGCGCCCCGTGATCGCGACGTCGCTCGCGTCCGATCGCGATGGCGCGTCCGTCGGAACGATCACCGCGTCCGCGACCGTGGCGTCGCCCGTCGTGGCGTCCCCTGCGCCGCTGTCGCTCCCGCCCTCGTCGCTGTCACCGAGGGCGGCGTCCGCGAGCTCGACGTCGAGCGTCGATGCGCCCGCGTCCGTCGTCGGCGAGGGCTTGTACAACCTCGGCTCGATGGCCAGCGAGCAGCCCCACGAGCCCGCGGTCACGACAAGCGCTAGGATCCACGGACGACGAAGCATGAATCGACGGTATCACGGACTCGTGCTCGCGCTCGCGCTCTCGGCCTCGAGCTTGCCGAGCGTCGCGCGCGCGGACGACCGGTGGTCGAGCGTTCGTCCGGGGCTGCGCTTGTTGCGGCGAAGCACGCGTCACGCCGATGGCGCGCCGCTCGTGCTGCACGTGGCTGTGTTGAATTTGTGTGCTGTGCGCGGGCGCTTTCGCGCGACGAGCCCGAGCGAGACGCCGAGCACCACGTCGCGGTTCGCGCAGCGGACGAGCGCGCTCGTCGCGATCAACGGGGACTTCTTCGATCGACCCGGCGTTCCGCTGGGCAGGGCGCGCGGCGACGGGCGCGAGTTTGCGCCGCGACCCGAGTACTACTTCGGCGCGCTCGTCGTGGCGCGATCGGGGGCGCTCCCGATGGTCCTCGAGCGCTACGAGGCCCCGCGGCAGTACACCGAAGTGGTCTCGGCCCAAGAGCGCGTCGTGGTGGCCGGCGCCGCGCGGGTCGATCCGCACGTGCAGCACTCGCGACAGCGGCACCCGCGCACGGCGATGGGCTGGTCGCGCGATGGTCGAACGGTGATCTTCGTCGTGGTCGACGGCCGCTCGCGCGCGTCCGCAGGCGCGACGACGCCCGAGCTCGCGTTGATCCTTCGCGACCTCGGGGCGTGGGAGGCCGTGCGCTTCGACGGAGGCGGCTCGTCGACGCTCGTCGTTCGCTCGCGCGTTGTGAACAGCCCGAGCGACGGCGCCGAGCGCTCGGTCGCGAATCACCTGGCGTTCGTCGAGGATCCGTCGTCGCCGTCGTTGGACGCGTGCCTCGAGCGCGCGCCGGACGTGGTGGACATCGCGCCCGACGCCCCGCGGGACTCGATGCCGTTTCCAGCGCGGACCCGCGCGCCGCGCATCGCGCCCGTGCTCGCGCGCGAGCTGAGCCCTCTTCGCCGCGCGAGTTTGTTATCTTCGCGGCGTTCATGAACGCAACAAACGCTTCGAGCACGCTGCCTCGCGTGGGTCTCTTGGTCGGTCGCGAGAGGACGTTTCCCGACGCGCTCATCGCCGCGGTCAACGCGCGCGACGCGGGCGTCGTGGCCGAGTACGCCTCGGTGGACATCACGCGCGCGGACGAGCCGTGCCCGTACGCGGTCCTCGTCGATCGGATCTCGCACGAGGTCCCCTGTTATCAAGCGTTTCTCAAGCACGCGATGCTCATGGGGACGCGCGTGGTGAACAACCCGTTCTGGCGCATCACGGACGACAAGTTCTTCAACGCCGCGCTCGCCGCGAAGCTCGGCGTGGCCGTGCCGAAGACGAGGCTCTTGCCCTCCAAGAGCTACGGGCCGGACATCTCGAGCGAGTCGCTTCGCAACCTCGCGTACCCGTTGTCGTGGGGGCAGATGTTCGAAGAGCTCGGGTTTCCGATGTTCATCAAGCCGCACTGGGGCGGGGGTTGGCGCGACGTTCATCGCGTCACGAGCCCCGATGACTTCTTTCGCGCGTACGACCAGACCGGCGAAAAAGCCATGATCGCGCAAGAGGGAATCAAGTGGAGCACGTACGTCCGCTGCATCGTGATCGGACGAACCGAGGTGCTCCCCGCGCCGTGGGACCCGCGGCTCGGCCACTTCGATCGCTACACGGGCGCGGCGTCGTCGATGCCTCCGCTCGATGACGCGCTGCGCGAGCGCGTGACGCGCGACGCGCGCACGCTGTGCGACGCGCTCGGGTACGACATGAACACGGTGGAGTTCGCGATCCGAGATGGCGTTCCGTACGCGATCGACTACATGAACTCTGCGCCGGACTTCGACATCAGCTCCCTCGGCGAGCCGCAGTTTCGCTGGGTGGTCGACAAGATGGCGGACCTCGTCGTGCGTCGCGCGAAGGAGCCTGCGGTCCCGCACACGCGCGTGTCGAGTTTGCTCGGGTGATTGGGTACCCTCGACGCCGTCATGCGTCGATGGATGCCGATCTCGCTCTTGTCGCTGCTCGCGTGCTCTTCGCCGCAGCCTCCCGCAGACGTCGCGACCGACAACGCGTCGGACATCGCCGTAGGTCCTACGGACGGAGGGACCGAGGCCGGAGACGCAGCCGCGCCCGAGGACGTCGTGATCGCGGATGTCCCGCCGAGGCCGGCGTCGGTGGCACACTGCACGTTCGAGCCCGTTCCTCCCACGGCGCGCGCGGGAACGATGGTGAGCGAAGGATCGCTTCGCGCAGGCGTCGGTGAGTCTGTCGTCGAGCTCCCGGTGGGAACCGTGCAGGGCGGCTACCAGGGCCGCTCGAGTCGAACGAACGCCGTCGACGTCCGCGACGTGCCGAGCGCGGATGTGTTCATGCCCTCGGTCGGAATCGAGACGCGGCCCAAGGCGCGGGCGCTCGCGCTGACCGCCGGCGACGAGACCGTGATCTTCGTGAAGCTCGACGCGCCGTTCTTCTACGAGTCCGTCGTGTCCGACGTCGAGCGCGCGCTCGGCGCCGAGTTCAACGGAAAGGTCATCGTCACGACGAGCCACTCGCACGGCGCGATGGCGCAGTTCTCTCCGAGCCCAGTGCTATCGCTCGGATTCGGGCGATTTCAGACGCGAATGTACCGGCGCGTCGTCGACGCCATCACGACGGCGGCGCGCGCTGCGCTCGCGGGCCGCGTCGACGCGCGCGTCGGGTTTGCGCACAACGGGATGTTCGACCCGATGGACCAGGTCAACCGCGATCGACGGCCCGAGAACGACATGCTCATGGGCGGTCGTCGCAAGGACCGCGACCTGTTCGTGCTCCGCGTCGACGGTCGCGACGGCGCGCCGCTCGCGCTTGTTAACGTGTTCGGAATTCATGGCACCGTCCTCGGTCAGGACAACGCCTTCGCGACCAACGAGATCACCGGCGCGATCGAGCGCGCTGTCGAAGAGTCCTTCGACCGTCGCGTGTTGGTGATGCACTGGCAGGGCGCCGCGGGCGACGTCTCGCCGAGCGGCAACGGAATGATGGATTGTTCGGGCACGATGCGCGGCTCGCAGTGCAACGACTTCGCGCGCATGGAGTCCGTGGGCCGCGTGGCGCGCGACGCGATCCGCGCGGCGTGGACGCAAGCGGGCACGGGCATGCGCGAGACGCTCGCGATCGAAGCGGTCACCAAGAGCGTGTCGCTCGGGCCGGACTGGAGCACGTTTTCGGTGCGCCAGGGCGCGAACCGACTCGAGTACGCGCCGTTTCGCGCCCGTCGATTGCCGGACGGAATGATCTTCGACGGGATGCGCCGGGTGCTCTCGCCGATCGACGAGTTCAACGCGCCGCACGGCGCGGGGCTGTGCGGCTCGGACAGCCCGTCGCTCGTCCCGATGGCGACGCTGCCGGGCGTCTCGATGCTGCTCCCGTATCGCTCGTGCATCGACGTCCAACGAGGCGCGCTCTTCGTGTTGGCCGTGGGCAACATCGAGACCGAAGAGACGCCCTTCTGCACGACGACGCGCACGCAATTGTCCGCGGTGCGCCTCGGCGACGTGATGATCGCGACGCTCCCTGGCGAGCCCGTCACGATGCTCGCCGACGAGCTCCGTCGTCGCTCTCCGTTGCCCGCCGATCGCACGATCGTCGTGGGTTATTCGCAGGGACACATCGGCTACTTGCTCACGCCCGAGGACTGGCTGCTCGGCGGCTACGAGCCCAACATCAACCTCTGGGGTCCGCTCGAGGGTGAGTACCTCGTCGAGCGATCGGCCGAGCTCATGGCGCTCGCGAACACACCGATGCGCGAGGACGCTGCGGCGACGGGAGCGACGCGGCTCGCGTCGCCGATGAATCGCATGGACACGCTCGCGGCGCCGGACGCGACGCCGACGGCGGGAACGGTTCCCACCACGATCCCGTCGGAGGTGTTCGTGCGCGGTCGACGCGCTCTCGCGACCGCGCAGCCCGCGGCGCGCGTCCCGAGGCTCGGGCTCGCGACGTTCGTCTGGATCGGCGACGATCCGCAGCGACAAAATCCACGCATTCGCCTCGAGCGCGAGACCGCTCCCATGAGCGGAACGTTCGAGCCCGTCCGTCGTCGCTCGGGTCGCGAAGTGGTCGACGGCGACGTCTTGCTCTCCTGGACGCCACAGCCGCTGCGCGTGATGGGCGCCACGCCGCGCACGCACTATTGGGTGGCCGAGTGGCAAGCGGTCACTCCATGGGGAACCGACGGGCTCGACGAGATCGCCGATCGCGCGGGCGTCGCCCTCGGGCGCTATCGCTTTCACGTCGAGGGCTCTGGGTGGACGCTCGACAGTCAGCCCTTCGAAGTGACCGAAGGCACAATGGCCGCGACCGCGACGCGAACGGGCACCACCATCGCCGTCACCGCGGGCTACGAAGCGCGCGACGGCTGGAGGCTCATCGACGAGCGCGGGCCGCAGAACCGACGGGTTCCTTTGCGGCGCGGGCCGCTGCGCGTGACGTTCGAGTTCGACGCGGGCGCGCCGCGCGAGGAGACCACCATGACCCTCGACGCCATGGGCGGCGCGTCGTTCGACCTCGGGATGCAAGCGGACCGCGTGCGCCGCGTGATCGTTCGCGATCGCTTCAACAACCGCGGCGACGTCACGCTCTGAGCCTCGCGTTCGCCCGCGACGCCCGCGACGCCCGCAAATCACCGGCGCCCTCTTGACTTAGTTGCAAACTGTTACGAACTCATCGGGCCATGAGTGTCCTCGAGCTCGAGCGCTATCTCACGCAGCGCGCACGGTGGCCCGCGCGCGGCCGCCACATCCTCGCGCGGTACACGGATGAAACGGTGTTCGTTTATCAAGCGTACCGCCCGTCCATCGCCGAGAGCGCCGTGCGCGAGCAGCGCCTCGGCGGCGGAGGGTTCAGCTTCGATCGCATGAGCTGGGTGAAGCCGAACTTCCTCTGGATGATGTACCGCAGCGGATGGGCGCAAAAAGAAGGGCAAGAGCGCGTGCTCTCGCTCGAGGTCACGCGCGCTGCGTTCGACGCGTGGCTCGCCGCGGCGGTGCACTCGAGCTACGTGGCCGAGGTGTACGGCGATCGACCGTCGTGGGACCGCGCGGTCAAGCGCTCGACCGTGCGGCTCCAGTGGGACCCCGACCACGATCCGAGCGGAAATCCCCAAGAGCGCCGCGCGATCCAGCTCGGGCTCCGCGGCGCGTCGCTGCGCGAGCTCGGCGAGGGCGCGCTCGTGAGCGTGACCGACGTGACCGAGCTCGTCCACGCTCAGCACGCGAACGTTCGCAAGGACACGATCGAGTCGCTCGAGACCCCGCTCGAGCGCGTCTATCCCGTGCGCGACCCCGTCGTGGCCGCGCGGCTCGGCGTCGATTAACCGCGCGCCAACAGCGTGCGCGCGATCTGCGAGATCTGGATCTCGTCGGTCCCGCCGTAGATCTGCAGGACCTTGGCGTCGCGGCAGAGCTGCTCGACGTGAAACTCGCTCATGTAGCCGTTGCCGCCGAAGAGCTGCACGGCTTCGAGCGCGACCTCCATCGTGGCCTGCGCGCTGTAGAGCTTGCACGCGGAGGCCTCGGCGAGGTCCATCGACTTGCCCTCGGCGGCCATCGCGATCTGGCGAAAGATGAGGTTTTGCACGTTCATTCGCGCGACCTCCATCTTGGCGAGCTTGAGCTGAATGAGCTGAAACTCCCCGATGGGCTTGCCGAATTGAATTCGTGTGCGAGCGTACTCGGTCGACAAAGAGAGGCACTGCTCGATGATCCCGAGCGCCATCGCCGCGACGAGCGTGCGCTCGGAGACGAAGGTCTCTTTGGCGCCCTCGCGCCCGCGTCCCTCTTCGCTCTCGCCGATGAGCCGGTCGCGCCCGACGCGGACGTCTTCGAGAAAGAGCTCTCCCGTGGGCGAGCTGTGCTGGCCCATCTTGCGAAGGGGCTTGCTCTGCTCGAGCCCTTTGGTTCCACGGTCGAGCACGAAGCTCACGACCTTGCGCTCGCTCGGGGCGTTGCCCTCGTCGAGCTTGCAGATGAACACGATCGTGTCCGCGTAGGGGCCGTTGGTGATGAACGTCTTGCTCCCGTTGAGCACGTATTCGTCGCCGTCGCGCCGCGCGGTGGACTTCATCGATCCGAACGCGTCCGAGCCCGAGCCCGGCTCGGTGATCGCCCACGCGCCCACTTTTTCGAGTGTGAGCAGCGGCAGGGCCCAGCGCTCGATCTGCCGCGCTGTTCCCTTCGAGATGATCGCGTTGGGCGTGAGGCCTGCGCTGACGCCGAGCGCGGTGATGAGCCCTGGTGAGTACTTGCAGAACTCGATCACGGGGATCATTCGCATCGCGAGCTCGAGGCCCGCTTGGGGATCGGGTCCGTCGCGCTTCGCTCGCGCGGGCGGGGCTTCTCCGCGGGCGACGGCCTCTTCGCGCTTCTGCGCGCGGCGCACCTCGCTCTCGCCGCGGGCGCGGTTCATCTCTGCGACGCCGAACGCGTCGAAGAACTTCCGAAGGATGTCGTACGGGAGGATCTCCTCGCGCTCGAGCGCGTCGCGCTTGGGCTTCACTTCGCTCTCGACGAACTTGCGAACGGCGTCGCGCATCGAGAGATGCATCTCGTCCCACTCGATCATGGGGCGAAATTCGAGCACACCGCGCGCGACGGGGGCAAACGGCGCAGGCGCTAAACCGCCACTCATTCGACCGTCGTCATTTTCTCGGCGGATTCGTGGCGGTTCGACTTTCTTTCAACGGTCTCGTGTAGGCCTGACGCTCGTCCCATGGCTCCGACGTTCAATGGTGGCGTGCTTTATTCGACGCGAAGAAACGCGTCGAGCGCCTCGACCAGTCGCTCGGGCGCCTCGGCGCTCGGGAGGTGTCCGCTGTTCTCGATGACGACGCACCGGCCGCTGTGAGCGCGGTCGGCGAGCTGTTGCATCTCGTCGACGGGCGTGATCGCGTCGTGCCTTCCCACGACGCAGAGCGACGGAACGTCGAGCTCCTCCCACACGCTCGTGCGATCGGGGCGATCGCGCATCGCCGCGAGCGCCGCGAGCACGCCGTCGCGCCCTTGCGAGACGGCGATCGCGCGCATCATGTCCGCGGCGATCGGCAGCGGCTCGGGGGAGAAGAGCTTCTGCTCGAGCCCTTGGTAGAGCGCTGTGACGCCCTGCGACGACACGATGGCCATCGATTGCCTTCGTCCCTGTTTGGCGGCGTCCGAGTCGGGGCCCGTCCGCGAGTCGACGAGGGCGAGCTGCGAGACCCTCGCGCGGTGACGCTCTGCGAAGGCGAGGGCGACGTACCCTCCGAGCGAGAGGCCCACGATGGAGGCGCGCTCGATCGCGAGCGAGTCCATCGTCTGCGCGAGGTCGTCCGCGTGCTCGTCGAGCGTGCGGGGTGAGGGCATCGACGAGCTGTGACCGAAGCCTCGGAGGTCCGGCGCGAGGACGTTGCGGCGCTTCGCGAGCGGCTGCGCGACGTGCTTCCACATGCGGCGGTCGAAGGGAAACGCGTGCACGAGCACCGTCCACGGCGCGCTCGGCGACGCGGCGGCGAGCGGATAGCGGTCGAATGCGAGCGTGTAGGTCATTTTTCTCCTGGGAGATTCGCGGCAGAAACGTGGTGACAGACTACGTCCAATTGTGTGTGTCGCTCGCCGGACGGCGGCGCATCAGCGTGTTAGTGCTTGCCTTACCATGAGCAAGAACGGCGGCGAGAAGGGCATCGGCAACGGAGCGAGCAACGGAACCACAACGTCGAACGGCGCGGCCTCGGTCGCGGCGAGCGCAGTGCTGGGGGGCGGAGGAGTGATGAACGAGTTCGTGAAACAAGCGATTCGAGAGAAGGCCGAGCGAGAGCTGGCCGGGTTGCAGCAGCGGCTCGACGCGTTCGGCGGCGTCGAGCGTTCGAGGGACTCGCTTCACCGCGTAGCCACGGACGTGACGGCGGCGGCGGCGGGGTATACGAGCATGGCGACGACGGACACGGCGGTCGTCTCGAAGCTGAAGAAGCTGAAGAAGCTCGTCGAGGACGCGCACGCGCTCGCGACGGAGCTCGGCGATTCGCTCGGCGTCGACCGCGAGCGCGAGTCGCTCGAGCTCCAGCGTCGCGAGATCTTGAAGGCGCTCGACGCCGCAGGGATCGACCCGACGACCGTCGGCGGCTCCGTCGGCAGCGCGTGAGAGAGGGGGGGAGAGGGGCGCCGAGATGAATCTCGGTTCATTTGCGCGCCGAGATGAATCTCGGCGCATGGACGCTGCTGCGCAGCGCGCGCCCGCAGAGCCGGTCGCGAGGATGCCCGGTAACGCCAGACTCCTCGCGCTCCTGCGCGCACCGCTCTGCGGTGTCCATGCGCCGAGATTCATCTCGGCGCTCAGTTGACCCGAGATTCATCTCGGCGCCCAAGTGATTGCTCTCGGCGCTCCGGATGAGGGGGGGACTTGCGCGGGGTGCGTAACGCGTGTAGCACTCGCGAAGTCGTCGAGTGGTTCAACCACTGAGCCACTCGAACACTGAGGCGAGGCTCCATCGATGGACGTTCACTCCGACGCGCTCGAACCCGTCAGCAAGGCAAGCGCCGTCGAGGCGGTCGCCGATCAGCTCCGCGCGCGAATCCTCTCGGGGACGCTCAGCGCCGGCGCGCGGCTCCCTGCGGAGCGAGAGCTCGCCACGCAGCTCCGCGTGAACCGGCTCACGCTTCGCGCCGCGCTCGCGAGGCTCGAGGCGCTCGGGCTGATCGCGACGCAGCACGGGATCGGCTCGGTCGTTCGAGACTTTCGACAGCACGGCGGGATCGAGTCGCTCCCGCGCTTGCTCGCGGTGATGCGCGAGCGCGACGCGGACGCGTACGTGGCGCACGTGCGAGACGTCCTCGAGCTGCGCCGAACGATCGCGGTCGAAGCGGTCGCGCTCGCGGCCGAGCGGCACAGCGACGAGGACCTCGCGCGGCTGCGCGCGCTGGCAGACGCGCAACGGGCGCGCACGAAGGACGTGTTCGACTTCGCGCGAGGGGACGTCGAGTTCGCGCGCAACGTCGTGCGCGCGGGGCGCAACCTCGCGCTCGAGCTCTTGCTCAACACGGTGGCGCGGTTTCCCGACGAGGACCCGGTGCTGACGCGCGCGATGTACCTGCGCCCGACCGCGCAGCAGAAGATGTACGCGCCGCTGCTCGCGATGATCGCCGAGCGCGACGCCGAGCTCGCGCGCACGACGCTGCGCGCCGCGCTGCTCAAGCTCGATGAGCACTCGACGCGCTGGATCGAGCGCGAGGTGCTCGATGGCCGAAGCGCCAAGCCTCGCGCGACCAAGAGCGCCCCCAGCAAATCGCCCGCGCCGGTGACGCCGACGGGCGCGACGAGCAACCCACGCGCGAAGCGCTCGCGCACGGAGAAGCCATGACGACCATGACCGAGACCGAGAAGCGCATCGCGCGCGCTGCGTACGACGCGATGTATCCAGGCGACCCGAGCGGGCGCGTGAAGGTGGGCATCGCGGACGGGGACATCGAGGGCTTTCTCGATGACCTCGGAGAGAGCTGGGAGTGGCTCGCGTTCACCGCGCTGCGCGCGGGGCTCGTGCTCATCGCGCTCGGATCGATCGTGTTCGCGCGGTCGCTCAGGCCGTACTGGTCGCTCTCGCGCGAGAAGCGACTTCACGTGCTCGACCGGCTCTACAAGAGCGACGTGTACGTGGTTCGACAGGTGATCACGATGCAGAAGGCGACCGCGGGGTTCTTGTACGGCGCGATGATTCGCAGCGAGATCGCCCCGGGGCGCGCGCCCGAGGTCGACGAGGCGCTCGTCGAGTGGCGAAAGCTCGTTCCCAAACACAGGGCCGCGGACGGACACGGCGGCGTCGCGACGAACGAGGAGGCTGCGTGATGACGCTCCCGTGGGCAGAGTCTTGGTCGGATCGCGGAAAGAGCGACCCAGCTGTGTATCCCGACGACGTCGCCGCGCTCCCCGCGGGGTGCGAGGTCGACGGGCGCCGCGCGCGTCGGCCGATCGACGACGAAGTTGATTTCGTGGTCGTTGGTTCGGGAGCCGCCGGGGCCACGGCCGCGCACACCCTCGCCGAGGCGGGCTACGAAGTCGCCATCGTCGAAGAGGGGCCATGGGTGCGCACGCGAGAGTTTCAGCGCGATTTCTACCCGGCCCTCAAGCAGCTGTGGCGCGCGATGGGCACGCACGTCGCGTCCGGACGCTCGCTCATCCCGTACATGCAGGGCCGCTGCGTCGGCGGAACGACGGTGATCAACTCGGCCATCGCCTGGCGCGCGCCGAGCTCGGTCCTCGACGACTGGTCCACGCGTTGGGAGCTCGGGCCCGACATCTCCGAGCGCGCGCTCGACGAGCACTTCGCGTACCTCGAGCGAGAGCTCTCTGTGCGCGAGGTCGACGACCGCGTCCTCGGGGGAAATTCCAGCACGTTCGCGCTCGGCGCCGCGCGCCTCGGGATCGAGTCGCACGTGATCCAGCGCTACGACCGCGGGTGCGACGGGAGCGCCTCGTGCTCCAACGGCTGCCGCACGGCCAAGAAGCAGGGGATGAACATCACGTTCGTCCCGCGCGCGCTCAAGGCGGGCGCGAGGATCTATCACAGCGCCGAGGTGCGTCGCGTCGAGACCCGCGGCGATCGCGCGGTCGCCGTGTTCGCCGAGATGAACGGCCCCGGAGGCCCGCACGCGCTCCGCGTCCGCGCGCGCAAGGGCGTGCTCATGGCGGCCAGCACCGTGCAGTCGCCGAACATCCTTCGCCGCTCGGGGCTGCGAAACCCGCACATCGGACGGCACTTTCAAGCGCACCCCGGCGTGTCTCTCGCGGCGCGGTTCAAGCGCGACGTGCGCATGGACTTCGGCGCGACGCAGGGCTTCAACTCCCTCGAGCTCTTGAAGAAGAGCGGGATCAAGCTCGAGTCGCTCATGCTCCCGCCCGAGCTCGCGATCGCGCGGCTCCCGGGCCTCGGGCCCGAGCTCATGGATCGCTTCGCGGACTTCTCGCGCATCGCGATCTCCGCGGTGGTCATCAAGAGCGAAGCCGAAGGCGTCGTGTCCGAGCGCTTCGGCGCAGAGAACCTCAAGTTCTCGCTGACCGAACGCGACATGGCCAACGCGCTCGAAGGGCTCGAGCTCACGACCAAGATCCTCTTCGAAGCGGGCGCCGAAGAGGTCTACCCCGGCGCGCACGGGATGCCGATGGTCCTTCGCTCGGCGGACGAAGCCAAGCTCTGGCGCGAAGGCCCCAAGGACACGCGCGCGTACAACATGGTCATGACCCACTTGTTCGGCGCGACGCGCATGGCGCGCGAGGCCCGGGCAGGGGTCGTGGGGACGGACTTTCAGACCCACGAAATCAAGGGGCTCTACGTGCTCGACTCCGGGGTGTTTCCCACGAACCTCGGGGTCAATCCGCAGCACACGATCATGGCGATGGCGCGCCTCGCGTCCTCGCGACTGTGCTGAGCGAGCGCGCCGCGGGCGAGCGCTGAATCAGCCATCGTCGAGCGGTCCCCCCTTGTGCGACCATCGAGGCGGTCCATGACGCCTGTTCGCCCGCGCTCGTCGCGTCTGCCGCCGCCGCCGCCGTCCAAGCGCTTCAAGCTCAGCTATCGCGTGTCGCTCGCCGTCGCGATCCCGGCGCTCGTGGTCGCCGTGGGCGCGGTCACCGCGGTGCGCGGGTACCTGCGAACGCGCGCGTCGGTGCACGTCCTCAGCGAGTCGATCTTCGGTCAGGTGGCCGAGCAGGCCTCGGGGCGCACGAGGAGCTACCTCGAGAGCGCCGTCCCCGCGCTCGACGTGCTCGTCTCGCTGAGCGAGCGCGATCAGCGCGCGGGCGCGCACGACTCGGCGCTGGGGCTGCGGCTGCACGCGATGCTCCGCGCGCACCCGGGGTTCACCTGGGTGAGCTACGGCGACGAGCACGGGGAGTTCTCGGGGGCGTTTCGCGCCGAGCCCGGGCGCGTTCGATTCAATCACAGCGTCATCGGCGAGGACGGCCGGACCACGCTCGAAGAGCACGACCTGCGCGAGGACGGGAGCCGCCCGAGGCACACCCATCTATTCAACACGGGGTACGACCCGAGGCGGCGGCCTTGGTACGCCGCGGCGCAGGGCGCGAGCGTGCACGCGTGGACGGCGCCCTACATCTTCTTCAACCGACACGTCCCTGGAATCTCCTGCGTGCGCGCGCTCCGCGCGGGCGCGCAGGTGCGCGGCGTGTACTCGGTCGACTTCGAGCTCGACGCGCTCTCGCGCTTCGTCTCGCAGCTGAAGCCCAGCCCGAACAGCGTCGTGTTCGTGTTTACGCGCGAGGGCGAGGTCGTCGCGCACCCGACGCTCTCGGTGGTCTCCGCCGGCGCAGAGCCGCGATTGGTGCGGCTCTCGGACGTGCGCGACGCGGAGCTCGCGGCGTTTCGCTCGGCGCTCGGGGCGCGGGACGTCGACGCGGACGGGCATCGACACTTTCGCTTCGCCTCGGGTTCGCGGCCGTTTCTCGGGAGCGTCGCGCGGTTGCCCATCGAGGGCTCGCTCGAGTGGCGCGTGGGCGTGCTCGCGCCCGAGAGTGATTTCATGGGCGACCTCGAGCGAGAGAACCGCGCGACGCTCGCGTTCGGCGCGGCGAGCGTCGTGGTCGCCGTGCTGCTCGGGCTGTGGCTCGCGTCGCGCGTGTCCAGGCCCGTCGCAGAGCTGCGCGAAGAGATGGAGCGCGTCGGAGAGTTCACGCTCGAAGAGCGGCCCGAGGTGCGGTCGGTCTTCGCGGAGATCGACGCGATGGGCAAGGCCCTCGCGCAGATGAAGTCGGGGCTGGCGAGCTTCGCGCGTTTTGTTCCGAGGGACGTCGTGCGAAAGATGCTCGCGTCGGGCCGCGAGGCGGAGCTCGGCGGCGAGGTTCGAACGCTCACGGTGGTCTTCTCCGACCTCGCGGGGTTCACGACGCTCGCAGAATCGATGGAACCCGACGCGCTCGTTCGAACGCTCGGCGGCTACCTCGAAGCGATGACCGACAACCTCACCGAGGGCGGCGGGACCGTCGACAAGTACATCGGCGACGGGATCATGTCGTTTTGGAACGCTCCGCTCGAAGACAACGACCACGCCACGCGCGCGTGCCTCGCGGCGCTCACCTGTCAGCGCGCGCTCGTCGAGCTCGCGAAGGACCGCGACCACGCGTGGGTCGCGAGCACCAAGACGCGCTTCGGGATCGCGACGGGGCCCGTGGTCGTCGGCAACGTCGGGACGCCCGAGCGCATGAACTACACGGCCATGGGCGACGCGGTGAACCTCTCGGCGCGCCTCGAGAGCTTGAACAAGCAGTACGGGACGACGCTCATGGTCGCAGAGAGCACCGTCGTGCTCCTCGGGGACGCGGTCCTCGTGCGCCCGATCGACGTCGTCGCGGTGCAGGGCAAGCAAATCGGCGTGAAGGTCTACGAGCTGCTCGCCTCGTCCGCGAGCGCCACGGACGAGCAGCGCGGGCTCGCGCGGCTGTGTGAGACCGCGCTCGAGCGCTATCTGCAGCGTGATTTTAGGGGCGCGATTTCGAGTTGGCGTGCCGCCCTCGAGCTCGTCCCCATGGACCCCGTGGCGAAGCTCATGCTCGCGCGGGCAGAGAGCTACCTCGCCGACCCGCCCCCCGACGAGTGGAACGGCGTGTACGTCGCGAAGGGAAAGTGAGCACGAATTCATGAGACGAGACGACCCCATCGATCGCATCGCGCCGACGCGGCGCCCCCCGGGCATGCACATCATGAAGCAGCGCTGGGAGGAGCTGCTGTTTCTCCACTGGGAGGTCGACGTCGAGATGCTCCGCGCGTTGATCCCGAGCGAGCTCGAGCTCGACACGTTCGAGGGGCGCGCGTACGTGGGCCTCGTGCCGTTCACGATGAGCGGCGTTCGACCGCGGTTCGTCCCGCCGTTTCCGCCGCTCAGCGATTTTCACGAGACCAACGTCCGCACGTACGTTCACTACAAGGGGCGCGATCCCGGGGTGTGGTTCTTCTCGCTCGACGCGGCGCAGTCGATCGCGGTGCGCATCGCGCGCGCGTGGTTCAAGCTGCCGTACCACTACGCGACGATGCACCTCGAGCGCGACGTGAAGAACGTCGTTTCGTATCGAAGCGAGCGGCATTGGCCCGAGCCTGTTCCCGCGACGGTGCGCGCTCGCTACAAAGTGACGGGGCCGATCGAGCCCGCGAAGCCAGGGACGCTCGAGCACTTTCTCGCCGAGCGGTACGTGCTCTACGCCAAGGACGGGAGCGACCTCTTTCTCGGCCGCGTGAATCACGTCCCGTATCCGTTGCAGAAGGCAGAGCTCTTCGAGCTCGACGAGTCGCTCTTGCGCGCCGCGAAGATCCGTCGCCCCGAGGGTCCGCCGCCGCTCGTGCACTACGCGTCGGGCGTCGACGTCGACATCTGGGGCCTCGAGAAGCTCTGACGCCCTCGAGCTACCCCATCGGTTCCCCCTGGAAAATCCCTGACTACTGCTCTTGGCTCGGCTCGCTCGGCTCGCCGTCGCGCTCGCGACGCAGCCGCTCGGCGCGACGCTCGGCGCGGCGCTTGGGGAACGTCACGATGCTCTCGATCACCGCGATCCCGATGTACACCGCGAGCACGTAGGGCAGGGCGAACGCAGGTCCGAACTTCGCTGCGACGACCGCGGTGCTCCCGAGTCCGAGCGAGAGCGACACCGCCGTTCGCACGTTGAGTCGAAGGTCCTTGAAGGACCGAAACTTCACAGTGCTCACCATGAGCGCGCTCAGCCCGAGCGAGACCGACATCATCAGCGCCTTGTTCGCGAACAGGTGTCCGCGCACCGAGTGGTTGGCGATGATGAGCGCGAGGATCACGCCGGCGGCGCCGGGGATGGGCAGGCCGACGATGTACTTGCCGGGCTTGGTGGGCGCGCCCTTGGGGTTGGTCGCGAGGACGTTGAAGCGCGCGAGGCGAATCGCGCCGCACGCGAGAAACACGAAGCTCACGAACGAGCCCCACGTCCCGAGGTCCGCGAGCGCCCAGCGGTAGAGCAAGATCGCCGGCGCGACGCCGAACGAGACCACGTCGGCGAGCGAGTCGATTTGCACGCCGAACGCGCTCTGCGTGCGCGTGAGCCGCGCGACGCGACCGTCGATCGTGTCGAAGAACATCGCGAACACGAGCAAGAGCGCGGCTTCGTAGTACGGCTGCGGACGGACCGCGGGAGGCGCCGCCTCCGAGAGCCGTCGAATCGCCTCGAAGCCGCAGAAGATGCTCGAGAGCGTGAACAAATTGGGCAGGACGAAGAGGGCGCGACGAAGGTTCATGGGGGAGAGCACCTCTCGAAGACGTCCGCCACAGTACCGGAGGCGAGCGCGTTCGTCACGGATGTGTCACGGAAAGTCAGCGATCGACAAGCGGGGTCGTCGAGCGACCTGTGGCTCAGCGCGAAGACTGCATGGCGTGCAGCGAGCCGACGAGCCAACGACGGACGCGGCGATCGCTGTTCTGCGAGGCGATCTCCGTGTACTTCGCGTGCGCGCGCTGAAAGGCCTCGCGCGCTGCGGACTCGAGCTGTCCCCGCGCGAGCTCGTCCGTGGATCGACGCGCGATCGCGCGGAGCGCGCGGCCTTCGAGGGCGTCGATCGTGGCCATGGCTTCGGCGCGCGGGTAGTTCGCGACGATGGCGGGCGCGACGGCGACGAAGTCTCTTCGCGCGGAGGTGCAGCGGTCGATCTGCGCGCGGGTCGCGAGGCGCTCGTCCGCGAGGCCGACGATGGACGCGCAGTCCGCTTCGACGACCCACGAGAGAAACGCGACGCGATCTTCGGGAAGAATTCTCGAGAGGATGTCTTCGAGCGCGTCTCGTTCGCCGCGGAGCGACCGTCTCGATCCGAACGCCTCCCAGCGAAACGAGAACCACGCTCGCGCGATCGCTCGTTCGCGCGGGGTGAGCGCGCGACCGACCGGCGCGATCCCGTGGCGTCGCGCGACGGTCACGAATCCGCCGTCCGCGCCGCGCTCGACGCGGGCCATGAAGCGATCGCACTGCGCTTCGCGGAGTCTCGCGCGCACGTCGCGGTCGTCGGCGCCCGCTTGTACGAGCGCGTCTGCGAAGTCGTGCGCTGCGAGCGCGACGAGGGCGTTGTCGCGCAGGGCGCTCGCGTCGGCGAGGCGATCGAGCGCGCTGTCGAGCCACGGCGCGGGTGCGGTGCGCTGCGCGCGTCTGTGCGCCATGTCCGATCGAGACGGATCCAACGCGACGACTGGCAACGACTCGGGCAACGTCGGTCCGAGCGCGATGTGCGGAACGAACCCCACGACGAGCACACTCACCACCGCGAGCACGATCGGAAGAGGGACGTCACCTCTCAGCGGCGACGATTGGTGCTTGCGCTCGAGAGTCACTTGTTGTGTGAATCGTACCGTGAGTGCGAACAAGCGTCAGTTCGAACGCGTCAACGCGCAGCTCACCGTACGCTTCGCGAACGGTGGGTCCGTCGTTGAAGCCAAGACCCGCGACGTCTCCCTCGGGGGCATCTTTATTACGACCGACCGTGCGCTTCCGTACGGCACTGTGACCACGTTCGAGCTGGATCTTCCTGCGCTTCCAGCGCCGGCGAAGATCGAGGGCACCGTTCGGTGGTCGAGCACGGACGGGATGGGGGTTCAGTTTCACTCGCTGCGCGCGAGAGAGACTTGGGCGATCAACCAGCTCTCGCGCTGACGTCGCGCGGCCTGCGCGACGACGGGTATAATCGACGACGCCGCGTACGTTCGCCGCGGCGGAGGTTGTGTGCCCCATGCCAATGTGCAAGCAGTGCGACAACGAAGTGGACAAGCTCGTGAGCGTCAAAGTCGCGGGAAAGTCCAAGAAGATGTGCGAGGACTGCGCCGACCGCGCGCGCGAGAGCGCCGAGCTCGCCGAGGCGAGCGAGGACGTGATGCGCTCGATGATGGGCTACAAGGGTCGCAGATAGCGTCGATCGCTCGATCGCTCGATCACTCGAGCGCGAACCGCACGCGCGCGCCTGGGCGCCGCGCGAAGAGCGCGCCGAGGTGCTCGTCTCGAACGACGGCGATCACGGGGTAGCCGCCCACCGTCGGATGATCGACGCCGAGCACGATGGGCGCCCCATCCGCGGGAACCTCGATCGCCCCGGGCGCCATCGGAGCGCTCTCTCCGAGGTCGTCCCCGCGGCGATCGACCCGCGCGTCGAGCCTCGTGCCTGTGCGATCGCTGGCCGCAGAGATCCTGTGAATTCCCTCGCAGAATCGCTCGAGCGCGCGCGGGTCGAATCGCGCTGGATCGCCCGCTGCGCGCGTCGGAGCGAGCGCGATCACGAAGCCCTCGTCGAGGCACGCGTCGTCTTCGGGCTCTGTGTGCGCGCGTTGTTCTCGGTACGCGGGAGGGCCATCACCGACACACACAATCGAGTCACCGCTGCGAATCGGGCGATCGCGCGCGTGGTCGAGGCCCCCGAGCGACGCGCGAACGAGCTGCCCGCGTCCGCCGAGCTCCGGCGTGCACGCGACGCCGCCGCGGATCGCGAGGTACGCCACGCGCGCGCGCACCGGCCTCGGGAGCGTGATCGACTCGCCTTCGCGCAGCGTGTAGCGCGCAGCGTCGTGCGCGATGTCCAAGCGCGATGCTCCCTCGAGCCGCAGTCGTGCGGCGCCGTAGAGCTCGATGGCGGCGGTGTTCCACGGCTGCGAGAGGGCCCGATTGGCGCGAGAGAGGCCGCCCTTCCAGAGCGCTCCGCCGCGCGCGACGCCGTGACGAACGGCGCCGATGCGACCACCGTCTTGCACGAGCGCCGGCGCTCCGAGCGACTCGACGACGAGCCTCGGGCCGTTGTGCGCGACGACCGATTGGGGCTGCGGTGATCGCGTCGCGACGGGCGCAGCGACGGTGCGCGGTTCGACGGGGCGAAATCGCACGCGATCTCCGAGCGAGAGCGCGGCGCCGCGCGTGGGATCGAACGGGCGAAAGTCGTCTGTGACCGCGCCGAGGAGGTTCCACCCGCCGGGGCCCGCGAAGGGATAGATCCCCGTGCGCAAGTCCGCGATCGCGACGCTGCGCGCTTCGACGCGCGGCCGCGGCGAGGCCCTTCGCGCGATCGCGAGCCGCGGATCGAGCGGGCCCAAGTACGCCCAGCCCGGAGCGAACCCCGTGGCCAGCACCTCGTACTCGCGCTCGGCATGCAGGGCGATCACGGTGTGAACGTCGAGCCCGAGGCGCTCGGCCACCGTCACGAGGTCGGCTCCGTCGTACACGACGTCGAGCGTGTGCGTCGTCGACGGCGCCTCTCGTCGCGCGAAGAGCGCGTCGAGCAACGCGGCTTCGAGCGCGTCTCGCGAGAGCTCGGGCGCGCACCACACCAGCGCGCGACGCTCGCACGCGGCGACGTCTTCGACGCCCGGGATCGAGGCGATGGCGTCGACGATCGCGCGCCGCGCGGGGGCCGCGAGGCTGAGCTCGAAGAGCCCTCCGTCGAGCCTCGCGACGCCCTCGAGGACGCGCTCGTTCACAGAGCGCCTCTCGCGTCGAGCATCGCGCGCACCGCGGTCGCGATCGAGACAGCGCGCTCGTTGTCGCCGTGAACGCAGAGGACATCGATCGCGCCGGACCCGAGAAGCTCGCGCGCGCGTTCGACGGCGGCGGGCGGGTGGACGATCACGGCGCCGGGTTCTGAGCGCGGGACGAGCGTTCCGTCCGAGCGCACGGCGCGGTCGGCGAACCCTTCGCGGAGCAGCGCGATGCCCCTCGCGGACACGGTGTTCGCCGTGGCTCGCTTCGGCCATGCGACGAACGTGAGGTCCGACCCGAGCGACTCGATCGCTGCGTCGACGACGGTCTTCGCGACGCGCTCGTCACGGTCTGCGCAGTGGTAGAGCGCGCCGTGGAGCTTGACGTACTCGACGCGCGCTCCGCGAGCGTGAGCGCTGCGCGCGACGCGGGCGCACTGTTCAGCGACGCTCTCTGCGAGGGCGATCGGTGACAACGCGAGCTCGATTCGGCCGAAATTCTCGCGATCGGCGAAGCCCGGGTGCGCGCCGATGCGCGTGTGTTCGACGAGGCAGGTGTCGATCGCGCGCACGATCGAGTCGTCGTCGCCGGCGTGCCCTCCGGCAGCGATGTACGCGATGTGCGCCGCGCGATAGAGCGCCGGTGACTCATCGGGGAGCTCGCCCAAGTCGATTCCGAGCAGCACGAAAGGAGTCTATACCGTTGCTCGCGACGGGCATCGACGATGGGCCGAGCGGACGAGCGCAGTCGAGGTCCAGTCCTGGACACGCGCGCTGTGTTTGTTCGATCACCGTTCAGCGAGTCGCCTCAGCGGACTCCTGTCGTCCGCGGCGATGCTCGGCGCGGGCGGACGCGCGATCACGCCATGCGCGCGACGACGCGCTCGAGCAACGCGATGATCTCGCGGATCGCGCGGGCCTTCGCCGCGCTGGCGGGGCGCGGCGGCTGCAGCACGCGCACCGGCAACGGCTCCATGGTCCAGTCGGGCAGAACGCGTTCGAGCGTTCGCTCGGATTCTGCGCGGCGAACCTCGCCGACCGGACGCGGCCCGATGCCGAAGCCTGCGTAGACCGCGGCGGCTTGCGCCCGCACGTCGGCGCACTCGAAGCGACCGGCGACCGGGACATCGACGAGCTTTCCGCGCGGGCCGCGAAGCCGAATGAAGCTCTGCGGCCGCTTCGCCAGCGCGCGAACGCATTCGTGCTCCGCGAGCGCGGCAGGCGTTCGCGGTCGGCCGCGGCGCGCGACGTACGCGGGGCTCGCCGCGAGCGCGAAGACCACGTCGCCGATGGGCCGACTTGTGTACGTCGAGTCTTCGAGGGGACCGACGCGTAGCGCGAGGTCGAGTCCGCTCGCGACGAGGTCGACGTCTTCGTCCGTCACGAGCAGCTGCACACGCAGGTTCGGGTGTGCGGCGAGCAGCTCGGTCAGATCCGAAACAAAGTCGAACTGCACGGTGGTGCTGCGTACCGCCATTCGAATCGTCCCCGACAGCCCCGACGAGCGGCGGTCGAACACGGCTTCGGCGCGTTCTGCCGCGGCGAGCAGGGCTAGCGCAGCGTCGTGAAACGCGCGGCCCTCCTCGGTGAGGCTGATCTTTCGCGTCGTTCGGTGAAGCAGCCTCGCCCCGAGCTCGGACTCGAGCCGCGCGATCGTGCGGCTCACGGTGTTTGCGGGCATGCCGAGCACGCGCGCGGCCGCCGCGAGTCCTTGCGAGTCGACGACTTGAACGAAGACTCGCACCGACAACAAGTCATCGAGCGCCATTCGTCCATCCTACGGATGAATCAAGTCATCCATTCATGACTAATGATCGATGAGTTGCCGCGGCATGTTCCTCGGCGTCGGCCCGCCGAGCGCCGTTGTTCTGCGGGACCGATGGAGAAAGAACTCATGTCGACTCACAACGCTCCTCCACGGATTTTCGTCACGACGCTCGCCTGGCTTGCGCCAGGCGGGCGTGAAGCGCTCTCGACGTTTCGCGCGCGCGCAGGGGGCCTCTTCGCCAAACACGACCTGCGCGTCGAGCGCACGCTCGTCGGCCACGGTAAGGGACAGCTCGTCGGAAGCAACCCGCACGATGTTCCCGACGTGCTCCAGGTGTTCTCGTTGCCGTCGCTCGACGCGTTCTCCGCGTACACGAAGGACCCCGAGTACGTGCGGCTCGCGTCCGAGCGCGACGCTGGAGTCGCGCGGTTGACCGCGATCATCGGCGACGTGCTTCCCGATGACCCTTCTTCCGCGAGCGTGTCCGATGTCCGTCGGCGACTCTACGCGATGGCGTTCGTCCGCTTTCATCCCGGCGGAGATGCAGCAATGGCGGAGTTCAACGCGCAGGCGCAGACCCTCTTCGCGAGGCACGGGATGCACATCGAGCGAACGTTTCGCGTCGCCAAGACAGTCACGCCTGTTGGTGCTCCGCTCGCCGACTTCGCTCCCGAGCGCGTAGTGGTGTTCTTCGTCGACGACCCGTCGGCGTTGCGCGCATACGCGACCGATCCCGAGTACACCGAACGCGCAGCAGCGCGTGACCGCGGGCTGCGGGCGTACGACTTCTTTCTCGGCACGGAGTCGACGTAAGCTCGGCGCGCCGAGCTCGGCTGCGTCGCGCTCGCCACGCACACAGAGCGCGCCGGGCGCCTCGGTCCCGATGCGCGCGCACGGTGATCTCTGGAGGAGCCTTCGTCGCGTCACCGCCAAGAAAGCTCATCAGCCCGCGCACGCGCCACGAGGCCGGGCACGAGACCCACGCCGCCGCCGAAGCATGCTGGCGCGCGGTTGTTGCGCGCACGGCAGAGCAATTGTCGACCCCGCTGCGGTCGATCGCGCGCTTCCCGCGATGATCGACGCGCGCAGTCGAAACTCAGAGGTTCTTCTGCAGAATCTTGCCCGTCGACACCGTTCCCGAGATCGTGACGGTCACGGTCGTGGGGTTGATCGAAATCTCCACGGTGCTCCCTGCGCTCGCGCTGTGAAAGTCGGCGTGCACGGAAGCGGAGAGCAGGTTCTTCGCGTCGTCGAGGTACGAGATGAACCAGTAGTCCGATTCGCCGGACACGGTGCTGAACTGCACGGATTCAGAGTCGCCGTTGTTGGGCAACGATGCGGCCAAGCCGGTGACGGTCGTCGCGCCGGGGCAGCAGTGCTCGAACGCCAAATTCGTGATGGTGACCGACGAATTGTTGGCGACCTCCATGAATCCGCTCCATGTCGAGCTCGAGTCGGCGGCAACTTTCGAAGGCGATGGCATGTGTGTGATCCCTTTCTGACGAGTGGTCGTGTGTTGGGTTCGTGACCGGTCGACATCGACCCGGCTGAACACTCACGATTCACCGAATGTGCCAACGCGACTTCACCGCGTTTCGATGCGGTGAATCGAAGCGAGGTGCGGTGGTTGTTCGCGCTCGTGGACAGTTCGACCACGCCCGTACACAACGCGCGAACCGAAACCGCCACGCGTTCGATCGCACGTGAGGCGGAGTCGAGTCGTCGCGGCGCTCCGCGGCGCCTTCCGTTGGCGACGGGCGTGAGTAGACACACACAATCAACGGCGCGCTACATCATGGTGGCGTTGATCGTGAACGTCCCGCAGCCGCCAGCGGTGTTGGATTTGACGCCGATGATCGTCGACGAGCCCGCGGCGAAGAACGACCCGATCGCGTCGCCGTGGCAGCTGATCACGGTGCGGCAGTCGCCGGTGGTCACCGCCATCTGATACCCGGTGTTGATCCGAAGGATCCAAAACGAGGACGACGGCGCGGTCCATCGAACGAACACGTCCGGCGTCCCAGCGCCCCCGCAGCCGCCGTAGAGGCTGTCGCCTCCGCACGTCGCGGCGGTCACCATCGTTCCGCTGAACGG
This sequence comes from Myxococcales bacterium, assembly GCA_016793325.1. Lineage (GTDB taxonomy): Bacteria > Myxococcota_A > Polyangia > Polyangiales. Next base: position 148,414 of record JAEUKI010000060.1, on the reverse strand, counting down.
AATCGGCGACAGGCACGAGTCGCCGGCGATCGGCACCGCGCACACGCCAGCGCGGCACGTCGCGCCGCCCGTGCATCGGTCGTTGCATCGCGCGCAGTGGCTGTCCGTTCCCAACGTCGCTTCGCAGCCGTTGCCCGCGTTGCCGTCGCAGTCCGCGAGGCCCGCGTTGCATGCGTACTGACAGCTCGAGGCCGCGCAGCTCGCGGTCGTCCCGGGCCGGCTCGGGCACGCGTTGTTGCAGCTCCCGCAGTGGGCCAGCGTGTTCGTGGTGTTGACCTCGCAGCCGTTCGTCGCGCTGCTGTCGCAGTTGGCGAAGGACGCGTTGCAGACGATCGCGCAGGCGCCCGCCGCGCAGGACGCCGTGGCGTTCGGTCGCGCTGGGCACGGGTTGTCGCAGCGTCCGCAGTGGGCGGTGTTGCTCGCGGTGTTCACGCACGCGCCGCCGCAGCGCGTCTCGGTCCCTGCGCAGCCGCTCGCGCAGCGGCTCATCGAGCACACGGGCGTCGCGCCGGAGCAGCTCGTTCCGCAGGCACCACAATTCATCTCGGTGTCGAGCCGAGCCTCGCAGCCGTTGCCCGCGCTGCGATCGCAGTCCGCGAAGCCGGAGGCGCAGGTGAGCGCGCAGCTCCCCATCGCGCACGCGGGGGTCGCGTTGGCCGCGGCGGGGCAGCGGTTGCCGCAGGCACCACAATTCATCGGGTCTGTCTGCGTGTTCGCGATGCACACGCCGCCGTCGACGCCCGTGTCCACCCTCGCGTCGATCTCGGCGACGCCGCTGTCCATGGGCTCTTGTGCGTCCGGCGAGCCGTCGGGCGCTGGGCGGTCGAGCGCAGCGTCGGTCGCGCCGTCCCTCCTCGGCGCGGTCGCGTCCCCGTCGAACGGCTCGGGAACGACCTCGGGCCGCACGCACACGCCCTCGTCTCCGCACGTTTCACCGCGCTCTTCGCAGAGCGCGCTCACCGTGCACTGCGCGGCGCTCGTGCGGGTGCAGCCCGTCACCACCAAGCCGCAGCGGGGGGTGAGGTTGACCCGGAGCATCGTTCGTCGTTCGGGGACGAACGAGAAGCGCATCGTTCGGCGCCACCGCAGCTCTGTCGGCGAGTCGGGTGAACCTCTCAACCGCGCGTCCACCACGAGCGTTGCTGCGTGATTGTGAGGAAGCCCGCGCGCAGGACGTGCTGTAAACGACGCGGGGAGCGTGATCGCGTCGAGCGCTCCTCCTCCGCGAACCCAGCGCGCGACGCCCGCGTCGTACCCGTCGGCGACGAGCGACGCGCGCACCTCGAGCTCTCGCGACGGGGGTGCGTCGGTGTCGAGCAGGACGACGACCTCGGTCGCTGGACGAACGCACGCCGTCGCGACGAGCGCCAAGAGAGCGAGGGACCAAGGGCTCCGCACGAAACGAGGTTCTCATAAAAATCGCGCGCGGGAGGGAGCGGGGGCGGTGTGGTTACCCGTTGTCTCGACGCGGAACCTCGTCGCTGCAGTGCACGGTGTCGCCCGTGATCCGTCGTGGCCTCAACCTCGAGCAGCGCAACAAGCGCAAGAGTCCGCCCACGGACTGACGCTCGCGCCACGCGCCACGCCAACTGGCGCACCGAGCGCGCCGAGACGCCCGGGCACTGTCGCGCCGAGGGTGTTCGCGTCCGCGTGACTCGTCCCGCTCACCTTCGCACGCGCCGCGTGATCACCGCGGCCGTCGCGTCGGCGCCGAGCTCGAGCCCTCCGATCGTGCGCGCGATCGTGACGCCGTCCGCGCTGATCGAGAGCAAGCGCGACGCCGCTCGTCCCGCGGACTTTGCACGGCGAATCGTCACAGCCTCCTGCGTCCGAAGATTCACTCGGATCAATTCGTGCCCCTGATTGTTCGAGCACAACGCCGAGCGACCGTCGCGCGACAGCCACTTCAGCGCAGCGGGAAGGCGGATCGAGCGCCATTCATCGGTGCGCAAGTCCACGGCGTGAACGAGGTGCTCCTCGCCGATTCCCTCGACGGTTTCGCGCGAGCCGACGACGAGCGTGTCGTCGTCACGAAACGCCACGTGTCCCGCGAGCCGCGTCCGTCCCGGCGATCGAAGCTCGCGCACGCGCCCGAGATCATCGCGATCGAAGAGCCACAGCGAGTCGCACCATGCCAGCGCTCCGCGGTGCTCGCGAAACGTGATCGCGCAGCTCTCGCGACCTGCGCCGGGCGTTCCGAGTTTGTTTCGCACGTCGGGCAGCGCGAGCGCCCGTGTGGAGTTCTCGTCCGACACCGAGAAGAACAGCGCCCCGAACGAGCCCGCTACGGCGATCTCTTCGCCGTCCGGCGCAAACGAAGCCGCGGCGGGGTCATTGTAGTTGTAGTCCCTCGACGCGATCCCGTTCGCGCGCATCGCCTTCTCGATCGACACGAAGCGCGACGAAGCCCCAGGCCGCGACACGTCGAACAAGTAACAGTCGTTCGCCCCCAACGCGCCCGAGTGGTGCGAGCAGCCGACGAACAAGTGCCTCCCGTCCGGGCTGAACTCGATGACCACGGGAATGCCCGCGGTCTCGTAGAGCGGCTCTTCGTACGGCTTCGAAGCCTTCGCAGAGCGCCGCCGTTTCGCGGTCGGGGCTGCTGTGATGTTCTCGGTGGCGTGGCCTCGAAGCCAGCGAAACTCGCCCAATTTGCGACCCGCGTTCGTGTCGAACAGCGCCACCACAGGAAGCTCGGCCACCGCGAGCCGCGACCCAGCGGCGTCCAGCGCCGCGATCGGAAAGAACTCGAAGTCCGACAAGTCGATCCGCGCGGCCATGGCGTTTCGCGATTCCACCACACGCGCAGCGAGAACCCAGCGCGTCTCGGGCTTTTCTCAGTGTAAGCAGCGAGCCTCGAAGCTCGTTCACGACGCATGCGATCGGTTGATGGACCCCCGCACTTGCGAAGGCGAGACCTCCTCGGTTGTTGTGCCGCCGCGGGCGCAGGAGCGCTGCTCACCACGCCCACAGCGTCGCACGCGACGCAGCGGGCGAGGACGAGCGGCTATCCTGCGCATCGAATCACAGGCGATTCGCAGGTGATCGTCTCGCTCGCGGACGGGCTGCTGCACATGCGCGCCGAGCGGCCCGCGCTCTTCGTCGCAGCGCAGATGGTGTTGTCCGAACCCGAGCGCGTGGGTCCCAACGATTGGGCCTGCGCGCGCGTGCAGATCCGATTGCGAGACACGCCTCGAGACTTCGGAAGCACTGCAAGGATCCAGCTCGTCGACGGCGACGCGTGGGTCAACGTCGGGATGATCGCGGGGCAGGGTGCCGCGATTCAGGAGCAACGTCTCGGAGCGGGAACCGTCGCGCAACACGCGCTGCCCGCCGCTGCGCAGGACGATCGATGGCACGAGTACGAGATCGCGTACGACGGCGCGACCGCGCGCTTGTCGGTCGACGGACACGTTCGAGCGAGGGTCGCGATCGCGCTGCGCTCTCCGCGGTTCTGGCTCCAGTTGCACACGAGATACAACGCTCCAGGCACCGCGTGGGGCGAGTTTCGAGCGTTCGAAAGGACGAGACGCCGGTCGTTTGCCGGGCAATAGTCCGCGACGAGCGCTCGCGCCGCGGAGAGACGAGCGCGGTGTCGCGACGCTGCGTTGCGTGTAGACTCTTCGGCTGATCGCTGGATCTCGACGCTCGTGATCGAAGATCCCGCGAGGGCTTTGGCGACACCCCGACGATGAGCACGACGATACGCGAGCCGGCGGCACCATCTGGAGGAGTCGCGATCGAGGCCGATCGACTCGAGTGGGCCGTCGTGATCGTGCACCACGATGACCCTTCGGCGCTCGGGGTTCGGCGGGTGGTCGCGGTCAAGCACGCGCTCGAGCTCGGGCGCGAGAGCGGAGCGCTCGGAGACGGCGCGCTCGATGGGCCGCTCGTGTCGCGAAAACACGCGCGGATCGAGGTCGACGCCGCGGGCAACCTCTCGCTGTGCGACCTCGGGAGCGCCAACGGAACGTGGGTGAACGGCGCGCGCGTCGCGCTCGCCTCGCTCGAGGCGGGGGACATCGTTCGCGTCGGCGGGGTGCTCCTCGCAGTGCAGCGCGCGCCCGCGTACTTCGCGCTCAGTCGTTCGGTGCGAGCCCCCGTGTTGTCGTGGCCCACGGCGCGCTTCGTCGACGCCCTTCGTCGCGAGGTCGACCGCGGGACGTTTGTGTGTGTCTCGGCGCCGCGGCCGTCTGCGCTCGTTCCGTACGTTCAGCGTGTGATCGACGATGTGGCCGCGACCGGCGGCGCGCGGTTGCGCGCACACTTTGGTGACGGGGCTCTTCAAGAGGACGCGCTGTCCTCGGGAGACGTGTGCGTCGTGACCGTGCGCGACGGCGCGCAGCTCGCGGAGCTCGTGGCGCGAAAGGCTGCGATCGCGGGGCGCGGCGCAAAGTGCATCGCGGTGCTCACCGAGCGCGCGATGGAGAGCGAGGGCGGCGAGACGAGCGAGGGGGTGCTTCGATTTCCGTCGCTGGCCGAGAGACCCGAGGAGTTGCCTTGGATTCTGCGGGCGTTTTTGCAGGAGTTTCTCGGTGATGTGCGCGTGAGCTTCGAGCACGCGCTCGCGCTGCGGCTGCTCCGCGCGAGCTGGCCCGAGGACGTCGACGGCGCGCGCGCGTGGGCCAAGAGCGCGTCCGCTCGTTGTGCGGACGGCGCGATCGGCCCGAGCGACGACGATCTTCGTCACTTCGGTGAAGGCAAAGGGCAGGCGGCGCGCGTCGCGTCGAGCGAGCGCGCGGCGCCGTGGACTGGTTCGTCCGCGGAGTTCGTCTTGTCGCGGGAGGGCGCGTGGTTCTCGGCGCGCGGCGAGACGGCGGACCTTCGCACGCGCTACGCGCTCGCGCGGGTGCTTCGCGCGTTGATCGTCCGACACGAGCGCGAGCCGGGCGGCGTCGCGTCGATCGACGAGCTCGTCCTCGCGGGCTGGCCCGGCGAAAAGCTCATCGGCGACTCGGGCGTCAATCGCCTCTACGTCGCTGTCGGAACGCTCCGAAAGCTCGGCCTCCGCGAGCTCATCGAGCGCCGCGAGGGCGGCTACCGAATCGCGCCGAGCCTCCGCATCGAGCTCCGCGACGGCGAGCAACCACCGGCGCGCGGGGACGGGCGATGAGCGAGGGACGGCTCGCGATCGGCGCTGTATTCGCTGAAAAATACCGGGTGATTCGCGAGATCGGCCGCGGCGGAATGGGCGCCGTCTACGAGGTCGAGCACGTTCACAGCAAGGGTCGCGCGGCGCTCAAGGTGATGCGCGACGACCGCGACGACCCGAGCTTGTCCAAGCGAATGCTGGCCGAGGCGCGCGCGCTCGCGAAGCTCTCGCATCCCAACGTCGTGCGGTTGATCGACGTGGGAATCATCCACGCCAACGACGTTGGCCCCCGCGCGTCGGAGCCTCCTTCGACCGAGGGCGTGTTCTACCTCGTCGAGGAGTTCGTCGAGGGATCGACGCTGCGCGACGCGCTCGACGAGCGGCTCATTCTCGAGGCGCGAGAGCTGCTCGAGCTGATCGTTCCGATCGTGGACGCGCTCGAGTACGCGCACGGCGAAGGCGTCGTTCATCGCGACATCAAGCCCGAGAACATCGTGATCGCCGCGGGCGCGCGAGGCCAACGCCCGCAGCCGAAGCTCATTGATTTCGGCATCGCGCTCGTGGCCACCGAAGACCGCGCCACGCGCGCCAACTCCGTCCTCGGAACCCCTCGCTACATGGCTCCCGAGCAAGCCTGGGGACGCGACGACATCGACGGCCGCGCGGATCTTTGGGCAGTGGGCGCGCTCGCGTTCGAGTGCCTCGCGGGCGCTCCGCCGTACGAAGGCCCCAACGACCGCGCGATCCTCGCGGAGATCGTCTCCAAGGACCCGCCGCCGCTCGGCGAAGCGGCGCAGTCGATCGACGAAGAGCTCGCGGACGTTCTCTCTCTCTCGCTCGTTCGATCGCGGGACGACCGCGTGCAGAGCGCCGCTGCGTGGAAGCACGCGCTCTTGTCGCTGCGCGGTCCGATCGCGAACGAACCCTGGTATCGCCGCCTCGTCGCGACCTACGGAGCCCTCGAGGCTCCCTCGCGCGAGGCGCCCCCCTCGGATCCCGTCGTCGCGAAGCTCGCCGTCGAGCCCGACCCGCGCCCGCTCGAACGCGCCGAACCTCGGACGCCCACGAGCGACTCGACGAGGCTCGAACGCGAGCGAATCACGCGACCGATTCCCTATCGCGCGCTGGGGCTGATCGTCGCGATCGTCGCGGGCGTCACGGTGGTTCGCGCTGCGACGTCGGGCGCCAGCGAAGCGCGACGCCCGATCGCCGAGCCGCCGCCGACCCCGATTCGAATGGCTTCCCCGCCCGAGCGCGTCGCGTCGAACGAGCCTCGAGCTCCGTTGGTCGAAGACGCATCCGCGCGCGCGGCTCCAACGGTCGAACCCACCGCCACGACGCAGGTGACCTCGACGACTCGACGCACGATCCCCCGCGCTCGCGTGTCGACCTCGTCCGGCGCCGACTCGGGAGCCGCGCGTCCCTCTGTGTTGATGGGTGCGAATCGCGCGCCGATCGTCGACGAGTCCGAGTGAGCGACTTCGGCGGTGTGTGTCCGCTGGAGCGAGTTCGCGGCGAGGATTTCCGCGGTTGCGTTTGCGTCGTTCTCTTTGCGTCGGGCGCCGGAGCGCACGTACGATGGGGGTGTCGTCGTCGTGATGAGCGCTGAATCGCCGCAGATGAAGGGGGCGATGCTCGCGGAGTTTCTGCGTTGGTACTCGGCGCATCATGACGACACGCCAGTGCGTGTGTTGATCGAGTCGGACCCCGAGGCTCGCTCGCTCGGCCTCGACGGATCGCGCGCGCCGTTCGGCCTCGTCACGAGCGAGTGGTACCCGGCGACGCTGTTTCACCGCATTCTCGACGCGGGATTGGGCCGCTTCTCGTCGAGCGAGCGCCACCGATTGATGCAAAACGCCGCCGACGCCGTCGCGGTCACGATGCTGCGCGGGCTGTACTCGGTGCTCTTCGCGCTCGTCGCGACGCCCGATCGATACTCGCGACACATCCAGCGCGCGTGGAGCCAGCTGCACGACACAGGCACGCGAGAGGTGCTCATCGTGCGGCCTGGTGAAGCCGAGTCGATCATTCGCGCGTGGCCCGCGCACCACCCGTACCTCTGCCAGATGGTGCACGAGACGACGCGCGCGGTGTTTTCGCACATGCGCGTCGGCGCGGTGACCGTCGAGCGCGAGCGCTGCATCGACGACGGATCGCCCGAGTGCGTCGCCCGCGTACGGTGGACGAAGCCGTAACGACGAGGGCCGCCAGCGTGTGGCGAGCGTGAGCGGAGCGCTCGCTGCCCGCGCCGCTCGATACGCACTCGTTGCACGCGCTCGGCGTTGGCGCACTCGCCCGTTCACACTCAACGCTCCCAATCCGTTGGCCCTCGGGCGGCGCATTCGAGAGACTCTCTTGCGATGACCCGCTCGCAATCGGTCTCGCTTCGCGCGTTGCTCGCGTTCGCGTTCGCGTTTGCGCTCGCCTTGCCCAATGTCGCCCTCGCGCAGACCCCCATCGTGCTCGAGGCCACGGTGCCCGAGGGGACGCCGCGGTACTTCACGGTGCCGTTCGTGGTGCCCGAGGGGACGCGCGAGATCGAAGTGCGACACGACGACCTGTCGTCGGCGAACATTTTGGACTGGGGCTTGCGAGACCCGACTCGATTTCGTGGGTGGGGCGGAGGTAACACCGAGCCCGCGATCGTGGCGGAGACGGCTGCGTCGAGGAGCTACGTTCCCGGCGTGATTCCTGCGGGAATGTGGAGCGTGATGGTGGGGCTCGCGAAGGTCACCGAGCGCCCTGCGCGCTATCGCATCGAGATCATTTTGCGAACGACGCAGACGTTGGCCGCGCAGCCCGAGCGAAGGCCGTACGCGCACAGCGCGCCGCTCGCGACGGGGCCGCGATGGTTCGCGGGGGACTTTCACGTTCACTCGCGCGAGAGCGGCGACGCGTCTCCGTCGCTCGACGCGATCGCGACCTTCGCCAGGACGCGCGGGCTCGATTTCGTCGAGCTCTCCGAGCACAACGTGCTCACGGCCAACGACTTCATCGTCGACGCGCAGTCGCGGCACAGAACTGTGCTGTTCGTTCCCGGAATGGAGTTCACGACGTACGGCGGTCACGCCAACGCGATCGGCGCGACCCAGTGGGTGGACTTCACGCCCTCTACGGGCCCCGGAAGCTCTGCGCGCGCCGCGGTCGACGCCATCACCGCGCAAGGCGCGCTGTTCGCGATCAACCACCCGACGTTGGACATCGGCGATCTCTGCATCGGCTGCGCGTTTTCGCTCGACGTTCAACCCGAGAGCGTCGCCGCGATCGAGCTGCAAAACGGCCAGTATTCTCAGACAGGGCCGCTGTTCTATCGACCGACGCTCGCGCTGTGGGAGAGCTACCTGAACCGCGGGCTGCACGTCGCGCCCATCGGCGGCAGCGACGATCACCGCGCCGGCGGTGGAACGGGGATGTTCGAGAGCCCCGTCGGCGGACCGACCACGATGGTGTACGCGGACGAGCTGAGCGTCCCCGCGATCCTCGCGGCGGTCCGCGCGGGGCGCACGGTGGTCAAGATGCAGGGGCCCGCTGACCCGATGATCGACCTTCGCGCGGGCGCTTCGCTCTTGGGCGACACGATCCGCGCGAGGAGCGCGACGCTCCGCGCGAGCGTCACCGGAGGAGCGGGATCGACACTGCGATTTCTGCGCAACGGCGCGCTCGTGCGGGACGTCCCCGTCGACCGCGATCCGTTCGAAGCGACGCTCGACGTGCAGGCTCCCGCGGGAATGCGCGACGATCGATGGCGGTGCGACCTCGTGATGGGCGGGCGTCCGCGCGTGGTCACGGGCCACCTCTGGATCGCCGCGACGGGCGAGCCGCTCGACGTGATCGAGCTCGACGCGACCAGCGCGGACACGGGCGTCGCGATGGACGCGAGCGCGATGGACGCGAGCGCGACGGACGCGGGTGTCGACGCGGGCGTGACCCGAAGCGGGGGAGGGTGCGGCTGTCGTGCGCGGCCTTCGAGCGGGCGATCGTCAGCGATTTTGATTGTGTGTGCAGCGATCGCCGGCGCGACGACTAGCGCCCGCGCGCGGTCGCGAGCAGCTCGCGGAGCAAGCGGGCCTGCGCGCTCATGACGCGGTCGCCGCGCTCGTTGGCGAACGCGAGCATCGCCTGCGCTTGCTCGGCGGCGCTCGATTGCATCGCGTCGAGCGAGCGCTGATCGCGGGCTTCGATCGCGCGGTGGATCGCCGTGATCGTCCCGAGCATCGAGACGTAGTGGAGGACGTCGCCCGCGCGCGCGCCGTCGCGTTCGGCGGGGCGCGTGGCGTACGGGAGCGGGACAGAAGTGCGGACCTCGTGCGGCCCGAGCGCGTCTTGCCAACGCACGCGCACCGTGGGCTCGAACGATCCCTCCGTGGGATGCGCAGGAACGCCCACGCGCAACACGAGCGTCCGCGAGTCTCCTGGGCGCACGGTTCCGAGCGGAACTTCGCCGCCCGACGGCGTCCACGCGGACGTCCCGCCGAACACGTCGATCAAGTGCGACGGCGCGGGGACCGCTTCGTAGACGATCGAGACGTTGCTCGCGACGGGCTCGGTGGGCGGGAGCGTGGCGAGCTCGTCGACCAACGCGCGCTCGGCTCGCTCGTTGGCGGCGATGCGATCGAGTGCGATCGCGCCCGACCGAAGCGCCGCGGGCTCGAAGCGGCGCGCCGCGGCCTCGGTGAGGGGGACGAGCACCACTTCGACGTTGGCCTCTTGCGCACGGCTGAGCGCGGAGATCGTCTCGCCCGACACGAGCCCGCCGTCGCCCGAGAGCACGACGAGCTTGACGACGTGATCGCCGCGGTTGGTGAGCATCGCGACCGATCGCTCGATCGCTGCGGTGAAATCATCATTGCCTCGCGCCTCGAGCTCGCGCGTCCTCGCGATGAGCAGCGGCGCCGCGCCGAAGGACAAGAGCGGCACTCGGATGCGCCCGCCGTCGTCGGTGCTCACGAGCGCGCCGTGGTCGCCCTCGCGCAGGGTCTCGAAGAGCTCTACCGCGATTCGTCGGGCTCTTCGCAGGGCGAAATCATCGCGCGTGTCCACCAGCACCGCGAGGTCGCGCGCCGGTCTGCTGTCGGTCCCTCGCGCGCGAACATCGACGCGCACGTACGTATCTCCGCCCCACGCGGGCGCGCGGCCGTCGCTGAACCGAAGGCTGAACTCCAAGGGGCCTGCGCTGACGAGCACGGGCACCGCGGGGCGCTCGCGGAGCGATGTGGCTGGGAGCATTCCCACGTCGGCGGGTCGCCAACGATCGAAGGCCGAGCGCGCGACGTGCGCGGGCGGCGCGGGCGCGCCTTGATCTCTGAGGCGACCTCCAGGTCCCATTCCTCCGGCGTTGGCGCGCGGGGCGCCGAACGAGAGGTTTCCCTCGGGGGACGAGAACACCGAGAGGCCGTTGCACCCTGCGACGAGGGCGAAGGACGCGACGAAGCACGCGTAGGTGAGCGCGCGTACGCGAGGTTCGCGGCCGCTGAAATGACAGCGATCGCGCGGCCCGCGTCGATCGTGTGGAGTCGGGAACGTCGATCGCACAGAGGTCCGTGGGTGACGAAACTGTAGCGGGGTTGCGGCGCGAAGCTACCGACGAGCGCCGACCGTGCGCCGTCGATACCACTGTATTCGTCGCTGGAATAGGTGGGCGGCGACGGTGGTTCGTGCCCGCGCGGAGCCAAAGGATTTCGTGGGTTGGGACGCGACAGAACGCAGCGTTGACGGCCCGGACGCGACGGGTACTATCCGCCGCCATTTTCACTGAATCACTTTACGGAAGGCACAGATGGCCACCGACGTGATGATCGAAGCCCGGGATCTCACCAAGAGATACGGGACCTACGCAGCGATCGACAAACTCAATTTCAGCATCCGACGCGGGGAAGTCGTTGGATTTCTGGGGCCGAATGGCGCCGGAAAATCCACGACGATGCGCGTCCTAACCTGCTTCATCGCGCCGTCGTCCGGTACTGCGACGGTGGGCGGCAACGACGTGTTCGAGAAGCCCCTCGCGGCTCGCTCGGTCGTCGGCTATCTGCCGCAGCGAGCGCCCCTCTACCAAGAGATGGGCGTGATCGAGTACCTGCAGTTCGTCGCGAAGCTTCGCGCGATTCCTGCGAGCGAGCACAAGTCGCGGATCAAGAAGGTGATCGACATCTGTGGGCTCGGCGACGCGCTCACCAAGGATTCGATCGGCGACCTCTCGAAGGGCTTTCAGCAGCGCGTGGGCTTGGCTCAAGCGCTCTTGCACGACCCGCCCATCTTGATCCTCGACGAGCCGACGAGCGACCTCGACCCGATCGAGAAGGCCGAGTTCATCGAGTACATCAAGGCCATCGGCCGTGATCGCACGGTGATGCTCTCGACCCACAACCTCGCCGAGGTCGAGCAGTCGTGTCCGCGCGTGCTCATCGTCTCGCGCGGAAAGCTCGCGGCCGACGGCGCTCCGGACGACCTCGCCAACCGCAGCGGAAAGACCCGCTACGTGCTCGAGATCGCCGCGGACTCAGCGAAGTCCGGCGCCCACCCTCGCGAGGCGAGCAAGCCCGCGGTCTCGATCGACGAGCTCATCGAGGCCGTTCGCGGCGTCGACAAGGAGCTCACCGTGACGATCCACGAGTCGGACCCCGACTCGGTCGCGGTGCAGGTGCTCGGGCCGTCGAGCAACGACCTCCGACGCGATCTGTTCAACCTGGTCGTGCAGAAGCAGTGGACCCTTCTCGAGCTTCGCAAGGACGCGGTTCAGCTCGAAGAGGTGTTTCGCGAGCTCACCGTGGGCGACGCGAAGGCGGGCGACCGCATCGCGGCCGCGGGCCTCAAGAAGGCCGACGCGAGCAAGAGCTCGAGCAAAGCGGACGAAGACGAAGACGAGGACGAAGAGTCCGAGGACAAGGAGTGAGCGTGCGCCATGGCTGAGAAGGCAAAAGCAGGCTCGTCAGGGGCGCTCGTCGGCGGCATCGGATCTCCGGTCGCCAACGTCCTGACGATCGCCGGCCGCGAGTTTCGCGCGTATTTCAACGGCCCGATGGGCTACATCGTCGTGACGATGTTCACGCTCTTCGTGGGCATCTTGTTCTTCTTCTTGTTCGGCACGCTCGTGCTGCGCAAGACGACGCTGCAACCGATGTTTCAATCGATGAGCGCGCTGCTGCCACTTTTGTGCGCGGCGCTCTCGATGCGCTCGTTCAGCGAAGAGCGGCAGCGCGGCACGATCGAGCTCTTGATCACGCTGCCGATCCGCGACGCGGATGTGGTGGTGGGCAAGTTCTTGGGCTCCCTCGGCGTGCTGCTCGTGACGCTGCTCGCGACGATCTCGTACCCGATCGCGATGTCGCGCATGGGCGACCTCGACTCGGGCCCCGTGATCGGCGGCTACCTCGGGATCCTCTTCGGCGGCGGCGCGTACATCGCGATCGGCATGGCGTTCAGCTCGTACATGCGGGACCAGCTGAGCTCGTTCATCGTGACGGTGCTCTTTCTGTACGTGTTCTGGTTCATGGACAAGACGCTGATCTTCTTGCCTCAAGAGATCTCGTCGATCGTCGAGTACTTGTGCTCGGACTTCCACTTCAAGTCGATCGCGCGCGGCGTGATCGACACACGAAATCTCGTCTACTTCGCGACCGTCATCACCGCGGGTCTCATGATCGCGGCTCGGTCGCTCTCTTCTCGTCGGTGGAGCTGAACGATGGAACGCAAAGTACGCGCGCGCTCCGAATCCGCTGCCTTCGTGCTCATCGTCATCGCGAGCCTGGTCCTGGCGAACCTCATGTCGCTCAAGGTCTTCGGCCGCGTCGACCTCACCAAGCGCCAGCTCTTCACGCTGAGCGACGGCACGAGGCGCATCGTGACGGGTCTGCAAGACCAGCTCACGATCACCGTGTATTTCACGGCCAACCAGCCGCCTCCGGCGAACGACGACGAGCGCTCGCTCCGCGATCAGCTCGACGAGTACCGCACGGTGTCGCGCGGCCGCATCAAGGTCGTGTACGTCACGCCCGACAACGACGAGCGTCGTCGTCAGGCGGACAGCGCCGGCTGCGAGAAGGCGCCCCTCCAGGCGGTCGATCAGCGTCAGGAGCAAGCGACCATCCAAGAGGTCTACCGCTGCGTGACCTTCGAGTACCGCGGATCGCGCGAGAAGATCGCGTTCTTGCCGCCGGGCGTGCAGGGGCTCGAGTACGAGCTCAGCTCGATCATCAAGAACCTCTCGCTTCCGCAAGCGGACCGCGAGCGCACCATCGGCTTCTTGGGAGGCCACGGTGAGCTCACGCCCGAAGAGGGAATGCAGTACCTCCCGCAGCTGCTCGAGCAGGCGCGGCTCTCGTACCGCACGCGCACGGTCAATCTGAACGGCGGAGAGAACGACGTTCCGAGCGACATCAAGGGGCTCATCATCATGAACCCCAACCAGCGCATCACCGAGCGCGAGCTTCGCAAGCTCGACGCGTACCTGATGCGCGGCGGCGCGATCGCTGTGTTCGCGGGCGGCGTGAACTTCCCCGCCACGGACCCGGCCAACGCGACGGGCACCGCGGCCGAGCACCATCTCAACGATTGGCTGAGCGGCTACGGGATCAACATCCAGAGCAACGTGATCCTCGATCTTCGATCGACGGACGCGGTCGTTCAGTTCGGTCGCTACCGCGGCCGCGTGCGCTTGGTGACGTGGCCCGAGATCGCGTCGTTCACTGGCGGAAGCCCGACGCCCGAAGACCTCCGTCAACAGGGCGGCGTCGATCCGAGCTTCCCGGTGACCTTCCGTCTGCCGGGCTTCATCTCGACGTACCCGAGCGAGATCCGCATCGACAACGCGCGCCGCAGCTCCGTCGGCGGGACGCTGAAGATCTTCGCGCAGACGGGCCCGCGCTCGATCCTGCGCACGGACAACTTCAGCATCGATATTCGCGAGATTCTCCAGCGCGGACCGGGGCAGTTCACCAACGCCACGCAGCACGGGCCCTACCCTGTGGGCGTCGCGCTCGAAGGTGAGTTCCGCTCGGCGTTCGCGGGTCGCGCAGAGACGCCCTCGGGCGACGCTGGCGCGCCTGCCGCGCCGGTCCCCGCGGGCAACGTCCCCGAGCGGTCCAACAGCCGCGCGAGGATCATGGTGATCTCGTCGGGCAACATGTTCGCGCTCGATACGCTTCGCACGATCGTGCAGGTCAGCGGCGGACAGTCGCCGAACTTGCAGCTCATCCCCAACACGTTCGACTGGCTGAGCCAGGACCTCGACCTGCTCGCGGTCCGCGCGAAGGACACGAGCGACCCGGCGATGCGCGCGGACGTGAGCGACAACGCGAAGAAGTTCTTCAAGTACGGCTCGATCGTTGGGCTCCCGTTCGCCGTGGCCATCCTCGGCTTCGCGGTGCTCTCGGCCCGTCGCTCGCGCATCAAGGACCTCGCGAAGGAGTTTCGCTCGAAGGCCTGAGGGCTCTTCGTGAGCGAGGACAGAGACCATGGAAGGCAACAACCGACTGATCATCGCCGGCGCAGTGCTCGCAGCGCTCGCGGGCGGCGTCTGGTACGTCAATCGTGAGCGGCCCGAGGAGCGTCAGGAGCGCCTGACCGACCCGTGGACCGCGATGCAACGCGATCAAGTCACGCGATTCGTGATCGACGCCGCGGGGGACACGCCCGCGATCGAGCTCGAGAAGCGCGACAACAAGTGGTTCATGAACCAGCCGGGCCGCGGCCCCGCGGACGAGAGCCAAGTCACGAGCATGCTCAGCTCGCTCGCGGACATGCACGTCGCGTCCGTGGCCGCGCAAGAGGCGAGCTCGCACGCGGCGCTCGAAGTGGACGCCGCGCACGCGGTGCACCTTCAAGTGTTTCGCGGATCGACGAAGCTCTTCGACGGCTTCGTCGGCAAGGACCTCGACGGCGGAACGGCCGTTCGCTTCGAGGGCAGCGCGCGCGTGTATCGCGTGACGGGCCTCGAGCGTTTTCGCCTGCAAAACGCCGCGCGCGAGTGGCGCAATCGCCAGATCACCAACGTCGAGCGCTCGCACGTTCGATGGGTTCAGTGGCAGGACCCGACGGGGACCTACCGCTTCGATCGATCGGGCGACACGTGGACGGTTCCTGCGACGGCGAGCCCCGCGATTCCGCGGCTCGATACGGCGCGCGTGAACCAGCTCGTGACCAACCTCATCGCGCTCAACGCGACGGACTTCGCGGCGGACAACGCGGCGACGGGCCTCTCGGACACGAGCCCGAGCTTCACGATCGACGTCGACAACGGTCCCCAGATCGTCCTTCGCGTCGGTCAAAACTCGGGCGACGACGGGATCTACGTGAAGCGCGCGGACTCGGACATCGTGTACATCGCGTCGCGCTCCAACGCCGGCGCGATCGACTTCAACATGGAGTCCGTCCAGACGCCGCTCCCGCCCGAAGGCGGAACGGGTGACGCCACCGCGGCGGCCACCCCCGAGCCCGCAGCGCCGCCGGGAATGCCCATGGGCATGCCGATGGGTATGCCGGGTGGCCCCGGCGGTCCTGGTGGCGGACAGCCGCAGATTTCGCCGGAAATCATGCGGCAGATCCAGCAGCAGATCGCAGCCCAAGCCGCAGCGCGCGGCGCGGGCGGCGGCGCTCCTCCGCGCTGACGTTCGACGCTTCGTGTGGGGACGAGGGGCGAACACAGAGCGTCGCGCGGCGGTCGCGATGACGTCACGAGCCTCGCCGCTTCGCGACGGTGTGCTGAACTATCGCCATCGATGAACGATGATTCAGCGCAGGTCGAAGCGCGTCGCGCGCAGACCGATCCGTGGGTGATGTACCTCGTCGTTCGCTCGGACCTCGAGCGCACGCCGGACGAAGTGCTCGTCGCTGCGGCCGAGGCGACCGTTCGTTGTACGGACGCGCTCGGCGACGTCGACGCGCATCGCGAGGCGTTTGCCGAGTGGTCGCGACGATCGTTTCGCAAGGTGAGCGTTCGCGCGAAGGGCAAGCACTGGGAGCGGCTCGTCCGCGACTATGCTGGCAGCGTGGGGAGCGCTCGAGGAGAGCCGCTCGTGATGGCGCTCGTGCCTCGGCGCCGCAGCGAAAACGACTCATTTCTGCGCGGGCTTCAGGTCTACAACCCGGAGGTCGTCGCTCCCATCGGCGCGAGTCACGAAGACGCGATCGTCCCTCACGCGATGTGCTTCGTGCTCAACCCATCGGTCCCGATGTCCCTCGGGAAGTCCGTCGCGCAAGTCGGCCACGCCGTGCTCATGTGCGCGTGGAGCGCCTTCGCGCGCGGTCATCCCGAGCCGTTCTCGCGCTGGCGCGACACGGGGTATCCGAGCGCGATTCTCCCTTCGAGCGCCGAGCGTTGGGCGCGCTTCGCGGCGACGGACGGCTGCGTCACGGTGCGCGACGCGGGGCTCACCGAGGTCGTCGCGGGGAGCGAGACGGTTCGCGCGATTCCTCCGCGGTAGCGACGGAGCGAGGCGATCGGCGCCGTGTGTCGCGGTACGATCGCGCTCGCCTTGCTCACGGTTGGAGGACCCATCGCTGGCGCGATCGAAGCGCTCGTGCTCGTCGATCCCGAGGGACGCGCGCACTCGCTCTCGTCGCACTGGTCCGAGCGCGACGCGCTGTTCGTGTTCGTGCGGCACTTCGGGTGCGTCGCGTGTCACGAGCAGATCGAGCGGCTTCGCGCGCGGCTCGCGGAGCTCGAGGCCCTCTCGGTGCGCGTGGTGATCGTGGGGTGCGCGTCGTCCGACGAGCTCGCCGCGTGGGTCGAGCGCGAGTCGCTCGCGTCGCTGCCGTTGACCTTTCGCACCGATCCCACGCTGGCTGTTCACGAGGCGCTCGGGCTCTATCACTCGGCGTGGCGCACGTGGGGGCCGCGCGCGGCGCTCGGCTTCGTCCGCGCCGTCGCCCGCGGAACGCTCCCCGGACCCTTTCGCGGCGCGGTCTCGCAGCAGGGGGGCGCGCTCTTCGTCGGTCGCGACGCGCTCGTTCGTGCGCTCGCGCGCAGCGGTCACCTCGGGGACTACCCCTCGATCGGCGCGATGATCGACCTCGCGTTGGCCGCGCGCGTCGCGGATAGTCCGCTGCGGCTGTGAGAGGGTGTTGCCGATGGTTCGCATGCTCGTTCACTGCGCGAATCTCTTGATCCTCGGGTCGTTTCTCGTGCGCGACATCCTGTGGTTGCGCGCGCTGTCGGTGCTCGCGGGGCTGTGTTTCATCGGGTATTTCTCGTTCGGTCCGGCGCCCTCGATCGAGCCCGTCTTGTGGAACGCGCTCTTCATCGTGCTCAACCTCGTGCAGATCGTGCTGCTCTTTCGCGAGCGGAGCCCGGTCCCCCTCGACGACGACGAAGAGCGGCTCTACCGCGCGACGTTTCGCGCGATGGCGCGGCGCCCGTGCGCGCGATTGCTGCGCGCGGGACGGTGGCGCGAGCTCGCCCCCGGCGAAGAGCTCGTGCGCGAAGGCGAAGCCCTCACGAGGCTCATGGTGCTCTGCCACGGGACGCTCGACGTGCTCGCGGGCGACAAGAAGCTCGCGGAGCTCCACGAGGGACGGCTCATCGGCGAGATGTGCTTCGTCGCCGGCGGAGTGACCTCTGCGCGCGTCGTCGCAGCGGAGCGCACGCGCGTGCTCGAGTGGGACGCCGCCG
This sequence comes from Myxococcales bacterium, assembly GCA_016793325.1. Classification (GTDB taxonomy): domain Bacteria; phylum Myxococcota_A; class Polyangia; order Polyangiales. The sequence continues at coordinate 130,718 of JAEUKI010000060.1, read as the reverse complement.
CGTTGCGCGCGCTCTTCGAGCGAGACCCATCGCTCCGCGACGCGTTCACCGCGGTGATCGGGCGGGATCTCGTTCACAAGCTCCGCACGGTCAGCGGCGCGAGCGCTTCGTCTCGCGCGTCGATGCCGCACGAGTGACCGACCGATCGACGCGGTCACGCGCTCGTGTGCGCCGCTGTGCGCGTCGAATTGGCGGGCCCTTCGCGAAGGATCGCTCGCGCGCGGCCATGCAAGACGGTCGGAGGTTTCTCATGACCCAGATCCGAACAGTGCTTGCAGTATCCGCCGCGATCGCCCTCGCGGCGTGCGGAGGATCGACGACGCCGAGCGACGGCGGCGTCGGGGGAGATGTCGTCTCGAGGCCGGACGTGATCGTTCCTTCGGACGGGGGCTGTCCTGCCGGCTTGATTGTGTGTGGCCCCGTGTGCGCCGATCCGACGAGCGACAGCAACAACTGTGGCGGCTGTGGGCGGAGCTGTCGCGGCGGCGAGCGCTGCTCGATGGGCACGTGCGTTCCGGGCGTGATGTGCACCGCGCCGCAGACATCGTGCGGCGGATCGTGCGTCGACCTGCAGACGGACAACGCCAACTGCGGGATGTGCGGCAGGTCGTGCCCCGCCGGATCGACCTGCGCGATGGGCGCGTGTCAGTGCGCGATGGGGCAGGTCGCGTGTCGCAACGAGTGCGCGAACCTCGCGACGAGCGCGACCAACTGCGGGATGTGCGGTCGCTCGTGCGGCCCAGGCGGGACGTGCGCGATGGGCATGTGCACCTGCGCTCCGACGGCGATTCGTTGCATGGACGGCTCGTGCGCGGACGTGAGCTCGGACCCCAACAACTGCGGCGCGTGCGGGCGGCGCTGCGGGATGGGAGCGACGTGCGTCTCGGGGACGTGCGCGTGTCCGATGGGCGCGATGATGTGCGGGACGACCTGCGCCAACGTTCAAACCGACGTGAACCACTGCGGCGCGTGCGGCCGTCGTTGCACCGGCGCGATCGGCTGCGCGATGGGCGTCTGCCAGTGCCCCGCGGGCGCGACGCTCATGGGAACAGCCTGCGTGAATCTCCAGACCGACGTGAACAACTGCGGGATGCTCGGCCGTCAGTGCAGCGACTCGCAGGCGTGCGTCGCAGGCGCGTGCGTGTGCCGCTCGGGGCTCACGATGGCCGCGGGCGGCGCGTGCGTGGACCTCCAGTCCGACCCCAACAACTGCGGAGCGCTCGGGACGCGCTGCGCCGGGCAAGCGTGCGTGATGGGCATGTGCCGACCCGCGATGGACTGCACGCGCGCCATGGGCGTTCGATTGTGCGGGAGCTCGTGCGTAGACACGTCTACGAGCCCGTTTCACTGCGGCGATTGCGACAACGCGTGCGACCGCGACGAGGTGTGCATCCAGGGCAACTGCCGCAGCTACGACCCTGCAGCGGGCTGCACGACGTGCCCGTGCGCTTCGTGCGCGGGCGAGACGTGCTGCCCGGGCGCTGCGCCGGGCGCCGTACCGATTTGCGTCGGCGGCGGCCGCTGCGGGTGAGGCGCGCTGGGGGGGATTGATTACGTGTGTCGCGGCGTCCCTTCGTCGTTGGCCACGAACCGCTGAACAACCGCCCCGAAGAGCGCCGCGAGCGCCACGCCGCCGACGTGCGTGACGAGCACGTGTGACAAGTGCCGATCCGGGCAGCTCACGCGAAGGGTGAGCGACGCAGCGAGCGCCGACGCTGCTGCCACCGACGCGAGGTCCAGCGCGCTACGGCGGCGCGCGATGAGCGTCGCCGCGATCGCAGTCGGGATCACCGCTGCGACGAGCTCGAAGACCGCGCACAGGAAGAAGATCGAGTTGCCCTGCGGACTTGCGTCCGACACCGCGATCAGCGCGGCGCTGCCGACGATCGACAGCGTTGCGGCCGAGCGACGCTCGCGCTTTCGAGCGACGCCGAGCGACGCGACGACGCCCCAGCACAGGGCTGCGATCGAGCTCGCGAGCTGTGACGCGCTCGGCGGCGCTGCGAAGGCTGTTCCGACCACGAACGGAGCGGCGATCGCTGCAGCGACGAGGGCTGCCTCGATTGCGCGATGGGCTGCTTGCGAAGCGGCGTTCGGAGCTGGCGACGCGTCGAAGTCGATCGCGCTCGCGACGGCGATGCGCGCGCGCTCGATCTCGGCCGGGGTTAGGAGCGGCGCTGCGATCGCGTCGAGGGCGTCGAGCTCGCGCTGCGCGGCGGTCAGTCGCTTGTTGCACGCGGGGCACTGCGCGCAGTGCTCGTCGGCCAACGCGCGCTCGGGATCTCGTGCATCGAGCGCTGCGACGAGCGAGAGTCGATCATCGTCGAGGTGTTGTTCGCTCATGGTGTCTCGATCCGCGTTGCGTTGGCGGTGAGCGGTCGAAGGGCGACTCTCAACGCGTCATAGGCTCGCGACGCTCGGACGCGAACGGCGACTTCTTTGACCGCAGCGCCCTCGACGCTCGAGAGGACCTCGGCGATTTCTCGAAACGTCAGCCCTTCGTATCGGTGCAGCAGGACCACGATTCGCTGCGCTTCGGGCAGGCCGTCGAGCGCGCGACGAACGCGCTGCGCCTCGTGGCTGGTCTCGAGCGATTGCTGCCCGTCTTCTCCGATGATTTCCTCGTCGAGCGCATCCTCGCGGGCGGCGCGACGGTACTTCGAGCGCAGCGCGTCGGCGCGCGCGTGCGTCGCGATCGCGAAGAGCCACGGCCGCACCATGGCGCCTTCTCGAAACGACGCGCGGCTCGCGTGCACGTTGAGAAAGGTGGTCTGCAAGAGGTCATCGGCGATCGATCGCGCGTTGAAGGCCCTGCAAAAAAAGGCGTGAAGCCGAGGCGCGTACCGTCGAAATAGCTCGTCGAACGCGCGCCGATCACCGCGTTGGTAGTCGCGCATCAGCTGCTCGTCGCTCGCTTCGTGAGCCTTCATTTCGTTCTCGACGCGAGACGTGTTTCCGCGTGTTGCGGCGATTTGCTCTGTAACGCTTTCGAACCGCGCGACGAACCCGCAGCGAACTCATGAAGCAAACACAAACTCTCTGGCTTGTGGCGACGTTTGCGCTCGCCGTCGGATGCGGTGGGCCCATGACGTCGAACGACGCTGGCGCGGACAGCGGAGGCGCGAACGACATTCCTCCGAGCAGCGCCACCGAGCTCTCGGCGTGGATTCAGGCAGGATCGTGGCGGATGTGGAAGTGCGAAGCCGCGCCGCACGCGCCGCGAGGCAACTCGCCGCACGGGATGAATCGCATCTGCCAGAACTCGATCGTCACCGCTGCCGCGAGCGGAAGCGGCGATTTTCCCGTCGGCGCATCGTTCGTCAAAGAGGTGTACGACGCGATGGGCAACCCGACGGCGGTGTTCGTCGACACGCGACGAAGCGCTGCCACCGGCGCAGCGGGCTGGCAGTTCTTCATGCGCGGCGGCGATGGCATGACGATGGAGAACGCGCCGTTCTGCGCGACGTGCCATCAAGGAGCGCCGCGGGACCTCTCGTTTACGATCGTTCCGTAGCCGCTCGAGTCGTCGAGGTCTGTCGTTGTGCGCGCGCGAGAGCACTGCGCGCGTCCGTTCGTCGCGATCGCTCGAAGTGTTACGAGCTGATCGATCGATTCGTCACGAACGGGTCCGCTCACTCCTTGGGGTAGAGCGCGACGGTGTGCTTCTCGGGGCGGTCGATGCGCTCGAGCTTCGACGTGATCAAGTCGCGATCGCCGTCGTTGAAGTAGATCGCGTCGCCGACGCCGGGCTCGCCGAAGTGCGGCGCGTAGCCGCCGTGGCCGTGAAACTTCAGGCTCCCCTCCATGCGCTTTTGCACGGCGGCGTGGCCGTTGACCCAGCGCCCCGAGTGTCGGTCGCGCACCGCGACGCAGACGCCCTTGCGCACGTGATACTCGGTGTTGCGCGTCACGAATACCTTGTGCACGCGTCGCTCGTGTCCGTTGAAGTTCGCCATGGAACGTCGTTGCCTCCGTTCACTGGTCGTTGCCACGACGGTGGATCGCGACGCGAGTTTTCGACGGAGCGTGAGCGGCCCGTGATGGTCACGCGCCGCGGACGCGGGCCGTGCGCTGAATCGCGTTCGCGAGGGTCTCTGCCGCGGTGGTCGCGAGTCGTCTCTGCACGCGCGCGCGCGCCGAGACCGTGGTCAAGAATTCGATCGCGTCCTGGAGCTCCCGACGATGTGACGCAGGGACGCGCAGCGCTTCGAGCCGCTCTTTCGTCGGGTCCGTGAGATCCACCACGGCGCCGAGCCGCAGTCGAAGCGCGACGAGCTCCGCGATCGCTGTCTTCGCGCTGAGCGCCCAGTCGACAGAAGTCTCTGGATACGTGGTCGAGTCGATTCCTTCGTCCTCGTCGGCCCGGAGTCGCGTCGCGGGCCGCTCGCGAATGACCAGCGAAACAGCGCGCGAAAGCTCGGTGTGGCAGCGGTGGACGTTCGCGACGTTGGCGAACTGATCGCACCCGAGCTGCGGCGCGCCTTGATGGACAGCAGCGTCGGCGGACGTCGGGTCGAGGTCGACGACGAGCGTGCTTCCTTGGTCGAAGAGGGTGTCTGCTCGCCGACGAAGCTCGCCGGCGACCGACGCGAGCTCGGCGTCTTGCGAGGGCGACAGCCGCGACGCGAGGTTCGCGAGCGTCTCGAGGTAGTCGCGGTCGGACTCGTTGACGGTGACCTGCATCGCGCGAACGCGGGCGAATTCGGCGTCGATTCGAGGGTCGCCCGTCGGCGCGACGTCGAGCACCTGCGCGACGCGCGTCGCGCGAACGGTCGTCCGCGTGCAGCCGCCCAGCAACACCAGGCTCACCAAGAGCGCGCGTCGCGCGGTGGGGAGTCGACGTCGTGGAGCTTGCGGCGCGTGCGTGCGCAGGGGCGGGGGCGTCATGACTTCGATGCGAGCGCGCGAGGCTTCGAGGGACAGTACCGCGGCCACCCGCGGGACCGCGAGGACTGTCCACTTTTCGACGAGTTGGATGTGAACGCCCGACAACGAAATACAACTCGTCGACAACTCTCGGGGGCCCCGAACGTTTACTCGCTGCGGACAAAGGAGAGCCGAAGCGAATCCATGACGACGTATCTGATCGCGGTTCCGTATGTGGCCATCCTCGTGATGCTCGCTGTGTACGGCCTGCACCGGAGCAAGCTCGTGTATCTGTTGCGCAAGTACCGCTCGAAGATCGCAGCGCCGCCCGCGCCGATCGCGAAGGACGCGCCCGCGGCGACGCTCCCGCACGTCACTGTGCAGCTCCCGCTCTTCAACGAACCGGACGTGGTCGACCAGCTCCTCGAAGCGGTCGCGCGGCTCGAATACCCGCGGGAGAAGCTCGAGATCCAAGTGCTCGACGACAGCACCGACGACACGCGCGAGCTCGCGCGCGCCAAGGTGGCCGAGCTCGCTCGCCGCGGAATCGACGCTGTGTACATCCACCGTCACGACCGCACGGGCTACAAGGCCGGCGCGCTCGACTACGGGCAGCGCATGGCGAAGGGCGAGCTCATCGCCGTGTTCGACGCGGACTTTCTGCCGCAGCCGGACTTTCTTCGCGCGGTCGTCCCGCACTTCGAAGACGCGAAGGTGGGCTGCGTTCAGGCGCGCTGGGGCCACATGAACCGCGAGCACTCGCTGCTCACGCGGATCCAGTCGCTCATGCTCGACGGCCACCACATGGTCGAAAACTGCGCGCGCTACGGCTCGGGAAAGTTCTTCAACTTCTCGGGCACCGGCGGGATCTGGCGCCGCGAAGCGATCGCCGCGGCCGGTGGATGGCAGCACGACACGCTCACCGAAGACCTCGACCTCTCGTACCGCGCGCAGCTCGCGGGCTACCGCTTCGTGTATCGCGTCGATCACGTGACGCCCGCGGAGCTTCCCGAAGAGATGGAGGCCTTTCGCGCGCAGCAGTTCCGCTGGGCGAAGGGGACGGTGCAGACCGCGCGCAAGCTCCTCGGCCGCGTGTGGGGCCGCAAGGACCTCTCGTTCAGCGTGCGCAACGAAGCGGTGTTTCACATGACGCCGCACTTCGCGTACCCGTTCATGCTGCTGCTGTCGGTGTTCTTGCTGCCGATGCTGCTCGTGATGCCCGCGGGCGATCCGCGCACGCTCTTGCTCGTCGACATCCCCTTGCTGCTCGGCTCGAGCGGCTCGGTCGTCGCGTTCTACGTCACCGCGGACGTCGCGCAGGGACGCTCTGCGCTCGGCGCGCTCGTGAAGCTCCCGGCGCTCATGGCGCTCGGCTGCGGAATGAGCCCGTACCTCACCAAGGCCGTCTTGCAGGGCCTCGGCGGACCGACGGGCGAGTTCGTTCGCACGCCGAAGAAGGGCGACAAGAGCGCGGTCAAGCAGCGCTACCACGCGCGCACGCAGATCCCCTGGATCGAGCTCATCCTCTCGGCGCAGAACTTCATCGCCATCGGCGTCGCGCTCGCGACGGGTCACATCCTCGCCGCGCCGTTCGCGCTCATGTTCGCGATGGGCTACGCGTGGGTCGGCGGCTCGGTGCTCCGCGAGCGCCTCGCGTTCAACGCGAAGCCCGCCAAGAGCGCCGCGACCGCGAAGCCCGCGATCGTCACCGAAGCCGCGGTCCCCGCGCTCGACGCGTCGCGCACGAGCCTCGTCGACGAGCTCGAGCCGGTGGCAGTCGCCGCGATGGCCAACGGCAACTCGCGCAGCGCGACCGACTCGCTGAGCGCGTGAGTCGTGTGAAGGGGGATATGGGGGAGGGGAACGCGCGCCGCGGCTGCATGGCAAGCCGCCGCCCGACGCACACCGCTGAATCGACAGGCTGCGCGAAGCATCGAGGCCGGTGAGGCGCGTCTGTGTGTTGCGCGACTCAGCGACACTCCGGACTTCGAGGGGCTTCTTCAGTGGGGACTGGGAGATCTGATCTTTGCAACGACGCGTTGACGCGCTGCTGTTCAACGGTCGCCTCTCACGCGTCGATCGGCTCGATCGCGAACACCATGTTCACCGCGGCGCCGATCGCGATCGCGCCTGGATCGATTCGCCCTGGATCTCCTGCGTCCTCGACGGGCGTCGACTCGCGAAATCCGTGGCCGTACTGGCGGTACACGAGCACGCCGAAGACGGACACGCCGTCGCCGGTGACACTCGCAGAGCGAAACTCGTTCATCGCGAGCTCTCCGTCGTGAGGTGACTCGATGCAGAGACGCGCGACCTTCGTGCGTCGAGGGCCGAAGTGCGAGCGATTTATGCACTTGCAATTCAGTTGCATTATGACAGCCTTCGGGCATGAAGCAGTCGCGCTGTTTGTTCCTCGTCGTGAGCATGACGATGGGTTGTGCGCCCGCGGCGCAACCCCCGCAGGACGCCTCGATCGAAGACGCTGCGGTCGTGGCCGACGCCGCGGCGGACGTCTCGAACGATCGTGTTGCACCACAGCGATTCGCGGGGTTGTCCGAGCGCTGTTGGCGCTCGCCGTTGTCCGAGTGCAACCCAGCCAACAACGAAGGCTGCCCTCCGGGTCGGGTGTGCGATCTCGCGCGCAACGCCAGTGGAAACACCGTCATCGCGTGCGTCGACGTTCGCGCGACCGCGACGCTCGGCGCCGCGTGCAGCTACGACTCTGGCCCGTATTGCATCGGCGGCCTGCGCTGCTCGATGGGCCGCTGCGCCGACACGTGCTGCTCGGACGCCGAGTGCGCCGCGGGGCAGAGCTGCGTGCCGCTCGATTCGCTCCTCGGAAGCCTCGGAGTGTGTCGCCAAGGAGGGCCGCCGCCGCCGTGCGCCCCCGCGGGAGAGTTCTGCAGAACCAACAGCGACTGCTGCTCGAACGACTGCCACGACGACCACTGCCACTGAGCGCGTACCCTGGCATCGAGCTGCGCATCGGTGTGTTGATTCGCAGCGAAGTTGATTGTGTGCTCACGGGGCGCGACGGCCCGCTCGCGTCGCGCGGCGCCGAACCCACTTGTGGTCTCGGGGGCGTTTTGCCGCGCCGAGCGCGGCGCGAAGACCGTCTTCGAGCATGTCTCTGTCGTGCTGCGAGAGCCCGCGCGAGATCGCGACGACGCGGGAGGCGCGGTCGTCCGACGGCCAATCGCGCAGCGCGAACGGCGGATACAACACGCGCTGAACGGACTGGATCGAGACCGGTCCACGCTCGTCTTCGACCGCGACCAGGCCCTTGACGCGCAAGAGCGCGTCGCCGTGGAGCTGCGTCGCGAGCGAGAGCCACGCGGCGAGCGCGTTCCAGTCGCAGGGGCGCTCCGAGCGAACAGCGATGCTGTCGACCGTCGTGGGGTGCGCGCCGGCCGCGAACGCCGCCGAGGGGTCGAGCCTCGCCGCGACGGTCGAGCGCGTCCAGCTGAGCAGCGCGTGCCAATCGAGCGCGCCGCGGTTGGCGACGAACACGCGCGCGAACGCGTTGTGCGCTCGCGCGAGGTCCGCGGCGGCGAGCCCTTCTTCGCGCGGGGCGAGGTCGAGCTTCGTCAGGATGATGTCGTCCGCGAGCGCGAGCTGCAGACGCGCCTCGTCGTGCCGCGCGATCGTCGCTGGACCGAGCGTCGCGTCGAACGCCACCACGAGCGCGTCGAAGTGAAAGTGCGGCGCGAGCTCGAGCGCGTAGTGAATCGTCGCGATCAGCGGCGTGGGGTCCGCGATCCCCGAGGTCTCGATCACGACGCGATCGAACGAGCGCAGCGCGCGCTGTTCGAGCAACACCTTCTCGAAGTCGCCCTTCGCTTCGCAGCAGATGCACCCCGACGGGAGCGCGATGACCGAGTCCCCGAGCGTGGTGACGAGGTGATGGTCGATCGATATCGCGCCGAGCTCGTTGATCAAGACGAGCGCGTTGGACAAGAGCGGGTGCCGAAGCGCGTTGTCGAGCAACGTCGTCTTTCCCGCGCCCAGAAAGCCGCTGAGCACCGTGACGGGAATCGTCACAGCCCCCTCGTGACGAGCTCGGTCGGCGCCGCACCGATCACGGAGCGCGCGAGGACGGCGACGGTGACGTGCATGCGCGGAGGATAGTTGCAATTGTATCTAAATTGCAACTAGTGTCTTGCACACCCGTTTTCAAGATGCGCCGACGCGCTCCGCTGCGGAGGCGATCCATCGACCGTCGACGCAGCGCCCTTCGTCCGCGACGGCGACGCGGGCTGGTGCAGCGCCTCTACGGCTGCGCGGCGGCGTTGCGCACGTGGTTCCAGTCGTTGAGGTACGTGTTGAAGAGCGTCGTGTCTTCGAGCTTGAGCAGCGACTCGTCGTTGCTCGTGAGCGCCGGCCCTGTCCAATTGTGCGAGCCCGTGAACACCAGCTGCCGCCGCGCGCCCGTGTACGGCGCGTCGATGAGCAAGTACTTCGAGTGAAGACCCCAGCCGTTGGTGCGCGTCGGATACAGCGTCACGACAACGCCCGCGGCCCGAAGCGTCGAGAGCACGTTGGTCCCCGCGGGGATCTCGCCGTTGCCGATCACGACGCTCACCGAGCAGCCCGCCCTCGCGCGACGGGCGAGCGCTTGCGCGACCTCGATCCTCGCGTCCGTGAAGAACGCCATCGCCACGCGGATGCGCGACGTCGCGTCGCACGACGCGTTGTCCAAGATCGACACCGTCGTGTCCCCGCTGCTGCGCGGAAAGAAGTACGCCCGCGTCGCGTACGTCCCGTCGATGATTCGGTAGTAGTTTGGGTTCTCGATGTCGCGGCGAAGGTCGTCCCACACGCTCTCGTAGCCCGCGAAGAGCGCGTCGTCGCCGCGGATGATCACGGCGTTGTTGTGCATCGAGAGCTGCGTCGTCGTGAGGTTGTGCGAGGCCTGCACCACCACGTTGCGCGAGCCGTCGCTCAGCTGCGAGAACAAGAACGTCTTGTGGTGCATGATGCCCGTCCCGATGCACGACGTTCCGGGCGCCGTGCACACGGTGACGTTCGCCGCGCCGAGCCCTGTGCGGAGGGCAGGGACTTCGGTTCCGGGGTCCGTGGGCGTTCCTCCGTCGAGCACGATGCGAACGTCGACGCCGCGCCGCGCGGCCGCGACGAGCTCGGCCGACACGTTGTTGCGCGAGAAGTTGAACACCGCGATGCGGATCCTCGAGCCTGGAACCGCTTGGCGAATCAACGTCACCAGCGTGTCCTCGACGATCGTGCTCGGCGACGAAGCCGCGTTTCGCACAGAAAACACCGCAGAAAACCGGGGCTGCATCATCACGCCCGTGTCCGCCGGCGCCACGCCCGTGTCCACGAGCACGCCCGAGTCCCGCGGCGGGCCTGGCACACCGCTGTCCATCGGCGGCGTCACGACTCCAGTGTCCGTCACGGGACCAACGCCCGTGTCCATCGGCTCCGTCACGCCGCTGTCCGTCTCGATCGCGCCCGAGTCCATCGCTGTCGTCGCATCGACTTCCATCGCGTCGTCGGTGCTTTGCGCAGCGTCCGATCCGTCGATCGTCGAGCTGCTGTCGCTCCGTCGCACGTCCCGCGCCGCGTCCGTCGACGGACCTCCCGCGATCTCTCCTCCGCACGCAGTGGCCGCACATACGAGCAAGAAGCGCAGAATCCTTCGAGCGATGAGCATTCGGTAATGCTACCAGAGTCTCGATTGATGGTGCGACTTCGCGTCGGGACGCTGTCGAAGAACCGACCGCTCAACGCGCGAGTTCACAAGGGTCACGCGAGCGCGCGATGCTCGTCGCGATGAACCAATCCTCCGACTCTCAGCAGCTTCGAGCGTGCCTCGAACACACAGCGCCCTTCAGCGCTTCGGCGCCAGCGACGCTCGAGCGCTTGGTCGAGCGAAGCTCACTGCGATCGATCGCCGCGGGCGAACCCGCGTTCGTCGAAGGAGACCCTTCGCTGTGGGTGTTCGTGGTGTTGCGCGGGTCGCTCGCAGCGACGGCGCGCGCGGAGGACGGGCGCGATGTGTCGCTACGAACGCTCTCGGTCGGCGACCTCGGCGGGCTCACGGCGCTCGACGCGACGGCGACGCGGTCCGCGAGCCTGCGCGCGATCGAAGACGCGACGCTCGCGATCGTCGAGAAGCGCGCGGTGCGCGAGGCGCTCGAGAGCGATTCGAGCTTCGCGACGGCGCTCGTCGCGTACTTGGGCGAGCACATCCGGAGCAAGACTCGGCAGATCGCGACAGCGGTCGCGCGCGTGGGCCGTGATCCGCGGGAGCAGATCGCGTTCTTCGACGCGAAGCCCTACGAGCGCGCGGCGTTCGAGCGTCGGTTGAGCGACGGGCTTCGCGCGCGCTGGATCGAGGCGAAGCTCGACGCGTCGAGCGCGGCGATGGCCGACGGCTACCCCGTGGTGTGCGCGTTCGTCAACGACACGCTCGACGCGACGGTGATCGAGCGCATCGCCGCCGGGGGAACATGCATGATCGCCCTGCGGTGCGCGGGCTACAACAACGTCGACCTCGCCGCGGCCGAGCGGCACGGGATCGACGTGGCGCGCGTCCCTGCGTACTCGCCGCACGCGGTGGCCGAGCACGCAGTGGCGTTGCTCCTCACGCTCACTCGAAAGACGCACCGCGCCTACGCGCGCGTCCGCGAGGGAAACTTCTCGCTCCACGGCCTCGTCGGCTTCGACCTCCACGGCCGCACGGCCGGCGTCATCGGCCTCGGAAAAATCGGCCGCTGCGCAGCGGAGCTCCTGCGCGGCTTCGGCATGCGCGTGCTCGCCTCGGATCCGACCCCAGACGACGCCTTCGACGCGCGCGTCGGCGTCGAGCGCTGCTCCGTGGACGCGCTGCTCGAGCGCTCGGACGTCGTCACGCTGCACGCGCCGCTCACGCCCGACACGTGGCACCTGCTCGACGCGCGGCGCTTTGCGTTGATGAAGCGCGGCGCGGTGCTGATCAACACCAGCCGCGGCGGCCTCGTAGACACGCGCGCCCTCATCGACGCGCTCAAGTCCCAGCACCTCGGCGCGGCGGGGCTCGATGTGTACGAAGAAGAGAGCGAGTACTTCTTTCGCGATCGATCGGACAAGGTGATCACCGACGACGTGCTCGCGCGGCTGATGACGTTCAACAACGTGCTCGTCACGTCGCATCAGGCGTTTCTCACAGAGGACGCGCTCGACAACATCGCAGAGACAACGGTGGCCAACGTGCGCGAATGGCTCGACGGCCGACGCGGTGAAGCGCTCACTCATCGCGTCGCTCGCGCGCCGAGCGGTGGGTAGACCGCGCGGCACCACGACGAGGCTGTCCCAGCGATTCGAGTGACATTGGATGTCCAGAGCGCCGTGTCGCAAAGTAGACACGAGTCACGCTGGTCGTATTCGATTCGCTTCATGTCGAACCCACAGCAGCCTTGGGGAGCGGGTGCTCCTCCCGGGTACGGAGCACAACAACCCAACGCCTACGGCGGCGCTCCTGCGCAGCACGGCTATCCACCGCCGCAGGGCGCGGGACCGTATGGCCAGCCCGCGCAACCCATGGGCGCCTATCCGTCCACGGGGCAGGCCGTGCAGGCGTCGCTCGGCGCGACGGCGAACAACATGAAGGGCGCGGCGGTGCGCCTCGGCGCGATCATCGGACTCTCGGTGCTCGTCGCCGGCGGCATCGGCGCGAAAGCGGCGTTCGACAAGCGACCCAGCTTGGTCTTCTTGCACAACGTTCGAGCGAGCGTCGCGACCGTCACCGTCAACGGAACACCACGAGGAACCGTGTCGCCCGCGGAGGTGCTCCAGATCCCCGTCGAGCCGGGCAACTACACCGTGGCGACCACGTTCGCGAACGGCGAGACGCACTCGATGACCTTCACCGTTCCGCAGCGAGAGAGCTTCTTCGAGGGCTATCGCGCAGTGGCGATGCTCGGCGCGCCGTTTCGCTACGCGAGCGTGACGGTCCGCTACCCGAGCTACGGAATGCGACCCGCCATCGCGATGCTCTCGCACACGCCGCAGTCGCTCGTCGTGTTGCCCGCGGGCGCCAGCCGCGAGACGGTCAACACGGGCTTTCCTCGCTCGGTCACGACGCGTCGCGGCCGAAGCGTCGTGCTCACGCACTATTGCCCCGTCACGGCGGACGGCGACGTTCCCTGCTTGAACTAGCGACGACGCGCTCTCACACGGGATCGCGGCGCTTGAGCAGCGTCATCACGGTGCCCAACGTCAACACGGTGATCGTGAGCAACACCGCCCACGGAACCCACGGCAGATCGTAGGTCGTAAACCCGAGTCCCCCGAAGCCTCGCTCGGCGTTGCGCAGCTCTTCGAGCGCGCACTGGAAGCGCCCGCCCTCGATGCCCGCGCCCTGCGCGACGCACACGGGGATCGTCCAGTCGCCCGAGATCGCGAGGCGCTCGGCTGAGAGCATCGACTCGAAGCTCCATCGCGCGGGCACGAAGCTCATCGCGACCTCGAGCCAGCCCTTGCTCGTCATCGGGACGAGCCTTCCGCCGAGGACCACTTGCGGGATGAGCGCGATCGGCGTGAGCGCCATCGCGGCTTCGGACGAAGTGACCACCGTTGAGAGCAAGAGCCCAATGGCCGTCGCGCTCATCGCCGTGACGATCATCGTGAGGAGCATCGGCCCGAAGGACGCAAACGACCCACCGCCGAGCCCGACGATCGGGTACACGATGCCGAGCAGCACGGTGCACTGGATCGCTGCGACCGCCGTGAGCAGCGCGAACTTCGACATCACGTAGTTGAAGAGCGAGAGGTTCACCATGCGCTCTCTGCGGTAGATAGCTTGTTCGCTGACGATCTCGCGCGCCGCGTTGCTCGTGCCGAACCAGATCGCGGCGATGGCCATGAAGAAGAGCGTCCCCGAGAAGTCTTGAACGCCGGTGAAGCGCGCGGTGTTCATCACGCACGAGGGGTCGACGCGCTGGCCTGCGGCGCGCGCGGCGCTCTCGATGCGCTCGATCGCCATCCGACACCAGATGTTCGGCGCGCGCGCCGAGTCGTAGAACACCATCGCGAGCAGCGCGCCGATGATCGGAGCCTGCGCGAACATCACCGCGGTCCCTGATTTGTCTCGCCGTTTGATCGTCGCGTACCGCGAGAGCAGCAGTGAAAACTGCCTCGCGAGGGGGACCTTCGCGCGCGTCGGCGGCGGCGAGGTCCCCGGCTGTCCGGGCGCGCGCACGCCCGAGTACATCCTTTGAAAAGTGGGGTTCGACTGTTGAAAGAACTCCGCGCGCCACGCTTGCGCTGCTGCCAACCGCGCCGCGCCCTTGTCCGCGAAGCGCCCGCTGTCGACGAACTCCTGCTCGCGCAGGCGCAGCTGGTCGAACATGTCGCGCGGGTTGTCGATGGGCTTCGCGCCGGGATTTCGCTGCTGCGCCCACCGCGAGAAGAACTCGTAGCTCTCGCGCCCCGAGGGGCCGAAGTACACGGGCTCTCCGCCGTAGCCCATCACGAACGCGAGGTTGAACTTCTCGTACTCTTCGCGCGCGGGCTGGTGGATCGTGACGATGATCGTCTTGCCCTGGCGCTTGGCGAGGTTGGACAGAAGGTCGATGAGCGAGACCGTGTCGTCCGCGGCGAGCCCCGAGGTGGGCTCGTCGAGAAACATGAGCGCGGGGTCCGTGACGAGCTCGAGGGCGATGTTCACGCGCTTGCGTTGGCCTCCCGAGAGGATCTTTCGCTCGGGCTTGCCGATCTCGAGGTGCTTGACCGACTCGAGGCCGAGGTCCTTGATCACTTGCTCGACGCGGCGCTCGATCTCTTGCTCGCTGTAGTCCGAAGGGAGCCTGAATTTCGCGCTGTATCGAATCGCCTCGATCACCGTGAGCTCGGGGTGAACGATGTCGTCTTGCGGCACGTAGCCGATGGAGCCGCGGAGCGCTTCGTAGACCGCGTAGAGGTTTTCTCCGTTGACGCGCACTTCGCCGCGCGTGGGGCGGAGGTAGCCGTTGAGCACCGTCAGGAGCGTTGTCTTTCCCGCGCCCGACGGGCCCATGAGCGCGACGAGGTCGCCAGGGCGACACTTGAACGTCACTTCGTCGAGCAGCCGTCGCGCTTGTCCCGCGCGCTCTCGATCGGGCACTTCGAGGGTGATCCCGAGCGCTTCGATCTCGACGAGGTTGCCCGTCCACTCTTGGCGATCGGTGTCGATGTACGCGCGGATCGTGTGGCCGTCGAGGTCGACCACCATCGGGTACGGGCCGACGAAGATGCGCTCGCCGGGCTCGATGATAAACGGCTGGCCTGGCGGCAAGCGCATCCCGCGCGCGTACGTTCCGTTGGTGCTGCCGAGGTCGGTGATCGCGATCTTGTTTTCGTGTGTCCGCGTGATGCTCGCGTGCCGCGCGCTGAGCTGCGGGTACGGAAGCACGATCTCGCACGTGGGCAGGCGCCCCACGATGGCCTCGCGCGGAGGTGCGCCCGCTTGCACGGAGCCGAGGTCGATCTCGCCGAACATGGTCCGCGCTTTTCCCGGCGGATTCGGGAGCTGCGAGGGGGGCGCTTGCGTGGGCGGCGGCGCCATCGACGGACCGCGCGCGGACGAGCCCATGGGACCGAACGGCGTCTGCACGCTCGCTCCGCGCGTCGCGAGGTCGAACAACGCGGACACCGGAACGAACACCGCTCCGAAGAACCACCCCGACGACGCGTCGAGCGGCACCGGTTGCTGCGGCGGAACGCGGTTTCGCTGCGCGTCGAAGGTCCCCGACGTCGACCCGAGATCCGTGAGCGTCCTGCGCGCTGGATCGATCCGCGCGTGCGTCCCCGAGACGCCCGGGTGCGCGAGCACGATGTGCGCCCGATTGGGATCGCGGCCGATGATGGCCGTTCCGCCGGGCTCGGGCGCGAGGTTCGATCGCTCGGCGAACAAGAGCGCGAGCTCTGCGCCGTGCAGCGGCAACTGCGTCTGCCCCAAGAACACCTGCGCGCCCCAGCCCACGAGCTGTACGGTCTCGCCCGGCAACAATTGTTTGCCGTCGACCCACGTCGGTCCTTGCGAGAGATCGGTCAGCACCAGGCCGTCGCGCCAGCTCAGCTGCGCGTGCGAAGCCGCGACGCCAGCGCCCTGAACCACGATGTCGCAGCCGGGCGCGGAGCCGGCGATCAGAGCGCTTCGCGATGGCATCGACGAGTGCGCCCGACGGTATCACTCCGCGAGCGCAATCCGAGCACCCTACCGACCGATGTCGCGCCACGCGGGCGCGCCGGTCGCGAGCTGTCCGCTCCACTCGGCGATCGAGACGCCGTCGATGCGCGTCGCGAACTGCAGGTCCGTCATCAGCCACGTGTGAATGTCACCGGGGACGATGAAGCTCTTGAACGCGCTGAACTCAACGCCCACCGTCGTCCGAAGCTCGAGCAATCCGTCCCTGAAATCACTGAGCGGAAAGAACCCCGGCGCGTCGCACCCGGGGCTGTACCCGTAGCTCATGAACGTTCGAATCACGCTGTCGTACTGCGACGAGATGAGCCCGAAGCGTCGACCCGCGTTCCGCCGCATCACGAAGCGAAGCACGTCGAGCATCGAAGCGCCCCGCGTTCGGCACGCGACGCAGCCCGCGGGCATGGTGCTGTCGAGGTTCCATGCGGCGCGAAAGCGATCGAGGAGACACGGTCGGAGGTACGTCTGCGAGAAGATCGGCCCCGAGTCGTCGAGCAAGTGAACGGGCGTCGGCGCGAACGCGCGCGCGGTTCGGTCGTAGTTCCACGCGGCGCCGAAGCCTCCGGCGGACGAGCCCGCGATCACGACGCTCTCGACGGCGTTGGTCCCCGAAAACGTCGGCAAGATCCTCGCGAGAAAGTGCCCCATGTTGCGGTACCCGACGTGCGTGCGCCCCGTGCTCGAGCGCGTCGTGTCGCCGCCGTGGATGTCCCCCGAGCAGTACGGGACGAACACGTAGTTCCAGTTGGCAAACGGGTTCGAGCCGCTGTTGCGGTTGAACGCCCCGCTCGATCCGAGCGCGACCATCACCGTGCGAAACGTCGCCTCGTTGAAGCCATCCGAGTGCAGCGTCCCGACCGCGCACGTCGTCGCGTCGAAGCACGCTCCGCCGCCTTCGAGCACGATGAGCAGTCGATTCGACCCTCGCGAGAAGTTCACGCCGAAGCCCGTCGACGTCCCGTTCATGCACCGCGACTCGGGCACGGGAACCCACATCCAAGGCTGTCCGTTCGGCACGACAGGGGCGCCCCGCGGGGGCTCCGCAGGCGGCTGCGGCCCCGGGTCCGTCACGTCGTCGGCAACGTCGTTTGCCGCATCATTTGCAGGCGATACGACGTCTTCGACCGGCGGTTCGATCGCGTCTGGTTCGATCGTGTCCTCTTGCGCATCGACGATCACAGGGCGATCCGCGACGCCCGAGTCCGCGGGCTGCGCGCTCGCGCCGCACGCGCTCGCGAAGCACGCGAGCAACACGAGCCACGCTCGAGAGCGCATCACGCGCGGGCCTCTCGCGCCGCGCGGGCCTTTGTGCGCCGACGCGCGATCCACCCGAGCGCGAGCAAAGAGAGCGCGACGCGTCGCCACGGTGTGCCGCGCTGTGAATCGTGCGCTCCAGTGACGCGACAACCGCAGCCGCTCGCGTTCATCGCGGGGCCTGTGTCTCCGCGCGCATCGCTCGCGACCGAGCCGTCCGTGCCCGGCGGTTCGCTCCCGACGCCGGTGTCCGCGGGGAGAATCACACCCGAATCCATCGCGCCGCCGCTGTCCTGCTCGACGCCCGTGTCGCTCGCGATCCCTGTGTCGCTCGCGCCCGTGTCCGCGACGGTGGCGTCCCGCGTCGAACCCGAGTCCGTCGCAGCGTCGACGCCCGCGTCCGCGACGGTCGCGCCGAACTCGTACGCGCCGACGTCGATGGCGCCGTTTGTCCCGCGAGCGACGAGCGTGCGCGGGTGCGTGTACTCGCGGTCCGCGCGCAGGGCCATCGCGCCGTCCATCCCGGGGTCGATGCCCGCGTTGATCGCAGGCGATCCGGCGGCCAATCGATAGTCGAACATCGCTGCGTTGGTGAGGCCCGCGGCCATGGGCGTCGCGGCCATCACGTTGTTCGATCCGGATGTCATGCCGCCGGTCGAGAGCGTCCCTGCGCCGACGATGAGGTTGTTCACGATGCGAACGGGGAGCATCGGCTGCGCGTTGATCGCGATGATGTTGCCGCGACCGAGCTCGTTCACGATCGTGTTGTTGACGATGAAGATGCGCCCGTTGGGGTGCTGCGTTCCGTCGCCGCCGATCGAGATGATCCCGGAGTTTCGCGAGTTGGTCCCCTGGTGAATCAGGTTTCCGATGATGTAGCCGACGCCGCCGCCGGTGAGCTGAATCTCGTAGCTGCTGAAATTGCTCTCTGCAGTGAGCCGGTTGTACGCGATGAGGTTGGTCCTCGCGCGGGTCTTCACGAGGTGCCCGACGTCGGCGCCCGCCGTGTAGAGCGCGTGGCTCCAGTTGCCCACGAAGCGCAGCTCGGCGATCTCGTTGATGTAGATGTTGTGTGTAAATCCGAGGTCGCCGCGGCCGTTGCCCACGAACTCGTTGCCCTCGATCACCGCGACGTTGGTGCTGTGATTTCCCCCGAGGATTCCGTTTTCGTTGTCGCGAAAGACACACGACCGGACCGTGAGCGTGCCCATGCCTTGCCAGCGAATGCCCGAGCCGTTGCGGCTGCTGCAGGCTGCGCCCACGAAGGTGATCCCCTCGATCCGCGCGTTGGCGCCGTCGACGATGAAGATGCCCTTTCCGCCTTGGTTGACGACGGGCATCCCTGTGCGATCGAAGATCACCGCGCCGCCCGGCATCGCGCGCACCGTCAGGTTGTTGCGCGAGAGGACGACCTCTTCTCGGTAGGTTCCAGGGCGGATCTCGATCGTGTCGCCGTCCGCTGCGGCGGCGTGCGCGGCGGCCACGGTGGCGTACATCTCGCCAGTCCCGACGCGGAGAATCGCGGCGTGCGCGACAGAGGCGCTCGACGCGACGACGAGGGCGACGAGCGAAGCAACAGAAGCTCTGCGGATCGACATTGGAGGATTCGCAGATCATGCCGCGCAAATGACGGAAAAATCCAATGGTGTCTGCCCTTCGAGCGCTGCGATGTTCTCGAAGGGAGCGACGCGCTTTCGTCGTAGCGTCACGGCCCGTTGACGATGTCGCCATCACTCCCTCGACGCGGCGCCGAACGAGCGCTCTCCCTCGCGCTCGTGATCGCGGTGCTCGACTGCGTGTACCTCTCGTGGCGCTATCTCGCGCTGCACGGAGCGCCCTCGCCGTGGGTCGTTCCCCACACGGGGCTCTGCTCGTGGACCGTGGGAATCGACTGCGATCGCGTGCTCGTGACGCCCGAGGCGCGCGCGTTCTATGTGCCCAACGCGACGTTGGGGCTCGGGTTCTTCGCGGGCGCCGCGCACTGGTGGTTCGTCGGCGTTCGGCGCTTCGCCGCGCACCGAAGGCTGCTCGCGCTCACGCTCGCGTTCTGGCTCTTCGTCGCGTCGCTGTTCACGCTGCGGTTCTGGTGGCTGCTCGTTCACCTCTCCGCGCTGTGCCCGTTTTGTCCTTGGAACCACGTGTTTACGTACGTCGCGTTCGTGGCCTGCGCGCTCGTATGGCGCGGCGAAGCTCCGCCCGACGCCGACGCTCACACGCCGTGGCGCGCGCTCGCCGTGCACGCCGCGGTGTCGATCGCGCCGTTGATCCTGTGCAACGCGCTGTGGGCGATCCTCGTCGCGCAGGGCCTGGTGGATGCGGGGCCGACGATCGCGCGTTGGTAGCCGCGCAAAGTGTCCGTTGAACAACGGCGCCAGACCCACGTAGAACTCACCATCGCGCTGCACTTCTCTGAACGCAGCGCGCGAAAGCTGAGGTCGAAACGCCATGAGTCACCGCAACACTTCTTCACTGTCCATCGCGGCGGTGGTGCTGCTCGGCTCGGTGGGTTCGCACGCGCAGACCGCGAGCGATCGCGCGCCCTCCGCGGCGCCGCGCGTGACGGCAGAGCCGCCCACGGTGAACAACGGCAACCCGTCGACGTTGCGCGGCGTGATCCTTCGCTCGTTCGCGCCGATGCAGCGCTGCGCGACGAGCCTCCCGCTCGGCGCGACGCCGAGCACGGTGCGCGTCAACGCGCACGTGGTGATTCCCCCTTCGAACGCGGCGGTCCAGGCGAACCTCCAGGGACCGACGGCGACTCCGGCGTTCGACACGTGCGCTCGACGCGCGCTCGAAGCGCTCCCGTGGCCGCGCGTCGCGCGTGGCGCCACGCAGCTTCGCTGGACGTACGTGATCGAGCTGCCCGCGGGCCAGCCCGCGCCGCAGCCGGCTCCCACGGTGAACGTCACCGCGGACGCCGCGGTGACCAACGGCAACGGGTCGACGCTGCGCGGCGTGATCCTTCGCTCGTACGCGCCGATGCGAACGTGCGCCGCGGCGTTGCCGAGGCAGCAGAGCGCCTATCAGATCGCCGCGGACGTGACGATTCCCGCGGTCGCGGATCAGGCGATCACGGCGACGTTGCGCGGCGTCGAGAACGCGCCGTCGGTGCGTTCGTGCATGCAGACCGCGCTCACGCAGCTGCCGTGGCCGCGTCTCGCGCGCGAGACGACGCGCGTGCAGTGGACGTACACGATCGAAGTTCGCTGACGATCCGCGGTACAGTCCCTGCTGCGGACGCATGGACCAAGGGTTGATCGAACACGTCGACGCGCTGCTCATCGGCGCGGGAATCATGAGCGCCACGGTGGCCACGCTGCTCAAGGAGCTCGACCCGAGCTTGCGCGTGGTGGTGTTCGAGCGGTTGACGCGCGTCGCGGGCGAGAGCTCGGACGCGCGCAACAACGCGGGGACGGGGCACGCCGCGCTCTGCGAGCTCAACTACACGCCGCAGCGCGCGGACGGGACGATCGACACGAGCAAAGCCGAGAAGATCATGGAGTGCTTCGAGCAGTCCAAGCAGCTCTGGTCGTACCTCGTGGACAAGGGGATGTGCGCGTCGGGATCGGAGTTCATTCGGTCTATTCCTCACGTGTCGTTCGTGGCGGGCGAGGACGTCTCGTTTCTGCGGGCGCGCTACGAAGCCCTGCAAAATAACCTGCTGTTTCGCTCGATGCAGTTCAGCGAGTCGCGCGAGCAGCTCGCGTGCTGGATGCCGCTCGTGATGAACGGACGCGAGGCAGACACGCCTGTCGCGGCGACCTTCTCCGAGCTCGGGACGGACGTGGACTTCGGCGCGCTCACCCGCGCGCTCTTCGCGCGGCTCGAGGCGATGGACGGCTTCGACTTGTATCTCGACCACGAGGTGCGGCAGCTCGCGCAGGACGCGGACGGCGCGTGGCGCGTGCACGTGCAAGACGAAGAGCTCGACGCGCCGCTGAAATACCGGGCGAATTTCGTGTTCATCGGCGCGGGCGGCGCGGCGATCGACCTGCTCGACGCATCGGACATCGTCGAGGGGCAGGGGTACGGGGGCTTTCCTGTGAGCGGGCTCTGGCTCGTGTGCAAGAATCAAGACGTCATCGGTCGGCACAACGCGAAGGTGTACGGAAAGGCGAAGCTCGGCGCCCCGCCCATGTCCGTCCCGCACTTGGACACGCGCTACATCGGCGGCGAGCGGGCGCTGTTGTTCGGGCCTTTCGCGGGGTTTTCGACGAAGTTCTTGAAAGAGGGCTCGTACCTGGACATGCCCACGTCGGTGACGGCGGACAACATCTTGCCGATGCTGCACGCGGGGATCCGCAACGTTCCCTTGACGATTTATCTCATCGAGCAGGTTTTGCAGAGCCACGAGGATCGGATGAACGCGCTGCGAGAGTTCGTCGCCGACGCGAGCAGCGACGACTGGACGCTCGAGGTCGCAGGCCAGCGCGTCCAAGTGATCAAGAAGGACGACGAGGTCGGAGGAAAGCTCGAGTTCGGAACAGAGATCGTCTCGGCGCGCGACAACACCATCGCCGCGCTCCTCGGCGCTTCTCCGGGCGCGTCGACATCGGTGTCCGTCGCGCTGGACCTGCTCGAAGACTGCTTTCCCGAGCGCATGAAGACCGAGCGCTGGCGGGACAAGCTCCGCGAGATGATCCCGTCGTACGGGCACAAGCTCGCCAAGGACCCCGCTCTGGCAGAGCGAGTTCGCGCCCACGCACGGCGGTCGCTCGGACTTCGCGCTTGATCGTTCGCGAACGGGATGTTCGCGCGCCGGGCCTTGCGCAGCATCCGAGCGCGAACTTACATCGCGGCTATTGATGCAGACCAAGCTCGGTGAAGCCAAGGCGATCGACAATCCGCTCGCTGGCTTTCGCGACCAGTCCATGGTGCTCCGGCCCGAGTGGGGGGCGGCGGGCGCGCGGCTCGCGCACCCTCGGTTGATCCTGAAGCGACCGTGGTTCTCGCTGCTCGGTCGAAAGATGTACGTCTATGCGCCGAATCGCTCGCTGTTGGCGTACGTCAAGCGGCCGCTCTTCAAGCTGCGGGACGAGTTTACGATCTACGCGGACGAGAGCGAGACGCAGCCGCTGTTGCTCGTGAAGGCCCGCTCGGTGATCGGCATCAACATGTCCTACGACGTGATCGACTGCGCGTCGAAGCAGCGCGTCGGGACGATTCGAAGCCGCGGGTGGGAGTCGATCTTTCGAGACACCTACGACCTTCTCGATGAGCGAGAGCAGCCCGTCGGGGTGTTCGTCGAGACGGGAAACGCGATGCTTCGCCGGTTGTTTCCGTTCTTGCTCGGCGAGTGGAACATCGAGGTGCGGGGCCAGACGATCGGCCGGGTCGAGCAGGTCTGGCAGTGGTTCGAGAAGGAGTTCACCCTGGATTTGTCGGCCAATCGCGACGCGATGGACCCGCGGTTCGCCGTCGCGCTCACGGTGTTCGCGCTCATCCGGGAGTCTCGTCGCGAGCAGAACGGGTGAGCGTGCTACCCTCGGCGATCGTGGTCCGGCCCACCCTCGTGAAGTCTGTTGATCCTGCGGTGAATTCGCCCTCGGACGGCTCGTCCAAGGCTCCGAATGCGCACTCTCCGGCCAACGCTACCGATCGCGAGATCGACGCCGCCCTCCTCGGGCGCGCGGCGAACGGGGACACCCGCGCGTTTCGCGAGCTGGTCGAGCGGCACCAGCGGCGGGCCCACGCCGTCGCGTACGGCCTCGTGCGCAACACCGAGGACGCGCGCGAGGTCGTTCAAGAGGCGTTCATCCGGGTGTTTCGGCACCGGGCCGAGTTTGCAGGGCAGGCGAGCTTCTCGACCTGGCTCTATCGCATCGTGGTCAACCTCTCGATCGACCTCTTGCGTAAGCGCTCGCCCGGCCGCGCGATCGAGTTCGACGAGACCGTCGACACCGACGGAGCGCCCGACGAGCTCGTCCCGCGCCGCGAGGACATCGATCCGTTCGCGACGCTCGATCGAAAGCGCCTCGTCGAAGCGATGCACAAGGCGCTCGAGCAGCTCCCCCCCTACCATCGCGCGGTCATTCTCTTGCGCGAGCTCGAAGGGCTCTCGTACGAAGAGATGGCGCAGACGCTGGATGTGTCCAAAGGGACCATCATGTCGCGGCTCTTTCACGCGCGACGCAAGATGCAGAAGCTGCTCAAGGAGCAGCTCGGAGACGAGATCCCAGACGTTCAAGAGAGCGAGCCATGAGCGACGAACGTGACAACGACACGGAGGGCCGTCGGAGCGATCCGACGGACGAGCGGCTCGCCGAGCTGCCCGCGTCGGTGCGCGGTGCGTTCGGCGCTTGGGCCGAGAGCTACGCTTCGCCGGACCCGACGCTGGTCGACCGCGTGATGGCCGAGGCCATCGCGATGGAGCGCGCCGAGGCCTGGGCCGACGCGTTTGCCCCAGAATTGCCCGCGGATTTCGCGCAGACGGTGACCGATGCGGCGATCGCGGACGACGCGTCGCGCGAGGCCTCGCGCCGAGCGGCGATGAATTCGTGGGCCGAGGACATGGTCCCCGAGCTCCCTGCGGACTTCGCGCAGCGCGTCGCGGACGCGGCCCTCGCGGGAAGCGAGTCCGTCGAGGCATCTCCCGGACGGCCGAGCGGGGTCGTCGAGAAGGTCGTTCCCCTCGCGCCGCGTCGTCGCTGGGCTGCGCCCGCGGCGGTCTCGTCGCTCGTCGCGGCCGCGGCGGTGGCTGTGTTTTCTCTCGCGGGTCCCGGACGGACGCGGACGACGACCACGCCGTCGAACGTTCAGCAAACGACGACCCCGCGCATCCATCCCCCCAACGATCGGCTCGGCGGCCCCGAGTCCGTCGCGAACAACACCACGCACACGCCAGTGTCCAACACGTCGAGCGAGCGGGCGCCGTCCGCGGACGAAGTCGGCAGCGAGGTCGAGAAGGTCGAAGTCGACGGCGATCTGGCGTCGTTTACGGCGTTTTCTCTCGTCGGCGAGGACGATCACAGCTCGGTCGCCGTGGTGTGGATCGACGACGGCGCGAAGCAGTCGCCGACGGTGCAGTGATGGCGCGCAACTCGACGCTCGCGATCGTGCTCGGTGTGGCAGCGATTTCTCTGGGTGCGACGGCGCACGCGCAGCGACGTCCGCGCGCGGATCGTCTGGCGCAAGCGCGCCCGGCGGTCATTCAAGACGCAGGCGCGGCCGCCGCTGCGACGGCCACCATTTCGAGCGTGGACGTCGTCGTGATGGCCGGCTCTCACGGCGCGGGCGGAATCGCGCGCGAGCTCCGCGCGTATCCGCAGCTCGCGCGGCCGCCGTTCAGCGCGTTTTCGCAGATCGACCTCGTGTCGCAGCGCCAGCTCGCGCTCACCGAGGCGACGCCCGCGACGCTGCCGATCCCCAACAACGGGACCATTCGCGTGGCCGTCGGCGCGAGTCGCGGCCGTCGATCGAGCGTGATCGTGACGATCACCCTCGGCGGGCGCACGCACCAATCGCAGTACAGCGTCGTGCCCGGAGACCCCTTCTTTCTCGTGCACTCGACGGGCGTCGACAGCGCGTTGATCGTGCGCTTCGTGCCGCGTTGATCGTCAGCGACGGACGCGAAACGACCGCTCGAAGCGCTCGAAGTCCTGCGTCGTGACGCCGTTTCGCTCGGTGCCTTCGTACGAGTCGCGCCCCGGCGCGGTCTCGACGGTGAACACGCCCCCGCGCTCGAACGTGACGAGCCCCGCGTGCACGGCCGCTGTGCAGACGCTCGAGTCGTCGGTGTAGACGCCAGAGCCCCACACCGTGTCCGCTTCGCCGCCCGGCGCGCAGAACACACGAATTCGAAGCGTCTGGGATTCTCTGCGTCCCGAGAGGTCTTCGTTCCACGCGAACTCCGTGGTGCCCTGCGGCGGACGGGGCACGTCATCGAACGCGCGGAGGTCGAACGCGAACGAGCCCGCGAAGCGCCCGTACGCCGTGGACGTCACGCCGTGTTGCGTGCTGCCGACGTAGCGAGCGAGGCCGGGGCCCTTGTAGCCGCGAACCGTCCCACCGCCCTCGAGCGTGATGAGCCCCGCGTGAACGGCGGCGACGCACGCGCTCGAGTCGTCTGTATAGATGCGCGTTCCCCAGATGGCCCTCGTCGCGCCGTTGGGCGGGCACTCGATCTGAAACAGCCCCGCGCTCTCCGCGGGAATGTCCCTGGCGGCGCGAGCCCACGGGCCTGGCGCGTCTTGTCGCGAATGCGTTCCATTCGTCGCGACGACCGACTCGGAGACCACCGATGGATTGGGCCCGTTCACGAACGCAAACGAGTGTTCGAACGCTCCGAACGCGTTCGCGGTCACGCCGTTGCGCGTGCTCGCGCGGTACGACGGCATGGGGCCGAGCCGAACGATACGCGCGAGTCCGCCCGTGTCCGCGCGGATCAACCCGCTGTGCAGCGCGGCCGCGCAGATGCTCGAGTCGTCCGTGTAGACGTCCGTTCCCCACAGCGGGGCGGGCGTCGCAGCGGCGGGACAGCGCACCGTCGCGATCGGCAACGCGGTCGAGAGGATCTCGCGACCGCGGTTGTTGTAGCTCACGTCGATGACAGACTCGAACGAGCGAGCAGGCTCGTTGGCCGAGGGGGCGACCTCGAGCGAGAGGCGCATGCCCTGCGAGCGATCCGTCGCCCGGCGCACGCGGCAACCAGAGGAGACCGCCATGGTTGCCATGACGAGACCGAGGACGAGACGGAGTGTGTTCTGCATCGATGGGTGTCCCGTGAAACGGACCAGGATCGAAAAAGCTTTGCGCGACGTTCGCGCGAGCTCGCAAGCCAGTGAACGACGCGGTGCGTGGTAGTGTGACACCCGACTCGCGAAGCGGCATCGAAACGCGGGGCCAAACCACGCCACAATTGAACGTCGTCGAAACGGGACGAGCGTCGGCGTGGTTGAAATCAAGTCAAACCGCCGCGAATCTCGCAAGAAAAGTACGACGATCGAATGAGTGGCGGTTTAGCTGCATGGAGTTTCGACGACCGCGCTTCGGCGACCCAATCGACCTCGGGGCTCATCTCGCGCTGCTCGAGCCTCGCGCGGCGTGCAAGGGATTGTTCTTTTCGTCCGTGATTCGCCAGCGGAGGGCGCACGGCGGCACGAGCGGCCTCGACGCGATCGTCGAGCGAAAGTACCTGCCGTTTCTCGACTATTCGTACGCGGACTACCTGCGATTGCTCGTCGACACCGCCGCGGCGGTGAGCCCCGACGGCTCGGTCGGCGAGGGCGCGAGGCTCTTGGGGCGCCGCGCGTACTCTGCGTTTCTCGGGACAAACGCAGGCAAAGTCGTGTTCGGCGCCTTCTCGATGCAGTTCGAGCTCGTGATGGCCGTCGCCGCGCGCGGCTGGGAGATCGGGCTCAACTTCGGAAAAGTCCGGAGCGAGCGCGCGGGCCCAAACCACTTTCACGTGAGTTTTCACGGCATGCCAGCGCTCTTGGAGACACACCAGGTCGGCGTCGTCGAAGGCGCCATGGAGCTCTGTGGTGTGCGCGGCGAGGTGCTCGTGTCGGTGCAGTCGCTCTCGAGCGCCACGCTCGATGTGCGCTGGGGGTGACTTCGTCAGGTTCCGGGGCGGGTGAAGTCGACGACGCCGGGGCCGCGACGCTCGACCGGGCCCTCGAGTCGAACGCGCGCGCGGCCGAGCTCACGGGCGCCGCGCGAGTCGTTGAGGCTCACTTGCGCTTCGTACGACTCGTTGGGCTCGAACTCGCCGGGCGTCTTTCGCACGGTGGTCGAGTGAAACAAGATGCGCTGCGTGGGGTCGCCGACGTTGATGTTCTCGTTGGACAGGTAGCGCGAGACGCGACCTTCGACCTTGAACCACGTGAGCGTCAGCGACACGGCGTTGGGCGGGCGCGTCATGAACAAGAAGAAATTCACGCGCCACACGTGGTTGGTGGTGTCTTCTTGATACGCGGTCGCGCGGCGAGCGTTGGCCCAGCCTCGGATGTCGCCGACGAAGTCTCGCGGCGGCCTCGAGGTCGTGAAGATCATCGCGCCGGCCCGCTGCGCCTCGGCGTCGCGGTCGCGCAGCAAGAGCCCGAGCGCGGACGCTCCGGCAGAAACCAACACAATACGTCGATCGAACCGCTGCATCGCTCGGGGACCTCCTACCGATAGTCTCGCGTGAGATTGTACACGCGAGCCGGAGAGACGGCGCGAGTGTTTACGGGATTCAATGGCCCATCGCGATCTCGTGGCGCGCGACGGCGAGATTGTTGTTCTCGAGATCGAGAATGATCACGGCGACGAAACGACGGCCGCCGCGCCCTCGGCCGACGGGTGAGCCTCGCTTTGCCTGGAATTTGTCTGTGAACGCTGAGCACGCCCGCGGCTGTCGACTCAGCGCTCTGCTACGATCGAGCGTCGGATGAACTCCAAGGACCCCAAGCGCACGTCTCCGCCCGGCCCGTTTCGCGCCGACGGCCTCGAGCCCGGCGGGTACTACGAGATCTCGCGCGGACATCCCGTGCAGCTCTCGCCCGCGGGCACGCGACACGGCAACGCGAACGTGACGGGCGCGCTCGCGATCGGCAGCGATCCGATGGTGGTCGAGCTCGGCGTGGACGTCGGTCACAAGCTGGCCGAGGACACTGTGCGCGCGCCGGACGTGAGCGTCGGAGGGGTTCCTTCGGAGACCGCGGGGTGGGCGAAGGGCGCGCCGCCGCTCGCCGTCGAGTACGCCGACGAGGGCACCAAAGAGACCGATCTACAGACCAAGATCGAAGAGTACTTCGGCGCTGGAGCCCGCTACGTTTGGGTCGTGCGACTCGTCGGTCCGCGTCGCGTCGAGGTGTACTCGTCTCCCGAGTCGATGAGCGTTCACACGGGCGCGTCGCTCATCGAAGCGCCAGGTGTTTTGCAGGAGAAAATTCCGGCCGAGGCGCTCTGGGATCGGCGCGTGGCGCTCGATGTCTCGATGCGCAATTTGCTGCTCCGCGCTGGATACCGAAGCATCGACGACGTGCGCGAGGCGGGTCGCGAAGAGGGTCGCGAAGAAGGGCGCGAAGAGGGGCGGTTCGAGCTGCTCCGCGACGCGCTCGAGGCTCGACTCGGGCGAGCGCTCACGGAGGCCGAGCGCACGACGGTGCGCGCTGAGATGCGCGCTGGAAACGCCGTGGCCGTCGTGTCGCTCGTCGCCCTCGATCCCTCGGAGATCGCCGCGCGTCTCGCGCGCTGAACGAGCGGCGCGATCGCGCGATGTGAGGGTACGATGAGCCATGAGCATCGAGAAGGCTCGCTCGGCGTCGGAGACCGCGAAGAA
The DNA here is from genome assembly GCA_016793325.1 of Myxococcales bacterium. GTDB lineage: Bacteria > Myxococcota_A > Polyangia > Polyangiales. Next base: position 102,153 of record JAEUKI010000060.1, on the reverse strand, counting down.
CACGGTCATTGACGCGAGCGACGACCGCAAGAGCGACGTTCGTGTGCTCTACATCCTCGGTGACTCGCCGCAGTCGATCGCGCTCTCGGAGGGAAGGACGCTGATCGTCGGTCGCTCGAACGCGAGCGACATCGTGGTCGATGCTCCGTCCGTGTCGCGTTCGCACCTCGCGATCCACGTGGGTCGAACGATTCAACTCGAGGACCTCAACAGCGCGAACAAGACGACGGTCAACGGATCGCCCATCGAGCCCGGCAGGCGCGTCGACGTGGTCGCGGGCGAAGAGTTCTCGGTGGGAAAAGTCCCGTGCGTCATTCACGGACGCACGCGGATTGTGCCGCGAGTCGATCGCGCGGTGCGATCGCACGAGTACTTCGAGGCGCGCCTCGCGGACGAGTGCGACCGGGTGGCGCTCGATCGGTCCCAGCGCTTCGCGGTCGCGCGGGTCCGCGTCGAGGCGATCGTCGATCGAACGATCGAGGCGGCGATCGCGGGCGCGCTCGGGGGCGGGGACGTGATCGCGCGGTATGCGCCACACGAATTCGAGTTGTTCTTCGCGCGCGGCGAGGATCACGACGACAAGCTCGCGGCGATCGGCGCGGCGTTGACCGCGCTCGGCGTGCGATGGAGGTCGGTCTACGCGGTCTGTCCGCAGCACGGGCGAACGTCGGATCTGCTCATCGAGCGCCTGAACGCCGAGCTCGCGGCGCCGACGAAGCTCGCGCCCGAACTCGAGTCGTCGCTGATCGTCGAGGACCCTGCGATGCGCGCGCTCTACGCGCTGGTCGATCGCGTCGCGCGCTCGGACGTGTCCGTGTTGCTCCTCGGCGAGATGGGCACGGGCAAGGAGGTCGTCGCGCGAGAGATTCACCGGCGTTCGAAGCGCAGCGGCAAGCCGTACTGCGCGGTCAACTGCGCGTCGTTCACTGAGTCGCTCGCGGAGGCCGAGCTCTTCGGCTACGAGCGCGGCGCGTTCACGGGAGCCAACGCCGCGCGTGCGGGGATCATCGAAGCCGCCGCGGGAGGGACGGTCTTCTTCGACGAGGTCGGCGAGCTCGCGCCCTCGGTGCAAGCGAAGCTCCTTCGTGTGCTCGAGGAGCGAAAGGTCCGCCGCGTGGGCTCGACCGAAGAGCGCCCCATCGACGTGCGCTTCATCGCCGCGACCAACCGGGACCTCGACGCAGCCGTCGAGCGCGCGGAGTTTCGCGGGGATCTCTATTTTCGGCTCGAGGGATTCACGCTGCACGTCCCGCCGCTGCGCGAGCGCACGGGCGAGGTGGGGCCGCTCGCCGAGCGCTTTCTCGTGATGGCCGCGAAGGCAGCGGATCGCGCGCCTCCGTCCCTCTCGCGCGCGGCGCGCGGGGTGCTCGAGCGTCATCGTTGGCCGGGCAACGTTCGCGAGCTCCGCAACGAGATGACCCGCGCGCTCATCCTGGCAGACGGAGCAGTGATCCTCCCCGAGCACTTGTCGGTCGCGAGACACGTCGCGGCGCGCGGCGCTCAGCCCGCATCGATCGCTCCGTCATCGCCCGAGCCGAGCGCGCCTGCTTCGGGCTCGGACGAGACGTCGGTGCTTCGAACGCTCGCCGAGGTGAAGGCCGACGCCGAGCGCGATCACGTTCGACGCGTCCTCGAACATTGTCAGCACAACCAGACGCGCGCGGCAGAGGTCCTCGGGATCTCGCGCAGCCAGATCGTGAACCTCATCGAGCGGTACCATTTGCCTCGCCCGCGCGGCCGGGGTTGAGCCCGCGCATCGCGGCGATCAACGCACGCTCGAGGGCCTTCGATCGGATCGTGGGTGCCGACGCTTTCGTGGGGAAACTCACTCGCAGATCAAGCTCACTCGGGGACGCACGCGCCGAGGCTCGTCGCGCTTCCGAGCGGGTGCGCCTCGCAGCGGGTGCCCATGGGGCACGCGTGCGTGGCGTCGCAGGTTCGGCGGCACACGGGCGAGTCGGTCCAGAATGGGCAGTTGAGGTTGGCGCCGCAGTCGAGGTCGCTCGTGCACGCCATGCCCTCGGTGCGCATCCCGGTGAAGTCGCAGGCCGTATCCACCTGGAGCGTCGCTCCTTCGACGAGCGCGCCGACGAAGCGACAGGTCGCAGCCGGCTGACACGTGGTTCCTCCGAGCTCGCAGCGCGGGGTGCACACGCCCGAACGCGGCGCGTCGCCCAAGCGACGACACACTTGATTGGCTGCGCAGTCGCTCGGTTGATCGCAGAGCTTCTGGCACACGCGCGCGGTCGAGGTCGCCTGTCCGAAGTTCGCGCACGCCGCGTTGCCCTGGCACTGGTCCGTGCCGACGCGGTTCATCACGCGCGTGCACTCGCCGCCGAGCGGGATCGTTCCGTCTGCGACGCACGCGGTGGTGAGCTGTTCGATGTTGCTGTTGGCCTGTACTGCGACGCAGCGTTGACTTGCGCCGCACGACGCGCGCGAGACGTCGCAGCAATAGTTGCTAGCGCCGGCAAAGCTCCCGCGTCGTCCGGTCGCGCGACACGTGGCGCGCACCGGGGCTGTCACGACGAACTCAGCGGCGGCGTTGTCTCCGTCGAACGTGAGAGTTTCGACCCCGTCCAACCCGTCGCGTGCGCGGGTGTACTCACGACGCGCGACGTTTCCGACGATCGAGTAGGTGTTGTTCTCTCCGTTGGCGAGCTCGGCGTACTGACAGCCGGTCTGCACGAGACACGTTCCGGGAACGGGGTTGAACTGCGGATCCGAACACGAGCCCGTCCACTCCCACGAGCCGCTCACGTTGACGCAGGTGACGGGCGCGTCCGTGGGCGGGCTGTCGGGCGCAGCGTCCGCGGCGCTCGCGTCGACGGCGTCGCTCGAGGAGGCGTCGCTCGAGGAGGCGTCCACCGGCGGCGTCATCGCGGGCGCGCACGCTCCGAGGGTGAGCGACGCGAACAAGAGACAGAAGCGCGAGCGAGCGTGCGTTGCCACGATACGGGCAGTCCTTTCGAAGCGACGACGTCGCGCCCACTGCGCTCCGCTCGCTCCGAAGCGCGCTCACTGCGGGCCGCGTGCCACGCTCGTAGGTGTGCAAAGAAACCGGTGGAACAGCTGGAAAACGCCTAAGGGGATCGCGTGTCGTGCAGCGCGCGTTGTCCACGCGGCTGGACAGTGTGTCGCGCGGTGTGGACAGCGGTGGGGGAGGGGAGGGGCCATTCTCAATTTCGAGAAGGACGTCCGGCGACGTGCGCCGAGGCCGAAGCACGGAGCACCGAGTGAGCTTCGAGCGATCGCCGCGCGCGAGCTCGCGTGAGGGCAGTCGAGTTCGCGCGGTGGTCTCGAAGGGACGCGCTACGATCGCGGTCATCGATGGACGCCGCACGCACGCTCTCTCGCCGCGCTCGCTCGTGGAACAACGCCATGGCCGCCAGCCCCGGCGCGCTCGACCTGACCGTCTCTGCCTCGCAGATCACCGGTGAAATCCCTGGCGCATTGCGCGGTGGGCGCGTGCTCTCGAACGGCCCCGGCTGGACGAAGATCGGCGGGCGCATCGCGCATCCGTTCGACGGTCACGGGTACCTTCGCTCGTTCGAGCTGACGGAGGATGGGGGCTGCCGGCTGCGCGCGCGCTTCGTCGAGACGAAGGTCTATCGCGACGAGCTCGCCGCGAAGAAGCTCGTTCACCGCGGCTTCGCGACGAACATCGACGACGCGCCGTGGAAGAACATCGGCTTCGGAACGCCCCGCAACGTCGCCAACACGACGATCGTCCGCTGGGGTGATCGATTGTTGGCTGGCTGGGAGGGCGGGGCTCCGCACGCGCTCGACGCCACGACGCTCGAGACCCTCGGCGAAGAGACCTTCGGCGGAGCGATCCAAGGGCAAGCGACGCTCGCGCACATGCACTACGACGCGACGCGAGACTGCCTCGTGCTGTGCAGCTTGACGATGGGCCGCAACACGAAGATCACGTTTCGCGAGGTGGATCGCAGCGCAAACGTGCTCTCGTCGCGCGAGGTCACCGTCGAGGGCGCCCTCTTCGCGCACGACTTCGCGATCACGCCCGACTACTACGTGCTCGGGGCCAACCCGTTGAAGATGAAGCTCGGCGAGCTCGCGAAGATGGCGCTCGGGACCTCGACGATGCTGAGGTCCGTGGCGATCGACGAGCAGAAGCCGGGGATGTTCTATCTCATTCCACGCAAGGGATCGGCGCCGATGAGGGTGGTGACGGCGCCCGATCGCGTGTTCGTGGTGCACTTCGCGAACGCTTTTCAGCGCGGGGCCGAGGTGTTCGTGGACGCGTGCGTGTTTCATCGCTTCGAGTTCGGCGAAGAGTTTGGATACACGGGTCCGCACACGCCGTTCGACCCCGCGTTGCCCGACGTGCGACGGCCGCAGCGGCTCTATCGCGCGCGGATCGCCGAAGGGGCCGAGCGCGCGACGTGGAAGAAGCTCGTGCCGCACGGGGTGGATTTTCCGCGGGTTCATCCGTTGAAGGACGGCGTCGAGAGCGCGCTGATCTTCGGCGCGACGAGGGCGGACACGCGGTACAGCGACCCGTTCGACTCGATCGTTCGCGTGGATACGCGCGAGCCCGAGAAGGCTCCGCAGGTGTGGACCGCGCCCGAGGATGTGTTCGTTGGCGAGCCTCTGTTCGCGCCGGATCCCGCGCACGAAGACCGCGGTCACGTGCTCGCGATCTTGTCCGACGGCGTCGAAGAGCGAACGACCTTGGCGGTGTTCGACGCGAGCGCGATCGATCGAGGCCCCGTCGCGAGCGTGCCGCTTCCGCTCTTGCCGATCGCGTTTCACGGCGATTGGGACGGGCCGAAGGCGTGAATCGGGCGCGGTAAGCAGCCCCCACCCGCGCTGCAGCCCACGTGATGCGCAACGGGACACATCGCGATCGGACCATCGCTGCTGCGGAAAGCGAAGACTTCGGAGCCCCCACCCGCGCTGCCGCGCGCCCCGCCCCCACGGAGTGAGGGCGGGGCTTTGCAATGCGAAATCGTTGTAATTCGACTGACAGGTTGATTGCGTGTGCCACGATTGCATGCGGTCACGCTCGCTGTCGAGCATACACCTCGATCGAGCGACGAGCGGCCCTCGCTGTGCAATGGCCCATACAATCAACCTGTCAGTCGAATTACAACGATTTCGCATTGCAAAGCCCCGCCCTCACTCCGTGGGGGCGGGGCGCGCGGCAGCGCGGGTGGGGGCTGCTTTCAGCCGCTCGCTCCCGTATCCCGCGACTCGTCACCGCGTGGGGCACATGGTTCCGGCGGGCGCGTAGCCGAACTCGATGAAATTGATCGGGTGGCTTCCGACGAAGGTCCCGGCGGCGAGCGTCTCCCATCGAATGCCGTCGGTGCTTCGATAGAACCGCTGCTGGTCGTACCAGACTTGCCATCCGCCCCGCACCGCCACGAACGTCCCGCTCGGGCTGCGCGCGACCGCGCCGATCGAGAGTCCCGTTCCGACCAACGGCGTCGACGTCCACTGCATCCCGTCGGCGCTGCGCCACAAGCGCGAGCCCTCCCACGCGAAGAACTCGCTTCCCGTCCACACGGGCGTCGTGAGCTCACCCATCGCCACTGCGATCCTCGTCCACGACTCGCCTCCGTCGGTCGATCGGCACGCGTGGCCCGCGCCGCTCGTCAGGATCGCGACGCCGTTGCCGTAGGCAAACCCTCGCGCGGACTGTCCACACTCTGGGGGACGCGTGCGCGCGCGTTGCCAAGTCGTGCCGTTGTCCGCGCTCCACACGATGTCGCGATCGGTCCCCGACTCCGCGGAGACCAGGAATCGTCCCCGCGGTCCGTGCGCAATGAACTCGATGGTTCGAACGTTCCACGGGCCCGCGGTGGTGTCGCCTGCCGCGCGCCAGCCCGTGCCGTCGGACGAGCGCTGGAGCGTGCGTTCGTTGGCGAGAAACACGCCGTTGCCGAAGGCGACGTCTGCAAACGTGCGGCCCGGCAGCGTGTCCTCCCACGTGAGCCCCGTGTTCGAGCGGCGGACGACGCCGGGCGTTCCCCAGCCGAACGTCGCGACGAAGTAGCCATTGCCGTAGGCGAGCCCGCGCCCAGCGGTCGCGTTGTGATCGCAGTCGAGCCCGCCGGTGAAGCATCGCGCAGCGTCGTTGGAAGAGCGATTGCCGACCCACGTTCGGCCGTCGTCGCAGGACACCGTGATTCGTCCCATGTGTCCCTGCGCGACGAACACGGGAACCCTCGTGTCTCGTGGCGCATCGACCACGACCACGTCGCTCGCGGCGTCGACGACGGTCGCGCTGTCGGACATCGCTGCGACGTCGCGTTCGACCACGGTGACGTCGGGACCGATCGAAGCATCAGCCTCGCTGTCGCGCTCGGTGATCGTGTCAGCCCCCACGACATCGCGCGGCGCGGCGTCCTCTTGCGGTGCAGGGGGCGGTGAGCAAGCGCTGCAAGCCAGCGCGACGAGCGAGAGCAACGAGCCGAGACGCATTTCGCAAGGAGAGCGCAGGATCGAGGAAATCGGCTCACCGAATCGACACAACGAGCGACCAATAGGGCCTTGCGCCAACCGCGCGGGCCGCTGCGCGATCGACTACGCGCAGGCTCGTCAGGCGCTCAACGACGACCCGCCCGCGATGGCCGACGACCTCCGAATGCTCCGCACCGCGGCCGGGGGAACGTCCGCGCCGAACCATAGAGGGAGTTGGCCTGGACGGTTCGAGTCGGCGCGCAGACTGCTCCGAAGCCAACCGTTGAGGCGTCTTCGCCAACCACGTTGACGGTCGATCGCGCGAACGCGCCCTGACGTGCGCGAATGGCGCTGGATTGCTCCGTGCAAGCGCGCGAACGCGATGCGCTGGTTCGCACTGTTGGGGTCGCTCGTCACTGTCGCGTGCGCCTCGCCGTCGCCCACGACGCTCTGTCCCGAGCGCTACTCGGAGGCGAGCGAGATCGTTCGAGACGAAGCGCTTTCCGAAGCGGACGTCGTCTTCGCGCTCGACAGCAGCACGCATACGCGGGAGCACTTCGCGCGCCTCGTCGAGGCCCTCGACGTGCTCGTCGCGCCGCGGTGCATCAGCCGAACCGCGCCGGGAGGAGGACCGCCTGTCGAATGCGACCCGAACAACCCGGACCATGTTCGTCAGTACCGTCCGATCCCGTCGCTGCGAATCGGGTTCGTCTCTGCGGATCTCGGCGCGAGTGGATCGGCTGACCCCGCGTGCGATTCGCGCGCGGGCGCAGACGGACGACTGGCGCGCGCTCCCGAGGCGCCGACGCGATGGGAAGAGCAGCCCGCGCCAAGAACGGTCCCCGTCGGCGAGGGGTGGTACTACGACCGCACGAGGACCGTGTGGAACCCGACGTGCGATCGCGCGATCTCGTTCACGCGTCGCGTGGGTTCGACGGTGGGATTCATCCTCCGAACGAGCTGTATGTTCGACCACGGCGCGGACCCCACGTGCCGTCGCTCCGAGCCCTGATGCGCGCGGCGTCGCGTTCGTACAAGACGAAGCAAGCGCGCTCCGACGAACCTCTGTCACGCGTCGCGTCACGTCACGCGTCGCGCCAAGGAGCACGCACACGATGGCAAAACACTGGTCGGGCAAGGGCACCAAAGACAGCCCCTGGAAGCTGAAGACGCCGCCGCTGTCCGCGGAGTACGAGATGTACCGCGACGATTCGCTCGATCCTCCGCTGCTCGTGTGTCAGGTGGGCTCGACGAAGCTGACCTATCTCGCGCGGTGCATCGAGGATGTCCCCGCGATGCTGAAGAAGCACGGCGACTGGATGCTGCTCGGAGCCGCGGACGAGAAGGCCACGCCCGCTGAGGGCTCGCTCGAAGCGTGGGGCCGTAGCGCGGACAACCCTGTGGGCGGGTGGTACGGGCAGAAGAAGGGCTATCGCGGGCGGTTCGGCCTCTACGTTCCGCCGTTGCTCGAGGCGCTCGGGGTGGTCGAGCTCGAGCACAACCCCAAGAACAATCGCGTTCGCGCGAAGTGAGCGAGCCGTTCGCGCTTCGCTACGTCGCGGACTCGGCCTTCGCCTTCAGCTCGTCCTCGATCCCTGCGTGGAGCTTCGCGCTCGCCTGATCGAACACAGCCGCGACGTAGAGCACGCCGAGCACGCACAGCATCGCGCTCAGCGCGAACATCGATCCGTACCCGAGGTAGCGCGCGACGACGCCCGAGAGCGAGCTGGCTGTCCCCGTCGCGACGACGACGGCGCACGCTTGAACGGTGTAGTCCGTGGCTCCCTTGCTGGGTCGGCAGACGTCCATCATCACGGTGAAGAGCGCTGCTGTGGCGCAGCCGCCCGCGAAGTGCTCGAACGCCGCCGCGAACGCGAGCGCGTCGACCGAGGGGCGCGAGAAGCCGATCCACGCGTACACGGCGACAGAGGCCGCTTGGAGCAGACCGAACACGATCAACGCCCGCTTGCGTCCCATGCGATTGACGAGCGCTCCCCCCACCACCGCGCCTAGCAGGCCCATCGAGAACCCGAGGATCCCGAGCATCCAGCCGATCTGCGAGAGCGACGCGCCCATGTCCACGGTGAACGGTCGCACCATCCCCGACGCGAGCGAGTCGCCCGTCTTGTACGTGAGCAACATGAAGACCCACGCGGCGATGCCCGGTCGCTTCCAGCCGAACGCCGTCACGGACTGGAGCATCCCGCGCGCGGCGGTCGCGAAGGTCATGCCTCGGTAGGGTCCGCGATCGGCTTGTGTTTTTGCAGGACTACTTGATTCTTTGTGCAGGATGATCGGGACGCTCGAGAGGGCCATGAAGACGGCCATGGCGACCAGCGTTCCGCCCCAGTGGACGCGCTCGTAGAGGGGCAGGAGGAGTCCGCCGCCTACGATCATTCCGATGCGATAGCCAGCGACTTGGATGGCGTTGCCGAGGCCGCGTTCGCGCTCGCGCAGCGTGTCGACGGCGAGCCCATCCGTGGCGATGTCCTGCGTGGCCGCGAGGAGGTTGAACAGAAGCACCGACGCGAAGAGCACCTTCAGCGCGCCGCGCGGGTCGACGAAGGAGAGCGCCACCATCGCGAGCACCGACACGAGCTGAATCGGAACGATCCACGAGCGCCGCTTGCCGAACCGCTCGGACCCGTAGCGATCGACCAACGGCGCCCACAAGAACTTCAGCGACCACGGGAGCGCGAGCAGATAACTCGCGCCGATGGCCTGCAGCGAGACGCCCTGCTGTCGCAACATCACCGGGAGAAACTGCGTGAAGAAGCCAAACGGCAGCCCCTGCGCGAAGTAGAGAGACGTGAGCAGCCCGAGCCGGGCGAAGCGATCCATTGCGGGCACTATTGTGACTCAGAGTGCGCCCGCGTTGCGTTCGTGTGTGGCGCTCGTAGCATCGGCGACCGGACCAAGATGCGATCCATCGCGAAGACTCTCGTCGTCGTGCTCGCTCTCTCAGCGCTCGGCGGCTGCGGCGCCATGGTGCGACCCGCGTCGCCTGCGGGCATGTCGCAGCGAACCGCCGTTCGTCTCTCGGCGGGCGTCGGCCACAGCTGCGCGCTGCAGCCGTCGGGCGAAGTGTTTTGCTGGGGGTTGAACGAGCGCGGGCAAGCGGGCGCTCCTTTGTCCATGGAGCGCGCGACCAGCGCGTTTCGTGTGCCGAATATCAACAACGCCGTCTCGATCGCCGCGGGGGCGTTTCACGCCTGCGCGCTCTTGGCCGACGGCTCTGTCCGGTGCTGGGGCAACCGCGCGACCGGCGCACTCGGCGACTCGATGTCCGGAGAGTCGTCGCCGACACCGGTGCGCGTCATTGGCGTCGAAGACGCGGTGAGCATCTCTGCGGGCAACTACCACACGTGCGCGCTGACCGCGGGTCAGCGTGTGTTTTGCTGGGGAAACAACCACGTGGGACAGCTCGGCCTCGGGACCGAAGAGATGGCGCGCTTGGAGGCGGCGGAGGTTCCATCGCTGCGCGCGATGGCGATCGCGGCGGGCGGCGACGACACGTGCGCGATCGACGATCAATCGCGGCTGCTGTGCTGGGGGAGCTTGAGCCGCGTGTTCGAGGACAGGCCCACGCGGCGACCACGGTTGATCGAAGGGGCCACCGACGTCCTGGACGTGCAGATCGGCAACTTGTTTACGTGTGTTCGCCGCCGAGACGAGACCGTGTGGTGCTTCGGAAACAACCACCGATCGCAGCTCGGTCGTCGCTCGAGCGGGCCCGCTGTGATGCAAGTCCCTGGATTCGATCAGGTGATCCAGCTCGCCGCGGGGTTTGGGCACGTGTGTGGTTTGATTCGCGACGGAAGCGTTCGCTGCGTCGGGTGGAACGCGTACGGACAGTCGGGCTGGGCGACGAACGAGTCTCAGTTCGACGACGTGCGGGTCGCCCGCGAGTTGTCCGGCGTTCGCGAGCTCGCCGCGGGAAACAACCACACGCTGGTGCGCCTCGCAGACGGCTCGGTGTGGTGCTTCGGCGACGACGGCTACGGCCAGTGCGGCGACGGCGTCGTGGGCGAGCCCGCGTCGCGCCCGACCCCTGTGCGCGTTCGCGGGTTGTGACTCAGTCCTTTTGGCACTGAAGCAGCGTGATGCTCGGCAGGGCGCCGTCCTCTTCGCTGGTGGGCGCTGTGTTGGTGATCGTCGCGTTTCGGCCGTAGCCGCTCGCGCAGCAGCCGCTCGCGAGCGCGATTCCGTGCGGCACGGTCGCGAGCGTCGCGTTGGTGGGGTGCGTGTGACCGCGGCTCGTGGGGGACGCGACAGGCCCCACAGTGGCCACGTTTTCGCCGCCAGGAACGGTGCCGACGACCGCGCGTCCGACGCCGGGCATCGGCTGCGTGAAGCCCACCGGACAGCGCGTGGCCGCGACGTGAATGGTCATGCCCGAAGGCAACGGAGCGATGCGCACGACGGGGTCGGCCATCTTTCGACACACGAGCAGTTGAACGTACGGGAGCCCCGCGCTCGCGGGCTCGGTGCGCGCCATGATCGCGGCCGCGGCGCTCGACGCGACGCCGTTGTTGCCTCCGCCCGAGGCGCCGACGTAGCTCACGTCGCCGAGGGCGAAGGTGCTCGAAATCATGTGCGTGTGCGTTCGGTCCTCGCTGTCCGAGAGGGGCGCGCCGCGCACGGGCGCTGGGATGCTCGCGGTCTCGGCGCTCACGATCACGCGGCCCGCTCCTTCGGTGAAGGGAGCCCAGCCCATCGGACAGCTCGTGCCCGTGAAGAACGTGATCGTGTCCCTCGGGAGGCTGTCGCCCGGGATCCCCGTGTCGACGCCGGTGTCCACGCCCGTGTCGACGCCGCTGTCCATGACCGATGAATCGCCGTTCATCACTTCGCCGATGGCGTCGCGCGCGGCGTCGAGCGCGTCGCGAACGACGTCCATGCGCGTGAGCACGTTCTCTTCGGTCGCGCAGCTCGCGGACAAGACCGCGACGAGGGCGAGCTTGGTGTTGCGTCGCGCGCTCATTGCTTCACGCACGCCCTGAGCTGAACGAAGCCGAGACCCGAGCTCGCCGCGGTGGTCGTCCCCATCACGGTGTACATGCCCGAGCGCGCGCCCTGGTTGTTGGATCCGTCGCCCGCGGCGATCGCCCGCGCCGGGAGATTCACGGTCGTGTTGAATGTGTGGGTGTGCGCCCGGTTCTCGCGGTCCATCAGCGCGTTGCCGACGGTGCGGCCCACACCAGCGCTCTCGGTCACGCCGACGACGAAGCGGCCCTGCACCGTGGTCGCGGGCGCCCAGCCCATGGGACACGCCGTTCCCGTCGCGAAGTACGCGAGCGCCCCGCGGGGAACTCCGTCATCCGGAGCCTCCTGCGCCGTCGCGCTCCGCGCGCGGACGAGCGACATCCCAGCGCCAACCAACACCACGAGCGCGAGCGGCGCGAGCCGCTTCGAAAGCGTGCGAAATGCCATCGTGCGAAACGGTCGCACCGCGCGCGCTCGCCCGTCAACGCGCGCCCGCGCCGCGCGCAGCGTGCGAGCCGCTGACGTTCGTCACTGTGCGACGCGACTACGATTCGCGCGGCGTTCGCGGGGCGCGCTTGCGTCGAGCGAACGCGAGGGCGAGCGCGACGATCGCGATGGGTGTCGCGCGCGATCGTGTGTGCGCCGGTGTCGTGCAACCGCAGCCGCCGCGCATCGCTTCGCCCTGACCCGCGTCGGGCGCAGCGTCGGCGCCGCTCGGGCCGCGCGCGTCGGCGATCGTCCCGCTGTCTGCGTTGCTCGAGTCGGGGCTCGATGAAGCGTCGTCCATAGAGCCCGCGTCCGAAGCGACGCCCGTGTCCGAGGTCGCGCCCGCGTCCGCGTTGGCTGCGTCCGTCGCGAGGCCCGTGTCTCGGACTTGAATTCCTGTGTCTGTGACGCTCGCGTCTCGCGCGACGCCCGAGTCCGCGACCCCTGCGTCCATCATCACGGGGATGCGCGCGAGCCGCCGCAGATCGTCCATCGTCCCGTTGAACGCGTCGTTGTCGACGGGGCCCGTGACGCCCGGCGCGCGGCCGTTGTCGCCGGCAAACTGCCAGAAGCTCCAACGACTCCAGTGATTGCTGATCGACGTCGGGCAGCCTCCGAGCGGAAGGGGCGTGACGTCGAAGCGATAGATCGTGTTTCGCGCGTCGCCGGGGCCGTAGTAGTTGGGGTACTGCGCGTGCCAGTAGTCTCGCGCGGCGAACTCCGCGGTGTTCAAATACTGGTCCCAGTAGTAGCCGCCCGTGTAGATCACGCCGTCGACGCCGAGCCTCGTGCGGATGGTGTCGAGCCACTGGCGCACTTTCATCGTGTAGGTCGCGCGATTGGGCAGCGGGTTGGACGTGCTCTGCGGGTACTCGACGTCGATCATCGGCGGGAGGTCGCCTGGACCGAAGCCGTTTCGCATGAGGTTGTCTGCGACGAAATTCGCCTGCGCCACCGCGTCCGCGTGCGGGTTGAAATACTGGTACGCGCCGCGAAGCACGCCCGCCGCGCGCGAGTTGGTCCAGTTGCGAACGAACGTCGTGTCGAGCGTCTGGTTGTTCGCGAGGCGCATGTACGCGAAGCGAACGCCGCCGCGCGCCGCCGCGGGCCAATCGATGGTGCCCTGGTACACCGAGACGTCGATCCCGCGGATCATCGTGTTCGTTCCGCAGACGGTGTGGATCTCTTCCCACGACATGCCCACGGAGCCGGGGTCTCCGCACGAGAGCGACGCGCACGCCGACGCGAGGACGATTGCCCGAAGCACCCGCGACGACGAGCCAGCGCTCGATCGACTCGTTCGTTTGCGCATCAACCCCGATGAGACCACACCCGCGGTGAGCGTGTCGCTGCGTACGTCGAATTCGGTCAACTGCCGTTCGCTGGTTGCGGCTTGCTGGCGCTCGTCGCGGGCTCGATGCATCACGAACAAGCGCGCGACAGCGGCTCCTCCCTCCGTCGGCTCCATATCACCCCAACAATCCCTGGATATTTACGGGGAAATCGCGCTCTGTGCGGAGCCCTTCCGGCGGGGCGCCGCGAAACCGGCACTTTCCGAGAGGCTCTCGACCGATGACTGAAGACGACCTGCGAAAGCTGCTCAATCCGCAGCAGCTTCAAGCTGCGGTGAGCACCGAGGGTCCGCTGCTCGTCTTCGCCGGCGCGGGCTCGGGCAAGACGCGCGTGATCACGTACCGAACGGCGCACCTCATCAAGGGCCGCGGCGTCGCGCCGTGGCGCGTGATGTGCGTGACGTTCACCAACAAAGCCGCTGGCGAAATGCGCGAGCGACTGATGGGCGTCCTCGGCGAGCGCTCGGCGCGCGACCTGTGGATCGCGACCTTTCACGCGACCGGAGCCAAGCTCCTGCGGCGCTACCACGAGCACGTGGGGCTCACGCAGTCGTTTACGATCTTCGACGACACCGACCAGCGCTCGGTGGTCAACCGCGTGCTCGAGGACCTCGGGCTCGACGACAAGAAGATCGCGCCGAAGGACGTTTTGTCAGCGATCGACCGGGCCAAACAAGACCTGCGCTCGCCGCTCGACCTCGCCGAAGCCGCCGAGACCGAGCACGAGGCGCGCATCGCCGAGGTCTACGCCAACTACGAGCACCGCATGCGCGCGGCCAACGCCGTGGACTTCGGCGACCTGCTCTACAAGCTCGCAGAGCTCTTGGAGAACGACGAGTTCGTCCGCACCGAGCTGCAGTCGCGCTTCGAGTACCTGATGGTCGACGAATTCCAGGACACCAACGCGGCGCAGTACCGCATCGTCCGAAGGCTCGTCGGCGCGAAGAAGAACATCTGCGTCGTCGGCGATGACGACCAGGCGATCTACCGTTGGCGCGGCGCCGACTCGCGGAACATCGAGTATTTCACCAAGGATTTTCCTGACGCCAAGGTGGTCAAGCTCGAGCAAAACTACCGCTCGACGCGCAACATCCTCGAGGCCGCCAACGCCGTCATCGCGAGGCTCGGTCGCCGCGAGAAGAAGCAGCTCTTCACGACCAACGGCGAGGGCGCCAAGATCGACGTCCTCGCGTGTCGCGACGAGCGCGAAGAAGCGCAGCGCATCGCGGACGGCGTCCGGCTCGCGGTGCGCCAGGGCGTCGCGCGCAAAGAGATCGCGGTGTTCTACCGCATCCACGCGCAGTCGCGGCCCATCGAAGAGGCGCTCCGCGCGGCGAACATCCCGTACACGATCGTCGGCGGCCAGCGCTTCTTCGAGCGCGCCGAGGTCAAAGACATCCTGTCGTACATGCGCCTCGCGCAAAACCCCAACGACGACGTCTCGCTCTTGCGCGTGATCAACACGCCGACGAGGGGCCTCGGCAAGACCTCCGTCGATCGGCTCACGGCCCACGCGCGCGTCCGGTCCTCGACGCTGTGGAAGTTGATCTCGTCCGGCGACTACCCAGACGACATCGCGGGCGCCGCGCGCAATCGCTTCAAGGACTTCTGGAGCGTCGTGTGCGAGCTGCGCAAAGCCGCGCTCGCGTCCCCCAAATCACCAGCGGATCTCGCGGTCGAAGCGCTCGAGCGCTCGGGCTACAAGGCCATGCTCCAAGCGGACAAGAGCCTCGAGGCCCAAGGCCGCTGGGAGAACCTCCAAGAGCTCGTCGGCTCGATGCGAGACTACGAGCGCGAGGTCGACGAGCCCTCGCTCTCGGACTACCTCGAGCGCGTCACGCTCGACCAGACCGAGAGCACCGAGGGCGACGAAGCGGGCTCGCGCGACGTCGTCTCGCTCATGTCCGTGCACAGCGCCAAGGGGCTCGAGTTCGAGCAGGTGTTCGTGTCGGGCATGGAGGACGGGATGTTTCCGTACAAGGGCCTCAACCCGGGCGCGGACCCCGAAGAGATGGACGAAGAGCGGCGCCTCGCGTACGTCGCGATCACCCGCGCGCGAAAGAAGCTCACCATGAGCTACGCGACGTTTCGGCAGCTCTTCGGGCAGACCAAAGTGCAGCCCGCGTCGCGGTTTCTGCTCGAGCTCCCCGACGAAGTGGTCTCGGTGCCCGTGCGCAGGCCGCGGTTGTCGCAGCCGTCTGGGCCTTCGATCATGGGCGCCCCGCGAGCCTTCGGGGGCTCGAGCGCTCCCTCGCAGAGCACCGGGCCCCGCGTCGTGTACGACCGCGAGCCGCAGCACAGCGACTACAGCGACGTCGGCGCCTCGGGGCCACGCGCGGCCGCGGGACACGACGACGCGGCGGGCTTCCAGCGCGGGATGCGCGTGAAGCACGCGAAGTTCGGGCTCGGGCGCATCGAGCTCGTCGAGGCCGGCGGCGAGGTGAAGCTCACCGTGTATTTTCCCGCGCTGGGGCAGAGCAAGCGCGTGCTCGCAGAGTTCGTGCAGCCCGTGTGACGCGAGCGCTGCTCGTCGGTCGAGCGCTGCGTCAGGGGCGGCAGAAGTTCGGGGCGTTCGAGACCATCTGGCAGACGGCCGAGCCCGCGCACTCGGTCGAGCCCGAGCCGTCGCGACACGCGCAGCGGTTGTTCAGCGTCGACTGTCCGATGCGGCAGAGCTGCGGCGTGCACTGCGAGTTCGAGCTGCACTGGCAGTAGTACTGCGTCCCGAAGCCCGAGACCGCCGTCGCGACGCAGGTGCCCGTCGAGCAAACTTGATTACAGACACCACATTCGTTGGGGTTGTTGCGGTTGACCTCGTTGCCGCCGCAGCAGTGCGTGGTGGTCGTCGGCCGCGTGTTGTCCGCGCGCGCCGTGCCCGCGGTGCACGTTCCCGCCTGACACGTGGGAGCGTTTCGACACGCGGTCGCCGCGCCGCACACGGTCCCGTTGGGGCGGTTGGTGATCGCGCCGCACGCGCCGTTGGTGCACGTCCCGTTGTTGCGACACGCGTTGGTCGTGGTCGCGCACACGGTCCCGTTGGCGACGTTTTGCACGCCGCTGCACGCGCCGTTGGTGCACGTCCCGTTGCGCTGACAAGGTCCCGACGCGGTGGCGCACACGGTCCCGTTCGCGACGTTTTGCACGCCCGAACACCGACCGCCGCTGCACGTTCCGTTGCTCTGGCAGGGGCCCGCGGCCATCGCGCACACCGTTCCGTCGGGGCGCGAGGTCGTGCCCGTGCACATCCCGTTGGTGCACGTCCCGTTCACCTGACACGGATCGCTCGCCATCGCGCACACGGTCCCGTTGGGGCGATTGGTGATCGCGCTGCACGCGCCCGCCATGCACACGCCGTCGATCTGGCACGAGTTGGTGCCGCGCGCGCAGACCGTTCCATCGGGGCGTCGCTGCGGCGCGCTGCACGCGCCCGCCATGCACACGCCGTCGGTCTCGCAGGGGTTGGCCGCGGGCCTGCACACGGTTCCGTCCGCGACGTTGATCGCGCCGCTGCACGCGCCCGCCATGCACACGCCCGGCGTCTGACAGGGACCGCCCGCGGCGGCGCACATCGTTCCGTCGGTCACGGGCTGCGCGGGAGCGCACGTCCCGGCCATGCACACGCGATCGGCGAGGCACGGGTTGGTCGAGCGCTCGCACATCGTCCCGTCCATCACGGGCTGCGGCGCGAGGCACACGCCGTCTTGGCACAGCGACGGAGCGAGGCACGGGTCCGCGGACGCGGCGCACATCGTCCCGTTGGGAGCGCTCCCGCCCGCGACGCAGTTGCCCGCGCGACAGGTCCCGGGGGCCAAACATGAATTCATGGGCATCGAGCACTGCGTGCCATCGGGCCGCAGCGTGTCGCCGTCGCAGCAGCCCTCGGAGCCCGCTGGGCAGCGTCGACACACGCCGAGGCTGCACACGAACGGGCCGTCGCACGCGTCGCCGTAGAGGCAACAGGGCTCGCCCGAGCTCCCGCACGTGCGCGCGACGACGCTCGCCTCGCGCCCGCCGTCCTCTGTGGCCGTCGGCGTCTCGGGCGCGACGCACTCGCCGTCTTCGCCGCACGTTTGCCCGCGCTCTTCGCAGAGTCGAAGCCGCGTGCACGGCTCGCCCGCGCAGCCCATCGCGGGATCGAGGCAGCGCGCCGCGAGAAACACGCGGACGTTTTGGCGCTGATTCGTGAGCAGCGTTCGAGAGAACACGCGCCGCAACGTGATGCGATCGTCCACGTCGAGCTCGACGCTCGTCACGAACATCCGATCGGGCCGCCCCGTCGTCGGAACGACCGTAAACTCCGCGGGAAACCTCGCGATCCCCAGCGCCCCTCCGTCGACGTCCGCGAGCGCCGTCCCCGCGCGGGCCCAGCGATACTCGCGCACCGTCACGCTCGCGTCCGCCGCCCATCGAACGGTCACGCGCAAGACCGCCTTCAATCTCGGCGCGACGTCCGTGTCGATCGTGAACACCACCTGCGTCGCGGGCGCGACGCACCCGCTCGCGGCGACGAGCGCGGCCACGCTGAGGGCCCTTGCGACGGTCGAGTGACGAGACACAGCAACGCTTACGCTCTCGCGATTCGCCCGCGTTGTCGACGTACAACACGCGCCTCTCACGAACGGCGCTCGCGCCGTCACCGCGCCCGATCGCGCGATACGATTGGCGAATGCGCGCACGAACCTCGCTCGCGATCGTCACGCTGGCCCTCTCTGCTTGCACGCGAGGCGCTCGCACGAGAGCGTCGGACAGCCCGCGAGCGATCGCTCGAACGCCGGACAGACCGTCGGCCGATGCCGGGCTCCAACCTCCGCGCGCGGTCGACATGCGGGACGCTTCGACGCCGGTGAACCTCGAAGCCGAGGCCGCGCGCGCGGGGATCGCGCCGCTCTTCGCGCGCAAGGTGCGCTGCCTCGCTGCGAGCGATCCGCGTGGATTTTCTCGGCAGAGACGGCAAGACGGCGGCTACGGAGGCGAGCCGCTCACGACGCCCGAGCTCGTCGCGCGACCGTGGCTGTGGGGGCTCTACCCGAGCACGTGCCCTGCGATCTTCGCGGTGTCCGATCGAGACGCCGGACAGCTCGCGCCGTTCGATCGTGGGTCACTCGAAGCGCGAGTGCTCGCCGTAGCAGACGGGTACCTCGGGTTCGGGCACGTCGACGACGCGTGGCGATTCGCGCCGTTCGACTGCCTCATGCCTCCCTCGGGCGCGCCGATCGCGAGCCTCGACGCCGGAGCCCCGCATGATCGAAAGCTCTACTACCTCTACGCGCGAGACCGCGCGGCGTACCTCGCGCACCGCGATGTTGCCGGGCAAATCGTCGTGAAAGAAGCGTGGTCGCCAGACGAGGTCCCGATGCCCGAGGCCATCTCGACGAGCTACCCGCCGCAGTGCGCGCGCGTGCGCGACGGTCGTTGCCTGCAGCCAGGGGCGTTCAAGGGCTTGTTCGTGATGATGCGTGTTCCGCCGTCGATCGAGAGCGACGACGGGTGGATCTACGCGACGGTCGATCCCGCCGGCGCGATCACCGCGTCGGGCCGAATCGCCTCGTGCATGAACTGCCACCAGAACGCCCCGCACGGCCGGTTGTTCGGCGTGATCAGCGAGGCGCAAGCGCGCTGGCGTTGAGCTCTCGCGTGACGATCTCGAAGAGCTCGTCGGGCGCGTCGACGTGCACCCAGTGACCGCTCCGCTCGATCACGTCGAGCGCGACACGGTCGGGGTGCGCGCGCGCAGCGGCCGCGATGCGATCGCGTTCGGACTGAGAAAACGCAGCGCTCTGGCCTCCGACGACCATCGCGACGCGCGTGTCCGTGGGCTGCTCGACGAGGGCCCAGTCGTCGCGCGCGAAGTAGTCCGCGAGCATCGCGCGGATCGCCGCGAGGTCGAGCCGCACCGCGAACCCGCCGTCCACGGGACGAAGGTTCATCATGAGCCACGCGACGAGCGCGTCGCTCAGCCCTCGCTCGCGCATGTGCGTCGAGAACGCTTCGCGCGACGCGATCAACGGCGGCAGTGATTCGAGCGCAGAAATCACCGCGTGAATCTGCGCGCTGCCCGTGGCGTCCTCGCGGAGGCCAGGGTTGCTGTCGACCGAGACGACGAGGTCGATCGGCGACGCGAGCTCCGCGCGCAGGGCGCTGTACGCGAGCGCGACCTTACCTCCGAACGAGTGGCCGACCACGGCGCGCACGGGCGCGTCGAGCAACGGGTGCAGCGCGAAGAGGTCTTCGGCGCACGCGGCCACGGTGTGCGGCGGCGCGAGGGACTGCGAGTTTCCGTGGAGCCTCAGGTCGACGAGGGCCGCGCCCCACGCGGGACAACGAGCGACGACGCGCTTCGCGAACGTGCGCCAGTTGGCGCCCGAGCCGAGGATTCCGTGCAGAAACAGCGCCCAACGCTCGGGCGGACGCCCCTCGCGCGTTGGATCGACGACCACCGAGTGAAAGAGCCTGTGCGTCACGGCGAGCGTAGATAGCACTACTCTCTCGTGACGCCGCGCTATACCGAAGCTCGTGCTCGCGAAGCGACTCGCGTTGAGTCTGGCCATCGCCGCGGGGAGCGCTTCGCTCTCGTCGCGCGCGATCGCGCAGTCGCAGCCCGTCGACCGATGGAGCTCGCCGGCGCCGGGCCTTCGCGTGCTCGAGCGCCGCGCGCGCTGGAGCGACGGCGCACCGGTGTCGATCTTCGCGGCGCGCGTGGACCTCTGTGATCCGCGCGTGGTGCTCAGGGTCTCGTCTCCGCGCGAAGGCGGGCGCACCGTCTCGCGCTTCGCGGCCGCGTCGCGCGCGCTCGTGGCGGTCAACGGGGACTACTTCGACCGAACGAACCTGCGTCCCACGGGGCCTTCGCGCGCGAGCGGGCTTCTCTGGACGACCGCGGCGTGGACGCACCACGACAGCCTCGTGGCGATCGAGCGCGACGGACGCGTGTCCTTTCGCGACGTCGCCGCGCCGGGAACGAGCGCGCTCTCCGCGCTCTTCAACGGCCCGGACCTCGCGCGAAGCGACGTCATCTCGGGCCGCGAGCGCGTGCTCGTCGACGGTCGAACGCGGCTCTCTCCGTGGGTCGAGCACGACGGGAGGCGCCATCCGCGCACGGGCGTGGGGCTCTCGCAGGATCGACGAACGCTCTGGCTCGTCGTGATCGACGGTCGCTCGCGGCAGAGCGCGGGCGCGACGGTCGAAGAGCTCGCCGAGGCGCTGCGATCGCTCGGCGCGAGCGACGGGGTCAAGCTCGACGGCGGCGGATCGAGCGCGCTCTTCGTGCGCAATCGAGGCGTGATCAACCGCCCGAGCGACGGCCGCGAGCGCCCCGTGGCGAACCACCTCGCTGTCGTCCGAGGTGACCCGCGGTCAGCGCGTCCCTGGTGCCCCCGAACGGGCTCGCGCTGACGCGCTCAACAACGCGGAACGCACGTCCCGCCCGACTGGCACACGCCGAAGCAGCACGACTGCCCCGCGCCGCACGAGATCCCGCAGGCGCCGCAGTGGCTCGTCGAGGTGTTGAGGTCCGTCTCGTAGCCGTTGCCCGCGTTGCGATCGCAGTCCGCGCGGTTGGGTTGCCCGTCGCAGATGCGCCCGTACTTGCAGAAGCCGCCGACGCACGCGCGGAGCTGTCCCGAAGGCGCCGCGGGGCACGCGTAGCCGCAGGCTCCGCAGTGGTCCGCGTTGCTGTTGCGATCGACGCACATCCCGCCGCAGCTCGCGAGGGAGCCGAGGCATCCCGAGGCGCACATCCCCGTGGTCCCGTCGCAGCTCGGCGTCGAGCCCGAGCAGACGCGCCCGCACATCCCGCAGTTGCGCGAGTCCGAACGCAGATCGACGCACGTCCCGCTGCACGAGGTCGACGAGGTCGGGCACGTGCACGCACCCGCGACGCAGTTGAGACCCGCGGAGCAAATGCGCCCGCACGCGCCGCAGTTGCCGTTGTCGTTGCGGGGGTCGATGCACGTTCCGCCGCAGTCGATCTGCCCTGGCGGGCAGCCGCACACCCCGGCGTTGCACGCTTGATCCGCGCGGCAACGGACGCCGCAGCCGCCGCAGTTGTAGCGGTCGATCATGGTGGCGGCGCACGCCACGCCGCAGCGGGTCTGGCCCGCGCCGCAGCCCGACACACACATTCGAGTGGCGGGGTCGCAGAAGGGCGTCCCGCCCGAGCACGCGTTGCCGCAACGGCCGCAGTGCGCGGGGCTCGTGCTGACGTCGACGCAGCTCGAACCACAAAGAACCGTGCCCGTGGGGCAGCTGCACGAGCCGCCCACGCAGATCTGCTCGGGCGAGCAGCGAGAGCCGCACGCGCCGCAGTTTTCAGGGTCGTTCGAGATCGAGATGCAGGTTCCGCCGCAGTCGACGTAGCCCGCGGGGCACGCGCAGCGGCCGCCGAGGCACGCTTGATCCGAGCGACAACGGACGCCGCACGCGCCGCAGTGGGTGCGCGAGGACGAGAGCGACACGCAGCTCGCGCCGCAGCGGGTCTGCCCCATCGAGCAGCCCGAGCTGCACGCGCGCGTGGTCGAGTCGCAGTAGGGCGTCGCGCCCGAGCACACCGTCCCGCACGCGCCGCAGTTGCGCGCGTCCGAGCCCGTGTCGACGCACAGCCCTCCGCAGTTGGTCGTGCCCGCGGGGCAGCCGCAGCGGCCCATCGTGCACGTCTCGCCGGCGGCGCACACGCGGCCGCACGCGCCGCAGTTGGTGGGGTCCGACGAGGTGTCGAGGCACGCGCCGCTGCACTCGGTGCGACCGCCGGGGCAGCCGCACGTCCCGTTGTTGCACGACTGATCCGCGCGGCAACGAACGCCGCACGCGCCGCAGTTGTTTCGATCGCTGTTGCTGTCGACGCAGGCGCTGCCGCAGCGGGTGAACGGCGTCGTGCAGCCGCTCGAGCAGCGGCGGGTAAACGAGTCGCAGTAGGGCGTCGCGCCCGAGCACGCCGTCCCGCACGCACCACAATTCATCGCGTCCACCGACAGATCGACGCACGTCGAGCCGCAGAGGGTGGTGCCTGCGGGACAATCGCACGAGCCGTTGGTGCAGTTGCGGCCCGAGGGGCACACGCGCCCGCACGCACCACAATTCATGCGATCCGTGCGGCCGTCGATGCAGCGCCCGCCGCAGTCGATGAAGCCCGGCGGGCACGCGCACACCCCGGCGTTGCACGCTTGATCGGCGCGGCACGCGTTGCCGCAGGCGCCGCAGTGCATCCGCGACGTCGAGAGCGGAACGCACGCGCCGCTGCACAGCGTGTTGGTCCCCGTGCACCCCGAGGTGCAGCCCGACTCCGTGCAAAACGGACGCGTCGGCGGGCACGCGTTGAAGCACCCGAGGCAGTGGTTGGGGTTGCTGTTGGTGTCGACGCACATCCCGCCGCACGCGGTCTCGCCCATCGGGCACGAGCAGACGCCAGCGGCGCAAGGGCGGCCCGAGGGGCACGCGTTGCCGCACGCACCACAATTCATCGGGTCCGACTGGCCGTCGATGCAGCGCCCGCCGCAGTCGATGCGGCCCGACGGACAGGTGCAGCGGCCCATCGCGCAGGACTGGTCGGCGCGACAGGCTGTCCCGCAGGCGCCGCAGTTGCGCGGGTCCGAGCGGACGTCGGTGCACGCTCCGCCGCACATGATTTGTCCGGCGATCGAGCAGCCCGAGGTGCAGTTGCCGTCGTTGCCGCACATGGGCTGGGTGCCCGAACAGATGTTTCCGCAGCGGCCGCAGCTCGTCGGGAGCGACAGGTCCGACTCGCAGCCGTTGGCCGCGTTGCCGTCACAGTCTGCCCGTCCTGTCGGGCACATCATCGTCGAGTCCGGAACGACGATGTCCACCGGGACCACCGCGTCGATCTCGACGCTGTCCATCGGCGCGATCCCGTCTGGCGCCTCGCCGTCCGAGGGCGCGTTCGAGTCGACGACGCCGCTGTCCGATCGCTCGGAGGTCGCGTCCGATGGGCCCGGCGGAGCGGTGCACGCTCCCAGTGCGATCAGCGCGACGAGCGCTCCGCAACGTGCGAACAAAGTTGATTTCATGGGCGCTTATTTCTGCGCCGCGCGTCGCGAGGTCCGCGCCGCCAGCGCTCAGCTGCGCAGCGGCGTTCTCCCTGCGATCGAATCGACTTCGCGACCCGGCGGCGCGCTTTCCATTGTGCCAGAAGCGCCGCGGCCGATGTCGATCAACCCTTCTTTGTCTCCAGGATCTCCCAGCGCTCCATGAGCGCGTCGAGGGCCTTCTGCGCGTCCGCGAGCGCGCGGTTGGCCTTGCTGATCCCCTCGGCGCCCTTGGTGTAGAGCGCAGGGTCATCGAGCACACTCTGCGCGGATGTGACCGCCGTCTCGGCCTCGTCGATCTTCGCAGGGAGCGCGTCGAGCTCCTTCTGCTCGGCCCACGACAGCCCCGATTTCGCTCGCTTCTTGTCGGTCGACGCGCCGCCTTGCGCGGCCTTCTGCGCCCGCTCGGCGGCCTCGCGCTCGGCCTTCGCGCTCTTCTCTCGCTCGTCTTCGAGCGCCCGCTGCGCGCGGTAGTCCTCGTAGCCTCCGGCGTAGCGCGTGACCTTGCCTCGCCCGTCGAACGCGATCGTGTGCGTCGCGACCCGATCGAGAAACGCGCGGTCGTGCGTGATCACGATCACCGCGCCGTCGAAGTCGAGCAGCATCTGCTCGAGCACCGCGAGCGTCGGCAGGTCGAGGTCGTTGGTCGGCTCGTCGAGCACGAGGACGTTCGCTTCTCCGCGGAGCATCCGGGCGAGGGCGAGCCTCGCGCGCTCTCCGCCCGACAGTCCGCTCACGCGCTGACGCAGCTTGTCCGCGCCGAACATGAAGCGATCGAGGTAGCTCTCGACGCGCATCCACTGGTCGCCGAGCTGAACCTTGTCCGAGCCGTCGCCCACCGCGTCGATCACGAGCAAGTCCTCGTCGAGGTCCGAGCGGTTCTGATCGAGGTACTTGCACTTCGCGCTCGGGGCGAGGGTGACCTCGCCGTGGTCGGGCGCGAGCTGCCCCAAGAGAATGCGCGCGAGCGTGGTTTTTCCCGCGCCGTTCGGGCCGACGACGCCGATGCGCTCGCCGCGCTGAACGATCAGATCGACGCTCGAGAAGAGCGCGCGGCCCTCGTAGCTCTTGCCCACCGAGCGCGCCTCGAGCAGGCGCTTGCTCCCGCGCACCGACGCTGCGTCGAACGTCGCTGTCCCCTCGAAGCGCTTCGAAAACTGCGCCGCGCGCGCCTCGCTCTCGAGCTCCATCGCCCGCTGGATGCGCGCTTTTTGCTTCGACGTACGCGCGGGCGCTTGCCGCGAGAGCCAGTCGCGCTCGATCCGAAGGACGTTCTGTCGGTTGGCCTCTTCGCGCGCTTCTTGCGCGGCGCGCTCCTCGCGGATGGCGAGGTACTTCGCGTAGTTTCCCTCGAACGTCGTCGCGCGGCCTCGGTCGATCTCGACGATGCGCGTCGCGACGCGATCGAGCACGTAGCGGTCGTGCGTGACGAGCAAGATCGCGCCCGCGAACGTGTCGACGAGGTAGTCCTCGAGCCACTCGACCGTGTCCGGATCGAGGTGGTTGGTCGGCTCGTCGAGCACCGCGAGCTCTGGATTTTCAGCGAGAATCCTCGCGAGCGCCACGCGCCTGCGCTCTCCGCCCGACATCCGATCGACCGGCGCGTCCGACGACTGAACCCCGAGGCGCTCGAGAAAATTGCGCACGCGATGCGAGGGGTCCCAGCCGCCTTGCCGCTCGACCTCTTCGGCCGCGTCCGACTGCTCCTTGGCGAGCGCGTCCGCCGAACCGTCGCCGCGCGCGACGCGCTCTGCGATCGCTTCGTAGCGGGCCATCGCCGCGCGCCATCGCGTGAGCGCTTGCTCGACCGCTTGATACGCCGTGACGCCCGGCGCGAAGCGCGGCTCTTGCTCGAGGTACGAGACCGTGAGCCCGCGTCGCGTCGCGATCGTGCCCGTGTCGGGGGCCTCGATGCCCGCGAGCATCTTCGCGAGCGTGCTCTTTCCCGAGCCGTTTGCGCCGAGCAAACCCACGCGCTCGCCGGGCTCGATGGCGACCGAGACTCGATCGAGCACGACGCGCGCTCCGTACGCGCGCGTCACCTCCGTGGCTGTAACGATGGGCATCGCGCGCGATGCGTAGCACGCCTCGATGGTCGACACATCGAAGCACTTCGCGATCGGCCCCCGCCGTGATCACGACCGCGAACGATCGTTCGTTGCATGTTGGAAACACCTGCAAATCGAGCGAGAAAATCACTCGATCTACGGCGCTCGAAGAGCGCTCAGCGCTGGGCGACGATCACTCGTCGTCCCAGTCGTTCGAGCGCCAATCCTCGTCTTCTCCGCGACGACCACGACCCGCGCCTCCGCGACCTTCGCCGTCGTTGTCACGACGACGACCGCGATCACCGGGCTTGCCGCGGCTGCGATCACCACCACCGCCGCCACCGCCAGCGTAGCCGCCTCCGCCACCACCGCCGGGCGCGCCACCACCGCCGCCCGCGTAACCACCGCCGCCACCGCCGCCGGCGTAGCCACCACCGCCGCCGCCCGCGTAGCCGCCGCCACCGGTGTTGCGATAGCCGCCACCGCCGCCACCGCCACCGAAGCCGCCCGAACGCTCGGGCCGATCACCGCCGCCCGCAGGGCGCTCGCCCTTGGGGTGCGCGATGTTGATCACCAATCGACGGCTGCGGAGCTCTGCGCCGCGCAGCGCTTCGAGCGCCGCGTTGGCGGCCTCTGCGCTGGCCATCGTCACGAAGCCGAACCCGCGCTTGCGACCGTCCTGATCGACCGGCATGTACACGCGCGCGGGCGCCTCTGCGCCGACGCTCGAAAACAAGCTCTCGATCTCTTCTTGCGCCGCGTCGTACGGCAGGTTGCCGACGTACAGCGTGCGGTCGGGCGCGTCGCCTCCGCGCGGTCCGCCACCGGCGCCGGGGCCGCGCGGTCCGCGATCACCACCGAACCCGCCGCCTGCGGGGCGCTCGGGTCGATCGCCGCTCGGCGCGCCAGGGCCAGCGCCGTACGCGGGGCGCTCTCCTCGGTCTCCTCGATCTCCGCCACGGTCGCCACCGTAGCCGCCACCGCCATCTTCGCGACGCGGCCGAGGGCCACGATCGCCGGCTTCGCGTCCGCCAGGCGGGTCTGCGTGAAACGGACGCACCGAGATGGGACGTCCGTCGACGATGCGCCCGTCGAGCTCTTGTCGAGCGCGGTTGGCTTCGTCTTCGCTGCCGAGCCGAACAAACGCGAATCCGCGGGGTCGTCCCGTCGCGCGATCGCGCGGCAGCGACACCTCGGTGACGGTGGCGCCCGTCTCCGAGAACAAATTACGCAGAGCGTCTTCCGTGACGCTCTCAGGCAATCCCGCCATGAACAACTTACGCGAGTCTTCCGTCGCCATTGTCTCTCCGAAACCTTTGAACGAACCAGTGAACGAGAGTTGGAGTGTTGAGGGTGGTTGATGAATCGATGACTGATCGAGGTGCCGTGCTCGGCGTGCGCTCGGGTGTGCGATGAGCCCGTGAAGCTCGTGTCACGCGCTCGCTCGCGCCCTCGCGCGCGAAGCGAAATCTACCAGGGATCGACGAAGCACAAAGGCCTCGAATGACGATCGCTCGTCGAGGGATGGCTCCCTGGCTGTTTCTCTTCGGCCCCATGGCGTGCGCGTAGGTTGCTTCGAGGGATCGCGCATCGGTGCGCACAGCAGACGAGGATACCGGGGCAAAATCCGGCGTCAACGGGCGTCCTCGCGGTTCGTGCGGGGCTGGACAAGGGCTCGCTTGCTCACAAAAGCGCGGTAATCCTGGCGCGAAATGCCTCTGGCAGCGCTCGGAGGGCCGCGGCGATTTCATCACGGGCATAACGGGTCGACCAGTGTTTGAGGACGAATTGCGCCCTCCCGAACCGCGCTGGCGTTCGCCGAAAGAGCGCCGCGAGCTCGTCGAGGTGGGTGTGGCCGTACTTCTGGCTCACGGCGCGGTCGGTGTCCCCGAGGTGCGTCGCCTCGAGAAACGCCACGTCGCAGTCGAACACCGCGGGATCCACGCGCTCGAGCGTCTCGATCGTGCTGTCGCCGATGAACGTGATCGTCCTTCGATCGTTGTAGTCGTAGAGCTCTTCGCCGCGATCGCGCGCGGCGCCGAGCTCGGCCCCGGGACGGCCGACGAACGACTCTTTCAGCGCGCGCCTGCGCTCGATCACGCTGTATCCGCGCGAGGGCGCCTTGTGGATCACGTCGAACGCCTCGACGCGCGTGCGCTTGGAGAGCTCGAAGGTGTCTCCCGCGCGCACGCCGACGACGTCCTTGTCGAGCGTGTCTTCGCGCCCCCGCCCCTCCATCGCGTCGACCGCGCGGAGCACCGCGACGAGCGCCGCGCGGGACTCTTCGGGGATGAACACTTTGGACCGCGAATCGCCCCACATTTGGCGAAGCGCCCGGTGCCTCACGACGCCGAGCGAGTGATCCTGGTGGCAGTGCGTGAGCAGCACGTTGCGAAGGCGCGCGCCCTCGACGGGGCAGTGGCCCATGTCGAAGCACGCGTCGATCGCGGGCGCGAGCACATAGGTGCTGACGCCGCTGATCGAAAACGCCACGAGCTCGTGCCCGGCGATCGAGAGCGCGCGGGGAACGCCCGGGTTGTGCAGGGGATACAGAGGATCGCGAGCCATCAGCGCCGAAAACGAGTCGCCTTGGGTGCTACCCGGACGCGTCTTTGTCGAGGGGGTCGTCGTATTCGGCCGCGAGTTTTTCGCACGCTGCGCGCAGCGGTGGGTTGGCGAGGAGCTTTCGCGCGAGCCGCCAGAAGTCCGGGTCGCCGAGCGTCTGCATGGGGGTCTTCGCTTTGCGCGCGCGCTTGGGCGGCGGGTGTTCGCGAAACTTCTCCATCGCCTCGCAGTGCGCTTTGGTGGCGAACTGTTCGCCCGACTCCCAATCGCGGACGAGCGCTACGTCGACGGCGAGCGCCTCGGCGAGCTCGCGCTGAGAGAGCCCGAGGGACTTTCGAAGCGATTGGATGGCGTCAGCGTTCACGGCGGCGAGGGACCTTCGCGAGGACCGTACGCTCTCGGCCCGCTCTCGTGCTACTTCTCGAGACAAGATATCGATGCGTTGGCGCACGCAGCTCGCCGTGGTTGGAGGCATCGCGACCGTCTATCTCGCAGGCAACGTCGCCTTCGTGCGTCCTGTGATGGACCCGCGATCGGTGCAGCGCTTGTCGCTCGCGTCGCTCGAAGAGCTCGTCGCGCGCGAGCCCGAGAACGTCGTCGCCCTGCGGACCCTCACGCAGCGGTACCTCGATCTGCGAATGCCGCCGCGGCTCGTGATCGACGTGGTCTCGCGCGCCCCGGCGCAGGTGCAGCGCGACGGGCGCGTGTCCCTCGCGACCGCGCGCGCGCAAGAAGCGCAAGGCTCGGTCCGCGCCGCGAGCGCCCTCGCGAACGGCGCGCTCAACCGCTGCGCCTCGCTCCCCGCGGAGCTCGCGGCGGGCGCCGGGTGCGACGTGCGCGTGCAGACCGAGCTCGCGCTGCTCGTCGCCGCGCTCGACCGCATGATCCAGTGGAACGTCTCGCCCCTGACCGACCCCACGCGCGCCGAGCTCGCCCACCAGATCGCGAGCCACCCGATTCGCATCGGGCCGCGCTCGCCGTGATCGATTGAGCGCGGACCGCGCCCACACAGGAGGATCGATTGCTCTCAGCACTCCGAGGGGTTCGCGTGCTCGACCTCACGCGCATGGTGGCCGGACCGTACGGAGCGATGCTGCTCGCGGACCTCGGCGCGGACGTCGTGAAGGTCGAGCGGCCGGGCGGCGACGAAGTGCGCGCGATGGGGCCGACGTTCGTGGGCGAGGGCGAGCACCAAACGAGCGTGTATTTCGCGGCGTTTCATCGCTCCAAGCGATCGATCGTGCTCGACCTCGAGCGCCAAGAGGGCCGCGAGGTGCTCTGGGACCTCGCGCGCGAGAGCGACGTGGTGATCGAGAACTTTCGCGTCGGCGTCGCCGAGAAGCTCGGCTGCGACCATCGCGCGCTCCACGCGGTCAACCCTCGCTTGATTGTGTGTGGCATGAGCGGCTTCGGTCGCACCGGCCCCGATCGAGACAACGTCGCCTTCGACCTCACCCTCCAAGCCCGCGGCGGAACGATGTCCATCACCGGCGAACCCGGTCGCCCCGCCGTGCGCATGGGCCCGCCGCTCGGCGACCTCGCGGGGGGCATGTTCGCCGCGCTCGCGATCGCGAGCGCCCTCTTCGACCGCGAGCGCACGGGCCGCGGTCGCGCGATCGACCTGTCGCTGCTCGATTGCCAGGTCGCGCTGCTCGCGTACGCCGCCACCTACGCGCTCAACGGCGGCCCGGTCCTGGGTCCCCAAGGCAGCGGGCACGCCTACGCGTGGCCGTATCGATCGTTCGAAGCCGCGGACGGCGCCGTCGTCGTGGCGGTCTTCACCGATCGGTTCTGGCCGTGCTTCTGCCGCGCGCTCGAGTTGAATTCGTGGGCGGATGATCCCGCGCTCGCGACCCACGCCCAGCGCCGCGCGAGGAGCGCCGAGCTGCTGGCGGTGATCGAGCCGAAGCTCCGCGAAAGGACCGCGCGCGCGTGGTGCGAGGCGCTCGAGCGCGAGGGCGTTCCGTGCGCGCCGGTGCAGCGCGTGGACGAGGTGTTCACCGATCCGCAGGTGCTCGCGCGAGAGATGCTCGCGACGCTCGATCAAGGACCCGCAGGGCCGATTCGCACCGCGGGAAACCCGATCAAATTCGAAGGCGAATGGCAGGGCGAAGCGCACGGCCCAGTCCCGCGCCTCGGAGAGCACACGATCGAGGTCCTTCGCGAGCGAGCGCGCTACGACGACGAGACGATCGCGAAGCTCCGCGCGGCGGGGATCGTCCGGTGAGCGATGGTAGGGTACCGTCGACGCGGCGAGCGACGGCATTCGCCCCATCGGCTCGGCGGTGATCCCAGATGAGCGACACGAAGACATCGACGAGCGAGTCCGACGCCAACGCCGTCGGCTGCGGGGTGGTCGCGTTGGGCCTCGTGGTGGTCCTCGCGCTCTCGCTCTTGCCTGCGCTGATCGGACCCATGCTCGCGCCGCGCGCGCTGCCGGTGTTCGCGACGGCGCTCTGCCCCGAGGCGCCGATCGGCGCAAAGACCATCATCGTCACGACGCGCTCGCGCAACCGCTCGTCGTCGAGCGCGCACCTGCAGTGCCAAAACGAGCGCGGTGACGTCGTTCGCGCGAGCGGGCCGAAGCCCTTCGTCGCGTCGTGGCTGCTCTTCAACGGCGCGCTCGCGCTGTTCGCGGCGCTCTCGATATTCGGGTTTTCGCGGCTCGATCGTCGCGTCACAGGAGAGTCGTCGTGATCCCCATCGGTCCCATCGGCCTCGACGCGCTCGCGGCGATCGGCGACGAGGCGCTCTCGTGGGCGTGGCTCACGGTCCCTGTGTTCTTGCTCGCGCTCGCGGCGCTCGTCCTGCGCTATCGCATGGCGCGCACCGCCGCGCGGCGCTTCGACAGCAAGGGAAACGGCCGCTGGCTCGACGGGCGCACCTCGACGCGCGCGACGCTCTCGTCGGGCTCTGGCGGCGCGGCGGAGCTCGATGTTCTGTTGGCGTCGTTTCGGCGACGACAGAAGGGGTCGGACCCGTCCGTCGTCGAGCTCGCGGGAGACGTCGTGCTCACGCTCGACAGCGGCTCGATCGTTCGATTGCCAGCGCGTTCGCTGGTCAGCGTCGAGGTCGGCGTGAGCCCCAAAATCGCCCGCCGAATCGTCGCGAAGACCGAGAGCACCGCCGACGGATCGATGCTCACGGTTCAGCTCGTCGCGAAAGAGGGCGCGACGGTGTGGCTCGTCGCGCACGTCGAGTCGGCCTCCGGCGACGGACCGCTGCGCACCGGCGCGACCGCTGTCCTCACGAGCGCCGAGGGAATCGCGCTGCATTTCTTCAAGCCGCGCGCCGACGAGACCTCGTTCGCAGGCGCGTACACGCTCACGATGTTCGCGATCGCCAACGCGGTGCTCCTCGCGATGGCCGACGGGCCGTCCTACGTCTTGCCCGCGTTCGAGGGGCTCTTCGCGCTGCTGGCCGTGCTCTCGATCCGCGGCTCGTTGAAGAATCGCGCGGCGCTCGCTGGAGACTCGACGAGCGCCGGGGATCGACCGTAGCGTGCGCGCCGATCGCTCGTGACCCCTGGTGACTCCGCTCGTGACTCGGACTCTTCGCCGCTTCGTCGCGCGCTCGCCGCGCTCGGCGGCTCGCTGCTCGGAACGCTCGTGGCCGCTGCGCTCTCGGGCGCGCTGCGCACGCCCGTCGATCGCGCGGGCGCTGCGTTGCGCGAGGCCGCGCTCCAGTCGCCCTCGGCCGCGCTAATCGCGGTCGTGCTCGTTCCGCTCGCGCTCGTATTGTCCGAGGCGCGCGCGCGCCGTGCGCTCGCGTGGCACGACGAGGACCCCGCGCGCGGACGCACGCTTCGGGCGCTCGCCCTCTGCGCTCCTGCGGCGGCCGCGCTGTGGATCGGGCTCTCGGCGCGGGCGGGCGCGTTCTTCATGACCGCGTTTCACCACGTGGGGCTCGCGGCGTTCGCGCAGTCCGCCGCGCTCTTCGCGCTCACCGTGGCGCTCTCGATCGCGCTCCTCGCCGCGACGCACCTCGCGCGCCGAGCGATCGCCGACGACCCCACCGAGGGCAAGCTCGGTCCTCTCGCGCGGCCCTGGCTCATCGGGCTCTCGATCGCCGCGGTGATCGTCGCGGTGGGCGTCGCGACAGGAGACATCCACGGCCGCGGCGGCGTGCTCGGCGCGTACGGGGTCCTGAAGAAACCCGAGCTCGATTTGTCTCCGGCGCTCACGCTCGTCGGCGCGTTCGCCGCGAGCAGCTTGATTTTGTGGGCTGTATCGCGACGGTGGGTCCTCGCGCTCGGCGCGACGCTCTTCGGCCCCGTGATCGCGGGCGTGACGCTGCGCGAGACCGCGCTTCGCTTCGAGCGCTCTGCGTCGGCGACGGTGATCGAGTCGCGCTCGGGCCTGGCGCGCGTGGTCCTTCGCGCGCTGCGAAAGCGAACGGATCGCGACCGCGACGGGGCGAGCGCGCTCTTCGGCGGAGGGGACTGTGACGATCGCGACGCGAGGAGATTTCCAGACGCGCGCGACGTTCCGGGAAACGGCGTCGACGAGGACTGCTCGGGCGGGGACGCCCCTGTCGTGGTTCGCGCGGCGCCGAGAGCGCCTCCACCGTCGCTCGCCGAGCGCATCGCGCGAACGCTCCCGCGGGACGCGAACCTCGTGTTCATCACGGTGGACACGCTGCGGTGGGACCTGCACTACGCGGGCAACCCGAGGGAGCTCTCGCCGAACCTCGATCGACTCGCGGCGCGATCGGTCGTGTTCGATCGCGCGTACGCGATGAGCTCGTACACGGGTCGCTCGATCGGGCCGATCATGGCGGGGCGGTATCCAACCGAGTGCGCGCGAGACGACAACCACTTCGTTCGCTACCCCGACCGTGGAAACGTCTTTCTCGCCGAGCGCGCGCGCAGCGCTGGATTTCACACGGCCTCGGTCGCGTCTCACTTTTATTTCAACCCGCGCTTCGGGCTCTTTCAGGGCATCGAGCGCGTCGACGTGAGCGCGACGCCCGGCGGAGAAGCCGGCGAGAGCGTGAGCACCGACGCGCGCGTCGCGGACAAGGCCCTCGCGCTGCTCGGCGACGCGACGTTTACGAGCGGGCGCTTCATGCTCTGGGCGCACTTCTTCGACCCGCACAAGCAGTACGTGTTGCACCCAGAGCTCCCGCCGTTCTCGCGCACCGAGCGGGGAAAATACGACGCAGAAGTGGCGTTCACCGACCGGCAGATCGGTCGCATCCTCGATCGGTTGGCTGCGTCGCCGTTCGCGAACCGCACGATCGTCGTGGTCACGGCGGACCACGGAGAAGCGTTCGGCGAGCACGGAATGTCGTGGCACGGAATCGAGCTGTGGGAAGAACTCGTTCGTGTTCCGTGGATCATCTACGTCCCCGACGTGGCCGCGCGACACATCGAGACCCCGCGCGGGCACATCGATCTGCTCCCGACGGTGCTCGAGCTCCTGCGACTGCCTGTTCCCGCGCCAAACGCCGAGGATTTCGTCAGCGGAACGAGCCTCGTCCCCGAGATGTTCGGCGCCCCCGCCGAGCCGCGCCCCGTGTACTGCGAGCTGCCCGAAGGCCCGTACAACGGAACGCGCCGCGCCATGATCGACTGGCCCTACAAGCTCCTCGTGCGCAATCCGCGTCGACCGGAGCTGTTCGACCTCTCTGTCGATCCGCTCGAGCGCACAGACTTGTCCTCGACGCGCGCGGACGTCCTCGCTCGCGAGCGGGCGCGCTACGAGCAAATTCGCGCGTCGTTGCGCGAGATTCGACAGATCGAGACGCAAGGGGGCGGTTCGTGACACCCTCCCGCCCGCAGAATCTCCGATGACACTCCTCGACCGCGACACGCTCCGCAGCGCAGCGGAATCGCTCGCTCGAAAACCACGCGCCGACGTCCGCGCAGCTTCGAGGGTCGTCGGCGAGGTGCTCCTCGCGCAATCCGAGGCTCGCACCGGCGCCGTCTCGCATCAGCAAATCGAGGCGCGCTGCGGCGAAGTGGGCGCCACGGACGCGACGTGCGAAGTCGACGGCGTTCGACCGATCGAAGTGCTCCGCCGCGGCCCGAAGACCGCCGCCGAGCGCGCGCTCGTCAGCGTCCTTCTCGCGCGACACGTCGGCGAGATCCTCGATGGCGAGGGCGGCCCCGCGAAGGTTCGCGCGCGACTCGCAGACCTCGACTGGCTCGAGTTTACCGGGCCGTATGCGCCGTACGAAGCCGCGCTCGCCGCGCTCCCGTCGGACACCGCCGAGCGCTTCCACAAGCTCTTGTCCGACGCCTCCGTCGACGCAGGGTCGCTCCGCGCGATCGAAGCCGTTCGCGCCCTCCGCGGCCTCGTGACGCGCGAGCAACACTCCGACGACCGCGGCGCAGACGATCGCGACGCGGCCGACGTGAGCGTGGCCGTCGACGTCGAGGGCTACGCCCGCGGGTTCTGGCCTCGATTGCTGGGGTCGCTCGTCGGATGGGGCGCGCTTCGAGGCGTGGTTCGCACGCTCGGCGGGTGGATCTTTTCGTTTCGTCGGCCCGCGACGCTCTCGCTCGAAGGCGAGGCGCTCAGGCTCGTCGGACACAGCGAGGTCCTCGGTCGAACGCTGCAAACGTGGGACGTGCGCATGCCCGTGCGCGAGCTCGTCGAGCTTCGCAAAGAAGTGCGGTTTCCCTCGGCGCCGGCGGCGCTCTCGATCGCGGGCCTCTTGGTCGGAACGCTCCTCGGCGCCAAGCGCGTCTTCGAGGGCCTCGGCGCCAAGTGGTTCGCCGTCGTCGCGATCGGCCTCGGGATGATCCTCCTCGGCGTCGCGCTCGAGCTCGTGTTGCGCGCGGTGTGGCCCGGCGTCACGGGCCGAACGCGGCTGCTCGTGCGCACCAAGGACTCGCGCTCGCTCGAGCTCGTCGGCGTCGCGAGCGAAGAGGCTGATCGACTGCTCGACGCGGTGGACGCGCTCCTCGGCGCTCCGCGCGGCACGCGACCCGAGCGCAAAGAGAAGCCTCGCGACAAAGCGCGCGCCCCCAAAAACGACGCTGCCAAGAGCTGGGACGTCTCGATCGAGGACCGCACCGTCGAAGACCCGGTCAAGATGGACGAGGCCCCCGCGGCGCCGACGCTCATCGCTGGAACTGACGTCAGCCCGAAAAAGAAGCGCTGACCCGCGGTCAGCGAGCGGCGTCCGTCCCCGCGTCCGCGCTCGATTCCGCGCTCGGCGCTCGAGCGCCAGGGGGCTCTGCGGCGCTCGCGAGCGCGAGGCGCAGCGCCGAGACCACCGCGCCGACGTCGTTGGCCGAGAGCTCGGAGGTCACGCGCACGGCGTTGGCGAGGCGCTCGATGCGCGCTTCGCCGAGGATGCGCTGGAGCGTCGCGAGCTGCACTTCGGCCCGCGCTTGCTCGCGCTGCGCGCCGAGCGTGTCGGCGAGCGCGCGCGGCGCGTCGAAATTGTCGCACACGAAATGCGCTTCGATTCGGAGTCGATCTCGCGCGTGGAGGGACACGGCGATGCCTTCGACGTTGGCGAGGAGCGAGCCGAGCCGCCCTGTCGTCGGCCTTGCGAGCGACAGGACCGCGATCGTGTAGTTGCGCTCGAGCCGCTCGTGCAGCGCGCTGAGGGCCGGCCCGAGCGCTGTGGTGGCGTCGCGCTGCGTCGGGTCGAGGGCGCGGTCGATGATCGCGGCCACAGCGCTCGAAGGGCCGGCGATCAAGAGCCCGCCCGGGAGCGCCGCGACGTCGTTGCTGTCTTGCGAGGGAAGGAGCTCTCGCGGCCGTTGCGCGACCGCGCGAGAGAGCTCGATTCCCCGGTAGCCGACGATCGATCGATCGAGGTTCGCGCGGCCTTCTCGGAGGCACTGCGCGAGCTCGTCGCGCGTGACCTGTGCTTCGAAGACGAACGCGCTCTCGTCGAGCGTGGCGTCCCTCGCGAACACGAACATCCGCTGCACGCGAGGCGCGAGGCGCGAGCGGCAATCGTCGCCGACGACCGAGGCGAAGAGCTCCATCGTCGACGCTGCGCCGCGGGCGCGCGCGATGTCCGCGGCCACGACGAACCGCGTCCCGTGGGGAACGATCGCGACCGGATCGATCGACGACCGCGCCTCGGTCCGTTGCGGGCTCGTGCGCTCGCTCGCTCGGCGCCCGTAGAGGAATCCGCCGAGCGCTCCGGCCGCGATCAAGGCGGCGACCGCAGCGCTACGCGCCAACGAGGACGCCGAAGTCCGTGGGGGTGGGTCCATCGATGAGCGCGAAAAGTACCCCGCGAATTGTGAGGGATGCTATCCCGGCGTCGACAGGTCTCAGACGATGCCGTGGCGAAAGATGCGACTGCGAGACAGCGAGGTGTGGGCTCGCGTCGACGACGAAGGCAACCCGATCGCTGACGCGGGCCGCGTCGAGATTCGGTACAACGCGAAGTCTCCCAAGGCGTATCACGCCGCGGCGAAGAACCTCGAGGTCGTCGAAGGCTCCAAAGTGATGCCCGACGACCACTGCGCGGCGATCGAAGCGAGCGCGCCCGCGAAGAAGCCCGGCGCGCGAACGACCAAGGCCGAGGCGCTCGCGAAGGGCGGCGTCGACGGACCCAAGATCGCCGAGGGCGCGATCATCGTGTACGCCGACGGCGCGTGCAGCGGAAATCCTGGCCCCGCGGGGCTCGGAATGGTGCTCATCGACGGCAAATCTCGCCTCGAGCTCAGCGAGTATCTGGGCACGGCCACCAACAACATCGCCGAGCTGACCGCGGTCCTGCGCGCGCTCGAGGCTTCGCCCGACGACGCGCGGCCGCTCGCGATCCACACGGACTCGCAGTACTCGATCGGCGTTCTCTCGAAGGGGTGGAAGGCGAAGGCCAACACCGAGCTCGTGCTCTCGATCCGCGCCAAGCTCGCGGGCCGACACAACGTCACGCTGCACTACGTCCCTGGACACGCGGGCGTGCTGCTCAACGAGCGCGCTGACGAGCTCGCGCGTCAGGCCGTGACGAACCGGGCGACCAGCGAGAAGCGCTACGGTTCGTGATCGATCGCCGAGGCTCAACCGGTGTACCATCGCCGACGCTGATGGAGCTGCGCCGCATCGATCGTCGACCCCGATGGCTGCCTGCGATCGTCGCGCTGAGCGCGCTCGTCGCGACCACGAGCGTCGCGCGCGACGCGAGCGCGCAGGACGTTCGCGCCGCAGAAGAGGCCTTTCGACGCGCGGGTGAGCGCTATCTGCGCCGCGATTTCAACGCCGCGGCCAACTTCTACGAGGCCTCGTACCGAAGCGCGCCGTCGTGGCAAGCGCTGCTCGGCGCGGTGCGCGCGCACCGTCAGTCCGAGGGCGCGTATCACATGACCCGCGCGGCGACGCTCTCGCTCGAGCTCGTCGAGCGATACCCCACGCAGCGGCCGGCGATGCGCATCGCGCAGCAGACGCTGACCGAGCTCTCTCCGCAGCTCTATCGCGTGATGATCACGTGCGACGCCGAGTGCGAGGTCGAGGTCGACGGCGTGCTGCAGACGCGGCGCGATTTCTTTCTCGAGCCCGGATCGCGCACGCTCACGGCGCACTTCGGCGAGACGCTCGCGCAGCGCCGCACGGTCGACGCGCGCGCAGGAGGCACCGGAGAGGTGGGCTTCACGCGACCGCCGCCACCGCCACCGCCGCCGCGACGGGACCTCCCGCCGCCGCCACCGCCGCCACCGCCGGCGTTTCGATTTCATCCCGCCGTGCCCATCGCGGCCGGCGCCGTCGGCGTGGGGTTGCTCACGGGCGCGGCGATCTCGTGGTGGGCCGACGCGCTCCCGCGCGGCCGTCGCCTGATCGAAAACGCAAACATGGGGATCTTCATCCCCGAGCAAGAGCGCGCCGTGTACGCGGCCGAAGATCGAACGACGGGACTCCTCGTCGCCGGCTCGATCATCACGGCGTTCGCCGGAGGGGCCGCGGTGTTCACGCGCTGGTCGTTTGCTCCCGCGCGGCCAGCATCGAGCGAACAGAGCCCCTCGACGCAGCCGACGACCGCGTGGGTCGTGCTCCCGACGCCCGGCGGAGCCGTCGTCGCGGGGCAGTTCTAACCGCGCACACTGTGGGCGTTTGCCGCAGCGCGTTGCGAGTTCGTGCAGTCGGCGGTGGGGCGCCTTCCGCGCTCGGAGCGTGACAAGCGCACCGCAACGGGGCACGCTTTCGGGGCAGTGACCGTAGAGGCGGGCACCGACGCAGCGTTGGCACCGACGACCGAAGGCGTTCGCCTCGGGCGCTACGAGCTGCTTGGCGAGATCGCCTCCGGTGGAATGGCGACGGTCTACCTCGGTCGCGCCGTCGGAGCGCGCGGGTTTTCGCGGCTCGTCGCGATCAAGCGCATGCACCCGCACCTCGAGCGCGACGAAGAGTTCGTCACGAGCTTCCTCGAAGAAGCGCGGCTCGCTGCGAGGATCAGGCACACCAACGTCGTCGCGACGCTCGACGTCGAGGACGGTGAAGCGCCGTACTTGGTGATGGAGTACGTCGAGGGCGACAGGCTCTCGGGGCTCATCAAGGAGCACGTCAACCGCGCGCGCGAGGGGCTTCCGCTCCCGATCGCGCTGCGGTGCGCGATCGACGCGCTCGAGGGGCTGCACGCCGCGCACGATCTGAGGGACGACGACGGCGCGCCGCTCGACTTGATTCACCGGGATATTTCCCCGCAAAACGTGCTCGTCGGCGTCGATGGCGTCGCGCGCGTGACCGACTTCGGGATCGCCAAAGCCGCGGGCCGCGCGAGCCACACGCGCGAGGGAGAGCTCAAGGGCAAGATCGCGTACATGGCGCCCGAGCAGCTCACCAACCCCAACGGGATCGATCGTCGCGTCGACGTGTTCGCGATGGGCGTCGTGTGCTGGGAGATGCTCACCGGGCGTCGGCTGTTTCGCGCGGCGACCGACATGGAGACGATCGGCGTGATCTTGCACCACGAGATCACGCAGGTGAGGGCGGTCGCGCCTGCGATCCCCGAGCGCGTCGAGGCCGTCGTGATGCGCGCGCTCGAGCGCGACCCCGCGATGCGATGGCAGAGCGCTCAGGACTTTGCGCGCGCGCTCGACTCGCTCGGGCTCGCGGCGCCGACGCGCGTGGTCGCGGACTTCGTGAAGGCCACCGTCGGCGACAAGCTCGCGCGCGAACGAGCGCGGCTTCGCAGCGGTTGGTCGACGAACACGCCGACGCCCATGGGCGCTGCGCCCAAGGCCACAGGCGAGTTCGTCGTGTCCGAAGTGCGCCGCACGGGCACGACGCCGAACCCGTCGTCGTCCGTGGTGCTCACGGCTCCGGGCGCATCCAATCGCAGCAAGCTCATCGCGATCACCGTCGTGAGCTCGCTCGCTGTGATCGCGCTCGGCGTGACGGCGGTCGTCGCGATGACGAGGAAGTCCGATGGGCCGCCGCGGGTGGTCGAGCGCGTGGTGACCGTTCCCGCGGCAGGCAACGGACCGCAGGTGATCGCGACCGAGCCCGTGCGCAACGGTCAGGCTGCAGCCGAGCAAGACGCTGGCGTCGCCGCGACCGAGGCCACCGCGCCCGTTCGTCGAACGAACACCGGAGCTCCCAGCCGCCGGACGCAACGGCGCAACAACGGGCACGAAGACGTCGACGGGTTGATCCTCGGACAGCCGACCTTCGATCGCCCCCGCTGAACCCCTCGCTCAGCTCGTCGCTTGGTCCTTCGGCGGGATCACCGCGTGGTAGTCGCGTTGAATTCGTGGGACGTAGCTCTCGATGAGCTGCTCGACCCGCGCGGGGTCGGCCGAGCGCACGACGAGCCCGAGGTGCCAGGGCTTGTCGTTCATGCGCCACACGATCTCGGGGTCGTTGAAGGGCGTGTTGTCCGGCTGCTCGAAGCGCGTGAGCGACACGATGATCCCCGCGTAGTCGTTGCGAGGAGCGGGCGGCGTGTACGGCGTCTCACCCTGCGAGATCTCGATCTTGGCCCACTCTTCCCAGAGGTTGACGCCCGTGGCGGCCTCGACGAGGTCCGAGATCCCCGCGCCGCCGACGCGCGCGGCGGTCTCGAGAAAGTAGAAGCGCCCGTCGTGCGCGCCGCGGATGAACTCGGTGTGCGCGACGCCTCGCACGTGGCCGAACTCGCGGATCACGTCGGCGTTGATCGCGCGAAGGCCCGTCGCCTCGTCGCCGTCCCTCGGCAGCGAGCGCGACGCGAAGATCCCGCCCTCGTGAGAGACCTCGAGCATCGGGCGTCGGTACTTGCTCGCCTCAGCGAAGACCACCTTGCGGTCCCAGATCACCGAGTCGACATGATAACAATCACCAGGAATCATCTTCTCGAGCAGGTAGTAGCTCTGCTGGTCGGCGAGCTGCTCGAGGATGGGCCACAGCTCCTCGGGCTTGCGGATCTTCTTGATCCCGACGCTCGAGGCCTCGCTGCGCGGCTTGAGCACCCACGGGCCCTCGACGTTGGCGAGGTACTGACGAACCTCGTCGTGGTTGAGCACGTGGACGAACTCGGGGACCAAGATGCCTCGGTCCTTCGCGCGGGCGCGCATCGCGAGCTTGTCGCGAAAATACCGGGCCGTCGTGTCGCCCATGCCGGGGATGCGAAGGTGCTCTCGCAGGTGCGCGACGAGCTCGACGTCGAAGTCATCGAGCGGCGCGATGCGGTCGAACTTGCGCGTGCGCGCCAAGAACGCGACCGCGTTGATGACGGCCCTACGGTCGTTGAAGTTCGGCATCGCGAACACTTCGTCGAGCGCGCCGCGGGCCCACGGCTCTTTCAAGATGTTCTCGACGGTCAAGAGGACCGTCTTCCAACCGAGCTTCTTGCACTGCTCGATGAAGCGGTTGCCCTTGAAGAAGCTCGAAACGCACAGGATGGTCTTGGGACGGCTCGTGTCGCTCACGACGGCGGAATGTAACGCATAACGCCCCGCGTCGGAGCTTTACAACGCGTGCGGGTCTTTGGCATCGCACTCCGTACACCGATGTCGCCCCGCACTGGACTGCTCGTCACCGCGCACGGAACGGTGAGCTCGCTCGAAGAGCTCCCTGCGTTTTTGAAGGTCATTCGCCGCGGCCGCCCCGCGCCCGACGAGCTCGTCGCCGAGGTCACGCGACGCTACCGCGCGATCGGCGGTCGCTCCCCGCTCACCGAGCTCACCGAGGGACAAGCCCGCGGCGCGGCGGCCAAGCTGGGGGCGCTCGGGTACATGGGCATGCGCCTGTGGGGGCCCTCGGTCCGCGACGCGGTCAGCCGCGCGCTCGCCGACGGGGTCGAGCGTCTGGTCTCGCTGCCGGCGGCGCCATTTTCGACAGGGATTTATCACGAGCCCGTCGAGAAGGCGCTCGCCGAGCTCGACCCCGAGCGCCGCGTCGCGCTCGTGAAAGTGGGCCCGTGGGGCGCTCATCCAGCGCTCGTTCGTGTGTTCGCGGAGCGCGCGCGGAGCGCGGGGGCGCTCGAGGCGGGGACGCACGTTTTGTTCACTGCGCACAGCTTGCCCACAATGGTGGTCGAGCGCGGAGACCCGTACCCGACGCTCGTTCGCGCCGCGTGCGAAGCGGTGGCTGCTTCGCTGGGGTTGAGCGGTGATTCGTGGTCGCTCGCGTACCAGTCGCAGGGCGCGAGCGAGGGGCCGTGGCTCGGTCCGGACCTGGTCGCGAGCTTCGATCGGCTTGCAAAAGAAGGCGCCAAACGCGTCGTCGTGGCCCCGATTGGTTTTCTTTCGGATCACGTCG
The DNA here is from genome assembly GCA_016793325.1 of Myxococcales bacterium. GTDB lineage: Bacteria > Myxococcota_A > Polyangia > Polyangiales. The sequence goes on along the minus strand of JAEUKI010000060.1, from coordinate 60,598 downwards.
AGGTTCTCTACGACCTCGACATCGAAGCGCTCGCGTGGGCAAACGAGCGCGGAATTTCGCTCGTACGCTCGCGGTCTCCCAACGACGAAGACGACCTGTGCGCGGCGATGGCCGAGGTCGCGCGCGAGGCCCTCGGCGCATAGTCGCTGCAGCGAACCGCTCGTCGCGTGATAGCCTCGCGGGCTCGAATTCATCATGCGAGACGCGATCGTTTTGTACGTCAATGGAGCGCGGCGCGAGGTTCGCGGCGCCGCTGCGTTTCTCACGCTCTCGGACTGGCTTCGCTACGAGCAGCGACTGACCGGAACGAAGGTCGTCTGCGCCGAGGGCGACTGCGGCGCGTGCACGGTGCTGCTCGGCCGACGCAGCGGAGATCGTCCTTGGCGCTTCGACCCGATCAACGCGTGCATCTTGACCATGGCGCAGCTCGACGGCGCGCACGTCCTCACGATCGAGTCCGTCGAGAGCAACGGAGCGCTCCACGAAGTGCAGCGCGCGATGTGCGACAACCACGGATCGCAGTGCGGTTTTTGCACGCCTGGCTTCGTGATGGCGATGCTCGGGCACTTCGAGCACAACCCCAAAGAGAGGGCCACGCCGAAGCAAGTCGCCAACCACCTCACGGGTAATCTCTGTCGCTGCACAGGGTACTTGCCGATCCTCGACGCCGCGGTCGACGTGCGGCCCGAGGCGCTCGAGTCCGTGGTCGCGAGGCATCACTCGACGCAGATCGAGTCGGCGCTCGACGCGATCGCGCGAGACTCTCTGCACATCGAAGATCCCGAGCGCGGAGCGGTGCACGCCCCGGCCACGGTGAGCGAGCTCTTCGCCCTTCGCGCGAAGCACCCGGACGCGAGGATCATCGCGGGAAACACAGACCTCGGCGTGATGGTCAACAAGCAGAAGCTCTGGCCCGCGGGCACCGCGCGCCGCGCGATCAGCTTGCACCTCTTGCACGAGCTCGACGGCGTGAAGGTCGAAGAGGCGCAGGTCACCATCGGCGCGCGCGCGACCTTGGGCGAGGTCGAGCGCGCCGTGAAGGACGCCGCGCCGGACTTCTCGCGGCTGCTCCGAGTATTTGCGTCACCACAAATCAAAAACGCCGGGACGCTCGTCGGAAACGTCGCGAACGGCTCGCCCATCGGCGACACGATTCCGTCGCTGTACGCGCTCGGGGCCGAGGTCGAGCTCTCGAGCGCGCGCGGCGCGCGCTGGGTCCCGATCGACCAGTTCTATCTCGGGTACCGCAAGACCCAGCTCGCCGAGGACGAGGTCGTCACGCGCGTGCGCTTCGCGCCGCTCGGGGACAAGGCGCTGTTTCGCGCGTTCAAGATCTGCCAGCGCCGCGACCTCGACATCAGCTACGTGGGCGCTGCGTTCTACCTCGCTCACGACGGTGAGGTGATCCGCGAGGCGCGCGTCGCGTACGGCGGCGTCGGCCCGACGGTCCTTCGACTCCGCGACGTCGAGCGAATGTTGGCGGGCGTCGCGCTGCGCGACGAAGCGGCCTGGGAGCGCGTCGCCGAGGCGATCGAGCGCGCCGTCACACCGCGGTCGGACCTGCGCGGAAGCGAAGAGGGGCGCCGCGTTTTGTCTGGAAATCTCCTGCGAAAACTCGGCTACGAGCTGCGCGGGGAGGTGTTCGCGTGATCAAGCTCCTCGACAAGGCGCAAGACCCTTCGCACGACTCGGCGCGCACCCACGTCCGCGGCAAGAGCGAGTTCATCGACGATCGGCCCATGGTGGCCGGCGAGCTCCACGTGGGCGTCGTGTTCTCGACCGAGCCCCACGCGAAGATCCTCGGGATCAACACGGACGCCGCGCTCGCGGTGCCGGGCGTCGTCGGCGTGTACACAGCCAAGGACGTCCACCACAACTTGTGGGGCACCATTATTCAAGATCAGCCGTTGATCGCGGACGACGTGGTGCGCTTCGTGGGCGAGCCCGTCGCCGTCGTCGCCGCCGAGACGCGCGAGGCGATGGAGCACGCGCGCCGCCTCGTCCGGGTCGACTACCAGCCCCTCGAGGCGATCCTCTCGGTGCGCGCCGCGATCGCCGCGAAGTCCTTCATCGCGGGCGAGCGGTCCATCGCGCGCGGCGACGTCCGAGCGGCCCTCGCGAGCGCCAAGCACCGCGCGAGCGGGACCGTGAAGATCCAGGGGCAGGACCACTTCTACCTCGAGTCGCAGTGCTCGATCGCGTACCCGCGCGAAGACGGCCAGGTCGAGGTTCACTCGTCGTCGCAGCACCCCACGGAGGTCCAGCACGTCGTCTCGCACGGGCTCGGGCTGCCCGCGCACGCCGTGGTGTGCGTGGTCAAGCGCATGGGCGGAGGCTTCGGCGGCAAGGAGTCGCAGGGCGCTCCGTTCGCGTACTTCGCGGCGCTCGTCGCGACGCGCACCGGCCGCGCGGCGCGCTGCGTGATCACCAAAGACGACGACATGGTGATGACGGGAAAGCGCAACCCGTTCGAGATCGACTACACCGTCGGCTACGACGACGACGGGACGATCGTCGGGCTCGACGCGAGGCTCTACTCCGACGGGGGCGCGTACGCGGACTTGTCCACGTCGATCATGGAGCGCGCGATGCTCCACTCGGACAACGCGTACTTCCTCGCGAACGTGAAGATCACCGGGCAGGTGTGCAGGACGCACGTGCATCCGCACACGGCGTTTCGCGGCTTCGGCGGCCCCAAAGGGGTCGCGATGATCGAGACCGTCCTCGAAGACATCGCGCACAGGCTCGGGATCGACCCGCTCGACGTTCGAAAGCGCAACGTCTACCGCGGCCCCGATCGCGACGTGACCCACTACGGACAGAAGGTCGAGAACAACCTGTTGCCCTCGCTCTTCGACGCGATCGAGCAGCGCTGCGACTATCGCGCGCGACGCGAAGAGATCCGCGCCTTCAACGCGCGATCGAAGACGCAGCTCAAGGGCCTCTCGATCACCGCTGTGAAGTTTGGAATCTCGTTTACGACGCGGTTTCTCAACCAGGGCAACGCGCTCGTCAACGTGCACCAGGACGGGACCGTGCAGGTCTCGACGGGCGCCACGGAGATGGGCCAAGGCGTCAACACGCGCATCGCGATGGTCGTGGCCGAGGCGTTCGGGATCGGGCTCTCGAGCGTCCGCGTGATGGCCACCTCGACCGAGAAGAACCACAACACGTCGCCCACCGCGGCGTCCGCGGGCACGGACCTCAACGCGCGCGCGGCGCTGACGGCCGCCGAGCGCATCCGGGCGCGCGTGGCCAAGGTCGCGGCACAACTATTCGAGTTGCCCGAAGAGCGCTGGCCTTCGCGCACCGCGGGGCTCGGCACGATGCCCGAGATCGAGATCGATCAGGCAACGGCGCCCGACGACATCGTGTTCGAAGGCGGAATGGTGTTTCGCAGGTCCAACCCCGAGCGCTGGATCGCGTTCAGCAAGCTCTGCCGCGAGGCGTACTTGTCGCGCGTGCAGCTCGGCGACTACGGGTACTTCAAGACCCCGGGGATCTATTTCGACAAGCTCTCGGGGCAGGGCGAGCCGTTCTTCTATTTCACCCAGGGCGTGGCGTGCTCCGAGGTGCTCATCGATCGACTGACGGGCGAGCTCGAAGTGCGCCGCGTCGATCTGCTCATGGACCTCGGCCGTCCCGTCAACGCCTCGCTCGACCTCGGTCAGGTGACGGGCGCCTTCGTGCAGGGGATGGGCTGGTGCACGACCGAGAACCTCGTCTACGACGACAAGGGCTTTTTGCTCTCGCACTCGCCGAGCACGTACAAGATCCCCAGTATTCAAGACACGCCGCGCGTGTTCGACGTCCACCTCGTGCACAACGAGGGCAACACCAAGAACGTCCGCTCGACCAAGGCCGTCGGCGAGCCGCCCCTCTTGCTCTCGCTCTCGGTGTGGACCGCGATCAAGGACGCGCTGCACAGCCTCGCGCCGAGCGATCGGACGCTCGCGCTCCCGCTGCCGATGACCCACGAGCGCATCTTGCTCGCGGCGCGATCGCTCAGCGCGGCGCGATCCTGAGCGAGAGCGGCAAGCGAAAGGTCAGCCCGCTCTCGCTCGACGAGAAGCGCGCGCCTCGCGCCACGCCGATCACGCACGCGCCGAGCGCCGTCGCGCCAGAGCCCTCGGGTAAGAGCTCGGCGGCTCGCACCGTTCCCGCACGGTCGACGGCGAACCGAATGGCCTCGATGCGCGTCTCGCTCGCCTCGCTCGCAAACCTCCGCGCGCACGCCTCGACGCGCGGCCGATAGCGAGCAAATTGCCCGGTCAATCGCGCTTCTTCGTCCGCCGACACCGCCCGTCGCTGCGGCCCGAGCGCGCGCGCAGGCCCCGGGTCTCCCGCGGTCGCGCCGCTGTCGTCGATCGTCGTTGCGCCGCTGTCGGCGACGGGCTCGTTGCTCGCGACGCCTGCGTCGGTCGTGGCTGGGGTCGTTCCGTTGGTTTGCCCTTCGACGACGACGAAGCCTTGGCCGCCCGAATTTTGTGTGCGGTAGAGCACCAGCGCTGCCGCCCCGAGCGCCGCGACCGCTGCGAACGCCGCGACCCACGCCGCGAGCACGAGCCCTCCGCCCTTGGACCCGCGCTCTTCGGGCTCCGGCGTTCGAGGCGGTCGCTGCGTGGGGCTGGTTCGATCGGGGCCCGACGAGGTGATCTCGATGTTCGGTCCGCTCGGTCGCGAGGCGTCGATGACGTTCGCGTAGCTCGCGGGAGCGACCGAGGTTCCCCCGTCGAGCGCTGGCGAGAACGCCTCCGTGAGCGTCGGCTGCTCGGCGGCCATCACGGCCTTGGCCGTCGTGACCGCGCCGCTCGTCTGCCAGGCCTTGGCCAAGGTCTGAACGTCGAAGCCCTGCATCGCAGTGAGCATCGACGGCGAGAAGAAATCCTCGCGGATCTGCCGCACCATCGACGCGCGCACTTGCTCGGAGTCCACGCCCCGCGCGGCGCGCAACGCCGCGGCGAGCTCGTTGGCCGTCGCGTAGCGAAGCTTCGGGTCCTTCTCGAGCGCGCGCTCGAGCACCGCGCCGATCGCCGCGGGAACATCGCTCCGCACGGCGTCGATGCGCGTCGGGATCTTCTTCGCGACGTTCACGAGCGTCGTCGTGAGGTCGTCCGCCGCGAACTCGTTTCGACCGAGCAAGAGCTCGTGCAGCACGAGCGCCGCGGAGTACACGTCGCTGCTCGCCGAGGGCTCGCCGTCGCTCAAGAGCTCGGGCGCGAGAAACGCGAACTTTCCCTTGATGGTGGGGCCTTCGGGGCCCTCGACGGTCTTGTCGTGCTCGACGCGCGCGATGCCGAAATCGAGCAGCTTCACGTGACCCTCGGTGCTCACCATCACGTTGCTCGGGGTCACGTCGCGGTGAATCACGCCCGCGGTGTGCCCGTCGACGCCGACGAGCGCGTGCGCGTGCGCGAGCGCCTCGAGCACGTCGATCACGACTTGCACCGCGGCTTGCACGTCGAAGCTGCGCTTCGACTCTTTGACGAACTTCGCCCAGCGCGCGAGGGAGTAGCCCTCGACGTACTCCATCACCAGCAGGTACTCGTCGCCCTCGCTGTTGAAGTCGATCGCTTGAACGATGTTCGGATGGTGCAGCGAGGCCATCACGTGCGCCTCGCGAACGAACATCTTGATCGCGTCCGGCGTCGCGTCCATCCCGAGGCGCTTGACCACCACCGGTCGAACGAAGCCCTGCGCCCCGCGCGTTCGCGCCAAGTAGAGAACGCCCATTCCGCCGCGCGCGAGCGGCCGGAGGATCTCGAATCGTCCGAGTACGGTGCGACCGATCAGCGGGTCGTTAGGCTGTAGTCGATCGGGCTTGGCGATCATGCTCAGGGACTCGCTCTTCGAACATAGTAGTGCGTCCCGCCCGATCGGTGTCGAATTGCGATGACAAGCGCTTGCTCGCCGCGCGCCACGTCGCCGACGAAGCGCCGCTGCGAGTCGAGCGAAAGCGCAGTCGACCCCGCGGTGACCGTCGATCCGCTGAGCGCCGTTCCCTCGACGTGAACGGTCGCGCCGAGCGTCGCGCCCGGCCTCGGCTCGCGGATCTGCGCGGTGTTCGCCGCGTTGTCGAAGAGCACGACGACAGAGGCCTCTGGCGATCGAGCGCCGCCCGAGCGCGCTTGCATCGAGAGACGAAGCGTCCCGTCGGACACCTGCGAGGTCAACGTGACGCTCGGCGTGCGGGACGCGGTCGTGCTGCTCCGGCCGCGCGCGTCGCGCACGGTCAACACGTACCCGCCCGCAGACGCCGGCGCGCTCGGCCACGTCACGCGAAGCGTCGGAAGCAGGTTCTGATAGTGCACCGAGTACTGGTGCCCATCGAGCTCGATGTCCGACTGCGCCGGTCGTGACGGCAGCGGAGCCGCGCCCGTCGCGGTGTCTACCGAGAGCGATCCTCGCACCACCGCGCGCGATCCATCACAACGCACACGGTAGCTGTGCCTACCCGCTGGTAGCGCTGTCTGTGCGAAGCCCTGCGAGGCCGAGATCTCCCGCGTCGCGCCGCGACCGACGAAGGACACGCGCGGGTTGTTGCAGCTCGCCGCGAGCGAGAGGCGCACGATGACCGGGAGCGCTGGCGCGTGCAGCGCCGCGGATTCTCCCGCGCGAATCGTGAGGTCCGCGGGGCCGACGGACGCTGTCGCTCCGTTGCCCGTCGCGTCGACGGCGCCCGCTGTGTTGCTGCGTCGTGGATCGGGATCGCCCGCTCCGTTGTTCGCCGGTTCGCTCGCGTCGCCTACGTCGCTTACGTCCGTTGTGTTCGCGTCGCTCGCGTCTGTCGTCGGCTCGCTGTCCGCGAGGTCTGCGTCTCCGTTCGCGTCGTCCGTCACGTCGCTCGCGCTGTCTCGCGCGACGCCGCTGTCCGTGATCGCGCGCCGCGCGGGAGGGACGCCGCTGTCTCGCGGAGGCTCGGTCGCGGCCACGTTTTCGAGCGCGAGCGACGCGCCGACGCCCAACGTCTCCGGCGCGAGCCCGTCTCGCTCGACGACCGCGCGCCCGAGGTCGACGCGCACCCGAAGGGCGCCCTGATCCACGGTGAGCTGCACGCGGCCGCCGCGCTCGACGCGGAGCACTCCGCGCTGGGTCGACACCGCGACGGCTTGGTCGGCTTGGAGCTGCACTTCTCCGCGCTCGATGCGGAGCGACGGCGTGTTGGAGCCCGGCCTCGACGCGGCGAATCGCACCGTCGTCAGGGGTCGGAGCTCGAGACCTCCGCCGCCTCGCATGCGAACGCGCGCGGTCGACTGCTCGCTCGTTCGTACCGCGTCGCCGAGGCGAAACCGATCGTTGAGCGACGCGCTCGACCACGAGACGCTCGCGCTCTGTCGCTCGACCGAGCCACGCACGAAGACGAGGTCTGCGATGACGCCCACCGAGCGGAGCGCGATCGTGATGATCACCGCAGAGCCGAGGAGCACGACGAGCGCGATCGCCAGGACGATCCTCGCCTGACGTTTCATGGAGCGCGTCCCCCGCGTCTCGGGCGCAGGTCGATGTTCAAGATCACGACGCCGTTGTCCGAGACGGTCACGCGGCGGCGCTGCGACTGGTAGCCATCCGCGCTGAACTCGACGGTGTACGACCGCGGTTCGACCGGGATCCTGAAGGACCCGTCTTCGTTGGCGACCACCGTGCGATTCGCTTCGACGATGCGGATCGTCGCGCGGACGCCGCTCCCGTTGAAGCTGCGAACGGTCCCGCGGAGCTGCGCGCCCGCCGCGCTCGTGACGGTCTCGATCGTGACCGCCGCGCGCGCCGCGGTCGATCCTCCGACGCGAATGGGCACCGATCGCTCTGCGCCCGAGGCGCCTCGGACGATGACGGAGTAGTCGCCGGACGCGAGCCCCCGCGCGCGCCAGTGCCCTTGGGCGTCGGTGCGAAGCTCGAGCACCGTCTGCTCTCCGCGTCGCACGAGGACGACGGCGTCGGCGACGGGAGCTCCGCTCGGGTCGCGCACCTCGCCTTCGGCGTCGCCGGCGGTCGTGCTCGCGTTGCCGGCCCCCGCGGTGGCGGTGTTGCGCGCGCGGCCTGCGGCGCGCTCCGCGGGCGAAGCCTCACGCGGCGAGGGAAATCCCACGCCCAACGTGAACATCACCGCCACGCGCGGCGTCGTGTCCGTGAGGGGCGCGCCGGGCGCGAGCGAGGCGCGCGCGCTCGGGCTCACGTCGAGGACGAGGCCCGGATGCAAGTGCAACGACGAGCGCGGGTGCACGCGAACGCCGCCCACGAAATGCACCGGGCTCGCGCCGATGGGCGCGTCGCGTCCGACGAGGATGTCCGCGGTGCACTCGGCGAAGGGCTCGACGGGCCCGAAGCGCCCGACCGCCGCGACGCCGACGAGGACCGCGTGAAACGCGCTGACGCCGAGGGACAGTCGGTCCGAGGCGCTCAGCTGCGCGGCGTTCGGCGCGGACTGCGCGCTGTTGTCCAAGCGAAACCCCGCGCGTCCGACGAGCGCCACGCGCCCGTGCGCCGGGACGTACCCGCCAAACGCCTGCATATCCACCGAGAACGCCGCGGGAACGATCGACGGCGCCGACGCCCCCGGCGCCCACAGAGACGCCTGCGCTCCCAAGCCGAACGCCCCCGCGACGCGCCCGCCCGCGCGCAGCACGATCCGAGGGTCGCCGACGATCCCGTCGTCCGAGCGTCCGTTGATTGTGTGGGCGTCATATCGACCGTCGAACCGCAGCGCAAACGCGAGCCACGAGAGCGGTCGGACCGCGATCGCGAGCGACCCGAACGCTCGGTGGTGCTGGTCGTTTTGCCGCAGAACGGGCTCGGTGTACGCGTATCCGGCGCCGCCCGAGACGGCGAGGAGCGTCGCGGGCGCGACGGGCAACGGGACCCTCAGCGCGCCGGGGAGCGCGTCGAGATTTTCGCCGAAGCGGGTCGCGTGTTGTTGCGCGAACGCGGACTGTGGCGTCGCAACGAGCGCGGCCACGGCGAACGCTGCGACGAGCTCGAAGCGGGCCAATGTCTCGGCAATGTACCGCCATTTGCCACAGAGCGCGCTACGGATTTCGATGTTGATCGTCCGCGAAAAACCCGAAACCGCGCGACCGCCGCGGCCGACGGTTGCGCGCGTGGCACCGACGCGAGCGCTCGGGCATCCTCGCGTCCGTGATGAGCGAGGACCGAAAGAAGCGAGCGACCGGCGCTCCGACGAGCGGCGCGTGGACCGAGCAGTACAAAGCGCGTTCGGTCGACGGCCCCGAGAGTCCTCCGACGCTCATGGACTGCGATTTGAAGTTCGCCCGCGGTCGCGTCACGGGCTCGGGTGTGCTCGGCGACGTGCGCTACCAGATCGAGGGCACCTTCGACGAGGGCACCGGGACGATCCGCTTTCGAAAGCGCTACGTCGACGGCGAGCTCTACGTGTACGTCGGCGCGCGAAACGGCGCGGGCTTCGAGGGACGCTGGCGGCTCGTCAACGGCGCGGAGTACGGGAGCTTCGAGCTCGTCCCGGGTCCGATGGCGACCTTCGACGCGAGCGCGCGCGGCGCGCAGGCGCTCTTTCGACGGCGCGCGAAGGCGTGGCAGAAGGTGTGCGACATCGACCTCGAGTCCGTGCGCTTCGACGGCGAGAAGAAGATCCTCGCGCAGCTGCTCGAAGACGAGGACTACGTCCGCGCGCTGCAGTCATTTCACGCGGAGAAAGACGCGACCGACGACGACACGCTCCAGCGAGGAGAGCTGTCGGCGGGGCGCATCCGGCTCTCGCGGCGGATGATGCCCGGGCTCTTCGCGGTGGTCGACCGATGCAAGGCGGCGATCGGCCTGCGCGCGCCGGTGGAGCTCTTCTGCATCAACGACGCGACGCTCAACGCGCTCGTGACGACGACCGCGCACGGGCACATCGTGATCGACGTGACCTCGGGGACGATCGACGCGTTCGACGACGACGAGCTCGCGTACATCATCGGCCACGAGCTCGGGCACGCGCTGCTCGGGCACCTCGAGACGTTTCGCGCGATGTCCGGCGAGACCAAGGGAATCACGAGCCTCCGGAGCTTCGCGCTCAAGCGCTATCAAGAGCTCTCTGCCGATCGCATGGGCCTCCTGTGTTGCCCGGACCTCGAGGTGGTCTTGCGGGCGGAGATGATGTTCACGACGGGCGTTCGAAGGCGGAGCGCGTTCGGGACGGCGAGGGCGTTTCTCGAGCACGCGAAGAAGGTCACGGCGGACGTCGCGCCGCCGTCCGAGGCGGCCGAAGGGCTCGATACGCACCCGTATGGTGAGCTGCGCGCGGTGGCGATCGACCTCTTCTATCGCTCGCAAACCTTCGCGAAGCTCCGAAAAAAGACCGGCGGAACGCTGTCCGAAGCGCAGCTCGAGGCGCAGGTCGAGAAGATCGTGAAGCGCATGAACCCCTCGGTCCTGGACGCGCAGATCGACCGCGACGACGTGGCCGAGTTCGTCTTGCTCGGCGCCATCGCCGTCGCCGAGGCCACGCGGGGAACGAGCCGCGCCGAAGCCCGCGTCATCGCGCAGCTGGCCGAGGGCTACCGTCGCCTCCACGCGAAGCTCGTCGCGATGCCGATGGAGGACCAACAGCTGCGGCTCGTCGAGCTCGCCGAGTCGCTCGCGCTCGCGTTGTCCTACCCGCAGCGCGAGAAGATCCTCGAGGACCTCGTGCTCGTCGCGCGCGCCGACGGCCGCGTTTCGAAGCGCGAACGCGAGGCGCTCGAGGGCGTCTCGGGGCTGCTCGCGCTCAACGAGACGGCGGTCGACGAGGTGCTCGAGTCGTTCGGCAAGCCGCTCGATTGATGGCACACGAATTCGAATAGCCCCCCGACGGTCGCTCAGCCGCCGAGTGTCCAGCCGAGCTCGAGTCCCATTCCGACGACGGCCCCGCCCGACGTGGGGCTGTTGTGCGCGTGCCAGTAGGCGAAGTCGCCGAGCAGATCGAAGCCGCCGCGCGTGGCCACGCCGATCGAGAACGAGTGGCCGAGGCGAAAGCGCACGCCTGCGGTGGCGCTGGCGTTCATCGCGAAGCGGGCGCCGCGAAGACCGCTGGCGGGTCCGCTGCCCATGAACTGGCCCTGCAGTCCGAGGCCCACCTGGCCGAACACCTCGAGCCACTGCAGCGGGTCCCACACGAACTCGGCGTACGGAGTCGCCGACGCGTAGCCTCCGTTCATCAGCGCGCCGCCCGTGATCTGGCCGACCCCCAGTCGCAGCCACGGCCGAAAGTGATAGTTGATGAACACGCTGCCCGTGGACGACGGCGAGAAGCCCACCGCGTTGCCCGCGAAGAAGGTCGAGTACGACTCGAGTCCGAAGGACACGCGCTGCGCAGCGCGGCGCGCGCGCCAGTCTTGTGGCGCGGGCCAGGGGATTGGCGCTTGAACGGGCTGTGGTTGCGCTTGCGGTTGCGGTTGTACGGGCGCGGGCGCGGGCGCGACGGTCGCGCTCGGCGCGATCACTTGTCCTGGTTGCAGCGCGATCACGACGTGCACTGGCGCGTTCGGCGGGATCGGCGCGACCGGCGCGTTCGGATCGCGCGAGACGAGCTCGGACATGGGGTCTTGCGCGAGGTTCGCCGCGAGAACGCCGATGGTCCGCACGAGCTCGATCGGGTCGCTCGGCGCAGGAACGCTCCGCTCGAGCCTCGCGCCCGATCGCGCGGTCCAGCGCACGGTGAGCCTTCCGTCGGGCGAGACGAAGATCAAGAGCGTTCCCCGAGCGCTCGACGCGGTGAGGGGCGAGCTCGCGACGCTCGGCGAGGCGAGCACCGCAGGAGCACCCATTTCGCTGGCGATTTGCGCGCGAACCGACTCGGCGCTCACGACCGGACCGGGGAGCGCGGTCACGACCGCGGGCTGCGCTTGCGCAACGGCGATCGTCGGCGTCGGCTGTTGCACCTGCACCACTTGCACGACTTGTTGCGCCTGCGGCGCTTGCTGTACCTGCGGCGCTTGCGGTGCTTGCGGTGCTTGCTCGGCCTGCGGAGGCAGCGCGGGCTGTTGCGGCTGTGGCGGTTGCGAGGGCGCGGCTTCGGGCTGCGACGGCTGCGGCTCCGCGCTCTGCGCGAACGCGACGGTGGGGACGCTCACGGCGCTCGCGGCCACGAGCAGCAAATGAATACGAGACAGCACAAGCGACATGAGAGGGCTCCTTGCGAATCGGCGCGGCGACGCAGCCCACACGCACGGCGACGAAGCTGTCGTTCGGTGCGATCGGGGACGTGCGGTTGCGACCGTCGTTCGGGCCTCTGTCTCCCGTCCCTACGAGAGCGTTCGAAGCATCGTGCTGATTTCGAGAGGAGCCACTTCGAGCAGCGCGCCCTCGGGCGAAAAGTGCGCGGGGACATAGCCCGTGTTCCACAGGGCGACGAGCGGCGCGAACACGTTGCGCGCGTCGGCGACGTGGGGCGGCGGCGTGGTCGTTCGATAGCCTCCGTAGTGGCCGTCGAAGCGCCGCACGACCGCGGGCGCCGTCGCGAACTGCGCCCCGAAGCTCCACGCGCTCCAGCGCTCGTCGTCCGTCGGAACAGCGGGTCCCGGCGCCTTGCGCCCCGCCTCGAGCTCGCGTCGATCGCGCTCGGCCCGCTGCGCCGTCACGCGGGCGCGCTCGTCGTCCCACCACTGCGCGAGCACGGCGTCTTCGAGCGCGGTCAACTCGCACGCGCTCTTCAGCGGTCGCTCGTGCGTCGCGGTGCGAATCTCGCCGGCGGTCTCGATCTCGCGCTCCGCACACACAATCAAACGCGTCCGCGGGTACCAGAGCTCCCCCCGGTCGCTCGGCGCGGCGCCGCGCCCGAAGCGAAACGTCACCGAGGGCTCGATCGCAGCCGCGGGGCGAATCCAGGGCCTCAGCGCGTCGAACGCATCGCGCGCGAGCGCTTCGGCGGTCTGCACGTTGGCCCAGTCGCACGCGAGCGCGACCGCGAGGGCCACGGTCATCGGCGCGGGCTCCGCGGTCACCTGCCGCTTGGAGAACGCCGTCGGCTCTTGATCCACCGCGGACCACGTTCGCTTGTGGTCGTAGCTCACGAGCCAACCGCCGAAGCGTCGCTTGGGGTCGCCCACGGTTCCGCTCGTGACGAGGCCGCGCGCCTCGAGCCGCTCCCACGCTTCCGCGCCGTCGTGAACGCCCTCGATCGCCGCGAGCGCCTCGCGCGCCCGCGCGCGGGGCGGGTTCATCACGCGGTCACGATCGAGGTCGTCCATCGCTCACCGTGACCGCGCTCACACGTCGAGCTCGATGCTGATCGGGCAGTGGTCGCTGCTCATCACCTTGGTGTGGTGAACGACGTCGATCACCGACGCGTCGAGCTCGCGCGACACGAGGGCGATGTCGAGCCTCCATCCGATGTTGCGGGCGCGGGCGGTCCCGCGGGTGCTCCACCAGGTGTACTGCCCTGTCTTGCCCGGATTTCGCTCGCGAAACGCGTCGACGACGCCCGCGCTCAAATACCCGCGAAAGTCCTCGCGCTCTTCGTCGGTGAACCCCGGCGAGCGCACGTTGGCCTCGGGCCGCGCGATGTCGATCTCTTCGGGGCACACGTTGAGGTCGCCGATCACGACGACGCGCTCGCCGTTGTTGTGCCTTCGCTCGATCTCGTCCCGGATCCAACGCGAGAACGAGCGCTTGTAGTCCATCCGCACGAGCCCTTCGCTCGCGTTGGGAAAGTACCCGCCGATCAACGTAAACGCCGGGTGCCTCGACACGATGAGCCGACCCTCGTCGTCGAACGCTTCGACGCCCACGCCCGCTTGATGCTCGAAGCGCATCCCGCGACGAACGATCGTCGCCGTGCCCGAGTACCCACGCTTGCTCGTCGCAGGAAACCAGCACACCTCGTGGTTCTTCTTGAGCAGCGCGCGGTCTTCGTCATCGAGCTCGCCCCAGTCGGCGCGCGTCTCTTGCAGGCACAGCACGTCGGGCTGCGTCTTCTCGAACCACTCGCGAAAGCCCTTGCGCGCGGCGCTGCGGTAGCCGTTGAGGTTCCAACTGTAGATCTTCACGACGGTGGCGATGCACTACCGCGTTTCGATCCCCAGCGCAGCTACGACGGCCGATCGCGAGACGTACTCCGTCCAGCGCTACTCGTGGCGCTGCGCGGCGCTGAGCGCTCCGCGGCCCCACGTCTGCTCGATGTACGCGTCTCGTCCAGAGCCCCGCCGATAGGACATGTACTGCTCGGGGTGCGTGTGGTGGTAGTCCTGGTGGTAGTCCTCGGCAGGCCAAAACGCGGCGGCGTCCGTGATCTCCGTGACGATCGGCGCTGCGTACGTGCGCGCGGCCTCGAGGGCGCGCTTGCTCTCTTCGGCTTGCGCGCGCTGCTCAGCGCCGTGCACGTAGATCGCCGAACGATACTGGCGGCCGATGTCGAAGAAGCTCCGATCGCGCGTCGTCGGGTCGTGAATGCGCCAGAACACCGCGAGCAGCTGCGGATACGTTACGACGGTGGGGTCGAAGATCACGCGGACCGCTTCGGCGTGGCCCGTCGCGTGATCGCAAACCTGCTCGTACGTGGGGCGAAGCTCCGGTCCGCCCGTGTACCCCGAGACCACCGCGCGGACGCCGCGAACGCCTTCGAACGACGCTTCGACGCACCAGAAGCACCCCGCGGCGAAGGTCGCCTCGGCGAGCCCGTGGGTCGGCGAGCCCATCGCGACGCCGAACGTCGCTTGCGGAACTCCCTGTGAATTCTCAGTCGAATGCGCGCTCGCCGAAGGCGCGTTCGTCGCGCTCGGCTGCGTCGCTTGATGCGCTCCGACCGGCGCGCTCACCGACGCTGTAGACACCGTCGGGCTCGACGAGCTCGTCGATCGGTGACAGCTCGCGACCGCGAGCAGGGCAAACGCAAACGAGGGCAGGCTCTTCATCGCTCTCACCACGGGACAGTGTACGCGCGGTTCGGGCGTTGGTTACGGCGACGAGGCCGCTCGAGCCGCGGCGCGAGCGTCGCGCCTTTGCAGCCGCAGGGCGCCCGAGCGCGTGGCTCACAGTGACACGACGCGCGGGCTCTCCCTCGACAAAATCCCTTCGAACACCGCATCGAACCGCCGTTTCGCTTGTGGGCACGCGGGTTGCTCTGCAAGCTGTCTCAGCCCCTATGTCGACTCTGGCGCCCGCTCGATCCTCGGTCTCTGCGCTTCGTTCGCTCGCGCTGACCACGGCGCTCGGGCTCGCGGTCGCGCGCTGCGGGCCGCCGGCGCCGACGTTCGACGATCACACGGTGACGCGCGTCGAGACCGAGGCGCAGTTCGAGTCGCTCGCGACCCCCGAGGGGCGCATGCCCGCGCTCAAGGTCGTGATCACGTCGTTCGATCGCGACACGCCGGGCGAGACGCGCTTCTACGACGCGCGGTTCTACACGCTGCACGACGAGTGGTACTGGTTTCGGCTGCTCAACAACCAGCCGGTGCCGGGCGACGACGGCGTGATGCCGGTCCCGGGGCAGACGCTCGCCACGATCGCGGACGTGTACGCGTGGGCCAGGATGCAGCCGACGCTCCCGCTCGATCTGCAGTTCGCCGACGGGAGGCTCTACTCGTGGCGCTTCTACGAAAACGCCTTCGGGGCCTCGCGAAAGTTCGGCCTCGCGACGATCTTGCGCGTGCCTCCGCGCAACGCGAGCGAGGGCGTTCGGTGGGCGTTCGAGCTCGAGTTCGGAGACAACCTCACGCACGCGCAGCTCAGTCGCTTCTTCGAGCGCATCACGCCGGGGATGCCCGCGAGCGTGGCACCACAAATCAAGTGGCTCGTGCGCTCCTCGGAGCAAGAGACCCTCGCCGAGCGGATGGAACGCGAGCGCCTCCCCTACTGGGACCGCATCCTGCGCTACTCGGACGTGGTCGTCCCCGGCGCGCGCGAGGTCTACAGCGACGGAGTCACCGCGGGCTACCTCCGGCTCGTGCGCGCGAGCGAAGGGATGCCCAACACCAACGCGAACGAAGTGCTGGTGTTCGAGCGCGTCCCTGACTTTCTTCCGGCGGCGGCGGGCGTGGTGACGGCCGTTCCCCAGACGCCGCTCGCGCACATCAATCTCCTCGCGCGCAACCGCGGAATCCCCAACGCCCACGTCGCCGGCGCGCTCGAAGACCCCTCGCTCTCGCAGCTGATCCGCGGCTACTCGCCGGTCGTGTACTTCGCCGAGTCGCCGAGCACCGTGCGCATCGAGCCGCTGACGGGCGAGCAGTACACGCGCTACGTGTCGCTCTCGTCCCGGCCCGTGCGGACCGTCAGCACGCCAGCGCCCGATTCGATCCCGTACTTGATCGACCTCTCGACGCGGATGCCCCGAGAGATCCCGTCGCTGCTTCCCACCATCGGCGGCAAATCCGCGGGCTACATCGAGCTCCTCTCGCTCGGGACGCTCGCGCTCCCCGACCGACCGCACGCGCTCACCGTCCGCGCGTACACAGAGCACCTCGCCCCCTTGCGCGAACGGATCGGCGCCGTGCTCGGGTCCGCGGACTTCGTGCGAGACGTTCGCGTTCGCGAGCTGTTGCTCGAAGGGCAAGCGGTCTACCTCCAGCGCCACCCGACCAACAACGACCGCGCGTGGGTCGCCGCGTTCAACGTTCAACACCCCGCGGGAACGTCCTTCGGCGACCTCTCCCGCGCCCAGGGCATCCGCGGCCTCGTTCAAAACACACCCATCCAATCAACAACCCTCGCGCGGATTCGGTCCGAGCTCGCGACCATCTACGCAGACCTCGCGCCCACGCAGGGCATCCGCTTTCGCTCGTCGTCCAACGTCGAGGACATCGAGGGCTTCAACGGCGCGGGCCTCTACGAGTCGTTTACGGGCTTCCTCGAGCCGCAGCTGCAGCCGCGCGCGAGCGATCAGAGCAAGACCGTCGAGCGCGCGATCCAACAAGTGTGGGGCTCGTTCTGGGGCTTCGAGGCCTTCGAAGAGCGCAAGCAAGAGAACATCGATCACCTCTCGGCGGCGATGGGCGTGACGATCCACCCGCGCTTCGACGACCCGCTCGAGCGCGCGACGGGCGTGTGCACGCTCACGATCACGCCGCCCAACGACGGGGACGGCGTGCGGCTCGAGGTCAACGTGCAACGCGGCGCCGAGAGCGTGGCCAACCCCAACCCGTCGATCCTGCCCGAGGTCGACCGCGTGATCCGTCGCCGCAGCGACGGCGCGATCCGCGTCGAACGCGTCCGCCGAAGCACCCTCTCTCCCGACACACTGCTGCTCGACGACGCCGCGCTTCGACGGCTCTTCGACGACACGCTCGCCGTCACCGAGCGCTGGCTCCAGCGCGAAAACGCCCCGCGCCCCGCCTCGCAGCGCTCGCGAACGCTCACGATCGACTTCGAGTTTCACGACATGCTCGCGGGCTGGCCCGCGCTTCGCGACGGAACGACCCGCCCCGCGCGCCTCGTCCTCAAGCAAGCCCGCACGCTCGAGCCAGGGCCCCGCACGACGCTCGCCGCCGCGCAGCTCTGGCCTGTTCCGCGGGACGTCTTGCACCGCGCTCGGCGCGTGTTCGTCGACCGATGCCAAGCCACGATCGACTCGGCCACGGTGATCCTCGAGACGCTCCGCGTTCAGACCGATCGCTCGCTCCCGCCCGACGTGGGCTTCGCGGATGTCGCGTTCGACGCGAGCGTCTTGGTGACCGCGCGCGGCTCGCTCGCTTCGTTGGGCTGGGCCGCGGACGCGAGCTACGGCGTGGATCACAGCGAGATGACCGCGCGCCGCGACCCGATGGGCCTCAGCGTCGAGCCCGGCGCGATGTCCCCCGCGCGCGTGGGCTTCGATCGACTCACCCTCAGCCCGACCGGCGAGCTCGTGATCACCCGCGGCGCGATGACCGCCCGCGCCCGCGCTTCGTGCGCCTCCGACACGCTCTTCTCGTCCCCGCGCGACTACCTCCTCTCGATCCTCGGCCGCACGACTTTGTAACCCTAAGGGACGGTGCTCTGATCCTCACGTTTGCAATCCACCGCACCCCCGCCCGCTGATTTCTATATCGTACCCGTAGGGCGTCTGTCACGGATCGCGCCCGTTTGCGCCGCGCCCGCTCCCGCTCCCGCCGCCCGCTCCCCCATCGCCGCCGACCACTGCGGCGCGCTCGCAGCGCGAAACGCGCGCCCGCGCGACACGCTGCAACGCTCCCCACGACACCGGCGATGACGCCCGCCAGCGCTCCGCGCCGATTCCCCGCTACCCCCTTGGTGCGCGCCTCGTTGAATTCGTGGGCCTCGTTCGTTCGCGCCGCGCCCTCCGTCCCTTCGCCCGCGGCTCGCTACGGATCGAACGAGCTCGTCGGCGACCCCGTCGCGCCGCACAAGTAGCGGTTCATCGCCACCTCGTCTCCCGGCTCGTCCTCGCGGTCCTCGACGCCTCGCGCGTCCGCCGCGCACGCGTCCGCACGCACCGCGCGCAGCGCTGCTCGCTCCGACTCGAGGTCGCTCAGCGTCTCGTACGCGGCGTAGCGCACCGCCACGGACGGCGCGTCGAGCAGCGCTCGCGTCGTCGCGATCCCCTCGCTCTGCCAGCGCGAGACCGGCTCCGCCCGATGCGCGAGGTACCAATGTCCCCAGCGACGCACCACCTCGGTCCAGTGCGCAGACGGGTCCTCGAGCGGGTCGATCCACACCGGCCCGATGTCTCGTCGCGCGAGCCGTCGAACCCCGTCGAACGCGAGCTGCACGGCGTACCCGTCGTAGCCTGCGAACAGCGCCCTCGGCGTTTGAATCGCGAGATATCGAAGCAGATACGGCATCGCCTGCGCGTCGCCGTACCCCGCGAGCACGAGCGCCGCGCGGTGCGCTGCGGTTCCGATGAAGTTCGATCCGCACGGCAGCGCGTCCTCGTCGGCGCGCGCCTTCATCTGCGTGAGCTCGATGCCGAGCGCGTGCATCGCCGCGGGCCCGCCCCGCGCGAGCTCGCCGAACCACGCGTCGCAACGGCGGCTCGGCCGATGCGGAAACCGAAACACGCCGTTGTGGCACGCGATGGTCCGACGCGCGATCGCGCGATAGCGAAGCACGTCCGCCGCGAGCTCGGGCGCGACGATCGGCAGCTTCGGCGAAGGAAGCGGCGCGCACTCTCGGCGGTCGAGCGCATCCGCGCGGCGCAGCGCCTCGGGCACTGGCTCGCGCTCTGCCTCGGCGATCCACCCCGTCGCAACGCGATCTCCTGCGCGCACGTGCGACTCGGTCGCGGCCGCGGCGTCCGCCATCGACGCATCTGCCACTGAAATCACTGGCTGAACGTCGATCACATCGCGGACCTCGCGCGTCACGCGCGCCGCGGTCGTGGGCTCGCGACACCCCAAGGTCACCTGCGCCGCAACCACCACGCACAACAACGCCCGTCGCACTCCGACCACGACCCAACGGTATCGCACGCTCGCGCGACGCACACGGCGTCGTGCTCCCTCAGAACCGCCCCGTCACCACGACGCCGTTCGCCATGGGAACGACGCTCACGCGACGCTCGCCGCGCCCGGTGATCGTGAGCGCCGCGCCCACGCCGCCGCCCACCGCGCCGAGGCCGATCAGCGTCCAACCGACGCCCGTCACGACGCTGAGCGCGTCGAGCGTCCCCTGCTCGCGCGCACGTCGATCGACGCACGAGGGGTCCGCGATGCGCTCGACGCACTCGCGGCGGTACGCGCCCTCGATGCCCGAGCCCACCGCGAAGCCCGCGATGGTCGTCGCGAGCCCCGCGCCGAGCGAGGCCGCCCCGGCCCACACGAGCGGGTGGATCCTCGTCGGAGCGACGGTCACGGGCCGAGGATCTCGGTTGTCGATGGCGACTGCGCCCTGCGATCCGCCTTGTGTGTTGATTTGTTGTGTTTGCGACGACGCGACCTGCGTCGGAAACGACACCCGCTCGATCGTCCCCGCCGCCAGCTCGACGACGCGCACCACCGGCGCGCTCCCGGCGACGCGATGCTCGATCCTGGCCGAGCCCGACACCACGCGGATCGAACGATTCGCGGGGATGACCCCAGCGCGCTCTCCGTCGATGAACAGCTCGGCCCCCTCCACGCCGCCCACGATTTCAACGGTCGCGAGGTGCTGCTCCGCCACGCGCAGCGCCCCTTCGAGCGTCGCGCGGTTGCGTTGAACCCACGCGTCGCCCGTGTCCGCGAGCGCGTCGCGCACGTGCCGCTCGGCGATCACCCAGCGCCCCAGGGCCTGCTCGCACAGCCCCAGCTGTCCCGCGGCGCGAGCGCTTCGCCACCGTGCGTACGCTCGCTCGAACACGACCACCGCGTCGGCGTCTCGACCCGCGCGACGAAGCGCGACGCCCTCGCGAATCGCGGCGTCTTCTTCGGTCTCTGCTGTCGTTTGACCCTGCGCAAATCGCGGCGAAATCACCGTCGTCGCGGCGAGCGCAGCGCACACGAGCGCGGCGCGGGGGAGGGTGCGGACGTTCATCGTTGCCACGAGCATGCACAGCGTACACCTCTCGCGCGGGGGGTCTGCGCTGCACAATGCCGGTCGCTGCGCCTGCTGCGCTGCGCCGACTGCGTCGCGGACACTGCGCAGGTTGCGCAGCGCAGCGGGCGAGCGTGGGATTCATCGAAGCGTCAGAGACCGCCCGGCCGGGCGCAACCTGTGCAAAGCTACAGAGGCCCAACGATGCTCTCGGCTGGAAAGACCTTCGGTAAGTACCAGGTGCTCCGCCGCCTCGGACAAGGCGGAATGGGAGCCGTCTACGAAGCCGAGCACGTCCACCTCCGAAAGCGCGTGGCGCTGAAGACCCTGCACGGCAACGCCGCGGAGCACCCCGGCGCGATGGAGCGCTTTCTGCGCGAAGGCCAAGCCGCGGCGAAGGTTCGCCACCCCCACGTCGTCGACGTCACCGATGTCGGCGTCGAAGAGGGCACGCTCTATCTCGTGATGGAGCTCCTCGAGGGCGAGGACCTCGCGGCCAAGCTCGCGCGCGAGCACGCGCTGGCCGTCGCCGACGCGATCGACCTGCTCTTGCCCGTGTTCGCCGCGGTCAGCGCGATGCACGCGGTCGGCCTCGTCCACCGCGACCTCAAGCCCGAGAACATCTTCCTCGCCAAGACCCACGGCGGCGCGATCACGCCCAAGGTCCTCGACTTCGGGATCTGCCGCATCGAAAACCCCGACGGAACCGACGCCGCAGACCCGAAGAAGCTCAGCAGCACCGGAGGGCTCGTGGGTACGCCGTACTACATGGCGCCCGAGCAAGTCGTCGGAGCGCGCGCCGACGCCCGCAGCGATCAGCACGCGCTCGGCGTGATCCTGTACGAGTGCGTCGTCGGAGCGCGGCCCTACGAAGCCGAGACGCTCCTCGACTTGTTGCAGCGCGTCGCCGAAGGGCGCTTTCGCTCGCCCAACGAGCGGGGCGCGAACCTCCCGCCCTCCCTCGACCACATCATCGCTCGCGCGCTCGCGCCGGAGCCAGGCAAGCGCTTCGGCTCCGTCACCGAGCTCGCTGCGGCGCTGCTCCCGTATGCGTCCGAGCGCGGTCGTGCGCAGTGGTCGACGACGTTCAGCGCGACCGCCGAGACCAACGCGTCGTCGTCGGACCCCGAGGCGGACCCCGCGCGCGAGGCGCCGACGTTGTTCGCGCCGTCGCCTCCGACGCGCAGCCACACAGAGCCTGTCCTCGAGACGATGCCCGGCGGCGATCTGCGCGCCACGCTCGACGCGACCGCGCTTCCCGCGCGCAAAGCATCCCGTCGCCCGTCGGCCCTCGCGCTCGCGAGCGCGAGCGTCGCTTCGCTCGTCGTCGTCGCGCTCTTCGTTGGAATCTCGCGACGGACCGAGCCGCCGAGCGCGCCCCCGCCCGTCGTTCAACCCGTCGCGCCCCCGCGCACGACGAGCACCCCCGTCGTCGATCCTCGGCCCGTTGTTTCGCCCACGAACAGCGCCGAGCCGCCGACGCAACACGAGACGACAGCGCCCCCCGCGATCGCCGCGCGCGCGGCGAACCCGCCCGCTCTGCGAACGCCCACACAATCAACTGGTCGGCGTTCTTCCACACGCTCCTCGGCGACCACCGCGACGAGCGCTCCGCCGAGCGACCGCGCCGCGCCCGCGACGAGCCCTCACGCAGCCTCCGCGCATCGACCCGTGATCAACGGCGCCCCGATCGTCGATTGAGAGCCTCGCCAATCGCCGCGCCGATTTGCGCGTGCGTCTCGTCTCTCGCGGCCCGGTGCGCGTTGTCGTACCATCGCTCTGCAATTTGGGAGCGCTCGCAGACCGGTTCGAGCTCGGAGAAACGCTGGGCGAGGGTGGATCCGCCGCGGTGTATCGCGCGGTCGATCGCGCCACGGGCGCGCTCGTGGCGCTCAAGGTGTACGCGGGCGACGACGACTCGCGCGCGCGTTTGCACCGCGAAATCGCAGCGCTCCGCGCCGTGCGCCACCCCGGCCTCCCCGCGCTCGTCGCCGAAGGCGCGACGTCGTCCGGGGCGCCCTTCGTCGCGATGACCCTCTGCGAGGGCGCGCCGTTGTCGTCGCACCTGCGCGCTCCGTGGAGCAATCGACGCCTCCGCGCGCTCGGCCTCGCCGTGTGCGATCCGCTCGCCGCCCTCCACGCCGCGGGCTTCGTTCACCGAGACATCAAGCCCGAGCACATTCTCATCCGGCTCGATGCGCGCGGCGAGCTCGCGTCCGTCGTGCTCGTCGACCTCGGCCTCGCGCTCGAACCCTCGGACGCGCGTCGCATCACCGGCGAACGCATCGTCGGAACCCTTGGATTTCTCCCGCCCGAACAGCTTCGCGCGTCGGACGCGCCCGCCGAACCCGCGTGGGACGTCTTCTCGCTCGGGTGCGTGTTGTTCTTCGCCGCCGCGGGCTCGAGCGCGTTCGCCGCGCCCGATGACGGTCAGCTCGTCGCGAAGGTGCTCTCGGCGTACCGACCGCCCCTGCGCGAGCTCGCGCCGCACGTCGATCCCGCGCTCGCGGCGCTGATCGACTCGATGATCGCGCTCTCACCGTCGGAGCGACCGCGCGACGCGACGGCGGTGCGAGACGCGCTGCGCGCGATTACGACGCGCGAGGACGAGCGCGAGCCGACCGCGGCGTCCTCGGTGATCGCCCTGATCGTCGGTCACCCTGCGGTCGCCATGACGGACGCCGAACGCATGGACGCAGCCACCGGAGACCTCACGGGGACACCCGCGAAACTCGCGATCGACCCTGCGATTCTCCCGTCGGACGCGTGGGTCGAGACCGCCGCGGACGGCTCGATCCTCGTGTGCCTGCGCGCGGCGTCGCTCGACGCAAAGTTCGTCGCCCGCGCCGTGCAGTGCGCGCTCTTGCTCGCCGCCCGTCGATCGGGCCATCGCTGGGCCGTCGCGGCCTCCGCGGGAGCGCTCGAGCGTCGTTGGCCCCGCGGCGCGGCGGTCGATCGCGCGCTCGCGCTCCGGCACCACGCGGTGGCCGACGCGGTCGTGATCGAGTCGCTCACAGCGCTCGTGGCGAGCGAGCGCTTCGTGCTCGAGGCGCGAGGGCCGTGTTTCATCGTTCTGCGCGCGAAGTGAGTTCCGCGGTAGAGTTTGCGAGAGGGCGCTTCGATGGCCCCACACTTGCTGTGATCTCGAGGGACATGAACGAGAGTCAGGGAGCGCACCGATCCAGGGTGGGCGCCGCGGTATGGATCGCGGTCGTCGCCGTCGTGGGCTGCAGCGCGCCTCCTTCGGGCGAAGACCGGCCTGCGTCCGACGCGGCCCTCGACGCCATCGACGACCTCGCGCGCGACGCAGATCGACCCGACGAACGCGACAGCGCCGCGATCGACGGATCGGACGCGCTCGATGCGCCAACGCGAACGGACGCGACGGACGCGATGGGCGTGATGGACGTGATGGACGGGGCGACCGCGACCGACGCAGCGCCCTACATCGACTCGGCGCCGCGCGATCGCGTCGTCGTGGACGCCGCTCCTCGATGCTACGGCATCACGGGAACGACCGGGCTGCTCTCGCACGTCGCGGCGATCCCGCGCGAGTCCGGCGGCTCGTCGAACGGCGCGACCGGGTGTGTGGGCGACGTCGACAACGACGGGACGCGCGAGTTCGTGCTCGTGCGAATGAACGAGCCGTCCTCGCTGATCGGCGCTGATTTTTGTGTGCGCGGCCGCGTGCTGCTCCCCGAGTACGCGCGCGGCTGCCTCGTCGCCGAGATCGACGGAGACACGAGCAACGGCCGCGAGCTCGTCGTGTACGGAAACGACGGCTGGTACGGCACCGGATCGATCCACGTCGGTCGCGTGATTCGTCGCCCCGCCGGCGATCCCTCGGTCGAAGCGTTCGTGTGGCGATCGCTGTGGGTCATGGACGAACGACGGCACATCGCCGCGTTCGGCGCGCCGCACGTGGCTGTGACCGACCTCGACCGCGACGGACGGCCCGAGCTCGCCGCAGCAGGAAATATCCCCACAGGATTCGTTCGCGCTTGGGAGCTCGACCCGCCGGGCGCGTCGCGCGCGTGGCGTTCGATCTTGGACGTCGACACCTCGGGCGTGCTCACCGACAACGCGGGAATCTTGTCGGGAGACGTCGACGGCGACGGCGACAGCGAAGTAGTCGTTCCCGGTAGCTGCGGATTTCGTGGAAACAACCACTCGATTCGCGTCTGGCAACAGTGGACCTCGCCTCCGTCGGTCACCAACACCGATCGCCCAGCGCAAGCCGTGCTCGCGGACTTCGATCCGTCGCCCGGGCTCGAGATGGCCTACGCGCGCCGCACGATGTGCACAGACGAGCCCGCGCTCGACGCAGGCGTCCCGACGCCGTACACGCTGGAGGTTCGACGGTTCGACACGACGTCGATGACCTTCGTCACGATGGCCTCGACCCTGCCGCAGAATCGCCAGCGGGACGTCAACCTCGTCGCCGCCGTCGACGTCGAGGCAACGCCCGCTCCAGAGCTCGTCTACTGCTCGGTTCCGTCGACAGGGCTCACGCGAGTTCGCACGTGCCGCGTGTTTCGGTACGTCCCTGGCGCGACTCCGTCCCTCGCCGACGTCGGCTTCTCGTGGAGCTCCCCGCCCATCCTCGGCGGCGTCGACGAGCTCATCGTCGACGACCTCGACAACGACGGCGCGAAAGAGATCTTCCTCGCGGGTCAAGAGCACGTCGATGTGCTTCGGGGGCCACGTCGGTGAGGGCCACGCTCGTGTTCGGCGCCCTCGCGTGCGCGGCGCTCGGCGCGTGTCAGTGGCGCCTCCCCGAGCCCACGCTCGCGGACAGCGCGACGGACGTCACGCCGCTCGACGCCATCACCGACGTTCCCGAAGACCGCCTCGATGATCGCGGCGTGCTCGACACAGGCGCGCACGACGTGCCCACGGCGGACGTGACGACGGACAGCGCGACGGACGCCGCCGCGCGGCGGTTCGTGTTTCCCGCGTGTTCTACGCCCTCGACGCTGCGCCCCGACGCAGATCCGCGCGCGCCGTTTCATCACGCCATCACGATCGAACGCCCCGTGACCGTGCACCCCAACGGCCGCGGCGTGTGCGTCGGCGACCTCGATGGAGACTCGACGAACGAGCTCATCGTGCTTCGACCCGACGACCGCGCCGACGTGCTCGACCCCGCGACGCTCTGCGTTCGCGCGAGCATTCGCGTCCCAGAGCTCGCGCGAGGGTGCGTCATCGACGACTTCGACGCGGACGGAGAGCCCGAGCTCGCGCTCGCGGTCAACGAGCGACACGGCGTGCACCTCGGAGCTGGGCGCACGGCGGTCGTCGTTGGGCACATCGATCCGCCGGCGAACACGGCTTCGCCGTTCGTGTTGCGCTCGCCGATGGCGTGGCAAATCGCAGAGTCGCGCAACCTTCGCGGCATCGGCGTCGCGATCGCGTCGCTCGACCTCGATCGCGACGGAGAGCGCGAGCTCGTCGTCGGAGGGAGCGTGACCTTCACGCCCACGTACGCAGACGCCTTCGTCCGCGGGTGGGAGTTCAGCCCCTCCGCGAGCTGCACGGGCGAGCGTCGCTGTCCGCGGCAGGTCGTCGATCACACGTTCGACGCGCTCGACACGCAGACGCTGTTGGTCGCGTCGATCGACGCGGACCCCGACGACGAGCTCTACGTCGAAGTCGGCTGCAACCGAGGCGGTCTCTTTCGCTTCGACAACACATGGCCCGCGCCGCCCGCCGAAGTGGGCGTCCTCGGTCAACCGTCGAACGGCGCGTTCGCAGACCTCGACGGCGACGGCGCGCTCGACCTGCTCACCGCAACGTCCCCGCGCTGCAACGGCGGCGCGGGAGGCGACTCTGCGCTCCGTTGGCTGCGCGCCGAGGGCGGGCGCTTTCGGTACTACACCGAGGTCGCGAACCCCGCGATCCGCCGCGGAGCGCAAGCGTTTGCCGCGCCGATCGACGCGATGGGCGACGCGCGTCCCGAGGCGCTCCTCTGCTCGCGCGACGCGGACAACACGCGGCCGTTCAGCGTGCGCTGCGACTTGTTCTACGTCGACACGCCGTTCTTCGACCCAGAATGGACGTGGACCGATCCGAGCCCCGCGCAGCCGGACATCCTCTCGCGCGTGGTCGTGCTCGACGCCAATCGCGACGGTCGACAAGACGCCGTCGTGGTGAGCGAGGCGCGGCTGCACTTGCTGCTCGGTCGTCGATAGCGCCGACGGTCAACCCTTGGGCGTGCGAGGCCGCGCGATCTTGTAGCGCTCGAGCCACGTGACGAGCGTCCGGCGCGAGATGCCGAGGAGCTCGGCGGCGCGCGTTTGATTTCCTGCGCACTTTTCGAGAGCCCGCTCGATCGCCGCGCGAGTGAGCCCGGGCGTCTTCGGGGGCCTGCCCGCGTGCGGCTCTTCGGCGCTCGCCTCGTGGTCTGCGGTCACCGCTGGGAGCCCGCCTGTCGCATCGGCGCTCGGAGCGCGCGGAGCTTCGTCGGTCGAGATCGGCGCAGGCGCAGGCGGCGCTGAGGGGGCCGTCGTGCTCGTGGGCGCTGCCTCGCTGCGCGCTCCCACGGCCCCGATCGAGCGCGTCGCGAGGTGCTCTCGCTCGATCGACGCGCCGTCGCAGAGCAGCACCGCGCGCTCGACCGTGTGCTTGAGCTCGCGCACGTTGCCCGGCCACTCGTAGCGCTGCAAGAACTCGAGCGCGCTCTTTGAAAACGTGGGCTCGACTGCGCGTCGATGCCGATGGCACGCCGCGCGGACGAAGGCCCTCGCGAGGGGGACGATCTCTCCCGGCCGCGCCCGCAGCGGAGGAACGTCGAGCACCACGCCCGCCAGCCGAAAATACAGGTCGCTTCGAAACGTCCCCTTCGACGCGGCCTCGGCGAGGTCTTTGTGCGTCGCCGCGACGAAGCGCACGTCGACCGACCGCGGCACCACGCCGCCCACGCGGATGACCTTGCGCTCTTCGAGGACGCGAAGGAGCTTCGCTTGCGACCCGAGCGAGAGATCGCCGATTTCGTCGAGGAGGATCGTTCCGCCGTCTGCTGTCTCGATGAGGCCGGGCTTCGCGCTGGACGCGCCGGTGAACGCGCCCTTCTCGTGGCCGAACAGCTCGCTCTCGAGCAGGCTCTCGCTGAGGGCCGCGCAGTTGAGCCGCACCATGGTCTTTCGCGCGCGCGGCGACTTGTTGTGAAGCGTCTCGGCGAGGACCTCTTTGCCGACGCCCGTCTCCCCGAGGATGAGCACAGGAATGTCCGCTGCGGCCACGCGCTCGATGAGCGTGTGGATGGCCTTCATGGCCTGGTCTTCGAGCACGACGCTCGCGTCCGTCGTTCGAACGGTCCGCTGCGTCTCGCGCAAATACGTGGGCACGAGCACGAGCGTCACGGCGCCGAGGCGCAAGGCGTCGCCCGCGCTGAGCGTCACGGGCTGACCCTTGGTCACCTGGACTTCGATCGGGCGGCCGTCTTCGCCGACGCGTCGAACGAACGTTCCGTTGGTGCTCCCGAGGTCTTCGAGGACGAGCCCCGGGAGCGACAGCGCCGCGTGCTCACGGGAGAGCGACGAGTGCAGGACGCACACCCCGGACTCGCGGCCGCGGCCGATGACGAGCCTGCCCGAATTGGGCAGCGGCTGAACCGAGGTCTGCCCATCGACCACGAACACGAGGTCGATTCGCTCGGCCGCGTGCAAGGGAGGGAGGGTCGCGGTGCTCGCAGCCTCGTTCTGCGCGTTGCCTGTGTTCATCGAGCCGCAGGGCAGCGTATCGCAGGCGGCGACTGAATCGGGAAGTGTGAGCAATCGCATCGCGCTTCGATCGGCCCGAAGCGGTGCAGCATTCGGGCCGCGGGCTGGACGCGGTCGATCGCGCTTCGCGAGGGATTTTCGCGCGCGTTGCGCAGCGCGGATCGAGCAACGTGGCGGGCGTCGAGGTCCGGCGGCTCGCCAAATTCTCCGCGAGTTAACGTCCCGTTAACGTCGAGAACTGTACGAACCGTGCGCCGTCGGGCTCTGATTCGCGCCGCGCTCGCAGCGACGCGAACGGACCCATTGTCGCATCGCGAACAGCGCACGAAGGACTGAATGCCGTGAAGCGGGTCGAAGCGATCATCAAGCCGTTCAAACTCGATGAAGTGAAGGACGCCCTGGCCGAGGTGGGGATCCAGGGGATGACCGTCACTGAAGTGAAGGGCTTCGGCCGCACGGGCGGCAAGAAAGAAGTCTATCGCGGCAGCGCGTACGTCGTGGATTTCGTCCCGAAGGTGAAGATCGAGATCGTCGTGCACGACAACCAGGTCGCCGCGGTGATCGACGCCATCGAGCGCACCGCGAAGACCGGCCGCATCGGCGACGGAAAGATCTTCGTGATCCCGATCGAAGAAGCCGTCCGCATTCGCACCGGCGAGCGCGGCGGCGACGCGATCTAGCCATTTTTCAACTCACTCGAAGCAACACACACAAAGCGAAGGACTCTCATGCACCCGAAGGACGCGATCGAGCTCGGACGCAAGCACAACGCCGTGATGGTGGACCTCAAGTTCTGCGACTTGCTCGGGCAGTGGCAGCACACGAGCGTTCCGTTTCATCGACTGACGGAGGACGCGTTCGAAGATGGCTTCGGCTTCGACGGAAGCTCCATCCGCGGATGGAAGGCCATCAACGAGTCGGACATGTTGCTCTTGCCCGAGGCTCCCACGGCTCGGATGGACCCGTTCATGGCGCAGCCCACGCTGTCGCTGATCTGCAACATCGTCGATCCCATCACGCGCCAGCCGTACGGCCGCGACCCGCGCTACATCGCGCGCAAGGCCGAGGCGTACCTGAAGAGCACCAACATCGCGGACACGATCTACTGTGGTCCCGAGGCGGAGTTCTTCATCTTCGACGACGTCCGCTACGAGGTGAAGCCGCACGAGCAGTTCTTCTCGGTCGACTCCGAAGAAGCCACGTGGAACTCGGGCACCGGCGACAAGAACCTCGGCTACACGATCCGTCACAAGCAGGGCTACTTCCCCGTCGCCCCGCACGACCGCTTGATGGATATCCGCACGGAGATGTGCCAGTGCCTCGAGGCGGTCGGCATCGAGGTCGAGACGTCGCACCACGAGGTGGCCACGGCGGGTCAGTGCGAGATCGACATGAAGTTCGACTCGATGGTGACCATGGCGGACAAGCTGCTGTGGTTCAAATACATCGTGAAGAACGTCGCCTTTCGCAACGGCCGCAGCGCGACGTTCATGCCCAAGCCCCTCTACGGTGACAACGGCTCGGGCATGCACGTGCACCAGTCGCTGTGGAAGGGCGGCAAGCCCCTCTTCGCAGGCGACGGCTATGCGGGCATGAGCGAGATGGCGATGCACTACATCGCGGGAATCTTGAAGCACGCCAAGGCCCTCAACGCGATCACCAACCCGACGGTGAACAGCTATCGCAGGCTCGTTCCGGGCTACGAAGCGCCGGTCAACCTCGCGTACAGCTCGCGCAACCGCTCGGCGTCGATCCGCATCCCGATGTTCTCGTCGAGCCCGAAGGCCAAGCGCATCGAAGTGCGCTTCCCGGATCCTTCGTGCAACGGCTACCTCGCGTTCGCCGCGATGATGATGGCTGGGCTCGACGGCGTGATGAACCGCCTCTCGCCCGGCGACGCGCTCGACAAAGACATCTACTCGCTCTCGCCCGAAGAAGCGAAGAGCGTCCCGCAGGTGTGCGGCTCGCTCGGCGAAGCGATGGACGCGCTCGAAGCGGACCACGAGTTCTTGCTGAAGGGCGACGTGTTCACCAAGGACCTGCTCGAGACCTGGATCGAGTACAAGCGCTCGAACGAGCACGACCCCGTGCGCCTGCGCCCGACGCCGATGGAGTACTTCCTGTACTACGACGTGTGATCGAGCGACGCGGGGGAGGGTGAAGCAGGGGCTGTGGAGGGGTGAAAAACGCGTGATTCCCTGCGATCCACGCGTCGGTCAATTTGACCGACGGGCGTCCCGACATTGGGACTCAGTGGGGCGTCGAGGGTCGCGCGTAGCTCACGCTCCGCAGCAGCGCTTGAACTTCTTTCCGCTGCCGCACGAGCACGGGGCGTTGCGACCTTCGCTGAC
This sequence comes from Myxococcales bacterium, assembly GCA_016793325.1. Lineage (GTDB taxonomy): Bacteria > Myxococcota_A > Polyangia > Polyangiales. The sequence goes on along the minus strand of JAEUKI010000060.1, from coordinate 30,147 downwards.
GGTGCCCTTCTTCGCTTCCTTCTTCGGGTGCAGGCCCGAGATGCCCTCTGCGACGTAGGCCCAGCCCCACAGCCACTCGGGCTCGTAGAACTTCGCGAACGCGAGCTTCTTGTGCGCGGCGGGGAGATACAACTCTTCGGGCGGCGCGGACGCGATGGTCGGCGCCAACATCATCGAGACGGGAGCGGTCTCGCGCGCGGTGAACCCAACCATCGACTGCGCCGCGAGGGGGATCAACAGCTCCGACGGCAGGTCCTCGCTTCGGCCGAAGCGTTCGCGCGCTTGTGCGTCGAGGCAGTTCCACGCGGTCGCGCGAAGCACGCGTTGGATCGACTCGGGGTTGGCTCGCATGTCGTCGAGCAGCCCGCCTCCGTACGTTCGGTACGTCTGTGCGCGTCTCTGCAGCGCCTCCTCGAGGTTCTTCGGCTCGGGAGCGTCGTCGGCTGGCTTGTTCACTCGAAGGTACTTCTCGGCCTCCGCGCGTGTCTTCGATCCGAACGCGGCGTGCGTGGTGAGCCCCGAGAGCAGCGTCATCGCTTCGAGATGGCTTCCAGCGCGAAGGCTCATCGTGTGCTTCAACGCCGCGAGCCCCACTTTTCCTGCGCGAAACGTCATCTGCGCAGAGCGAAACACACCCGCTTGGGTCGCCAGCAACGCGGGCGCGATCGCCATCGCGCCGAGCAGCGCGAGCGGGTCTTTCACGTGGGGAAGCGGCTCTTCTGCGACGAGCTCAGCCACGAGCTTCGCGCTCATCGCGCTGATCGACGCGTTGTGAAGCAGGGACCACCCGAGCCGCCAAATGGCCTTCATCCGCTCGTCCTCGAGCGACTCGCCGATCGGAACGTCGATGATCTCCTTCTGCAGCGCCAGCCAACGTCGCGTTGCTTGGAGCATGGTGGTGGGCGCGTGCAGCGGCGTCACTTCGCCAACGACGCGGTACTCGCGGATCTCTTCGCGGGTCATCCACGGTCCCGCCTCGTCGATGCGACGCAACATCGCGGCCCACTCAGGAACGCTCCGCTTCTCAGCCTCGTCGAACAGTCGCCGACCTCGATCGATGCGCCCGATCGCGACGTCGAGCGTCGAGCGCTTGATCCTGGGCCACGGTCCGTTGGCCATCCCTTCGCTCAGACACGTGACGAACGCGCCGTCGCGCGCGACGAGCACGCGCGGCCCGAGCGGTCGATCCGTCAGCTCGATGCTCACGCGCTCGGGTGCCGTTCCGATCCCCGCCGCGTCGATCGCCTCGCGGACGAACACGGGCTCTCGATAGAGCATCAACGCCAGCGCGAGGTGCTCGTCGCTCAGCCGATCGAGTCGCTGCAGAAAGTGCTCGTCGTGCGCCATCGCGCGTCGATCGTATCGCACCGAGCGTCAACGCAAATGCACGCGTCGTCTCGGACTCTTCGCGACTGCGCGCGAGTGTTCGATCGACTACACTCGTTCTGCTAGACAATGGCGCTCGAAGACGACGTTCGTGCGTGGTTCACCGACGCAGGGTACGAGCTCGAAGAGCGCGTTTCGCAGCGACCCGGCGAGCTCGATCGGTTCGCGATCTCGCGCGAAGCGTTTCCGTCCACACGGATCTGGTGGACGACGGCAGAGGCGTTTCCCGAAAATCGAGAGGCGGCGGTTGCTGCACTGGAGCAGCAGCGCCTCTTGGTCGGCGCAGACCGCGCGTTCGTCGTTGTGGGCTCCGAGCGACCGGACGCTTTCGCGATCGCAAACGTAAGCGACGATCGATCGTGCTTTCTCACCGAGCGACACCTCGCGCTCGTGCTCAGCCGTGTGCTCGACTCGTACGACGCGCGTGATGCAGTTGGTCCAAGGCTCGAGCTGCTAGTCGTCGAGAACGGCGAGTCGACGGACGCTCGCTCATGGATTGCTGGCTGGCTCGATGAGTCCGACACGTCGGTTGTTGCGGTCGACGGCGACTTTTCTCTCATTCACGGTGTGGTCGTTGCTGTCCTACGCGAACGTATCGCGCGGTTCGCGTCTACGCTCGATCGCCTGCCGCTCGTATTGCTCGACGACGGCTCCGCGCCCGCGAGTCGTCACGTCTCTGTTCGTGCGAGCGGACGCCTATACTCACGTGGATTCGTCAAGCGACTCGTAGGCGGCGCTCGGAGCTTGTCGGGGATTCGCGTAGAGCATGGTGAAGCTTCCGTGCGGCGAATTGCGCTTTCGCTTTCGCTCGAGACCGTGCTCGACGCACTCGCTGCGACGACTTCACTCCGTAGGGAGTGGTCGAAGATCTTCGAGGACGATCCGCCCCTGCTGGATGCGATCCGTCGGTCGCCGCGGCTTCGTCTCGCGCTGTTCGCGGGCGCTCGCGAGAGCAAGGGGCTAAAGCCGCCGATCGCCGCGCTCGTCGTTGCGTTTCGAGACGCCAGACCCGGAGGGCGTCGATCGACCAACGAGACCCAGCGCTTGAATCGGCTGGCGCTTCGCAATTTTGTTTTGGGCGAAGTCGAAGACATCGATCCCCGAGGGATTGAAGAGCTGGTGTCGAAGCGTCGGAGGGGCGTGTTTTCTGCGCCGACAATCGAGGACGTGTCGCTCACCTTTCGTCACTACCTCGTCGCGCAGCACCTCGTGGCGCAGCTTCGCCGAGGCGACGACAGTCTCCTGGTTCGCTATTCGATTCCCGAGCGATTTGTGCTGCAGTTTGCGCGCGCCATTGATCCCGAGCTCGCGTCGCGGTTCTCCGAGGATCGCCTCGCGTCAGTGCGTCAGGACGTCGCGCGCACCGTCGAACGCGAGGTGAATCTCACGCTCGCGCACCAGCTGAATCGCGCCGTGGGTTCTTTGTACAGCCACGTGAAGCAGCTGCGGAAGGCCATCGGTGACGCCGCCACGCTTCACGCTGCGGAGTCGCTCAGCGGAATCGATGCCGAGCTTCGCTTTCTCAAGCGGCTCACAGACCAAAGCAATCGTCTCGATCGCTCGCACGAATGGACGTTGCGGTCGCTCGAGCTGGCCCCGATCATCGACGCGGCGATCCAGTCGTTGCAGCTCGAGGCTGACAAGCGTTCGTGGATTCACGTCGACGTACACGACTCGCACCGAGCTCGGGCGGACGAAGACGGGCTTCGAGAGGTGCTCTTTTGTTTGCTCGAAAATGCGATCCACGCAGTGAGCTACCAAACCGTCGACGCGGCGCATCGCGCGGTCGCGGTCGAAGTGATGCGAGTCGACGAGACGATCGAAATTCGCGTCCGTGATCGTGGCTGTGGAATCGTCGACGAGGATCGCGATCGTGTGTTCGAGCCGTTCGTCACAACCAAGAAGGGCGGCGAAGGCAAGCCACGCGGCTCGGGCCTCGGGCTGACGATCGCACGGCGCTACGCCGAACGCATGAACGGCAGGCTGGTGCTCGAACGAGCCCACGGCGAGACGGTGTTCTTGCTGCGACTCGTCGCAGGAGAGTGAGTGATGGCAGATCCGATCCGACCCGAACGAGTGGGCGTTCTGCTCGTCGAAGACGATGATGGCGCGGCGGAGCAGACGCTACGGTGGCTGCGTGACAACAATTATCCCGTTGCGCGCGCCTCGAGCTCAGCGTCCGGGGTCGCGATGTCGCGCGAGGGGACGTTCGACGTCGTGGTGCTCGACCTGCAATTGCCGTCCGAAGACGGACGCGCCGACGAGTCGACCGATCACGGGCTGCGAGCGCTGCACGATTTGGTCGCGCAGGACCCGTTTCGTCCGATCGTCGTCATGACGGCCCACAGCATGAACCGAACGCTCATGCGCGAAGTGCTGCAACGCACGCGAGGCGGTGATTTCGTTTTCAAAGACGACGAGAACCTCGAGCGCTCATTGCTCGACGCCGTCGCGCGGGCTTCGAGCGCGCCTGCTCACGTGCTCGGGCGATCGTTGCGCGAATTTCGCGCGCTCGTGGACAAGGATGACGAGCACGAAGAGGCCTATCGCCGTTTCATCCATGCGCACTGGCGCGCGATCCTCGGCCCCGAGTACCGCGAGGTTCGCTCTCCATACGAGGTCAGCCGGGGGGCGAAGATCGATCTCTACGCGGTTCGGCACGATGGCTTCCCCGACTTGTGGGAGTTGAAGCTGCCACGCGACAAGCTGTTTCAGCGCTACAACGACTGGTGGCATCACAGCACTGACTGCGCAAAGGCGCTGGGCCAAGTGATGCAGTATCTCGAGCTCGCCGAGCGCGAGTCTTCTGGGGGCCTCGGCTACGATGCGCGCAAAGGGCTCGCCGTGGTGGCAAACAGGCCGCGAGGCTTCGTCGTCATTGGCCGCTACGGAACCGACGAAGAACGCGAGCTGCGCGAGCGGCTGCGGCTCGAGAATCGCTACTACGCGAACATCACGATCTTGACGTACGACGACCTCATCGAGCGCGCGAAGAACTTCTTGCAGTTCTTGCACGAGCACCGAAACGGCCTTCCTGCGCCGTCTCGTTGAGGGGCCGGCGAACCCCACGCGACGGCAGATCTGCCCCACGCGTCCCAAGTTTGGGACCCTCGTCGCCAGGACTGGCGACGAGAGATTCCCTGCGAATCGCGCGAAGCTCACTTTCCGCAGCAGCGCTTGAACTTCTTTCTGCTGCCGCACGAGCACAGGGCGTTGCGGCCGTGGTTCACGGTCGGCGTGCGCGTTTTGCCGATCCGCGCCCCGGCTCGCGCGAGCTCCTCGAGCTTTTCTGCCGTGTAGAACTTCGGAAACGCGAGCGCCTTGTGCTCCGCCGGCAGGTAGAGCTCTTCGGGCTCTGCCGCGGCCAGCACGGGCGCGATGTACATCGCTTCGACTTCGTTCTCCTGCCCCCACACCGTCGTAAACGACTGCGCGGCGAGCGGAACGAGCAGGTTGTCGGGTAGCTCCTCCTTGTTCCCGAAGTTCGCTCGATGTTCGGGCGCGAGACTCCTCCACGCCACCTCGCGGAGCAACCTCCTCGGCAGCTCAGGGTCGCTGCGAATCGCGTCGAGGATGGTTCCGCCCAGCGCGCGATAGCCAATCGCCATGCGCCGCGCGATCTCGGGTTCGTCTCGCGGCTTGGGGCTGTCGGGAATGCTGACGCGAAGATACTTCTCGGCCTCTGCCTGGGTCTTGGATCCGTAGATCGCGTGCGCGAGAAGGCCGCCGAGCGCGATCACCAAACGCAGCGATTGACCGAAGTGTCCGGCGAACACCCACTTGGCTGCAGCCAAGCCCGTCTTTCCTGTGTGAAACGCGAGCTGTGCGGAGCGAAACAGACCCGCTTGAATCCCGACGAGGCTCGCGGTCTGCGTGAATCCTGTCATCACGCGGAGCGGTTCGGCTCCCAACGTGGTCTCGGTGTCGGCGACGTACTCCGCGAGGTACTTGGCGCTCATGACGCTGAGCGTGGTGTTGTGAAAGATCGACCAGCCGAAGCACCAGATCTCTTTCAATCGCGCGTCGGACAGCGCCGAGAGGTAGGGCGCATCGATCACCTCGCGCTGCATCGCGAGCCAGGGGTGGTACTGCGCGACCATTCGAAAGGGCGAGAGCAACGGCATGAGCGTCGCGACGATGCGAAGCGCTTTGACCTCTTCCCTCGTCATCCACGGGCCGCGTTCGTAGATGGACCGCACCATCGCCTTCCACTCGGGGAGGCTGTGCTTGGTGACCTCGGCGACCGTCGCGAGCGCTCGCTCGATGCGCCCCATCGCGGCGTCGAGCGTCGCGCGCTTGATCCTCGGCCAAGGCCCATTGGCCATTCCTTCACCGAGACACGTGACGAACGCGCCGTCGCGCGCCACGAGCACCCGCGGCCCCATCGGTCGATCCGTGAGCTCGATGCTCACGCGTTCGGGGACCGTCCCGATCCCAGCGGCATCGATCGCCGCCCGCACGAACACGGGCTCTCGGTAGAGCGTCAACGCGAGCGCGATGTGCTCGTCGCTCAGCCGATCCAGTCGCTGAAGAAAGTGCTCATCGTGCGCCATCGCAACGATGATAAGTGGTGCAGGTGGGACTCTCGCAAGAGCGCGCCCTGCTGCGTGCAGCGGTTGATGCTGAGCATCAAGGGCGATGACGCTGAGCATCAAGGACGTGCGCGTCGATGCCCGTAGCTCGACGGGCGGCGATCCGCGGATGAGTGTTGTACGCTTCGCGCGTGTCCACCGATCGAGACGACAGCGACGAGAGTGTGCGAACGAAGGCGACCGCCGACGCGCTGCGCATCGAGGAGCTCCTCGAGGACGCCGCGGTTGGCAAGTTTGCGCTCCCGACGTTTCAGCGGGATTTGCTATGGAAAAAGTCTGACAAAGTCCTCTTGTTCGACTCGATCTTTCGGGGGTTTCCGATCGGCACGCTGATCTTTTGGCACCGTGACCGCTGGAACAACGCGAAGCCGTTGGTGGCCAACGCGAAGGAGTCTCCGACGCGGTTCGTGGTCGACGGACAGCAACGCCTGACGACGCTGTTTCGTGTGCTGAAGAGCGTCGACGATGACCCCAAGCACGAGATGGTGTTCGACCTCGAGACGCGCGAGTTCAGCTATCGCCCGAAGGGCCGTGACGGCGCGAGCGGCGAGCGGCGCAACGTAGCGGTCCCTCTCGCAGTCGTGCTCGATGCCGTCGCCCTTCAGGAGTGGGTCGTCGACAACTCCGTTCCCAAAGAGCTCCACCGCCAAGCGTTTCGACTGGGTGACCGCATTCGCAACTACCGAGTGTCGACCTACACGATTGAAGGCGACCAAGAGCAGATCGCGCGCGACGTCTTCGCTCGCGTCAACAGCAGCGGAAAGTCCCTGAAGAAAGAAGAGGTCTTTCGCGGGCTCTTCGGCGACAGCGAGTCCGACCTCGTCACGCTCGCGTCGAGCCTCGACGTCGACGAGTTCGGTCGATACAGCGAGCGAACGCTGGTTCGTGTTGTTCTTGCTTTGCTCGGAGAGCCGCTCGAGTCCGACGTCGCGACGGTGTATCGCGCTCGCGGTGACGCGATGAAGGACGGCGTTCGACGCGCGCTGCCCGCGCTCGCTCGCACTCGCGAGTTCTTGCGCGACGAGGCGCGCTGCGCGCATCTCTCGCTCGTTCCGTACGAGCTCCCGTCGCTGGTGCTCGCGAAGTTCTTCGACCGCTTCGACGATCCGCACCCGCGATCACGAACGCTGCTGCGTCGGTGGTTTTGGCGCGACGTCGTCGATGGAGGACTCGAAGGCAATACGAGCAACGCGCGCGAGCACCTGGACGCGATCGGCGACAACGAGCACGAGTCGGTGCAGCGGTTGCTCGCGCTCGCCGGGCACCCCCGCGCGGCGCTGAAATTCGACGCTGCGGTCATCGAAGACGGCGTTCGACTCAACAAGGCGTCGAGTCGAACGATGGTTGCGTTGCTCGCGCTCCGGCAGCCTCGGCACCTCGTCTTCGACGAGGCGGTCTCGATCTCCGGTCTGTCCGAAGGTGCGTCGATTCGCCTCCTCAACAGCGGTTGGTCGTCCGAGAAGCGACGCAAGCTCGGAGCGTTGTTCATCCATCCGCCCGTGTCCGATCTGCGGGCGGCGCTGCTCCACGCTTCGCGGGAGGCGCTCGAGAGTCACTGTGTGTCAGAGGCGGCGCTGCTCCGCTTGCGCGCCGGCGACCTGGATGGGTTCGTCGACCAACGCGAACAAGAGCAGCTCGAATGGATTTCGAGCGCGTGGAGCTCGCTTGCAGAGCCGTCCCACAACGACGCTCCGCCGATCGAGCACCTCGTGAGCGAGCCGCTCGCCGAGGCTGGGGAATGAGCGAGACAAACGTCGAGATTTTTCTCGGTGCTGTGCTCGTTGGGAGGATCACGCGCGTCGACGACACGAGCACCTTTGCGCTCGATCCCTCGTACGTGCGTCGGGCGGATCGTCCCGTGCTCGGCCGAATCTTCGAGGACCGACTCTCGACGAGCGAGCGGTGGATCGCGCAACGATCGTCAGCCTCGTTCGTGACACGCTCGAACGGCTTCGCGACGCGTGGCGTCGACTCGAGGGTGATCTTCCGCTTCGCGACGAGCATCGCGAATTTCTCGCGGCCCGCATCGCTGCTCCTCGCTGGTCGTAGCGTTTCACCCTGTCGCGCACGATCTTGCGATGGATCGCGCCCCCTACGCGCACCATGAGCGGAGGACCCTGCTCGATCGCATGAAGCGTCTCTGTCTCGCTCTCGTTTCGTTGCTCGTTCCCACGCTGCCGCTCGTCGCGCACGCGCAAGCGGACGCAGGCTCGCTCGACGCCAGCGCGCGCGCAGCCCCTGTCGATCGCGCGGCCGAGGTGCTCCGACGAGGGCCGCTCCACGTGCCGCCGATTCGTGTTGCGAGAGGGTACGGTCACAGCGCTGGCCGCGTTCTCGTCCTGGGCTCGCCGCAGCACGCGCGCGCGGCGTGGTGGGTTCCTGACGAGCTGCGAGAGCCCGTCACGCGATTGCAATCTTGGCCGACTGCGGTTCGCGTTGTTGCTCAGCCCGATCGCCGCGAAGATCAAGAGCTTCTGCTCGTCGAGTCGATCGCGAGCTTCGGTCGTGCGGGAGGGAGTCGATTCGTTGTTCCGCTGCTCGTCGAGCGACCCATCTCGTCGACGTACCTACCGCTCTTCCAAACCGCTCTCGTCGGACGGACAGACCTCGTTGACGGTCGCGAGAGCAGCGTTCGTCAAGGTCTCTGGGAGACCTTCGGGACGATGGTGGGAACGTCGCACACGTGTCGCAACATCGCGCGGCACCGCACACGCGTCCCAGTCACCGTGGAGGCGCTTCGTACGAGCGAGCCGCTCGCGCGCGTGCCGCTGACGTTCGAGCCTGCGGAGTACAACGCGCTGCTTCGGCAGGCGTACTGCGAGTCGCGCGCGAGCATGGTTCCCGACGGTTTGCGCAACGAGGCAAACGTCGTGCAGGTCGACCATCCCACCATCGCAGCTGTCGTGTTGAGCGGCGAAGGACCGTTCACCGTGTCCGCCGAGCGGTCGACCATCGTCGGCTGGATCGCGAAGGGACCTGCGCTCGTGCAGTCGTCTCCGTCTGCACCACGAATCGTTGCTCCGCTTCGCGCGCCGAGCGCACGCACGCAGCTCTGGATGCGCGAAAGCACCCTCGGCGCAGCGCGAACCCTCGGCGAAGCGCCGCTGCTCGCGACGGCGTCACCGATGACGATCTCTGTCGTGGTCGCGGATGACGCTGTCCACGTGCTCTTGTCCGACGGCGTCGCGGTGAGAGACAACGTGCTCTACGAGCGGGGCGCAGCGTCCACTGCGACCCACGCCCGCTTCGCGGACGTCGACGGCGATGGGCTCACGGACGTGCTCGTGCATGGTCGATCATTGATCGGCGGTCGCCCGACGCCCACCGGGAGCATCTTGTACTTCGTTCGCGAGCCGGGCGTCCGAATGTACGGCGATCTCGAACGCGACTACGCGACGCAATCGCTGTTGGTGACCGACGATCCCGACGACGCAGTGCGACGCGCGATGGCGTACTCGCCGACGACGATCGATCCATCGGAGGCGTTGCGCTTCGTCGATTCGAGGCCGATTCGAGCGTTCGCCGCGGCCGTCGATCGCGCCTCGATGCGGTACAGCCCGAACCCGCCGAACGCGCGCGCCGCGCTCGCTGCGATCCGAGCGCGAATGTCGCCGACGGCGCAGCTGTTCTACTCGTGCGCATCGCCGACGTACTGGACCGCGCCCCAGCGCGTCGACGAGCCCGACGCGGACGAGTACGACACGCTCGCGCGCACGCTCTCGAACGCCCGGTCGCGGGACTTTTTGTGTCAGCCGCGCCGCGCTGCGTGTGTGCTTCCCGCGGGTGATCGCCCGTCGGTCGTGCTCACGTTCGTCCCCTCGCCGCGCGGGCCGTTGATCGATCGCATCGTGCTGACCGACACCGCGGACTAGCCGCGCCCCAATTGAACGTCGTAGAAATGAGCCGAGCATCGGCCATAGACGAGACCGTTGAAATCAAGTCAAACCGCCGCGAATCTCGCGAGAAAAGTACGACGATCGAATGAGTGGCGGTTTAGCCGCGCCGCAAGCGCTCGGCAAACTTGTCCGACCGTGTCCCAAGGTTGGGACATGGTGGGCCTCGTCGAACTCGATCGCCAAGCGATGTACGCTGCGTCATCAGACGCTCTCTTCCGACCTCGTTGATGATCGCGATCGCGCTGCTCGGAGCCTGCCGGGGGCACGACCCCAATCGCTGGCCGCTGGCTGCGTCGCCCGAGCAAGAAGCGCGCGGCGTTCGCTATCGCCGCACGTCGTTGCTCGTCGTTCGCGACGCGTGGGCCTGCGCCGCTCGCCGCGACGCGACGTGGTGTTGGAGCCGCTTCCACGACTCCGTGCGCGACCGTACGGAGCCCGATCGAGACGAGGACGCACGCGCGGCTCCCCCCGTTCGCGTCGCAGGCCGCGCGCTGCACCTGGCGGCGCCATCGCACCAAGGGGTGTGCGCTTACGATCCGCGCGGCGACGCGTATTGTGGCGGTCCGTCCGAGCCGTGGGTCTACCGATCCGAGCGGTTGGCGCCGGTGTGGTGGCCGCAGTTGTACGTGAGCTCCGACCGGACCGCCGACGAGCACGCGCTCGGCGTCGGAGACGGTTACCACTGCGCTCGCGCAGCGCACGGGGCCGTGCTCTGCGACGGGTTCACACACGGTCCGATGGGGTTGCGAAGTCCGAGCGACGAGCCGGACTCGCAGTTCGAGCGCTGGCGTCTCGCGGCTCCCTCCGTCGCGTCGGTGCCCGATGTGCGCGAGGTCGCGATCTCGCAGCGGCTCGTGTGCGTGCGTTCGGGCGCTGCGGGGAGCGTGCGGTGCTTCGGTGACCGAGGCGCGTTCGCTCCGGACTTTCGAGCGGTGTCGCTGTCGGCCTCGAGACAACAGCTCTGCGCGCTCACCGAGGACGCACGGGTGTTGTGCGCTCCTTCGCTCGCGCCCGGCGGGGCGGATGCGGCAGAGTGTGGAGCGCGCGTCGCAGAGCACGAGATTCCCGGCGGCCCGTACCGAGAGGTGCATTCGTCGTTGCCGTGCGCGATCACCAGCGAGTCGCCCGCGCGCGTGCGTTGCTGGGGGAGCGTTGGAGCGACCGTCGATCCGCCCCGCCCGACCTGGCCGCCGCGCGTGATCGCGCTCGACAGCGCCGCGGTTGGATTTGCGCGTCGCGCGTTGTGGGTGCGCACCGAGCGGGGCGCGTGGGTGAACATCGAGCCGCAGCACGCGATGGACCTCGCGCCGACGGCCGAGGAGCAGACGGGGCGCTCGGCGCGCTCGGCGTTCGCCCACTGTCGCGTCGTCGAGCGCACGGTCTCGTGCTTGATCGGTCCGCCTTCGGGGCCCGCGCCGCGGTGGGCCGACGTGTTCGCGCGCGACCCTATCGAACAACCCATCGAGTCGATCGAGCTCGGCGGCTCCACGCTCTGCGTCGTGACTACGGACCGAACGTCTGTATGCATCAACCTTGCGGCGCGCGCTCGGCTCGAGGTCGCGCAGCCCGTCCGCGTGCTCGATGACGGTCGGGTGTGTCGCTTCGGCGAACAGGACGCGCTCGAGTGCACGCCCGCCGGAGCGCTCGACGACGCAGCCGACACGCGATGGTCTCGCATCGCCCCGCCCGGCATGCTGCTCGTTCGGGCCGCGGCGGACCGCGCGTGTTGGATCGATCGGTCCCAGCGCGTCTACTGCCAATCGATCGTCGCAGGCGCGGCCATCGAACCCATGTTTTCAACGGTCCCGGGCAGGATCGCGTCGCTCATGGTGGGCGCCGACGCGACGTGCGCGCTGTTCGACGACGGACGTCTCGTGTGCGCAGGGCGCAGCGCGCTGTGCAATGCGGGAGCGCGGACGGTCCCCGACGCGCCCGTGTGGCGAGAGGTTCGATTCGGACGAGAGTGAGCGCGCAGTGCGCTCCTCTGCGCGGGCGAACCGTCGGCGGCTCGACAGGCACGCCCCGATGTTCGATCGTTCGAGCCGATGAGCCGCGGCCAACACGACGACGCGATCGCGCGCGCGATCCTCGGAATCTCTTCGCCGTACCTCGCCACCGGCGAAGTGCTGCTGCGAGAGCCCGTCCGCGTTCGCTTCAAGGACGGACGCGCGGTCCCCGTGGGCCCGTCTGTGGATTGTGACGCGCAAGCGCTCGACAACGCCGAGCTCACCCGCGTCGCGCGTCCTGCAAAGGTCGGAAAGGGTCGCTCCACCGTCCTCGATCGCAACGTCCGTGACGGCGCGCAGATCGCAGCGAGCGAGTTTACGCTCGAGGGCGTGGACCTCCCGTCGTCGGGGATCCTCGAGCAGCTTCGCGAGGCGCTCTCGCCGGACGACGCGACGCCGTTCACCGCAGAGCCGTACGCGCTGCACATCTACGGCGCGAACGGGTACTTCGACACGCACAAGGACACCCCCACGGACCGCACCATGGTCGGGTCGCTCGTGCTCTGTCTGCCTTCGCGCTTCACGGGCGGCGAGCTCTCGCTCTCGCACAACGGGCTCTTCGATCAGGTCGATTGGGCATCGGAGATCGAGGCGTCTTCGTCGCCGTTGATCCTGCGGTGGGCGGCGTTCTTTTCGGACGTCGACCATCGCGTCGAGCCGGTCTACGCAGGGTCGCGCGTGACGATGACGTATCGACTGTCTCGTCCGACCAGCGCTTCGCCTGCGAAATTGCTCTCGACAAGCGCGCGCGAAGCGCCGCTCGTCCGCGCGTTGAAGCAAGCGCTCGCCGACGGCGATTGGGAGCCCGACGGCGCGCGCCTCGCGGTCCCGTGCGTTCACATGTACAGCACGTCCGCCGAGGGATCGCGCAAGAGTCAGAAGCTCACCGCGACGGAGCTCGCGACGCTCAAGGGGCGCGACGCGGTCGTCGCCCGCGCCGCGATGAAGGCGGGGCTGTCTGTGTCGCTGCGCGCTGTCGTGTTCACCGAGGCAGACGAAGAAGCGCTGTGGGAGCTGCCGGAGGTTCCGTCGCGCGTTCGGATTCCCTCGCGCGCGACGCCGGACGACGTCCTCGACGCGTTGCCCGAAGGCTCGACGAGCGAGAGCGACCTCGCGTTCTTGTTGCGAGGACCGCCCGACGCGTCCGGCGGCGATGCAGACACCCACGCGTCCAACCGCGTGAAGGTGAACAGCCTCGGCGAGCGGGAGTTCAGCTTCACAGGATATTTCGGCAACGAAGGCAGCTTCGGCGAGTTCTATCTGTTCGCGGTGCTCGTGATCGAAGTGCCTCCCGCGAAGCGTCGCTCGTAGCGCGGTCCGGCACTCGTTGCGCTCATCGGTTCGCTCTCGGCGCCTCGGCCGTAACTTGTTCGCTCGCGCGCGGCGCGCGAATGGGAGCACGCTCTCGCTCGCCATGAACGCTCGCTCGATCGTCCTGTCGCTCGCGTTCGCTTGCACGCTCGTCGCGTGCAAGCCCAGCGCTCCCGCTGCGCCGTTGCCCGCGGCGTCGCGCGCGCAAGAGATGTACTCGTCGCGATGCGTCGCGTGTCACGGGCCCCAAGGGCGCGGCGACGGCGCGGCGGCCGCAGGGCTCACGCCACGACCGAGGGACTTCGCGGACCCCTCGTGGCACGCACGCGCGACGGACGAACACCTTCGGCGCATCCTCGTCGGCGGCGGAAGCGCCGTCGGCCTCAGCGGAATGATGCCGCCCAACCCCGAGCTCGCGACGGACACCGCCCTCCGCGACGCGCTCGTCGCGCACGTTCGAACGTTGATGCAACGACGCTGAGCGCCTGCGCTTCTGCCCGACTCCATGGTGTGCGACAGCGTCGGCGAGGGCTCGACAACACCCCTTGCCCGAAGCACGCTCCGACCCCGTTCGCGGTCCACGAGACTTCCCCCTCCGCGAGCGGCTCGAAAAGGAGCGTGCGATGAGCATTGTCCAAACGCTGTTTCACTTCTTGCTCAGCGGCCTGAGCGTCCTGCTCGTCGCCGCGGTCCTGCCTGGAATCCGCGTGAAGAAGTTCACCGACGCCGTGCTGTTCTCGGTGGTCGTCGCGCTCATCAACTCGGTCGTGTGGGGCCTGCTCGGGTTCATCAGCGTTCCCGCGGCGGTGCTCACGCTCGGCGTCGTCGCGTTCTTCTTGAACGGCGCCGTGTTCATGATGGCCCGCAAGGTCGTCCGCGGCGTCGAGATCGACGGCTGTCTCGTCGCGTCGATCGCCGCCCTGCTCGTCGCTGTGTGCAACTCGCTCCTTCGTTGGGCGCTGCCTCACATCGGTTGACCTCGCGGGGGACCCGCCCCAGGTCCCGCGATCTTCTGCCCTCGTTGGGGCTCCGACTCACTTCCGGCACACCGCGCGCGGTCGCCCGGCATCGGACTCCGTTGGTTCGTTCGAACACCGCGAACCGCCTGATTCCCTTGATTCTCGGTGAATGGTGCGACTATCCTACACGGACTTACCTCCGTGGCGCGCGGATTGTGTCGGAGTTCCGGTGTAACTCCGCCGCGGGTTGCGCTACGGTCCCCACCCCTTCGGGGCTCCCCTTTCACTCTGCATGGGGCCAGCGTGGCCCGTTGATTCATCTTCTGGGAGCCGAGCGACGATGACGATGACGACGTCGACCTCGACGAGCCGCCGAAACAGCGAACGCCGTGACACGAGTGGCTCTGATCTAGTCCTATCCCCCGCCCGGGACCCCGGCTCCGAGCAGCCACGTCCCACGCAGAACCAGAAAGCCCGCTTCGACCGTGCTTCGGTCCTCGGTGCCACGCTCGACGGTCGTGCATACGCCGTCGTTCGTCCGAAGAAGCAGTCTCCGCGCTTTCTCTTCACCACAGAAGAAGGAGTCGTCGAAGTAGAAGACTTCGATCTGCCCCACGAAGAGCCGATCGTTACCATCCGCGAAGACAACGGCGCGGTGCTGCTCGCGTTCAGCCAGGACTCGCTCTGGGAGGTGGACTTCAGCACGAAGGCCGCCACCAAGCTCGCCCTGCTGGGAGACAGCTTGTATGGCGTTGCGTACGGCCCCGAGTCGCGCGTGATCGTCGCCGAAGGGACGCACCTCAAGGTCCTCAAGCGCAACGACGCGGGCAAAATCGAGGTCGAACGCAAGGTTCAGATCGGCGCGTACCTGCTCGCGTCCACGCGCAACGGCAGGCTCGTCGCCACGCTCACGCACGACAGCGACGGTCACCACGTCGTGCTGCTCGGCTGGCACAACAATCAGTTTCGAAAGCTCGGTCGGGTCAAGTGCAACGCTGAAGCGCTCTACGCGCAGGGCGGTCGCATCTTCGTCCGAACCTTCGAGACCCGCGAGATCGCCACGCTCGATCGATTCTTGATGGGCCTCGACGTGAGCCCCGAGTCGTTCGAGCTCGTGCCCAACGTGGGCGAGCGCGCCAAGGGGCCCGTGCGAAAGCAAGGCGCCTTCGCGGTCGAACCGAGCGAGGGCGTCGTCGGGTTCCAGTTCGTCGGGCCTCGGCCCCGCGAGCTCGGCGCGGACGACACCGAAGTGCCGCGCGACGCCGCGAGGCTCTTCGAGTACAGCAACGAGTGGCACGTCGAAGACGAAGACACCGTCCTCGGGTGGAAGCGCGGCAAAGGCCAGAAGCGCTTCGCCGTGTACGACGGCGGTCGCTTCGTCGAGAGCGAGCTCCGCGTGAAGGACCCCGGCTCGGTCATGACCCTTCGTTGGGATCGTGCCTCGTGCCTCGCGACCACCGCCCGCGACACCCGCGTGTGGATGGTCGACCTTCGCCACGGAAAGAACATCCAGATCGCCACCTTCGAAGACGAAGTGAAGGGGCTCGCGTTCGCCGCTGGGGGCTTGGCCCTCGCGGTGAGCCCGCGCGGCACCGCGCTCTGTGGCGTCGAAGGTCGTCGCCCCGGCGTGATGTCCCGCGCGGACATCGGCGCGGACGCCGTCGCGTCGCTGCACATGGGTCGCGTGATCGTGATCGCGTGCACCCAGAGCCCGCGCGTTCGCGTGTGGGGCCTCTACGACGAGACGCTCCGCGAGCTCGCCACGTTCGACACGCCTCCGTGCAAGCTCTACGCGCGCGAAAACCGCGTGTGGATCGAGGTCGAAGGCGGCGAGTGGTACGAGGTCGTCGGCGTCGAGTCCGCGTGGCGCGCGGGCGAGGCCAACCCGTCGAACTACGCCGAGATCGAGTTCGTCGCCGAAAAGATCGATCGCTGAGCGACTCGTCGCGGATCGTCGCGCTGCTGGGGCGGAAGCAGCGCGACGGTCGCGTCTGTGCGCGAGCGAAAATCCCGCGAATCTTGCGCGCTCCGAGCGCGACTCGACGCTGCGTACGCGTCGCGACGCGGTCCGCACTTGCCAGCGCGCCCGGTTAGCACACACCATCCGCGGCCATGACGGACACGAACGGCGCCCGAGGGCGCGCCGTGGCGCGGACGCCGCGAGCGCGAAGAACGGTGGCCCTCACGGGGGCAGTGGGATTTCTCGGGCGAAACCTCATCGGGTTGCTCGAGGACGACGACCGCATCGGGCGCATCGTCGCGCTCGACATCGAGCAGCCGACGACCGCTGGGCGAAAGACGAGGTTCTACAAGGTCGACCTGACGCAGCCCACGGTGGACGCGCGCATGGCCGAGATCCTCGCGGCCGAAGGGGTCGACACGTTTCTGCACCTCGCGTTTCTCGCGTCGCCGACGTACGCGAGCGCCTGGGCCCACGAGCTCGAGTCCGTCGGGACGATGCACGTGCTCAACGCGTGCCGCGAGCGCCCGGTGCACAAGTTCATCCTGTGGTCGCAGACGATTCTGTACGGCGCCCGCCCGAGCAACCCGAACTTTCTCACCGAGAGCCACAAGCTCGAGGGCAATCGAGACAGTCGGTTCCTCGTCGACAAGATCGAGGCCGAGGCGGTCGTGCAGCGCTTCGCCAAGCAGATGCCGCAGACGGTGGTGAGCGTCCTTCGCATGGCGCCCATCTTGGGCCCGACGGTGCGCAACTATCTGTCGCGATACCTCGGGCGAAGGCTCGTTCCGACGCTCATGGGCTACGACCCGCTCATGCAGTTTCTTCACGAAGTGGACGCGCTCGCGGCGCTCAAGCTCGCGACGATGAGAGACGTCCCTGGCGTGTTCAACATCGTCGGCGACGGCGTGCTGCCGCTCAGCAAAGTGATCGAGCTCGCGGGGCGAACGGCGTGGCCCGTTCCTGCGCCGATCGCGAGGCCCGCGGCGAGCGTGCTCTGGGCCGCGCAGCTGCTCGAAGCGCCGTCGAGCTGGGTGGACTACCTGCGTTGGCTCTGCGTCGCGGACGGCGAGCGCGCGCGCAAGCAGCTCGAGTTTCGCCCCGCGTTCACGACGCGCGAGGCCGTGCTCGACTACGCCGGCGCGCAGCGACTACGAGACGCGCGCCTGCTCCGCGCTTGACCCGTGCCCGCGAATCACCCTCGAGGAACGCTCACACCATGACGAAGAAGGTACTCGGAAGCGACCCGTTCTCTCGCGAAGGCGAGGGAGAAGAGGCTCCAGCGAGCGATGCCGGGCGCCCCTCCAAGCGCCCCGGCGCCAAGACCTCCAAGCGCCCTGGCGCCAAGACGTCCAAGCGCCCCAGCGCCAAAGCGAGCGCGAAGGACGAGGTCACCCACGCGCCAAAGGCCCCCAAGGTCCCCGCAGAAGCGCTCGAAGCGATGGACGCGACGGCCGAGGCCCCCGCGCCTCCCGAGAGCGAAGCGGCGATCGAGCGCGCGGCGAGCGCGCCGCCGAGCGCGCCCACGAAATCAAATCGCCCCGAAGAAGACAGCGCGATCGACGAGGTCGGCGCCGAGGCGTCCGTCACGACCGCGCGCGCGAGCGACGCGCCCGACAACGCGGACGCGAGCGCTGACGAGAGCCCATCGCCGAGCGCGACCGAGGCCGACGGGAGCATCGAGGACAAGATTCGCGCGCTCGAGTCGCAGCTCGACGTGCTGCTCGCGCGCGCCGGACGAGAGCGACCCTCGACGGACAGCGACGAAGCGACGAGCGAGCCGCGAAGCGAGCGAGCCAACGACGGCTCTGTCGAAGTGCGCGACGCTGCGCGAGGGCCGATCGAAGAAGAGCCGCAGGACAGCGCGTCGGACATCGCCTCGGGCGAGTTCTACGCGCGCCAGTGGGGCAGGGTGGCGCTGCGCGATCGCGCAGAGGACGTCGACGAGTTCGGCTTGGACGAGCAGTTTCTGTCCATGGCCAAGCCCGTGATCGACCTGCTCTACACGAAGTGGTGGCGCGTCGAGACCCACGGAATCGAGAACGTCCCGGACGCAGGAAGGGTGATCCTGTGCGCGAATCACGCGGGCGCGGTCCCGTACGACGGGCTGATGCTCGCGGCGGCGCTCCGGCGCGAGCACCCGGCGCAGCGGCCCCTCCGCTGGCTCGCCGATGATTTCGTGTTCCATTTTCCGTTCATGGGCGTGGCGCTCAACCGCTTGGGCGCCGTCCGCGCCTGCCAAGAGAACGCCGAGCGACTGCTACGAAGCTCGACGGTCGTCGGCGTGTTTCCCGAGGGCGTCAAAGGCGTGTCCAAGAGCTACCGCGAGCGCTACCAGCTCCAGCGCTTCGGCCGCGGCGGACACATCAAGCTCGCCCTTCGAACGCGGACGCCGATCGTTCCGGTCGCCATCGTGGGCAGCGAAGAGACGCACCCGATGCTCCCGACAGGGCCGCTCGCAAAACTGCTCAATTTGCCGATCGTCCCTGTGACGCCGACGTTCCCGTGGTTCGGCGCGCTCGGGCTCGTGCCGCTGCCCGCGAAGTGGTCGATCTCGTTTCTGCCGCCGATCAGCGTCGATGGCTACGACGACAAGTCCGCGGACGACGAGCTGCTCGTGGGGCGCCTCAACGAGAAGGTTCGCGCCGCGATTCAAGACGAGCTCGACGTCCGCGTCCGCAATCGCCGCTCTCTGTTTCGATAGCCCGACGCGGCGTTGGAAGAAGACACGCACCGGGCTCGCTCCTGGGAAAGATCCCGAGAGACCGAGCCCGCGTGTCGCCAACGGAGCGGGTGTGATCGCGGATCGTGCGCAGCGTTGCGCTCGCGTCGCCGGTCGAAGGGCGCCTTGGGTCTCATCGTGACCCGAGCTTTCCGAGTGAAACACGATCAACACAGTCGCCGTTGGCGTAGCCAACGGGGACCGCATCGATCGTGTTTCCCACACGATTGCGTGACGCGTGTTTCCCCACGCGATCGCCTCGATCGCTCCTCGGCGTCCGGTCGCTTCGACCGCAGACGCCCCGCCGCCCACGGCGCCCATGCGCATGCACTCGTTGCATGCGCTTGCCGCTCGGCTCGCTATGCACTCGTTGCATGCGCTCGCCGTTCGGCTCACCGGTCCCTCACGGAGCGTCGCGGGTTTCGGGCGCGCTCGCACCGCTCTGGTACACTCCGCTCGCTATGAAGCGAGTACGTTCGATGGGGGCATTCGCTGCGCTCGCGCTGAGCGCGTTCGTCGCGCTGAGCGGGTGCGACAACCACGACGATGTGCCGTGGAGCCCCGTACGCGAGGGATACGTCATTGGCCGCGCGATCACCGAGGACAACGAGCACGACTACTACGACCGCTCGCAGTCCGCGTCGGATACGACCGCGGGTGTGTACGTCGGGAGCAACTTCGTCGTCGTGGGCGGCCTGCTGTTGCTCAGCGTCCTTCTGTATTGGCAGCACAAGCGAAGGGCCAAGCTCGAAGAGGGCTTCGACCCGAAGGCCCCGCTCCGCGACGGAGCGTCCGTCGTCTTCGGCCGCGTCGAGACCGAAGACCGCGGACCTGCCGTGGTGCTTCGCGTCGCGCAAGCCGGCCGCGAGTGGCAATACAAGGGCGCGTGGAACCACGCGTGGGAAGAGACCGCGCGCCAGCAGCAGCAACGCTCGTTCGTCGTGCGCACCTCCACGGGCGTCACCGTGCGCGTCGACCCGCCGCAAAACGTGAAGATCCACGGCGAGTTCGACCGTAGCGAACGGCACGACCACGCGCACCGCACACAGGTATTCGAGATCAAGCACGGCGACGAAGTGCACGTGTACGGCGCGCTCTCGGGCGCGCACGAGCAGAGCGCCAACGCGTATCGCGCCGCGGCCACGATGCCGGTGCTCAGCGCGACGTCGTTCGCGCCGATGGTGATCTCCCGTGAAAAGCCCGGCGAAACAGCGCAGAAGCGCGCGAAGGTGTTCCGCAACCTCGGCATCGGCGCGCTCGCGTGGATGCTCTTCGCGATGCTCGTCGTGTTCAACTCGTACACGGTGCTCGCGCTGACCGCCGACGTCGTCCCGACGACGATCGAGGCGACGCGCACCTGGCGCGTGTGGGTCAAGCCCAAGAACAGCCCCGGCTACTGGCGCCATCACTACGAGATCCGCGGCTCGGCCGCAGGGCGAACGGTCACGGACGAGGTGGGCTACTCGATGTACCAGCTGGCCGAGAGCGGCTCGATTCGAACCGTTCCCTTCCTCGTCTCGACGGTCGACCCCGAGTATCACAAGTTCGGAAGCCAGCCGCACGCGGAGGGTGGTCGCCTCGCGATCGCCGTGATCGGCGCGCTCATGTGGCTCACGATCTTTCCGATCATCGCGCTCTCGAGCCGCCCCTGGTACGCGAAGCGAAAGCTCAAGCACGGCGGCGCGGGGACCATCGCCGACGGCGACGCGCGCGAAGCGAAGCTCGTGAAGCGATAGGCGAGCGCTCAGCGCATGCGCGACACTTCGTCGCGGATTTCGCTGGGCGCGGGGAGCCCGGCCATCTGAAGCGCCCGCGCAAACGACTGCGACGATCGGTAGCCCACGACGCGCGCGACGTACTCCGTCGAGGCCTTGGGCGCGGTCATGAGCGCGGCGCCCATCATCACGCGCCGACGGCTGCGCGTGTCCTGCCACGTCCCCGAGTTGAACCCGTACCGAGCGTGAAACGTCGTCACCACGCGCTGCAATTGCCGCGACGAGAGGGACATCGACTCGGCGAGGTCGACCACCATGGGTTGATCGTCCATCGCCGAGAGCACGCGATCGAGCGCGCTCGCGAGCGTGAACCACTCGGCTGCGTCGGGATCAGGCTCGGTCCACACCGCGGGGGACGCGAGCGCGAGGCCCTGGTCGCGCAGGGCGGTCACGATGGCGCCGAGCGCGTCCATCACGACAGGGCTGGCCTCCGCGCCGCTGGAGTGACGAAGGGCGGTCCAGAGCGCGTCGGCGCGAGCGAAGACCGACCCGTCGTCGATCGACACAAACGGGCGCGGGCGATCGCCGTGAGAGTCGTCCCACTCGAGGACGAGCGCGCGGTAGCGAGCGCCCTCTTGGCGCATGACGATCGCGGACTTGTAGTCGAGCGCGAGCGCTGACGAAGGCGCCAGCCAGCGAGTATTTTCGTGGGCTGATATTCGAGCCGCGCCCTCGAGCAGCACGGTCACGCACGGACGCCCCGTGTGACCGAGCCTCGCAAACGCGCGCAGCATGAGCGCGTCTTCGGACACGACGCCCTTGTTCTCGACGGCGTGCACGCGAAACGAAGGGTGCAACAGCGCGCTCGTCGCGAGCATGGCGTCGATTCGGTCTGCGATGATGGCGCGGTGCGAGACGAGCATGAGCTGGAATTTCAGCGAGCGTATGCCGCTCGCCCGCAGCGTTGCACAATTTCGGACAAGCGGCGTTGCTCGGGAACATTGTACCCGCGCGCGCCTACAACGATGGCGATGATGCAACGCATGCCTCTCCGTCGATCGATCGCGCTAAGCGCGGTTTCTGTGCTCGCGCTCGCGCTCACTCGTTGCGCGCCAGGCGCAGGGTCTGCGCCGTGTTCGCCGATGGGCGCGCCCATCGTTCACCAAGGTTCGATCTCGGCGAGCGAGCGCTGGGCGTCGGGGATTCATCTCGTCTCGTCGTCGCTCACGCTCAGTGAAAACACGGTCGTCACGATCGAGTCGTGCTCGGAGGTCCGCCTCGCGCCAAACGCCTCCATCAACGTCACCAACAACGGCTCGCGCCTTGTCGCCGAGGGAACCGAGCCGCGCCCCATCCGTTTCGTCCGCTCGGAGGCCGCGAGCGCGTGGGGTCGTGTGCTGCTTCGCACGGGCGGCTCCGCGTCGTTTTCGCACACGACCTTCGAGGGCGGCGGCGGTCCCACGAGCGACATCGCGAGCGCTGACTTTCTCGCGTCCACCATCGCAGCGCAGGCCGACGCCGCGACGCTGCCGCAGTTGTTGAAGGTCGATCGCGTGACGGTGCGCGGATCCGCAGGCGTCGGCATCGCGCTGATCGCCGCGCGATTTACTGCGGATTCGACGAACCTCACCGTGTCGGGCAGCGGCTCGTACCCGGTCTATCTCGGCGCCGACGCGCTCAGCGAGCTCCCGACGGGGACGTACACCGGCAACGGTCGCGACGAGATCCTGCTTCACGACTGCAGCACCGCGGCGTATTCGAACAACCGCGACGTCGTTCGCGACACGGTGGCGCACAACCGCGGTGTGCCCTATCGCGTGTCGCTCGAAGGCGCGTCGAGCGCGCTCGTGCGCGTCGGCGATGGACGACAGGACGGCCCTGCGTCCGCGACGTTCGAGATCGAAGCGGGCGTGACGATGCGCTTCTCGCGCACCCCTGCCAACAGCGGAATCACCGCGCTGGGCCGCATGGTCTCGGGCTCGTGGGTCGCGCAGGGCGCGCTTCGCGTGATGGGCACCGCGAGCGCCCCCGTGACGCTCACGTCCGCGTCTGCCTCGCCGGCTGCCGGTGACTGGATGGGGCTCTATTTCAAAGACGTCGTTCACGCCCAGACGCGCATCGAACACGCCATCATCGAGTACGCGGGCAGCGATTCGGGAACGCGCGGCGTGTGTCCCATGGACGGCGCGAACAACATCGACGCCGACAGCGCGGTGATCATCTTCTTGCAAACGGACCAGACGCCGAGCGCGTTCATGAGCAACACGACGATCCGCCACAGCGCTGGGGGAGGCGTGTACCGACACTGGTGGACCGAGTCCGTCGTGGATTTCGTCTCGGGAAACACCTTCGAAAACATCGCAGGCTGCCGTCAGAGCTCGATGCCCGCGACGCGCGGCGGCTGCCCGATGCCAGCGTGCTCGTGAGGCGCGATGGACTGATGAGCCGCTCGCGCGCGGTCGCCGCTGGTCGCGCTGTCGAATCCATCGCACACACATCTCACTGACACGCGCGCGCCCTGGACCTCGTGATACGCCGCTGCCGATGGCGAATCGAGCGCTCCGACCGTGGTTGTGCGTGCCGTTCTTTGCTCTTGCAGTGAGCTGTCAGCCTGTTCCAGCGGCGGGCGTTCGCCCGGTCGCTTCGATTGCGCCGCGATCTCCGTCGACAACCGCGGACTCGCAGCGCGCCGCGCTCGCAACGGACGCTCCACGCGTGGAGTCTGATCGTGCGACTACGGCGCTCGGCGTCACGATCAGGGTCCCGGCGACCTGGACGGCGGAAGAAGGCGAGATCGTCCACCGCTGGCGCGGCGCAGCGCCGGACCTGATCTCGATCTCGCGAGTGCCCGCGCCCAATCGCGTCGCATTCGATGCGCTCGTCGACAACGCGCGGTCGATCGCGATCGAGGAGGGGTGGGAGGTCGAAGAGCTGCCGCCGAGCGCAAACGGCGCGGTCGCGCGGCGTCTCAGCAAGCGAGCGCGATCGAGCCCGATGACCCGAAGAGTGCAGTGGTACGTCATGTTGGACCGACAGCTGACGATGTTCACGTGCGCCGTACTTGGCCCAGCTGCCGCGGCTGCGTCCGCCGCGTGCCGTACAGCGTTTCTTTCGATCTCGCTCAGCGACAACCCACCGCCGGTCGCGGCGGGGCGCCGTCGTATTCGCTTGGGCCGAATGTCCGTCTCGATCGATCAGTCGTCAGCGCAAACGCTGAACGATCCCACTCGAGGGGCCGTGCTCTTTCGAGCCAACGCTGGCGACTCGAGCATCGAAGTCGGCGTCATGACGCTCGGGGGAATGCCCGCGACGAGTCCTGATGAATTGGCCGGCGATATTCGCGGCAACGGCGACACGGTCGTGATGGTCAAGCGTGAGACCGTCGAGGGCACGTCCGGTGTTTTCGCAGAGTACATCCAGCCGGCGCAGAGTGAAGTCGGTCGAGTAATTCACGCGCGATACGAGTTCGATTCGCCGGAGTACGTCTTGATTCAATGTGTCGCGTCGATCAGCGACCAGGCTGCGCGCGCGCGTTGCGTCGATCGCGTGACGGCGGCGACGCTCGCCGAGCGCCCGTGAAGCTCGCGGCTGCGTCGCTCGCAGCTGTCGACGCGCGGGTGCTCGATTGCGACGCTGGTTGCACACACCACCCTCGTCGCTCCGTCGCCGCGTCCCTCCGTCCAGATCACCGCGCGTTTCTCGCCACGACCCGTGGCTGGCGTATCCTCGTGTCATGCGCGGCTCAGCGCTCGCTCGACTCTGCGCGCCGGTCATCGCCCTCGTTGGCTGCGGACGCTTGCGATTCGACCCGGTCGACGCGGCGGATCCGCCTGCAGATGTCCTCGCCGATGTCGCGCGCGACGACGCGACGCTCGACGCACGCGACGACGGTTCGGCCGATGCGACCGTGGACGCGGGGCGATCGCCATACTGCCAAGCGATTCCTGCGCTCGCGGGCCCTCCGACGATCGATGGCGTGCTCGAGCCAGGGGTCGTCCTCGAGCCGATCGTCCCGATGTTCTGGACGGGAGCGAGCGCCATTCCTGCAGGGCAGTCGGCGCAGCTCGGAATGGGTTGGACCGCGGAGGGCGTGTACTTCTTCGTGTCCGTCGAGGACCGCACGAGCGTCGTCGCGCCGATGACAGAAGAGGACTACTGCGGCGACGGCGCGGAGCTCTATCTCGATTGGGATGGCGTCAACGCGATGGCGCCGATGTACGACGACCCTGGAACACGTCAGTTCATCGTCGCGGCAGCGTTCGGAACCGGCACGAGAGCCAACCGCGCGACGGGCTACGTCGGCACCGACAACCGCGGCGCGTGGCGATCGACGCAGTTCGGCGCGTTCGGACGGAGCGCTGGCTACGTCGTCGAAGCGCTCGTGACCGCGCGTGACCTCGGGCTTCCGGCGGGCACGCCGATCACGACGCGCGTCGGCTTCGACATCTCGATCAACGTCTCTCCCGAGCGGCCGAGCGCCGGCGCGTGCGGAGGTCGACTCGGGCAGTACTTCCTACGCGCGCTCGGGACGGCCAACTCCGCGCACCCGTATTTGAATAGTGGGGCGTTCTGCACGGCGCGGTTGGTTCCGCGGTAGCGAGCCTCGCAGCGCCACGATGAATCTCGGCGCATGAACGCTGCTACGCAGCGCGCGCAGAGCCGGTCGCGAAGGAGAGTCGTGTCGTGAGTCTCTCGAGCGCCGAGATGCATCACTTGGGCGCCGAGATGAATCTCGGCGCATGGACGCTGCTACGCAGCGCGCGCCCGCAGAGCCGGTCGCGAGGATGCTCTGTGTAGTACCGAGACTCCTCGCGCTCCTGCGCGCGCCGCTCTGCGGCGTCCATGCACCGAGATTCATCTCGGTGCGCGCGACGACACTGTGTATCACAACCCCCCTCGCGCTCCTGCGCGCGCCGCTCTGCGGCGCCCAAGTGGTTCATCCCAGCGCAGCGTCGGCCGCGATTCCACACGGGGAAGAACGCGCTGGCTCGTTCGTACACTTCGCGCAGAAGGTGAGGACGATGGTGATGACCAAGCGCGCGCTGGCGTTCGTGACTAGCGCTGTTTTCGCTGCGCTCGCGGGCTGCGGTGGACCCAGTCACGGAAGCTGTACCGCGCAGCAAATGGGCTCGCAGCTCTGCATCGAGTTCTCGACGAACTCGACGGCGGTCACGGTCGATCAGGTGCGGCAGCAGTGCTTGATGCAGACCGGCGCGACGTACTCGGCCGGTGGCTGCGCGGGAGCCAACGTGGTCGGGCGCTGCGTCCAATCGCTCTCCAACACGACGATGTCGCTCACGCAGACGTACTTCTTCTACCAACCGTTTTCGACCGAGATCGCGATGCAGTTCTGCACGCGGCTCAACGGAACGTGGCAGGGCGGCTGAAGCGCCGCGCGTGAGGGCGCCACGCTCCCGCGGGCTGTGGTACTTATTCGTCGCATGAACGAGCGGGGCGGCGCTGGGGCGCGAGCAGGATCGAAGGGCATCAGTCGATTCGCAGGTGTCTTGATTGTGTGTGGTGCGTCCGCCTGCGGGCACGTCCCGATCCGTCCGGCGCCGCCGAGGACCGCGCCGTTCGCCGAGCGCGTCGCGTACTACCGCGAGCATCGAACCGCGCGGTGGACCTTCTTCGTTCACGGCGCGGGCGCTTCGCCCAACGATCGCTCGACGATCATCTGGTTGGCCAACGGGCAGTTGGTAGCGAGCCCCGTCCAGCTGATCCCCGCGGTCGAGCCCACGTCGTTTACGGCGCGGGTCGGGTTCGAGATCATCGAGCGCGAGCAGAGCCGCCAGCGCGTCCTCGCTGTGAGCGGCGGCGTGATGGGCGCGGGCCTCGCCGTGATCGGACTCGGCTACGCGATTCAGGGCCGCGTCGAACCGTCCGTCGCCGTCGCGGGCGGCGTCGTGAGCGGCCTCGGCGCGCTGATCGGAACCATCGCGTTGCTCGTCAACGGACCCTCGAACCAGCAGGAAGAAGCCGCGTTCGCCGTGTACGACGAAGAGCTGCGACAACGGCTCGGCATCCGTCAGCGGCGCCGTCGCGCGAGGCCCACGCAGTGATCCCGGGCGCCGCTGCGGCGAGCATCGGCGATCTCTTCGGGGCCAACGAGCGGACGCTCCTCGCGTGGCTCGAGCGAGGGCCCGTGCTCGCGCTCCGGCGCTACCTGCGCGCTGGCGGAAGCCGTGACTGGGAGGTGCAGCGATCGCGCAGCGAGCTCGACGCGTTCGTCCGTCGCTCGCCGGTGGGCGCGGATGTGCTCGTGTTTCACCCGGGCGTTCTCGCGACGTTTCTGCCCCTCCGCGCGTACCTCGCTCGAGGGGCTGCGATCGAAGGGGCTTCGAAGGACGACACGTTGCTCGTCGTCGCGATCGACTTCCGCCCGCAATTCGAGGGGCAGGCATCGTGGGTTGAGCTCGACCAGGGAGAGGACCTTCGCGGGCACGAAGACCTCGTCGAGCGAAGTCGTGAGCTGCTGATCGGCATCACGCCGAACTACGCGCGCGCCGACGACGACACGTTGATCTCTGCCGTCGTGGGCAACATCAACGGCCCGCGCTAGAGCGACGACCGGAAAATCGCCGGAGGGCCGCCAAGAGCCGCAAGCCAGGCGCGGCCAGTCCGAGGATACGTCCTGGAAGTACGTTGACGAGGAGTGGTCGTGTCTGGCGCCGCGGATCTGCAGCGGACCGACAGGCGTATTTTCCGGTCGGCGCTCTCGCCCCGCCCGCTACCCCCGCGCCCACGCGATGCCGATTTCGATCACTTCGACGTCGCCCTTCTTCGGCGTGACCACTTTGCTGGTGATCCCTTCGCCTGCGCGTTCGGCCTCGCGCGCGAGCGCGCTCACGGCTTGATCGCGCACGTTGACGGCTTCTCGCCAAGCGCTGTCTGCGTCCTCGACGGCGCTCTTGGCCTTGATCAGTTTGTCCGCGGCCTTGTCGCGCTTGGTCGTCGCGCTCTTCACCGCGCTCTTGCCCAAGAAGAGCCCTGTCGCGAGCAGCTCTGCGCCGCCCGGCGCCGCGCGCACCGCGGCCTCTGCGGCGGCGTACAACGATCGCGCGGTCTGCGCTTTTTCGGCGAGCCGTTGGATCTTTGGAGCGTGCTTCGCCTCGACGCTCGCGCGCTCGGCGGCTGCGTGACGAAGCGCGGCTTCGCGGCACCGTTGGGCAAACGCCTCGCGCGACTCGCCCTCGGTCTGAACGAGCGAGAGCTCTTCGTGCACGAGGCGCTCGATCGTGAACGTGCGGGCCGCGTGGTCCTTCATGGCGCGCTCGGCGTTCTTGCGCGTGGCGGCCTTGGTGACGGCGATGGGCAACGCGAGATAGCGCGCTCCAGGCGCAGGGGTGTTGGCGATGAACTTGGGATCCACGGTCACGGCGCGCGTGATGTCTGCGCGTCCATCTTCGAGCAGCGGCGCCGCGATGATCGCCGTCACGCGCTGATCGAGCCCCACCTTCGCGTCGCGCATGTGCCCCACGGCCTTCACGGCCACGTACGGAACGTACTTCCAACGCGACACAGGCGCCGAGTCCGCGTGCCCGTGCCAGGTCTTCCACCCCTCGGGCGCAATCGGAACACTCGCCACGAGTCCCTCGGGCATTACCTCCGATGGGGCGGGCCGTGCCGATGTATCGATCGAGCCAGTCGGTGGGATTGCGCTGACCGGTATGTCCAATCGGGTAGGAGGTATCGCGGGACTGGGTGGGGGTACTACGTCGGACTGGGCGGGGGTTATCGCCGGACCGGGTGGGGGTACTACCTCGGACCGGGTGGGGGTTATCGGAGGTACTAGGTCGGAATTTGTGCTTGTATTTGCCGTGTTTTTCGAGGATTCGATCAGCGGTGCGGCGAGCTTTTTCATCTCGACGCGCGTCATCGGCCCTCGCAGCCACGACAAACACCATCGAGACTCGACGAGACTGCACTGCGGCGTGCGGTGAACGTTGCGAACGAAGAAGACTCGCTTCGGAAGTGACTTGAGCGCGCTCGCGAGCTCGCTCGACGTGAGGCCTCCGGTGCCTCCGTCTGTTCCCGCGAGGCCTTCGACGACGCGTTCGCGGTCTGCGTCGGTCTGCAAACGGCCGACGAACCACACGCCTGCGTTGGAGAGGGCTTTGTAGTCGAGGTCCATCGGGTTTTGCGTCGCGAGGAGCACGCCCACGCCAAACGCGCGCGCTTGCTTCATCAACGACAAGAGCGGCTTCTTCGTCGGCGGGTTCGCCGGGTGCGGCGGAATGAACCCGTACACCTCGTCGAACACGATCAACGCGCGAAGCTCGCTCGTCCCCGAGAGCCCGCGCACCCAACCCAAGATCGCGTCGAACAAGAGTCCCAGCACCAACGCTCGCTCGTTGTCGTCGAGGTGCGCGACCGAGACGATCACCGCGGGCGTGCGTCCGTCCTTCGGGCGCGCGAGCCAACGGCCGACGTCGAGGGACGTTCCTCTGCGCCACGTCGCAAACGACGGCGACGCGAGGAGCGTGTTGAGGTCCTGCGACAACGACTGCCGCTCTTTGGGCGGAAGAAACTCGTCGATCGCCATCGCTCCCACGCGCGCGAACGGAGGGCGCGCGAGGTCTTCGAGCAGGGCTTCGAGCGTGGCGCCCTTTCCCGCGCGAAGTCGGTGTTCGGCGAACTGACAGAGCACGACGTGCTCGCGCGAGCGCGTCGGGTCCGCTTCGCGATCGAGCAAGCGCAACAGCAACGAGACCGCGGCGCTCAGTGATTCGCGCGCGGTCTCTTCGTCCACTGACCAGAGGTCCGAGGGTTGTTCGAGCGCAGACAACACGTGCACGGGCTCGCCGAAGGTCGCGCCGGGCGTGAGGATGCGCGGGGCGATTCCCTCTCTGAGCGCGCGGACGTCGTCGCCCGTGAGCGACCACTTCGCGAGCCCGTTGCGCCACGTGTCGGCGATCGCGACGGCGTTGGCGTCGACCGTGGTTCCGTCGCGCGCGGCGGTTTCGGGATCGACCCACGGCGCAAACGACGGCCCATCGAGCCCGGGAAACGTCAGCAACAGGTTCGGCAGATCCCCCTTGATGTCCACCATCAAGATCGGAACCTTCGATCGCAGCGCCTCTTCGACGAGGACCATCGCGAGCCCCGTCTTTCCCGAGCCCGTCATCCCCACGACGACGCCGTGGGTCACGAGGTGGTGCGGCGGAAGCTCCAACGGAGCAGCGGTTTCGGGAGCAGCGTCGAGCGCCCGCGCGCGCCCGATCGAGAGTGTTCTAGCTGGCATCGAATCGAGCGCGGCAGTGTACACGAGCGCGCTCGATGACAAACGTGCGACGGGGCAGCGAGCGGGGGAGGCGAGCGGGCGGCGGCGCGGCAGCAAGCGAGCGAAGCGCGGCAGCAAGCGAGCGAGGCGCGGCAGCAAGCGAGCGAAGCGCGGCAGCAAGCGAGCGAGGCGCGGCAGCAAGCAGCCGCGCATGGTGCCTCGAAGACATCGCGGGGCACCGGCACGCAATCTATCTCGGCAGGCGTTCTCGCTCGCGCTCGAACTAGAGAGAAGAGTCGTTCGAACTCTACCCGCAAATTTGCAGGTCACTCTAAGCACGCTCGCGCCTCTCGTGACGCTCCTAAGTTCGAGCGCGA
>JAEUKI010000046.1 GCA_016793325.1 Myxococcales bacterium | reverse complement strand
CGCGACTTCTGCAAGGAGACGCGAGCCGGACAAGGAATGTCCTCGCCGCAATACTGGAGGTATTGCAAGAGGACATGACGCTGACCGGCGACGCGGATCTGCCGCAGAAGTCGCGGAGTTTGCGTCTGGAAAGCCTCTGAGGCCGCTCACCGTTGCGTCGTCCGCGTCCAACTCCCCGCGCAGCACGCGAGGAACCACACGCCCCACCGCGCCGTTGTCGCCCGCGCCCGCGCGACCGTCGTTCGCCAGCGTGGCGATGCGCTGCACTCGAGCGCTGGTGCGTCGTCGGCTCGACGGACGACGACGGTTTCAGGCTCATGGTCACCAGCGCGCGCACCACAACCTCGCGCGACTCTCCGGTCGCGTCCGTCGCGCCACGGATGCCTCGACGAACAGCCAGCCAAATGCGATCTATTGAGCTCCTGTGCCGCATGTCGTGCGCACGATTTCATGGGAGGAAAGCATGTCCGATTCGAATGAGCTGACCGATCTCACGACGCTCGACCCAGTGAAGACCGTCGAGGAGCTAAAGCCTATGATGGCGGCGCTGGATCCTGCGAAGTTGCATCCGGGCAACTTCGACGTGGGATCTGCTTCGAGCACGGTGCTCGCGCACAGAGACGAGATCGAGGCGCAGCGCGGCGCGATCGATTCCGAGTTCAAGCGGTTCGACTTCACGCACATCGACAACCTCGAGAAGTACGCGGTGGCGTCGAAGTACTTGGCGACGATCGAGGACAACGTCTCGAAGACCGTGCCCGAGGCATTCACGAAGGCGCTTGCGGACGGAACCGCGCTTCGCGCGAAGTTCTCGAAGCAAGCGGCGACGTTCATCGAGTTCGAGGTGTTCGACAGCACGGACGCTGCGGTGGTGCGCGAGATCGACCTGCTCGGGCGCGGCTACGAGGGCACGTCGCAGGCGCTGATTCGGTTCTCCGCGTTGTTTCTGGAGCGCCGCGCGGTGATCGAGGGCAAGATGCCGATGTCGATCGCGCAGGTCGAAGCTGCGAGCAAGCAGGGCATGGCGCTCGGACAGATTGGGAAGGAGGCGGGCAGGCTCAGCGTCGGCCCGGATGACATCACGGATCTTCGCCGTCGCGCGGTGACGCTCCTCGCGACGGCGTGGCAAGAGATTCGCTGGGCGATGGACTACGTGCGGCGCCACGAGAAGGACTCGGCGAAGATCGTTCCCGGGTTCTCGGGCAGCGCGGCGCGCGCGGAGGAGAAAGCCGAGCCGGATCTACCCGAGGACAAGAAGGAAGACCTCGCGAAGGGCGGAGCGACGCCCGCGCCGGTGCCCCCTGATCCCAGCAAACCGCCGCTGCCAGACGCGCCGTTCAAGCGTTGAACGTCGGTGGCTGCCTCGCTCTACATCGGCGGTCACTGCGCCCTCGACGGAACGCCAGCGAGCTCGCGCCTCCGCATCTCGCCACGGAATTTGCTCACGCATGCGGTGGTATTCGGGATGACGGGCTCGGGCAAGACGGGCTTGCTTCTGGTGATGGTCGAGGAGGCGTTGCGCGCGGGGGTCCCCGTGATCGTGCTCGATGTGAAGGGGGATCTCGCGAACCTCGGACTCGCGTGTCATGCGCCGGGGCCCGAGGCGTACGCGCCGTACATCGACAGCGTGAACGATCGCGGCGACTCGGCCGCGCGCGAAGAGCTCACAGCGGCGGCTGTGTTCGAGGCGAGAGAAACGTCGTTTGCGCTGTGGGATCTCTCGCACCAGCAAGCGAACGCGTTTCACCAGCGCTTGGCGTTGACGATCTTCACGCCCGGCTCCGACGCGGGTGAGTCACTGCATCTTCTCTCGTCGCTCGAGCTCGCGAACGACCGTTGGAACACCGCGCTCACCGAAGCGCGAAACGCCCTCTCGGCCGCGGTTTCGCTCGTGCTTCGGGTGATGGGTCGCGACGATGATCCCGCGCGCTCGCGCGAACACGTGCTGCTCTCGTTGCTCGCCGAGCAGCGGTTGAAGCGCGGTGAAGGAGCCTCGCTCGACGTGCTCATCGGAGACCTTCGCGAGCCGCCGATCGAGACCGTGGGCGCGTTGCCGCTCGACGAGTTCGTGAGCGCGAACGAACGAGCATCGTTGGCCGCTGCGCTGAACGCGCTGCTCGCGAGCCCGACGTTTTCCGCGTGGCGTTCGGGCCGCGAAATGGACGTCGCGCGGTGGATGAAGCGACGGGACGACGGGCGCGTTCCGGCGGTTGTGGTGAGCGTTGCGCACCTCGACGACGAGGCGCGGATGCACGTGTTGGGCATCGTGCTCGAAGAAGTGTTGTCGTGGACGCGGACGCGGCCCGGAACGAACCAACTGTGCGCGTTGGTGGTGATGGACGAGGTGTACGGGTTGGTTCCGCCGCATCCGGCGAGCCCGCCGACGCGCAGGCCAATCGTGTCGCTCATGAAGCAGGGCCGCGCGTTTGGCGTGGGCGTGGTGCTCGCGACGCAAAACCCGATGGATCTCGACTACCGAACGCTGTCGAACGCGGGGCTGTGGGCCGTCGGGCGACTGCAGACCGACGCGGACCGAGCACGGGTGATCGAAGGGCTCACGGGCGTGAAGGCGTCACGCGGGAAGCGTGTGGAGGGCGAAGGGGGGAGCCTCGCGGACACGGTGAAGGATCTCGGGCCACGGTGGTTTCTGTGGAGGGACAGCCACGAACCGAGTGGACCGGTGCTCGCGCGGACCAGGGACACGCTGAGCTGGTTGAGGGGGCCGATGACGAGCGCGGACTTGAGTGCGAGGAAACGGGTCGGGTGAGCGGTTTGGGGCACAAAAGTGCTAGAAGAGAATGGGTCGAGGGGTGGAAGCGGGCACAAAAGTGCGGCGTAGATGGGTAGGGTGAGCGGTTGATAGCAAAAGAGTGCTTGGGAATAGGGATCAGTGAACGGTTTAGGACACAATCGGGCGCAGGGAAAATGATGCGTGAGCGGTCTTAGGCGCAGAAGTGGTCGCAGGCAGACTGCGTGCAATGATCGTGAGCGAAAAACTGCTACAATCTCGGCTCCTGACTCGCCGACTTTCCGAGTTTTGCCGTCGACTCGGAGAGACACTTCACCACACACGCGAGCTACAGGCTCGGGATCGGTGATTGGTGCTCCGATTTGAATCGAAAGCAGGCTTCGCGTAGGTCAATTACAAATCGCCGTACCTCCTTCGCACTGTCGAGATCGCGACAGTATCAGCGGCGACCCGTCAAACAACGGCCAGCGCGCAGGATCGTTCGGTCATGGATGCGGACAGTCGCAGACGCACGTGTTTCTCCCAGCGGGTAGTCTGCTCGCGGATGCGCGCGGCGAGACGTCGCAACGTGCGCGCGGAGCAAGCGATTTCAGCGGCGATGCCAGCGAGCGTCGAGATGAGGCGGACAGAACGCACACCCAGCCCAGCGTGGAAGGCGCACGCGAGCAACAGAACGAGCAGCGAATGTCCAAGCCAATGCTGTCCTTTGGGGGAACGCAGCGCCGCAGCGAAGCGCGGTGTGAGCACAGGAGCCCGCGACGCGACACGGCGCACGTGCTGCAAATTCAGTGGCGCACATCGCGACGGAGAAGGTGAGGTGTTGCGGTGCGCTCGATGCAAGTCGCGCCTTGCGCTGCGACGATTCCGTCGTCGCGGCTTCAATTGATCAGGCCGATCCGCGCGTCGAGCTCCGTACGATCGACGTCCATCCGCCAGTATTGCTCCGCAAATCAGCCCGACGCTGTCTCTCTCTGGAGCTACGGTTTGACGGGACGCCCCAAGATTGGCTCTCGTTCGCGCTCGCGTCGGCCTGACCCAGGGGCCTCGGACCGCGCTTCTTTCTGCGACCGTACATCGGTCGGCGCTGTGGCTCGGTCGCAACGCAACCACCGGCTTCGGCGCGTACGCGCGGCGTCGTCGAGGCTGGCGTGGGCGTGCGCGCGCTGATGCGCGCTCCCGAAGCGACCGCCAGCACGTTGAGAAAGCTCGCCGCCGACGGTGCCGATAGCGCGACGCTGCCACGCGAACGCTGTAGCGAACGCGTCGCGATGAGACGCGCGAAACGTCAGAACCAATTTGCTACTTGCCCGACCTATGTGCGCGTGTCGAGAGCGCGTGATAGCGTCGTCAAGAACGGCCGACAAAGCAGTTGGAGCAAGCGATTCGGGGTCCGAGATGAAGGGCGCAACGACGGAGGGATCGATGCGGAGAGAGATCGTAGTGCTGAGCTCGAGCGCGAATTTCTACGCGCAAATCACGCAGCATGTCGCGAATGCACTGGGGGGGGGGGATAGAATTTGCTGGGATTTCGACGATTGCTGCGGCGATGCAGCGGTTTTGTCCGAGCGAGAGCGGCGACTGCAGCGTGTGTGTCGTGCAGCGAGACGATCACGAGACTCCATGGTCGACTGTCGTGCCAATCGTCCGTCGGTTCTTCGCGCCGATCTTTCTGATCGAGTCGATGGAGATCGTGACAGACTCGCCTGCTTCGGACGCGCACGTCGAGAAGAGCGCGTCGCGACGACGGCTCGCCGCGCCGGTGATGGCCTGTGATTGGAGTCTCCATCTCCACGGGCCACGCGTCTCTGACGACGATCGCATGCTCAAGCTTCGGCGAGCGCTCGCGGCGGGCACGAGCAACGAAGCGTGCGTCGCGCTCGTGGTGGACGAGTTGGCCAGACGGTTCACGCTGGATCGAAAGCGAGCGACGGCGATCGCGTTTCTCGCGAACGGTGGAGCGAGAAACGCGCTCTCGTCGACGCTGTCGGTCGGCGACGATCGCGTGCGACAGATCGTGGCGAGCATTCACCGACATCTGCGAACGTCACGCGTCGACGAGATCGCACACGAAGTCCTTCTCGCGACGCTGCGAGGACGATCGGCCTTCTACCTTCGCGAGCCCCAAAGCGACGCGCGCAGGGCTCGATGCTAAACCTCGCCCCAAACAAGCGTCGTAGAAATGAGCCGAGCATCGGCTTGGTTGACATCAAGTCAAACCGCCACGAATCAATCGATGAAAGTGCGGCGATCATATTGAGTGGCGGTTTAGCGTCGCTTCAAAGCCCTCGGATCGAGCCACGGCAGCCCGCTCGAGCTGACGACGTCCGACGGATCGACGCGGTGCAACACGGGATCAGGCGCCACGGGAACCGGCGAGGCGTTGATCGCAGCTTCGACGATGCTGCGATCGAGCGCGCGCAATCGCCCCTGCAGAGGCGCGGCGTCGTCTTCTCGTCGAACCAGCCCGTCGAAGTCGACCGCCACGGTGCGTGCGAGGTCGATTCCATCAGCCCCGATGGCTCTCGCGCCGACATGGATCCTCCCCGAACCGCCGACGGTAGAGCGCAACACCACGATCGACCCGAACGCCTGTACGCGGACCGAGCCTGTGGAGAGCGGCTGCGTGGACTCAGCGCGGAGGGGGCTGCGAGCGACCTCAAACTCCCAACGGACGGGGCCGAGCAACCCCTCCGAACCGAACACGAGCCGCACTTCGCGAGCGACTGCAAACTCTCGTCGAGCTCTCGCGAGCCAGTCGAACTCGCTTCGAGAAAGTTCGCGTTGCTCGACGATCGATTCGCTCTGCGAGATGGAGATCGTCGGCGCGTCCGACTCGAAGAGATCGTAGCGAAGCCACAGATCCTCGCCGGATTGGCGCCAGAGTTGGCAGCGAGCATAGCGCCCGCTCGACGTTCGAATGCACTGAACCAGCGGCATCTCGGCCTCGGGCCCTGCGATCGGCGGCTGCTGGGAGAAGACCGGCACTCGATCGCCGCGAAGGAAGCCGTCGCTGCGGTACAAGAGCGTCCGCGCGAGCTCGAGCGAGAGCTCGAGCGGCTGTCGACTCGCGTAGAGTCCGTAATCCGCTACGCCGACCGAGCGAAAAACACCAGCGCTCCATTGGACGTCGGCGTCCGTGCGAAACGCGGGATCACTGTCGGTCAGCACAACGTTGGAATCGAGATCGACGCCCTGACCGGGCGAGAGTCGGTGCACAGCAGAGAAGACGCGAAACCGTCGAGTGTCGTATTCAGGGGACAGCGTGCCGTCCATCACCAGGTCGTCGACAGTAACGTGCGTCGGAAGGAAGACGAAGAACGGCGCGAGCGACTCCGGCAGCGGTTGTGCGAGCGCACCGAGCCGACCTGTCAATGTCCCCCCGAGGATGGCCTGAACGGCAGCGATGAGTCCTCCGAGGAGTCCTCCGAGGAACCCCCCAACCGCCACGCTTACGCCCGCTGCAACACCAACAACGGTGGCTGCTGTGACGAACGAGCTGAGGCCGCCAGTCAACGCCAGGAAGAAGATGGTGACCACTACGAGAAACACGATGGTGCCGACGTCGATCCATCGAGCCGTAATTTTCTGAGCGATCAGAACCGGCTGCACTATGCGAAGTCGATTTTGCTCGGACAATTGCAGGTCCAGCGCGAGCACAGCGGTGACCTCGATCGGCGGGGGAACAATGTCGATCACCGACGCGGAGAACATTACGCGAAGGAGGTGATCGCTGCTCGGAACGAGTCTGGGATCGACGTCGAGGCGCGTGTCGAGGTCCCCGTGCGACAGTTGCGCGAGCGAGAGGACGTCCAGCGAGAACGTTCGGAGATTCATCCGAGGACCCGAGGTCACGCGGCACGGGGTCGAGCAGGGCGTTGGACGCGGAAATCCCGGCACGACGAGTCCATTGATGGGTTCGAGGATGCGGCACGGTGGAACAACGTCTTGCAGCGGCGAGAGATCCGGGTGAAACTGAGTTGCTTGCCGACGGACGAGCTCGAGCAAGAAGCCGCTCCGCACGGAGACGGCCATGGCGCGCAGACGAGCTGGCGAGGACATGGGCGGAAGGCGGCCGGGGCCTCTTCCCCCAAGACCGCGCACCGTCCGCTGTCGGGGGGGAACGCTGAACGGCGTCGAGGGAAACGTCGCCAGGTGCGGATCACGAATCGCGCGGACCGTTTCTCCGACGCCGAGTGCGCAGACGAAACCCAGCATGAGCGAGTGGACTCCGGCCTCGCTGAGCTTGCGAAGCTGGACGTCCGAGAATGGGATTCCGCCGAAATTGTCGCCAAGGGGGATGAGCGGAGCGAGTCGGTTCGCCCCGGCAATCTCTCCTGCGAGCGCGGTGGCAAACGCGCTATTGAGAAACTCGCGAAGGCCGTCGGGTGCGACTCCGATCGCTCCCGCAAACGCGCGAGCCGCGTCGGTGGAGGCGGTTCGCACTGCGACGCCTTCGATGCGGAGCTGCAGCGAAAAGCCCGTCGGAGTTGGGCCAATGACCGTCAACGACAGCGTGAACTCCACGTGGCCGACGGCC
The DNA here is from genome assembly GCA_016793325.1 of Myxococcales bacterium. Classification (GTDB taxonomy): domain Bacteria; phylum Myxococcota_A; class Polyangia; order Polyangiales. Next base: position 3,460 of record JAEUKI010000046.1, on the reverse strand, counting down.
TGGCGCGCCGAGCGGGTGCCGTCCGCTGCCGTTACACGAACCGTAAGCGGCCAACTAGCCAGGAGGACAACGCGGCGTCCGTCCGGGGGCAATTGGACAGTCCAGTCCAGGGAAACGCTGGGCCAGGGTTGCAATGGTTGCTCGAAGCGAGTGAGGTCGGCCGTCCAGGACACACCCGGAGCCGGAGACGGTTGTGGTACGTTGCTGAGGGAAGTAAGCACCACCCCGCCGACCAGTCGCCGAACAACCGCATCCAAGCCCTGTGCCATTCCTTGAATAGTCAGGAGTGGAGCGTCCTTGAGAACATCCGATCCCATTTCGACGAGCACGTCGAAACCTCGTGTTTGATCACCAGCCATAGCACTTTCTCCTCGAGGAAATGTCCATGAAACTCTCGCGTGTGGCTGTTGCTGTTGCCGTGCTGCCACTGGGGTCGTGGGCAGTCGTTGGCTGTGGAGCAAAAACCGAACTCGCCGTCACTTCGGACTCCGAAGTTACTCCTCCGTCGATTCCCGAAATCGTCTTGCCGTCACGGCGGCTGATTTCATCAGGTGTGGAGCCGAGCTTTGGAGAGTTCTGTCTTCGAACAGCGCAGAATCGAGTGCGCTGTGGCTTCGCCGATCCGAGCTCTAGACCACGGTTCTGGATTCGAACTCCCTTTGAATCTTTCGCTGATTGGTGCACCTCACCTGCGGATACTGACTACAATATCGCGGTGGTGGAATCTGATGGAAGAATCCGTGAGTTCAAGTGGCTAGGTGGACAGCGCTGGACATCGGTTCGTTCGTTCGACCCTATCGACCGCGCGGTCCAGATTTTCTGTACAGCCAGCGCGCGCTTCGTCTTGACGAGCGACGGTCGGCTGTATGCGTACGGTGTCGGCCGCTCGGGACTGCTCTTGGGCGCTGCTCTGGCGGACCGATGGGATCAACCGCGGTTGCTCGCCCTTCCAAGGGTACGATCCTTGGCTGTGCGTCTGGCAACAGCATGCGTCTTGACGACGACGAACAGGATACTCTGTTGGGGAATGAGAGTGGATCGTTCTACTGCGTTCGTGTCGGCGAACGAGAGTACAGTGAGCGGAAGATCGATGATATTCTCGTCGCAAGCGATCTCCGTCTCGACACCCGCTTCGATGCGAAGCCTCTTTCTCGTCGACGACTCCGAGAATCACCCATCCTTGTCGCTCGGACCTGCACCAGTGCTGAGCGCAGTCGATACAACGAACCGCTTGTGGTATCGAGGTTCTGCCGGCAATGGCGGATCGACGTTTCTGACCGATCCGCCGCTTTCGTTTACGCGTGAAGCCGTGAGCGAGTTCGTGCAGTATCCGGTCAATGGTCCGATTTCGCACTTCGATGCGACTGCAACGAGCGGAGACGGAGCGGCCTTCTTGATCGGCGATCGAGTGTTTATCGTCGGAGCTCACGGAGGGGACCCACCCGCATCTCCGATGGTACGATTCGTCTACGAGCGGACTCCTCGTCTGCTCGGCGAGATCCCTGGCGCGGTGGAGGTGCATCATGGGTACTACTTCGGGATCGTTGCGACGAGGGACGGACGCTTCTATGGATGGGGAGACGTCAATTCGCCGCCGGGGCTTTCGCTCATGCCACTGGCTGTCCCAGAGGACTGAGCGACGTCGTTGCCGCGACCGCGCTATCGCGCCATCTTCGTCTGTCCGAGCGTGATCGGAAGCTCTCCATCGACCTCGACGACGCCAGATGACGCGATCGCCTGAAGTGTCGAGAGCAGGTTGGGGATCGAAGTCGCGCCAATCGCCTCCAGGGCTGCGAGGGGATTCTCGCGCGCTTGCTCGATGCTGTGCTCTCGCAACCATCGGCTCGCGCGTCCTTCGAGCGCGACCAGTTGCGAGACCATGTCGGGCGACGCGTTGCTTCCGAAGACGAAGCGTAGCTGCTCACGCAGGCGCTCCTCGTCGCGTTGATCCGGTTTGACGGTCACGTCGAGCGTGATCGCTACGGGTGTTGCGGCATCCTTTTTCATTGGGTTTCTCCTGCGCTCACACGTTGCTCGCGGTGACCACGATTTCTTTCATCTCGAAGATGGCCTCTTTCTCCCAGAGCTGCAGCGCCCATGCGCCGTGCACGGTGTACGCTCGCGACGCGGTGCCCGCCGTGATCGGAAGCTCATCAGCCTCGATGCCAAATGAGTTGGCGGTTCCGTACGCGTGAACGAGTTGCAGTCCCGTATCGCCGAGGTTGGCCGCGTACAGACTGGTGGTCGTCGGATCCCCGCCGACCGGCACCTCGGTTCGATAGAATGGAATCCCCATGTAGTGGTACACGAGGAGCCCTGTGCGCGCGTCGGTGCGCCAGCCACTCGTTCCGGTTTGGCCCGTGTTGGTGGCCATTAGCATCCGCAGGACCGTTGGCCCGCCGATCAAGCAGTGCACGCCTTCGCCCGCGCCGCCGCCGTTGGGCGTGATCTGAACGAGAAGGGTTCGCACCGCGCGCTCGAAGGTCGAACCCAGCGTTCCTTCCGCTTCGGACCGACCCGCAGAGAGCGCACTAAGACCCGCAAAGTACGGAACGGGCGTCTCGCCGCCGGTCCCTTGTGCAATCGCAAAGTCGAGCGCGCGGACAACGGAGAACGCCGCGGACTGCACGAGCCAGTCGCTGGGGTTCTGCGAGGTGCCCATCGGAGTCACTGCCGAGTCGATCTTCAGCGTGTCCGTGAGCATCGCGATTCGCGCCATCGAAAACGCATTGGAATCGAGCGCCGCGCCAACCGTGGTCGTCGGCGGAAAGAGGTTGTTGTAAGCCAACGGTCGGCCCGGAGGATCGAGCAGGCGCTGAATCGTCGTGCCGAGAACAAAGGGCAGCGCTGTGCTCGATGGGCCGGTCCCCTGTGCGGGGGACGCCTTCACGAACGACAGCGCGTGGAGAAGGTCGCTGACTTTCTTCGCCCCTCCGACTCGAAACTGCGACCTCGATCCATCGAACGTGGTGCCTTCTCCGGCGCTCGACGGCGCGCGTCGAAGCCCTGTGATCGCTGTTGCCATAGCAGACCTCCTCGAGCGCGACCTCGCGCTCGTGTCGAGGTTTGTCGCAGCGTTCGACGCACGGCGCGATACCGCTTGGTGCGTAGCCCCGCCATACCCAACAATGCGCAGTCGCGCACTCGCCCTGATACACGCAGCCCGACGTGGGCGACCCGCCAAACAACGGCGAGCCAATCACCAAATGATCGTTTCTGCGTGAAGAAGGATGACCACGCCTTGGGGCTCCGGCATGACCACGGACGAGCGCAGCCAGGAAAGCAGGCAGGTCGGAACACCCCCGATCTGCCCCCTAGTTCTTAGCGGTGCTGGATGTCGTTTTTGCGATACGCGTGACGTGGCCGTAGCTCCCGAGCTCGTCCTCGAAGCCGCTCGCCGCGAAGGGATAGCTCGACACCTCGTAGTCGCCGTTGGGGACCTTCACGAGCAAGCGACCGC
>JAEUKI010000045.1 GCA_016793325.1 Myxococcales bacterium | reverse complement strand
GCGCACCGCCGAAGGGATGACCGAGCCCGATTCGGACATGACGCCCGCGTACCTCGACCTCGACAGCGATGGCGACGGCGTGAGCGACAGCGTCGAAGCGGGCGCAGACCCCACGATGCCCGCCAACAGTGATGGCATGGCAGGCGCGGGCGATCGCCCAGACTTTCTCGACACGGACAGCGACAACGACTGCGTGCTCGACCGCGATCCTCGCGAAGCGGGCGCGGCCCGAACGGATCCCGCGATGCCGAGCGCGAGCGCCGATGCGAACTGCATGGACCCCACTCCCGTGTGCGATCGCGCCGTGGGCATGTGCGTCCCGCGCGCGATGGGCGACGGCGGAACGGACGGCGGAAGCGACGCTTCGAGCAACGACGGATCGCGCGACAGCGGCGTGATCGACGGAGGCACGATGGACTCGGGCGTGCCTTCGAGGCTCTCGCTCTCGGGTGACGGCGCGTGCGGATGCCGCGTTCCCGCGGCCGCGGGACAGAGCGATCGCGCGGTGAGCGCCGTCGTCGCGCTCTCGGGTCTCGCCCTCGCGTACGCGTCGCGGCGTCGCAAGCGTCGCCACAACGCCAATTGAATCAACGGGTTGTACTCGAGCGCGGGGGCGCGCGAGTGACCCGAGGCGGCGTCCATCGCTGAATTTCGTGGGTGGGGAGACCTTTTCGCAGGGGGGTGCGTCTGAGGCTGTGCTCGACCTCGAACCAAGAGGGCCTACGGCTGTCGCGCTCCACGCATCGCGACACGACCACCCCCCTTTTGCCTCGCGGTCGAACCACGTCCGCCACGGAGGTCTCGCCATGCAAATGCACACGTTGTTCGCTCGCAAGAAGTACGCACGCGCGGTCGCAGCCGGAGCCGTCGCCCTCGCAGCCGGAGGCATCGTGTTGCTCCGCGCCGAGCGCGATGGGCACACATCGACGGGAGGCTCGGCCTTCGTCGTTCGAACCAACACGCAGACCGCCGCGCCGAGCGCAGAGTTTCGCGGCCCCGCGGCGCACGGTCGCGTCGCGCTCTCGCAAGGCGCCATCGCGGCCAACGGCGAGCAACACGTGTTCGCAGAGATCCGCGTCGCGGCGGATCGCGCGGCCAACGTCGCCGCGCCCCGCCCTGTGGCGATGGCCGTGGTGCTCGACATCTCGGGGAGCATGTCGGGCGAGAAGATCGAGCAAGCGAAGCGCTCAGTGTTGAGCCTCGTCGAGCGGATGCGACCGACCGACCAGATCGCCCTCGTCACGTACTCGGACAGCGCGCGCGTGGTGCAGCCGCTCGCGCCGGTCGCGCAGGTTCGCGAGTCGCTTCGCATGACCATCCCCACGATTCAAATCGAAGGTGGAACGAACATCCCCGCCGGCCTCGCCTCCGGCGCCAACACGCTCGCGTTTGCACAGTCGGGCCTCGTTCGTCGCATCGTGCTCGTGAGCGACGGACAGGACACCTCGGGTCGTCCGCTCGACGGCGTTCGCGCGGAGGTCCGCGGCCGCGCCGATCAAGGCATCACCGTCTCGACGCTCGGGATCGGAACGGACTACTCCGAGTCCTACATGAACGCGCTCGCCGACGCGGGTCGCGGCAACTACGAGTTTCTTCGCACGGGCTCGGAGCTCGCGAACTTCCTCACGCGCGAGCTCGATCAGGCCAACAACACCACCGTCGAGCGCGCGGTCGCAGAGGTCACGCTGCCCGCCGGTTGGCGCCTCGATCGCGCGATCGGAACCGAAGCCGTCGGCCGCACAGGGACCATCTCGCTCCCGGTCGGCGCGCTCTTCTCCGGTGACGAGCGCCGCATCGTGCTCGACATGGTCGTGCCCGCGAGCGCCCAGGGCTCGCAGTACTCCGTGGGATTCCGCGCGAATTGGCACGCGGTCGCGCAACAGCAGGACGTGCGCGTCGGCGACGGACAGCTCGCGGTTCGCGTGGTCGGCACCGAGGCCGAAGCGGTCGCGTCGCGCGACATGACCGTCTTCGCCGAGAGCCAGAGCGCGGTGCTCGCGCTTCGTCAGCGCGAGGCCGTCGAAGCGTGGCGCTCCGGTGACGTCGCGCGCGCTCAATCGATCGCCGCGTCGAACATCGCCGCGCTCAACTCGCTGCAGCAAGCGGCCCCCACCGCGGCGCCCGCGCTCGAGCGCCAGGCTCGCGCGTACGCGTCGGACAACGCAGCGTTCGGCTCGATGTCCGCGGGCTCGGAGTCCGGTCGCGCGTTCGGTCTCTCTTCCAACGCGCGGCACCGCGCGGCGGCGATGCGCGCCGCGGCGTACTGATCGCGCACCGAGGAGCCCCCCATGCGACCCATCGCCACCGTCGTCATCCTCGGACTCGCGCTCGCTGCGCTCCCTTCGATCGGCTCGCTCGACGCGCTCTCGGGCGGCGCGCTCACCCTCGGGCTCGGCGTCCTCGCCGCGGTCGTGACCTCTGGTCGCGGAGCCCTCTCGGTCGCCCTCGGCGCGCTCGGCGCGCTCGCGTACACGTACCTCGCTCGGAGCGCACCCGAGCTCGCCGCCGCCGTGTTCGTCGCGAGCGCTCACGGGGCGCGATCACTCCGTGGACGCAACACGGCGTTGCGCGGAGCGCAAACCCTCGCCTCGCTCGCCGCGGGGCTCGGCGCGGGGCTCGTTCTGTCTCGCTACGCGAGCGCGGACACGGGCGTGCTCGCGGCCGCAGCGCTCGTCGCGGGGCTCCTCGCTGCGGCGCCGCTCGCGATTCCGTCGGACGACCCAGTGACGTTCGCGCTCGCGGGCCTCGCGTCCGAGAGCGACGAGCCCACGCGCTCGCTCTTGCTCCGCGCGGTGTCCGTTCGTCGTCGCGTGGACGCCGCGACGATCGAGGTGCTCCCGCAGAAGGTCACCGAGCAGCTCGAAGCCGCGTGGGTGGCGCTCGTCGAGACCGCCCGCGCGAGGGCCACGGCGCGCACGTCCGCGGCGCTGCTCCTCGACAAGCGCATCGCTCGGTTCATCGAGGTGCTCGAGCGCATCTACACCGCCGCCGAAGAGCGCGCCGCGCGCGCCGCGGGGCTCGACGAAAAGGCGCTCCTCGCCGCGAAGATGGAGGGCGATCGGCTGGAGGCCGAAGTGAGCGCGCTCATCGACGTGAGCACCAGCGTGCGCGTCGAGAGCGACTTCACCGACGCGCCCGTGAAGAGCGAGGCTGCACCCGCGAAGAGCGAAGCTGCTGAGAAACCGCAGAGCGATGCGCCCGCCAAGAGCGAGGCCAGCGAGCCGAGCGCCACGGCCGAGCCCGCCCCCGCGGCGCTCGCGAACTGACGCGAGGCGCTACTTGCCGAGCTCGGGCAGCGTGAACCCGTTGCTCGTGAGAAGACCGCGCATCTCGCCCTTGTTCACGGCCTTCATGTAGGCCTCCTTCGGGTCGACGAGGCCGCGCTTGCAGAGGTCGAGCAGCGAGTCGTTCATCGTTTGCATGCCGACGTTGCGCGAGGTCTGCATGATGCCGGGGAGCTGGAAGGTCTTTCCTTCGCGGATGAGGTTGGCGACCGCGGGGGTGCCGATCAACACCTCGTACGCTGCGATGCGGCCGCCGCCGATCTTCTTGCAGAGCACCTGCGCGATCACGCCCTTCAGCGACTCGCTGAGCATCGTGCGGATCTGCGCCTGACGATCCGCGGGAAACTGATCGATGATTCGATCGACCGTCGAGGGCGCGGTGGTGGTGTGCAGCGTTCCGAACACGAGGTGTCCCGTCTCGGCGGTCTCGATGGCGATCGAGATCGTCTCGAGGTCTCGCATTTCGCCGACGAGCACGATGTCGGGATCCTCGCGGAGCGCCGCGCGGAGCGCGTCCTTGAACGAGTCCGTGTGCATGCGCACCTCGCGTTGATTCACGAGGCACAGCTTGTTGTCGTGCACGAACTCGATCGGGTCCTCGATCGTGATGATGTGGTCCTCGCGGCTCTGGTTGATCACGTCGATCAGCGTCGCGAGCGTGGTGCTCTTTCCCGAGCCCGTCGGTCCCGTCACGACGACGAGGCCCTTCGTCAGGTTGCAGAGGTCGAGCACGGGGCGAGGCAAGCCGAGCTTCTCGGGCGAGAGGATCTCGAAGGGGATCTTTCGAAACACCGCGCCGATGCCGCGGCGATCCATGAACGCGTTTCCACGAAAACGCGCGAGGCCTTCGATCTCGTACGCCCAGTCCGTGTCCCGTCGCCGATCGAACTCCTCGCGGTTCTTCGGCGGCATGATCTGGTAGAGCATCGACTTCAGCTTGTCGTGCTCGAGCATCATGGTCTCTTCGAGGAGCTGGATTTCTCCGTGCAAACGCAGCTTCGGGTGGTTGCCGCACGACAGGTGCAAGTCCGAGCCGTTGAGCGCCGAGAGCATGCGCAGCCAGCGATCGATCCCGAGCGGACCGAAGTCTTGACCCGACAAGAGCGCGCCCGCGGGGCGCTTTCCGCCGTGGTCTTCTTGCGGCGCGAGCTGTTGAGGAGCCGCCATCGGCTGCGCCTCGACGACGCCCACCGCGGCGGGACGAATCTGCCCCCTCGTCGCAGCCGCCGGCTGTGGAGCGGGCGCTGCTGCAGGCATCGGCGCCGCGCCGTTCGCTCCGGGGACGATCGTCACCTGCCACGCTCCCGGCGTGGGAACGACGTCCACCGTGACCGATTGCCCCGTCTCGTCGAACACGAACCGCGCGGGTCGACCGAGCCGCAGATCCGCGAGCGCCTCGGGTGGCGCTGCCTCTTGGACGATCGACACGAGCTGCGCGTGATCGATCGGGGTGTTCGACGCGCGATCGCCGCCAGCGAATCGCGCGGTCACCGGCGCACCCGACGCCAACACCAGAGATTGAGCTTCGTATCGCAGCAAGTGCTGCACGTACACGCTGAGCCGCTTCACGTCGGGAGCGAACGTACCGTGAAATCCCTGCGCATCGCGAGCGGATCTTCCGTGGTCGTAGCCGGCGCCAAGCGCCCACGCGAGCGATCATGTCGCCAAGTGGGTGCGAAGCTGCCATAAAGAAAGACGCGATTGTGAAGGACCCCGGCGTCGACCGCGGCATCGAGAACATCATCCGCAACTACCTGTGCGTCACTGCGGGTGAGCGCGTCGCGCTGCTGCACTGGAAGGCCCCCGAGCTCGTCGCGCTCTTCGAAGAAGCGCTCGTTCGCAACGGCGCGACGGTGGCGCGAGTGGACCTCGCGAGTCGCGCGTCGGTTCCTCCGGGATCGGGCGCGGGCGTCGCAGAGAAGCTCCGAGGGTGTACGGCGTCGATGCTCCTGGCCGCGCAGGAGTTTCCGATGGCGCTCTCGTACGCGACGCGAGAGGCCGTTCGCGCAGCAAAAACACGGCATTTGCACCTAGCCGGGCTCGACCTCCGCGTGCTCGCGCAGAGCGCTCGCGCCGAGCCGTCGCGGCTCGAGCTCATCGGCGCGCGCGTGGTCGACGCCGTCCTCGCGGCGGGCGCGATCAGCGTCGTGTCCGACAACGGAACCTCGCTCGAAGTGCGCTGCGCCAAGAGCTTTCCCCTCGTGATCGGCACCGGTCGACCGAGCGCGGGAGGCGCCGAAAATATCCCGGCAGGCTTCGTGTATTGGCACCCGAGCGACGTGCGCGGGACGTTCATCGCCGACCGCGGCCTCGCGCTCAGCGGCCTTCGCATCGCCACGCGCCGCGCGCCCGTCACGCTCGTCATCGAGGCGTCTCGCGTGCGCGAGTACGACTGCACCGACGCCGAGACGTGCGCGAAGATCGACGAGTACTTCACCTCGCACGCCAACGCGTCGCGCGTGGGGACCGTGGTGTTTCCCACGAACTACCTCGTCCGCTCGGAGATCGGCGTGCACGCGCAAGACGAGCTGTCCCCGGGGCTCAACATCAACCTCGGGTTTTCGCACTCGCCCGTGACGCGCGCGCCGTGGGACGCGCCGGTGCAAGCGAGGCTCCTCGCGCGCAAGCTCTCGGTCCGCGCCGGAGATCGCGCCCTCGTCGACAACGGCCGCCACGCGGACGCGCTCGTCGAGAGCGTCGATCCGTTTCGCTGAGCGCGCGCAGGTCGAACTACGGCGCGCAGCTCGTCGCGCGGATCGTGGCCGTCGTCCCTTCGGAGCTCGAGATGTACCCGCGTCCGTTGTGCACGTACGCGATCGCCTCGCCCTGCACTTCGGCCGCCGACGGAACCTCCACTCTCGCCGCGGACGCGAGCTCGACGAGCGTCGCTCCGCTGGGGCCCCGAAGCTCCCACGCGCTCGCGTAGGTCCTCACCAAGATCGATCGATCGCACGGGTGCATGTCCGCGCCCGTCACGAGCGCCCCCGCGAAGCTCGGGATCGCCGCGTGCTCGCGCCCCATCACCGCGCCGCCCGTCGCAGAAGAGAGGTCCACGGTGACGACGCGCAACGTCGGCGTCATCGCCTTTTCGATCAAGAGCGCGGCGCGTCCGTCGGCGCGGTCGACGACGATCGCCTCGCAGTTCATCGCGCCGCTTGGATACTGCACACGAAATCGAACCGCCGTGAGGCTCCCCGTCGCCTCGAGCGCCGCCGGCTCGCGCACGCGATAGAGATCGACGCTCGTGCGGCTCGAAGGGTTGTCGCCCACGTCTCCGATGACGATGCACGAGCCGCCGCCTTCGGGGCACGGGGCCACGGCGATGTCCTCCCAATCGTTGGCAGAAGCGCCGGTGATGGCGTACTCGCCGACGACCGTTCCATCGGCGCGGATCGCGAAGATCCTCGGGGTGTCGCCCGAGTCGTTGTGCGCCCAGTAGACGCCCGGATGCGCGCCGCTCGCCGCGAGCCCCGAGAGCTCGTTGACGACGTTCGGTCGCCGCCCAGCGAAAACAGTGTCCGTATATCGCTCGCATCGACCGCAGCCCGTGGGAGCGGCGTCTGCGCTGTCGCGAACCGCGCTGTCGACGACGTCGACGATGGCGTCGCCGTCGGACAGAGAGGCGTCGCTCGCGCTGTCGTTCATCGAGGCGACGTCGGGCGCGGCGTCGGGGTTGTCGACGGGCGGAGCTGCGCACGCAGCCAACGCGACGCCGAGGAGCATCGAACCGATTCGAAGGGTGTGTTGGGACATTCTCCGCGCGACCGAAGTCGCGATCGTAAATGGCCCCCGAGCGAACGACCGCGAAGAAATACTCGCTCCCGACCATCGCTCCGCGCGCGAGCAACGCTCGCCGAGCCGCGGGGCGCTGCGATACGCTGCGGCCGTGTTCGACGCTCGATCTACACGTTCGGTCGCCGCGCTCGCGGTGCTCGCCCTCAGCCTCGCGGGCTGCCCCAAGCGCGGAACCACGGGAAAACCCCGCGTGGCCGTCTCGATCTTTCCCCTCTACGACGCCGCGCGACGGGTCGCCGGGGATCGACTCGACGTCGTGCTCGTGCTCCCGCCCGGCCGCAGCGAGCACAGCTACGACCCGACGCCGCGCGAAATGGCGCGCATCGCAGGATCGCAGCTCGCGCTGAGCGTTGGCCTGGGGATGGACGAGTGGCTCTCTCGCATCGTTCGCAACGCGGGCGGAGACAACGTGCGCGTCGTCGAGCTCGGGCCGTCGCTCGATCCGCGGGCGCTCACGCACGAAGAAGTCGGCGAAGAGGCCGCGGACGAGGCGCGCGAAGCGGCGAGCGACGGAGGCCACGCGGAAGAAGAGCACCACCACGGCCCCAAGGATCCCCACTTCTGGCTCGACCCGACGCGCATGGCGCGGGCGGCGACCATCATGGCGCGAGAGTTCGCGAGGATCGACCCGCAGGGAGCCGCGGGCTTCGAGCAGCGGCAAGCGCGGTTCGGCCAAGAGATGACCGCGCTCGACACACGAATTCGAGCGCGCGCCGACCGATGGAGCAAGCGCACGATCGTGACGTTTCACGGATCGATGGGCTACTACGCCGAGCGCTATCGATTGACGATCGCCGCGGTCATCGAGCCGTTTCCAGGGCGCGAGCCGACCGCGAGGTACATCTCCGAGGTGCTCGCAGCAGTGCAGCAGTCGCACGCCGCGGCGCTCTTCAGCGAGCCGCAGCTCGACCGCCACCCCGCCGAAGTGATCGCCGAGCAGTCCCGCGTCCCGCTCTTCGAAGTGGACCCCGTCGGCGGAACGCCCGGTCGCGACACCTACGAGCGCTTGCTCGTGTCCAACACCGAAGTGTTCGAGCGCGCGCTCCGCTGACCGGCGATCGTCGCGACGCTGTGGGCGCTGCGCACTTCGCGTACACTCCGGCGCGGTCTCCGAGCATGAACCAAAGCCCCGAACGCGAGAGCCGCGCGCCGCGCTCGCTCGCGCCCGCGCCCCCGTACGCAGGCCCGAGACACTTCACGCTGCCCGACGACTCGATGAAGCGCGTGCTCGTCGCCGACAAAGTCACCGTCGAGCTCAGCGGAAAGCGCATCCTCGACGACGTCTCGTTCTGGATCCCGAAGGGCGAGTTTCTCTGTCTGTGCGGCCCCAACGGCGCGGGAAAGAGCACGTTTCTCAAGACCGTCCTCGGCATCGTGCAGCCCGTCGCGGGCTCGATCGAGATCCTCGGACAGCCCGCGGGCACCGCGAACAAAGCGGTCGGCTACGTCCCGCAGCGAAAGACGTTCGACCATGATTTTCCCGCGACAGCGCTCGAGCTGATCGTGGCCAACCTGCGCGGGTCGTGGCCGCTCCGCGTCACGCGCGACGAGCGCGACCGGGCCCGCGCGGTGCTCCGTCGCGTCGGCGGCGAGAAGCTCGTCGACAAGCCCCTCGCGGGACTGTCCGGAGGCGAGACCCAACGCGTGTTTCTCGCGCGAGCGCTGGTCAACGACCCCGCCCTGGTCATCCTCGATGAGCCCACGGCGGGCGTCGATGTCCGCGGTCGCCACGAGTTTCTCGACATCCTCGCGGAGATCTCTGCGAGCGACGAGCTCGCCGCGATCCTCGTGACGCACAACCCCGCGGCGATCGCGCGCTGCGCCGAGCGCGTCGTGTACATCGACGGGCGGCTGATCGCGTGGGGCCTCCCCAACGAGCTGCTCGGCCAAGAGTCCCTCTCGGCCATCGCGTTCTCGATGAAGGACCACGGCAAGTCGCTCCCTGCGGACGAAGACTGACCTCGGGTCATACTGTGAATCTACTGACGTTTTTCACCGAGCCGTTCGCGCAACCGTTCATGCAGCGCGCCGTGATCGCCGGGATGGCCGTCGGCGGCCTGTGCGCGATGCTGGGCGTGTTCGTCGTGCAGCGCGGGCTCTCGTTCATCGGCGACGGGCTGGCGCACGCGGCCTTCGGCGGGATCGCGCTCGGGCTCTTGCTCGGCGCGTCCGTGAGCCACGCGACGTGGATCGCGCTCCCGTTCACCGTGCTCGTCTCGCTCGGGATCGCCTTCGTCCTCCGTCGAGGAAAGCTCCGCGGCGACGTCGCCACAGGCGTGTTCTTCGCCGTCTCGTTCGCGCTCGGCGTGCTCTTTCTCGGGCTGAGGCCCGTCACCGCGCAGCCCGTCAACGTCGAGACCGTGCTCTTCGGGAGCATCCTCGCCGTCGGATCGAGCGACCTGCTCGTCGTGCTCGCCGTGTGCGCGCTCGTGGCGCTCGCCATCATCGTGACGTGGACGCGCCTCGCGTACGCGACGTTCGACCCCGAGCTCGCGCGGCTCTCGGGCGTCAAGGTCGAGCTGCTCGACTACATGCTCCTCGCGCTCACGGCCGTCGTGATCGTCGTCGCGGTCAAGACCGTCGGGATCGCGCTCGTGAGCTCGTTCGTCGTGATCCCCGCGGCCACGGCGCGCATGCTCGGCCGCTCGCTCCATCGCGTCGCCCTCTTCGCCGTCGCGATCGGCGTGGGCGGCGCCGCGCTCGGATTGCTGCTCAGCTACCACCTCAACGTCGCCAGCGGCGCGACGATCATCCTCACGCTCGGCGCGGGCTTCGGCCTCGCGCTCGCCCTTCGCAAGCGCTGACCCACGGCCATTCGAAATGACACACACGTATTCAGCGAGGCAGACCGCCGCGCTCCGCGCCCGCGTCACGGCGCGAACGCTCCTCCGTTACCGCGACGGAGCGCTCGCCGCCGAAGACCTCCCCGCCCACGTCCGCGCGGGCTCTGCGATGGCCGTCACCGCGCGTCGGATCGCCGTCGTGCAAGACGACACCAACGCCATCGCCATCATCGACCGCGCGTCGGGGGCGGTCTCGTCGCTCTTGCTCCCGCGCGGCGAAGGCGGCGCGCGCATGTTCGGCGAAGACCGAGGAAACAAGCAGCACAAGCTCGACCTCGAGGCATGCGTCTACGTCGCCGACCGCGGGATGCTCCTCGCGTTCGGCTCGGGATCCAAGCCCGCGCGCGAGCGCGTCGTCGTGGTCTCGAACCTCGACGGAGATCCCACCGCGAAGGTGTGCGACGCGACTGCGCTCTATCGCGCATTCAAGAGCGACGTGCGCTTCGCGGGCAGCGAGCTCAACGTCGAAGGGGTGGCCCGCGTCGGCGAGCGACTGCGGTTCTTTCAACGAGGCAACGGCGCCGTGCGCGACGGCGTCGAGCCCGTCGACGCAACGGCCGACGTCTCGATCGACCGCGTCCTCGCTGCGCTCGATGACGCTTCCGCCACCGTCGCGCTCGAGCACGTCAAGCGCTTCTCGCTCGGCGCGATGGGCGGCGTGCGGCTCACGTTCACCGACGCGTGGAGCGACGGCGACGAGCCCGTGTGGTTTCTCGCCGCGGCCGAAGACTCGCCCGACACCTACCGCGACGGCGTCGTCGCAGGGTCCGCGATCGGCTGGATCGACGGCGCGGGCGACGGCTACTGGTGCGCCATCGAGGCCGAAGACGGAGGGCCATTTCGCGACAAAGCCGAAGGGCTCGCGCTCGACCCGGCAAGGCCCGACCGCGCGTGGATCGTCGTCGACAAGGACGACACCACGGCGCCGTGCGAGCTGTGCGAGCTCGCGCTCGAGCGCCGTGGCTAAACCACGCCACCATTGAACGTCGTCGTCGAAACGGGACGAGCATCGGCGTGGTCGAACTCGAGTCGAACCGCCACGAATCGATCGATGAAAGTGCGGCGATCGAATGAGCGGCGGTTCAGCGCAGGTCACAGCCGCCGTCCTGCGCGCTAGGCTCGTGCATGATGAAGACCGAGTACGACATCACTGGGATGAGCTGCCAGCACTGCGTCGGGGCGGTGAAGGGCGCGCTCGAGAAGCTCGACGGCGTGAAGAAAGTCGACGTGACCGTGGGTCATGCGACGATCGAGAGCGATCGCGCGCTCAGCCGCGACGAGGTCGACAAGGCCCTCGACGAAGAGGGCTACCGGCTCGCCAACTGACCCACCAACGAGCGACTTCGGTATGGTCAACTCGCGGCGATGAAGCTCCCTTCGAGCCCGCTGCCCGACGCTCCTCCGCCGAGCGTCCTCGTCGCCGCGCGAAAGGCCATCCTCGCGGCGCAACGCGCGTCGAGGGCGATCAAGCCTCCCGAGTTCGTGCTCTGGGAGATGCTGTTCGGCATCGCGCGCACCGAGCTCGTGGCGCTCGCAGCGCGGCTCGATCTCGCCGATCGAATCGGGGATGGAGCGCGTTCGGCGAACGACCTCGCGGTCGAGTGCGAGGTCCACGCGGACGCGCTCTTTCGCGCGATGCGCGCGATGGCGGCGCACGGGCTGTTTTCGCTCGGCGATGACGGGCGCTTCTCGAACAACGCCCTCTCTCGAACGCTCTCGAAGGACGCGAAGCGATCGATGCGCGACGCGGCGCTGTACTTCGGCTCGGACAGCAACCTCGACGCGTGGCGCGGCCTCTCCGCGAGCGTCGCGTCCGGCGAGAGCGCCTTCGCTGCGCGCCACGGCGTGTCCGTGTGGGAGTGGTTCGAAGCGCACCCCGAGGAGCTCGCGACCTTCGCGAACGCGATGGGCCGCGCGACGGCGCTCGAGGCGCCCACGCTCGCGAAGCTCTATCCGTTCGGTGATTTTCAGACCTTTTGCGATGTCGGCGGCGGCTCGGGGACGCTCGCGAGCGAGGTGCTGTTGCGCAACCCGTCCCTTCGCTGCGTGCTCTCGGACGCGCCTTCGGTGCTCGCGCGCGCCCGCGAGCTGCTCGCGACGCGGGGTGTCCTCGATCGCGTCACGCTCGCGCCCGGGAGCTTCTTCGACGAGGTCCCGGCGGGCTGCGAGCTCTACACGATGAAGAACATCCTCCACGACTGGGATGACGCGCGATCGAAGAAGATCCTCGGCATCGTACGCAGGGCGATGAACCCAGGCGCGAAGCTGGTGCTGTTCGAGGGCCTCCTCGACCGTCACGACGATCGGCCCGAAGCGACGCTCGCGGACCTGCAGATGTTCGTCGTGTGCGACGGCCGCGAGCGCTCGATCGACGAATTTCGTGTGCTGCTCGAAGCGACGGGGTTTCGCTTGGGGCGCGTGTTTCGCGGCGCGCTCAACTGCGCCATCGAAGGGATCGCACAGTGACGGCCCTCGGCACCGCCGTCGTCGGCGCCACGGTCTCCAAGCGCCGCGAGACGGCGTTTGCGTGGGCGCGCTCGCACCGCGGGGTCGAGCGCGAGCTCGACGACGTCCCGCTCTCGGTCCTGCGCGGAGCGCTACCGCGCGAGCTCGTGGGGACCCTCTTTCGCTGCGGCCCGGGGCGCCTCAGCGCGCACGGGACCAACTACCATCACTTGTTCGACGGCGACGGCCACGTGTGCCGCTTCGAGTTCACGAGCGACGGGGTCGTGCGGTTTCGCAATCGCTTCGTTCGCACGAGGGAGTTTCTCGCGGAGCGCGACGCCAAGCGCGCGCTCTTCCGCTCGTTCGGCACGAACAAGCCCGGCGGCATCCGCCGCAACGCCTTCGACCCAGTATTCAAGAACGCTGCGAACACCTCGGCCTTCGCGCACGAGGGTCGCTTGTACGCGCTGTGGGAAGCGGGGCTCCCGCACCGCATGGACCCGGCGACGCTCGACACGCTCGCGCGCGACACCTTCGGCGGTCGCCTGCTCGACGGCGAAAACGCATGGACCCGCATCGCGGGCCGCGAGCTCCCCTTCACGGCGCACCCGCGGGTCGACCCGAAGTCTCGCGAGATGTTCGCGTTCGGGCTGTCGAACGGGCCCACGCAGCGGCTGCATCTCTACCGCGCCGACGGGTCGCACGCGATGGACGAGCCCGAGGTCCACAAGCTCGACGCGCTCTACTTCGTGCACGACTTCGCGCTGACCGCTCGATTTCGTGTGCTGTTCTTGTGCCCCGCGCGCTTCGACGTGGTGCGCACGATGCTCGGGCTCGCGACGCCGGTCTCGGGGATGACCTACGAGCCTGCGCGACCGACGCGGATCTGGCTCGTCCCGCGAGACGGCTACGCCAAGAGCCCGATCGTGATCGACGCGCCGTCGTGCTTCGTGTTTCACCACGTCAACGCCTGGGATCACGCGGACGGAACAGTGCGCTGCCACGCCCTTCGCATCGACACCTACCCCGAGCTCCCGCACCCGTTCGACACCGACACGCTGTCCATCGCGCCGTCGAAGAAGAGCGTCCCGTTCTACACCGAGTTCGTGATCGACCCCGAGGCCCGCACGGTGCGCGCGCAGCGGCGCTTCGAGTCTCCGTGCGAGCTGCCGTTCGTGGACCCCTCACTCACGACGCAGGAGCATCGCTTCTCGTGGGCCACGGCGACGGACCCCGCGAGCCCGATGCAAGTGTTCACGCGGCTCGTGAAGTTCGATCGCGCGCGAGGGACCGAGACGGTGCGCGAGTTCGCCCCGGGATTTCCCGGCGAACCGGTGTTCGTCCCGCGCGGCGACGGCGGCCGCGGCGACGACGGGTGGCTCTTGGCGATGGGCTACTCGACGCGCGACGGCGCGTCCGTGCTCGAAGTGTGCGACGCAGACACGCTCGAAAACGTGTGCACGCTCGCGCTCCCGGTGACCGTGCCCCCGGGCTTTCACGGGTGCTGGGTGCGGTGAGCGGGGGGCGCTACAACAGGCTGAGTCGTACTGCGTCGAGCTGCTCGACGAGTCTCGTGATTCCTGCGCGGCCTCCACGATGGATCAGCAATTCGAGCGGCGTTTGCTCGACGCAATCACGCACTCGCACATCGTCGACGCGACGAGAGCCGCACAGGGCTCCGAGGACGACCTTGGCGTCGCGCGGTCCGTCTGTGTTCGACTGCAGCTCGTGGGGATGCTCGCACGGGTCGCGATGGAGCTGCGCGCAGACGGCCGCGTGCTTCGCGGCTTCGTCGGCATTTGTGCTGCAAAAACCTGCCACGAACCACGCCTCGAACTCGGGCTGCGCGAGAGCGAGCACGTAGAGCGTCGAGCGCGCCGCAAGTCGCCCGGTGCGATCCGACCACTCAGCCAACGCGTGATCCGGCGCATCCCCATCGAGGTCGCACGCGAACACCGCGAGCGACGGGGCTTCTTTCGCCTCGTCGAGAGCCGCGAAGAACTTTGCAACTTCAACAGCTCGCCCCTTGCGGCCTGGAGCCAGCGTCGTGATCCCTCGTCGAAGCTTCGCGTTTGCCTTCTTCGTAAACGCTCCGATGCCCAGTAGTTCGTGCGACTCGGGGTCGTTTCGAAGCCCGCGCCATGTCCGGTGCACGTGCCGCTGCGAGACGTCCCAGAGGTCCCGGAGCCACTCCGGCCCACGCTCCGCGATGACGCGATCGACGATCGTGGCTGTTGCGAACGCGCTCGCGCGATCCTCGGCGACGAGGACGAACTCCCTCCCAGATTCGCTCACTGCACCACCCACTGCTCCTGTTCGGCCACCCAAAACTCCGCCGCGCTGAGCGACGCGTATCGCGCCCGATCGGGGTGCTGGCTCAGGCGTTTCGCGGCGATCGTCTTGTCTGCGCGACGCGCCATCACGACGACCTCGTCGTCTTCGAAGTGCTGCACGACGAGCGGCGAGTGCGTGGTTGCGACGATCTGGAGGTCGGGGCGCTCCCGTTGCACATCGCGCAGCACCTTCACGTATTCGGACTGCGCCTCCATGTGGAGGGCACGGTCGATGTCGTCGATGAGCAGCATGCCAGCGTGATGGTTCTCGATCATCGTGAGGGTCGCGATCGCCAATAGCGTTCCCTCGCTCACCGCCTCAGCGGGCAGCGTTGCGCCGTCGATAAACTTCACCCAGAGCGCGAAGCCGTCGTGCGTCCGAAAGGTGTCGTGAACGTGCTCTTCGTCTTCGCGGTGGTGAGTTCGCTCGAGCGCTGGCGAGTTGCGCATCTGCACGGTGTCGACCAGCGGTACGACGCGACGCACTCGCTCGACGATCGCGCGAAATCGATCCTCCGCGTTGAGCTTGAGCGACGCGAGCACCGACGCCGTCCCGAAGCCGTCCGAGTCACACGGGTACTTCGCGATGCGCGACGGCATCGCGATTCGACGGGGCGACGGCTCGAGGAGCAAACAGGTCAAAGGTCTAAGCAGGGTGCGAGTGTACGAACCGTATGGATCGTGCCCTGCGTGCGCGCTGAGAAATCGGCCAAGCTGAGGTCGCCCAGGCAACGACAACTCCATGTTGTCGTGTGGAGCACGGCCGACCAGCAACTGAACTGCGCTCTCCGAGTTGTGGGCGAGAGTCATCGTGAGACTTGCGAGATCAGCACCTTCACGAACCACGCGATCGAGTGCACGACCTCGCAACGTGCGCTCCCCGTGTACGGCCCGCCCAACTGCGTCGATCGCTTCGAGCACCGCTGTCTTCCCGACGGCGTTCGCGCCCACCAGCACCGTAAACGGCGCCAGCGGAACGGTCGTATCGACGTGACCGCGCCAGTTCTCGAGTCGAACGCTCGTGAGCATTTCACCACGAAGTGTACGACGACTCGACCTGCCGAGCAGCGATTTGCGCCACCGGCTCGTGCGCCACTTCGCGCGGCGAAGTGTCCTCCCGCGCGTCGATCATCGCGTCGCTCGCGCGCACCGCGGGCGAGCCCATTGTCGTTTCGTCGGGCTCCTCGAGTAGCTGCGAGCGAGAGCCTGCTGCGCTCCGCGACGAAGAAGCGCTGTCGCCGGGCCCAGCGGCTCCCGGTCGCTGCGATCGACCTTCGCGCCCGAGCTACCATGACTTCATGCGACCCGACCCGGATCCCGCAGCGCACGTCGAATTGCTCCGTTCGCGAACGTTTCGCCTGTGGATATACACGGTCAGCCACCAATCGCTGCTCTTGCGCAGCGTTCGCACGAAGACGATCCCGACGCGCGTCGACGTCGCGTTCGTCTGCGTCGACGCCGTGTACCTACCGACCACGCTCGAATCGCTGATCGTCGTCGAGCGCTCGGCGGACTGGTTCAGGGAAGTGAACCCAACGGCGGCAGCGCCTTCGAGCACCTCCCGCGTGTTTCAACTTGATTCCACGCACAACTATTTCATCGTCGCTGGCAACGCTGGGGTGTACATCGACGAGCTCGGGGACTTCGATCCAAGCCAGGCGTCGTTTCCGAGCACGGTGTGGCGCTGAGGTTCGCGCGGGCCCGATCTCGCGCGACACATTGCTCCGCTGATCGCAGGCCGCCCGCTCGACCGTCGCAAACGGCGGCGCTGTCATTGACCGCAATAGACGCGGCATCGATCGCACGGTAGTGGGCTTTTCATGGTTCAGTTTCTGCCCACCAACGACGAGACGCTGTTCTCTCTGCTCGACCGCGCGATTACCAACACACGAATTCGATTCATCCTGCCCGACGGCACGAGAGAGATCGGACGCAGCGCCGACGCGTCGGGCGAACCCGACTTCATCCTCCGCGTGACGGACACGAATTTCTCGCGTCGCATCCTGACGAGCGGAAACCTGGGCCTCGCCGAGAGCTGGATGGAAGAGGGCTGGCAGCTCGAGCGCGGGACGCTCGACGCGCTGCTCACCGTCTTCGCGCTGAGCGCCATGGACGAGCGGTTGCTCTCGGACCCACGCGTGCTCGTCAAGGTCGCGGCGATGCGCGTGCAGCACGCGTTTTCGAGCGCCCACGACAACGTCCAGCTCCACTACGACGTGGGCAACGACGTGTACGAGCTCTTCCTCGACGAGACGATGGGCTACACGTGCGGCTACCAGACCGCCGAAGGCGAATCGCTGCAGAAACTCCAAGAGAACAAGTACGACCGCATCTGCCAAAAGGTGCGCCTGCAGCCCGGCCACACCGTGCTCGACATCGGCTGCGGCTGGGGTGGATTGATCATTCACGCCGCGAAGCACTACGGCGCCAAGGCCACTGGAATCACGATCTGCAAGAACCAAGCAGAGTGGGCCATGCGACGGGCGCGGGCGCTCGGCCTCGAGGATCGCGTGAAGGTCGAGTTCGGAGACTTTCGCGAGGCCAAGGGCGTCTACGACAGGATCGTCTCGGTGGGGATGTTCGAGCACCTCTACCAGCACGAGCACCGGACGTACTTCAAGCACGTGAACAAGCTGCTCAAGGACGACGGGATGGGCCTCGTGCACTTCATGGGCTGCGTGAAGGGCCACAACAACCCGGACCCCTTCGTGCAGAAATACATCTTTCCGGGCTCGACCCACCCGCACCCGAGCTCTGCGATTCGCCAGCTCGAGAAGAACGACCTCGCCTTGCTCGACGTCGAAAACATCGGCCGTCACTACCTCCCCACCGCGCGCCACTGGTGGGCCAACTGGAACGCCAACAAGCACCGCATCGACTCGTCGAAGTACGACGCGCGCTTCGTCCGCATGTACGACTACCTCCTCGCCCTCTACGTCGCCGGCTGCGACGCGCTCGTCGGCGGGCTCTTTCAAATCCTGTTCACCAAGGATTTTCGCAAGAATCTCCCTGTCTACCGCGTCTGAGCGCCCGCCGTGCGAGACGCCACACGAACCGTCCCCGCGCGCGACGACGACGCGCTCTCGGCCCGAGCGCAGCCCGCGTCGGACGCCGTCGACCCGCAGCAGGAGCCCCTCGCGAGCGCGCTCGACGCGCTCTTCGGGCCGCTCGACGCTTCGCAGCGCACGGCGGTCGCCTCGATCGCGAGGGTCGTCGCCGTCGCGCGCGGCGACGTGTTGTTTCGCGAGGGAGAGCCCGCAACCGAGTGGTTCGTCGTGACGCGCGGCGCGCTCGCGCTCGAACGATCAGCGCAGCGAGCGGCCACGATCGAGTCCCTCGTCGTTCACCGCGGCGCGCTCGTCGCAGAAGGTCCAGCGCTCGCCGGACTCGAGCACCGCCACACAGCGATCGCCTTGCGTGACTCGACGCTCGTGTCGTTCGACGCGGAGCGCACGCGCGCGCTGCCCGCGTCGCTCGTGGCGCGCGCGGTCGAACACGCGCTCCGGCGCGCGCTCGGAGCACCCACGGAGGCGCAGCGCTCATCGTCGATCGCCCGCACAATCGCTGTGCTGACCCGAGGTCACGAAGACGACGCTGTGCGCTTCTTCGTCGACGCGATGCACGGAGCGCTCGCGGCGCACGGAGCCGTGGCGCGGCTCGGTGAGGCCGACGTGTCCGAGCGCGCGCCGCTCGACGCGACGATCGAACGCCTCGAGGACACACACGAATTCCTCTTGCTCGTCGGCTCTCCGCGCGGTCGCCCCTCGTGGAACGAAGCGGTCGCCTCGCACGCGAGCCACACCGTCGTCGTCTGCAGCGCGCTCGACGCGCCCGAGCCGCTCCCCGACGAGCGTCGCTGGTTCGACCGCACGACCCAGCGCCACACGCCCGTCACGCTCGTGCTCGTTCACCCTTCGGGCACGACGCTCCCGTCGGGCACGGCGCGGTGGCTCGCGCGATGGCCCGGAGCGCAGGTGCGCCACGTCCGGGCGCGCTCGCTCGAAGACGTCGCCCGCGTGGCGCGGCTCGTCGCGGATCGATCCGTCGGGCTCGTGCTCGGCGCGGGAGGCGCGCGAGGGTTCGCCCACGTCGGCGTGTTGCGAGCGCTCGCCGATCGCGAGGTCGCTGTTGATTATGTGGGCGGCGCGAGCATCGGCGCCGTCGCCGCAGCGCTGGTCGCCCTCGGGCACGACGCATCGTCCCTTCGCGCCGTCGCTCGCCGCGCGGTGGCCCGCGCGCCGCTGTCGGACTTCACGCTCCCGCTCACGTCGCTTTTGCGCGGCCACCGCGTCGAGTCGCTCGTGCGCGAGCTCGTCGGGAGCGCGCAGATCGAGGACCTCTGGCTGCCTTTCTTCTGCAACGCCTGTGACATCTCGCACTTCGAAGAGGTCTTTCACGACCGCGGCTCGCTCGCGGACGCCCTGCTCGAGAGCGCTGCGTTGCCCGGCGTCTTGCCGCCCCGCGTTCGAGACGGCCGGATCCTCGTCGACGGCGGGACGAGCGACTCGCTGCCCGTCGAGCCGATGCGCGCGCGCAATCGCGGTCCCGTGATCGCCGTGGACGTGACGAGCGAGCGCCCCGTCGAGTACCGCGCGGATCGCTATCCCACCGCGTGGCGAGCGTTGTGGGAGAGGCTCCGGCCCGGCGGCGCGCGGCTCCCGCTGCTGCCCGAGCTCTTTTTGCGCGCGGCGTCGTTCGCGGTTCCGCCGAAGGTGTCCGCGGCGGCGCGCGAGGCAGACCTCTTTCTGCGACCGCCGGTCGAGCGCTTCGGGACAGGCGCCGTCGATCGCGCACACGAAATCGAGTCGATCGGCTATCGCCACGCAGGCGAGAAGCTGAGCGCGCTCGAGCTGCCCTACGTCCCGCTGCGCCGGCGGTAACGCAAGAGCGCCGCCGCGCCGAACAGCGGCAGCAGCCCTGCGACGCCCAGGATTCCCTCGTACAAACACGCGCCGCGCAGCGCGCTCGCGAGCAGCGACATGAGCGCGAACGCCGTCAATCCGCTCGCGTTCGCGAGGTTGTTGAACGCGCTCAGCAAGCCCCCTCGCCCCTCTTCGACCGCGCCCCGCGTCACGTACTCGCGAAGCGCGCTGAGCAAGAGCCCGTAGCTCGCGCCGAGGAGCGCTCCGCCCACGAGCAGCACCGGCAGCGACAGCGCGACGCGCGCGGCGAGGGTCGCGGCGGTCGCGCTCAACATGAATACGGGTGCGAGCATCGACGCGCGCTCGCCAGAGACCCACGCAGGCAGCCTCGATCGAACCCCAGCCGCGACGAGCGCCCCGGCGAACACGACGGACAACGTCACGCCCCCCACGCGCTCGGCGGATCGAACGCCCGCGAGGTCGCGGAGAAAATACAGCAGGTTTGCCGCGAGCAAGTAGAGCGAGACGTACACGCTCCACGCGAAGCCGAGCACGACGCGATCGCTCGCGTTGGTCGCGCCGCTCGCCGTCGTCGCGCGGCGATCGCCCGACGATGACCGCGCCAACCGCGCGCCGAGCGCCAGCGCGACGAGCGCCAACACCGCGAACAGCGCGCGAAGAACGCCCGTCCGCGACGCGAGCAGCGTGACGACCGCCGGCGCGACGAGCATCCCCAAGAGCCTCGCCACCGTGGTCGATCGATCGAACGCCGCGCGATCCTCGGTCGAAGACACGGCCGCGAGATCCGTCGCGTTCAGCGCCCAGTTCAGCGCAAACTGCGACGCGCTCACGAGCGCCACGAACTCGATCGACGAGCGCGCGACCGGCAGCCACGTCTCGATCGCGCCCGCGACGCCGATCGCCAACACCGTCGCCCACGCAGCAGACGCCCTTCGCCGAGCCAACATCACGCCGAGGATCGACGACGAGGTCGCCGCGACGAGCGTGACGGCGAGCCAGAAGACCTTTCGCTGCGGCTCGTGACGCAAGAAGAAGAGCTGCGCGAGCCCGTTGCTGTTGGCCGACATCCACAGCGACAACACGAACATCAGCGCCGCGACGAGCGACGCAGGAGCCGCGGATCCCCGCGCCGCGCTCACTGCGTATCCTTCAGCCAACGGTCGATCCACGCGGACACGCGCGCGTTGTCGGCGATGGTCGCGTCGATCGCCGAGAGGTCATCGAGGCGCGAGGCGTCGGCGAGCCCGCGCTCGAACCACGCGCCGCACTCCGCCGCGAGGCGCTCGTCCTCCGCGTGAACGTTGCACTCCGTGCAAAACCGAGGGGAGTAGTAGTCGAGGTTCGAGCTCCCGATCGCGACCCAACGCCCGTCGACCACGAAGTACTTGCAGTGCAGCGTCCGCCCCGCGCCCTCGCGCACATACAGCTCGGCGCCCGCTTCGACGAGCGCGCGATAGCCCGAGTACAGGCGATAGTTCGCGTACGAAAGATCGTTGGTCTCCGCCGAGTTGCTGAGCAACCGAACGCGCACGCCTCGCTCGACCGCCGATCGAACCGCGTCGATCAGCGCCCGATGCGCGAAGAGGTAGGCGTTTTCGATGCACACGGACGACCGCGACGCGCGGATGCACTCGAGCAGATAGATCCAGTACGCGTGCGACTCGATGCGCGCGGGCGTCGTCGCGTACACGAGCGCGCCCGGATCGAGCCGCGCGACCGCCGTCGAGCGCTCTCCTCCCGCGAAGGTCGCGTCGAACACCGGCTGCGCCGCGCGCGCGCTCGGCCCGGTCACCGCGAGCTCGATGTCGCGCCACGAGCCTTCGGCGTAGTGATCCGCGACGTTGCGCCCGCCGATCAAGAGCCGCTCGCCGTCGATCGAGAGCAGCTTGCGGTGGTTTGCGTCATAGGGCCGCGCGGCGTCGCGCCATCGGCGCAGCTCGACCCCTTCGCGCGCGAGCAGCGCCATCACCGACTCGGGGTCGCACCCCTCGAACTGCTTCTTCTGCGTGGCGTAGGCGTCGACGACGAAGCGCACGCGCCGACCGAGGCGGGCGGACGCGACGAGGCATTCGGCCAGTGATTTTCCTGTTCGATCACCTTGGACATAGTACGTCGCGAGGTCGATCGACCGCCGCGCGTCCGAGCACCACGCCTCTCGAAGCTCGAACGCGCGCGCGTTGTCCTCGACGAGCGCGACCTGATCGCGCCGATCGAAGCGCCCGCAGAGGGTGGGCTCGCGCGAGGACGAAGCGCGCTCGGACCACCGCGCTGACAGCGAATCCCAGTCGAGCTCGCGCTGGCGAGCCTGCCACGCGCGCAGGTGCGCGGCGCACGCGAGCAGGTGCGCGCTGCCCCGCAGGTCGCGGTCGGACAGCCCCGCGGCCTCTCGAAGCCCGCTCGCGCGTACGCCTCGAAGCGCCGCGGCGACGCCGCGCGCGAGCAACTCGATCGACAAGCTCACGCGCCACGCTCTTTCGCGGCGCGAACGGTCATCGCGACGTCGTGCATCGCGCGGTAGATGTCGCGGTAGCAGGCGAAGAGAGAGCGCTGCGTGTGCGTGATTCCCCGCTCGCCGCAGAACGCTCGCACGATGGACCTCGCTTCGAGCAGGCGGTTTCGCGCCATCGTCGGAAACAAATGGTGCTCGATCTGGCAGTCGAGACCGCCCCACAAAAAGTGGACCCACGAAGGGCCATCGAGGTCGCGCGACGTCTCGACTTGGTGCGCGACGAAGCCGAGCCCGCTGCCGTTCGCGGGCATCGGCATCGCCCAGTGGTTCGTGACGGTGATCGCGCCGAGGTACGCCCCGAAGAGCGCTTGGTGCAACGCGATCACGAGCGCCCCGCGCGCGAGCCCGAGCGTCGCGAACATCGCCCCGACGTACGCGATCCAGTGCAGCGCGAACGCGACGAGCTCGAAGGGCTTCGCCCGGCCGCGCGCGAGGTGCACGGCGCAGTACACGCGGAGGTTGATGGCGACGCCGACGAACATCAACGGCGCGAGCCAGTGCTGCCGAACCAGCACCGCCCGCGCGAACGAAGGCTTCTTCGCGGCTTGCTCGTGGTCGAACGCGAACATCGGATACTCGATGTCCGGATCGACGTCGCGCTCGTTGGATCGCGCGTGGTGCTCGTTGTGGCTCGCGGTCCACCACGTGTAGCTCCCGCCGTTGGCGAGGTTGATCGCGATCAGCCCGAGCAGCTGGTCCCACTTGGAGCGCCGAAACACAGCTCCGTGACACGCGTCGTGCCCGAGCAAGACCGCTTGCACCGACGCGAGCGCGAGCAGCGGGGCGGCCAACACGCACGCCACGCTCGCGCGGAGCGCGACGACCGTCCCCCACGCCAGCACGAACAAGAGCGCGGTTCGCGCGCACACGAGCGCGTAGTAGCGGGGTTGCGCGTCGAGCAGCCCGAGCGCTGCGACGCGGCTGCGGAGGAGCGCGTAGTCGTCCTTGGCTGGGCCGTTCCAGCGGCTCACGGACGCGTCGCGGTTGCTTCGCGCGGAGCCTCGCACCATCGCTCCCACCGCTCGAAGCCACGATCGAATTGTCATTGAGTCGGACTGCCTCGTGATCGCTTGCTGGCCCGACGAGGTCAAGCGTCACGGTCGTGCTCTGCCCGATCGCGCTGTGATTCTCGGGCGCGAGTCGATATCACGCGATAACAGCGTCGGAAGAGCGGCGGCGCGCGCTCGTACGATTTCGTGAGCCGTCGCTGCTCGATCGCGGCCCTCTGCCGTTGCAACGATGAGATTCGCCAGTTTCTTCTCGACGCTCGCGCTCAGCGCCGTCGCCGCGTGCGGCACCCGCGTCACTGCGTTTTCGATGGACGACGCTGCAGCCGACGGCGCGCGCGCAGACAGCGCCCCCTTCGACGGCGCGAACACGGACGCGGCGACCGACGCGCCTCGCGACGTGATGCGGCGCGACGCGGCTCCGCTCGGTCCCACGGACATGGTCGTCACGTCGATCGAGACCGAGATCGGCTGCGCGACGAACGAGTGGTGCTGGGAGAGCCCGCTTCCGCAGGGAGAAGCGGCATTTGCGAGCTTCGCGTTTGCCGAAAACGATCAGTGGATCTTCGGCGGCGCCGGGATGGCGCTGCACTACGACGGCACGCGATGGGCCCGCGTTCGCACCGGGACGCGCGCGAACCTCGCGGACGCGTGGGGCTCGGCGCCGAACGATCTGTGGGTCGTGGGCTATCGCAACAGCGACCGCGGCGACCTCGAAGAGCGCGTGCTCCTTCGGTGGAACGGGACGTCCTTCGTCGCTGCTCCCGCGCTCCCTTCGGGGCTCTCTGCGCGCTATGTGCACGGCAGCGCTTCGAACAACGTGTGGGTCGTCGCGAGCACGCTCACGAGCCTCGACGCACGCGTGTTTCGCTTCGACGGGTCCGCGTGGACCGAAGTGAGCACCGGACTCGTTTCTGCAAATCCCAGAGGGCTCTGGGTCGAATCTCCAACGCGCGCGTGGTTGACCGCGGACCGAAACGGCTCGGCGCCCTCGAGCGCGTGGCGCTTCGACGGGACGCGATGGACGTCCGTCGGCGACCTCCTGAGCCTCGGATACAGCGGATTTCGCGGCGGACCCGTCGTGTACGAAGGCGTCGCGTTCGCGATCGTGGCCGCGACGAGCGGCGGGATCGACGGGCTCGTTCGAATCACCGACGCGGGCTACAGCGTCGAGCAATCACCCACGCGCTCGCTTTCGTACCAGAGCTCGCTCACGATCGGCGGCGGGTCGTTGTGGCTCTTGCCGGGAGCGTCGTCGGGGTCGACGTCGATCGTCTATCGACGACGCTCGCTGTCGACGGCGTGGACGTCGGCGACGTTGCCTGTCGGCGAGTACTTTCGCGCGCCGACGACCATCGTGTCGGGCAGCGCGTCCGGCGCGTGGATGAGCAACGTGTACGCGGACCTGTTTCGGCTTCGCGACGGCGCAGGCGCAGGGACGATCACGCTCGAGTCCCCCGCGGCGCGACCGAGGACGATGCGATTCGCTGGACGCCGCAGCGCGCCCACGGCCGCCGTGACGCTGTCGAACTCGCTGCTCGTGCGCGACGCACGCACGATGCAGTGGACGCTCGGGGCACCCTTCAGCGCGCCGCTGACACAAGCCGAGTACCTCTCGGACGGAACGCTCGCGTTCGGGATCATCAACAACGCAGTGCAGCGCTTCGCGGCCAACGCGCCTGTCGGAGCTCCGCACGGAACGAACGTCGCAGCGGTCTACGCGCGCTCGGCCAACGCCGCGGTCGCCGTCGGCGAACAACGCGCCGATCGTTGGGACGGCGCGCAGTGGAGCGCCCTCCCCGCGCTCCCGTCGATGCTCGACACGCTGCCGACGCGCAACATCGAGTTCGACTCGGCGTGGATGGACGATCAGGACATCTTCGTGGCGGGAGGCGTTCGGCGCATCGAGCTCGAAAACGACCGCATCGGAGTGCTGTGTCGCTACCGCGAGGGCGAGGCGTTTTGCGTGTTGGCGCCGAGGGTGCGCGACGGCGGACCGAGCAGCGTCAACGGACTCGTTCGCGGAGAAGACGGCGCGCTCTACGCGCTCGTCGGCTCGGCGTTCGGCTCGGGGACGCTCCACCGCATCGACCGCGAGACGCTCGCGTTCTCCGAGATCACGTTCGACGGAATGTCCCGCGCGTGGTCGTACCTCGCGAGCAACGAGAGCACGGGCGAGCTCGTCGTCGCCGATCGCGACATCGTGGTGGTGCACCCGAGGACGCAGCGCGCAGAGCGCTACCCCGTTCCCGTCTCGGGCTACGCCTCGGGCCTCCGCGACGTCCACATCGGCGACGATGGAACGCTCTGGGCGCTCCGCGAGAACACCGAGGTCCTGCGGCTCACCCCGTCGCTGCGCTGACGCCCTTCAGCTCACCTTGCGACGCCGCGGCAACGCAGGAACGCGCTTGCTGAGCGCCTTCTCGAGCGCGCGCTTCTCTTGCGCGGGCATCGCGTTGAAGTGCACGCCCACCGCGCGCCCTCCGTCCCCGAGCCTCCTGCCATGAACGACGCGAGCCACCGTCGCCTCGACGTCGAACCACCGCGAGGTCTCGGGCTCGAAGAACGACAAGATCATCGCGTCACCCGTGAGCACCTTCGCGCTCGATCGAAGCAGCGCCCCCGTGCTCGACAGATCGAGCACGACGTTGCTCACCATCGAAAAGTCACGCTCGCGCACCGCCTCGCACGGCATGCGCACCGTCCTGCGCGCGGCCACGCGGCGGTTGCTCTCGGTCGAACCATGGGAACTTGCTGAGTGCTGCATGACGCCTCCGATGATCGCGCCGACGAAGCGAACTCACGACACACACAATCAACACGCCAGAAAATCTCCTGGCCGTGTCGCGCTGTGTCGCCGATCGCTCGCGGCGTCGCTTTCGATAGATCCTACGTCGGTGCAGGTGCGACGATGTAGTTATCTACACGGATCGTCGGCGCTCACGGCGAGGCGTTCGATTCTGTCGACTCTGCTGCGCTCGGAGCGCGGACCACGACGCGGCCCTGGCCTTCGGCGGCGAGGACCGTTCCATCGCGGCCGATGACGAGCGGCGGCTCAGTGTCCGCGATCGCCGCAGGATCCGTCGGCCAATCGCCAGGAACAACCTGCCACCCGACCCCTCGCGACAGCGCGTACGGCCCGCCCGCGCCCACGAGCGCCACGCGTCCGTCGCGCAACAACGCAGCGACGCGCGGCTCGAACGGCGCCGCGTTGACCACGCGACGGAGCTCCTTCGCGGGCCTCCCGCGCCACACGGCCCCGTCTTCGTGCACGACGTAGCCGAACCCTTCGACGTCCGCGAGCGTCTCGAGAAGCCCGTCGCTCACGACCGTGTTGCGCGTCCCGTAGCGATGCACGTCGAGGTCTCCGTCGACGCGCGCACACACAATCGAGTCGTCAGCCAACGGCCGGACCGATCGATACGCCACAGCGCCGTCGTACTCGAGCCGAACGCCCGACGCGTCCACCCGGACGAGGGCCGGCTGCGAGCCCGCGATGTACATCGTCTGCCCGCGCACCGCGAGCGCACGAACGGTCCACGCCCCCGCGTCCGCCGTGTTGGGAGCGCGCACGGCTTGCACGAGCGTGAGCTGATCTCCGTCCCCCGAGCGCAACACGAGCGCGCGCCCCGCGTTGTCTCCCCTGCCCTCGACCAAGAGCCAGAGCGCTCCGCGGCTCGCGACGACGTCCCGCGCGACGCCTCCGTCGAACGAGAGCTGCTCCCATCGCCCTTCGCGCACACGAAAGAGCCGCTCGTCGCTGATGGCGAAGATCCTCGCGGCGTCGAGGGCCGCGACGCGCTCGACGCGAAACGGCCGCGCTCGAGACGCGCTCGTTCGAAGCGCGCGGCCCTGCGCTCCGCTGTCTCGCACAGCGTCGGTCCCCACGAGCGCGCCGCTCTCGTGCGCCCCTGCGTCCTGCGCGCTCGCCCGTCGCTCGTCCGGCGTGCGCACGGACGGCGGCGTGGGCTGGCAACACGCGACCGCGACGCACACAAGCGCGTGCGCCAGTCCGAACGTGCGCGACCCAGCAGCGATCACGCCTACTCTTGTCCACCAGACACCAGGGTCTGCGCAACACCTCTCGCGCGGGTCAACGAACGAGCAACGCCCGAGCCCGCGCGAGCACCGACGGGTCCACCGCGCCGCGCTCGTCGAGCGAGGCGATGACCTGCGCGAGCGCCGCGCGATAGAGCGCCGCCGCCGGCGGATGCAGCTCCATCGCCTCGAGGTGCCGCGCGACCGCCGCGGTGTCCCCGCGCAAGAGCGGCGACGCCAGCGCGTCCGTCGCGCCCACGGCCCCGACGTTGTGCGCGACCGACGCGAGCAGCGACGACGCGAAGCGCGAAGGAGAATCTTCCGTACTCGACGACGACGCAGCCGCGAAGAGCACAGCCGCCGCCTGCGCGAGGGCCACGCCCCCCGTCGCGCAGAGCGCAGCCGCCGCGTGGTAGCGCGCACGATCGACGCCCTCGAGGCGCAGCACCGAGAGCCCGAGCCTTTGCCCGAGCGCGCACACAGAATCAAACGCGCTCGCGTCGCCCTCGAAGCTCGCGGCGAGCCCTCGGAGCGACGGGGGGCGCTCAGCGGACGCCACGGCGACGAGCGGATGCATCGCGCCCACCGCCGCGCCCGCGGACGAGGCCGCGTCGAGCTCGCGAGGCCCGCGCATCCCCGCGCAGTGAACGACCGCGTCCCCGCGCCCGACGAGGCCCTCGCGCGCGAGCCGCTCGGCCGTGGCCACGATCGCGCTGTCAGTGACCGTGACGAGCACGAGCCTCGCGCGAGACCTGCGCGCCGAGAGCGCCCACGCAGCGTCCCTCGCGCGGACGAGCTCGAAGGGCACGCGCGAGGACCTCATCGCCGCGGCGAAGGCCGATCCCATGCGGCCAGCGCCGAGCAAGATGATTTGTGGTGCCTTGGTCTTCGTCACGCCCGATACAGCCCGCGCTCTTCGATGTACGCGCGCACCGCCCGCGGAACGAGCGTCCCGACGTCCTCGCCTCGCCCGAGCATCGCGCGCAGCTCGCGCGAGGCCACCTCGGGGATCATCGGCGAAGGAGCGCCCGGCGCGGGGTGTCCCGCGCGCCCGAGCACGATCAACGGCGCGAGCGCGACGACCTCGTCCCACGCGAACCACTTGTGCGCTTCGTTGAGGATGTCGCTGCCCACGACGAGCCTCAGCGACCAATCGGGGTGCTGCTTCACGAGCGCGCGCAGCGTGTAGAGCGTCTTGCTCTCGCCGCCGAGGGTCTGCTCGACGTTCGAGACGCTCGTGCGCGCGATGTCGCGAAACGCGCGCTCGCACATGGCGAAGCGATGCTCGAAAGGGACCAGCGATTTTCCAAGCGGATGATCGAAGGCAGGGATCACGAGCAGCGCGTCGACCTCCTGCGTGGCGAGCACGTACGCCGCGGCCAACACGTGGCCGACGTGCGGCGGGTTGAAGCTCCCGCCGAACACAGCCACCCGCGTCACGCCGACTGCACTCCCATCTTCGCGCCGCGGCCGAGCGCCACTTTGTGCTCGAGCTTGACCGACCCGGTCCCGTCGTAGATGGCGCAGCGGAGCTGGTCGCCGTCGTGCTCGAGGATCGCCGCGCACGGGCTCGCGCCCATCCCGATCCAGCCGGGCGACAAGAAGATCCTCGGCCCGATCGCGCGCAGTTGAGGCTCGCGCGCGTTGCCCCACACGATGGCCGTCGCGTTGGCGACGTCGTCTTCGTCGAGCACGCCCTTGTCGAAGACCATCAACACGACGCGGTCGTCGAGCATCTCGACCGCGCGGGACGGCGGCGCAGGGAGCGACGCGAGGTCGTTGAGCCTCCGCGCGCGCTTGTCGCGCGCGAGTAGGTCTTGCAGCGCTTCGGCGGGCGCATCCGCGGCGAGCAGCGCGACCTCGTCGAGAAACGCGTTCTCGTCGGAGGGCGCGCCGAGGCGCGAGGCCCATCCGGCGATCGCGCGGTCGAGCGCGTCGTCTGCGCCGAGGTACACGACGCGATCTGCGCGAAGCTCGAAGAGCAAGAGCTCTGCGGGCCCCCTGAGCGCAGTCGCGTCGCCGCGACAAGGACCGATGAAACCGAGCTTCATAGCGTGGCTCAGCCAACGGTAACTGATCGCGGAGAAAACAACATCACGCGTGATGATCGCGCGACGATGCCCCCCGTTGATGCTCGCGCTTCAGAGCGGGATCTGGATGCAGCAGCCCGTGGTGCAGTAGAAGTTCGCCGGGCACGGGGCTTGGCCGGGCAGACCGCACGCTTGAAGGCCCGAGGGGCACTGCGTCGCGGGCGTTCCACCGTCGCCGACGGGCACGCTGCTGTCGGGGCGGCTTCCATCGGGAGCAACGCTTCCATCCGTGGGCGTCCCACCGTCCGGCGGCGGCGGCGGCGGAAAGCACTCGGGCGGCGGCATCGGTCGACCGATGCACACTTCACACGGGCCGCAGTCGTTGAAGCAGCTCGGCACCGGCGTGCAGGGCTTGCAGCGGTTCACGTCGGTCGCCGCAGCGAGCGTGCACGAGCCTGCACCAGACGAGTCCGTCGACCCGAGCCACACGTACTCGCCGCCCATCGCTTGCGAGCGCCCGCGGATCGCGGGGAACGTGCAGCAGCCGAAGCAGTCGCAGCCGTTCGGCGTAATCGGCCTGCAAGAATCCAGGCACTGCCGCGGTTGGGACGGCGGGCACGTCATGTCGCCCACCATGCTCGGGGTGTACGGACACGTCGGTCCTTCGGGCGGAAAGTTCGGCGCGACGGACAACGGATCGCAGCGGTGATCCCAGCGGCACTGGTCCGAACCCGAGCCGTTGCCCGCATCGAAGTAGCAATCGACGCGGCAGCGACCTCCGGTCTCGCCGGGCACGCCCGTGAGCAGCACAGGCCCCTCGGTGTTGTCGCACGGGCCGAGACACTCGGGGTCCGCTTCGTCGACGCGGCCGTCGCCGTCGTTGTCGATACAGTCCGCGCACTGCGCCACGCCGCCGCCGCCCGCGCACGCGCGGGGCACACACACCGTTCGCGAGTCGCTCGGCACATCGCTCGGCGACGTGACGTCCGACGGAGGCGTCGCGTCCGGAGGAATCACGCGCCCGTCGGGCAGCGTGACTTCTCCGTCGGGTCCGACGACAGAGCCATCGGGGAGCGACGTGTTGCCGTCCATTCCACCGCCGCCATCGCCAGAGATGCCGCCGTCCATTTGCGACGTGGACGAGTCGCCCGCGTCGCCGGGATTGTTGTTCGAGCTGCACGCAACGGACCCCAACACTGCCGTCAGAAGAGCGATCCCCCGAAGGCTCGCGAGTCCATCGCGCCCGTGATGCTTGTTGATTCGCATTCCACTAGTATGCCCACAAAGCTACGACCGTGGCGAACCAAGAACACACGCAGTTTCTCCGTGTTCGAAGCGGCTCCACTGCATGTATACAGCGGTAAAACCATGGCATTCGAACGGACAATCGTGATCCTCGCCGCGGGACAAGGTACGCGGATGAAGTCGTCTCTCCCGAAGGTCCTTCATCCGATCGCGGGAGTTCCGATGGTGACCTTCGCCATCGACGCGGCGCTCGCGCTCGACCCCGAGCGCATCGTGGTCGTGGTGGGTCACGGCCGCGAGCAGGTCGAGTCCGCTGCGCGCGCGCGCTTCGGAGATCGCGTCGTCTTCGCGCTTCAAGAGCAGCAACGAGGAACGGCGGACGCCGTGCGCGCCGCCCTTCCCCACATCCCTGCCACCAGCCGCGAGGTCGTGATCACGTACGGTGATTGCCCGCTCGTTCCCGGGGCGTTCTTGCAGCGGCTCGTGCGCGCGCGGGCCGACAGCGACGCGCTCATGTCCGTCGCGACGACGCGGCTCGACGACCCGACGGGCTACGGGCGCATCATCTCCGGGAGCGCCTCGGCCCCCTCGGGCGCCAGGTCCGTCCTCGCGATCCGCGAGCACAAAGACTGCACCGAACAAGAGCGCGCGATCGACGTCATCAACGCGGGGCTCTACTCGGTCGACCGCGTGTTTCTCGAGCGCGCGCTCGCGCAGATCGATTCGAGCAACGCGCAAGGCGAGTTCTACCTCACCGACCTCGTGTCCCTCGCCAACCGCGACGAGTCGTCGCGCCCCAAGGCGCTCGAGCTCCGCGGGGACGCGGCGCTCCTTCGCGGCATCAACGACCGCGCCGAGCTCGCCGACGCCGAAGCGCACATGCTCGAGATCATCAACGACCGCTGGCGTCGCGCGGGAAACACCATCGCTCGCGGCGTCCGCATCGACCGCGACGTTCGGCTCGAGCAAGACGTCACCATCTCGCAAGGCGCGGTGCTCCGCGGTCGCACGCGCGTCGCGGCGAACGCGATCGTCGACGTGGGCTGCGTGCTCGACGACGCGGACATCGCCGAGAGCGTGCACCTCAAGCCCTACTCGATCGTCTCGCGATCGAAGATCGGGCCCCGCGCGCAGATCGGACCGTTCGCGCACGTGCGCCCCGACAGCGAGGTCGCCGAAGACGCGCACGTCGGAAACTTCGTCGAGCTCAAGAAGACGCGCATGGGCAAGGGCGCGAAGGCGAACCACCTCGCGTACCTCGGCGACGGCGTCATCGGCGCGAGCGCCAACATCGGCGCCGGGACCATCTTCTGCAACTATGACGGCACCAAGAAGAGCACGACCACCATCGGCGAGCGCGCGTTCGTCGGATCCAACAGCTCCCTCGTCGCGCCTGTGGTCATCGGCGACGACGCCTACGTCGGCAGCGGCAGCGTCGTGAACAAAGACGTCCCCAAGGGAGCGCTCGCCATCGCCCGCGCGCGCCAAGAAAACAAAGAGGGATACGTCGCGAAGCTTCGCGCGATGAAGCAAGGCGGCGGCGAGAAGCCGTGACACACTCGAGCAGCATGAACATCGCAAGGACGCTCGCTTCGCTCGCTTCGGTCGTTTGGTTCGGATGGCTCGCGGGCTGCGGAGCGCCCGTCTCCGCGTGCCCCGGCCCGGGCTGCAACTGCGTCAGCCCCGCGGCGGACACGTGCAGCTGCACCAACGGCGCGAACTGTTCGTGGAACGTCATGCGCAGCGGCAATTTCGTGTGCGGGAGCAACGCCACGTGCGCGACGCGCTGTCAGGACTCTTGCAACGTGACGTGCGGTCCGGGCGGCGGCTGCAACCACGAAGGCGCCAACAGCAACAACATCACGTGCAACAACACGTCGTGTTCAGTGCGCGTGGGCCCGAGCTCCAACGTCAACTGCAACGGCGGCGCGACGTGCACGATCGCGTGTACGGGCTCGTGCAACGTCGACTGTCGCGGCGCAGGCTCGTGCACGCTGACCTGCGCAGGCGCAGCGGCGCGAAGCGTCTCTGGCCAAGATCAATGTCAGTGACGACGGCGGTCTCGCGGCTCGCGTGGAGCCCGCTCGCGATCGCGATGCTGAGCGCGGTCGCGAGCTGCGCGCCGAGGCCCGCGACCGCAGTCGTCCTGCGATTTTCGACGGACGTCGACGCCGCGCGCATCCGTCGAGTGACGTTGGCGCTTCGGTGGGACGAGCCGGGGGCGACGGACTTCGCGACGCGCGAGTACATCATCGGGGGCGGGACTGCGGGGCTGCGATTTCCTGGAACCGTCGTGGTCGCCCCCGTCGACGCCCGAGCGTCCGCGCTCACCTCGCGCGCGCTGCGCGTCGAATCGACGATGTTCGTCGCCAACGCCGACGGAACGACGCGATCGTACGTCACCGCGCGCGCGCTCGTTCGATTGACGGAAGAGCGAACGGTGTCCGTCGACCTTGCGTTCGCCGACCTGTGCGGCTCCTCCGCGACCAGCGCGCGATGCACGAGCGCCGAGTCCTGCGCGGTCTTCGGCGGCGAGGCGCGCTGCGCGCCGCTCGTCGTTCAAGAGCGACTGCCCGACTACACGCCAGACGCGTCTCTCACGGCCCGAGAGTGATTGATTTCATGGCCTTCAATCAAACGA
The DNA here is from genome assembly GCA_016793325.1 of Myxococcales bacterium. Classification (GTDB taxonomy): domain Bacteria; phylum Myxococcota_A; class Polyangia; order Polyangiales. Next base: position 51,303 of record JAEUKI010000045.1, on the reverse strand, counting down.
CGCTGTTGTTGTCGGCCCTCGCGGGCGCGGTCGTCCTTCAACCGTCGATGGCACTCGCGCAGGCAACGAGCATCGCGCCGCCGTCGGACGAACCCGCGGCGCGCGAGCGCTTCAACCGCGGCGTCGTCGCGCTCGGCGAGTCGCGCTTCGCCGTCGCCGCAGCGCTCTTCGAAGAGAGCTATCGACTCAACCCTGCGCCCGTGGCGCTCTTCAACCTCGCGTTCGCGTACCGCGGGCTCGGCCGGTACCTCGACGCGGCCGACTGCGTCCGTCGATACCTCCAAAACCCAGGAAATACTCCGGCAGATCGCGTCGAAGCCGCGCGCGCAGAGCTCGTCACCCTGGAGCAGTCCATCGCGCGGGTGACGCTCGTCGTCCGACCGTCGAGCGCCGTCGTGACGGTGGACGGACAGCCCGCGCGAATCGCCAACGGCGTGATCGAGCTCGACCCGGGGCGACGTGTGATCGAGCTCGGGCTCGACGGATTTCGCTCCGAACGAAGGGAGCTTCAGCTCGCGTCCGGCGCGCGAGACACCCTCTCGATCACGCTCTCGCCCGTCGTGGACACCGCGCGGCTTCGCGTCGAGCCTTCGGTCCCGACCGCGCGCGTGAGCATCGACGGGACCTTCGTCGGCACTGGCGCGATCGAACAACGGGCCACGACCGGCGTTCACCGCGTCACGATCGCCGCGGACGGGTTCGTCACGCTCGAGCGCACCGTGCGCGTGGGCGGAACGGGCGTCGTCCGCGTCGACGCGGTGCTTCAGCGCCCGAGGACCAACCACTGGCTCTGGCTCGGCCCCACGATCGGCGTCGTGGCCGCGACCGGGCTCTCGATCGGCGGGTATTTTCTCTGGCGCGAGCTTCGTCCCACGGCGGATCCGCCGCTCCCTCCGGACCGCTGGGGCGACCCAGTATTTTGAGCACCGCTCACTCGATGAGCCCTTCGCGCACTGCGTAGCGGACCATCTCGGCGATCGACTCGACGCCGAGCTTCGCGCGAATGTGACCGACGAACGTGCTCACGGTGCTCAACGACAGCCGCAGGTCCGTCGCGATCTCGGTCGCGGATTTGCCCCGAACGAGCAGCGAAAACACCTGCCGCTCGCGTGGACTCAACCGCTCGAACGCCGAGGCCGCGCGGCGATAGCGGGGCGTCGGCGCGCGACGCGGTCCCGAGCGACAAGCGCGGATCGCCTCGACGAGCTCGTCCGTCGATCCCCCCTTCGCGACGAACGCGCGGGCCCCGGCCTGCAGCGTCGACTCTGCGAACGGTCCGCTCGGCCACGCCGTGAACACGATCACGGCGAGGTCGCTTCGCTCGGCGCGCACGACGCGCAAGAGCTCGATGCCCCCGCGGCTCGGGAGCGTGAGGTCGAGCACCAACACCTCGCACACGAGCGTCGGAAGCGCGCGCAAGAGGGCGTTGGCCTCGCTGAACGTGGCGCGAAGATCGATGTCGCCGGCGCGCTCGAACACGCGCCGAAGGCCCTCGCGGACGATCTCGTGATCGTCGACGAGCGCGACCGAGATGGGCTCGTCGGTCTCGTCGGTCACGACGCAGCTCCCAGCGAATCGAGCGGGAGCGTGACGCGCAGGGACGTCCCTCCCTCCGCGCGAGCGCCGATCTCGAGCTCGCCGCGCAGCGCCTCGGCGCGCTCGCGCACGCCCGCGAGACCGAACGCGAGCTCCTTCGTTGGTCCCGAGATTCCCACGCCGTCGTCTTCGACCCGAAGCAGCACCGCGCGCTCTGCCTCGAGCACCGCGATCCGAATGTTCGACGCCCGCGCGTGCCTCACCGCGTTGACGAGCCCCTCTTGCACGATCCGAAACGCGTGGAGTGCGCTCGGCCCGTGCAATCTCGACGCGGCGTCCGTCGACAGCTCGAGCGACAGGCGCGCGGGCGTCTTGTTCGAAGCGTCCTCGACGAGCGCACGAACGGCGCCCTCGAACCCGAGCTCGTCGACGAGCGTAGGGCGCAGGCGCACCAGCATCGAGCGCGTTCGTTCGATCAGCAGGTCCAGCAGTCGTTGCATCGACGCGATCCCGCTCGCGAGCGACGCGTGGTCGCGCTCTCCGCGCATGAGGTCGAGCTCGATGCGGAGCCCGAGCTGAACGTGCGCGAGCTCGTCGTGCAGCTCGCGCGCGAGGCTCTTTCGCTCGTCTTCGTACTCGATCGCGCGCGCGGAGTGCTCCCGTTCGAGGTCGCCGAGGCGCGCGCCGAGCGAGTCGGCGTAGGACGCGATACGCGCGCGATGTCGCTCGGTCTCCACGCGTTGCTCGAAGAGCGCTCGCTCGCTGCGCTCGATCGCGGAGCCCGTCGCGACCGAGAGCAGCGCCGCGAGCGAGTGCGCGCTGATCGCCGCGCCGATCGCCGATCGATCGAGGTCGATCGCCATCGCGGCGAGCGACGCCAACGAGAACGCGAGCGTCGCGACGACCCGCGATCGAAGCGGCAGCAAGAGCGGCACCGTCGCGAACGCGAGCAGCGCCATCGAGGCCCGCAGCGGATCGGACGGGGCGCGAGACAACGTCACCGACGCGAGCGTCGCGAGCGCGACGAGCCCGAGCGCGACGAGCGAGAACCCCGTGGCCCGCGCGCGAACGAAGGTCGAGCGACGCATCGCGACGACGAGCGCGAGCGCGACGAGCACCCCGAGGACCCGCGCGAGGTCGAGCGCTCGCCGCTGCGCGGCCGAGTGCAACAAAGCGCTCACCGGCCACCACGCGAGCCCGAGGAGCGCGCCCACGGACCCGAGACCGATCGCGACGTGCGACGCGCGACGATTGGCGTACTGCGGCCACGTCTCGGCGCGCGGCTGCAACGACGGGAGCGGTGAAAACGCTCGTTCGATCGCCCTCTCGAGATACGACGGTTCGCTCTGTTGCATGGCTTCGCCTGGCCGTTGCTCGACCATAGACGGAGCGACGCGGAGATCGAGCCAACGCGACGCGCGACGCGCTGCATTTCGACGGGCGTCCAGCGAAACCTCGAACTTGTTCGACGTCGTCGTCGCGAAGCATTTCGGCGCGGGGCGCGTCGCACGAGGGCAACCAAGAGAGGCGACAGAGCACCTATGCAACGACACCAGCGAACCAACACGAGCGCGATCGCGCGCGTCCTCGGCACCGTGACGACCCTCGCGATCAGCGCGTGCTTTCCACCACCGACGATGCAGCCGCCGACCTCGATGGACGGCAGCGTCGCGGACAGCACGACGATCCCGCCGACATCGGACGGAGGATCGAGCGTCGGATGCGCTGAGATTTGCCAGAGAATCTCACAGTGTGCCGCCGAGCAAGGCGAGCAAGTCCCCGTCGCCGAGTGCGTCCAAGAGTGCAGGAGCGTCCCGCCCAGCGCCGGATGCGTTCAGTGCTTCACGGGACCGTGCACGACGACGTGCGGCGGCCCCTGCATCGGATGCGTATCCGAGCAATGCCAGATGGTGCCCCCGACCCAAGACAGCGGCGTCGTCGACACAGGGGTCCCGTGCATGAGGAGTGGTCTCAATCCGCGCATCGGACAGTCTTGTCTGTTCGACCAATCGTGCGGCGGCGATCCGCTCATCTGCCAGCGATTTCAGGGCAACATCAACAACTACTGCACCGCGCCGTGCACCACGACCGCGGACTGCCCGTGCGACCCCACGCCGTGGGCGTGCGAGCTGTTCCCCGGGCGAAGCGCTGTGCAGCGCTACTGCCGCCGTCCGTGAATCGCGGCGGCGAGCGCGAGCAACACCATCGCGAGCGCCCAACGCCCATTCGCACCCGCGCGCGTCGGCGCGAGCACGCGGCAGCCGCAGCCGCGATTGCCGCCGTCCACGATGAGAGACGGGCGCCGAACGTCCGTCGTGACGTCCATCGCCGCGCCGCTGTCACCCGGTGAAACGCCGCCGTCCATCATCGTCGCGCCGCTGTCCGTCGCCGCGTCGCTCGAAGCGCCGCCGTCCGCCGCGGGCTCGGCGACGCACGCGCCCATCACGCACCGCTCGCCGCGCGGACACACGGCCCCGTCGCACGCGTCGCGACACGCGCCGCTGACGCACCGCTGGCCCGCGGCACACGAAATCATCGCGCAGCTCGTCGGGACGCAGCGCCCGTCCGCCTGGCACGTCTCGCTCGCGGCGCACCTTCGGCACTGACAGCGAGGGACGCACGTTCCCCCGACGCACACTTGATCGCTGTCGCACGTGACGCCGGCGCAGCCATCGACGCACCGCCCCGCGCGGCACACCTGGTCGATGGGGCACCGAATGCCGTCGCACACCCCGACGCATCGGCCGCTCTCGCAGCGCTGGCCCTCGTTGCACATCACCCCGACGCACGCGTCCTCGACGCACGTCCCGCGATCGGTGCAGCGAAAGCCCACGAAGCACGCGCGCTCGAGGCACGGCGGGACGCACACGCCGCGGTCGCACACTTCTCCCCTGGGACAGAGTCCCATGCCGTCGTCGGTCGTTCCGTTGCAGTCGTTGTCGACGCCGTCGCACCGCTCGGCGGACGGCGCGATCGTGGGAACGCACGCGAGCATCCCCGCGCGGCACTGCTGCACGCCCTGTCCACAGACGCCTCGCATCCCCGTCGAACAGGGCGCGCCAGCGCCCGAGCACACGATGTTGCTCACGAGCGCGACGAAGTCCGTGAAGTTGTTGTCGCCGCCGCGAAAGAGGTCCTCCCACGCGAAGTAGAACGCGTCTCGCGTCGCGCGCGAGTCGTACGTGAGCAGGTGGATGTAGCCCGTTCCGCCCGAGGCCACGCTGTCGGGGTTGAACCGTCGCTCGGAGTAGTACGTCCGGCCCGGGTGGCCGATGCGGCCACAACAGTCGCCGCCCGAACACGTCCCGCTCGCTCCGTCCTCGGGCGTGCGAAGAAAGAACGCGATTTCTCCGCCGCGATACGCGGGCTCTCGCGACAGATCGAGCGTCGCCACCGTCCCTTGCGGCGCGTCACACGGAATCAAGACGTGCAGATCCGACTCGGCCGGCGCGCTCCCCGTCACGTTGTACCAGCCGAACGAATTGCGAAACGTCGCGGGCCCGCGCGACACGAGCGTAAACGTGAGCCTGCACCCCGGAACGAACCGCTCGGGCGTCACGCCCGCGTCCCTGAGCGCGTCGATGCTCTCGCCTCGCGCCGTGAAAATACTCTGCAGCCCCATCGTCGCAGGGATGGGCGTCCCGTCCGGCTGATTGATCGCCGACGCGTCGCGCGCGATCAGCAGCACGACGAACGCGAGCACGAGCGCCGCCAAGCGCCCCGCGCGAGTCCGCCCCTCGCCTGCCAGTGTCTCGACCGAAGTGAACGTTGCGCTCGGTGTCACGACCCGAGAGCATCGCACGGGACCGCAGCCCGCTCGAAGCGCGTCAGCCCGCCGAGCGCTTTGCAGGATCCGTCTGCGCGGGCTGCGGCAGCGCGAGCGCCCCCGGCTTCGGCTGCTCGCCCGAGTGTTGCCGCACGCGCCCCGCCCTCCCGACGCGCGCGCTCAACAGCGCGAGGGCGTCGGCTCGACTGGACACGCACTCGACCACGCGATCCTTGAGCACCACGGCCGCAGCCCCGGCGAGCGCGCGCACCGCAGAGGCTCGAGTCACCACGACGGTGTGCTCGATCCGCACGCCTCGTTCGCGGGCGTGCGCGATGAGCCGACCGCCGACGCCCGGGTCGATCGCGTCCATCTCCGAGCAGTCGATGATGAGCCCTCGCGGCGCTTGCTCGCGCGCGACGCGCTCGAGCCACTCGACGATCTGCGGGACGTGCAGGTGCGAGAGCGTGCCGCGAATCACCAGACAAACGACGCCATCGGCGAGCGTAAATGTCTCGGTAGTAGTCTTCGAGCGACGATGACCCTCGTTCATGGGTTTGCCCCCTCCTCAGGAAGCGATGTTGCAAACGCTACCCAATCGGCGAGCGCGCGCAAGTCCCGTAGCCCGTCGTACGAAAGAACCACACGGTCCGCAGATCACTGCGGCGTTTGCCATCGGACGCCCGAGGGCGCTCACGCACCGACCCTTCGCACATGCTCGGCCGCCTCGTGGGTCGAGGGCAACAGCAGCGCGCTGTCTCCGCCGCCACCGCCGCCGAACACGAGGACGAGCGCCACGATCACCGCGACGACCGCGAGCACCGCGAGCGTGATCTTGATCCACGAGTACGGCGCGTCGCCTCGCACCTCACCGGTTTGTCCGTTGACGAGGAATCGAAACGGCTTGTCGTTGTACCGGTACGCCGCGACGTACACGGGCAAGAGCACGTGCTTGAACGTCTCGTTCGCGTACTGATTGCGCACGACGAGCCCGCGCACCTCGTCGCCGCCGACGTCGCCTCGGCACTTGCTCTGCTGGCCGTTCTCGACGGTGCTCTGCGCCTTGGCCCACGCCGCGGGCAGCTCGATCGCGTACGACTCCGCGCGCCACCCTGCGAGGTAGCCCGGCGCGTACGGCATCAAGTGCGTCGTGTCGAAGGTCGCGAACGAGTTGGCCATCTCTTCGGGAAGGCCCTTGCTCGCGCACACGAGCACGTCGTCGTAGCGGTCTTGGCGTTGCCCCCACGCGGGCTCCCAGCGCGTGTGACGAACCTCGCGCGTCTTGGTGACGGTCTCGCCGTTCTCGACCTCTTGGTACGTCTCGGTCTCGTAGTAGTACCAGCCGCGCTCGGCCTCCCACTGCGAGTGAACGTCGGCGTCGAACGTCCAGTACGGGACGTACACGCCGAAGATCTGCTCGAGCTGCGCCATGCTCTTCAAGTTGGACGGGCGAAACCACAGGCCCGCGAGCCACGATTTGAAGCTCTCGACTGCTTTTTCTCGGGCGACGCGAAACGGGATCAGCGTCTCGGGCTGAATCATGTTCGGGTCGGGCTGCGTCTGCACGACCGAGTGCGATGCGCAATACGTGCAGGTGACGGTGCGCTCGTTCGGCGCGGTGCTCACCGTCGCGCCGCACTCGCGGCACTGGAAGCTCACCGTCGCGACGCCGAGGCCGCGCGGCGCGCGTTGGTACCCTTCGCGAAGCGGAATTTCGCGAGCCCCCTGCGCCCCGGGAGGAACCGGCACCGCCATCTGGTGCTTGCAGTACTTGCACTTGAGACCCGCGGCGGTGACGTCGAAGATCATTTCACCACCGCACTGCGGGCACTGAAACTGGAGTGATTGCTGTGCGGGTTGTGGCTGGGGCTGCGTCACCGTGAAAATCCTTCTTCGAGAAATCGCGTTACCGGTTGTTGCACCGGCGAGCGCGGATTATCCTTGCGCGCGTTTTCGCTCGCAACGCGTTCGATGGTGTCGAACGCTCACACAACGACCGATGTCGTGCGGCTCTGTCAGAGCGGCGGTCGGTCGCGACGGTCTGACGGTTACAGCAATCGCGCTGGGCCCGCGCCACCCCCAAAGCACCAGATGAACAACCAACGGCAGCGACCCACCGCAACGAGGAGGACTCGGGGATGAGCTTTTTCAATTTCGTCAAGCAGGGCGTCCGCGAGATGGCGATCGCCCGTCCCGAGGGCAACAGCGACCTGATCTTCAAGCACCCGGACAAGACCGTTCCGCGCTTTGCTCAGGTCACCGTGCGCGCCGACGAGTGGGCGGTGTTCGCACGCGAAGGTCGCCCCGCAGGGACGCTCGACGCCGGACGGCACACGCTCCAAGGCGCAGGCATCCCGTTCTTGCAGAACCTCATCGACTCGGCGACGGGCGGTGACTTCCTGCTGAGCGAGATCTTCTTCGTGAAGCGCACGCCGTTCCCGATGCCGTTCGGCGGCTCGCTCGGGCACATGATCGATCCCATGACGGCGATCCGCGTCCGCGGCCGCTGTCACGGCGATTTGCTCATGCGCATCGAGAACCCCGAGCAGCTGATCTACGGCTACTTCGGCATGGGCAAGTACCAGGAGAACCCGGACATCTTCTCCTGGCTCACGGACATGTTCTTCATGACCGTGAAGAGCACGCTCGGCAAGCTCGCGAAGGAGCAGCGCCGCACGCTGCTCGACATCATGGACCTGCAGGCCGAGCTCGGCGCGGCGTTCGTCGCCAACGCGCCGGAGCTCAACCAGGTCGGCGTGCGCATCCTGCGCGTCACCAAGCTCGAGATCGACGTTCCCGAAGAGGACCTCAAGCGCTTCGACGAGATGCGCCAGAAGGTCGCCGAGCAGATGGTGGGTCTCCAGCAAGACGAGATCGCGATCCAGCGCGCGGCGCTCCAAGCGCAAGCCGAGCAGGCCAAGGCGCAGGTCGGTGTTCAAACGGCCGCGTATCAAGCGCAGGCCAATCAGTACAAGCTCGACCAGCAGTACGGCCAAGACCAGAAGTACGTGCAGAACCTCGCCGGAGGAAACTACGGCGCGTACGCCGCAGGCCAGGCCATGATCGGCGCAGGCCAGGGCATGGCGCAGGGCGGCGGCAACGCAGGTCCCGCCGCAGCGATGGCGCAGTTCGGCGTCGGCGTCGGCGTCGCGCAAGCGTACGCACAGGGAGCGCAGGCCGCGTTCACCGGCGTCGCGCCGGGGCAAGCCGCGTACCCGCCGGGCAAGGCGCCTCCGCCTCCGCCCGTGATGGGCGCGCCGCCTCCGCCTCCTCCGGGCGGCCCCACGTATCATGTTCAGTTCGGCGCCGAGGTCGTTCAGCTCGCGGGCCCCGACGCGGTCCGCGGCGAGATCGCGCGACGCGGCGCAGATCCCGCGAAGATCTTCCTCTGGACCGACGGGATGCCCTCGTGGAGCCCCGCGATCGTGCTCTACACCACGGCGCCGGGCGCTCCTCCGGGACCGCCTCCGCCGCCGCCCGCGACGTGATCCGCGCGGGCTTCGCGCTCGCGAGGTAGCGTTGCTCGGGGGGAAGTCACCGACGCCGCACCCATGGACACCGCGCTCGTACTCAAGCTCGTCAGCGCGGCGCTCATCGGTTGGTGGCACGTTCGCATCGAGCGCGACGGACAGAGCCGCGAGGCGCGCTGGTCGCACTTGCGTCGAAACGACGCTGAATCGACCGGCGTTTGGCGAAAGGGCCCCGTCGTGTTGCCCGTCACCATCGTGTCCGACTCGGGCGCGAAGGTGAACCTCGGGACGTCCTTCGAAACGCCCGAAGCGATGACCTCGAACACGACGCTTGAGAGCGACGCGGTCGTCGTCGAGATCGTCAACGGTCCACGGATCGCGCTCGCGCGGGGTGCAAAAATCAAGATCGACGGCGTCGTCGGCGCCGATCGAAAGCTCCTTCGCGTCGTCACGATCGAAGGTGGAGCGAAACAAGAGTTCTCCTTCGAGCTCGCGCCGGGACACAAGCTCTGGATCGTCGGCGAGCTGACGCACGACGTGACCAACGACGGCGGCGGACCGTTTCGCGGGTACACAACGGGAGAGCTCGCGCCGCTCGAAGGCACCTACTACGTCTCGGCGAAGCCCCCGGACCGCTGGATCAGCGGCTGTGGAACGCCCCTCGCCGTCGTCTGCGTCGCCCTCGCGGCGATCCCTGCCCTCTACGGCGCCGAGATCGCGTTCTGGGTCGCAGCAGGACTCGCGCTGTTCACGATCGGAATGCAAAGGATCACGCTCCCCGAGCTTCCGCCGAGCGGCGTCGCGGTTCCCGTCGCGGCGCCGAGCGTGCGCGCGGAGATCGCGGAGCGCGAGGACGACGACAAACACCATGAGCACGCCGAACACGGTGAAGACGACAGCAATGAACGCGGCCAGCAAAATCGCTGATCGATCGCTGTCCCACGGGCAACCCGAGCGCTGTCCCTGAGCGTCTCGCCAAAGGGCCGCTACGCTCTCGCTCGTGCAAAGGTCACCGTATCACTCGTTCTCAGTGCGGGGCGCGATCGCAGGGCGACGGCCCACGGCCGCGGACCTCGTCGAGTCTGTCGTCGCCGAACATCGCGCCGGACACCTCCCCGACGGAGCGCGTCTGCCGCCCGTGCGCGCGATCGAGAAGCAGCTCGGGATCTCGAAGAACACCGTCCAGTCCGCGTACGACGAGCTCGTCGCGCGCGGGGTGTGCGTCGCGCGCGAGCGCGACGGCGTGTTCATCGCGACGAGCGCCGCGACGCCAGCCACAGCGCCGCTGGCTCGCGCCTCGGCCCCTGCGCTGCGCGCGCTTCCGCCGCTGAAATCCCCGAACAAGAGCGCGTCGATCCAGCTGAGCTCGGTGTTCATCGACCCCGCGCTCTTGCCGCGCGAGAAGCTCGCAGAGTGTGCTCGATCCGTGCTCCGAACGCCGGGGCTCGAGTCGTTTTACGACGCGCAAGGGTACGCCCCGCTCCGCGCGCAGATCGCCGAGCGGCTCACGGCGCGCGCGATGCCCACGGACCCTTCGCAGGTGATCATCACGACCGGCTCGCAACAGGCGCTCGACATCGTGGTGCGCGCGCTCGCCACGCGGACAGTCGCGATCGAAGACCCCGTCTACTCGCACGCGCGGCTGCTCTTCGAGAACCTCGGCGCGACGATCGCGCCGCTGCGGCTCGACCCGTTTTCAGGGATCGACATGGATCACTGGAAGCGAACGCTCGACGCGCGAAGGCCGTCGCTCTTGTACGCGATCACACGTTTTCAAAACCCTACGGGATACTCGTACCAGACGCACGAGCTCGAGGCGCTCGTGCGGCACAGCGAGGACACGGGCATGGGCGTCCTCGAAGACGACTGGGGCTCGGACATGCTCTCCGAGGGCGACTATCGCCCGACGCTCCGATCGCTCGGCGGCGACAACGTGCTCTACGCAAACTCGTTTACGAAGAAGCTCCTGCCGTCGCTTCGCGTGGGCTACCTCGTCGCGCCCGAGCCGCTCGTGCCGACGCTCGTCGCGATGAAGCGCCTCGCAACCCTGGGAAATCCCTGGTTCACCGAGGCGATCCTCTCGGAGTTCTTGGACCGCGGGTACTACGACACGCACCTGCGCGCAGTGCAGACTTCCCTCGACGCGCGCTACGCCCACTGCGTGGACGCGCTTCGGGAGCACATGCCCGAGGGGTGTCGTTGGACGCTTCCCGGCGGCGGGCCGACGCTGTGGCTCGAGGTTCCACGCAGCGTCGACCTCGGCGCGCTCAGCGCGCGGATGCGCGCCCGTGACGTCAACGTCGAGTCGACCGTGGACCACTTCGCGCGCGAGGGAGGCGAGGCGCCGCACTTGCACGGGTTTCGCGTGAGCTACGCGTACTGCGACGAAGAGAAGCTCACCCGCGCGATCGCCGCGCTCGGGCAAGAGCTTCGCGCGTGAGCAGAGACTTCATGAGCGCTGATGAACGCGTTCATGAGCGCTGATGAACGCGTTCATGAGCGCTGATGAAGGCGCGTCGTGGCACACGTTTTCATCCCCCGAGCACTTCTTTGGCCTTCTCTCGATCGAGCGCGCCCTCCCAACGCGCGACGACCACGGTCGCGACGGAGTTTCCAGCGAGGTTCGTGAGCGCTCGCGCTTCGGACATGAACCGGTCGATCCCGAGCAGGAGCGAGAGGCCCGCGACGGGGATATTTCCAGTCGCTGCGAGGGTCGCGGCGAGCGTGACGAAGCCGCCGCCGCTCACGGCCGCCGCGCCCTTCGACGTGAGCAAGAGCACGCCGAGGAGCGAGAGCTTCTGGTGCAGCTCGAGGCGCGTGTCCGTGGCCTGCGCGACGAACATCGCGGCCATCGTCAGGTAGATCGACGTCCCGTCCAAGTTGAACGAGTAGCCCGTCGGAACCACGAGACCCACCACGGGCTTGGCGCACCCGAGCCGCTCGAGCTTCGTCATGAGCCCGGGCAGCGCGCTCTCGCTCGACGACGTCCCGAGCACCAGAAGAAACTCGTCGCGCAAGTACCGAAAGAACCGCCACGGTGAGAGCCCCCCGAACACGCGAAGGATCGGCGCGAGCACGAGCAGCACGAACAAGAAGCTCGTGAGGTAGAAGGTCCCCATGAGCTTCGCGAGGTTCGCGAGCGTCCCGACGCCGAATTTTCCGACGGTGTAGGCCATCGCGCCGAACGCGCCGACGGGGGCGAACTTCATCACGATCGCGACCATCGCGAAGAGCGTCTCGCTCGCGCGCTCGAGCCAATCGACCATGGGTTTTCCCCGCTCTTTGAGCGACGCGAGCGCCGTGCCGAACAAGATCGCGAGCACGAGCACTTGAAGGATCTCGCCGTTCGCCAGCGCCCCCACGAAGTGCTCGGGGACGAGCTGCTCGACGACCCCCGCGAGCCCCGGCTTGTGCTTCTGCGCCCGCGCGACGTACTCGGCCACGGAGCTCGCGTCGAGCCGCGCGGCGTTCGCGTGGATCCCGTCCCCCGGTCGCACCTTCTCGACGATGACGAGCCCGATCCCCAACGCGAACGTCGTGACGACCTCGAAATAAAGAAGCGCTTTGGCGCCGACCGTCCCCACGCGCTTGAGGTCGCCCATCGCCGAGATGCCCACGGCCACCGTGCAAAACACGACCGGCGCGATCACCATCTTCACGAGCCGCACGAACAGCTCGCCGAACGGCTGCAGCGCCACGCCCCATCGCGGCCGCACCCACCCGAGCAACGCCCCTGCCGCGATCGCCACGAGCACGCGAAAGTAGAGCGACTTGTAGAAGGGCAGCTTCGAGACCGACTCGTGCGTTGCGTCCGTGGGCTCCATCGTGGGCTGCAACGAGCGTACGATCGCGCCCGGCATGGACGTCAAAGGGCAAACGGTCGTTCTCACGGGAGAGTTCACAGCCTTCAAGCGAAGCGAAGCCGAGAAGAAGCTCGCCGCGCTCGGCGCGAAGGTCACCGGGTCGGTGTCCTCGAAGACGCAGATCGTCTTCGCAGGGCGCGACGCTGGATCGAAGCTCGACAAAGCTCGCGCGCTCGGGATCGCCGTGCACGACGAGGCGACGCTCGTCGCGATCCTCGAGGGCAAACCCGTTCCCGCGGCGAAGGGCGCGGCGAAGGCCGCGACTGCTGCGACTTCGTCCACAGAGGCGCCCGCAGCCGCTGCCGCGTTGGCGTCGCAGCCCGTCCTCGATGCCCTCGCTCGCGCGGACACCGCGGGCGCGACGAGCGCGCTCGGCAAGCTCGCCGCAGCCGCGATCACCGTGGACGACGTCGTTGCGCTGCGCGCGGCGCTCTCGAAGCTCGAGCGGACGCAGGGCGTGACGTCTGCGCACAGCGCGCTCGTCGAGAAGCTCATCGAGCGCGGCGCGCGGATGCTCAACCCGTTTGCGTGCGAGAGCCAGCTCGTCGCGTGGGGACGATCGCCGGACGGTCGGTATCTCGCGATGGGCTCGTGGGTCGGCGACGACTACGAGCGCGGCGGAACCTTGATTGTGTGGGACGTCCCCGGCGCGCGCGCGGCGCAGATCATCGACCCCGTCGGCGGCGGCGTCGGCTGGCCCGACTACTGCGACCAGCTCCAGTGGACGATCGACAGCGCGAAGCTCGGCGTCGGGATCAACACCAACGGCGTCGCGGTCTACGACGTCTTCGCTGAAAAACCAGGGCCGATCGACGAAGCGTACGTCACCGACGGGTGGAGCCGACCGCCCGCGTGGACGCTCGCGCCCGAGGGCGCGAGGGCGTTCATCTCTTGTTGGCGCGGGCGCGAAGTGCCTGGCGCGATCGCGTCGTTCGCGTCCGACGACCGACGACGGCGCAACCCGTACGGCTACAAGAGCAGCACCGAAGTGCTCATGGCCGAGACGCTCCCTGCGGCGATCAAGAAGGAGCTCGGCGGCAAAGACCTCGACGCGCCGTCGGAGGCTTGGTGGGGCGGAGACGGCTCGCTCATCGGCGCGCGGTTCGGCTCGCACTTCGGCGCGATCGACAGCAAGAAGCGGCAGCTGCTCTGGCTCGAGCTCGCGGGCCGCGTCGGGTCGTTCAGCCCCGACGGGTGCTTCGTCGCGTGGGGCGACAGCGACCTCTCCATGGGCGACGCGCGCACAGGAAAGGTCGAGGACGTCGCCAAGTGGCCGCTCGATGACCCGGAGCTTCACGCGTGGGTTTTGTGCGGACCCGTCGCGCGCCTCGCAGTCACTGTCACTGCGCGGCAGAAGAAGCCCGGCGTCGTGATCGTCGACGACGGAAAGCTCCGCTGCGTGATCGCCTCGCGACCGCGGCCGGGCCAATACGAAGGAACGCTGCGCGAGCGCGACCCGGAGCCGACGAGCTTCTCGCCGAGCGGTGACTCCATCGCGATCTTGACGGACAAGCAGAAGGTCGAGTGCTGGAGCCTCGCGGAGCCCGAGGCGAAGCTGGTCGCTTCGTACGACGTTCCCGAAGGCGTCGAAGGCGTGTTCTACGGAGCCGAGGGCGTGCTCGCGCTCGCGGGCCCGCAGCGGCTGCACTTCGTTCGCGTCGAAGACGGCGCGACGCTGGGGTCGTTTACGTTCGGGATGGAACCTCCGCGCGCGCGTCGACCGCTCGAGCTCGACGGCGACGACCTCGCAACGACCATGAAGCCCACGCCCATGTTCGCCGTCGACGACAGCGCGTGGCTCGCGGTGTTCGACACGGGCGTCGTGATCGCGCCGCCTGCGCTCGCGCCGCGCGCGATCGACGCCCTCGGGTGGTCGTTCGAGCGTCGCGTGACCGTCCCCGCGCGATGGGGCAAGACGGAGGTCTTCGAAGAGCCCGCCGCGGTCACCAAGAGCGCGAGACCTCCCCGGGGAATTCCCTGGCGAAAGTTCAAAGCAGGCGCCGTCGTCGAAGAGGCCAAGGCGTTTCCGCCCGAGCGCGAGGTGACGGCGGACGAGCTGTTCGCGTTCGCGCAGAGCTCCGTCCGCGAGCTCAACCGCGGCTGGGCGCTCTTCGTCAGCGAGCAGCTCATGAGCGCCGCGCGGCTCCGCGCGAGGCGCGGCGAGGCGAAGCAAGTGCTGGCGCTCGTCGCAGCGATCTCCGAATCTTGGATTCGTGTGCGCACCGCCGCGTGGTGCGCCGCGGTTCTGGCGTCTCGCGGCGACGCCGAGGCCGCCGCGCCGTTGCTCGATCGCGCGCTCGCCGAAGAATCCGCGGCACGCACCGAATGGACCGAAGGGATGCTCGCTGCCCCGATCGGCGCGGCGCTGTGGACGAGCGGTCGCGACCGAGCTCGCGCCGAGCAGTACTTTGCGAGGGCAAACGCCGCGATTTCTCGCGAAGGCAACCCGGGGATGGTCCGCGTCGAGCTCGCCGCCGCGTTGGTGATGTGCGGCCTCGACGATCGCGCGGTCGAGCTCGTCACGGACAGCGCTGCAAAGAACTTGTCCTCGTCGTACACGACGCCGTTCGCGAGCATGCTGCTGCGCGAGCGACGAGACGCGACGCTCACGCGCTGGCTTCAGGCGAAGGCCACTCCGAACGACTGGTCGTTTTCGAGCTCGATGGCCGACGTGATCGTCCGCGCCGGAAGACCCGATTTGCTGAGCGCGCTCGCCAAACAACTCGGCAACTACGCGAGCGCCGACGCGCAGGCGCAAGCGAGGGCCAACGAAGGCGCGGGCCTCCCGCTCAATCGTCCTCGCGCGGAGCGCGACGAGCTCGTTCGCCGCTACAACGAGCTGCTCGAGCAGCCCCGAGCGCGGAGGATGTACCCGACCAAGCAGCTCGCCGAGTGGGCCGCGGAGAACGGCTTCACCGCTGCCGCCATCGATCTGCTCTCGGGCATCGCTGCAAATGACGCCAACGCGAGGCCGTCGAGCGCGTTCACCGTGCTGTGGCTCTCGCTCACGGGATCGCGCTGCGAAGTGTGGTGATCGCGGCGCTCGTGGGGGGGATGCTGGGTCCGTCAGCGCTCGGTGCTCGCGCGGATTCGCCAACGCGCGAAGATCGAGATAGAGAGCACTTCGGCATGAGACCGCAGAACGTCGCCGTCGTCGGCGCCACTGGAGCTGTGGGGCACGAGATGCTCCGCGTACTCGCGCAGCGAGCGTTTCCCCTCGCGTCGTTGCGCTTGATCGCATCGCCCGCGTCCGCCGGGAAGAAGGTCACCTTCGACGGAGCCGAGCACACGCTCGTGGCTCCGTCGCGCGAGGCGTTTTCGGGCTTGGACCTCGCGCTCTTCTCCGCGGGCGCGAGCGTCGCGCGCGAGTGGGGCCCCGTCGCCGCAGGGCTCGGCGCGCTCGTCGTCGACAACTCGTCGGCGTTTCGGCAAGACCCCGAGATCCCGCTGGTGGTCCCCGAGGTCAACGCGCGCGCGCTCGAGAACAACCCGCGACGGATCGTGGCCAACCCCAACTGCAGCACGATTCAAATGGTCGTCGCGCTCGCGCCGTTGCACCGGGCGTTCGGGCTCGAACAAGTCGTCGTGAGCACGTATCAAGCGATCTCGGGCAAAGGCGCCCGCGCGCTCGACGAGTTCGACGCACAAGCGCGAGACCTGGCCGCGGGCCGCGAAGCGACGCACTCGGTTCTACCCGGCGTGCTCGCGCAAAACCTCCTGTGCGACTGGAAGCACGACGCGGACGGTTGGAGCGAGGAGGAGCGCAAGATGGTCTTCGAGACCCGCAAGATCCTGGGGATGCCCTCGCTCGCGGTCTCGCCGACGACAGTGCGCGTCCCCGTTCGCAACGCGCACAGCGAGTCGGTGTGGGCGCGTTTCGCCAAGCCCGTCACCCGCGCCGAGGCGCTCGAGGTGCTCCGCGGCGCCGAAGGCGTCACGGTCCAGAGCGAGAGCGGCCCGGGAGCGCACCCTCAGCCGCGCTTCGCCTCGGGCAAAGACGACGTGTTCGTCGGCCGCGTGCGCGAGGACGCGAGCGACAAGCGCGCGCTGCACTTGTGGGTGGTCAGCGACAACGTTCGCAAAGGCGCCGCGCTCAACGCCGTGCAAATCGCCGAGCGCGTGCTTCGCTGAACGGACGCTCGTCCGAGTGGTCCGGCGTGAAGCGCTGTCCACGCGGCGAACGCGCGAGTGACAATCTGTCACAGCGGTCCTCCCCTCCCCCGTTGATTTTCGAGGACAAATCTCGAAACTCCGCGGCACTCTCGTTGCTCGGACCTTCTTCGATGCGATGGCTTTCGACCGCCCTGGTCGCTGCACTGACTGCATTCACTTCTTCGTCGACGGCGTTGGCGCAGGCCGTGACGTTCACCAACGTCACTCGGACGGGTTCGCCGCGCTCCATGGAGAACGGCGGGCGAATCCTCACGCGCGACGAGCCGCTCGGCGCCCGCGACTGCCCCTGCGAGTCGTGGACGTTCGAGGGGACGATCATGCCGCAGGCGAACGCGCGATCGCTCGAGTGGTGGGTGGGGACATCCGCGACCGCGTGCGCCACGGCGATCAACCGGTTTCCCGCGATGAACGCGACGTGTTGGCCGCTCGATCGCTTGGGGATCAACGCGACGCTCCCGATCGCGAGCAACCGCTTCGCCGTGACGATCCCCGCGCGCTGGATCGTCGATCCGCTGACGCAGACGTGCACGCCCCCCGCGAGCATCAGCGCCGGGTCCAACGTTCACGTCACCGCGATGCTTCGGCCGCCGGACGACATGGTCCCAGTCGGAACGGTTCCCGTCACGGTGAGCGTCGCCCGCCCCCAATCCGTGCAAGTGGTGACCGCGTCGGGCGCCGAGTCGAGCGCGATCGTCGAGTGGCAGCACACGCGCGCCGAAGACGGCGGCATCGCCACGGTCCCAGCGAACACCGCGGGCTACTACGTCCTGTGCTTGCCGCGCATCGTCGGATACGACGCAGGCCTCACCGCGACAGCGTGCGCTCCCATCGTGACCGACAGCGGCACGGACAGCGGAGTCGTGACCGACAGCGGCGTCGATCCAGACGCGAGCGCGATCACGGACAGCGGCGTCGTCGTCGACACAGGCGTCGCGACGATGACCGACACCGGGACGAGCCCAGGCTCCTGCGGCAGCGAGTCGCTCCCTGCCGACTTCGACCCCAACGACGACTCGCAGCTCGGGCTCTACGCGTGCTCGCCGCTGCTCGCCTCGGGGACGTCGCGCTACACCGTGCAGGGCCTCACCAACGGCGCGAGCTACCGCTTCGCAGTCGTCGCGCAGGACAACGCCGGTTCGCGCTCGACCCCATCGACGTTCACCTCGTGCGTGAGCCCCGAGCAGGTCACGGACTTCTGGGAGCGCTATCGACAGAGCCCTGGAATGACCGCGGCTCCAGGCTGCTCGACGGCGCCCTCGCGCTTCGCGAGATCGATGCACGGCGGGTGGATCGCCGCGGGCCTCGCCGTCGCGGCGATCGCGGCACACAGAATCAACGCTCGCAAGGACAAGCGCTCGTGAAGCTCCGCTCTTCGATCTTCATCGCGGCGAGCGCGATCGTCGCGCTCGAGGCGCCCGCGCTCGCGCAGACCTTCGGGCCTCGCGACGGGCCTCGTTGGGAGTCTCCGCAGCACTTCGCGATCGAGCTGCGCATCGGCTCGTTCAGCGAGAACATCGACGGCCAGCTCGGGCTCGCAGGGCGCGGGCCCTACAACGAGATCTTCTGCTCGACGCGCGACCCCAACGCGCCCGCCAACGCGCCGGTGGGGTGTCCCTTTCGGTTTCGCGGCGGGCTCGAGTTCGACTGGCAGATCCTTCGCCTCGGGCCCGTCGGATCGCTCGGCGTCGGAGCGATCGCCACGTACGGAAACGCCACGGCTCGCGCCCCCGCCACCGCAGGGATGAGCTCGACCGACCCGACGACGTGGCGTCGCTCTGCGCAAGACACGTCGCTGCAGGTCCTTCAGT
The DNA here is from genome assembly GCA_016793325.1 of Myxococcales bacterium. Lineage (GTDB taxonomy): Bacteria > Myxococcota_A > Polyangia > Polyangiales. Next base: position 32,687 of record JAEUKI010000045.1, on the reverse strand, counting down.
CGTCCATCCACGCAGTGCTCCGCGTCGATGTCCTCGCGCGAAGGATTCGCTGGCTCCCGCTCGCGCCCTACGCAAAAGCAGGGATCGCCCTCGCGCCCTGGTGGGTCACCTCGGGCGAGATGAACGCGCGCGATCCCGTCACGGGGCAAGACGCCGTCGGTCTCTCGCACGGGTTCTTCTTGGCCGGCGGTCTCGCGGTGATGCTCGACACGTTCGAGCCCGACGTCGCGCGGCAGTGGGATCAGGTGAGCGGCGTCAATCACTCGTACCTGTTCTTCGAGCTTCACTACACGTATCTCGGGGGATTTACGCGACGAACGCTCGACGTCGGCGGGCTCGCGTGGACCGCGGGCGTCACGATCGAGTTCTGACGCGAGCCGCACGGGCTCACCGCGAGCGACGACGATGCTCCCGCGCGATTCGCAGTTCGACCTCGTCGTGCTCGGCGCGGGGCCGTCGGGGCTCGCCGCGGCGTGGGAGGCCTCGCTCGCCGGGCGCTCGGTGTGCGTGATCGAGCGCGAGCGCTCGCTCGGGGGCCTCTGCGCGACGGTCGAGAGAGACGGCTATCGCTTCGACCTCGGCGGCCATCGAATCATCTCGAAGCGAGCCACGCTGGTCGACAGGCTCCGCGCGCTCATGGGCGACGAGCTCGAAGAGCGCTCTCGAAAGAGCGAGATCCTCCTCGACGGCGTTCGCTATCGCTATCCGCTCGTCGCGCGCGAGCTCGCCAGCAAGCTCTCGCCCTCGCTCGCCGCGCGGGCGACGCGCGACTATCTCTTCGAGCGCGCGCTCGACCTGGCGCGACCGCGCCGAGACGACCGCACGTTTCGTCAGTGGGTCGAGCGACGCTTCGGGCGCACGCTCTACGAGCTCTTCTTCGGGCCGTACACCGAGAAGCTCTGGGGCCTCTCGGCGGACGAGCTCTCGTCGGACTGGGCGAGCCAGCGCATCTCGCTGCTCAACCTCGCGGACGTGGGCCTTCGGCTCGCGGGCCTCCGGCGCGGCGGCGCGCGAACGTACGCGCGGCGCTACCTCTACCCTCGCAACGGGATCGGCGCGCTCTTCGAGCGTCTCGCCCGCGAGCTCGCCTCGCGCGGCGTCGTGTTCGTGACCGGCGCACGAGCCAGCGCGCTCGCGCGCGATCCCGACACGAACCGCGTCACCACGGTCCGCGTCGAGGCCATCTACGCCAGCGAGCCCGCGCGCGACGTCCGCTGCGGCGCGATCGTCTCGACCGTCCCCTTGGCGCAGCTCGCGGCCCTCGCGGCGCCGTCGGATCGCGCGCTCGACGCGCACGCGCGCGCGCTCGAGCACCGCGCGATGCGCTTCGTCAACGTGATGCTCGACGGCCCTGGACCTGTGCTCGGCGCGACGTGGGTGTACGCCGCGGACGCGCGACTATCGATCACACGAATTCAAGAGCCCGCCGAGCGCTCTCCCTCGATGACCCCCGAGCAAAGGGCCTCGCTCATGCTCGAGCTCCCCGTCGATCCCGACACGGACGCGTGGAGAGAGCCCGACGAAACGCTCGCCGCGCGGCTGCTCGACGAGCTCGCGTCGGTGGGCATCGACGTTCGATCGCGGGTGCGCGGGGCGTTCTCGTCCTTCGCGCGCTACGCGTATCCCGTGTACCGCGTCGGCTACGAGCGGCACCGGGACGCCCTCTTCGCCGCGATCTCGCCGATCGACAACCTCTGGACGATCGGACGACAAGGGCTCTTTCGCTACGTGTTCATGGACACCGCGATGGAGATGGGCTTCGCCGCGGCCCGCGCGTTCATCGAGGGGCGCCGCGCCGACACCGGCGCGCTCTTCGCGATCGACAACAACCCGACGCCCCACGAGGTCGCCTCGGTCCTCCGCTGAGCCCATCGTCCCCCCCGCGAGCCGGGTCAGCGCGCCGTTTGCGCGAGGCCGCACAGACGCAGAAACCGCGCGTTTCAGGGCGAAAAGTCAGCTCTTGAATTCAATCGGGGCCGCAGGTACAACTCCCACAGTTTTGAGACTCACTATCAATTTCGTCTCTGTGGAATGGTTCGTACCCGAGGTGTGATCGATGGAGTTGTCCCGGCTTAGCGCGAGCGGCTCGCTCGTTGACGCGCTGTTCGAACCGGTCACGCACTTGAGTGACCCCTCGCGACGATTGTTCGTTCCCTTCTTGTTGAGCGCGGCGCTCGTGGCGTGGGCGCTCGGGATGCTGCGCGGAGCCTCTGCGCTCGCGTCTGCAAAATCGCTGGCCGATCGCCGCGTATGGCTCCACCGCTCCTCGCGCGCGGACCTCGAACTGATCGCCCTCAAAGCGCTCTTGCGCGCGCTCGCGATGACCGTCACCGGCGCGAGCGCGCTCGTCATCGCGGGTCGCACCGTGAGCGCGCTTCGCTCGATCGCCGCGCCGCCCTCGCTCGCAGCGCCCGCGTGGCTCGTCGCAGCGCTCTTCACGATCACCGCGTTCGTCCTCGAGGACGCCAGCCGCTTCGCGCTCCACTGGCTCATGCACAAGGTGCCCGCGCTCTGGGCCTTTCACCGCGTGCACCACAGCGCCGAAGTGCTCACGCCCTTCACGCTGTATCGAACGCACCCCGTCGAATCCGCGCTCAATCACAGCCGAAGCGCGATCGTCATCGGAACGGTCACCGGCGCCTTCGTGTGGCTCTTCGGAACCGCCGTCCGCGGCTGGGAGCTCTTCTCCGTCGACGCGATCGGCTTTCTCTGGTCGCTCGCTGGCGCCAACCTCCGCCACTCGCACGTGTGGCTCTCGTTTGGCCCGCGCGTCGAGCGTTGGCTGCTCAGCCCCGCGCAACACCAGATCCACCACAGCACCGCGCTCGCGCACCTCGACAAGAACTTCGGGACCATCCTCGCCCTCTGGGATCGCCTCGCGCGCTCGCTCTACACGACGAATCACGCGCGCGAGCCGCTCGCGTTCGGCCTCCGCGACGATCGGCAGCCGCAGCGCGGGCTCGCGCTCTTGCTCGAGCCGTTCGCGTTTCTTCTGCGTCGACCGTCGGGCGCTCGAAGCGCCTCGCTCGCGCGTTGGATCGCCGTCTCTGCCTCGCTCGTCGTCGCGGGCTGCGCGCCCGTTCGCGCCGCAGACGTGCGCGCGAAGCTGCTCGAGTCGTTCGCCGTGTGCACCGTCGATGTGCACACACAATTTCGAAACAGCGTCGACGCGTTGGTCTCGGCCACGAGCGCGTACGCAGAGCAACCCACGATCGAGCGGCGCGACGCAGCGCGCGCGGCGTGGACCGCGGCGTTCGACCTCTGGCAGCAAGCCGAGCTCCTGCGCTTCGGCCCCGCGGGCGACAGCGCTGCTCCTGGCGGCCGCGCGCTGCGCGACGCGATCTACGCGTGGCCCAACGCCAACCGCTGCTTGATCGAAGAGCAGCTCGCCACGCGCGGCTACGAGTCCGCCGCGTTCGCCAGCGCACCAGTGTCCGTCCGCGGGCTCGCGGCGCTCGAGTTCTTGTTGTTCTCGACGGAGGCCAACAACATTTGCCCTCCCGACCACGTTATCAACATGAGCGGAGCGTGGGCCGCGATCGACGCGAGCGAGATGGCCCGTCGTCGCGGCGCGTACGCGAAAGCGCTCTCGCAGCAGCTCGCCACCGCGTCCCGCGCGCTGCTCGACGCGTGGACCGGCGAGGCGGGCTTCTCTCGGCAGCTCGCGAACGCAGGCCGAGGGAGCGCCCTCTTCGAGACGCAGACGATCGCGTTCGGCGCGGTGATGGACGGGATTTCGTACGTCGACACCGACACGAAGGACCGTAGACTCGGGACGCCGCTCGGCATCTACGCGTGCGACAGCGAGACGTGCCTCGAAGCGATCGAGTCCCCGTACGCAAACCGCTCGCGCGTCAACGTTCGCAACAACCTCCGCGGCGTGAGCCGTGTTCTGCTCGGCTGCGCCGCGGCGAACAACCAGGGATTCGACGACCTGCTCGAAGCGTCGGGCGCCCCGGACCTCGCGCAGCAGCTCCGAACGCGCATGGCCGCGGCCGAGCGCGCGGTCGACGCGATCCCCAACGACAGCATCCGAGGCCCGATCGAAAACGAGCGCGCCAGCGTCACCGCTGCGCACAACGCCATCCGCGAGCTCACGAGCTTCTTGAAGATGGAGTTCGCCGTGACCCTTCAGATCAGCTCTCGCCGCGTCGAAGGCGACACGGACTGATCGCCCGCCACTCGTCCGCGACACCGGCCATGAAGCACCGACCACGCACATTCGCAGCCCTGCTCGCTTGCGCGCCCGCGCTCTACGCAACGCGCGCGAGAGGGCAGGACGCGGGCGCTCCCGACGCGTCTGCGAGCGATGACGCAGCGATCTCCGCGCGCGCGAGAGACGCCCTCGACGCGTCTGCCGACGGCGCGACGACGGACGCGAGCGCCTCGTCCGAGCCCCAGACGCAGAGCGCGACCGTCGCACACCCTGGCGCTGACGCCGCGGCGCCCACGCAGCCCACACAATCAAGTGAGCCCAGCGCCGTCACGCCTATCGAGCAGTCCCCTCGCCCTCGCCCGCGAGCGCAAGCGCGACCGCGCCCGTCCGCGCCGCGCCGCGACGTCGAGGCCGAGCCCGAGCAGGGGACGACCGTCATCGGATCGCTCGCGCGAACGCTCGAGCAAACCCCCGGGAGCGTGACCCTCGTCCGCAACGAAGACCTCCGCGCGCAGCGGCCCACGCACGCGGGAGAAGCGCTGCGAAACGTCCCTGGGTTGCACATCGTCCCCGAAGACGGGCTCGGGATGCGGCTCAACATTTCGGTGCGCGGCCTCGACCCCAACCGCAGCCGAAAGATCCTGATCCTCGAGGACGGGATCCCTGTCTCGCTCAACCCGTACGGCTCGCCCGAGCTCTATTACACGCCGCCCATCGAGCGGATGGACCGCATCGAAGTGGTCCGCGGCAGCGGGCAGATCTTGTACGGGCCGCAAACCGTGGGCGGCGTGATCAATTACATCTCCGCCGAGCCGCCGCGGACGCTGTTCGCGCTCGCCAACGTTCGCGGGGGCGATCAGGGGTACTTCGTCGCGCACGCGGCGGGCGGGCTCACGCAGGGCGCGATCGGCGCGCGGCTCGACGTGCTCCATCGTCGGTTCAACGGACCGAGGCTGTTCGGGGCGGAGGTGACGAACGTGACGGCGCGCTTGCGAGCGCGGTTCTCGCCGAGGTCGACGCTCAACGCGAAGTTCGATTTCTACGACGAGCGCTCGGCAGTGACGTACGTCGGGCCCACCGCGTCGCAGTTCGCGGTGAACCCGGCGTTCAACCCGGCGATTCACGATCGCTTCCTCGTTCGTCGCTACGCGATCTCGCTGTGGCACGACTGGAACATCGGCGGAGGATTCAGGCTCCGCACGACCGCGTACGGCTACGAGACGCACCGCGCGTGGCGGAGGCAGAACTTCGAGCGCGCCGACAGCATGGCGGACTACGAGCGCATCTGTGATGCGATGGCGCGGTGCGGCCCTCGAGGAAGCACACAGATTCAACCAGACAACGACGGCGGCTCGCTGTTCTTCCGCCGCGACGCGTCCATCCGCGACAGGCACTTTCTCGTCGGCGGGATCGAGCCGCGGTTGACCTTCAACTGGACGCGCGGCGCTGTGTTCTCGGGTGAGCTGATCGCCGTCGTGCGCGCGCACTACGAGGCGGCCAACGAGCAACTGCTTCTGACCTCGACGCCGACCGGCGAGTACGGCGAGCCGCTCGACGCGGAAGTACGCAACGGGTACGCGTTTTCTGCGGCGGCGCAGCATCGCTTCAGCTTCTGGCGACGGCTTCACGTCACGCCCGGCGTGCGCGTCGAGACGTTTCTCAGCGATCGGCGCATCACGCGCGTTCCGTCGGCGACGATGCCGACGCAAGGCGCGGACGCAAACGTGATCGGCAACGCGTTCTCGTGGGCGCTGATCCCCGGCCTCGGAGTGACCTTCGACGCCACGCGGCAGCTCACTGCGTACGCGGGATTTCACCGCGGATACTCGCCGCCTCGCACGAAGGACTCCGTCTCGAACAACGGGCTCAACCTCCAGCTCGACCCCGAGCTGTCGTGGAACTTCGAGCTCGGCGGACGCGTGAGGCTCAACCGTTGGCTCGACGTCGACGCGGCGGCGTTCTGGCTCGAGTTCGACAACCAGATCATTCCGCCCAGCGAATCGGGCGGCGCGGTGTCCGCGGGCGGGTTCAACACGGGGCACAGTCGGCACGTCGGCGTCGAAGCGTCGGTGCAGTTCGACATCGCGCCGCTCGTGCTCCCGTCGACCGTGAAGCTCCCGCTCACGCTGAGCTACACGTGGCTCCCCGTCGCGGACCTCATCGGCGGACTGTGGAACGGAAACCGCGTCCCCTACGCGCCCGAGCACATGCTCAGCGCGCAGCTTCGATTCGTTCACAGCTCGGGCATCCTCGTGCAGGTCAACAGCAACCTCGTGAGCCGACAGTTCACGGACCGAGACAACACCGTCGCCCAATCGCGCAACGCCCTCATCGGCGAGGTCCCGACCTACGTCACGCTCGACGCGCGCCTCGCATACGCGTGGCGCCAGACGGGGCTCACGTTCGCGGTGGCGGGTCGAAACCTCACCGATCAGGTCTACGTCGCGAGCCGCGCGCCGCAGGGGATTCAAGCCGCTGGATATCGGCAGGTCTTCGCCGAGCTCGAGTGGCGCTGGCCGCGGATGTAGCCGCCGAGCTTCACCCCCTTCGGCAGTGGACGAATTCTGCCAGAACGATCTTGATAACGAACATCATAGTTGATACCAACCTCCCCATCACCTTCGAAACCCTGTGAAAGAGCCACTCATGCGCCCGCTACACCTTCGACTCTTCGCCGCATCGTCTCTGCTCGCGCTCGCTGCGTGCAGCCCCAGCAACAACCCTCCTGCCGACGCGTCGAACGACACGGGCATCGTCTCGGACTCGATGGTCGCGGACAGCGGGATCGTGACCGACACGGGCGTCACCACCGACGGCGCCGTCACGGACACGGGCGTCACTGACGCGACCGCGGGCGACAGCGGGATGCCGTTCATCCCTCCGACGCCGCAGAACCTGAACCTCGCGATGATGGGACACGACCGTTTGTTCGGCGTGACCTACGCGCCGAGCGGACACTTCTTCGCGGTCGGAACGCTCTCGGACACGACCGAGGCGACCGCGGATCACCGAACGCTCGTCGTGAAGTTCTTGCCGACCGGACAGCTCGACACGAGCTTCGGCACCGGCGGCTTCGCCACGCACAACATGGTCGTGGGCACCAACGGCGAGGTCGCGCGCGGGATCGTCGTTCAATCGTCGGGCAAGATCGTCGTGGCCGCCACGGTCGAGGCCGTCGGCGCGATGGAAGCGCGCGATCGCAACATCGCCCTCGCGCGCTTCAACGCCGATGGGACGATCGACAACACCTTCGGGACCATGGGCGTCGTCACGCTCGACCTCTCCGTCGGCGCCGTCAACGGAACGGGCTTCACCGCCGACAGCATGTGGGGACTCACGCAGGACTCGATGGGGCGGCTCATCGTGACGGGCCTCCAGCGACGCATGGGCAACCTCGACAGCGACTTCGCGACGGTTCGCCTCGATGCCGACGGCGTTCGCGACAACAGCTTCGGGACGATGGGCGTTCACACGCTCGACCTCGACAACGTCGATCAGACGATGCGCAACGCCACGCCGCTCGCCGACGGCTCGATCGTCGTCGCGGGGTACTACACGTTGATGAGCGTCGTTCGCCCCGTGCTCTTCAAGCTCACGCCCGCGGGCGCGCTCGACCGCTCGTTCGGGACCAACGGCGTGTACTCCGAGGTCGTGCTCAACGGAATCACCGAAGCCTACGCGGCCGCCCTGCAAGGGACGTCGTTTATCACCTCGGGATACGGCCGCGGTCCCGCCCCCGAGAACATCGACTGGCTCTCGCTCCGGATCAACGCCAACGGGACCCGAGACTCGTCGTACGGCACCATGGGCGTCGGGCGCTTTGATTTCATGGGCTTCAATGACAACGCGCGATCGCTCGCGGTGCTCCCCGATGAGCGCGTCCTTCTCATCGGCGGAGGTCGAACCTCCGAGTCCAACTCGGACGGCCTCGTCATGATGCTCACGCGCAACGGCGCGCTCGACTCGAGCTTCGGAACCAACGGTCGTCGCACGTTCGACTTCGGCGGCGGGTCGGACTTCTTCTGGTCGGTCGCGACCAGCCCCAGCGGTTCGCACGCCGCGATCGTGGGCGTGAAGTCCGTCGGCACTTCGGGGATGGGCAACGACGACGCGGTGCTCTTGCTCCAGCCCGTGCGCTGACGCGCATCAGCTCTGCTGCGGCGTTGATTTTCGCCAGGCGATCGCCAGGGGGTGCGCGCTCGACCGCGTGTGGCCGTCGAGCCCGCCGATCTCGAGCTTGCGTCCGTCGCGCTCCCACTCGTCCGCGAGCAAGTGCAAGCCCTCGAGGACGGTGTGATCGACGATGCGGGCGTCGTGAAAGTCCACGGTGACGCGCGGCTCGTTCGCGAGCGCGTCGAGCGCGCGACGAATCGCGAGGTAGTTGCTGAACACCGCCGCGTGGCCGACGCGCACGACGACGCGGTCGGAGTCGCGGGACACCGCGATGGACGGCGAAAACACGTTTCGAATGGGCATTCCTCCGAGCACGTGAACGATCACCTTCGTGACGAGTCCCGCCGCGACGCCGACGAGCAGGTCCGTCGCGAGCGTGACCACCATCGTGACGACGAAGATCACGAGCTGCTCTCGGCCGATGCGAAACGTCTTGGCGAACTCGCTCGGCGACGCGAGCCTCACGCCCGTGAAGACCAGCAGCGCCGCCAGCGCCGCCAGCGGAATCGCCCGCAGAAGCCAAGGAACGACCGCGACGAACGCCAAGAGCAACGCGCCGTGAAAGAAGTTGGACCAGCGCGTCCGGGCGCCCGACGCCACGTTGGCCGAGCTGCGCACGATCTCGGAGATCATCGGGAGGCCGCCGAGCATTCCCGCGATGATGTTTCCGACGCCGGTGGCGAAGAGGTCGCGGTCGAGGCTGGCGCGGCGGTGCCACGGGTCGAGCAGGTCGACCGCCTTCGCGCTGAGCATCGACTCGATCGAGCCGACGAGCGCGAACATCGCGATGTACCTCAGCGAGACCCCCGTCGTGACCCGCGACCAATCGGGCGTGGTCATCGCGCCGAAAATGCTCGTCTCGATCGGGACGAGCGCCCGCGGCCCCACGGTGTAGTCGTGGCCCGCGATCATGTAGTGATGCGCGTGGGACAGGTCGAACGCCCGCGCGAGACCGATGCCCGTCGCGACGACGACCAACGGCGCCGGGATGCGATGGAGCACCTTGGACGGGAGCCTCGGCCAAGCCCACAAAATCAAGAGGCTCGCGGCCCCGATGGCGGCGACCTCGGGGTTGAGGTTGAGCGCGCTCTTCGGGAGCTGCGCGAGCAAGTGCAGCGGCTCTCCCGGCGACGGCGCAGCGCCGAGCAGCGTGTGGCCCTGCTTCGAAATAATGATGACGCCGATCGCGGCCATCATTCCGTGGATCACAGACGAAGGAAACGTGTCGCCGAGCACGCCCGCGCGCAGCAGCGAGAGCCCCACCTGGAGCGCCCCCGCGACCACGATCGCGGCGAGCGCGCGGCGATAGCCCACCGCCCCGCCGCCGAGCTCCTGCACCGCGCCGATCGCGATCACGATGAGACCGGCCGCGGGGCCCTTGATGGTCAACGGCGCGCTCCCGAAGAACGTCGCCAACACGCCGCCGACGATCGCGGTGATCAGCCCCGCCATCGGAGGAAACCCGCTCGCCATCGCGATCCCCAGCGAGAGCGGCAGCGCGATGAGAAACACAAGAAACCCCGACAAGAGGTCGTCGCGCCAGTGCTTCACGAGCCCCGCCACGCCGTCCGGCGGGGGAACTTTGAAATGCTCGCTCTCGGATCGCACGCGCTGCTCGCCGCCAGAAGCCATGATCCCGAGCGCGTTTGCACTCTGAATGCCGAGGGCTCACCCGCGGAGAAACCGCATGATTCTCAGGGAATTCGCGCGTGGTGCGTTTCGTCACCGGGGCTCGATTGCCCACGGCCGTGGATCGATTGCTCGCCCGTGAGCGAGCGCACGAGCCCGTCCACCGTCGTGCGGCGCAGCTCGATGAGCGCTTGGGGCGCGATGCCCAACGTCGCGATGGCCGCGATCACGGCGTACGCGACGACCCACTCGCGCGGACGGAGGTCGCTGACGCGCGCGTCGATCGCGCCGCGGGGCTCGCCGAAGAACGCCTGAAAAAACACTCGCAAAATGGTGATTCCATTGAGCACGGTCACCGCGAGCAGCGCCGCCGCGACGAACGGGTGGTGCACGAGCAGCGCGTGGAGCAACAGGTCCTCGGCGACCCACGCGATCGTCCCCGGCGCGCCCACCGACGCGAGCCCGAGCAAGAAGAACACCCACGCGATCCGAGGAAACTTCGCCGCGAGCCCGCCCAAACGACGCAGGTCCGTCGTCGCCGTGCGCGCCGAGATCCACGCGACCGCGAGCACCTGACCGAGCGACACGAACCCGATCGACAGCATCTGCAACATCGACCCGTGGAGCCCTTCGGCGCCGCTCGCGCCGAGCCCCACGAGCACGAGCGCCAGCTGGCTCGTCGTCACGAAGCCCACCGCGCGCCGCAAATCACGCTGCGAGAGCGCCATCAACGCCTGGAGCACGGCGCTCGCGAGGGCGATCCACGAGAGCCACGGCAGCCACTGCCGCGAGGCCTCGGGCACGAGCGGGACGAGGACGCGCAGGGTGAGAAACGCCGCGAGGTGCGTTCCCGCCGTGAGCACGGCGAGGCCGACGGGGCCGCGCTCGATCATCACAGGGAGCCACGAGTGCAGCGGCGCGACGGCCTTGCGCGTGAGAAGCGCCCACGAAATCAAGAAGAACACCGCAGGCCCGTACCCCGGGGGAATGGGCGTGGGCTCGCTGAGATCGAACGGGAGCGCCGCGCCCGCCCGCGCGCGAGAGACGCCCACGACGAGCACCGCGAGCACGATCGGGATCGAGCCCAGCACGAAATACGCGTCGTACATCCGCGCCAGCTTCCGACGCACGGTCGCGTCTGGCGCCTGGTGCAGCGCCACGGTCGCGGGCACGAGCCCCGCGATCCAGAAGCTCGCGAGCAACAAGAGGTCCTCCGCGCAATAGACGCCCACGGAGCACCCTGTCGCGACGAGGACCGATTGCACCGAGGCGCGGCCGAGCTCGGCCCGCGGCGCCGCGAGCAACACGCCCGCAGCGATCGCCGCGGCCAACGGAAGAAACGGCGCCGAGAGCCCGTCGAGCTCGAGGTGCCATCGCGCGTGCAACACCGCGAGCGGCGCGGACGTGTCGCGAACGACGAGCGACGGGTCCCGCAGAAACACCACCGCGATGATCGACACGAGCGCGAGATATCCCAGCGCAAACGCGCGGCCGATCGCGAGGCTACGCGACTCGCTGCGAGCGCCGCGCACGATCAACGCCGCGACGAAGGGCAACGCGACCACTGCGGTGACGAGGCCGCTCACGACCGTCCCTCCACCGCGCGAGGCGCGTCGCTCTTTCGGTCGAGCTCGGGCTCGTCGGACGCGCTCGTCGGCGCGTCGAGGTCGACGCCCGTCATCGCGGCGACCCACCGTCGCTCGGCGCGATCGAGCGCAGAGGACAGCGCGAGCACAGGGCGCACGATCACGCGCTCGACCACCGCGTCCATGTGAAAATCCTCGAGCGCGAGCGCGTGCGCCCGACGCGCGATCACCGCAGGAACGAGCCGCTCGACGATCGATCGATCGTCGCCGCGCTGCTCTTCGAGGGCGGCGCGGATCGCTTCGGCGTCGTGCAGCGCAGACGGCGCGCGAAGGAGCTGCAGCGTCCGTAGGCACGCGTGCGCGACCATGTACAGGAGCACGACGTTGTAGAGCCGAAGCGCGACGCCGACGACCATGAGCCCGACTTGGGTCACCGTCGCGTACGCGAGCGAGCTCTTCACGTCGCTGCGCGTTCGCCCCGCGATGGTGGCCCACAGCGCTGTCGCGATTCCAACGAACGCGACCAACACCGTCGCGGCATGGGAAGCGGCGATGAGCGGCGCGGATCGAAGCAACAGGTACACGCCCGCGTGGACCGCGAGGCCGCCGTAGAAGAGCGCGCTCGACGGCGTAGGGCCCTCCATGGCGCGCGGAAGCCACGTTCCCAGCGGAAAGAGCGCGCTCTTTCCGATCGCGGCGAACACGAGCGCCGCGGAGATCACGAACGCGCGCGACGACGCGAGGTGCGTCTGTGCCTCGGGCCACGCGCGATGCTCGAACGCGTCGAAGAACCCCGACGAGCCCGCGAAATGGTGCAGCAGCACGCCCGCGACGAGCAGCCCCACGTCCGTCACGCGGTAGGTGAGCATCGCGCGCGTGGCAGCCCGCGCTGGCCCGCGACGGAGATGAAAGAACGCGATCAAGAGCATCGACGAGATGCCCGCGAGCTCCCAGCCTACGAACAGCAAGTCGTAGCTCCCCGCGAGCACCGCGATCTGCATGCCGCCGACGAAGAGCGCGAGGAGCAGAAAGTACCGAAAAAACCCAGGTTCGCGATGGAGGTACCGCACCGAGAACCGCGCGGTGAGCCACGAGAGGACGCCAGACAGCACGCTCATCGTCGCCGAGAGCCGATCGACGAGGAGGTCCACTTCGAAGCGATAGCCCGCGGCGCCGTGATCGCCGGTCGCCAACGCATGGCCGCGCGGGCCGAGGTCGAAGATGCTCCCGTATCGCAAGACGAGCGGACCGTCGTGAGCGAGCCACAACGCCGCGAGGCCGATGGCCGAGAGCGTCGAGAGACCACACAACACGAGCACGGCGCGCGCCGTCGCTCGCTCCGATGGCTTCGCGCCGATTCCACCGAGAAAGAGCAGCGGGAGCACCGCGGCGAACGGCAGCGCCACCGTCGCGCCGCCGAGCCACCACGCGAGCGTCGAGTCGCTCATCGCGTGGCCTCTGCGCCGTGGACGCGCGCGCGGCGCGGCGCGATCTTCGAGGGCGGCAGCGAGTCCATGCGCCCCGAGTAGCTCTGCTCGCTTCGATCGTGAACGGCCAGCGTGACCGCGTCGGGATCGTAGTGGACGAACGCTCCGTCGACGAAGACCTGCATCTCGCGCGTGTCCGGGTCGAGGCTCACGAGTCGGACCCAACCGTTGACGACGAGCTCCTTCACTTCGGGCTTGTTCGCCGCGACGCGGAGCAGCGCGGCGGGCGTCGCTTCGACCACGCACAGCAAGCGCACGGGCTCGTGAATCTCGGTCATCTGCCTGGGCAAACCCGTGCGCAGATCGCCGCTCACGCCCTCTTGAACGCCCAGAAGCGCCGAGAGGTTGTGCGGGAGCTTGGTTCCCGCGCCGAACCGCTCGGGGTCGACCGTCGAGAAGTAGTACTCGAGGTTGATTCCCGCGCCGACGGGGACGACCGCGCCGAGGATGCGCTCGAGCACGGCGTCGTCCCGATCGCGCGAGGGGTCGTACGAGACGAGAAACGCGCGTCGATCGAGGAAGAGGCCGCGCGTGAGCGACCGGCGTCCGACCACGCACACGGCGTTGGTCGCGTGGCCGAGCTCGGGACGCGCCTGACTGAGGTCCACTGCGCGCTCTTCGACGTGCGCGAGCGCTCGCTCGGGCGTGAGCTTGCTCGGCGCGTGCTCGAACTTTCGACAACGCTCGTGCGCCGATCGCGCCCTCGCGACGTCGAGCGCGCGAACGAGCTCATCGAGCGCCGCGCGCGACGCAGCGGGAACGCTCTCGAGATCGAACAGCGTGACGGCGTCCGTCGTCGTGTCGTGCCAGCCCCCGACGAACCACGTCTCGTCCGGGACATCGATCCCTGCCATTCGAAGCCCCTCGCGCACGACAGGCTCGTTGGCCATCGCCGCGAACGCGCGGGCGTTGGGGCCGCCGTTGTGGCCTCCGCACGCGCCGCACTCGTACGCCGAGTGATGGGGGTTGTTCACCGTCGAGGCCCCGTGCCCGAGCACTGCGACGATGGGCGCGAACCGATCCGTGAGCCCGATCGCCTCGAGCGTCGCGCGGACGCGCGCCACGCGCTCGTCCTCGTCGAAGCCGTGGGGTTTGTCTTCGCCACCCGCGGGTCGATCGCTCGATCGCGTCGTCGTGACGATCGTGCGCGGCGTCGGGACCACCTTCGCGCTCAACCACTGAGAAAACCGCGCAGAAAGCCTCGGAAACAACACTTTGGTCACCATGGTCCATACGGCCACGACGCCGATGACGGGCGTGAGCGCGACGCCCCGGACGAGAGAGCTCGTCCCATCGGCGACCACGCGGCGAGCTCGCGCGGCGAGCGCTCTCCGCTGCCGACGCCGGCGCGAGACGCTCGCGTGAGAGTCCGTCGCGAGCTCTCGCACGACGTGACCTGGGGTGACCACGACAGGGCACTGCGCGGCCGCGCGCGGGTCGTCGAGCCCCGCCCAGTCCATCGCGATGCCGAAGAACCCCGCGACGCCGTAGGTCCAATACCGAGGATCGAGCTCCTCGAAGTGTCGTCGAATCGCCTCTTCGCGGTCGTCGATGCAGAAGGTCACTTGAAAACGTGGGCTATCGTCGGGCGGATCCGCAGGGCTCCGAACGTTGTCCGAGAGCGCCGAGAGGACCATTCGCGCGTGCTGTCGCTCGTAGGCTTCGTGCAGGACGCGCCGTCGTTCGAGCGACGAAAATCCGTCGAGCACCGCCAGCGTCGAGCGGACGCCCTCTGCGCCGACGCGCGCTACGTCGTCGCGCGTGACGCCGCCTCGCTCGAACAGCTCGAACAGCCGAAACACGCTGTCGAGCGTCGGGTCCTCTCGCGGCGTTCTGCTGCGGACAAACGCGCGCAGCGCCGAGAGCGGACCCGTGAATCCCTCGCGCTCGGCCGCGCTTCGAACGCACTCGCGATCGAGCACCAGCCTCAGCGCGACGAACTCGACGAACGAGACCGGAGGCGAATCGGGGCTGCGATCCGAGGGGACCGCTTCGAGCCGCGCGACCATCCCCGCCCACCCTGCGAGCGACGAGACCGAGCGCTCGAGGTAGCTCTCCCAGTGCGCTGCTTCGACGCCGAGCTCGTCGAGGACCGAAGTGATCAGCGCGCGCGCCGCGCCCGGTCCCGCGCGATCGAGGACGATGGACGCGTTTTCGAGCCCCTCGCCTCGCGCGTAGCGCCCCGTGTCGAGCTGCGCGGTCGCGGCCGCGAGGATCCCTCGGTCGCGCCCGGGCATCGGCCAGCGCGCGACGCGCTCATCCAGAAACGCCGCGAGAAAGCGCACGAGCCAGAGGTCTGCTTGCTCGCACGGATCGCTGCCCGTGAGCGCGCGGAGCCCGTCGCGATGCGTTCGATCGACGCCGATGCGGCTCGCGTCGTCCTCTCGCGGACGCACGCGCCCGAGCAGCGTACGAACGGCGGTGAACAGCGCGGCGCGCGGCGTCGACTGCGCTCCAGCGAGCAATCCCCGGAGCTCTTCGTCGTCGTCGAGCGCGAACATGCGCGAGGCGCGCGAGGCGGGAACGATCCCGTGCACGAGCGAGAGCTTCTCGACCTGCACGGGTTCGAGCGGGGCGCACCAGCGATGGCCGAGGGCTTTGTTTCGCTCGGCGAGCGCGAAATCGAGGTCTTCGTCGGCGATCCGACCCGAGGCGATCTCTGCGCGAAATCGCTCTTCACTGAGGTAGCCCTCGGCGCCCGTGCGCTCGACGGCCATCGCGATCGCGTCGTGAAACGACTGGTGCTGCAGCGAGTGGAGCGTGTTGTGGTGGACGAACGTCCCGATCGGCCCCTGCGCCGGAAGCGCGTGTCGGAGGTGATCGAGCGCGTGATCGAGCAAGGATGGCATTACCGATGCGCTTCGATGGAGCAAACGTCGTTCCACGAATCGAGAAGCTCCAACTCGGCAAACTCTTCTTCGGGCAGTTCGGGCTCACCTCGGTGCAGTCGTGTCTTCCTCCACAGCCGGAGCGGGCACGAGAAGTCGGTTCGACAGCGGAGCAGCTCGTAGCAGCGAGGAATCTTGCCTCCAAACCCGTTGTACGTGCAGAACACTGCCCCAACGTCGGCGTCGCGGAGCATTTGGGTGACCAACGCAGCGTCGTGTCGATAGCGCGCCACGCTTCGAACGATCGACTCGTCGAGCACCTCGCCGTCGCTGAACAAGTGCTCGCCGAACGGATTGAAGCAGTAGATCGCGTCGGTCCGGGGCGCGGCCACCACGCCGAGCTCACCGACGAGGACGCGCACGCGATCGCCAACACCGAGCTTCTCCGCCAGCGACACGGCTGACTCCGCGAGCACCTCTCGACGCTCGATCCCGAAGTACGTCGCGGACGTCGCGACGGCGCCGATCGCACAGAACTTTCCGATTCCCGCCCCGATGTCGAGCACGGACGACGCGCGCGACGCCTCGAACCATCGCGCAACGACCAACGCGACCTCGACGGGCGTCCAGAAATTTGCCGAGAGCTTTCGATGCGCGACGCAGAGCAATTGGTCGAACTCGGCGTCTCGCGGCGCCGATCCGGCCCGTAGCTGCTGTCGAATCGATGTCGCGACGAGCCTGTCCTCGTCGCAGTCGAGGGCGTTCGTCGCGGAGCACCAGGGCGTATCTCGCATGCGAACAACACCGCACGAGTCGCGCCAAGGCCAAACCTGCAGAGAATTCCTCGACGAGTTGCGCTCTGCGCGAGCGCGCGCATGGGCAGACACCCAATGGCGGCCGCAAGACCGCGTTTGTCGCCCTACGTTGCGCGATTAGGGGGATGCAGACTGCCGTTTACGACAAGTTGTCGTACGCTCGGGTGATGTCCCGCGCGACTTCAGTGCTGCTCGTGTCGCGCTCGCGGCGCATGAGGTCGCTCCTCGCCGAGCTCGAGCGCGTGGCCGACACGGACGCGATCGTCACGCTCAACGGAGAGACGGGGACGGGCAAGGAGGTGCTCGCGCGATTCGTTCACGAGCGGTCCACGAGGCGATCAGCGCCGTTCGTGCCGATCAATTGCGCAGCCATCCCCGAACAACTCTTCGAGAGCGAGCTGTTCGGCCACGAACGAGGCGCGTTCACGGGCGCCACCACGCGGAGCATCGGCAAGGTAGAGGCAGCGCAGCACGGAACGCTCTTCCTCGACGAAATCGCGGAGCTCCCGCTCTCTCAGCAAGCCAAGCTCCTTCGGTTTCTCGAGAATCGCCAGTTCATGCGCGTCGGCGGGGTCAAAAAAGTCGCGGCCAATGTCCGCGTGATCTGCGCGACGCTCCGTCCGCTCGACGAGGAGGTGCGCGCTCGTCGATTTCGCGCGGACCTGTACTACCGAGTGCAAGCGCTCACGTTCTCTGTACCGCCGCTGCGAATGCGCAGAGAGGACATCGCGCCGCTGACGGCGCTGCTGCTCGAGGGGCTGCGCGCGCAGCATCGACTGCCGCCCCCGAGGCTGACGCGAGCAGCGCGGGCGGCGTTGCTCGCGTACGAGTGGCCGGGCAACGTCAGGGAGCTCCGCAACGCTCTCGAGCGGGCGTGCTTGCTCCGCGCCGGACGCCCCATCCGCCCCGTTGATCTTCCGATCGTCGTCGCGCCGTTGTTGCCCGCGACGCCTGCGCCGATCGAGTCTCACGCGCCGACGCTCGCCGCCGTGATTCGCGAGGCGATCGAGTCTGCGATCGCGCGCAACCGCACGCTCGCACAGGCCGCGCGCGAGCTCGGCGTCAGCGAACGGACGCTTCAACGCTACACCGCGCGAGGATCCGTTCGACGCGCCACAAACAACCGCGGCACCCTGGCGCGCGACGACGTCGAGCACGCGGCCGTTGGTGCGGCTCGCGCCGCGCGCGACACGGCCCCGCACGATTCACTGGTCGGCGGAGGGCAAGTACACGTGCACGGTCGTCCCCGAGCGTAGCTCCGACTCGATCTGCATCCAGCCGCCGTGGGCGCGCACGATCCCGTCGGCGACGGACAGGCCGAGCCCCGTGCCTTCGCCTGCGTTTTTGCGCGTGAAAAACGGCTCGAACACGTGCGCGATGTCCTCGGGATCCACGCCCACTCCGCGATCGATGAACGAGATCCGCACGAACTCCTTGGCCGAAGGCACGTCCGTCGGAACCTCCAGCGAGCGCGCTTCGAGCCGCGTGACCGTCGCGCGCACCACGCCTCCCTCGGGCATCGCTTGGATCGCGTTCATGACGAGGTTCGAGAACACTTGCAGCAGCTGCCCCGAATCGACGCGCACCTTCGCGCTCCCATCGCTCGCGAGCTCGAACTCCGCGCCGCTCTTTCGCGCGATCGGCTCGAGCAACGCCCAGGTCTTTTGCACGAGCACATCGACGAGGTGCTCTTTGCGTTCGCCGGTCTTCTTGCGCCCGAAATCGAGCAGCTCGCGGATGAGGTCCGCCATCCGCTGCGCTTGCTCGGCGATGATCCGCGCGCCCTTCGCGAGCGCTTCGTCTTCCGTGCGCTTCTCGATGATCTTCGCGTGACCGAGGACGGTGTTGATCGGCGTTCCGAGCTCGTGCGCGAGCGCGGCGGCGAGCTGGCCGACGGTGCGCAGCCGATCGCCGTGCCGAAGTGTCTCTTGAAGCGAGACGCGCTCGGTCTCTGCTTCGCGAAGCGCCGTTCGCGCGACCGAGAGCCGTTCGGCCATCGCGTTCATCTCCGAGGCGAGAATCCCCACATCGTCGACGCCCGAGATCTTCGTGCGCGCCTCGAGGTCGCCCGCGCCGATGCGCTTGGCGTGCTGCGCGAGCGCCGCGAGCGGGCGAGCCAGAAGCGCGCGAACGACGATCAACGACACGGTTCCCGCGAGAACGATCAGCGCGATCGCTTGGATGAGCGCCGCGATGAGCGCCAATCGCTCGACCGCCGCGTGGACGTCTTGGGGCTCGTCGAGCTCGATCACCAGCTGGCCCGGCGCGTGCACCACGGGAACCAACGTTCGAATTCTCCGACGGGCGGCAGCGACAACGATGTCGCCTCGGGCAAACGCCGCGCGCTGCTCGTCCGTCGTCGACGCGAGCCAGTCCGGCGCGCGCCCTCGTGGATCGAGGCTCACGTCGATGTGCCCCTGCTTCAAGCGCTCGTCGTCCACCAACGCGCGAGCGCTCGCCGCAGGGTCCGCAGACGCGGCCAACGCCGCGCGCAACGCCTGCCCGAAGAACTGCCGGTCGCGGAGCGTCGCGTCCATCAAGAGGTCCTGCTCGACCCGAACTCGAAGAAACGCCCCGATGCTGAGCACAACCGCGATGGCAACCACGATCGCGAGCCACAAACGAGTCACGATGCTCATGACGAGCATTCGGTACCACGCCCCGAACGCCCCGCTGCCTCGGAACACTCGCGCGATCCCACACCGCCCCTCATCGTTCGACGCGGTCGCGCCCACACAAATCGAGTTTTTCGCCGCCGCTGGACTCCCGAAACAGGACTCACACCTGTGACCACAACATCCACCGATTCACCGTCCCCGCAGTCCTCCACGAATCAACCAGCGCGGCTCCTCGTCGTCGACGACGACAAGGCGATGGGCGAGATGCTCGTCAGCGCGTTGTCCTCGAAGACGATGGTCGTCGAGCACGTCGCGTCGGGTCAGGCTGCGCTCGACAGGATTCAGCAGAGCCTCGTCGACCTCGTCGTGACCGACGTTCGCATGGGCAAGGGGATGACAGGCATCGATCTGACAGCGCGGATTCACGAACAGGCGCCCGAGACGGCCGTGATCGTGATCACGGCGTTCGGCACCGTGGATCTCGCGGTGAGCGCGATCCGCGCGGGGGCGTACGACTTCGTCCCGAAGCCCTTCGAGCCCGACGAGCTCTTGCTGCGCGTGCAGCGCGCGCTCGAGGCCAAGCGATTGCGCGGTGAGCTCCGCGCGCTCCGCGAGTCGCGCGGCGCGCCCGTGGCCTTCGGTGACCTCATCGGGCGAAGCCCCGAGATGGAGCAGCTGTTCGCCCTCGTCGACCGCGTCGCGCAGAGCTCCGCCGCCGCGCTCGTCACCGGGGACACGGGCACGGGCAAAGAGCTCGTCGCGCGCGCGATTCACGCCCGCAGCCGCCGCGCGCACGGCCCGTTCGTCGCGGTCAACTGCGCGGCGATCCCCGAGACGCTCCTCGAGAGCGAGCTCTTCGGGCACACGCGCGGCGCGTTCACCGACGCGCGCACCGCGCGCACCGGCTTGTTCGTCCGCGCCAACGGCGGAACGATCTTCCTCGACGAGGTCGGCGAGCTCCCGAAGGCGCTGCAAGCCAAGCTCTTGCGCGCGCTCCAAGAGCACACCGTTCGTCCCGTCGGCTCGGACGCAGAGGTCGCCTTCGACGCGCGCGTGATCGCCGCGACCAACCGCGATCTGCAGAACCTCGTCGTCGACGGCCTGTTTCGCGAGGACCTGTACTTTCGCCTCAACGTGCTCGAGGTCTCGCTCCCGCCCCTTCGCGCCCGCGGCAACGACGTGCTGCTGCTCGCGCAAGAGTTCATTCGACGCATCTCCGCGCGAGACCACAAGAAGCCCATCGAGATCGCGCCCGACTGCGCGCGGCTCATGCTCGAGTACAACTGGCCCGGCAACGTCCGCGAGCTCGTCAACGTGATCGAGCGCGCCGTGGCCCTCGCGCGAGGCGATCAGCTCACCGCCGCGGACCTGCCCGACCGCGTGCGACAGTTCTCTCCGACGCACGTCATCGTGTCCGCGAGCGCGCCCGACGAGTTTCCCAAGCTCGAAGAGATCGAGCGGCGCTACATCCTCCGCGTGCTCGAGGCCACCAACGGACACCGAACGCGCACCGCTGAGATCCTCGGCCTCGATCGCAAGACGCTCTACAACAAGCTACGGCTGTACGGCGTCGGCGACTCGGGCGCGACGCTGTCGCAGCCGCCCAACGCGCCGAAGTGACGCGACCTGGGCGCGGCGCTGACCCAGCGCCCAATCGAGCGCTGACCCACCGCGAGCGGTTGCAGAGGGCGTTGGCCCGCGCTCTGCTATCGAGCGAACGGCAGCCATGACCAACCACGATCGCACCTCCCTCCACGCGATTCGAAAAGACTACTCGCAGCACGCGCTCGACGAAGCGTCGGTGCCTTCGGACCCGCTCGCGTTCTTCGCGCAATGGTTCGACGAAGCGCTGGCCGCGCAGGTGAACGAGCCCAACGCGATGACGCTCTCGACGGTCGACGCCGATGGATTTCCCTCGGCGCGCATCGTCCTGTTGAAGGCGCTCGACAACCGGGGCTTCTCGTTTTTTACCAACCGATCGAGCCGCAAAGGGCGCGCGATCGCGCACGAGTCGCGCGTCGCGTTGACCTTCTTCTGGCCCGAGCTCGAGCGACAAGTGCGCGTCCAGGGGCGCGCCGAGCTCCTCTCGGACGAAGAGTGCGACGCGTATTGGGCGACGCGACCGCGCGCATCGCAGCTCGGCGCGTGGGCCTCTCCGCAGAGCGAAGCGATCGACGGACGCGCGCAGATGGAGTCGCGGTTCGCCGAGGCCGCGGCGCGGTTCGAAGGCAAGGACGTCGAGCGACCGACGTACTGGGGCGGCTACCTCATCGTTCCGAGCGCGATCGAGTTCTGGCAAGGGCGCCGTAGCCGCATGCACGATCGCATCGCGTTCACGCGCGAGCCCAAGAGCTGGAAGCGCGCGCGCTTGTCGCCCTGATCCGCGCGCGTTGATCGCAGCTCCGCTTCGACACCGCTGTTGAGCCAACGCGGCGACGTACGACCCGATCACGCAGCGCGATTCAGCGCATGCGATCCGCGGCGCGAAAGTACTTCTTCGCGTACGCGATGATCTGTCCGTCCGTCGGATGATCGACGGTCTCGACGCCCACGAGGCGCGGCTCGAGTCCGTGCGCGCCCTTGTGGATCCACTTCACGAACTCGAGCTTCGCCGTGGCGGGCCCGAGCACGACGAACTCTGCTGCGTCCTCGAGGTGCTTCGCGATGCCCTCGAAGAAGTGTGGATCCGCGGAGGCGCGGCGACCGCCTTTGGGGTCGGACTTGTTGTGCAAGTGATGGTGAGGCTTGTCCGGGTGCACCTTCACGAGGTCCACGTCGTCTTGGTGAAACAAGAACACACGGGCTTCTTCGTGATCGAGCCAAACCGCGGCGTGATGGTTCTTCATGTCTTTCCTCGCCGCACGCAGAGCGAGGAACGTACCAACGCGCGATCTGCAAAATCCGCGGAATTCAGGGCACACCCAACGCAAGAACGCGCGCCGCACGCAAGCTGTGCACATCGCGCGCACGGCGAGCGCGCGCGAGCGTTCACTGCGGAATGATCTGCCCCGACGGGGTTCGCACGGTCCCGTCGTTGTGGCGAATGCCTTGAACGGGCTGTCGCGGACGCGGCGCAGCGAGCAAGTGAAAATCCTGTCGAGACGTCTGTCCGGCGGTCACGACCACGGACAGCTGCGACGGACGCGCGCCGGGGATCCACGCGTTGATGTTCACGGTGCCGACGGGAACATCCGTGATGCGATAGCGCCCCGCGACGTCGGTCGTATCGATGAAGCGCTGACGAAGGCGATAGATCATCGCGCCGACGAACTCGGGCAGATCGCGGAACGTCAGCGGAAACTCCCCCGGCTGCGGAAACACCAATCGACGCGGCGATTGTCCCGGGAGCAACAGCTGGTTGATCGACTCGCCCGAGCCCACGATCACCGGCAAGTGCGGCGTTCGCGAGGTCGACTCGAGCTCGATGATGTCGTTCTCCTTCGCGAAGATGAACCGCGGCGTCACGTCGCAGTCGCGGACGACGATGCGACGCGTGACCACGGGACCGAGCCCCGGCGCACGCGCTTCGACCGCGACCAACACCCCGCCGAGGGGACCTGGCGTCGTGATGTCGAACGGCTGCGCGTACCGTCGCGCCGCGTCGGGGCACCCGCGCTTGCCCAAGAACGCCGCGGGCAGCTCGATCGGATCGCCCGCGGGGATCGGGCCGTCGAGATACACCGTTCCCTCGATCGTTCCCGTGGGGCCCGCGACGGGAGCGCCTGCGCCGGGCACGGGCGCAACACCAAACGTGCCGCCCTCGCCCTCTGCGACGCCCGCATCGCGCGCAGGCTCGGCCACGCCCGAGTCTTGCGCCTCGCGCGTCTGGGGTGTGTTGGTGGTTCGAGCCTGCGGCGCTGGCTCGCGACAGCCCGCGATCGCCAACGCAAGTGACACTCCACCAGCCAACGCTCGAACAGTCCCGATCGTCATCGCCTGAAACCTACCGCGCATCTGCAACTGTTCGCCAAGCGATGCGCTTCCACAATTCTTCGAACGCACCGTCGATCGGCAACTGCGTTGGCACTCGCGCCGCGAGCCCGTGGCGTCCGCCTACCACCACGTCTCGCTTCGCGGCTCGTCCCCATCGAGCCGCTCTTGTGTCGTCCGTCTCCCCCGAAGCCGCCGTAGCGTCGATCAGTTCGCGTTCGCGGGCGGAGCGTCCGCGGGCGCAGCCGCAATGGGTGCAGCCGCGAGCTTCACGGCCTCGAGCGCGTAGCCGTAGAAGCGCTGCGGCATCATTCCGAGCGCGAGCACCATGCCCGCCGTCGCGATGAGCGTCAGCGAGATGCCCGGCGAGCTCATCGGCTCGGCGCGCACTGCGCCCGGCTGCGGGTCGTGCATGTACATCTTCACCATCACGCGGAGGTAGTAGTACACGCCGATCGCGCTGTTGATCACGACCGCGAGCGCGAGCCACGGGTAGCCCGCTTCGATCGCGCTGCGGATCACGTTGTACTTCGCGAAGAAGCCCACCGTCGGCGGCATGCCCGCGAGCGACAAGACGAAGAACGAGAGCGCGAGCGCGACGGCCGGGTGGCGCTTTCCGAGGCCCGCGAGGTCCTCGTACGAGACCGCTTCTTTGCCGCGGCTTCCGGCGAGGATCAGCGCGCCGAACGCGCCGACGTTCGAGACCGTGTACGCGAGCAGGTAGAAGAGAACGGCCGCAGCCGCGCTCTGTCCGACCGATCCGCCTCCGCCCGCGAGCGACTCGGCGCGCGGCGCGACGACGAACGCCGCGAGGATGTACCCGCCGTGCGCGATCGACGAGTACGCGAGCATGCGCTTCACGCTCGACTGCGCGAGGGCCACGAGGTTTCCGATGAGCATCGAGAGCACCGCGAGCCACACGAGCAGCCCCGGCCATCCGCCAGCGAGCGACGCAGGACCCGAGGTGTCACCGAACACGCCGATGAGCACGCGGAGCATCGCGCCGAACGCAGCGGCCTTCACGGTCACGGCCATGTACGCGGTCGCGGGCGTCGGAGCGCCCTCGTACGCGTCCGGCGTCCACATGTGAAACGGCACCGAGCCCACTTTGAACGCGAGGCCCGCGACGACGAGGACCATCGCGAGGATCGTCACGCGATCGCGCACCGTCTGTTGCACGGCGACGAACTGCGCGGCGCCCTCTTGTCCGGCGATCGCGGGCATCTCGACGGCGCGACCGAGCGCGTCGCGGATGCCAGCGAGGTCCGTGTGGCCCGTCATTCCGTAGAGGAGCGCCGAGCCGTAGAGCAAGAGCGCCGCCGCGAACGATCCGAGCAAGAAGTACTTGAGCGCGCCTTCTTGCGAGCGCGCGCTCGTGCGTCGAAAGCCCGTCAGCGCGTACACGCCGAGCGAGAGCGTCTCGAGGCCGATGAACAGCATGATCAAGTCCGTCGCGCCGGCGAGCATCATGCAGCCCGCGCTCGCGAAGGTGATCAGCGTGTAGAACTCGCCGCGCTCGAGCTTGTGCTCCGCGAGATACGAGCCCGCGAGCAGCGTCGTGAGCCCGCCGCCGAGCGCGATCGTGATGTCGAGAAACAGGGTGGTGCGATCGAACGCGAGCCACCCGTTGAACGCGACTTGAGCGCGCGCGAGGTCCGCGGCGTTTCCCGCGTAGGGCCAGAGCGCGAGCGCCGCGGCCGCGGCGGCGAAGTGGAGCATCGCCGTCGGAACCGCGAGGCCGCCTTCCTCTTTTTGGAAGGCGTCCACCAACATCAGCGTGAACCCGCCGATGAAGAGGATCACGATCGGCAACAGATAGAGCAAAAGGTCCTTCATGGGTCTCTTCGTCGCGTCTCGAGTGGGTCAGCGGGCTTCAGCGCGGGGCTCGCGGCGGGGAGGCAGGCGAACATCGCTCTCGCTCAGCATCCAGGGCCGCTGCGCGCCCAGCCGCGTGACGGCCACGCGCTTCTGCTCGTACTGATCGATCCAACCCTGAACGTCGGGCTCGATGCTCTTGGTGAAGTCTTGCGGGCGCAGGCCGATCCACAGAATCAAGATGGCCAGCGGAATCAGCGCGATCAGCTCGCGCTCGTTGAGGTCCTTGAGCTTGCGGTTCTTCGGGTTGTTGAGCGGTCCCCAGAAGACCTTCTGCACGGCTTCGAGCATGTAGATCGCGCCGAACAGAACGCCGAGCGCCGCGAGCGACGCGTAGAGCGGGCCCATGCCCACGAAGGACGGGCCCGAGCTTCGCTCGACGTGATACGGGATACGCAGGAGATCCGCGGTAAACGTCCCCGTGATCACCAAGAACTCGCCGACGAAGCCGTTGGTGAACGGCAGTCCGATCGAGCTCATCGTGACGAGGATGAAGAACGTCGCGTACTTCGGCATCACCTTCGCGAGGCCGCCGAACTCGCCGAGGTCGCGCGTGTGGCGACGGTCGTAGATCACGCCGACGAGCAAGAAGAGCGCGCCCGTCGAGATCCCGTGGTTGATCGACTGGAGCACCGCGCCGGTCGTCGCTTGCGGCGTGCGCGCGATGATCCCGAGCATCACGAAGCCGAGGTGGCTCACGGACGAGTACGCGACGAGCTTCTTGAAGTCCTTCTGTCGCCACGCGACCGCCGCGCCGTACAAGATGCCCGCGCACGCGAGGCCCGCGATGGTCGGTCCGACCATGTGCGAAGCGCCCGGGAAGAACGGCATCGCGAAGCGCATGAAGCCGTACGTTCCGAGCTTGAGCATCACGGCCGCGAGGATCATCGAGCCGCCCGTGGGAGCCTCGGTGTGCGCGTCCGGCAGCCACGTGTGCAGCGGGAACATCGGCACCTTGATCGCAAACGACACCGCGAACGCGACGAACAGCGCGACCTCGGTCCACCGCGGAAACCCGAGGCGCATGAGGTCTTGGTAGTCGAAGCTGTAGCGATGCGACGGGTCGAGCTCCTTGAAGGTCACGACCATGTACACGATCGCGACGAGCATGAAGATCGAGCCGGCGAACGTGTAGATGAAGAACTTCACCGCGGCGTACACGCGGTTGGGTCCGCCGAAGACGCCGATGATCAAGTACATCGGCACGAGCATCAGCTCCCAGAACACGTAGAAGAGAAAGAGGTCGAGCGCGACGAACGCGCCGATCATCGCGCTCTGCAAGAGCAGCATCGCGGCGATGTATTCTTTCTGCCTCGCCTTGATGCTGCCGAACGAGACGTACAGCACGAGCGGCGTGAGGAACGTCGTCAGCACGACGAGCCACAGCGAGAGGCCATCGATCCCGAGGTGGTATCGAATGCCCATCGACGGGATCCACTCGACGTTCTCGACGAAGCGAAAGCCTCGCGCGTAGTCGCTGCCGATCAACAGCTGCAGGGACTTGCCGAACTCGAAGAGCCCGACGCCGAGCGCGACGGCGCGCAGCATTCCCGGCGACTGTCGAGGAAGGAACAAGATGAAGATGCCCGCGATCGCGGGGAGCCAAACGAGCACCGAGAGGAGGTGCGTCGGAGCGGCTGCGGCTTGTGTCGGTTCCATGTTGGATAAAGCCTCTATGGTCGCTGGTCAGCGGGAGCCGCTCTCGCTCGCGGGGAGCTCGATGACGCGGGAGATCGTCGAGATGTGTCCGAATGCGTTGCGGACCCTCACGGACACGCGACAAACGTTGCGCCCGTCGGGCGACTCGAGCTTGCGGCACGTGCCGCTCTGGCGCGTCTCGGTGCCGAACTCCGCGGGGAATTCGCCGTCACCGTCGATGTCCCACGCGTACGCGTAGTTCGGTCCGCCGTGCACCTCGACGGTCACGCGCTCGCCGCCGTCCGCGCGCGCCGAGATGGCCGCGGTCGGCAAGAACACAACCCAGCCGAACATGCCCGCGAGGCCGAGCGCGATGACCGCGCCGTACGTGTGCACGACGCCCGTCTGCGACTTGCGCGCGAGCGCGCCGAACGCCCGCGGGATGATCCCCACGAGGTTCACGAGCCCGTCGATCAACCATCGATCGATCACGCGCGCCGCGAACTCCGAGGCGAAGCGCAGCGGCCGCACGATGATGAAGTCGTAGAGCTCGTCGACGCGCCACTTGTCCACGAGCAGCTGGTAGACCGGCCGCATCGAGCTCGAGAGCTTTCGCGCGGGCTCGCCCTTCTGCGAGAGGTAGATCCACCACGCGAGCCCGAGGCCGATCGCGAAGGCCGCGAAGCCCGCCGCCATCGCCGTGATCTCTGCGCTGTGCACGCGCGGCTCGGTCATCACGAGGTTCCACTCGGTGATCGGCTTGCCCGTGTGCTCGGTCGAGCGAATGAGCCACTGGCCCCACACGCTCTCTTTGTGCGTGAAGAGGTACGGGAGCCCGACGAAGCCCGCGATGACGGACATGCCCGCGAGGACGTACAGCGGGATGTACATCACCGGCGGGTTTTCGTGAGGCGGATCCCAGGGCTTTCCGTGGCCGTGCCCGTGATCGTCGTGCCCGTGACCGTGGTCGTCGTGCGAGGGCTCGACGTAGTTCGGATAGTCTTCCTTGTTCAGCGACCAGCCCTTGAACTCGCCCCAGAAGGTCAAGAACAAGAGCCGGCACATGTAGAACGCGGTCATCGTCGCGCCCGCGACGAGCGCGGCGAAGACGAACTTGCCGACCCACGCGTGGTTCGCGTTCTGCGACGCGAGCGCGCGGAACAAGATCTCGTCCTTCGAGTAGAAGCCCGCCGTGACGAAGGGCGTTCCGATGATCGCCGCGGTGGCGATCAAGAACGTCCTGAACGTGTGCGGCGTGAACTGCTTGAGCCCGCCGAGGTCACGGAGGTCCTGCTTGTCGCGGCACGCGTGCATCACCGCGCCGGCGCCGAGGAACAAGCACGCCTTGAACATCGCGTGCGTGTACACGTGAAAGAGTCCGGCCGAGAACGCTCCGACGCCGCACGCCGCGAACATGAACCCGAGCTGGCTCACCGTGGAGTACGCGAGCACTTTCTTCAGCTCGTTCTGTACGAGCGCGATCGACGCCGCGAAGAGCGCGGTCAGCGCGCCGATGACGGCGATGATCGCCATCACCGTCGGGAAGTGCACGTACACGAACGAGAGGCGGCACAGGAGGTAGACGCCCGCGGTCACCATCGTGGCCGCGTGGATGAGCGCCGAGACAGGCGTCGGGCCCGCCATCGCGTCCGGGAGCCACACGTAGAGCGGCAGCTGCGCGCTCTTGCCCGTGCACCCGACGAAGAGGAAGAAGCACGCCGCGCCACCCCAAGAGAACTCGGGGATGACCTTCATCCAGAACTCGAAGACCTTGCTGTCGGTCCGGCCGAAGCTCAGGAAGTACGCGACGACGTCGTTGAACTCGGGCTTCTCGTTGAGCGCCGTGAGCGCGTTGGACCCGTCGACGTTGAGCGCGTCGCGGATCTTCGCGAACTCGAACCCGCCCGTCTTCCAAGCGAGGATCGTCATCCCGAGGATCACGCCAACGTCGCCGATGCGGTTGACGATGAACGCCTTCTTGCCCGCCGTCGCGTACTGCGTGTTGGTGAACCAGAAGCCGATCAGCAGGTACGAGCAGAGGCCGACGCCTTCCCACCCGACGAAGAGCAGCACCATGCTGTCTCCGAGGATCAGGTTGAGCATCGAGAACATGAACAGATTCAGGTACGCGAAATACCGCGCGTAGCCCTCGTCGTGGCTCATGTAGCCCGTTGAATAGATGTGGATGAGCGTCCCGACGCCGGTGACGACGAGCAGCATCACGCCCGACAGCTCGTCGAGCACGTAGCGCAGCTTTAGCTGCACGGTGCCCGCGCCGACGGGAGCGCGAAACCAGTCCCACACGACGTAGCTGAGCTGCGCGGGGCCGTGCGCGGCGCCCTCAGCGACGGGCGCGTGCGCCGTCTTGTACAGCGTGAAGTACGCGAACAACGAGAACAGAAAGGACATCCCCACCGTGGCGACGGCGGTGATGTAGACCCCTTCTCGGCCGATCTTCTTGCCGAAGAACCCGTTGATGATCGCTCCGAGCAGCGGGCTGATGAGGATCAGTCCGAGCACGAAATAGCGGTCCGGGTGCGCCGAAACGAGGTTGCCAATCTGAGGAGTTACCTGGGCGAGGCTCGAAATCACAGCGCTCATTCCTTCATCAGGTTGGCGTCGTCGGTGCGGACGACCTTGCGAATACGGTAGAGGGACAAGACGATCGCGAGCCCGAGCGCTGCTTCAGCGGCGGCTACGGCGATCACGAAGAACGCAAACACGTGCCCGTGGTGCGGGACCGCGCCGCCCGCGTTCGCCGGCATCCACCGGTTGAACGCGATGAGCGTGAGGTTCACCGCGTTGAGCATGAGCTCGATGCACATGAGCGCGACGAGCGAGTTGCGTCGAACGAGGAATCCCGCGGCGCCGATCGAAAACAGCAGCGCGGACAAAATGAGATAGTGGGAGATCTGGATGGTCACGAGTGGCCCTCCGCGCTCTGCTTGGCCGCGGTCTTCTTCGCGCTCTTCGCGTCGGGCTCGGGGCCCTCGGCGAGCTTCTCTGGCGCTGTGGGGTCTGGGTCGGTGAGCGCGCGGCGCTCGTGCTTTCCACGAGCGATGGCGAAGGCGCCGACGACGGCGATCACCAGCGTCACGCCGATCATCTCGAACGGGATCACGCCCTGCTTGAACAAGAAGCTCCCGACGACGTTCATCGTTCCGAACGAGTCGGTGCGCTCGGGCAACGGCAGCCGCACGTACTGGAGCGTCGAGATCAAGCCCGCCGCGATGCCCGCGACGCCGATGAGCGCCGCGCCGCGCGATCCGATCCCTCGCCCGTCCTTCGGCGAGTTCGCCGCAGGCCCGAGGAGCATGATCACGAACACGAAGAGCACCACGACGGCGCCCGCGTAGACGAGCAGCTGGATCACGCCGAGGAAGTGCGCTCCGAGGTTCAAGTACAGGGCCGCGAGCGCGACGATGTGCACGAACAGCCCGACCGCCGCGCGGATGGGGTTGCGCGAAAGGATCGTGCCGAACGCGCCCAACACGGCGAGGGCCGCGAAGAACACGAAGACGACGGTCTCGAGCGTCGTGCTTGGAGGTCTGAGGGTGGGCATGAGTGAGGCTGCGTCCGAAGTGGGCAGTGAGAGTGGTTCAGCGAGTCAACGTGCGCTCAGTGCGCGTGCGCGTGGGGGTCTTTGCTCGCGGGCTTGGCCGCGACTGTCTTGCCCGACTTCACGCGCGATTCGAATTCTTCCCGGTACTTTTGCAGGAATCCCAGCATGGGCATCGCCGCGCCGTCGCCGAGCGCGCAGATCGTGTTGCCCATGATGTTGTTCGCGACGTCGTACAGGTTCGCGAGGTCTTCCTTCGTGGCTTCGCCCTGCGCGATCTTGCGGCAGAGCTTGTACATCCAGCCGGTGCCTTCGCGGCACGGCGTGCACTGGCCGCACGACTCGTGCTTGTAGAACATCATCAAGTTCTCGGCCGCGCGGACCATGTCCGTCGTGTCGTCCATGACGATCGCGCAGCACGTCCCGAGCATGCTCCCGACGCCGCGGATCGTGTCGACGCCCATCGGAACGTCGATCACGCTCTTGCCGTGCCAGGGGTGCAAGGGGCTCTTCTCGTCCGGCGCGTTGACGAGCTCGTCTTCACGCAGAACGGGCGTCGACGACCCTCCGGGAATGACTCCCTTGAGCGTGCGTCCGTCGCGCATTCCGCCGCCCAAATCGAAGATGAGCTCGCGGAGCGTGATGCCCACGGGGGCCTCGTACACGCCGGGCTTCTTCACGTGGCCCGAGACGCCGTACAAGCGCACGCCGCCGTCCTTCAAGTGATGGAGCTTCGAGAGCTTCGAGAAGCCCTCGCCGGTCATCTCGATGACGGTGGGGATCGTCGCGATGGTCTCGAGGTTGTTCACGATCGTGGGCGCGCCGAACGCCCCCGCGATCGCAGGAAACGGCGGCTTCAACCGCGGCTCGCCGCGCTTGCCTTCGAGCGAGTTGAGCAGCGACGTCTCTTCGCCGCAGATGTACGCGCCCGCGCCGGGGTGGATCACGATGTCGAGCTCGAAGTCCTTGTCGAGGAGCTTCTTGCCGAGGATCCCCGCCTTCTTCGCCTCGTTGACCGCTTGCTGAAGCCTGTGGATGGACTTCACGAGCTCGCAGCGGACGTAGATGTACACGGCGTGCACATCGAGCGCCCACGCGGCGATCATGCAGCCTTCGATGCAGCGATGCGGATCGAGCTCCATGAGCGTGCGATCCTTGAAGGTCCCGGGCTCACCCTCGTCTGCGTTGATCACGAGGTAGTTGGGCTTGGGGGGGTTGGGCTTGAGGAAGCTCCACTTCATCCCCGCGGGAAATCCAGCGCCGCCGCGGCCACGGAGGTTCGCCGCCTTCACCTCGTTGACGATCTGCTCGCGCGACATCTCGAGGGCCTTCTTCAGGCTCTCGTAGCCGCCGCGGCTCTTGTACACATCGAGCGTCCACGAGTTGGCGACGCCGTAGTTCTTCGTGAGGATCTTTGGATTCTCAACGGCCATGGCTCACTCCTTTTCTGCGCGGAGGTAGAGGGACGAGAAGGTGCCCGGCGCCTTGGGAGCGCGCTCGCGAGCCTTGTCGATCACGCGGTCGACCGACTCGTTCGTGAGGTTCTCGTAGAACTCGTCGTCGAGCTGGATCATCGGTCCCTGACCGCACGCCGCGAGGCACTCGGCCTTGAGCAGCGTGAACTCGCCGTCGCTCGTGGTCTGCCCCGCGTGGATGCCGAGCCGGTGCTCGATGTGCTCCTGGAGCTCCTTGGCGCCGCAGAGCTCGCACGAGAGCGTGCGGCACACCCACAGCACGCGCTTGCCGGGCTTCTCCTTGAGAAACATCGTGTAGAACGTCACGACGCCTTGCACGTGCGCGCCGGGGACCGCGAGCTCTTGCGCGACGAAGTCGATGACCTCGGGCGAGCACCAGCCCTCTTGCTCCTGGCACAAGTGCAGCAGCGGAATCGTGAGCGCCTTTGCGTTTGGGTAGCGAGGTCGAAGCGAGTCGAAGATCGCCTTGCGCTCCGCAGAGAGAACGAACGCCATGAATGCCCTTCGTTGTGAAGACGCCCGCCGCCCCGGTCGATGAATCCATGAAAGGGGGGGCGAAAGGCGCCGGGACGCTAGTCAATGCGCGCACGCACTGTCAACAACGGCCGGAGTGCCGGTTTCGCCGTGCATTCCTTGGGTTTCTCTCGCAGCGCGGCGAGTGATTTCTGTCCACCACAATCCGCTCGAAATCGAGGCTGCCCGCGCGGGCCTGTTCTGGGCGGGGCGGACATGTAGCCGCACGCTCACCGAGACGCCCGCGATTTGCCCCCCTTTAGCTCTTAGCGGTGCTGGATGTCGTTTTTGCGATACGCGTGACGTGGCCGTAGCTCCCGAGCTCGTCCTCGAAGCCGCTCGCCGCGAAGGGATAGCTCGACACCTCGTAGTCGCCGTTGGGGACCTTCACGAGCAAGCGACCGC
>JAEUKI010000027.1 GCA_016793325.1 Myxococcales bacterium | reverse complement strand
GTCGGATTCTCGACGCTCCAAATGCGAGGTCCGTCCCCTTCTTCTTTCCCCTTCTTCTTTCGCATTCTCGACGCTCCAAATGCGAGGTCCGTCCCCTTCTTCTTTCTTCTCGCCCTTCTTCTTTCGCATTCTGGTCCCCTTCTTCTTTCAGCGCTCACTGCGGCGGATTCCACCCCTCGAGCGCGCGCTCGACGTGCGACACGCGGTCCTGGCCCCAGAACATCGCGTCTCCGACGAAGAAGGTCGGGACGCCGAACACGCCGCGTTCGAACGCTTCTCTCGTTCGATCAGCGAGCGCTTGTTTGACTGCGGGATCGCTGGCGCTCGCGACGAGCGCTGGGTCTGCGCCCGCGTCGCGAAGGCACCGCGCGAGCACCGCGCGATCGGTGGGGTCTTCGTCCGTGGCCCACACGACGCGAAACGTCTCGCGCGCGAAGCGCTGCAACACGCTCGCTGCGTCGCGGTCGCCGTCGGTCGCGACGCGCGAGGCGAGCGCGACGGCGATGCGTTGGGCGTCGAGCGAGCGCACGGGAAAGCGGGAGTTCCAGCGAAAATCCTCGGCCCAACGCGCGGCCCAGCGATCGAGGTCCTTCGACACGAAGCGCTGTTTGTTCGGCGAAAACGTCGAGAACGGCACGAGCTCTCGCCCGTGCTCCTTGAAGAGCCCGCCGAGCAAGATCGGCTTGTAGACCAGCCGCGCGCCCGTTCGCTCGCACGCGCGCCGGATCCCCACGTCGCCCAGGTACGCAAACGGCGAGGAAATATCATAGTAGAACTCGACGACGCGCCCCGCAGCTGCGCCTCGCGCGCGCCCCTCGCCCGGCTCGACCCCGCGGCCCCCGAGGTGATCCTCGAGCATCACGAGGCGGTCTTGGCCGAAGAAGAGCTCGTCTCCGACGAAGATCGACGGCGCGCCGAACGCTCCACGCTCTGCGGCTTCGTCCGTGTTCGCGCGGAGCTTGCTCTTCACGTCGTCATCGATCTTCGCGAGCACGGAAGCCCCGTCCACGCCGGCTTCATCGAGAAGAGCCCGAAGCACATCGCTGTCGCCAATGTCGCGATGCTCGACCCAATACGCGCGATACAAGCGATGGATCACCGCGGCGCGCAGGGCGTCATCGACCACGAGCGTCGCGCGCAGGGCGTCCACCGAGCGCGCATACCCGTCGGGACGAGGAACGTTCAACGCCACGCCCCACAAATCAGCCCACCGCCGTTGATCCGCGACGAGCAACCGAGCCTTCGCAGGCGGCATCGTCGCGGCGAGGTTCGTGGCGACGCCCTGCGAGCGAAAGAGCCCGCCGAGCAGCATGGGCCGCCACACGAGCTCGCTGTGCGTCCGCGCGCAAAGTGCCTCGATCTGCGTCGACGCGAGGTACGCGTAGGGGCACGTGTAATCGAAGAAGAACTCGACCTTCGCCATCACCCATCGAGTTGTAACACCAGCGCCGCGAGGGCCGTGACGCGCTAGTCTCTTCGCTGGTGATCGGCGCGCTTCACATCATCGCGAGCTGCGCCGCGGCGCTCGTCGCGGTGGTCGCGTGGTTCTACAGTGAAAACCCAGCGAGAGACGCGCTCGTGCGACGCGCGTGCGGAGCGCTCTCGCTGAGCGCGATCGTGTTCGGCCTCGTCGCGATGGGGCCGCGCCATCGGGCGCTCGCGCAGCACTCGCTGAGCGCGGCGGCGTTCTTCGAGCGGCACGCGTACGTGGGCGCGGTGAGCCTCGTCGCGGGCATCGCGCTGGCGATCGTGCGACGCGAGAGCGAGACGAAGACGAAGCGCGCCATCGCGGTGAGCGTCGCAGTGGGCGCAGCGATCGCGCTCTCGTGCGTGGCGATGGTGCACGCGTACGCGCCGAGCGCGGCGATCGAGTGACGGGGCAGCGCGCGTGGCGCGAGCTCTCGCCTCGACACAGGCCGCGCGTCGCCGCCCGCCGAAGCGCGGCTGGGGCAGCACGGATCGCGATCACCCTGCTTTTTTCTTAGCGAACGCGCCCTTGTCGTAGCTCTCTCGCAGCGAGCGCACCGCGGTTTGCAGCTCGGTGGAGCTCATCCCCATCGCGCTGGAGAGCGGTCCGATGATCTCGTTGAGGCTGCCGCCGATGAGGGCCGCCGAGCGCGTGAGCGCGAAGATCCCGCGGATCGCCGTGCGGCTCAGCGAGACGAAGATCCCGTCCCCCTCGATCACCGCCGCTTGCACGCGCACTCGATCCCGAAACTCGTGGAGCTGCTCTGCCGAGCGCTTCCTCGTCGCCGCGTTCGGAATCGGGCAGCCGTCCTCGACGAACGCGAGAAATCCGACGGATCCCTCGATGCTGCGAAACACCTTCTCGCACCGAATGACGCGGTCGAGCGTCGGCTCTCCGCGCCAAATCACGATGCACAGGTTTTCAAAACGCGCGAGGCAGTACACAGCGTCTTGCTCGATGATCGTCGCGGGCATAGCTCCCTCCGAGGGTAGACCGCGGAGGCAGTGATCCGACCGAAGATCCCCTCGGTCAGCGACGTTTTGATTCGATGTGTCGATCCGAGAGCCTGCTCGCGACCGGTCGCATCCTCGTCTGCGGCCCGGAGTCGAGCTCGGACGGGCGCGAGCGCGAGGGCGTCGCAGAGGCCGTCGTTCGAGTCGTCGACGGAGGCGATCTCGATGTCCGAAGAGAAGTGCGGAGCGCACCCGGGAGCGCTGCAGCGCTCGCAGGAAGCAACGGAAGCGCGACGAGCGTCGCTGCCGCACCAGGGGCGAGCGGCCCCCCGAGGCGCACCCCCGTCAGCCGAACGCTCCGCGGCCCGCTCACCGAAAGCCCGAGCGAACGCCGCACAAACGAGTGACTCGTCGACGCGCTCCACTGGGCGCGCCCCGCGGCGTCGTAGGCGACGACTTGCACGCCGCGGGCGATCCCGTCGCGTGGAGCGGACTCGAGCGGGTGTTGATCGGTCGACGAGGCCAACGGCGTCGCGACGAACAGCAGGTCGCCCGATGTTTCGAAGACGCTGGCGCTGTCGAAGGTGTGCTCCCACGTCGTGCGGCCAGCGCCGTCGATGATGGTCAACGCCCACTCGTTGGTGTCGCGTCGAGCGACCGTGGCGACGCCATCGCCGAGCGCGAACACAGACGAGAAGCTGTGGGGCGCTCGGACTCTGCTCGAGCTCAGGCGGCGCAGCGCGGGATCGAACCGAACGATCTCTTGGAGAAGCCGTGATCCGTCGCGGGTCGTTTGGAGAGCGCTCAGCCGACCGCCGCTCGCCAAGAGCTCGTACTCGGTGCCGCGCAGCGGCATCACCTGTGAAACCACGCCCGTGCGCGCGTCGATACGAACGATCGCCCGATTGAGCGTCCCGCGGTCACCGCGGAGTCTTGTTCCGTTGGCGAAGGTCACCGAGCCGCGATGAAAGTTCAAACTGGCGTACACCGATCCGCCGACTTCGATCGCGTGATGAAACTCGCTCCACGTGCAGACTCGCTCTCGTGGCCGACACGACTCCGCAGGGCGATGCGGCGCCAGCACCGACCATCGAACCTGTCCGTCCGGACCGAGACGAACGACCGCGCCGTGCACCGAGCCCGCCCCCGCCTGCCCGTAGGCGATCGCTCCACCATCGGTCGCGATCGCGCCGTACCCACGGACCACGCCGCCATCCGCAGTGAGCTCGCGCGTCTCGCGAACCGCGCCAGACGTGTCGTGCACGAGAAGGACCGTCGTGTTCGCGAATTGTTCGGTCGGCTGGAGCCCAGCGCCGATCAGAATCCGCGCCTCGAGATCCACGAGACTCACGCGCCCACCGGCCGAGAGCGGCCACAAGCGTGTCCCTCCGCCCCGCGTCGCCCACCCCGATGCGCCTCGGATCGGCACCGCCAGCGGCACCTCGAGCGCAGTCGGACTCGGCACGCGAGCGGACGCCGCGACCGACGTCGACTCGCTTGCTTGCGCCCTCGCGTCACCAGCGATCGCGAGCAGAAGCCCCATCGCCAACATTGCCGTCGAAGTCCGAGCGCACCCACTCTCAGCCATGAAAATCAGCCCTCGCGTTCGTGCTGTGGATCACGCGGTGTGATTGTCGGTCCGAGGCGCGGATTCTCAATCAATCGACCGTCGCGGTCGACGCACGCAGCGCCGCCACCATCGCGCGCCACGACTCAGCGTCGATCGCGTCGAACCGCGTGGGGCGTCCGACCGCACCAACGGACGAAGGCTCGCTCGAGCGCCGCGCGCGAGCTGTAGCCCAACCTCGCGGCGATCGCTTCGATCGTGAGGGCGTCCTCGATGAGCAGCTCGTACGCGCGGCGGTGGAGCAGCTCGGCGCGCGTGGTCGCGAAGGTCTTTCCCGTCGCTGCGAGCTTTCGCTGCAACGATCGCGCGCTCGTGCCGAGCAACGCCGCCACCGTGTCGATCGTCGCGTCGCCCGCCTCGTGCGCGCGCCAAAACGCCTCCGAGAAAGCCTGCGCGAAGGGCGACGATTGGCTCGCCGGCGCGAGCAGCCGTTGCGCGTGTTCGCTGAGGAGCTCTGCGACGCCCGGCGCCGCGCCGCGAAACGGCAGCGCGAGCGAGTCGCGTGAGAAGAGGAGCTGCGTCGTCGGGCGGTCCCACGCCGGAGCGACGCCGAAGAAGCGCGCGTATTCGTCTTCGCAGCAGCGCGGCATCTGGTGCTCGACCGCGTGCGCCGCGAGCGCTTGGCCCGTGCAGTGGCGGACGAGCGCCATCGTCGCCGCGAAGATCGTGTCCGCGCCGTGTCGCGACCGGAGCGTCGGCATCTTGTACTCGATCCCCGCAGCGACGGCGCTGTCGACGCGGCGGATCGCGGCGCCTTGCACGAAGTAGCGCATCACGCGCGTGAGCGCGTCGATCGCGGCGTCGAGGTGCGTGGCGTGCGCGAGGGCGGTTCCGACGACCCCCATCTGGTCGAGGGTGAAGCGCGCGCCCGCGTGCAATCCCCACACAGGATCGCCGGTGAGCGCCTCGATCCCTCGCCACAATCGCAGGGTGTCCTCGTAGGTCAGCGCCTCGCCCGACTCGAGCCTCTCGAGCGGCAACGCTGCGGCGCGCGCGACTTCGGGCAGCGAGAGCCCGAGAACGCGGGGCCACGACAAGACGTACGACGACACTCGAATCGGAGTCGTCGTGGGCGCTGGCTCCAAACGCGCGTCGCGAGAGGCGATGTCACGCACGAAGCGAGTCTATCGCAGCTCCGCTTCGGGTTTGCGACTGGCGCGAACGCTAACACCTCGTAAACCCATCAGTTCTCGAGCTTGCCTGTCATCCTTCGAACCCGGCTCCGCTGAACAGCAGCTCCGCTTCGGGTTTGTGACAGGCGCGAACGCTTACACCTCGTAAACCCATCAGTTCTCGAGCTTGCCTGTCATCCTTCGAACCCGGCTCCGCTGTATCCCGCGCCAACGCTCCTCGGTGATCCACGGTGTTCGCGACAACCGAAGGCGCCACGCAGACGACCGATCGCGCCAACGACGTGCGCACAGCCGGCCGAGGGCTACGAGCCGCGGTGATGTTTCGACATACGCACGCTTCTCGGTGGCTCGTGTTGGCGCTCGCGCTGCCGGCCTGTGTGGTTCCTCCGGTCGGCGAGTCTGCGGACGCTGCAGACGCGAACGTCGACGACAGCGCGACGGTGGACGATCGTCTCGTCCCCGATGACGGGACGGACGTTCCTCTCGTAGGCGATGCCGCGATGGACAGCGATCCACCACGAGACGCGCCGATCGACGACGCGCACGATCGCGACGGTGCCGCGAGCGACGCAACGCCCGCAGACGCTTCGCCGAGCGACGCTTCACCGAGCGACGGATCGGCCACAGACGCCGCTCCCGACGGGCCTGCGTCGAGCGGTCGGAGCTGGATTCGATCGTACGGAATGGGCGGGGCTCACGGGTTTCGAGACGCGGCGCTGCTCGCGGACGGAAGCATCATCGTCGTCGGCGAGTCGCCCGTGTACGGCAGCGGCGGAGACGACGCGATCGCGACGCGCATCGACGCCCGCGGAAATGTGCTCTGGTCGCGATCGCTCGGCGGCGCCTCGTCCGATCGACTCTACGCGGTCACGGTCGCGGACGACGGCGACGTGATCGCCGCCGGACGAACGAGCAGCTTCGGGCCGCGTCTGTGGGCCTCGTTCGTCGTGCGGTTTTCGCCAGACGGCGTCGTGCGTTGGCAGCGCGGGATCGCAGCGGCGTCGCGCAACTACGAGGCATCGTCCATCCGTTCGCTCGGCGGCGATCGCTACTTGCTAACGGGCGCCGCGCTCGCGGACTCGCAACACACCGCGATGACGACCATCGACGGAACGGGGCGCGTGCTCTCGGTCAACGCCGCGCCGATCTCCGAAGGCTTCGATGCGCTGCGGCTCGCGGACGGAACGTTCATCGTCGCAGGACGTACGCCCTCGAACACGCACGGATCGTACTACGGCGACCTCGTGCGCGTTCGGTCGGACGGCTCGCAGCAGTGGGGCATCCACGAACTGCAGAACGGAAGCGAAGAAGGCAACGTCTTCTACTCGATCGCTCCCGCGCACGACGGCGGCGTCGTCGCCGTTGGAACCGCCACGCTCCGCTACGGATTCAACCGCCGTCGCGTCTGGGCGATCTCGGTGGCCGAAGACGGAACGATCCGTTGGCAGCGCACCTTCAGCGGCGCCGGCGCGAGCGACGGCTACAAAGTCATCCCCACGTCGGGCGGCTACATCGTGTTTGCGCGGACGAGCGCGTTTGGCGACGGCGCTCGGTGGCGCGGCTGGGTGCTCTCGCTCGACAACGCGGGCAACGCGCTATGGCAACGCACCTTCGACAACGCTGCGGGTTCGCAGTGGTTCACGAGCGGCGCGGTCTCTTCGCGCGGCGAGCTCGTCGCGATCGGAACGACGTACGCCCCGAGCAGCGGAGGCTACGCGAGCGGGCTCGTTCTTCGCCTGTTCGACCGCGCGGACGCGACGATGCCTTGCGCCGTCGAGCCGTTGTCGTCCGCCGCGAGCACGACGATTCGACTCGCGACAGGCTCGTTTCGCGCGACCGCGACCGCCTTCACAGCGGTGACGGGAACGGCGACCGGAGGCGACATTCCCCTGGCCACGCGCGTGCTCTGCGGGAGCTAAGTATCCAACGCACCCAACGAGCGCGACCAGAAGCGGTCCACAAACGTGCTCACGTCCCGCGCAGCCGAGAGAGCTCTGCGCGCAGCGCTTCGAGCTCTGCCTCGAGCCCCGCGGTCTTCGCGACGGCCTCGTCGCGCGCGCTCCGCGCTCTGCAATTCACGCTCGGCGCTCTCTTCCGCGGTGAGCCACAGCTTGGTCGCCTCGGGGTCGTCCGCGATCCGCAAGCGCGTCTGGTGGTCGGTCACCACGCGCCGAGCTCTGGGCTTCGACAAGGGCCGTCGCCGCGGTAGATCTGTCGAAACACTCCAGAGTCGTCCCATCGCCACACTTGCAGCACGAACGGGCCTCCGTTCTGCCGCGGTCCGAAGCGCTTGGGGTCGAACACCCAGAGCTCGGTCGTTTCGCTGGCGGCGTATTGGTTGGGGGCGGTGAGGTAGTCCTTGCTCGCGGTGCTCTTGCTCACCACTTCGACGGCGATCCTCGGCGGGATGTGCCCGCGCTCCCACGTGCACACGCTCGTCGTCTCTTCGCCTTCGGGCGGCGGCGGAACGTACACAGCCACATCGGGATCGACGCCCACTTTGAAGCGCTTCTCGTCCCATCGCAGCGCGAGGTTGCTCGCGACGAGGGCGTCCAGACGCACGCGCGTGACCCACGCTTTCAACACGTGCTCGAGCAGATCGATGATCGCGTCGTGCAGCGCAGACTCGGGTACGTCCTCCTCCTCCAGCTCCCATCCCGCGTCCGCGTCGGGAACCTCGTACGCGACGAACACCTTCTGCGCGTTCGAGCCGTTCATCACGCGAGAGGGTAGCACGCGGGGCAGAGGGTCGAAGCGCGCCCCACTCGCGCCGCGCGCGCTCGAAAACCCCAAAAACCCTGCGTCCCAGCGCGAGGGCAGATCTGCCCTTTTTTGGGCAGGTATGCCCTTTGGGCGCTCGGGCTACACCCCGATGAACAATCGATGCGCGAAGTTTCGCTCGAGCTGCGCGCCGAAGATCTTCTGCGCGGCGGACTCGATGTCGTACTCGACGCGCTTGAACTCGAACACCTTCGTGCTCGTGTCGTACACGATGTAGCTCGCGCGGTTGTCGTAGTCGCGCGGCTGCCCCGTCGAGCCCACGGACACGATGTACTTGCGGTCGGGCCGCAGCGTGAACTTGCGCGCAGGCAGCTCGTCCACTTCGTCGTCGGTGAACTCGAACACTTTGCAGAGGTGCGAGTGGCCGATCATCGTCAGGTGCGAGAGCTCGTCGAAGTACGGCAGACACTCGCGCGCTTGCTCGGGCGCGAAGATGTAGTCGAACTCTTCGATCCGCACCGGCGAGCCGTGACAGAGCGTCACGCCCGTCCCGTCGATGTCGTGCTTGTAGGGCAACGACTTCAGCCACTGCATGTTCTCGTGCGAGAGCGTCGAGGCGTGCAGGTCGAGCGCGCGGCGCGCGGCCTCGTAGTAGTACGAGTAGTCCATGCGCCCGGCGACCGCGGCGTCGTGGTTGCCGAGGATCGTCACCTTCGCGACGCGGCGCACGATCTCGGCGCACTCGTTGGGCGAGGCGCCGTAGCCCACGACGTCTCCGAGGCAGTACTGCACGTCCACCCTCTCACGACGAAGCGCCTCGACCACCGCCGAGAGCGCCTCGTAGTTCGCGTGCACGTCGCTGAAGACACCAATCCGCATCGCAGTATTCGAAGAGACCTTCGGAGAGATTTCGCTCAACCGTTAGCGCACCGTTGCGTGTTCGGGTTTGCGCGTACCGTGCGCAGCGGTCGGATCGATTCAGCGATCGGCCGCGTTCTGAGCGGACGGCGATGCTATCCGCGCTGATAGCGAGCTGTCTACAACTACAGCGCCCCATCGCCGCCCCCGCAGCGCCGCTCAGATGACCGCGAGGAACGCCGACGCCGCCCGCTCGCCCGGCGTCAGCCCCTTCGCTTCGCGCAGCGCCTTGTCGTAGTCGCGCGCGTCGTCCACCGCGCCGACGCCTTGTGTGGCCGCCGCCGCGAGCGCTCCGCCTTCGGACGTTCGAATGCGCTCGACCTCGCGCCCGCCGCCCGCGCGCACGACGTGAGCGAGCACCCACGCGCACCGCTCGACCCCGTCGCCGTCGAGCATCGAGGGGGCGATCGCGCGCACGGCGCCTGTTCCAAATTCGCCGGCGGCCCAGCCGAAGAGCTGAGACTCGGTCGTCCCTGCAGAGAGGGCGCGCTGCAAGACCGTCACGAGCCCGCGGCGCAATTTGATCTTCGCGATCGCGACCGCGCCCGCGGCCGCGGCGACGGGGCGCTTGGAGTTCGCCAGCTCGACCCACGCGTCGCCGAGCTCGTCTCCCGCGGGCAACATCGCCGCGAGCACCGGCGCGGCCTCCCTCGGCTCGAGGACCTTCAGCGCGCGCACGAGCGTCGCGGCGTGCGTTCGCGCGTCCTTCTTCGCGAGCCTGAGCGCCGCTGCGGCGCGAGCCTTCGGGTGCGCGCACCAACGGGTGAGCTCGGCCGCGTCCATCACGGACATCTCGGCCTCCGAGGGGATCGGCCGCGGGTCGTCGACCTCGGGTCCGTCCATCGTCTCGGGGTCGTAGAGCCGCCCCATCGCGTCGAGCGCGCTCGGCGGAAGGGGGCTCACGCCGGCGAGATGCGCCCACGAAATCAACGCTCCCAAGAGCTCGTACGCGCGCCTCGGGTCGAGGCCCACGGTCGTGGGCCCGCTGTCGCACGTGCGCGAAAACGCAGCGAGAGACTTCTGCGCGAGGGCCTTTTCGTCGGACGCGACCGACAGGGCCAGCGCGCGCGCGAGCACCGCGGGCGGCGGACGAATCCCGACGCGGAGCATCGCGAACAGCACGCGCTTCTCGCTCGCCTCGAGCCGCGCGTTGGGAACGCCCCGCGCGAGCTGCCACTTCGCCCGCGCCTCGGGCGAGGCCACCTTCGCGATCGCAGCGATCGCGCGCTCGACGCCCTGCGCCGTCGCGAGCTGCTGCTCGTCGAAGAGCGCCCGCTCCTCGTCGTCGGTCACCGCGTCGGCGAGCCCTTCGAGCGAGACCCCTTCGCGCGCGAGCCGATCGGCCTCGACCCGCCGCGCGAGCGCGTCGCCCGAAGCGCGTTTGGCCAGCACTTCTCCGAGCGAACGCGCGTGCGCCTCGCCGCCGCGCGCGGACACAGCGTGCCCTCCGAGCGAGCGGCCGTCGCGCGAGACGACCTCGACGCGCACATGAAAATCCCTCGCGAGCGCGTCGATCACCGCGCGGTCTTCGGCCGTCGTCGCGTCGAGCGCCGCGCGCCCGAACCGCGTCGCGCTGTCGTTGGACAGCACCGAGAGCAGCGCCAACGGCAACGACGAGCTGGGATCCGCTTGCAACACGGGAACGGCCTCGCTCGTCGAGAGCGCCATCACGGTGTCGCCCGTTCCTCGGAGCCA
Source organism: Myxococcales bacterium (assembly GCA_016793325.1). Lineage (GTDB taxonomy): Bacteria > Myxococcota_A > Polyangia > Polyangiales. Next base: position 111,930 of record JAEUKI010000027.1, on the reverse strand, counting down.
CAGGCGCACTTCGCCGTCGACGACCGCCGCGCGACTGTCGCGCTCGCCCGTGAGCCACGAGACCTCGCGCCGCGCTTCGCCCGCGGCTGCGGTGGGCGTCGCCGCGAGCAGCTCGTCGTCCGCGGGGGACGTCTCGCCCTCGAGCGGGTCGAGCTCGTCGACGGGCTCGGGTTCGTCTGCGTTGACGGGCTCGATCGACTCGCCGGGATCCTGTGAATCGTCCGCGATTTCGGCGGGCGCGGGCTCGATCGGCTCGGCTTCTTCCGGCGCGGGCTCGATCGACTCGGACTCGATGGGCTCGAGGTTCGCCGCGGGCTCGTCGTCGAGCGGCGCGGCTTCTTCGATCGCTGCGTCGTCTGCAGGCGCTTCGGGCTCGATCGGCTCGGCCTCTTCGATCGATTCAGCGCCGGCGATCTTCGGATTGGAAGCGCGCTTGGCGAGCAGCTCGATCGGCTGGCTCGTCTCGGCCGCGCTCGTCGTCACCGAACGGCTCGCCGCCGACTGCCTGAGCGTCGGGTCTCGCGGCGCGTTGACCGAGCGACGCTGCTCGGCGAGCTGCTTGTTGTGCGCGTCACGGTCCGCGTCGAAGCGCGCTCTCGCCGCGGCGAGCTCGTTTTCGCGCGCGGCGATCGCGACCTCGCGAACCGCGAGCTCTTCGGCGCGGAGCTCGAGCTGAGCCTTGTCCGCGGTGAGCTGATCGAGCTGCGTACGAAGGTCGTCCTCGCGGCGCGTGACGTCTTCGGCCCGCGTGTGCAGGCGCTCTTCGCGCGCGGCGATCTGCGTCTCGCGCGCGGCGAGCTTCTGCAAGTCGGGCTCGTTGAGGAAGCGATCGAGGCCCTTCGGTCCGACGGCGACCCGCGCGTCGCGGACGTACGCGGGCAACGGCGCGCGCTCGTCTGCGAGCTTGCGAAGCAACTCGATCCTCAGCGCGATCTCTTCGTGCGCGCGCACGAGCGGAACGACCCACGCGAACTTTCGCGCCACAGGGTCGTGGTAGGCAAACGGCACCGCGAGGTCGAGCGAGTCGACGTGGTGGAGCGTTCCGTTTCGCGCGGCCTCCGCAAGCACTGGGTCTGTCGCTGCGTTGACCGAAACGACGAGCTCGACTTTGCGCGACGAGCCGTCGGGACTGGTCACAAACGCGACGTCTCGCCGAGTCGCTGCGAGCGCTCCGGCGTACACCGCCTCTTCACGTGGACGCATGGATTCGTCGGCAACGATACAAGAGCCGCGGCTGATTGCAGCTACGCTGTCGCGCGAACTTCGCAGTATTGTCCGCGCTCAGGTCCACTGCAGTGCTGGAATTTTCGCCGGATACCCCCGCCCCGGTCCGCGAGCTCGCCCTCGCGTGCGCGGCGTTCGTTCAAAAAGCGGTCGGCGTCGAGCTCGATCTCACCCCCGACACCCTCCCCCTGCTCGATCACTACCTCTCGCTCGCGCGCGACGGAAAAGGCGAGGTCCACGCCCTCGTCGCCGCCGCAGCGGGCGCGTACTTCGGCGAAGTCGTCCGCATGCAGTACCCCAGCCGCTGGGCGCTCCCTGCGGTGGGCGACGGAGACGACCGCGACGCGTGGCGACTCGAGTTCGAGCAGGTATTTCTCTACCTGTACCCCGTAGCCCTCGCGGGCGAGGCCCTCGATCGCGGACACGCGACGGACCACGCTGCGTCCGCACCGTCCGCACCGTCCGCGCACGCAGCGGCCGCGCGAGACGGAGGCTTCTCGGTGCGCGAGCAAGATCGCCCCGCGCTCGTCGCCGCGCTCGAGCTCCTCGGCTCGGTCGACGAAGACGAATACTACCTCCTGTCCACGCGCTTCGACGTCCTCGCGTCGGTGGCCGATCGCTTGATCGCGCTGCGCCAGCGAGAGCTGCGCGTCGAAGAGCTGCCGTCCATCGCGCCCGACGTCTACGCCCGCGCGATCGACGACGACAGCGCGCGCCCGCAGCGATCTTCGTAACGCCCCCCACGTCCCTCACAGCGCGTCCGCGAGCATGCAAAGAGAACCCTTGGGTGCGCGCTTGCGAAGCGCCGCCGCGCGATTGGCCAAATCCATCGACGACGCCTCGCCGAGCACGCAGCTCGTCGCTCTGGTCTTCGCCGCGTTCACCGCCATCACGTTCGCGATGCACGCCCGCGCGCCCATCGGGCCGGGCCAGGACTACCACTACCACTTGATGGTCGCCGCGATGACGACGCGATCGTCGAGCGACCCCGTGCGCGCGCTCTATCACGACCTCCCGTGGCTCGACGCCAACACGCTCGTGTATCGCGTGGCCGCGCCGCTCGTGGCGATCTTCGGTCCGCTGCGAGGATTTCAGGGCGCGGTCGCGCTCTTGTACTACCTGGGATTTCCCGCGGCGATTTGGTACGCGCTGCGACGCGCGGGGCGCGCGGCGTGGGCGATGCCGCTCGCGTTCGTGTTCGTGTACGGGCGCGTCTGGTCGGTCGACGGGTTCGTTCCGTTTCTCACCGCGGCGACGTTCATGGTGCTCTCGCTCGCCGAGTGGGACGCGATCCTCGCGCGACGAGACGCCGCGGCGAGGCCCGTCGTGTTGCGCGCGGCCGCGTTCTCGACGCTGCTCTTTCTCGCGCACGGGCACACCTACGCGTGGACCATGGCGGTCCTCGCGCTCGCGACGATCGTGACCGCCGTGAAGCACGCGGCCGCAGCCTTCGATTCGTCCGAGCCAGATCGCTTCGCGCCCCTGCGCGAAGTGTGCGTCCGCTCGCTGATCGCCTCGCTCCCGTCCGCCGTGCTCGCCGTGCTGTGGGTGCTTCGAACGCGCTCGCTCGCGTCCGAAGTCGCCCCGACGGTCCTCGAACAAGCGCAGCGATCGCGGCCGTACATGCAGCAGCTCGACCCGATGCTGCGCGGACGCATGGAGTCGTTTCACCAGTATTTCGAGCACCTCGCGTCGAACAGCGAGGTCCGATACTCCGCCGCGCTCGCGCTCCTCGTCGCAGCGCTCTTGCTCTTCGCCCGCCGCGACGAAGGCCGCTCGCTCACGTTCGAGCTCTTCTCGCTCGCGTCGCTGTTGACGAGCTTCGTCCTCCCTGGACTCGTGCACGGACAGTCCGTCGCGCCGAGGCACCTCGAGTTCTTCGTGTGGACGCTTCCGCTCGTGCTGTGGCCCGCAGCCGCTCCCGCGCCAGCATCGCCCGACGACGCTCAGCCGACTCTCCGCGCTGCGCTCGGCGCGCGAGGCTCTTCGCTCTTCGCGCTCGTCATCGCGTTCTCCGTGGCGAGAATGCTGTCGATTCAATCTGCCCTCGAGCGAATGAACCGCGACGAGCTCGCGCCGATGCTCGCCCTCGTCGAGCCTTGTCGCGCGGCTCGCGCACGGCCGTACAGCTTGCTCGCGTACGTTCCGATGCAGCACGAGAGCAACGCGATCAAGAGCTGGAGCCTCCAGCAAGCGCACGAGACCTTCGCGGCCCTCTGCGGCGTCGAGACGCCCGTCTACGACACACGAAAGAGCCCTCACCACCTCCTGCCCCTGCGCTATCGGTCCGCGATGCCCGCGCCCACGGGCCTCTTCGAGCGCAGATGGCGCTGGTTTTCACCAGACGAAGACATCATCCAGCGCTACGACCTCGTGCTCACGTATCGCTTCGAGCCGAGCCCGAGCGAGCAGCCGTCGATCGATCAGTACTTGTCGCTCGTCGGGCGATCGGGTGGGTTTCGACTGTATCGACGAAAGCCCGGCGTCTCCGTCCCCCCGTCGCTGTATCGACTGTTTGGGATGCAACCGCCGTCGATGCGATGATCGCGCATGATGATCGCTGCGCTTCGTATGCTCTCTGTGTCCGCGGTCGCGGTCGCGGCGCTCGCGTGTAGCCCACCACCACGACCGCCGATCACCAACGACGCGGCGACCGACAGCCCGAGCGCAGTCGACAGCGCCGATGCGCCCGACAGCACGAACGCGACGAACGACGCAGACAGCGGCTCCGACGCGAGCGCCTCTCTCGCAGACAGCGCGACGCTGGACAGCGCGACGGCCGACAGCGCGACGCGCGACGCCGGCGCGCCGCTGCGCGTGCTGTTCGTGGGAAACAGCTATACGTACGTCAACGATCTGCCCGCGATGCTCGTCAGCATGACGCGCGGATCGAGCGCCGACGCGCTCGCGGTCGACAGCGTGACCGTCGGCGGGGCGACCCTTCAGCTGCACTGGCAAATGACCGGCGCGCGAACGCGCCTCGAAGCGGGCGGGATCGACGCTGTGGTGCTGCAGGGACAGAGCGTCGAGCCGCTCTTTCAACCGACGGTGTTCGGACGCTACGCCGACGAGCTCGGGGCGTTGGCGCGCAGGACGAGCGTCCGATCGCTGTGGTTTGCGACGTGGGCGCGGCGCGCAGGAGACGCTGTGTACGGCGAGAGCTTCAGCGGAGGAACCCCCGAGGCGATGACGCGCGGACTCGAGCGCGAGTACGCCGCGGCTTCGATGCGCAACGGAGGCGCGCTCGTGCGCGTCGGCGAAGCGTGGCGACGCGCGATCGCCGAGCGCCCCTCGCTCGCGCTGCACAGCGAAGACGGATCGCACCCCACGGTGGCCGGGACGTACCTCGCGGCGTGCGTGTTCTACGCGGCGCTCTTCGGGCATCCGGTGGACGAGCGCGCGGAGGTTCCCTCGGGGGTGAGCGCGGACGACGCGCGTGCGCTTCGCGCGATCGCCGCTGCGTTGCACGCAGAGCGATGATCGCTCACCACGGGACGACGGACGGAACTCTCGTGAGGCTCGCGCGCAGCGGGCCGAACACCACGAGGTCCCCGCGTCCGTCGCCGTTTACGTCGCGACCGCATTCGACCTGATACGATCCAGGTCGAATCGTCGTGACCGTCGCGCTCGGCGACCCGGCGCGAAACGCCCATCGCCGCGCCGCGTTCGTGACGCCGAAGACCGCAGAGCCCCGCGTGACGAGGTCTGCGCGCCCGTCACCGTCGACGTCATCGAGGCACATCACGAGGTCGCTCCTCGGCGTCGGCTGTTGCGCTTGCTCGCTCGTCACGACAATCGGCGCCGCGTTGCCCGCCATCATCCACAGCGTCGCACCGCCGGGGACGCGCGCGTTGATCGCCATGGCGGGCCGCACGCTCGTCGCGAACAGCTCGAGACCGTTGTCGCCGGTGACGTCCGCGGCGCGCACGTCCACGAGGTGATCGGGGCCTGTGATCGTCGCGAACAACGGCCTCGGACGGGCGCGGAGCGTTCGCTGCGCCCACGCGAGGCTCACGCCCGAGCCGCCCGTCACGCCCGTCGCGGGATAAAACGTCGGCGCTTGGTGGTGTCGAATCGGCGCGGCCCACAGCTCCGCGTGACCGTCACGATCACCGTCCCCGAGCGCCCACAGACCGAGCGCACCTCGCCACGGGACCAACGTCGAGACGTCGATCGCTCGCACAGGCTGCGCGAGGACGAGCAGCGTTCCAGCGATCATGTCTATGTGTCCGTCGCCGTCGACGTCGCCCGCGGAGCGAGGTCCGAGCCCCGTCTCCAACACATCGGCGCGGAGCATCGGAGCGCTGTGATCCACGAGCGTTCGCGCTGGGGTCGCGCTGGAGTGGACGACCGTTCGCACCCATCCGGCGCTCGATCCCGCGCGCGTCTCGAAGACGACCGTCACGGCGTCTGCGCGACGGTCGCCGTCGAGGTCCTCGATCGCGTCGAACGCGATCACGTGAGCGATTTCGCGGCCCGCTGTCGCTGCGACGAGCGCTCGCAGCGCTCCCTCGTCGGTGACGCGCGACGCGCCGCCGCGATACAGCCGGACTTCACCGCCTTGGATCCTGGCGACGTCCGAGAACCCGTCCCCGTCGACGTCGCCTCGAACGAAGGCGCTCGCGCGCGGCGCGGTCTGCGCGTTGGTGATCGAACCCAATACGCAGAGGGACAGCGAGGTGAGCGCGGCGACGCGCGGCGATCGAGCTTTCATCGGAGCAGGCGTATGGAGACGGCCGTGCTCACGATTCGGTCTGCGACTACGAAGCCGCGCGACGAACGCGATAGAACGCCCCGTTGGACATGACGACGATCATCGAGCGATCCGGCATCCGCACGAGCCGACGCGCGAAAATGTCGGACGAGCCCGTCGCGGTCGTCAGGACGATCGAGCTGATAGCGCCGCTCGGGTCGATCACGAAGAGCTCCGGCGAGGCGCCCGAGCCGACCCAAATCGAGCTGTCCGAGCCCCACGCCGGAGCGCTCAGTTGGTTCGGCAGCCCGCCGGTGACAGGCATAGTGGTTTGGTCGGGCCTCGCGACGAGGATCCTCGGGGCGTTGATGTCCGAGGGCGCGGCGAACAGCACGATTCGATCGTCGCTCGGGTTGAGGTCCATCGAGCCGATCCGCGTGTAGCCCGGCTGGAGCGTGATCCGGTTGAATACTGGGGCGGGCCCTGCCATCGCGACCGTGCGAATGCCGATCGCGTCTCGCGTCGAGCCTGCGACGAAGATCCCCGTCGAGAGCGACGGCTGCGGCGCGACCGTCCCGCACTCTTGCGCAAAATTAATGGGCCCCGGAACGCCCGGATACGCGACGAGCGAGCCGCTTCCATCGGCGCTCATCGGGACGTACGCGAGGTCTCCGACGCGCACGACGTTGCCGCTCTGGACGCGGATCGCGCCGCAGCTGAACTCGCCGGGGAGCGCGAAGCGCTGCGTGGGTCCGTCGAAGCGATGCCGCGCTGCGCCGAGCGCTCCGTGGCCGCTCCACACTTCGTTGTCGTCGAAGCCCAGCGTGAACCTCGCTCGAAACGGAACGAACCCCGTCCCGCTCGTCTCGTTGCTCACGGACACCGCGCGGTCGGCGAGCGCGACGCGACGAAACTGGATGTTTCCCTGCGGCGACGAGATCGGATAGATCAAGTGTGTCTGGCTGAGCAGCGCGCCGTGCGTGATCGCCAACGACGAGGGCGGCACCGCGATCGCGTCGATGCAGAACCCCGTGGCCGCGGTGCACGCCGCGCTCGAGAGGAGCGACGGCGGAGGCTCGGGGCTCGTCTCGGGCGCGCGGCACGAAATGGTGCTCCCGCTCGCGCCGCACACGGTCGTCGCGAGCGGACGGATCCGCACGCCCGCAGCCGCCACCGTGAACGCAGACATCGCGATGGTGACGCTCGCGGGCGCGGTCGACGTCGCTTGGACGAGCATCCATCCGCCGTCGGCCTTCACCCAAACCTTCACGTCCGAGGGCTGCTGCTCGAACGCTTCGACCGACCGCGCGTCGACCGGCAGCGTGACGTTCATGGGCATCGAGAGCGCCGCGCCGCCCGCGGCTTCGATGCGAAACTGCTGCCCGACGCGCTCCGCGAGCGCCGGCAGAGGAACGTCGTCCACCACCGGAGTCACAGTGACCATCGTCGCTGCGGACAGCGCTCCCGCGGGAATCTCGACGCGCACCCCCGCGAGCGGCGACCCCGCGGGCCCTTCGAGCCGCGCGCCCGCAGGGCCAACCATCGCCGAGAGCGTCGTCGCGACGGGCGCTCCCATCGACGGCACGGGCCCGCACGCTGCGAGCGCGAGCGATGTCGAAAGCGCGAGCACGAATCCATAGGTCAATCGATTCATCGGTGTTCTCCGACGCGAAGAGACAGCACGCTCCGTGCCCAGCGCACGCGCGGCCCGCGGTCGCGCAGAGCCCTGCATTTCGTGCGACGCGCGGAGATCGATCGCCCCTGCGATCGTCGCGCGACCGGCACGGTGTCGACACTGGTGCCAGCGCGCGTGCCAGCGCTCGTGTCATCGCTTCACTCGGAGCACGATCGATCAAGAAGCCACGCGCGACTCGGCGGTACGGTCACTCACCCATGAGCGACTCGACGCGAGCGACCGACTCGTACGCAGCGCGCTTCTGCGCCGTGCTCGAACACATCGACGCGCACCTCGACGACGAGCTCACCAACGAGCGATTGAGCCGCGTGGCGCGCTCGTCGGTGTTTCACTTTCAGAGGCAATTCGCTGCGCTCTTCACGACGAGCGCGCACCGGTACGTGCAGCTCCTGCGGCTGTCACGCGCGGCGCAGACGCTCGCGTATCGCGTCGAGACCCCCATCGTCGACGTGGCGCTCGGCGCTGGCTACGACAGCCACGAGGCGTTCTCGCGCGCGTTCAAGCGCGCGGTGGGACAGACGCCATCGGAGTTTCGATCGACCCCTGATTGGAGCGCGGCGCGCGAGGCGTTCGCTCCGATCGAGCATGCCCGGAGGATTCAAGTGACGACACGCCCCATCGCCATCGAGGTTGAGATCCGTGAATTTCCCGAGACCCGCGTCGCGATCCTCGAGCATCGCGGCGATCCGCAGAAGCTCGACGACACCGTGCGGACATTCATCGCGTGGCGAAAACAGTTTCACAGTCCGCCATCCGTGAGCGCGACGTTCAACGTCTTGTACAACGACCCAGGCGCGGTCGAACCCGAGGCCTTTCGCCTCGACGTGTGCGCTTCGAGCGATCACGCGATCGCTCCCAATCCCTTCGGAGTTCGCGACGGCACGATTCCGAAACTTCGATGCGCGGTGTTTCGCCACGTCGGGACCGAGCCGTCGCTTTTCGCCGCGATCGGTCGGATCTACGCGGAGTGGCTGCCGTCGAGCCGCGAAGAACCCGGGGATTTTCCGCTCTTTCTCCAGCGTGTTCGTTTCTACCCCGACGTCGCTGCGCACGAAGCGATCACGGACGTGTTCGTTCCGCTTCGGTGACAATCGCGCGACGCGCACGAAGGACCCGCAGTGAATTGTTCGGAATGTCGAAGTGCGTGAAGGGCCAAGCTCCTGGCGGCACCTACGCCACGTGCGCGGGGTTCGCGCACGCGAGAAGCATATCAACCGCAGAAGGACTCACTACGCATGAGAGCATTCGTGCGCTGGACCTCTGCCTTGGCGCTATCGGTCGCAACATTGGCGACCGCGAGCGCTTCGGCTCACCCCATTACCGTCGATGGATCCTCTGCTGAGTGGCTCGCCCGCGAAGCGGCGCAGACCAACCTCGGGCTCATCGCTCGAGGCTCCGGAGGGCGCGGCGACTTCGTGTGGCGCGACCCCACAGGCGACACGCGAACGGACATTTCGAATCCCGAATCGATCGCGGACCTCACGCACGTCCGCGTGACGAGCAGCACCACGGGGCTGTCGTTTCACTTCACGCTCAACGCAGCCGACGCGAACACGGGCACCAACCCCGTGCAAATCCAGATCGCGATCGACACCGACCAAGTGTCGGGCAGCGGAGCAGACTTCTTCGCCGGCTTCGGGGACACCCAAGTCGCCGAGAGCGCGCGGTGGGAGCGCCTCGTTCAAACGCAGTTCACCGCGGGAAGCACCGCGCGAGTGTTGAACTCGTCGTTCACCGTCGTGGACCCGAGCGTCGTCGTGGGCGTCGCGTCGACCGCGAGCACCACGGGCGTCGAGATGACCGTTCCGTGGGCGTCGCTCGGACTGTCGGGGCCTCCTGCGACGCCGCTGCGCTTCACGTTCGCGACGTTCCGCGAGCGGGCTGGCGGCGACACCGTGGACATCGGCGGATCGACGAACCCCAACGTGCTCGACGTCGTCTCGGACTACGGCAACCCGCGCACCAACGCAGCGTCGACGCCCAACACGTTCGCAGAGTTTACCGCCGCTGGAGATCAGCGGGTCGACGACGACGTGGACCTGTACTTCGACCAGACCACCGGCGACGTGTACGCGCCGCTGCTCGTGACGCGGTACATCTCCAACGCGCCGGCGGCGAGCGGCAACGAGTGGATCGCTCTCCGCAACATGACGCCGAACGCGATCTCGCTCTCGGGCTTCAGGATCGGGGACGAAGAGACTCCTGCAGGCACAGGCGAAGCGATGGGATCGCTGCCATCGGCGACGCTCGCGGCGGGCGCGACGTACATCGTCGCGCTCAACCCTGCGGACTACCTCGCGCGCTTCGGGGAGCGCCCCGACGCAGAGTTCGGCACGAGCGACCCTCTGGTGGCAGACATCACAAACGATTCGACATGGACGACGGCAGCGGCTTCGTCCTTGGCGCTCAGCAATTCTGGCGACGAAGTCGTGCTCCTCGATCGATCGCACACGATCACGGACATCGTCGTTTACGGTAGCGGCGCCTACACGGGCGTCGTCGCGATGACCGCGCCCGCGGCGAGCGCCGTGGCCCTTCGCAACACAACGACCTTCGCCGACACCGACGACTGCTCGGTGGACTTCACAACGACCACGTCGCTCTGCCTCGATGACGCCGCCTGTGGCGGGTGCGGGACGTGCGTCTTGAATACCTGTGTTGCTCGCAGCGCAGGGACCACGTGCCGCGCGAGCGCGGGGGACTGCGACGTTCCCGAGACGTGCGACGGAACGTCAACCGCGTGCCCCGCGGACGGATTCGCCACGGCGACCACCACGTGCCGCGCGAGCGCGGGCGCGTGCGACGCGGCCGAGACGTGCACAGGCTCGAGCGCCGCGTGCCCCGCGGACGGCTTCGTCACCGCGGGAACCGTCTGCCGCGCCTCTGTGGGCGTGTGCGACATGGCCGAAGCGTGCACGGGCTCGAGCGCCGCGTGTCCGTCGGATCAAGTCGCTCCGATGATCACCGTGTGCCGCGCGAGCGCGGGCGCATGCGACGTCGCCGAGACGTGCGACGGACTCACCAACGCGTGCCCCGCGGACGCGAAGGCGACGAGCACCACGGTCTGCCGCGGCAGCGCAGGCGTGTGCGACGTCGCCGAGACCTGCGACGGAACGGGCGACGTCTGCCCCGCAGACACGCTGCTTCCGAGCACCACGGTGTGCCGCGCGAGCACGGGCGTCTGCGATGCCCAAGAGACCTGCGACGGATCGACCGCAGCGTGCCCTGCGGACAGCGTCGCTCCCACGACGACCGTGTGTCGCGCGAGCGCAGGCGCGTGCGACGTCGCCGAGACGTGCGACGGGAGCACCACCGTGTGCCCTGCGGACAGCGTCGCGCCCAGCACGACGGTGTGCCGCGCGAGCGCGGGTAGCTGCGATGTCGCCGAATCGTGCGACGGATCGACGGCCGCGTGCCCTGCGGACACGGTGCTTCCGAGCACCACGGTGTGCCGCGCGAGCGCAGGCGTCTGCGACGCGCAAGAGACCTGCGACGGAAGCTCGGGCGTCTGCCCAACGGACGGCTTCGCGCCGAGCACGACGGTCTGCCGCGCCAGCACAGGCGTGTGCGACGTGGCCGAGTCGTGCAGCGGCTCGTCCGCAGAGTGCCCTGCGAACGTCGTCGCTCCGAGCACCACGGTGTGCCGCGCGAGCACGGGCGTCTGCGATGCCCAAGAGACGTGCGACGGATCGACCTCGGAGTGCCCGACGGACGGCTTCGCCCCGAGCACCACGGTGTGTCGCGCGAGCGCTGGCGCGTGCGACCTCGCCGAGACGTGCGACGGACTCAGCAGCGCGTGCCCTGTGGACCTCGTCGCGTCGAGCACGACGGTGTGCCGCGCGAGCGCAGGCGCATGCGACGTCGCCGAGACGTGCGACGGCGCTGCGACGAGCTGCCCTGCCGACTCGTTCGCGAGCGCAGGAACCACCTGCGCCGACAGCGACCGCTGCAACGGCGACGAAGTGTGCAACGGCTCGGGGACCTGCGTCGCGGGAACTCCCGTGACGTGCCCACCGACCATGTCCGCGTGCACGCTCAACACGTGCAACAGCGGGACGGGCATGTGCGTTCTGTCCAACGCGATGATGGGCGCGTCGTGCAGCGACGGCGTGTTCTGCAACGGCGAAGAGACCTGCAACGGCTCGGGCATGTGCCTCGCCGGAACGCCGCCCACCGACGCCGGCGCTGTCTGCGAAGACGGCGGCAGCGACGGCGGCGACGCGTCGGATGGCGAAGCAGACAGCGGCGCGGACACCGGCGTCGATACTGGCGTCGATACTGGCGTCGATACGGGCGCGGACACCGGCGTCGAGACCGACGCATCGACCGACGATGCAGCAGCGGACGCTTCGGACGCGAGCTCGACAGACGACGCAGACACGAGCGTCGTCGCGGACAGCTCGGATGACGCGGCGCCCGACGCCAGCACCGACAGCGGAGCCGTCGAAGACGCGGTCGCCGACGCGACCGACGCAGCGTCGCCGACGGACACGGGTGTCGTCGAAGACACGAGCGTTGCCGACTCGGGCGTCGAAGACACGGGCGTCGCGATGGACGTGGCCTCCAACGACGCTCGCGACGCGCGCGCCGACGGAGCGACGGACGCCTCGACGGACGGACCTGGCGCCGAGAGCGGCGTCTCGGGCGGAGGCTGCTCGTGCCGCACGACGCCTGCGCCTGGATCGAACTCCACGGGCGCAGCGCTGGCGCTGCTCGCGATCGCGAGCGCGGTGGTGATCCGCCGCCGCTCGCGCCGCGCGGCGTGATCGCGACGGAGTAATCCGCTGGTCGTCGTTTGGGGGGGAGCGACGGCCGCAACAAATCTCAGCGCGGTGGGGGACAGCCATTGTGACGAACTCGTGGCAAACACGGTTCATGCGCTCGCTGTCGTGCTTCGGTGTGGTCCTCGTGTCGGGGGTTCTCTTCGCGTGTGGCTCGGGTGTGAGCCCCGGAGACAGCGCGACGGCCGACACCGCGGTGATCGACAGCGCTTCGATGAGCAGTGATGTCCCAGCGACGGACGCGGCCATCGTGGAGGACGTCGCGAGCGACACGGGCGTCGCGCCGTCGGGGGACAGCGGCCTTCCAAGGTTCAGCTTCTTCGTGACGAGCCTCCGCGCGCTGCAGACTTTGTCTGGAAATTCCCTAGGTTTCGGCGGTGATCTCCGCTTCGGCGAGACCGGTCCGGGCGCGGGCCTGCGCGGCGCCGACAAGATCTGCACGGCCATCGCCGAGCGCTCGATGCCGGGGTCGGGACGCAAGGTGTGGCGCGCGTTCTTGAGCGCGACCAACGACGGCAGCGGCAACGTCGTTCACGCGATCGATCGCGTGGGCAACGGGCCCTGGTACGACCGGCTCGGGCGGGTCGTCTCGATGAACCGCGCGGGACTCGCGGCCACGCGACCCGTGGGCGCGGACCCGGCGATCCTCAACGATCTGCCGAACGAAGACGGGATCCCGAATCAGACTCCGGATCCTGGGCAGCCGCCCGTCGACAACCATCACATGATGACGGGGTCGAACAGCATGGGGCAGCTCTACAGCATGACCTCGACGTGCCTCGATTGGACGAGCGCGCTCGAAGATCGCGCGATGACGGGCCAGCCGCGCATGGGACTCTCGTGGCCGCGCGGCGGCGGGCGCCCAGGAATGGACTCGAGTTCGAACTGGATCAACTCGATCAGCGAGTCGGGCTGCGGCCGCGGCGTGAACCTCGTTCAAATGGGCGGCCCGATCATGACCATGATGAACGTCGGCTCGGGCGGCGGCTACGGCGGGTTCTATTGCTTCGCGCTCGAGCCCTGAGCGCGCGTCGCGAGTTGCTCGCGTCGCGCGTCGCGGTAGCATCGAGCGCATGAACCAGGGAGGACCCAAGCCGCGTGCGCGGAGCATCGCGCGCGCTCGTGACATCACCCTCGGCGCCAGCGTCGGGCTGCTCGTCGCCGTCGCGATGGCGACGCACACAAAATCGAGCGCTCCTGCGCGCTCGAGCGAAGTTCACGCGGTCGCCCCGTGGATCGAGCAAGCGATCGCCCGCGAACGCAGCGAACTGCAGCGGGCGCGCGCGACCGAAGAGGGTCACGTGTTCGAAGCCACCGTCACGCCAGTGAGCGGCGGCTACGTGTCGATGTGGGCCGTGAGCGACGACGACACAGCGACGATTCGTTGCGCTGTGCTCGGAGCGGACGGATCGCTTCGTTCGCGCCCCGTCCAGCTCTCGTCGGGCGAGCGACGAGCAGTCCGCCCAGTGGCCTCGGCGGTGGGCGATCGCGTCGCTGTCGCGTGGATCGAAGTCGCTTCATGGCTGCCGTTTCGAACGACGCCGATGTGGGCCGTGGTCGACAAGCACTGCGCGGTCTTGCGCCCGAACGCGCCCGTCGGATTCGAGGGCCGCGCGCGATTCATGGTCGACGTCGCGTTCGATGGCGCGCGCGTCGCGTTCGTCAGTCGGGGGCTCGACCGAGGCCCCGAAGTGCAGGTCGCGATTCGGTCGATCGAAGGCCTAGTGATCGCAAATGAGACGATCGATGTCGACGAACCCGGGTTGCTCAGCGCGGTGACCGCGACCGAGCGTGGGTTTCTCGTAGCGTTCGACGAGCACGACTTCGCGCGATCCAAAACGAAGCTGCGCGCAGCGCTCGTCTCGCCAACCGGCACACACATTCAATCAACGACGCTGCGTCACTTCGACGGCCGGCTCGCGTTCGTGCAGTCCGCGAGGGGATCGGAGCGCGGCTTCGTGTGGGGCGAGGACGGGGATTGGTTCAGCAGCCGCTTCGAGACGTTCGTCGCTCGCGTGCGCGGAGGAGAAGCGCTCTCGCCGTTGCGCGTCAGCGAGCGCTCGACGAGCTCGACTCGCGACGCGGCGTGCAACGCGCGCGGGTGTCTCCATGCGTGGACGCGCGTCGGCCCCGAGACGACAGCGCAGCCGCGGTTCGCCACGGAGTTTCGCGACGTCGACGGACGCGTCGAGCGCGGCCCGATCGAGCACGCGGTCGAGGGCGCATCGCTCCGGTTCGGCCCCTCTGTCGCCGCGAGCGCCGATGGGACGTCGTTTCTCTCGCTGATCGCGACGCAACGAGCGCTCTACGCGCAGCGCTTCGACCACAGCGGCCGCCCGCAGGGAGCGCCCATCGCGATTCACTGAGCGTTTGCAGGGGGATTCGCGCGACCCGACAACAGCGTCCGCACCTCTTCGAAGCGCTCGTTGGGGACGGTGATCGCGAGGTTGTACTGCGCGATCTGCCAGCGGCCTCCGTCGCGCACGAGCACGCCGCTCCCGCGCGCGGCACCGAGGTTGACCGCGTCGAGGTCCTCGTCGAAGAACGCCACGTCTCCGCGCACCATCACCGCGCGCCTCGTCGAGCGCATCGACCACCCGCGACGCTCGGAGAACGGGCGCGTCGCGTACGCGCGAAACTGATCCTTGGTCCAGCGCTCGGTCGCGTCCGTCCCGAGAAACACGCCCTGATCCGAGATGTGGCGCATGTAGCGCTCGAGGTCCGACGCGGCCGCAGCGGCGTGCCAATCATCGAGCACCGCGTCGATGGCCGCGCGCTCATCGGGCATCGCGACGTGCGTGGTCCATCGCGGACCGCTCGCGCAGCCCGAGGTCGTGATCGAGAGCGCGCACACAAAGAGCACCGCCGAGGGCGTTCGCATGGCGCGCATGATGCCGCGAAGCCACGACGCCGCGAAGCGCGGCGCAAAGCCAAGCCGTCGAATCAGCGGTGATCGAGCCAGACCAAGCCCTCTTCGGGCGTGGCGCACACTTCGCACTCGACGCCGAGCGCGCTGAACGTTCGGCGGAGGCGCTCCATGTTCAGCTTTCCCACGAGCTCCTTCGGCGGAACGAGCGCCCAGTACTTCCACCCCAAACGCGCGGCCTTCGGCCCCCATACGGTCTCCGCCCATTCGTGGTGCGACTTCGGGAGCGCGCCCCCGCCGCGGTCATCGGACAACCACTTCTGCGCGCCCTTCGCCTCGAGCAGCGCGAGCCCTCGCTCGAGCACGGCCTCGAGCACTTGCACGCCGGGATACCGAAGGATCACGTGCTCGATCACCTTCGCGCGAGGTCGCCAGTACAGCGCCATCGTCTCGGTCTCGTATACGAGCTCACGATCCATCACTCGAACTCCCTCGCGCCTCGCGGCGCACAAGATCACCGCTCGAATCGATCGCTACCACAAGGCAGCGCCGCACCGAGCGTACGCCGCGGCGCAGCCGTGAGAACTCGCACGAATATTCCTTGACACGAATATTCTTTTACGCGAATATACGTTCATGCACGCCACCTTTGCGGCGCTCGCGGATCCCAACCGGCTGCGGATCATCGAGCTTCTTCGGTCTGGTCCGAAGCCGGTCAACGACCTCGTCGCCGAGCTCGACGTGACGCAGCCTCAAGTGTCCAAGCACCTGCGAGTGCTACGGGACGCGGGGCTCGTCGACGTCGAAGCCAAGGCGCAGCAGCGACTGTACGAGCTGCGCCCGGACGGGCTGAAGAAGCTGCACGCGTGGGTCGAGCAGTACCGAGCGCTATGGGACGCCCGGTTGGACGCGATGGACGAGCTCGTCTCCGAGCTCGTGCGAGAGGAGAAGAATCGTGGACGAAAGAAGCACTGAGACCAACGGCAACGCGCAGAAGGACAAGACCTCGATGCAGCTCGAGGGCGATCGCGACATCGTGATCTCGCGGACCTTCGACGCCCCCGCGCGCATCGTGTTCGACGCGTGGACCAAGCCCGAGTTCGTCAAGCGCTGGTGGGCGCCGTCGTCGCTCTGCGTGCGCATCGTCGAGGTCACGGCGGACGTTCGCGTCGGCGGCGCGTACCGCTACGTGATCGCGCACGGAGACAATCCCCCCATGGGATTCTCGGGCGAGTACCTCGTCGTCGACCGACCGCAGAAGCTCGTCTACACACAAGTATTCGAGCCCATGGCGGACGCAGGCGCGGTGGTGGTCACGGTCACGTTCGACGAGAAGGACGGGCGCACCAAGCTCGTGTCGCACGAGCGCTATCCGTCCGCCGAAGCGCGCGAAGGAGCGCTCTCGTCGGGCATGGAGCACGGCATGCGCGACACGATGAACCAGCTCGACGCGCTCGTCCGCGAGCTTCGTTGATCGCCCGGCGTTAGCGCGAGACGCGCGCGACGATCCTCGCGATCTGCTCTTCGCGCACACGAAATCGCTCGGCGACCTCGCGCTGCACCGACTCGGTGAGCTCGCTCGGCGCGACCCTGGGGTGGCCGCACTTGAACGGCGGGTGCGGGTCGTACTCGAGGTAGAGCTCGAGCTTCTTGGCCACGGCTTCGCCCGACACTTCGGCGACGACCCGGAGCGCGAAGTCGATGCCCGCCGTGACCCCTCCCGCCGTGATCCGGTTGCGGTCGATCACGACGCGCTCGCTCACGGGCGTCGCGCCGAACATCGACAACAGGGGCATGAACGCCCAGTGCGTCGCCGCGCGATAGCCCGACAAGAGCCCCGCGGCCCCGAGCACGAGCGCGCCCGTGCACGCCGAGGTGACCCAACGCGCGCGCTGCCCCTGCGCGGCCACGAAATCGAGCCACGCGTCGTCCTCCATCACCGCCACCTGCCCTCCCCCGCCCGGAACGAACAGGACATCGAGCGCAGGGCACGCCTCGAGCGTCGTCGTCGGCGTGATCGTCAGGCCCATGTCGCTTCGCACGGGCCCTGCGTCCTTCGACACGAGGTGAACCGCCGCGTCGGGCATCCGCGCGAAGACCTCGAACGGCCCAGTGAGATCGAGCTGCGTGAGCCCGGGGTACAGCAGCATTCCGATGTGCGTCGTCATGAGAGGGACACTAGCCCCAGGATCGACTGGCAGAAATGACATGCTTGCTGCAAATTGTGCCAATGCGATCCCAAGCGATCACCGCCCGCCGAGCGATCCTCGTCGTGTTCGATGGAATGCAGTCGCTCGACGCGACGGGCCCGGCCGAAGTGTTCGCCACCGCCGCGCGCCTGTCGGCCAAGCCCCTCTACGAAGTGATCCTCGCGAGCGATGGCGGCGGCCTGCGCAAGACCAGCGCGGGCTACGCGATCGAGACGCGACCGATCGCGTCGCTGCGCCCCACGCGACGGGACACCGTGCTCGTGTGCGGCGGCGAAGAGCACTCGGTTCGAAGCGCGATCGGCAGCGCTGCGCTGCGCGCGTGGCTGGCGCGGGCCGAGCCTTCGGTCGAGCGCTTCGGCTCGGTGTGCTCGGGCGCGTTCGTGCTCGCTGCGGCGGGGCTGCTCGATCACAAGCGAGCGGCTACGCACTGGGCCGGGTGCGCGTTGCTCGCGAAGCTACGTCCTCAGGTGACCGTCGATCACGAGGCGATCTTCGTCGAAGACGGCCGCACGTGGACGTCCGCGGGGGTCACCTCGGGCATCGACATGGCGCTCGCGATGGTCGAGCGCGACCACGGACGCGCGCTCGTCGACGAGATCGCCGCGCGGCTCGTGTTGTACGCGCGGAGGCCGGGCTTTCAATCGCAGTGGAGCGAGGCGCTCGTCGCGCAGCGCTCGGCGTCCACCGTGGTCGAGCCCGCGGTCGAGTGGGCGAGGACGCACCTGAATTCAAAGCTCTCGGTCGAGTCCTTGGCCAAGCGCGCGGCGATGTCGGTCCGGACGTTTCACCGGCGCTGCGCGAGCGAGCTCGGGACGACGCCCGCGCGGATCGTCGCGCAGCTCAGGGTCGAGCGCGCGAAGACCCTGCTCTCGACGACGGACCTCTCGATCAAGCAGATCGCTTCGCACTGCGGACTGCGCGACGGAGCGCAGCTCGCGAGGCTCTGCCGGCGAGCGCTCGGCGTCTCGCCCGCGGAGTTTCGACAGCGATTCGCCCGGTAGATCGCTCGGTCACGCTCGACGACGCCCGCGGCGACGCCGACGCCTCGCTCGTCGCTCGAAGGAACAAATTCGACCCCTCGTTCTTTCTCTCAGCGACGCCCGCGCGCCGGCTGTCCACCGAGGCGCGTCTCGTGCGAAAGATCCCCCCGTGAAGCAAAACGCACTCGCCTGTATCGCCTTCGCGCTGCCTGCGCTCGTCGCTTGTCGCGACAGCGGCACACCCAATCGAGAGCACACGAGCGCAGCCACCGCTGCCTCCGGTGCTGGATCCGCCGCGCCCGAGGACGCACAAGCCAACGATGTCACCATAATTCAAGACGCAGGGGTCGCGATCGACCCGGTCGAAGCCGCGCGATCGCGCTTCAGCGCCGCGCACGCCGCGCGCTGGCCCACCGCCGGCGGCTTCGACTACGTGATCGCCCTCCTGCGGCCCGAGCCACGGGGCACGAACCAGTCGTACACGTGGGTTCGCGCGGCGGAGACGAGCCTCGTCGAGGCGCGGTCGTTTCCCCTGAACGCGACGTCGGTGAGCGGAATCTCTGCGATGGACCTCGGCGGAGAGCCCGGCGAAGAGTCGCTCGTCTTCGGCGAAGGGTTGAACCAGTTCTCGACCACGGTCGCGGTGTTCTCGCTTCCTCCTGGGCGCGATCAACCGATGGACGACGGGGCGCGCTCGGCCGCGCTCGACGGAGCCCATACGCTCGACGAAGCGCGCGCGAGGCTCCCGTTCGAGCGAGCCCGGACGGACGCCGAGCGATCGGCCATGAGCAACACCGCGATGCTGGGGCAGCTCGTGTTCGCCGCGCCCGCAGAGCTGCGCGCGATGGTCGCTCCGCGGGGGCTCGAAGCGTGCCGCGTGAGCGCTCCGCAAGGACAACGGCGCACCCAACGGTGCCGCACCTACGCGGGGCGAGCGCTCACCGATCGCGTGCTCGAGAGCGAGCTCCGCCAGCAAGCGCGAACGCTCTTCGACCAGCTCACGACGATGACGTTTCAGTGCGCGACCGCGCCCGAGCAGAGCTGCACCGCGGGGCGCTCGGGCGGAACCGAGCTCACGTTCTTCATCGCTGGCGCGGGCGCGGCGCGGAGGATCACCAAGGTCACGCTTGTCGATCACGAGATCGGCGAATGAGCAGCCCGTCGAGCAACGACGCGTGCGCGTAGTCGACCGCCTCACGGATTTCGTCCTCGCTCTGTCCTTTGTAGCGCCCTGCGATCGCGAGCATCGCGAGTCCGTGGTGCATCGCCCACACGGGCTGCGCCAGAACCTCGGGCGCTCCCTCGACCATCGCCCCGCGCGCCTGCGCATCGACGATGAACCCGAAGAGCAAGCTCAACGAGCGCTGCCGCGAGCGCGCGAGCTGCGGGTCCTCTGCGTCGATCTCGCGCGCGAACATCACCGCGAAGAGCGAAGGCTCGTCGAGCGCGAAGCGCACGTACGCGTAGCCCGCGGCGAGGAAGCGCGCGCGTAGGTCGTCCCCTGCGCGCTCGAGCGCGAGCGCGATGCGGTCGTGCAAGACCGTCCCCCCTTCGATCGCGAGCGCGGTCAGCAGCGCGCGCTTGTCCGCGAAGTGACGATACGGCGCGGCGTGCGACACGCCGATGCGCCGCGCGAGCTCGCGCAGCGTAAAGGCCTGCGGCCCCGCCTCGGCGACGAGCGCCAACGCGCCCTCGGTCAGCGCGCGCCGGAGGTCTCCGTGGTGGTAGGGCTTGCGCGCTCTTCGCTTGGACGCGCCCTTCTTGCTCGGTCCGACCACGGCAAAACCCTACCACGGCCCGCCGCGCGATCGGCGAAGGACAAAATCGACGCCCGTGATGTTACCAGCAGAAACTTTCTGATGTTTACGTTGTCATCATCGAGCACGAGACGCAAGCGCGCCGTCCGAGTCTCACTTTCTCGCGCGCCACGAGAGCACCCATGCAGAGCGAAGAGTCACGATCGAGCCGACTCCTTTCGACGGTCGAGCGCGTCGGAGCGCTGGCCAAGACCCACGCCCAACAATCCGAGGACGAGCGGACGCTCGCGGAGCCCGTCGTCCTCGCGATGAGGGACAGCGAGCTGCTCGCGATGTGTGTTCCGCGGGCGCTTGGCGGGCTCGAGTGCGACGCGGCGACGCAGCTCGAAGCGTTCGAGCGAGCGGCGCGCGCGGACGGGTCCTTCGGGTGGTGCCTGATGATCGCGGCGCTGCACAACGCGATGGCCTCGGCGTACCTGCCCGAGCCCGGCGCGCGCGAGCTCTTCGGAGGCGCGCGGATGCCGACGATCGCGGGCCTCGTGACCCCGTCGGGCCAGGCGCGGCGCGTCGATGGGGGCTTCATCGTCCGCGGTCGCTGGGCCTTCGGCAGCGGAATTCGCCACGCCGCGTGGGTTTCGGCCACGGCCATCATCGAGGGCACCGGCGCGGACGGAGCGATTCCCGAGTTCGTCGCCGCGCTCGTCCCCAAAGAGCGCGTGATCGTCGAAGACACGTGGAAGGTCTCGGGTCTTCGCGGCACAGGCAGCGAGCACTACCGCGTCGAGGACGCGTTCGTTCCTGAAGCGCACACGTATTCATGGCCCATGTGCGCGGCCGAGCGCGGCGGTGCGCGCTACGACCTCCCCCTC
The DNA here is from genome assembly GCA_016793325.1 of Myxococcales bacterium. Lineage (GTDB taxonomy): Bacteria > Myxococcota_A > Polyangia > Polyangiales. The sequence goes on along the minus strand of JAEUKI010000027.1, from coordinate 90,854 downwards.
GTCGCGCTCCTCGCCACGGGACACGCGGGGTTCGCCCTCGGAACCGCCGAGCAATCGCTGGACACGCTCGCCTCCCTCGCGCCCTCGCGCACCAGACTGTGGACCCAATCGCCGCTCGCCGAGCACGGCTCGTTTCTCATCGAGCTCGGAAAACAACGCGCGAAGCTCACCGCAGCGCGCCTGCTCGCCCTCGACGGCGTGAGCAACGCCGAGCGCGTCGTCGAGCGCGGCGACGCCCTGACCACCGAGGACTGGGCGCGCGTTCGGCTCGCGGTCACGTACGCGACGGACGTCGCCGCCGAGGTGTGCACCTTCGCGTATCGCGCGGCGGGGAGCGCGGGCCTGTTCGACACGAGCCCGCTCCAGCGCTGCCTGAGGGACATCCTCGCGGCCACGCAACACGTCGCCGCCACGGACGACGCCTACGAGTTTTCTGCGCGCGTGTTGCTCGGAACCCCGCTCTTCAACCCGCTCTTGCTCCCGCGATCGCCCCGTTCGAGCGCGGTCAACGCACGATGATCACGACGCGTCGCTCCTCGCCGTTCGCGTAGAGCAACAGCAAGGTCATCTGCCCTCGGACGACGGCGCGAACGATGAGGTGCGTCCCGTCGGGAGCGGGTCGAACCTCGGCGATGCCTCCCGTCTCGGAGTACGAGCGAATGCCCGTCGCGTCGATCCCTTCTTCTTGCCCGACGACCATCTCGATCGTCCTCCAAGGCGGCGGGCGCGCGGGTGGCTGCTGCGGTTGTTGCGGCTGTTGCGGCGGTGGCTGCGGCCTTCGAGCGCGGCCCTGACCGCACACCGTCGACGAGCAGAGCATCGTAGCGAGCGCGAGCGTCAGTGCTCTCACGCCGCGGAGGATACCATCGCCTCTGCGTGCGCTTCGAGTACGCGGCCGAGCGCGAGCAGCGTCGCGTCTTCGTACCGCGGCGCGACGAGCTGAACGCCCACGGGCATTCCTTCGATCGACGCGAACGGAACGCTCAACGCCGGCTGCCCCGTGAGGTTCGCGAGCGCCGTAAACGACCCGAGCGGCGTCACCGCGCGAAACACTTGTTCGGGCGGGAGATCCGCGAACGCGCCAACGTCGAAGGGCATCACGCACACGCTCGGCGCGAGCATCACGTCCAAGCCTTCCATCACCGCGCGACCGGTCTCTTCGAAGGCGCGCACCAGCGACGAGGCCTTCGAGTCGGACACCGTTCGTCCCGTCTCCCAGAACCACCGCGCGAACTCGCCCAATCGATCCGGCGAGTACACCGGGATCCGCGAGATGAACCGTTGATACACGGGCACGAAATCATCGAGCTCGACCTTGGGGCTCGCGCGCCGCTCGACCGTGTGCCCCGCGTCGCGAAGGACCTCTGCTGCGCGCTCGACCACCGCGACGATGCGCGGGTCGACCTCGCCCACCGGCGGCTCGACGAAGAGCCCCACGCGCAACGGACGCACGCGCGTCTTCGAGCGCTCGAAATGCCCCCTGTGCAAGGGATCGCAGAGGGCGTCGAGCAGCGCCGCGACGTCGTCCACCGAGCGCCCCATGGGCCCGTTGGTCGCGAGCCCCCACGTGTCGATCTTGTCCGATCGATCCGGGATCAATCGTCGCGTGGGCTTGAGCCCCACGAGACCGTTGAGCGACGCAGGGATGCGAATCGACCCAGCGCCGTCGCTCCCCGGAGCCACCGAAAGGAGCCCCGCGGCGAGCGCCGCGCCCGCGCCACCCGAAGAGCCGCCAGCGGTCTTCGCGGTGTTCCACGGGTTGCGCGTGGGCGGCATGATGGGCGTCTCGACGATCGGCAAGATCCCGAGCTCGGACATCGACGTCTTGCCCACGATCACGAATCCCGCATCGCGAACGCGCTTCACGAACGGGTCATCGATGGGCGTCCACAGCCAGTCGAACGCCTTCGAGCCGATGCGCGTCCGCGTCATCTTGACCAGGTGGTGGTCCTTGATGGCCGTGATCGTTCCGTGAAATGGGCCGAGCAGCTTGCCCTTCGCGCGCAGCGCGTCGAGCCGATCCGCCTCGCGAAGGGCAGCCCGCTCGAGCACCGTGACAAACGCGCAGAGCGCAGGATCGAAGCGACGGATCCTCGCGAGGTAGCGCTCGGTCAGCGCCCTCGACGTGAGCGTCCCCTCGGCGATGCGCGCCGCTTGCTCGAGCGCCGAGAGCTCGATGATCTCGTCGCCCCGATAGCGCGGCGCCAACGGGTGCACGCGGCTCGTCACAGAGTCAGTCGCCATGGCGGCGCCGAGCATACACAGTTGCGCCCGCCCCGACGTCACTTCTCCGCGTCGTGCGCTCGCTGCGCCTGCGCGACGCCTCGCCGTCGGCGCACGTGCGACACCAGCTGCTGCGCCGCGACCAAGGCCACGGTCAACGCAGTCATCTCGATTACGTGTGCGCGCAACCAAGTCGTGAGCGCCTCGGTCCACCGCGTCGCCGCGCTGCCGAGCACCAACGAGAACAGCACGAACCCGAGCTGACCGAGCGCCATCCACGGGACAAACCTCCGCAGCGGCGTCTTGGTGACCCCCGCCACGGTGTTGCAAATGTACGAAGGCCACAGGAGCAACGACAGCACCGTGTACTTCACGAACACGGTCTCGAACCACGCGAGCAGCCGGTGCGCCAACGCGAAGCGCTTGGCCGCCGCCTCGAGGACCGCGCGGCCGTACAAGAGCCCGAAGCCGTACGTCGACAGCATCGCGATCACGCGGCGCAGCACGGCGAGCGGGATCAACACCTCGGGCCCGAGCCGCGGCGCGAGCAGCACGATGTTGCGCATGTCCGCGGACGACAAGAGCAACGTGACGGGCTGCTCGACGAGCAGGTACGGGAGCATCGCGGTGCCTGCGGTGCTCACGACGAACGTCCCGACGATCAGCGCTTGAATCGCGCGGCGCTGCGCGGTCGAAAGCGACTCGACGGACGGCGGATCGGCTTCGGCCAACGCGACGGGCGCCGCTTGCGGAGTTGCTGTGTCGCTCATCGAACCGGTGAACGATAGACCACCACGCGCGCCGCGAAAGCCCAGCGCGCTCCCTGAGGGCCACCGCGGTCCGCGAGCGCGCCGGCGCGAGGTCGCTCCGTGGTCTCTCGTTTCTCTGAGAATTTGCAGCACCGGCGACGCCGTCGGGCGCGAGCCCTGTCGTGTGACGGCGCGGACGACGAATCACTTTCCAACACGGTCGCCACAAACGCTTCACAATTTGGGTCGCGTCGCCGTCGCCCGAACCAGCGAGGCTCGGCGCAGCGGAATACCACCGCGCCCCGCGGTCGTTGCCCGCTGCCATGCAAGACAAACCTCGCTCCCCGTGGGGGACAGCCATCGCCGCGCTCGGCGCGGTGTTCGTCGCGCTCATCGTCGCGCGCACAGCGATGCACATCGCGCGCGTCAAGTTTCACGATCAAACGCTCTCGGTGACGGGCTCCGCGCGGCAGCGCATTCGCTCGGACCTCGTGATCTGGACCTGTACGATCTCCGCGCGCGGCACAGACCGCGCGACGGCGCACACGGAGCTCACCGCGGGCGTCGCTCGCGTGCGCGCGTGGCTCGTGGCGCGATCGATCCCCGAGAGCCAGATCGTCATCGACTCGGTCGAAACGCAGGATCTTCACGCAAGAAACCAAGAGGGCGCGGAGATTCCCGAGCAGACGATCGGCTACGCGCTCTCGCAGTCGATCACGATCGAGTCGCGCGACGTCGATCGTGTGACGGAGGTCTCTCGCGCGGTGACGGACCTCATTCACCAGGGCGTCGCTGTGCAATCGCACGCGCCGCGGTACATCTTCACCGAGCTCGCGCGGCTGAAGATCCGCTTGCTCGCCGACGCTTCGCGCGACGCTCGCACGCGCGCCGAGAACATCGCGTCGCAGACCCAGAGCCGCATTCGCAACCTGGGATCCGCGTCGATGGGCGTGATCCAAGTCAACGCCGCCAACGAAACCGAGGTGACCGCCGAGGGCGTCAACGACACGACGTCGCTCGAGAAGGACGCGCTCGCGGTCGTTCGGGCTGTCTTCTACGTCGAGTGACCCTCAGCGTCGGGGCGCTGGCGTCGCGGGCGCGACAACGTCCCACCGGCCCGGGACGCTCACCGTCGCGGGCTCTCCGCGCCAGACCCCATCGACCGTTCGCGCGCGAAGCGCGTGGCGTCCCGCTTGGATTCCGCTGAACACCGCGTGGCGACCGGGCGCGAGCCAGCCGACCGCCGCGTCGTCGACGAACAAGAGCACCTCGCGCGCGCTGTTGTTGTTGATCTCGAGCGTGCTCGACACCGGAGCCCAGTTGCGCGGGCGCTGAACGGGCGGCGCGTTTGCAGGCCGCACGGGCTCGAGCGACAAGAGCTCGCTCGGCGAGAAGAACCCTCCCTCGCCGCTCCTCGCGGGGACGCGAAGCTCCGCGCTCTCAGCGGAGCGCGGAGGAACCGCGAGCGAGGCGCGCGGCAATTGCACCGCAGAGAACTCGGCCTTCACGAACGCGAGCATCGAGACGCCCCGCGCGCGCAGCGTGACGCGCGACGGGAGCTTCGCGCCCTCGCACCCCGATCGAAGCGCGCCCGCTTCGCCGCCGAGCATCATCGCTACGAAGAGCCGACACGAGAGCGGGTGCGCCGTCGCGCCCGGCTCGCTCGACATCGAGACCGAGAGGGCGCCTCGCGTGGCGATCACGCTGTCACCGTCGCGCCGAAAGCTGACGCTCGCCGTCGGCGCGTCGTTGCCGAGAAACCATCGGCGAACTTCGTCGGGGCTCATCGCGCGGTGCTCGGATTGCGCGGCGCCGATGAGGGCGAACCCTCCCATCGTCGCGCGAGCGCCGAGGCGAAACCCAGGGGCGAGGACGAAGCCTGTTCCATAGAAGAGCGCGACGAGGCGATCGCCCTGGTCGTCGACGCGCAACACGCGCTCGACGGCGGGTCGGTCGCGGCGCTCGTCGCCGAACTCGAGGGCGTATCGCGTGCGCGCAACGTCCGCGGGCGTCTCGTCCACGAACGTCGAATCCGCAGGAACGAGCGCCCCCGAGACCTCCACCGGCGCTTCGCCCGGCGCGTCGTGCGCTTCGGCGTCAGCCTGCCGCAAGAGCTCTTCGTGGGTGATCCCGACCATCGGGGGAGGAGCGTCGAAGGCGGTCTCCGTCGAAGCGTCGAGGTGCGCGACCGCGGGCGACGTCGAGTCGGCCGTCGCGGGTCGCGCGCGCGGCGCCGCGGGCTTCGGCTCGCAGGCGACCGCGGCTGAAGCACACGCACACACAATCAATCCCGCCCACGAATCGCTGCTCTTTCGCACGCTCACTTGTCCATCGATTGCAGCGACGCGCCGAGCGTCCTGAGCAGCTCTCCGACGACGGGGTCGCGCTGCAAGAAGTCGCGGACCTGCGCTTCGACGGCGGGTCTCATCGTTGGGGGGACGCGGTTGCGCTCCATCGCTGCGTCGGTCAACCGCGAGACCGCTTCGTTTGGCGAGATCGCTCCGGACCGGAGGTCCGCGACGATCGACTGGGTGTTTGCTGCGCCCTGCGCGCCTGCGGTCGCGCCCGCTTTCTGCACGGACTCGGCCTCACCGACGCGCTCACGAAACGACGGTCCCGTCGGTCCCGTCGCGCTCCCCGCCGAGCCGGCCCCCGGCGTCCCCTCGATCCCCGGGGTCGGCGACTTCGACGGTGGCTTGATCGACGTCATGGCATTGCTCCTTCACTGAACGACTGAAAACACTCGAGGCGGGCGCGGACGCGACGAAGGCTCGTACACAATCGATGACCGTTTCGTCGCAGCGCCACGCAAACAAAGGACCGGGAGGGGGGGGTACGTGGTCGAACGCGGGCGCCGAGGGACGAGTGTCGCCTCGGCGCCCCGTTCGGGCAAGCCAGACGCCGTTCAGCGAATGTTGTTGATCGCGTTCTTCGACATCTCGTGGCGCGCGTGCATGACGTTCGACAGCGCCGTGTACCGGCGATTCTCTTCGCCCATCGCCTCCTGCAATCGAAGCATCCGCATCGACATCTCTTGCCCGCGCGAGAGCAGATCGCCGTCGCTGCTCGTGACGCCCGCGGCGCTGGCGGCGCCGTTGGTCCCCGCAGAGGCCGGGCCGCCTTCGGGCGAGACGGATCCGCTTGCGCTCGTGCTGCTCGTCGACGCGCTCGGGCCGCCCGTCACCGGGCCGCTCGGCGTCGCGCTCGGATCCGCTCCGATCCCCGCTCCACGCAGCGCCGCTGCGGCCACGTCCATCCCCGGAACGTGCGACACCGCCGCGATCGCCGCCCTCACCACGACTTGTCCTCCTCGCGCGATGGCCTCGCTGAACTGCCTCCCCGCTGGGGGCGGCGTCACCCGCTGCGCCGTCTGTTGAACCACCACATTGACTCTCGTCCGATCGATCGTGCTCATCGTGAACACTCCTTCTGCCCCTTGGGCGGCGCGCTCATCGCCCCCCTCCCCGGGGTTGTTGCGCGAACGAGAAAATTTTTTCCGGTCGGCACCTGCTACCCTCCCGGCTCACCTCTGTGAGCGACGCCCCGCCCATCGACCCGAGCGCCGCGCGCGCCGCAATCCACGCGCTTCTCCGCGCGGTCGGAGCCCCCGTCGAGTCCGATCCCGAGCTCGCCGAGACGCCCGAGCGCGTCGCGGACATGTTCGTCAACGAGCTGCTCGACGGCTACCGGGTGGACATCCCCGCCCTCCTTCGCGACGGCGTCAGCGCAAACGAACCGGGGCTCGTCCTGCTCCGCGACGTGCGCTTCACCTTCGTGTGCCCGCATCATCTGCTCCCGTCCATCGGACGCGCGCACATCGGCTACCTGCCCGGCCCTCGCGTCGTCGGCCTCGGGACCATCGTGAAGCTCGTCGAGGCCTTCGCGCACCGGCTCGTCTTGCAAGAGACCCTGGGACAAAACGTGGTCGACGCGCTCGTTCGACACTTGTCCGCGCGGGGCGCGGCCATCGCGATCCAGGGCGCCCACTCGTGCCTGAGCGCGCGCGGGCAAGAGCAGCGCGACGCCACGGTGATCACCACGGCGTTCGCGGGATCGCTCGCGGGCGGCGCCGAGCGCGACGCGTTCTTTCGCTCTCTTGGCGCGTTTTCGAGCGCGTAACCTCCCACGACTACCGAACGAGCCATGACACTCGATCGTCGATTCGACGCCGTCGTCACCGGAGCGAGCCGCGGGATCGGACTCGCCTTCGCCGCCCGGGCCCTCGCGCGAGGAGGCCGCGTCGTCCTCTGCGCCCGCGGCGAAGAAGAGCTCGGCCGAGCGTGCGCCGAGCTCGAAGCCACGCACGGACGAGACCGCGTCCACGCTGTCCTCTGCGACGTCTCTCGCGAAGACGAGGTCGCCTTGCTCCAACGCGAGAGCGAGCGCTTCTTCGCGGGCCCTCCCTCCGCGGTCGTCAACAACGCAGGGATGGTCGAGCGCGCCGCCGTGCACGAGATGGACGCGGCGCTCTGGCACCGCGTGATCGACGTGAACCTCACGGGCGCGTTCTTCGTTTCGCGAGCGTTTTTGCCGGCGATGCGAGGCGCCAAGCGCGGCCGCGTGATCTTCGTCTCGAGCATCTCGGGCACGCTCGGGACCCCGCGCGCGAGCGCGTACAACGCGTCGAAGTGGGCCATGATCGGTTTGATGAAATCGCTCGCCGAAGAGTCACGCGACGTCGGCGTGCAATCGATGGCCGTGCTGCCCGGGAGCGTCGACACCAAGATGCTCGTCGGCTCGGGATTCGCCCCGCAAATGAGCGCCGACGACGTGGCCAAGACGATCGAGTTCGTCGCGTTCGACGCGCCGGACGCGATGACAGGAAGCGCCGTCGAAGTGTTCGGTTGAGCGGACACGCGAGCGCAACTTGCTACACTCCCGCGCTCGATGCTCAGTGATCCTTCGCAGCGCGTTCCGCTCGAATCGATTCCGGTGTTCCCGCTGCCAAACGCCGTGCTGTTTCCCGATCAGCGGATGCCGCTGCACATCTTCGAGCCGCGCTACCGGCAGATGGTCCGCGACGCCCTCGAGTCGCAGCCCTTCATCGTGCTCGCGCAGCTCGACGCAGACAGCGCGGACGATCCGCCCAAATTCTCGTCGATCGCCACCATCGGCAGGATCACCGCGCACCAACGGCTGAGCGACGGGCGCTTCAACATCGTGCTCGAAGGCATGGTCCGCGCCCACATCGACGAGGTCCCCCGCGACAAGATGTACCGCCGCGTCCGCTGCACGCCCATCCTCGAGCCGCAGGGGCCCGACGCCGACGCGTCCGCGGCGGACCGAATGGCCCTCGTCTCGCTGGTCAGCCGCGTGATGCAAAAGGCCCGAGAGCGCGCGCCGGACCTCGAGTTCGTGCTGCCCGAGGGCGTGACCGCCGCGCGGCTCGCGTTCATCGTGGCGGACAAATTGCTGGTCGACGGGGCCGCGAGGCAGCGCGTGCTCGACGCGATGGACACCCCCACGCGCCTGCGCCGCTGCGCCGAAGGCGTCGCCGCGCTCTTGAGCGACATCGCCCCGAGAGACACCGGTGATGCGCGGCGCTGGAGTTGATACGCTCGCGCGCAGCACACAGCCATGCCGTCGTTCGACGTCGTTTCGAAGGTGAACTGGGCCGAGGTCGACAACGCCCTCAACCAGGTCAAAAAAGAGCTCGCGCAGCGCTACGATTTCAAAGACACCGGGGCCAACATCGAGAAGACCAAAGAGGGCTTGGTGATCACGGCCAACTCCGAGGGCCGCGTCGAAGCCGCGTTCGACGTGCTCAAGGACAAGCTCGTCAAGCGCCACGTCTCGCTCAAGCACATCGACCCTCAGACCGCGCAGCCCGCAGGCGGAAGCACGTTTCGCCAGCTCATCAAGGTCAAAGAGGGGATCGACCGCGACCGCGCGCGCAAGGTCATCGACGCCGTCAAAGGCTCGAAGATCAAAGTGCAGGCCGCGATCCACGACGACACCGTGCGCGTGTCCGGAAAGAACCGCGACGATTTGCAGGCGACCATCGCCCTGCTCCGCGGGCTCGAGCTCGACATCGAGCTGCAGTTTCAAAACTTTCGCGAATAGAGGTCCCGCTGTGACTGAGCGCGCAGAGGAGCTCCTCGACGGCTCGATCTTCGGCCCCGAGTCCCCGTGCTTCGGCTGCGCGCCTTCGCATCCGATCGGATTTCACCTGTCGTTTGTGAAGAAGGGCGAGGCGATCGAGACGACGTTCACGCCCGGCACACAATATCAAGGCCCGCCGGGGATCATGCACGGCGGCTTGGTGACCGCGCTCGCCGACGAGCTCGCCGCGTGGGCGATCATCGGCCTCAAAGGGCAGTTCGGCTTCACCACGAGCATCGAAGCACGGCTGGCGGGCGCCGTTCGCGTCGGCCTCCCCCTCGTGGGAACCGCGCGAATCACCAAGGACCTGCGCCGCATCGTCGAGGTCGAGACCGTGCTTGCGCAAGGCGGAGCCGATGTGTACACGGCGCGCTTCAAGTTCGTCGTGCTCGACAAGGCTGGGGCCGAAAGGCTTCTCGGCGGCCCGCTGCCCGAGGCGTGGGCCCGCTTCGCGCGTTGAGTTTTGGCCGGAGACGATTTCTACTCGTGCTCGTCCAGAGTTTTTCACTGACCCGCCCCCTGCGCGACGAGACGCCGATTCAACGAAGGATCCCCCAAGCCGTGAGCGAAGCGAAGAAGAGCGCCCGCAAGGCGAGCCCTGGCAAGAAGGCCGCCGCATCCACTCCGAAGAAGAGCGCCTCCAAAGCGAGCGCCCCGTCGCGCTCGAAGCCTGCCGCCAAGGCCTCGTCCAAGGCCGCGGCTGGCAAGAAGCCAGCGCCGAAGGCCGGCCCATCGAAGACCGCGAAGCTCACGAAGAAGACACGCACGTCGTTGCCGCCGCCCGCGATCGCCAACGGGACCGCGATTCGCCGCGCCGAGAGCCGCAAGCTCGCGCTCGAGCTCGTGGCCGCGGGGCTCGACAAGAAGGCCGAGCGCATCGAAGTGATCGACGTGGCCGAGCGCGTGGACTACGCGGACTACGTGGTGCTCATGTCGGGGCGCTCGGACGTTCAACTGTCAGCCATCGCGCAGTCCGTCGAAGACGCCCTCAAGAAGCACGGAAAGCACCCGCGATACGACGGCCGCCGCGGCGCCGCGTGGATCGTGCTCGACTGCGGTGACGTGTGGGTGCACGCGTTCTTGGAAGACGCGCGCAAGTACTACGACATCGAGGGGCTGTGGATGGACGCTCCGCGCGTGGATTTGCCCAAGGACATGGCGCCTCGACGCACGTCCATCATGCCCCCGCCCGACGAGAGCGACGAGCGAGACGAGGGCTGAGCGCCGAGCGCCCGTGAAGATCGTCATCGCGCCCGTGGGCAGAGCGAAGGAGCGCGAGGTCCGCGCGCTCATCGACGATTATTACGCGCGCATTCGTCGCTACGCGCAGCTCGACGAGGTCGAGATCGACGACGGCAAGCGCGAGGACAAGGTCATCGAAGCGGTCGAGCGCGTGCTCGCGACGCACAAGGGCCGCGCCGAGCTGGTCGCGCTCGAGGTCACGGGGCGGGCGTTTTCGAGCGAGCAATTCGCGAAGAAGCTCGGCGAACGGATGGAGAGCGCGGTCGTTCCTGTGTTCGTCATCGGCGGGGCCGAAGGGATCCCCGAGGCCCTCAGCGCGCGCGCGGCGTGGAAGGTCTCGCTCGGGCCGATGACCCTGCCGCACCGGCTGGCGCGGCTGATCCTGGCCGAACAAGTGTATCGGGCGTTCACGATTCTTCGGGGCGAGCCGTACGCCCGCGAGGGGTGATAGAGTCCCCCCTCGTTTTTCGAGCAGAACCTATCGCTCGATCGCAACCCGTCACACAGCCAGCCACACAGGTAAAAACGGCCATGGAGAACGTTTCGCAGGAGAACCTCGATCGATTGAAGGCGTCCGCGTCCGCGTGGTTCGGCGACGTCGACCCTTCCCTCGGCACCGGCGCCATGATCGAGACAGCGTTCTTGATGGCCGCCGCCGACGGGACGCTCAGCGACATCGAGCGCGAGCAGCTCGTCGCGACGATGGAGTACATCACGGACAAGAAGATCGCTCGCGACAAGCTCGACGAGACGATCGACCAGCTGCTCGAAGCGCTCTCGGCGGACGGGTGGGAGGCGCGCATCAACGCCGTCGCCTCGTCGCTCAGCGATTCGATCGCGCGCCGCAACGCCTACCGCCTCGCCGCGGGCGTGTCGTTCATCGACGGCGAAGTGCAGGCCGAAGAAGCGCAGCTCTTTACGCTGCTCGCGCGCGCCTTCGAGATCCCCGAGACCGAAGCCGAAGCGATCCTCGTCGAGGTGCGCGACGAGCTCTTTCCGAAGAGCTGATTCGCATCGCGACCAAAGAGGCGCTCACCAGCGCAGGTCCCAGTGCACGATCGTGTGATCGCGCTCGACGCGGAGCACGTGCTCGCCCACGACGCCGCTGTCGGTCACGCGGCACACGTCGAAGGCGATCGCGATCACGCCGCTGAACGCGACGAGCATCGCCTCGGGCACGGTCTCTGTCCCTTCGTAGCGCGTCGTGAGCCTCCCGCTCTTGTCGTCGAAGCGCTCGTAGCTGTGCTCGAGGTCGTGCGTCTGCCCTTTGAGCAGCGGAAGCACCCGCGTGAACACCGTGTTCGGCGTCGCGCCGAACAAGCGAAACATCCCTTGAATCACGGTGAGCATCGCGGGCACGGCGCCCACCATGGCTGCGTCTCGCGAGAACGTTCGCAAGTACGCGCGGCCCTTGTTGCGCATGAGCACCTCGTCGATCTCTGCGAGCTTCAGACAGGCCACCCACGCTGTGCGCGCCGGAGGCTCGTCCATGAGCGCGCGCACGGCGGGGCTCACTTCAGCGCGCACGCTCTCGAACAAGCTGCGTCGCTTCAAGAGCTCGATCGTTCCATGCAGCGCAGCGGCCTTGATCTCCCAGGTCACCGAGCGATTTTACGGCACGAATCTCCGTTACGGGACAAGATTGTCGACTCGTCTCTCATGGCGCCGCCGCAGGCGTCTCGTCGATGCGCAACGAACGCAGCGCCTCGATGAGCTGCGTTCGGAGCGTCGACGCAGTGGCTGCGCGGGCCGCGAGGTCGTTGGCGAGCGCCGCGCCGCGGGCGAGCGAGGCCTGCAATTGTTGCGTGAGCTGCGCGCGAAGCGCGACGCGTGTGGCGTCGGTGACCGCCGCGAGCGCGCGGAGCGACTCGCGGAGCTCAGCGTTGCGGTCGGACACATCCGAGAGCTGCTCGCGGAGCTCGCGCGACTCGCGCTCGGCGCGTGCGAGGGCCGCGCGTTGATCGAGGATCGCGCGGAGCTGCTGGCGAATCGCGTCGCTCGAGCCGCGGAGGTACGGCTCGAGGTCAGTCTCGAGGTCATCGAGGAGCGACGCTGCGCGACGGACGACGCGCGACTGCTCGATCCCGACGTCGCTCTCTTGCCGCGGCGTCAGCGGAACCGACACGATGTCCGCCTCGTCGCCCCGCTCGCTTCCGGGCGGCAAATCTCGGGGTTGATAGCCGCGGATGCGCTCGTGACGGAGGTAGATCCTCGCGGCGCACTGCGCGCCCGCGGCCACGCGGTAGCGCGTGCGATGAATCTGTGTGTCTTCGAGCGTGAGCGAGGCGCGCGCGGCAGCGACGACGCGACGGGGCTCGCTTCGGTCCGACGGCTCGACGGTGACGCTCGTGCTCGCGTCGATCGCGTACGGGACGAACGCGGTCTCGCCGTCTTCGATCCGCCGCAAGACGCCTTGGCCGGCGAAGGTCCCGTGCGAGAAGAGCGCGACGGGGCCGGGCATGAGCGCGAGGCCGAGGGTGTTGCGCAGCCGCGCAGCGCGATACGGGTGCCGCGCGCTCGCGGGCGCAGCGGACTCGGGGCGAAAGAGGTACACGTCTTCGCCTGCGATTTCACGGCTCGCGAGCGTCACGAGCGCGGCGGAGCCCGCCATGATGCTCACGGGCTCGGCGATCGTGTAGCGCGCGGCGCCTTCGAACTGCGCGGCTTCTGCCTGAGCGCCGGCGCTCGCCGCGGCGTTGGCGACGGTGACGCTCCCGCGCGAGGCGGACACCGCCGGGCGATCGTCGGTGGTCTGCGCGATGCGAAAGCTCACCGCGCGGTTGCGTTCGCGCGCGGACGGAGCGGCGCTCGTGTCGAGCGGGCGGGTGGTTCCGAAGGACGTCGTGCGCAGTCGGTCTGCGCTGACGCCGAGCGCGACGAGCCTCGCGCGGACGGCGGACGCGCGCTCCGCGGAGAGGGGCCACGGAGAGGGCTCGTCGTCCGACGCGTGGCCTTCGATCTCGATCACGAGGAGCTGCGGGTTTCCTGCGATGGTTCGCGCGACGGCCTCGAGCACGGTGGTCTGTCGCGCATCGAGCTCCGAGGACCGAGGCGCGAATGAAATCGTGTTCAGAATTCGGATCTGCGAGTCTTCGAGCACGACGGAGCCGCGGTCGGGACAGCCGTCCTCGTCGTCGACTCCGTTGTACGTCTCGGGCGCTTCGGGACAGCGGTCGACGAGGTCAGCGATGCGATCGTTGTCGTGATCGGGCGGGCTGACGTTTTGCCCCGAGTACGCCGCGATCACTTCGCGACCGCGCGACTGCTCGGAGGTGACCGCGCCGTACGCGACGCGCGTCGAGGTCGAGCCCGAAGCGTCGGGACGCGCTGTGAACGTGGGATTTCGCAGGTGAAATGCGAACGAGAGCGGCGCGCCCGTGGCGAGGGTGAGCTCGACGCGGTTCCAGTCTTCGTCGGACGAGTTGTGAACGAGGGCCCACACCTGCAAGAGCGCCGGGCCGCCTTCGCGCTCGGGCATCACCACGCGGTACGTCGTCTGCCAGTTCGCCGTGGGAACCGCGTAGGCCACCATGAGCTCGCGCTGTCGTCGGTCGGCGAACCGCAGGTCGAGCAGGATCGATCCCCCCGTAGACTGGTGCGGAACGCCCGCCGCCACCGCGGCGCGTCCCGCTTGCGCTCCGCGCTCGATCACCGTGAGCGTCGCGAGCACATCGTCGACCTCGTGCGATCGCAGCCGCAGCGACAAGCGATCGTCCGCGACGCGCCCCGTGCGCTCGAAGTACCCGCTGCCGCTCTGATTGAGCACGACCCTGCGCAGCGTGAGCAGCGACGAGGGGTTGTATTTGGGCGCGCAGGCTCCGAGCGCGAGGAGAGAGCACACGAGCGACGAGCGAACACGAGCACGCATGGGCGCACTGTACCGAGTCGCGCGGGTCCCGAGTGTGAGCCAGAGCGATTGACGTGCGCGAAGATCCCGGGCCGAGGATCACTTCACTTCGACGGCGATCGAGCCCTTGTGCAGGCGCACCTCGAGGGCGTCGCCCTTCTGCACTTCGGCGCTGTCGACCACGGCCTTGCCGTCTTTGAGCGCGACGGCGTAGCCGCGCGACAGGATCGCGAGGGGGCTCAAGGCGTGGAGCTTTCCTGCGAGCTGCGCGAGCGCGTCGCGTTGGGAGTCGATCGAGCGCTGCGCCGCGGGGCGGAGCTCTTCGCTTCGCTCCTTCAATTGTCGTGCTTTTTCAGCGACGAGCCGCTGCATCGCGGGGCGCAACCGCGCTTCGAGGGCGGACATCGTGGCCCGGTCGCGGGCGAGGCGCGATCGCGGGTGAGCGCCCTGGAGCCTCTGTTCAGCGCGGCCGAAGACGATCTTCGCTTTGCGCACGCGCCCTCGGAGGACGGTCGCCATGCGCGCCACGGACTCATCGAGCCACTGCCTCGTCGGCTCGGTGAGCTTGCGCGGGTCGCCGAGGCGCTTCTCGACGCGCGCGAGCGCGACGCGACGACGGTTGACCATCGCGTGCGTGGCCTTCGAAGCGCGCTTGCTCAGCGTGGCGAGCTCTTCGCGCACGACCCGCAGCTCGGGGACGGCCATCTCTGCCGCGTTGGAGGGCGTGGCCGCGCGAACGTCCGCCGCGAGGTCGGCGACGGTGTGGTCGACCTCGTGTCCCACCGCAGAAATCACTGGGATTCTCGAGCTCGCGATCGCCCGGGCCACGCGCTCGTCGTTGAACGCGGCGAGGTCTTCGCTCGAGCCTCCTCCGCGGCCGACGATCACCACGTCGACCATCGGGTGCTTCTGAATGCGCTCGATCGCGGCCACGATTTGCGCCGGCGCGTCTGCGCCCTGGACGAGCGTGTTGGCGATCACGACGCGCGTCGGCCACCGTCGGGTGAGCACCCTGCAAATGTCGGCGAACGCAGCGCCCGTCCTCGCGGTCACGACGCCCACGACGCGGGGAAACTTCGGGAGCCTTCGCTTTCGTTCGAGCGCGAAGAGGCCCTCGGCGGCGAGCTTCTTCTTGAGCGCTTCGAGGGCCGCCGCGGCGCTCCCCGCGCCAGAGATCATCGCGGTCTCGACGATGAACTGAAACGACCCGCGCGGGGCGTAGAGCGAAGCGCGGCCGCGGACGACGACCTGCATTCCCTCGCGCAGATCGATGCCGGCTTTGGCGCGAGGCCCCTTGAAGAAGCAGCACGCGACGCGCGCGTCGTTCTCAGGATCTTTGAGGTCGAAATACGCGTGGCCCATGGACGAGACCTTGAGCTGCGCGATCTCCCCCTCGATCCACACCTGCGGAAATCGCTCTTCGATCGTCCCCTTCACCTGCCGATTGAACTCGGCCACGGTGAGCGCCTTCGGACGCACAGGGAGCACTCGAACGCCCGGCTCGTTCATCACCGAAGCGTCATACCGCACCGCGGCGTGAGGCGCCCGTTTTCGACCAGGCGCCCGCGGCCCGCGATCACGAGGTGACGGAACCATGCAGCCCAGCGAAGTACCGGGTTGACGGTGGGGCGCTTACGCGGGAGATACCTTGCCCTCGAACCACGATGCCTGATCCCGCTCTGGCGCGCCTTCTCGACCGACGCTTCATCGCCGTGACCGGCAAGGGCGGGACAGGCAAGACAACGCTCACCGCAGCGCTCGCCATCCTCGCCGCACAGCGAGGAAAGCGCGTCCTCGTGTGCATGTCTCAAGCGCGCGAGCGCCTGAGCGCGATGCTCGAGACCGAGTTCATCGACACGGACGTGAAGAACATCCTGGCCTCCATCGACGCGGTGAACATGGAGCCCGAAGCCGCGCTCGAAGAGTACGGCATGATGATCTTGAAGGTCCGCGCCATCTACAAAGCGGTGATGGACAACCGCGTGGTGAAGGGCTTCATCCGCGCGGTTCCGGGCATGGACGCCTGGAGCATGCTGGGCAAGGCGCTCTTTCACGTGAAGGAAGAAGAGAACGGCAAGCCCAAGTACGACCTCGTGATCCTCGACGCGCCCGCCACGGGGCACGGGGTGCAGATGCTGAGGGTCCCGATGGTGATCGAGAAGATCGCGCCGCCGGGGCTCTTGCGCCGCGAAGCGAGCGACGGGCTCGCCATCATGCGCGACCCGTCGAAGAGCGCCGTCGTGCTCTGCACGCTGCCCGAAGAGATGCCCGCGGCCGAGACCGAAGAGCTGGTCGCGACGATGCGCAACGAGCTGCAGCTGCCCATCGGCGCGCTCGTGGTGAACCAGATCTTGTCGCCGTTGTTTCAGAACAAGACGCAGCAAGCGCGGGATGCCGCGGCGGCGCTCGAGAAAGTCGGGGCGTTCGCGCCCCTCGCGGTCACGACGCGCACCCGCGCCACCCGCGAAGAGCTGCAGAAGACCATCCTCGATCGGCTCGCGAAGCTGAACCTCCCGCGCGTGTACGTGCCCGCGCTGCCGGTCGAGCGCGTTCGGCGCACACACATTCAAGCGCTCGCCAAGGTCCTCGCCGAAGGCGGCATCTGAGCGACGCCGGGCCGTGGCCACGCAGACGCCGCTCGGCCCCGTCCCGTACCAGCCGCTGTTCTGCGAGGAAAACGCCTGGCAGATCGCGCGCACGGCGAGGGACCACGGGCTCGAGGCGCGGGTCGTGTTCGTCACCAACGAGCGCCAGCACGTCGCGATGCTGCGGCAGCGCGCCAGCAAGCGGAGCGACGGCTTGATTGTGTGGGACTACCACGTGTTCGCCGCGGTCGAGCGCGACGGGCGGTGGGAGGCGTGGGACCCGGACACGACGCTGCCGATGGCGACGCCCCTCGATCGGTACGTCGCAGAGTCGTTTCGCGATGAAACAAGCTGGGAAGAGCGCTTTCGACCGAAGCTCCGCGTGATCGACGCAGACGCGTTGCTGCGGGGGTTCTACTCGAGCCGCGAGCACATGAAGGACGACGATGGGCAGTGGCTCGCCGAGCCTCCGCCGTGGCCCGCGATCACGGGAACGGGCGACGCCTACACGCTGAGCGCCCTTCGCGACACGAGCGACCTGCGCGCGGGACCGTGGCTCACGAGCGCACAGGTTCGAGCCACCCTCGGTTCTGGTGTAGGTTAAAATAAGCACTCTGACTGTTGTCAATCGAGTTGTTGCTCGATAGCAATTAGGAATGTCATCGTACTTTTCTGTCAGGGGTGTTGTTCTGGGGGTGTTGATCGCCGCAGCGTGCGTCAGCGCCTCGCGTCGGGCCGAAGCGTGCGGGGGCTGCATCCCTGTGAGCACGACGCCGACGGTCGTGTCCGATCACCGGATGGTCCTCTCGCTCTCGCGCGAGCGCACCACGCTCTGGGATCAGTTTCAGTACGCGGGCGACCCCGCGGAGTTCGTCTGGCTGCTCCCGATCTTCGATGATTCGCGGGTCGAGTTCGCGACCAGCACGGACGACTTTCTGTCGTGGGTCGACGCGCTCACCGCGCCGTCGTTCACGGTGACGTGGCCGCTCACGTGCATCAACAGCCAGGGCTCGAGCGTGCGGGTCGATCCGCAACGGAGCTGGCCCTCGATGTCGTTTGCGCAGCTAAGCCCCGCGTTCGACGTCGGCGATCCCGACTCGCCGCGGACGCGCAGCGCGTTGGTGGGGCCATACGAAGTGTTCTTGATCCCCGCGGGGCCGCGCGATCGATCGCTGCTCGCGTGGGCGGACACACACGGAGTGCGAATCGAGGGGCTCGCGCGAACGCTCGTCGACGAGTACGACGCGCGCGGCGCAGGGTACGTCGTCGCGCGGCTTCGACCGGGCGTCGGCGCGAAGCGCATGCAGCCCATTCGCATCACGTTCGCGGGCTATCAGCCGAGGCTGCCGCTCAAGATGATCGCGCTCGGGGCTGGCGACGCGGTGACGCTGAGCTTGTTCGTGCTCTCGGACGGCGCGATGCGTGTCCGCGGAAAGCCCGAGTATTTGCTCGACGGAACGATGGTTCCCTTCGTCCGAAGCACGCCCGAGTACGCGCGCTACGTCGAGAACACCGTGCGCCCAACGCCCGGCGCGTGGCTCACCGAGTCGTCACAAGACGCGACGGAAACGCTGCTCGGACCGAGCACGGTGTCCGCGTCGGTTCACCGCGAAGTGCAGTACGCGACGACGGCGTTGCCCAGGCCGTACGTGACGCGCTTTCGCACGGTGCTCACGCGCGACTCGCTCAGCGAAGACCTAGAGCTCGAGCCGAGCACCTCGGGGCCGCTCCAACGATCGTGGATCGTCAACGGCACGATCTCGCCGACGGACTGCGACACGTTTCAAGCAAACGCGACGCCTGCGCTTCCACCGGGAACGGTGCTCGAAGCTGGCGTCTCGGCACCTGGAGCAACGATCCCTGCGTTCACCCGACAAACGGGCTGCAGCTGCGCGACGCCTGCGCGCGCGCGCTCGAACGGGATGGCTGCGCTCGTCGCCGCGGCGCTTGCGATGACCAGCGTCGCGCGACGCCGCAAGTGAGCGGCGCGGTCAGCGCGCGGCGCGCACGGTGAGCGCGCACTCGGGCGCGAGGTGATCCGTGAACCACTCGGCGAGGGCCAACGTGTCCGCGCGATCCGCGACGATCTTGCTCGCGCACGCGCGACACTCGAGCACGAGCTCGCGCCACGCGGGCGCCGGGCGATACGCCCTGCCGGGACGAAACGAAAACGCGCGCAGACAGCGCTCGTCGCAGAGCCAGAGGTAGCTCCCGATCACGATCGCGCGCTCCGCTCCCCGCTGGCGCTGTGGCGAGCCGCCGCGCGGGAGCACCGCGAGCCAGCGAGAGCACTCGGCGCAGAGCGCCCGCGGAGGATCGGTCGCCACGGAGACCGAGTCCCAGAAGTGCCGCGAGCGGAGGTCCTCGGACCAACCGTCGTCGACGTCGAGCGAGTACGTCGCGATGCGCGAGCTGTTCGCGTCGAGATAGAGCGCGCAGGGCTCGCGGTTCTGGCGGCTGTTCGCGTGGAGGGACAAGAGCTCGAGCACCGACGAGGTGTCGACCTGGAAGCCGTTCCACTTCCAGGGCTTCATCGAACCGAGCCAGGCAAACTCGCGACAGCTCGCGCACAAAAGAGACCACTCGACGCCCATGCGATCGCGCGCCATTGTCGCACGCACGGCCGCGATACGAGCGCAATTTCACAGCGAGCCTCGCTACACTCGCGGCACCGCGGACACGCACCTATGAGCCAACAACCACGCATCGACGGGCTCGTCCTCTCCTTCGAGGACGACGGATTCTGGCTGGACTTGACGGAGTCGCGCGTCGCTCACCCGCCGCCCGAGCCCCTCGCGACGCGGATCGACGTCGCGTTCGAAGCGATGGCCGCCCTCGAGCGCGGGGCCATCGCCAACCCCGACGAGAACCGCATGGTGGGCCACTATTGGCTGCGCGCGCCGAAGCTCGCTCCCTCCGCGGAGCTTCGCGCGTCGATCGACGAGACGCGCGAGCGGGTGTTCGCGTTCGCGAAGGACGTCCACGAGGGGCGCGTCGCGCCGCCGAAGGGAGGCCGCTTCGAAAAGCTCTTGCTCGTCGGCATCGGCGGCAGCGCGCTCGGGCCGCAGTTTGTGTCCAACGCGCTCTCGAAGGGGCCGTTCGACAAGGTCGAGCCACACTTCTTCGACAACACGGATCCACAGGGATTTTCCAGGGTGTTGGCGCGTATCGGCGACGACATCGAGCGGACGCTCACCGTCGTCGTGTCCAAGTCCGGCGGCACCAAAGAGACGCGCAACGGGATGCTCGCCGCGCAGCGCGCGTACCAAGCGCGCGGGCTCGATTTCGGCGCGCACGCGGTGGCGGTGACCCAAGAGGGCTCCGAGCTCGACCGCGTCGCGGTGAACGAGCGATGGATCGCGCGATTTCCGATGTGGGATTGGGTCGGCGGTCGCACGAGCGAGCTGTCCGCGGTGGGGCTTTTGCCGGCGGCGCTCCAGGGCCTCGACGCGAAGGCGATGCTCGATGGGGCCGCGCGCATGGACGAGCTCACGCGCGTCGCGGACAGCGCGAAGAACCCCGCGATGCGCCTCGCGCTCGCGTGGCACGCGCTCACGAACGGCCGCGGCGAGCGAGACATGGTCGTGCTCCCGTACCGCGATCGCATCGAGCTCGCCTCGCGCTACCTGCAGCAGCTCGTGATGGAGTCGCTCGGAAAAGAGCTCGACCTCGACAAGAAGACCGTTCACCAAGGCATCGCGGTCTACGGAAACAAGGGATCGACCGACCAACACGCGTACGTTCAACAGCTGCGCGACGGCGTCGACAATTTCTTTGTGACGTTCATCGAAGCGCTCGACGACGAAGAACCGTCGCCCATCGAGGTCGAGCCCGGCGTGACCGCAGGCGACTACCTCTTCGGATTTCTCGAAGGCACCCGACGCGCGCTCGCGACGCAGGGGCGCAGGTCCCTCACGATCACCGTGCGCCGCTGCGACGCCCGCGCGATCGGGATGCTCGTGGCGCTCTTCGAGCGCGCGGTCGGCTTCTACGCGACGCTCGTCAACATCAACGCCTACCACCAGCCCGGCGTCGAAGCGGGCAAGAAGGCCGCGGCCGAGCTCCTCGCGCTGCAAGGGCGCGTGCTCGACGCGCTGCGAACAGCAGGGGCCCCGATCACGCCGAGCGCGCTCGCAGCGTCCATGAGCAGCGCGACGGACGCAGCGACGGTGTGGCGCGTGTTGCGCCGGCTCGCGGCCAACCACCAGCGCGGGGTCGAGCGCGTCGACGGCGAAGGACTCGACACACGTTTTCGAGTGAAGCGGTAATCGACTCGCGAAATCAGTGTGCGCGCGCGAGGCCCGGGAGCGCGAGCCGCACGCCGTCGAGGAAGAACTCGACCGCGACCGACGCGAGGATCAAGCCCATCACGCGGTTGATGACGTTCATCCCTGTGCGGCCGAGGAAGCGGCCGATCACTGTGGCCGAACGAAGGACGATGAAGCACACGAACGCGACGAGAAACATGGCGCCGTAGAGGGCGCCCTTCTCAGGGACCGTGTCGGCGCGCGCGGCGAGGAGCATCGCCGACGCGATCGCTCCGGGGCCGCTCAGCAAGGGAATTCCCACAGGGACGAGCCCCACGTCCTCCTTGGTGCTCGCCTCTTCTTCTTCGCCGGGCGTCGTCTTGGTGGCCGACTGTCGCGCGCCCATCATGTCCAGCGCGACGCCCATGAGCAGGATTCCCCCAGCGATCTTGAAGCCCGCGACCGAGATCCCGAAGAAGCGAAACAACAGCTGCCCGCAGGTCGCGAAGGTCGCGAGCACGATGAACACCGTCATCGCCGCGCGGCGCGCGATCAACCGTCGTCGAACGTCTGTTTCGCGGCCGGTCAACGCGAGAAATACCGGGAGCGCGGCGAAGGGGTCGACGATCGCAAACAGCGACGTGAACGCGCCGAGCCCGAAGGTCAGTGCCGAAGTCATGTCAGTCTCGGAGGACAGGACCGGCGCGCGAGTCGCGAGAGAATTCCCGTGAAACCAGCGCCAGTCCGAAGCGACGCGGCTTTAGTGGTACAAGCCCGCACCGTCAACATGCGAACCGCGCGTGGCGCCTGCGAAGCCGCGGTACAATCGCAGCGAAGCTCAGAAGAACGGCCGGGGATGTTACGTTTACCGTCGGGCGTATCACGATAGCGCCTGCCCCCCCCCTGAATGCCTCGCCCACCCACCGACGCCGACGCCGACGCCGACGCTGAATCCTCTGCGACGCCCGCGGCGGATTCGGACCCGCCGGAAGCGCCCGAGTCGACGGGCGACGAGCGCGCCCCCACGAGCGACGATCGCAGCGAGCTCACGCTCGACGAGAAGCGCGCCAAGCGAAAGCGCTCTCGCAGGCGGCGCGCGATCGCGTCGCTCGTGTTCTCGATGCTCGTCGCGATGATCGCGATCGTCGCGCGCACCGAGTGGGCTGCGAAGAAGACCGTCGAGACCATCGCGCAGCAAGTGCGCAGTCAAACAGGGCTCGATCTGCACATCGGCCACGCGGGGTGGTCTTGGCGCAGGCTCTCGGTGCACGCCGAAGACGTGGTGGTTCGTCACCCGACCGAGGGGCTCCTCGCGCGCGTGGCGTGGGTGGACGTTCGTCCTTCGCTCCGATCGCTGTTGAGCGGCGCGCCGCAGATCGCGGGCGTCGAGCTCGACGGCGGCGAAGTGCGCGTGGTGTTCAAGAACGGGCGGCTCGCGAACGGGCCCGTCGTCAAGCCCGGCCCGCCGCCGCCGCCGGGGCCGCCGCAGCTTCCGTTTCGCGACATCGCCCTCTCGGACGTGCGCGTTCGCGTCGAGCACGACCAGGTCGGAACGGTCACGCTCGAGTCCGTCGACCTCGACCTGCGCAACGACGACAACCGACGGCTGCTCGTGTCCGTGCTCTCGCGCGGAGGCTCGGTCTCGAGCCCGCTCACGAGCCCGACGACGGGCGTTCGCTGCTTCGACGGCCCGGTGCGACGCATCGAAGCGCGCTTGGAGGTCAGCCATTTTTCAGTGCTTCGCGTCGGAGCCGCGCACGTCGAGGGGCTCGACGCAGACGTGCACGTGACGGACGCGGTCGTTCCGCTGAGCATGCGCGAGACGATTCGAGGGAGCGTTCGCGCGAACGTTCCGCTGTCGATCGCGACTTGCCCGCTGCCTCGCGGAGCGCCGTTGCTGCGCGGACACGCGAGCGTCGAAGCGACGGGATCGTTCGACCCGGTGGCGATGGCCGCCGAGGTGCGCGGCCACGCGAGCACGCGCGGGATGACCATCACCCTGACCGATCCGCGCCCGCTCGGCCGCAACGGGACCTTCGGCGCGGGCCAATCGGTCGACGTCGATTTTCACGGGACGCACAGAGCGATCGTGATCGACCGCCTCGAGGGGCGCTACGCAGGCGGCCGTGTGTTTTCTCCGACGCCGCGGAGGCCCGACAAGCCCCTCGTGCTCACGCTCGGACCGACGTTTCGCTTGGACGGAGCGTTCGAGACACAGGGCCTGCGCTTCGAGCAGCTCATGCGCGAAGTCGCCGTCACGGACTTCGCCAAGGTGCTCTGGAGCATCGACGCGCTCGGCGAAATCGCGCTGATCCCCGAGCGATTCGCGCGTCCGCCGAACCGCCAAGAGCCCGCGCTGCGCATCGACATCAACGCAGACACGCGGGACTTCGCGATCGTGAAGGACTTTCATCGCTGGGGCCCGCCGGACCCAGTGATCTCTGTGCCGCGCGGCCGCGTCGCGCTCGCGCTCGAGCTCGACTCGCTCTTCGTTCGCTTTCGCAACATGACCGCGGACGTCAACGACACGCACATCGTCGGCGACGAGGTCGAGGTCCGCACGGTTCACGAAGAGGGCCGGCCCGACATGGTCATCCGCAACATCCGGTCGAACAGCTTCGACCTCGCGGACGTCGGACATATTGCAGGGATTCCGATCGCGGGCCGCGGCGAGACCGTGATCAACGGCGGCGGTCCCTTCTCGGACATCGTCGTGACGGGCACGACGCGCGTGCGAGGGTTTCAGTTCGCGGGCTTGCCGATCGGCGACATCGAGACCGCGCCGGGCAAGCCCTGGGTGCTCCGCGGGATCACGCTTCGCGGGCCCGAGCTCATCGTGCGACACGGCCGGAGCGTGTTCAGCGCGCGCGATTCGATCCTGGATTTCTCCAGGTATACGCTCTATGCGGCCTCGCGGGTCGAGTCGTCCGACGCGCAGCTCGCGGACTACTTCTCGATGTTCGAGTTCGAAGGCGACCCTGTCTTCGCGCCGTACACGGGCGGCACGATGCAGGACTGCTCGGCGCCCTCGCACGACCGCAGCTTGCCGACGACCGAGTGCTGGGTGAGCGACAGCGCGCGACCGCGCACGCGACGCGGCGAAGAGCGTCCGGCCGTGGCGCGAGCGCGGCACGGGTTTGTGCGCGCGAACGTCGAGTATTTCTTGGGCCGTCCCGGCGACGACCCCAAAGGTGTCCTCACGGCCGACGTGCGCGGCTGGGACCTCGCGATCCACGGCTACGGCGAGACGATCCAGCACGCGGACCTTCACGCGAACTACAACTGGCTCATTCGAGACCGCGGGTTTCGCGGCGCGAGGCTCGACATCGAGTACGCGCGCGGCCGCGTCGCCAACGGAACGGTCGAGGCCGCGGGCACCGTCGACCTCGGCGGACGAATGCACATCTCGGGCTCCGTACGCGGCGCGGATCTCGGGCGATTGTCGCTCACCGACGGGCTCAACCTCCGCGGGATCGTCGACGGAACAGGCGTGCTCGAAGGCACGACGGCCTCGCAGCGCTGGTCCATCGACGCGGACGTTCGCGATCTGACCGCGGCGCAGCGAGAGTTCGGCGGCGTGCGACTTCGGCTTCGATCGACGCCCGACGCGTCCGGCCGCGCCGCGCAAGAAGCGGTCAACGAGCGGCTCGCGAGGCAGAGCAATCACAGCGCGCCCATCGCGCCAGCGCCGCTCCCCGATCCGCAGCGCTGGTCGCTCGTCGCAGACGCCGTCGATGGAACGCTCCGGATCGACGGGAGCCTGCTCGTTCCGTTTACGCAAGAGCCCTGGCGCGACGCCAACGGCGTGTGGCAGCGAGACTTCGGTCGCTCGTGGCGCGACGCGCTGATGCAGGGCTCGATCGACGTGTCGCAGCCCAACGGAGCGCGCGGCGCCGTGGATCTGCTCCCGTGGCTCCCTGCGAGGCTCATCGCGCGGCTCGGCGACGCGCCGGTCGCGCGCGCTGCAGCGCGGATCGACATCGACGAGCTCTCGCTTCGAACGCCGTCCAACGCGCGCGCCCGCGTCGCGCTCACGACGCTGGATCTTCGCGCGATGGGCGTGCGCGTCGCGCTCCCTGCGAACGCGCCGCTCGCGGTGTGCGCGAACAACGGTCAGCTCTGGATCGACCCCGCCGCGGCGCGCACGTCCGCGGTGTGCGCGAGGCCGCCGCGCGGGCTCTTTTCGGGCGCGACTCGCTCGGTGGCCACGGCGTTTCCCGTCGCGCCGATCTTGGGACCCGAGGGCCTCGAGCTCGCGCTCTCGGGCGGAGCGACCGCCAACGGGTCGCTCGCGCTCTCGGTGACAGGGTCCGCGGACCTCGCGCAGATCGCGCGGCGGGTTCCCACGCTGGTGCAGAGCGCGCGAGGCACCGCGCGGTTCAGCGTCGCGGTGTCGGGGAGCACCGCGGCTCCCGAGCTTCGCGGGCTCGTCGAGCTCGACTCGGGCAGCCTGCAAGTCGCGGCGCTCCCGCAGCCGGTCGACGACCTCGACCTCACGGTTCGACTCGAAGGAACACAGGTCACCCTCGAGCGCGCTCGCGCTCGGTTCGGGACGAGCTCCGTGGATCTGTCCGGCGGAATCCTGCGCGCGCGCGGCCGCGAGCTCGATCGCGTGGACGTTCCCGTGGTCGTTCGCAACCTCGCGATGGCGCCGAGCGCTGGCATCGAGGTCGCGCTCGACGCGGACGCGAGGATCACGTACGCCGACGGCGATCCGCTGCCGACCTTCTCGGGGAGCGTGACGCTCAACCGCGCGCGCTACACGCGCAACATCGACATGGCGCTCATTCAAGACAGCGCCAACGGCGGCGCGGCGCCCGCGCCCGAAGAGCCGTACGACCCGACGAAGGACCGCGTGCAGCTCGCGCTCACCGTGCGCGCGAGAGAGCCCGTGCGCATTCGCAACAACCTCATCGACGCCGACGTCGCGCTCGCGACCTCGACGCCGTTTCGCGTCGTGGGAACGGACCAGCGCCCGAGCGTCCTCGGGTTCTTGTCGGTCCCGCGCGGCCGCGTATTTTTCAGAGGAAACGAGTTCGAAGTCCGCCGCTCGCGCATCGAGTTCGACAACCCCGAGCGCATCTCGCCGACGTTCGACGTGCTCGCCACGACCGACATCCGACGCTCGAGCGAGAGCACCGGCAGTCGCAACCAGTGGCGCATCGACCTTCACGCGTACGGGACGCGCGACCGCTTCGCGCTCGACATGAGCGCCGAGCCCACGCTCTCGCGAGAGGACATCGCGCTGATGTTGGCGTTTCGCATGACGAGGGCCGAGCTCGATCAGCTCGGCGCCGGAGAGTTCGGCCAGATCCTCGCGGTCGAAGCGCTCTCGAACCTCACGGGCATCGACCGGATCGTGCGTCGCAACGTTCCGTTGATCACGGACTTCAACATCTCGAGCGGCTACTCGCCGACGCAGGGCCGCACGGTGCCGCAAGTGAGCGTGCGCGTGCCGATCGCCACGGGCGTTCGCGCGGGAGCCACGGTCAACATCACCGAGCAGCGCGAGGTCCGCGGGACGATCGACATGGAGATCAACCGCAACCACAGCATCCAGCTCGGCATCGACAACTACGGCCAGACCGGGTCGCAGAACCGCGCGCTCCCGAACGGAGGCGTCGATTGGCGCTTCCGCCTCGAGTTCGAGTGACGCCTACGCACACACAATCAAGTCGCCCGTCGTCTCGCGCTTCGCGCTACTCGGCCCGCAGGCTCGGGGCGACGCGCAGCACGCGCGCGTTGGCCGTGTCACTCACGAGAAACTGCGTGGTGAAGTACGGCGTCCGCTCGGCGATCATCGCGCTCGCGCCGCGGACCGGGGGCGCCCCGAGCTCGCGCAGGACGAGCACCGAGTCTGCGCGCGGGCGCGTCGACGCGAGCGAGAACCGCAGAATCCGGGACAAATCGCGGTCCAACACGAAGAGAAACACGCCGTCGTCCGCGAGCGCGCTCGGGCCGCCCATGCGATCGAGCTCGTCGAGGTCGATCGCGCTCTGTCGCTCGATGGCCGATCGCTGTCCCAGCACGAGGTCCGCGGCCGCGCCCGAGCGCAGCGACGCGCGGCGATCGAAGCGAAGCACGCGGTTGTTTCCGCTGTCCGCGACGAGCAACGCGTCGCCGATCACGTGGAGCGCGATCGGAAAGAGCATCGTCTCTGCGGACGGAGTCGACGAGCCTCGATTGCCTTCGAAGCTCGAGAAGTCTTGTTGTCCGAGCACGACGTCCGCGGGTTGACCGTCGCGCGTCGGGAGCTCGTTCCACACGAGCACGCGGTGATTTGCAGTGTCCGCGACGAACAGCTGTCGACCGTCGAAGAGCACCGCTTGCGGGCTCTGGAGCGACGAAGCCGAAGGCCCGGAGCCGCTGTTCGCTTGCGCGCTCGAGAAGTCTCGCTGACCGAGCACCAACCTCGCCTGCGTATTGGCAGCATCGAAGACCAACACACGGTGATTGCTCGTGTCGGCGATCACGACGACGTCTCCGCGCGCCGTCACCGCGGTCGGCCCGTTGAGCGTGCTCGCGGACACCGGCCCGCCTCGATTGGCGAGCGTGAGCCCGTCGTTGGGTTGCCCGTAGATCGCGGAGGGAACGCTCGACGGCGTCCAGCTCGGGGTCCCGCCCGGGGGCGCGTCGAAGCGCAGCACGCGGTGGAAGCCCGCGTCCGCGACGAACACCGAGCGCTCGGAGCGCGCGAGGCCCACGGGGGTTCGCACGACGGCGCCGCGCGCCGAGCTCGATTCGTTGAACCCCGAGCGCACGAAGAGCTCTTGCCCGAGCAGGTGCGTCGCCATGGACTGCTGCAATCGCGCGAGCGGAACAGGGTGCGCCACGACGCGGTGGTTGCGCGAGTCTGCGACCCACAGTCGCTCTCCGTCCGCGGCGATGCCCAGCGGTCGCGCGAAGGACATCGCGCTCACGCCGCCAGCGTTGATGTCTTGCGCGCTGTCCGAGCGCTGTCCCGTGACGGCGATCGAAGCTCCGGTGGCGATCGAATACGTGTGCAAGCGGTGAACGACGAACTCCGAGACAACCAGCGTGTCGCCGACGCGAGCGACGCCGCGCGGCATCACGACGTTGTCCGTGTTGGGCGTGTAGCCGTAGATGGTTCCTGCGCCGCCGCTTCCGGGGGGCGCGGCCTGCGGGTTGGCGATCGAGCGACCGTCGCGCTGGCCGATCCAACGGGTCGCGCGGGGCGCGGTCGACGCGGCTTCGACGAGCACGACGCGGTTGTTCTCGGTGTCCGCGACCCACAGATCGTCGCCGTCGGCCGTCACGCCCATCGGCAAGTTGAAGCCGTCCGGCGAGGGAACAAACGACCCGAGCCCGCGATTGGGCACGGTGCTCGTGGCGTCCGCTTGCCCGAGCACCGCGCTCGCGGGCGCCCCGTTGCGCAGCGCGCTGATCGCCCAGCGCAACACGCGGTTGTTCACGCGGTCCGCGACGAACAGCGAGGTGTCCGACGCGCTCACGCCGACCGGCTCGAAGAGGCCCGCGTCGTCGGCGTCGCCGACCCCGTCGCGCGGCGAACGATCGCCGAGGCCGTGGTTGGGACGAGAGCCCATGAAATCAACTTGCCCGAGCACGATGTCCGCGGGTTGACCGTTGGCGGTCGGCAGCGAGCTCCACACGAGGACGCGGTGGTTGGCCGAGTCCGCGACGTACAAGCGCGTCCCGTCCAGCGCGACGCCAGAGGGCGCCGAGAGCGAGTCTGCCGACGGGACGTCGCGATCGCGATTGGCCGCGTACGAGCGAAAGTCCGGCTGCCCGAGCACGAGACTCGCGCGACGATCGCCCGCGAGGACGCGATCGCGGTCGAACAGAAGCACGCGGTTGTTTCCGCGGTCTGCGACGGCGATGGTTGTTCCGCGGACCGCGACGTCCGCGGGGGCGCCCAGGGATTGTTCGGAGAGGCCTCGAAAGTCGATCGCGCGGATGTTGGTCGACGCGCCGCCCTGCCCCCACACGTAGCTCGCGGGTTCGAAGGTGAACTCTGGCGTGTGGTCCCAGATCATCAAGCGCCCGACGTCTGCGGCGAGCAGCACCGATCCGTGCGAGCTCACGTGCGGAGCGCTCTCGAGCGTCGAGGCGGACTCGAGGCTGAGCACCTCGCGAAATCGCGTCGGGTATCCGAGGGTCAAGTCGCTGGACGCGCGGGTCGTCGTCGGAGGGCTGCGAAACAGCGCGACGTGCGCGCCCCAGAGCACGCGCACCGCCAGCGCGCCGTCGGCCATCATCGTGACGGCGCCGCCGCGAAAGATGTTGTCCGGTTGAATGTCGACCGTCGAGCGCAGCGGCGTTAGCTCGGGCGGCGGGTTGACCGCCATCGCGCCGAGCGCGACGCGATGGAGTCCGCCGCGTTGGTGCGCATAGCTCGTGACCCACGTGTGCTCGGGTTCGAGCGAGACGCCCGAGGGGATGTAGAGCGGCGTCGCGCCCGGTGATTCGTTCGAGCCGGTATTGAAGTCGACTTGTCCGATCACCCGATCCGCGGGCGCTCCCGACACCGCGGGAAATCGGTCCCACACGAGAACGCGGTGATTTCCTGAGTCCGCGACGGCCACGCGCGTCCCGTCGCTGGTGACTTGCGCGACGCTCCCGAGGCTCGCGGCAGAGATACCCGCGGCGTTGCTCTGGTTCGTCGAGAAATCACGCTGGCCGAGCACGAGGTCCGCGGGCGTGAAATCCCGCGTGGGGAGGCTCTTCCAGATCAGCACGCGCGAGCCGTCTCCGACGATCAGCCGCGCGCCGTCGGACCAAATCGACGTGACCGACGAGAGGGTCGACGCTGTGATTTCAGTGCGATTGCTCACGAGGTCGGGCTGGCCGAGCACGAGGTCCGGCCGTTGCCCCAGCCGCGGCCGCAGCGTTCGATACACGAGCACGCGGCGGCCGGAGCCGATGTACAGCCGAGTTCCGTCCCAGTGCGCAGCGCTGAAGCCCGCGTTGCTGACGTTGCGCGCCAGCCCCGCGCCCGAATCCACGGGAAATTGCTCGATGCCCAGCGTGTCCGCGATCGAAAAACGGCTGGGTCGACGGGTCACGCCGAAGGTCCCCGTCCCCGGGATCAACGACTCTACCGAGTTTTCCCGCGCCGACGCGCCCGAGATAAACCTCGCGAGCGGAGGGCGGTCTTCGAAGAACGTCGCGTCCTCGGGCGCGCGCTCGTCGATGGTGATCGAGAGGCGCAAGACGCCCGACGCCGCTGCGCCGTCGAGCGCGCGGACCTCGCACAAACTCGGCCCGATCGCGTCCATGCGCATCGAAGCCGGGACTGGCACTTCGGACACAGAGAGGATCGCTCGCTCACCCAAGGCGCCGAGCGGAGCGCTCACGAGACACCGCCCCACACGACACCCCGACGCGAGCGCGGCGCCCGTGCACGCGGGCCCTGTTCCGCCATCCTGACTCGCGCAGGTGCAGGGACCGTACGTGCGATTGGGGAGGCATCGCTGTGTGCCGAACCGCCCGTCGAGGCACGGACACCAGCGCACGCTCCCCTCTGTGCACCCCACTTCGAGCCCTGTTTTCGCACAGCTCGCGCTCATCGACGCGACGAGCACTCCCCACAAGCGCCAGCGTGAAGGCGTACATCCACGGACCGCGTTCGCTCTGGCGCGAACGATCGAAGCGACGTTCGCTCGGCTCATTGGGGGGCGTACGCCGCAAAGCTCACAACGGATTGCGGACAAACACAGCCGCTCGCAGCGCTGCGATCGACGAGCATTTCGCTCAGCGTCCCACACTGCTGACAGCACGCTGTCAGGAGGCCCCCTCTAGGGTCTCGCGCATGACGAAGCTCACGCTCCTCGAGACTCCCGACCCGAAACTCCCCACGCACGAGAGCTACTCCCCGTTTTGCCTCAAGGTTCACCGCGCCCTTCGCGCAAACG
Source organism: Myxococcales bacterium (assembly GCA_016793325.1). Lineage (GTDB taxonomy): Bacteria > Myxococcota_A > Polyangia > Polyangiales. Next base: position 59,966 of record JAEUKI010000027.1, on the reverse strand, counting down.
GTCTCGTGTACGAGCGCCGCACCGCGGGGCGTCCGGACGCGTGGAGGCAGTTCAACCCCACCGGACAAGTGCCGGTGCTGCTCGTCGGCGATCGATCGATTCCCGATTCGACCGCGATTCTCCAAGAGATCGAGCGCATCACCGGCGCGAGCATCGCGGGCTCGACCGCCGCGGAGCGCGCCGAGTCGTGGCTCTACGAAGAGCTCGCCGACACGTCACTCAACGGTTTTCTCGTCGCCTCGCGTTGGGCAGACGAACGCAACTGGCCATCGGTGCGCGCCGCGTACTTTCACGAGATGCCCGCCCTCGTCCGCGCGATCGTCCCCAACCGCCTCCGCGCGAACGTCTTGAAGAGCCTCGTCGCGCGCGACGTGTGGCGCGCGGGCGCCGACGCGTGTTGGTCTCGGTTTCGTACGCTGCTCGACCAGCTCGATCGACGCGCGCCCACCAAGGGGTACTGGGTCGGCGATGCGCTGACGGCCGCGGACTTCGCGCTCTTCGGGCAGCTCCACTCGCTGCGGACCGAGCTCACGCCGTGGCAGCGCGAACAGCTCGCCGAACGCGCGGCGCTGAATGCGTACCTCGATCGAGTTCACGAGGCGACTCGCGTCGGCCCTCGCGACGCCCCGTCGGAAGGACCCCGCGCAAAGGGCGCTCTCCTCGGAAATATCCCAGGAGACCCAGCCCGCGTGTAGCCGACGGAGGGCGTCGCCGTTGTAAGAAAGACCCATGCGACGCGCAGACCGGCTCTTTCGGATCGTCGAGCTCCTCCGTCGCGCAAAGCGCCGCAAGCTGACCGCGACGCACATCGCCGAGACCCTCGAGGTCAGCGAACGAACGGTCTACCGAGACATCCAGGCGCTCGTGCTGTCGGGCGTCCCCATTCGCGGAGAAGCAGGCGTCGGCTACGCGCTCGGCGCGGGGTTCGATGTGCCGCCAATCATGTTCGACGCTGACGAGATCGAAGCGCTGGCGCTCGGCCTGCGCGTCGTGCGCGCGTGGGGCGACAGCGAGCTCGGCGAAGGAGCGGCTCGCGCGCTCGCGAAGATCGAGGCTGTGCTTCCCGCGTCGTTGCGCGAGCGCGTGCAGTCGTCGGCCGTGTTTGCGCCGGCCCACCACGTCCCGAGCGAGCGGTTCGCAGAGACGCTCGGGGTCGTCCGCGCGGCGATCGCAGCGCGGCGACGACTGTCGTTCGACTACGTCGACGCGAGCGACAAATCGAGCACGCGGACCGTGCGACCGCTGGCCCTCGCGTTCTGGGGAGCCCGATGGACGCTCGGCTCGTACTGCGAGCTTCGCGAGGATTTTCGCACGTTTTCTGTCGATCGAATGCGACACACGAAGCCGCGCGACCCGTTCGTCAACGAGCCGGGCCGCGCGCTCGACGACTTTCTCGAGCGCGTCACCGGACAAGACGCCCGCGCGTTTCGTCAGCGATAGAGCGGCGCCGCCTTCCGTTGGCGACACGCCACACAAGCATCTCTGGATATCTCCCAGGAGTTCGCTCGATGCGTGTCTTCTTCCAACGGGGCGTCGACGGAGTTCGCGACGCCGAAGCGCGCGTTCAGCTCGCGCTGTTCTCGCCGGCTGGCGCCGCGGGAGCAGCCGCTTCGCTCGCAGGCGCGCTGGCATCGCTGCCCTCGCCGCCTTCGGCGCCGTCGTCACCGTCGTCGCCATCATCGCCGTCGTTGCCTTCGGCGCTCGCTGCGCCTTCAGCGCCCGCAGCGCCCGCGGCGCCCGCGGCAGCGTCACCGGGCTTGCGCTTGCGACGACGACGGCGACGCTTCTTCTTTGCGCCGTCCGCGCCCGGAGCGGCAGCGCCATCCGCGCTCGCGACCGCAGCGCCATCGGCCGCAGCAGCTCCGTCCGTGGCGACTGGGGCAGCTTCGGCTCCGTCCGCGGGGGCATCGGCGCTCGCGCCTTCGGGCTTGGGTCCCTCGGGCTTGGGTCCGCGCTCTTTGTTGCGATCGCGGTCGCGCCCGCGTCCGCCGCGCTCGCCGCGATCACGATGGTCGCGACGGTCGCCGCCGCCGTGGTGCTTGTCGCGGTTGAACTCGACGCGAACGAGCTTCCACAGCTCGCCTCCTTGCGGAAAATTGCGGCGCATCATCGCGACGATCCGCCCCGCGGCGGCCTTCTGCTTGGGCGCCCACGTGTCGACCCACGAGAGCAGCCGCGCGATCGCGTCCTTGTCAGCGTCGAGCGAGAGCGAACCCCACCCGAGCGCGTCGGCGATGCGCTGAACGAAGCCGTCTTTTTGCAGCTCGGGCGGCGTCGCGCGCGCGGGCCCGAACGACGACGGGTGCCGCATCCATCGCAGCAAGATCGCGTCGACCGCGTCGCGCTGCGTGCGGTGATCGAGCAGCGTCGCGAGCAAGATCATCATGTGCGCGTGAACGTGCGCAGATGGAGCGGCGTCTTTTTCGAGCTCGTCGAGGATCACGCCCACGACGGCGACAGCGTCCTTTCCGACGGAGGGGCGAAGGAGCGTGGGGCCCATATCGTTGAGCGTCGTGAGCGCGTCGGGCTCGGCGGCGTGTTCTCGACACCAGTCCAACAGCTTGCGCACCTCGTCGTCCGAGAGCTCGTTGGGAGGCGGAGTTGCGTTGATCGCGTCAGTCACCGGAATGATTCTCCTCGTGCCCTACGGTCACACATGGACCGTGGCGGGGGGGCGGGGATGATGCCGAGCCCTCCCCGGTCCGACAAGTCCGCTCGACGCGTTCAGCGCCCCAATCGTGCGGCGTTGAAGCAGTCCTCGCAGACGCAGCCGCCAAAATCGTCGTAGAGCGTTCGATCCGCGGCCATGGCCTCGCCGCACGAATCGCAGACGACGACCTTGGGCGAGAGGTCGACGAGCGCCCCGCGGTACGGTCCGCCCCGATCGCCATCGGCCGGCGACGCCTCTCTCGGCGCGCTCGACGGAGGAACGCCCCCCAGCACCAACCGCACGGACGCGAGCGCCGCGCCGAGCTTCGCGGACATCTCTTCTTCTTCGAGCGCTCCGAGCTCGACCAACATCGCCACGAGCATCGACTGAACGGCCTCGAGCTCCTGCACTTTTTGCACGAGCGCATTGATCGTCCGTCGCTGCTCGTCGTCCGAGCTGAGTCGCGTGAGCTTCTTCATCGGTTCGAAGGGACCGCACCGCGATGATAGCTTGCCCGCGATGAAGCGTCCTTCTCCCGAGCAAGTACGGGATGCGATCGAGCAAGCGTGCCGCGAAACGAGCCTCGACATGCAGTACGCATCGAGCGTTCACGCGTATGTCGAGCAAGACGAAGACAACTGGCCCGCGTGCTGCGGCTCTTCGTGCGAGCCGTGCGTCCTCACGCTCGAGCACACCGCGCGCCGAGCGCTGATCATCCTCGAGAGCGCCACGAAGAAGCGCGCGGGGTGAGCGCTCACGCAGCGGGATCGAGCCCGCCTCTGCGCGCACGGTCGCTGCGCCACAGCGAGAGCACGAGCGAGAGCGAGCAGAGCAACGGCGCCAGCATCACGAGCAGCTCCGTAAGCAACCACGCGTCGCGCGCTTGATACACGCCCGAGAGCGCGACGCGCTTGGCTTGGAGAACGATCAGCCCCTGCCCGAGAGCCAACCCAATCCCGCTCGACCACAGGTTGCTGAGCTGTCGCTCTCCATCGGGATCGCGCTGTTTTCCCTTGGCGATCGCCACGCCGAAGACAGCGAAGACCGCCACCTGCGCCGCAAACCAATACGGAATCATCATCACCCCAAAGAGCGCACCGGCCGGCACCGATTCGAACGCTTCCCAGAGACCGAAGCCCGCGAAGCGCGAGCGAGCCGAGACCGACAAGCACCCGCCGATGCTCGCTGCCGCGAGCGCGGCGTACAGCGTCGAGCGAGCGAACCACGTGGACAACGTCCGTTCGCGGCCCATCACCGCACGGAGATCCAAACAACACAGGCTCACCCACACCCACGAGCACAACGCGAACGCGAGCCAACAGTGCTCGCCCACGCGACGCAAGCGATACGCAGGCACCTGCATCCACGTCGTCGCGACAGCCACGACTGAGCCAACTGCGACCGCGTTGAGCACATCGAGCGCAACGTCGATCGAGGATCGTCTGGGTGCCGAGCGCATGCCCTCACCCTCGCGCACAACGAGTCACTGAGCAACCCATCGTCGCGCGACGCGCGAGCCGCAGCGACCGGCGTTGCAGAAGCATCCCGCGAGCGGCCGTTGATCGAAGGGCTGCTCGTTTGCAGGACAGGCGCCGTTGCACGCAGGACCGCCCGCGCGCTGCGTGCATCGCATCGCGTTGCAGCACTGATCGGGGACGCAGTCTTCGTCGGTTCGGCACGCGCCGCGGCCCTCGAGCGTGACGAAATCCGCTGGATTCTGAGGCGGCGGAGGAGGCTCGACGGGAAACGCCGACGGCTGACGGTCGCACACAAACGGCCGAAGCTCGCGCCACCCGAGCGCGGCCGACGCCGAGGTCACGCGCACGCGGAGCCTCCTCGTCGCTGGAGCGCCGTCGAGCACGTATCCGTACGCGACGTTGCTCTGCCAGCCGCCGTGGATCGACTGTTGAGGACGGACGTTTCCCTGATCATCAATGAGCTCCACGATCGCGCTGACGACCGCGGGATCGATCGTCACCTGCGCGACGACGAGCAACCCATGGACGACCGTCGGGCGATCGAACTCGAACTCGAACACGAGCGGCGCGGCGGTTGGTTCGACCATCGTGCACGCGCTGTCGTCCGTCGCGAGCGCGGCGTTGGCCCAGGTCGTTCCGCTCGCGCGCACGGCGCGCACCGTGAGCTGCTCGCACTGAAACTCCTGAAAAAACCGAAGCGAACTCGCCGCGTCGCACGTGGGCAGAAACCGCGACCCGAGCATTCGAACATGAGAGGCTGGCGCGTCAGGCTGCGCCGAGCTCGGAGGATCGAGCGCGGGTCCCGTTCGCGGCAACGAGGCACGCGGCGCGATCGAAGCGTCGTCGCGCGTCGCGCGTCCCGCGTCGAAGCCAGCGTCCGATCGATCGTGCGCCCGAGGATCCCCCCCGTGATGCGCGCTCGTCCGTTGCGTGCTCGCGCGCACACAACACGCGAGCGCCAGGACGAAGCCCAGCCCGAAGCTCCCGATCGTGCGCGACGAGGTTCTCATGGGCGTGCAACGCCGTTACGGTCGTCGAACTTACGACACGAGCGCGCTTCGTGGGTCCGCTTCGCCGTCGAGCGGCGGGCGCTGCATATCGCCGGGAGCGACGATTCTCCCGCAAAATCCCAAGGAACGATCGTCACCGAGCCGCTCGATCACGGGCCGCGTCGCGTCGTCGGTCGCCACCGACGTGAGCGCTCGCGCGTGAGCCCGAAACCAATCGAGGGCGTTCGTGTTGTCTTCACCCGCGAGGCGCAAGATCACGTTGCGGGCGCCCATCGCGCGCACGACCGAAGCGGCGTCTTCGCTGAGCAGCGCGACCGAACCCCACTCGCCGCGAGAGAACCACTCGGAGGCCGCCGCCGTCGACGCGCGCCACCCTCGCTCGAACACGAGCTCTTCGCGACCGCGCGCCCCGCGCGGGTGGCTCGTCGCCCATCGAGCCATCGCCGACGCGAGCCGCTCGGCGACGCGGAGCGCAGCGTCGTGGTCGCCGCTCACCCACAAGACCTCGGGCGACAAGCACCCGACGCCGTCGTACGCGCAGAAATCCCAGGCGATTTGCTCGACAACGTCGTCGATCGCCGCGCTGTCGATCCACGCCGCGCCCGCGCCGTGCCCGTAACCCTGGAGCCTCGCGCCCGAGACCGCTGCGCGAAGACGCTCGATGCGCGCGTCGCTGCCGAACGCGACGACCGTGTCGGCACCAGTTTTCGAGACGCGCTCGAGCCAGCGGTCGCCGTCTTCCTCGTCGTCCCATTGGCACGCGAGCCCTTCGTCGACGAGCAGAGCGCTCCACAGCGATCCCACTGCGCGCTGCGCTCTCGGAGCACGGACGCGGACGCGCTGCGCGCCTTGCAGCAACGGAAGCACGATCGAGCGAAGCGGCGCCGTGGGGACGCTCTCGGCGAGGGCCACAGCGACGCGCGCACCCTCGTGAACACGCGCGAGCGACGCGACGGCGTCTCGATCGAACACCGAGAGCGCAGCGTCGAGCCCCCACGCGGCCATCGCGGGGCTGCATCGGCCATCGCTCACCACCGCGTCGAGGGCGCGTTGGCGTTCGGCGGTCTGCAACCGATGGATCGCGCGGAGGACGCGCTCGCTCGTGGACGAAGAGCTCACGGACACGCGAGCGTAGCAACGCGCACGGTGTTGGGCGCGTTCACCGCCGCGGCGCGGCTCTGCCACCCGAGGACCACGCGCGAGCCCGAGGCGTTCGCGCCGAGGACCGGGTTGCGCGCGTCGACGCCCGCGGGCGAGACGGTCACCGCGCGCGCGGCGAGCGAAGCGAAATCTCCCGTGGTGCTCGCGACGCGAACGACCGAGCTCTGCGCGTCGCCTTCGGACCACGCGAGCACGAAGCGATCGTTCGTGACGACGAGCGAGGGGGAGGTCGCGCTCGCGGTTCCGACGGAGAGCACCTGGGGCGTGGGATCGGGATCGGTGAACGGGTTCCACGCGACCCAACGGAGCGACGCGGGGCCGCGAGCTGTCTCGCGCTGCGCCCACACCGCGTAGAGCACATCGCCGCGATACGCGATCGACGGGGGCCCGACCTCGCCGGTCACGATGTTGTGAAGCCGCATCGCCACGTAGCCGTCGCCCGCGATCGGCGCGATCCACAGCCTCCGCGACGCGCGAAACATGATCGCGCTCTTCGTCGCGCCGACGGCCACCGCAGGAGAGTCCGGCTCGTCGTACCGACTCGAGCCGCGCGGCGTGTACACGTTGTGATGGCGAAATCGCCGGCCATCGTAGAAGACCGAGATCACGGACATCTTTCCGCGCCGTGGGGCGAGACCGCTGTCCGCGACGGTCGCAGCGTCGCTCTCGCCTCCATCCGCAGAGTCCGTCGCAGAGATCGCCGCGCCCGCATCACTGCTCGCGACCGGCTCGCTCGACTCTTCTTCGACGATTCGACCCACCATCGCCGCGAGCATGTTGCGCGATCGGCTCGACGCCGCGATCGCGCCGCCTTCGTTGAACACCCCTTCAGAGAACTCGCCCGTCCTCGTCACCCCACGCAAGCCGAACACCCCTGCGCCGTCCTCCGACACCCGAGCCACGAAGGTCCACACGCCCGGCTCGGCTTCGTAGTTCGTCGCGACGCCCCACGATTGAACGAACCGCGCGGCCGCCCCGCTGTCTTCGCCGTTCGCAGCGTTGTCTGCGGCGCTCGGATCGGTGTCGTCCGCGCTGATCGCCCGTGTCTCGACGCTCGCCACCAGCGCGGCGTCGAGCGTCGGCGCGAGCGCGGTCGTGTACACCACTCGGCCGCGGTTTCCATCGTCGTCTTCGCCCTCTTCGGACTCGAGGACGAGCAGCCCCGTCGCGTCGTTGAGCGCGATCGACATGGCCTTGGGCGCACCAATGTGGCCCGTCACTTCGACGCCCGCCGCGGGGGACAGCGCGCAGCTCGCGCTCGGAGCCGCGTCGGGCGTCGACGCCGCGATCCCGCTGTCTTCGACAGGACGCGCGCTCACCGACGCTTCGTTGGCTCGCGGCGGCCCGCCGCCCGGCGTCGGACGATCGCACCGACAGCTCGACACGACCATCGCCGAGACCGCGCACACAAAAACACTCGAGGCCCTCTTCATCGCCATCGCGCGTTGATACACCGCGTCGGCGGTAGAGATCGAGCGCTCGCGGCGATCCGTGCTTTCGCCCCGTCGTCGTCTCGATCGCGGTATAGCAATGAACGCCCGCAGGGTGTCCGCGCTACGAAGCGCGAAGTCCTCCCTCACGCTGCTTCATGGCCCTTCGCGACGAATTCATGTGTGTGATCCGTGTGAGGTGCTCGCTCGCGCTCGCGGCGCTCCTCGGCGCGCGATCGGCCGACGCGCAGTCGCAGCGCGAAGCGACAGTGCGGCTCGTGGTCGAACGGACGGCGCGCGCCGCGCAATGCGCAGACGAAGAACAGACGCGCGCGCGGGTCACCGCGAGGCTCGGGTACGACCCGTTTCGCAGCGACGCGCCGTCGATCGCGCGACTGCGATGGGACCGGCGCGCGGGTCGCTTCGTGTTGAACCTCGAGCTCGTGCGGCCAGGAGTCCGTCGCCCCGCGCGCCGCTCGCTGTCGTCTCGCGCGCGCACCTGCGAGACGATCAGCGACACGATGGCGCTCGCGCTCGCCATCGCGATCGACCCCGTCGCCGCCGCGCGAATCGCGTCGAGCGCCAACAGTTCGACCACGACGACGGGCGATGCCCCGAGCGCGACGAGCGCCGGCAGCGGGACGGGCGGCGCACCCCGCGCGCAGCTCGTTCCCTCGGCAAACGCCCAGCCCGATGAGCTCTTGCCCGCGCCGCGCGCGAGCGCCGCGCCGTTGATTTCGTGGGTCTATCGGCTCGGCGCCCTCTCGCCGAACGCCCCGACGCGCTGGTTCGTCGCGGCGCGGATCGAAGGGGCGTTTCCCGCGGCGATTCCCACGGCGGACCTCGCGGGCGTCGCCGTGAGCGGGCAGGCGGCCGTGGGCGTGGGCCTCGCGCGAGCGTGGTGGTCTGTGCGGCTGGACGCGTGGTTTTCGCTCCCTGCGCGGGTCGCCCGGAGCGCGCTCTTCGACCTGTGGAACCTCGGCTTCACCGCGACCGGCTGCGGCCATCCCCTCGCGTCGCTCGCCCTCTGCGCGGCCACCGCGACGAGCATCACCGGGGCCTCGAGCGCGGACTCGAGCGTGCAGCTCGTCGCCGCCGCGGTCGCGCCGGGGTGGGCGCTCGGCGGGCGCGTCGCGTGGGAGCCTCGCCTCGGACGATCGCGCGTCTCGCTGCTCGTCGCGCTCGAGGCGCTCGCGTGGATCGCGACCCCAGCGCTGCGGCTCGACACACAAGCCCAGTGGTCGCGCCAGCGGCTGACCACGACGCTCTCCGCGGGCGTCGCCGTGGACCTGTAGAGCCCGCAGCTCGATTTCTTGGGAATGTCGGGAGCGCCGGCACAACTACCAATATCCGCAGCACGAGACCGCGGCGATCGGCGGTCCACTGCTCCGCGTACTTCATTGATGTAGCTTCCAAAACGCGACCTTCTCGCGAGGCTCTTGTCGGGCCCGCGGCGGCCACGCTCCTCGTGCAACCCCCAACGCCTTCGATTCACGGCGCCACCACCGAGGCGTTCGAGTTGCCCTCGAGCGGAGCGGCGCCGTGCGCAGACGCGCCGCGCGAGCGATTCACCGCGCTCTACCACCAGCATTTTGATTACGTGTGGAACACAGCGCGCCGCCTCGGCGTCCCTCCGCAGCACCTCGCCGACGTCACGCACGACGTCTTCGTCACCGTGTTTCGCAAGCTCGACGAGTACGACCCGGCGCGGCCCGCAAAACCCTGGCTCCTCGCGATCACCTTTCGGGTGACGCGCAATCACCAACGACTCGCGGGCTACCGCAACGAGCTGCTCACAAAGGACGGAGAGAGCACAGTGGACAGCGTGGATCCGCAGCCCACCGCAGACGAACGCCTCGGCGCCGCGCAAGAACGCGCGCTCGTCCGCGACGCGCTCGACGCGCTCGACGACGATCGACGCGCGGTGCTCGTCCTGCACGACATCGAAGAGCGCCCCGCCGCTGAAATCGCTGCCATGTGCGAGATTCCCGTCAAGACCGTCTACTCGCGGCTGCACTCTGCGCGCGAGCTCTTCACCGCCGCGGTCCGACGCATTCGGCTCCGTCGAGGGTCCCCATGAGCGATCACTCCCCCGAGCGCGGCGAGCTGCCCGAGGACATTCGGGATCTTCTTCGCGGCGAACAACAAGAGATCGCGCCGCCCGCCGACGCCCGCGACGCCGTGCTCGATCGCGTGTTCACGTCCGTGGGTCTCGCGCCCGCCCCGCACACGACGCCTCCGCCCCCGACGGTGGGAGCCGCGACGGCGACCGCCGCAGCCGCGTCCAACACGTTGATTTCGTGGGTCGCGGGCGCCCTCGTCACCGCCGCGGCCCTCGGCGGAGGCGCGATGCTCTACCGATCGCGGCGCGTTGACACGATCGCTCCAACGACCGTCGCCCGTCACGTAGAAGCCCCCGCGACTGCACAGCCTCACGCACCTCGGCAGCAGCCTACGGAGGCCCCGCGCGCGGCCGTTCCAACCGTGTCGAGCGACGCCTCGGCGGGCCCCCTGGCCACGGTGGCCGCAGCGGATCCTTCGTCGCAGCGGCGACGCCCTTCGGCGCCAGCGGCAGAATCACCGGAAGATCTCGCGGAAGAACAACAGTTACTCAGCGCCGCGCAGCGGGCGCTCACGCAACGAGACACGACCGCGGCCCTCGCCGCGGTGCGCGCGCACAGCCGACGCTTCGCGCGAGGCGCGCTCGCCGAAGAGCGCGACGCCCTCGAGATCCGCGCGCTCTTGCTCGGCGAGCGAGAGCAAGAAGCGCGGGCCCTTGCCCAGCGATTTCGAAGGCGATACCCGGACAGCGTGTTCATCGCCACGATCGAAGAGCGCTTGGGCCGCCCATGAAGCGCGCGATCACCGCGCTCGTCGCCTCGATCGGCGCCGCGATGGGCTGCGAGGTCCCCATCGAGTTTCGTTCGCGCACGGACAGTGCGGCGGCGCAGGACACGCGCGCAGACACGGTCGACGACCGGCCCGATCCGATCGATGTCACCGAACGAGACAGCGCGGACGACGTCGTCACGATCGATCGACCCGTCTTCGACGTGCGCGAAGACACGCCTGTCCAAGACGTTCCGCTCGATCGCGCGAGCGCGTGCTCGGTGGATTCGGACTGTGGGGCGGGGAGGCGTTGCACCGCGGGCGTGTGCGTCTCGAGCTGCGTCGTGATGACCGAGCAGTGCAACAATCGCGACGACGACTGCGACGGAATGATCGACGAAGACGACCCCATGGCGCCCCTCTGCGCTGCGGGACAAACGTGCCGCGCAGGCGCCTGCGTCTCCGGCGGCTGCCCTGCGGGAACAACCGCGTGCGGCGGAGCGTGCGTCAACCTCGCGAGCGACACGCTCCACTGCGGAGCGTGCGGAAGCGCCTGTCCCGCTGGCCAACGCTGCGCATCGGGCGTGTGCGTTCGCTGAAATCGTCGGGGTGGGTGCGAATGTTCGGGAGCCCTCGGGGCGTCGACACAATCGCCTAGCACAGGGCGATCGAGGCTCGCGCAACAGAGCGCCTTGCCCCTCGCACGCTCGCGCGCACTGCCGCGCGCAGCGCGAAGCACCGCTTCGCGTGGGTCCGTCGTTCTATTTCGTACGGGAGTCATTCATGAAGGCACAGACGCTGATCAGCACCGCCGTTTTCTTCGCGCTCGCCTCGTGTGCGATCGAGCCTGCCGCGAACCGCGCCTCGATCGGCGCGACCGGCGGCGCGCTCAACGTGTCGCAAGGGGCGCTGCGGGGCGCGAGCATCACCGTTCCCCCTGGGGCGCTCTCGCAGACGGTCACGATCACGATGAACGAAGGAGCCTCGCCCACGATGCTCGCCGAGAGCGTCGAAGCGACGGGCGCGGTGCTCGTGATGGGCCCCGAAGGACAGACCTTTTCGACGCCCGTCACCCTGACGATCCCCACGAATTCAGCGGCCACCGAAGTGCTCACCCGCCCCCTCGGCGGATCGCAGTGGACCTCCATCGAGGGCGCGACCTTCGACGCCGCGCGCAACGTGATGGTCGTGCGCGTGAGCCACTTCTCGGAGTTTGTTCCTGTCCGCCGACGCGCCTGTCGCGCGGACTCCGATTGCGCAGCAGGACAGCGCTGCACCGCGGGCGTGTGCACCGCGAGCAGCGGCTGCGCAATGGGCCTCACCGCGTGCGGCGGCGCGTGCGTCAACCTCGCGAGCGACCCGCGCAACTGTGGAGCGTGCGGCTCGTCGTGCGCCGCAGGACAAGCGTGCGTTGCGGGCCTGTGTCGCTCGAGCAGCGCGGACGCGGGCGTCGACGCAGGAGCCGACGCGAGCCCCATGTGCCGCGCCGACAGCGATTGCCCCGCGGGACAACGCTGCTCCGCGGGCGTTTGTGGCGGCAGCTCGTGCACGCCTTCTCCCGAGCGCTGCAACGGGCGCGACGACGACTGCGACGGATTGGTCGACGAGAGTGACCCGATGTCGCCGATCTGCGCTGCGGGACAGTCGTGCCGCGCAGGCGCGTGCGTCGCGAGCGGCGCGTGCAGCGTCGACAGCGATTGCGCTGCGGGCCAACGCTGCACCGCAGGAACGTGCACCGCGAGCAGCGGCTGCCCTGCGGGAACCGTCGCGTGCGGCGGCGCGTGCGTAAACCTCTCGAGCGACGCGCGAAACTGCGGCGCGTGCGGCTCGTCGTGCGCTGCGGGACAAGTGTGCGTCGCTGGAGTGTGCGGCGCGTCGATGTGCAGCCCGTCGCCCGAGCGCTGCAACGGACGCGACGACGACTGCGATGGAGCGATCGACGAGAGCGACCCGATGTCGCCGATCTGCGCAGCGGGACAATCGTGCCGTGCAGGCGCGTGCGTCGCGAGCGGATCGTGCAGCGTCGACAGCGATTGCGCCGCGGGCCAGCGCTGCACCGCGGGAATGTGCACTGCGAGCAGCGGCTGCCCTGCGGGAACCGTCGCGTGCGCGGGCGCGTGCGTAAACCTCTCGAGTGACGCGCGAAACTGCGGCGCGTGCGGCTCGTCGTGCGCGGCGGGACAAGCGTGCGTCGCGGGCGCCTGCCGCTGAGAAATCCCAGCGAAAATCCCGTCACCGCGGAGCGCGACGACTACGGCGCCAATCGCGGCATGGGCTCGGGGTCCATCGACTCCGGAGTCGCGAGCTTCCACCGAGGCGCTTCTCGCATGCGAACGCACGACGCTTCGCTCTGCGATCGCTCGGACTCGGAGCACGCAGAGAGCGCGAGGCGCTCCATCGAACGCGCCTCGACGGTTCGATCGTGAACCGTCGCGTTGGACCAACGGGGGCCGGTGTCGCTCGTCGTGCACGTTCCGCCGTCGATCTCGACGTGCGAAGCCTCCTCGAGGATCAACGTGGCTCCTTCGACACGCCACTGTCCTCTGCGCAACACGATGCGCTCGCAGCTCGACTGCGACGCGCGCCACTCGTAGCGCCCCGCCGCGAGCACGAGACGCTCGCAGTACCCACCGCCAACGGCGGGGCACGCGTACCAGATCCCCCGCATCGATTCTGCGGAGAACGCCGGAGTTTCCGCGCGATTTCCGCTGCTCGCGACGGGCGGCGCCGTCGCTGTTGCGGCCGTCGTATCCGCCGGCGGGCGGGATCCGCTGTTGCACGCGACGACCAACGAAACGAGAGACACGATCAGACGGTGTTCGAACATGTGCTGGCCGGTGAGCATAGTGCGTACCAGCGCGACCAGCGCTCGTTCGGCAGACACACCAATTCATCGCCGGGCGGCGCGGACGGTCGAGCAACCGCTTCGAGCTGCGTAGAAATGACGTCGGTCGTGGTCTTCCGCTACAACCCTCCGCGTTGAATACTCCGCCACGATGAGCGACGGATACGACCCTCTGGCAGCACTGTTCGATCTTTCGACCGACGACCCCGCGACGTGGCGCGAGCGTCTCCAGTTGTTGCGCACGCCCTACGCGGATCGCGCGGCGATTCGTCCTGCGTACGTCAACGACCTGCGCTTCGGAGGAGGCGCGAACGTCGACGTCCTCGAGAGCCAACAACAAGACCCGCGGCTCGCCTTTCTCGAAGAGTGGAACAACAAGATCCGCCATCGAAAACTCTGGGACTTCGCGCGCTGCGATCCCGCCTACGACGCGAGCGCCATCGACGCCGCGAACGCGGTGTTCGCGCGGCAGTCCGTTCGCGTCCCTGCGTCCGTCACCGAGCTCGCGACGCGCCGACACGCTCACGCGCTGGTCATGTACTGGCAGCCGACGAACAACTTTCTCGTGCTCCCCGCGAAGTGGAAGGTCCAACGCGGCCCCGACGACTGGAAGATCCTCCGCATCATCAACGAGAACCAAGGCTGCTGTTATTGGTTCGTCGCGTGGCGCTCGGGTGCGTTGAACAGCACGCAGCTCGACCCCCCGGTGTTCGTCGGAGACTACGTCGACAGCGCGCTCGACGAGGTCGCTGACTTCTTCACGATCACCGAGTGCACCGCGAATCGCTGGAGCGAGTTCTTGCTCGACTACGCCGTCGAAGGCAGCCGCTGGTACGACGAGAACCCGCGATACCGAAAGGACACCTCGGTCTACGATCGCTCACGGGACTCCTGAATCACCATTCAGTCCGCGATCGCGAGCTCGAGCGGCGACAGCGCGACGAGCGCGACGCCCATCGCATAGAGCTCGACCAGCGGCTCGAACGGGTTGGGCTCGACGCGCGCGGCGTCCCAACGCGCGCACCACAACGCGATCGAGACCATCAGCCGATCACGCGAGCGCGTCTCGATCTCGCGGACGATCGCGGGCTCGACCGCGGCCTCCTTTACGAGCGCCCCCGCGCGCACGAGCGGAGACTCCTCGCCGCTCCAACGCATCGGCGGAAGCGCGCCCATCTTCCACAGATCCTCGGGCCAGAACCGCCATCGCACCGATGATTGCGCCTCGGCGCCGTGCGCGACGAGACGCGCGACGAGCTCGCGCGCCAGCGTTTCGCCTGTCTCGATCGACTCGGGCCGCGAGCAAAACGCGACGACGCGCCCCACGGTCGACGGCACCGCGGCGACGCTCCCGTCCGTAGCCACGAAGCCAAACGCGCGATCTCTCCACGAACCAGGCGCGCAGAGCTCCCACGCCTCTTCGGCGCTCTGCGCTCCTTCGCACCGCGAGCGCTTCTCCGCGCGAAGCGCATGGAACGCCCCGTCCGTCCCGTGCGTCGTCGACAACCGAGCGCGATACCATTCCAGCCCGAAGAGCACGCGCGATCCTACCGCGACGGCGACCGATACAATCGTCACGACGCGCGACGCGACGCTCGTCCTTCGGCGCGATCTCGGATCCCGAGGAGCATCCTGCGCTCCATGACGAAGTGCATGGGCTCGGTGATCGCGCGCCACAGAAGCCGCTGCCCGATCGTCGCGGGGTAGTCGTACCGAGAGCGCACGATCAAGCGCGAACCTGCAGGCGTCGCCCGAAGCACAAACGCCCAACTGTTCGCAGGCTCGCCCTCACCGCCGCCCGCCAACAGCACCAAGCGCGAGCCCGCGACGAGCTCCTTCACAACGAAGAAGGGATAGCCCTCGGGGCCGAGCCCGACGCGATCTCCGACCGCGACGTTCTGCCAGCGAGGCTCGAGCGTCGAGCTGTTGTGAATGTCGCAGCCGATGAGGTTCTCGAGCTGCTCGTAGCTGTAGAGCCCCGCCTTGCCGTGCCCCATCTGCGCGATCCACGGCCACACGCGCTCGGGCGGAGCCGCGACGTCGATCGCGCGCGTCGATTGCAGGCGAGGCGCAGAAACCAACGCGTCGCCCGGAAGGGGCTCGGTGAGCTCTTCGTCCGTCGCGCCCCAGCGCCGATAGCGCGCTGCGAGCACGGGAGAAAGTCCAACGGTCGCGACGATCGCCGCGGCGCCGAGCAGCTCGTCGACGTCGCGTTGCAAGCGGGTCTCGTTCATTGCACAGCGACGCAGTGCAAGCGCGTTGCCAGCAGCGCGCGCGACGCTCGTGACGGATTCAACGCCAGCGCACGAGCGCCGCGAGAGCCAACGCGAGCGCGCTGAGCACATCGGCGCGAGCCACCCGCGCGAGCGCCGCGCCGAGCGGGGGCGACTTTGCCCACAAAATCAAGAACGCCCCCTTGCTCGCGAGCCCGACGCAGAGCGCGAGCGAGCGATGCGCGGGCCTGAGCGCGCCGACCGCGATCACGACGCCGAGCAGCGCGAGGACCACGGCGCGGTGCCGCAAGAGAAGCTCCGTCGCCGAGTCTTCGATCGAGACCGCGTAGAGCCTGCGCAGCGCCGCGCGGCCCGCGACGCCG
This sequence comes from Myxococcales bacterium, assembly GCA_016793325.1. GTDB lineage: Bacteria > Myxococcota_A > Polyangia > Polyangiales. The sequence goes on along the minus strand of JAEUKI010000027.1, from coordinate 43,967 downwards.
ACGATCGGGAGGCACTGGATCGCAGCGGCGAAGAGCATCGCGCCTCGCACCGCCCACTCGCGCACGGACTCTGTTTCGAGCGACATGCGCGCGACGATGGAGCCCGCGGGTGATGGGGACTTTCGAAAACGTGCTGCGTCACGCGAGGGGCGTGCGATCGACGATTCAACGCCGGTTGACCGGTGTGCCAACGAAGTTGCCATCGCACAAGGCGCCGCTCGTGAGCGCCCGCGTGCGCGGACGCACGAAATTCCCAGCGAACTACAAGCGAAAGGGGGAACGCGTGTTGCAGCGCTCGACGCGATGGGTCCCGCAGATACGCCGCGCAGACGCGCGCAGAGAACCGCGCACCTCCCCGACGCGGCAGATCGCCAACCCAGCGATCGCCATCGGAGTCGGAGCGCATCGGTCGCGACGATACTGGCGTGGATCGCGCTTCTATCCGCGTGGGTGCTCGCGGCAAGCGCGTGCGGACGCGGCGTGTCTGGAGGCTGCCCAGCGCTCGTCGGCGAGACGTACTCGAGGGTCCGACACGGCGCAGTCGCGTTGGACCTCGTCGTGGTGATCGACAGCGCGCCAACCGCGCTCGAACAGCTCGAACGACTGTCTGCCGCGCTCGCGACGCTCAGCGAGCCGTATTGCGTCACGCGCTCGAACCCCTCGGGGCCCCTGCATCCGTGCGACCTCCGTGATCCAGAAGAATTCGTGGTTCCCCTCGTTGCACCGGACTTGCGAGTGGGCGTGGTCAGCGCGGATCTCGGCGCTCGCGGCTCGGGCATCGACGGGTGCGAGACCGCGCGCGGCGACGATGGACGCATCGGTCCAGAAACGACGAGTCCGTTGGCGCGTGAGCGACGGACGGCGGCCGCGAGGTCGACCTTCGGTGTCCCGGCAGCCGACGGTTCGTGCCGAAATTTGCCCGCGTTTCTCTCGTACTGCGGCACGCTCCAGGGATGTCGGACTTACGAGGGACGCGACGAAGCTCCGACCGCGACCGACGCTCTTGCGCTTCGAGCGCAGCTTGCCTGCCACCAACGGGCGACGGCCCGCGGTTGCCAGTTCGGTCAACCGCTCGAAGCCGTCTGGCGTGCGCTCGTCGAGCACGGCGCCGCAGAGCCCGCGGGCAGCGGCGCGCCCAACGCAGGATTTCTTCGACCGTACGCGCAGCTCGCGATCGTCGTGCTCGCGACGAGTGACGATCACTCGGTCCGCGATTGCGCGCACGATCACGGCTTCTCCGCTTCGCGCGGCGAGAGCGCTTGTCGAGAGGGCACGAGCGCCTTCGATCGCACGGCAACGCAGTGGGCGAGCGACGACGTCGAGGCTCGATTCTACCTCGCACAGCCCAACGGCCCGCAGGACCCAACGTGGAACCTCGACCGCTACATCTCGAACGACCCAGGCCCGGCTCGCGCCTGGACGCGCGACCTCGACTCACTGAAGCCCGGGCAACCGTACCTGATCTCTTTCTTCGCGATCGCAGGAGTGCCGATCGAACTCCCGCAACGGTCGGATCAGTTCGGATGGGGAATCGACTGGGCGGCGCTGTCGTCGAGGCTCGAGCCCTCGCGCGCTCCGGAGTGCGCGCGAATCGCGCCGGTGTGTCGTCGCGAAGGCGTGGCGCCTGCGAGCGCATGCCAACCCGACGCCGCGTCAGCGCTTCCTTCTCGGCGCATCGTCGAGGTCGCGCGGCGCTTCGCCCAAAGCCCTCGCTGCAACGGCGTGCCCTGCGAGAAGGGCGCGGTGCTGTCTGTGTGTGCATCGAACTTCGACCCGCTCGCCAGTTGGCTCTCGCATCGCATCGCCGTCGTACTCACCGAAGCGAACGGAACGTGCCTGCGAGAACCACTCGAGCTCCACGCTCGCGAAGACGGCTCGGAGCAGTCGAGCTGCGTGCTGCGCGAGTTCGTCGAACCCGGCACGCGCTGCGATCGGTCGCGCGGGCGATCGACGCCATCGAACGGAGTCACCACCGTGACGAACCCGTGGGGAGGAACGAGTTCGGTCTGCGAGATCACTGAGATCCCGACGCTTCCTCCGTCCGCGGGCGCGCTCGCGTGGCGTCCAGCAGAAGACCAGGCTGGCTGGTACGTCGATCGAGCTCCGGACACTGCGCCTCAGCGCTGGTCGCAGTCGTGTGAGCAGCGCATTTCGTTTACGCGCGGAGCCCAGCCCGATCCGCGATACAGGCTCGAGCTGTTTTGTCCGCGCGCCTTCGCCGATCGGCAGTGTCCGCCCTGAATCGCGCCGCGCCGCGATTCACCCCGAGCAACCCAGCAGGTGCGCGTGCGCGGCCACGGCTTCTCCGCTCGAGAACGGCGCTGGAAATCGCCCCACGAACGCAGGCTCGCCGCCCGATGGGGCCGTGCACTCCAGCGCGCTCTCCGCTCCGAACGAGCCCGACCGCCGCTCGAACACCGTCCGAGAGCGATAGCAACGACCGTCCCACGCGCTTCGCGTGTACGCGTCGATGCATCGGTTGTGCGCTGTGCCGCGAGACGACCTGTGCAGCGCAGAACGCCAGCTGAGCAGATCCGCGGGGTGCACGCTCGTGGGGCGAGCGGTCGCAGTCCAACCGCGAAACGCCGTGCGCTCGAGCTCGAGCGCGACGCGTCGTCCGTGTTCGTCGACAGCAGTGCGCACAACGAGCTTGCCGTCTCGGACGCTGACGAGCATCGCGGACGTCCCCGCGACCAGACCCGTGACGCCGCAGTTGTCCTGCTCGATTTCGATCGAACGAACGAGCGCCGAGGGAAGCTCGGCCACGCGCGCGTCGATCGCTCCGCCCTCGAGCCCCCACTGATCGCCGATCGCGCCGTCCGCCGTGATCCAACGCAGCACCGCAGGGCGCGACGAGCAGCCGACTCCCGAAACGATCTCGTCGAAGACCCACGATGATCGATCGGGACTCCATCGGGGCGGATACGCGAAGGGACCGACCCAGAGCTCGATCGTTCCGCCTGCCCCATCGCGGGTCGGATCGAGCGCGAGCGCGCGGAGTCGTCGATACACCCGAGGAAGCCCGTTGCTTCCGCGATGCGGAAGGCGCCCCACCGCCGCGCCCGTCGCGCGAGCTCGCTCGACGAACGCGCTCACCTCCACGGGAGCCCCCTCCATCGCCCCGCACGGATCCGCCTCCCTTGCAGGCGCTCGAGCGACGGTCTCCGCACCGCGATCGCTCACCGGTCGCACCGCCGCGTCCGAGCCACGCGTGACAGGGTGTCCGTTGTGTCCATCGATCCGCGCGGGCCGTGGTTCTGGCGCCACAGAAAACCAGCTGCCGACATAGAGAACGAGGCCAACGACCAGCAACAATTCGAGCGAACGACGGGTACGCGTCATGGCTCCGAATCGCGCTTCACGGATCGTGCCGTCTTCCTCGCGACAGACCGCGCAGCAGACGCTCCAACACCGCGACGCGGACCGCCCGAAGCCACGTCGCGCAGACCAACGCGCCAACTCGGACTCCGAGTCGCCATGTTGACCGTGAATTTGCAGGTTACCCGCGCGCTCGCTCGCGTCAGTACGTGGGCCCGGCGCTCGCCGCGAGCACTTCTTGGGCGCGAGGCCAATTGGCCTCGGACGCGGCGCCGTTCCAGTGCGTGACGCGACTGCCGCCGCGGCTCATTTCGCCGACCGCTCGAACCGCAGCGCGGTGCGCGGCGCCCGTCGAAAACGCGTACATCGACGCTTCGTCGCGCCACACCGTGAGCGTGCGCGCGACGTTGCAGCGCGCGGACGTCGCAAACGAATACGCGAGCAGCCCCGGCTGCGTCGCGAGCTCCGCGTTGATCTCGCCCATCGCCTGCATGAATCGCTGCCCCGCAGCGGGCGTGCTCTTCAAGCGAAGCGCCGTCGTGCTGAACACGTACTGCCCCTCTTCGAGCGCGCCGTTGGCGCCGACCGCAGCGCCCATGAGCGGCGATGGACGCAGGTCTGGTTCGAGTCCCGGCGCGGCGCACGCAGGATCTTCGACGGACGCGTCTGCGCCTCCGTCCGACGAGGGCATCGGCGCGCCGCAGCCCATCGAAGCAGACGCACACAAAAACAAAAACGCTAGGTTTCGCATCGCAATGTCCTTCTGTACGCCCGTGAATCAATAGCGAAGCTGAACGCGAACGCTCGCGGTCTGCCCCTCGTCGACCCTCGCGCGGTTGTCTGCAAACGTCGGAGCAGACGTCGGCGGCAACACGTTGTTGGTCGCGCCGAAGCCTTCGACCGGCGCGCCGAACAGGCTGAGGTCGAGCTGCTGATTGCCGTTCTCGTCGTGAAACACCGAGACGGCGTAGTCCCCGGCGGGCAGGTTGCGATACTCGCAGAGGACGTTCTGTCCGCTGGACGCGGGCGCGGACAAGCTCCCGCCCACGATGGGACTCGCGCCAGGAAATCCCGCGGCGGCGTTGAAGAGCGCGCAGAACACGGTGCCCGTCGAGCTGCGCGCGGGACCGACTTCGGCGCGCAGCGTTCCTGTGCCAGGCGCGAGCGTGATCGTCGGCGTCGGCGCAGGGCCGCTTGTGTTTGGCGCGCACGCCGCGAACGACGCGAGCGAGAGCAGCGAGAGAGCGAATCGAAGAGAGGACATACGTGACTCCGTAGGCAGGGTTTGCGAGAGAAAAAGCGAGCTCGTCGCGCTCACCGGCAGCGACGCACCGCGCCGAACAAGAGCGGCTCGAACGTGCGAGCGAGCCGCGCGGACTCGAAGCGCTCGGCGCGCGCGTACGCCGTGGCCTCCACGCATCGGGCGTCGCGTTCGTCGTCGCGGCCGCGCACCGTGACGAACCACGTGTCCGCGCCGCGCTCGTCCGCGAGACGCAGGTACACGTACGATCCCGTCGCGATGCGCTCGCGCACGAGCGCGCGAAGGCGCAGCGGTGACGCGAGCGGGAGCGCGAGGGTTCCGAGGGGATTTCCCTGCGCGCGTGGGGCTCGATGCGCGCGTCCGATGACGAGCGCGGCGAGCGCGACCAGCGCGAACCCGAGTGCGATGCGCTTCATGGGTCGGACACTGCGACGCCCGGTCGAGCGCGGCCGACCGTCTCGGATCGAGGGAGCGCGAAGGTCGACCGACGGTACGAATCGGCCGACAGACGATCTACAACCCGAGCGCCGCGCGCACCGTGGCGGACAAACGGCGGCTCACGCGCGCGCGCTGCCCGTCCTCGAGCTCGAGCACCACGCCGTCGTCCTCGGATCGAATCGCGCGCACCGCCGAGAGCCGCACGAGCTCTGCGCGATGAACGCGAAGAAACCCGTGCGAAGCGAGCCGCGCTTCGATCGTTCCCAGGGCCTCTTCGGTCATCTGCTCCTCGCCGTCCGCGCGAAACAGCGTGTACTTCTCGAAGGACCAGAACCGCGTCACCGACAGCGCGTCGAACAGCTTCGTCACGCCGCGAGAGGCGCTCGCGATGCGCGTGCTGCTCGGCGCGAGCGACTGCAACACGCGCGACGTCGCGTCGAGCGCGCTCGCCCGCAACTTCACCCGATCGAGCGCTTGCGCCAACCGTTCGGCGCGCACCGGCTTGAGCAGATAGTCCACCGCGTGCAACTCGAACGCGCGCACCGCATGCGCGTCGTACGCCGTGACGAACACGACCGGCGGCAACGCGTGGTTCTGCGCCACCAAGCTCAACCCGTCGAGCTTGGGCATGTGAACGTCCAGCAAGAGCGCGTCGGGTTCGAGCGCTTCGCAGAGCGCGAGGGCCTCGTCTCCGTCGCTCGCTTCACCGACGATCGTGTGGCCGCCGAGCTCTTGAATCTGCCGCGCGAGCCGCCGTCGCGCCGGCGCCTCGTCGTCGACGAGCAAGAGCCTCACGGGGCCCCCGCCATCGCCATCGCCATCGGAAGCTCGACGCGCGCGACGCAGCCCCCTTCGGGCGCGCGTTGGAGCGCGAGCCGACCGCCCTCGGGATAGAGCAGCGCGAGGCGGGCGCGGAGGTCGTTCATGGAGGTCTGGGTTCCTTTGTGCGCCGACGCGCCGGGACCAGGGCCATCGTCGCAGACCGTGACGACGACGAGCTCGCCCTCGCGCCGCGCATGAACGCGAACGTGCCCGTGCCCCCGCGCGTTGACCCCGTGCAGCACCGCGTTCTCCACGAGCGGCTGCAACAACAACGGCGGAACAGCCACCGCAGCCACCGCAGGATCGAGCTCGACCGACACGCGCAGCTTGTCACCGAAGCGCGCGACTTGAATCTCCAAGTAGTCCTTCAGCATCTCGACCTCGCGCGCGAGCGAGACGACCTTGGCCTCGTCGCTCGCCATCGCGTAGCGAAACAACTCTGCCAATCGCTCGAGCGTTCGCTCGGCGAGCGCGGGGTCCTCGGGGATCAAGCACGCCACCGTGTTCACCGCGTTGAAGAAGAAGTGCGGGTTGGTCCGCGCGGTCAACGCCGAGAGCTTCGCGCGAAGCGACGCCTGTCGCTCGGCGATCATCTGCTGCTCGTTGGCGATCGCGCGCACACGAAACCGCTGCACCGCCAGCGCGGGCAACGTGATCGTCGCCGAGATCACCACGCACTGCGCGACGAACACGCCCGACGAGCTGCAATCGCCGCGCACGAGCGCGAACATCGCGAGCGCTCCCACCGCCGCGACGGTCGTCACGAGCGCCACGTACAAGAGCCATCGCTTCCACTCGGCTTCGATCCGTCGAACGAGCGACGGCGCCACGTAGGTAAACAACCCGTGGAGCGTCAGCGTGAGGACGACGTACGGGAGCAGCGTGACAGCGATCACGATCGGCAGCTGCTCGCGCGACGGCCGCGTCATGTTCGGCAGCAACAGAATCGACCCCGCGACCGGCGCGAGCAGGTACACGACCCACATGCCCGGCGGCAACAGGGGCTGCGAGCGCTCGTCGAGCCACTCGATGCGCGCGCTCGATGCAGGAGCAGCGTCGGTCATGACCCGACGATAGAGCGCGTCTCGCGCGCGGTCACCGACGTCGGACAGACGGCGCAGAGTTCCCGACGAACGGGATCGAACACCGAGCGCCCCGCTCGCAGGACGACTCGGTTTCGCGCAGGATGCGCGAGACCCATGCCGGATCCGCGCGACTGTCACGTCCGAGCGCCTGCTGCGCCCACGCTGTGGCTCGCCCCCACCTCCGCGCTCTACGCCGGCCCGCTGCTCGGCGTCGGAACGCACCGCGGCGCCGTCGTCTGCCTCGGCGAGGCCATGCGCGCGACGCTCACCGCGACGACGTCTTCCCGGCACAGCACAGGACCGTCCGCGGCGATCCTCGTCGAAGCAGGCGTCTCCCATCGAATCGACGGCGACTGCGATCGCGCGCTCTTTCTCTATCTGCACCCCACGGACAAGCTCGCGCGCCGCGCCGCGAACGCGCTCGAGCCCTTGCCCTCGACGAGCGAGCTCCGTCGCGCTCCGCGCCGTGTGCTCGCGTCGCTGCTTCACGTCGAACACCCCGCGCGCCCGATCGACGCGCGCGTGAAGCGGCTCGTCGAGGCGATGGACGCAGGCGAGCACCTCGAGCGATCCGTCGCACAAATCGCAGCTCGTTCGAGCCTCTCGAAGTCGCGCTTCATGCACGTCTTCGCCGAGTCCGTCGGGGTCCCCTTCCGACGCTATCGACTGTGGGCCCGCCTGCGCGCAGCCACGCTGTCCATCGCGCGAGGCGCGCCGCTCACCACCGCCGCGCTCGACGCAGGCTTCGCGACGCCCTCTCACTTCAGCGAGGCGTTTCGCTCGATGTTCGGCGTCGTTCCGTCGCAGCTCCGCGCGATGACGATCGTCGCGACCCGCGACACGAGCGCCTCGATCGAAGCGGCGCTCCGCGAGGTACACTCCAGTCCAACGTGAACCCAACCGGCCCATCGATCACGGCGAGAGTACGGATCACCACCGTCGCCGCGCTCACGATTGGGGCGTTCGTCGCGCTCTATCACGCGTCGCGAATCGCGGTCCGCGACGGGCGAATTCCTTACGAACTCGAGGTCTCCAACCCGCTCGAAGCGTGGCTCTTGCTCGCGCTTCCCTCCACAAATCGCGCCCAGATCACGCCACCACCGACGACGATCGCCCTCTTGTCGTCGGCTCTCGTCGCAGCGGGCGTCGCGCTCGCGCTGACCGCTTCGCGCCGCGCCTCCCCTCGCTACGCGCTCGCGTACGCGGTCTGCGCAGGCCTTTGTCTCGTCGTGTTTCTCGCGGCCTTCGCAGCGCTATGACCCGCTGAGCAGCGCGTCGAGCGCACGGGCGCACCCCCTCGGCGTGGCCCCGGGCATCCTCCCATTCACCACGAACCCTCGCTCGTACACGACGCCGAGGTCCGCGGTCTGAATCGCGACACACGAGCCCAAGTTCGCGAGGTCGATCACGCGAAGAATCCCTTCTTCTCCCCGCGGAAGAACCTCGAGCGTCTCGGGATCCACCGCGTCCACGCGCATCCACGGCGGACACACGTAGCGCCCTGGCTCGACCCCCTCGCGGTGCGCTTCGTACGCCTGCGAGCTGAGCTCGGTCATCCCGTACTCCTGCACGACCTGCACTCGCGCGACGCCGAAGCGCTCTTGAATCTCGCGCATCAATTCATCGGGCGCGAGCTCTCTCGAGCGACCCTTGAACCCTCCCGTGGGCATCACGACGGACCCCATCGGCAGTCGAACGTCGCCCTCCGCGCCCACCGCGTCCCAGTAGTGCACGAACGCAAACGTCGCCCCCAAGAGCGCCACGCGCTCGCCGTCGGCCACGGCGCGATCGATCATCGCGCGCGCCTTCGCGACATCGAGCGAGGATTTTTCCACACAAAACACATTGTCGGTCACGCCCCACGCCCGCGCGAACATCGCGAGCATCGCCCCGAGCGAGCTGTGCGGGTTGTCCTCTTCGCTCTCCGCGAGAAACACGAACCGATAGCGCGCCTCGGGCAGGAGCCAGCGCCTCGCCGCGGCGATGGCCGCCGTCTCGTAGAGCTCGGTCGTCTCGAAGGCGTGCCGACCGCGGACGTCTCGGGTCGTCCCGCTCGTGTAGAACACGCGCGCCTCTCGCTCGGGCGCAAACGTCGCGATCCTCGCCGTCTTGAACGCGTCCGTCGCGAGCCCCACCACCGCGTCGAGCCCCTCGCCGACGAGCCCGTCGCTCGCGGCCGAGAGCGCGCGATCGAGCGCCGGGCACACGCTCCTTTGCCACGCGATCGCCTCGAGCGTGATCGACTCGAACTCCCTGCAATCCATCTGCGCGTTCGCGCCCCGCGAGAGCACCGCGCGCACGCGCGCGTAGAGCTCGTCCCTCGTCCTCGATGCGCTCACCGACGATTCACTCATGGCTCGGTCACGTCGCTCGTAGCACCAAGCGCAGCGTTTCGCGCGCGTGCGCGCGCTGCGCGTCGGAGAGCACCGCCGGCGGCGTAAACGCCAGCTGATCGCCGCGCACGCCCCCAGGAAGAACGATGTACCCCCGCTCGAGCATCGCCCGCATCACGGTGAGCACGCGCGCGAGCCCTCCCTCGAGCCCCAGGCCCACGAGCAGCCCCGCGCCCCCGGTGCGCGTCGTGCGACACGAGGGGTCGCTCGCCACGGGCGCGATCACGTCGCTCCAAAAGAGCTCACTTTGCCTGCGAATTTGCTCGCGAACGGACGGCCGCTCGAGCTCGTTCACCACGGCGAGGGCCGCGGCGCACGCGAGCGGGTTGCCCAAGAACGTGCTCGTGTGAATGGCCTCTCCCGCAGGGTCTCCCCACGCCTCGGCCACCTCGTCGCGAAGGAGACACGCGCTCACAGGGAGCCCGCCTCCGAGCGCCTTGCCGAGCACGACGACGTCGGGGAGCTCGTTCCACAGCACTGTGGACGCGCAAAACGCATCTGCGCAGCGGAAGCACCCCGTGTAGATCTCGTCCGCGATCACGACGGCGCCCGCCTCGCGCGCGAGCTTCACGATCGCGCTCAGCGTGGGCCCGTCCCCCACGGTCACGCCGCCGCGCCCTTGGACGGGTTCGACCAGCACCGCGCCGATGGTCCCGCTCGCGAGCGCGTCACGCACCCCGTCGAGCGCCCTGGAGCACGCTTCCGGGGCCTCCCGCGCGGGATACGCAACGAACCTCACGTCCGCGTTGAGCTGCCCCGCAAAGGGCTCCCTGAAGCGTTTGCTGTACCCGCAGGCTGCCAGGGGCCCGTGCGCGAGCCCGTGGTAGCCGCCCTCGAACGCGATCACGCCCGCCCGCTTCGTCGCGAGCACGGCGCTCTTGAGGGCCGCTTCGACGCCGTCCGCGCCCGAGAGCCCGAGGATCACCTTCGCGTTGGGCCACGGCGCGAGGGCGCTCAGTCGCTCTTCGAGCTCGACCTTGCGATCGCTGGGAAACACGTCCCCGAGCGCGTGAACCATCCGCCGGGTCTGCCGCTCGATCGCCGAGAGCACGCTGGGATGACTGTGCCCGAGCATCGCCACGCCGAACCCCGCGGTGAGGTCGATGAAGCGATTGTCGTCTACGTCGCGGACGATCGCCCCGTGCGCAGAGGTCCACACGATCGGGTCGTGGTCGGTCCCCGTGAGCTCGCTTCGGCGCTTTCGGCGCGCAGTCAGCGCTGGGCACTCGCTCTGCGCGAGCCGCTCGACCCACGCGCGCGCGCGCGGCCCGGGAACCTCGGTCCCCACCCACGGGAGCAACGCTCCGTCCCCATCGCTGTCCCCGCCCGCTACGCGCTCTGTGCTCTCGTCCTGCATGCGGTGCTCGCTGCTCTCGCAGCGGTGTAACACCGCGCCGGGCGGATCACCCTTCGGACTTGGTCTCTTCCTTGACCTTCGGCGCCTTGGTCACGATCGGCTCGGCGCCCGCGCGCTTGACCTTCTCGTACCCGAGGAGCTGGATGATCGCGAGCGGCGCGTTGTCTCCGCGGCGGTTGCGCGTCTTGATGATGCGCGTGTAGCCGCCCGGACGATCGGCGAACTTCGGCGCGACCTCGCGAAACAAGTGCTCGACCAGGTCGAGGGTCTCGACCTCGCCGTTCACCAAGCGCTCGGCGTTGCGCGGGAGGAACTTGCCCACGTCGCGCTTGACCGAGAGACGGCGGCGCGCCGCTGCGGCGTCGAGCTCCGCGGCGTTGGCCGTCGCGCCGAGGCGCTTGGCCTTGGTGATCACGCGCTCGGTGATGCGGCGGACTTCCTTCGCCTTCGCGACGGTCGTCTCGATCTGCCCGTGCGCCAGGAGGTTGGCGACGAGGTTCTTGAACATCGCGCGGCGGTTCGACGCGTTGCGGTCGAACTTACGGCCCAAATTCAGGTGACGCATGACGAACTACTCTCAGTGCCCGCCGCGGGCCGGTCCCGCGGTACTTTCAGGCTTTCCTGTCGCGCGCCGAAGAGTCTTCTTCGGTGCCGACCGACGGAGGGAGCGCTCGGGATCTTCGCTTGGCGCTGCACATTCGCAGCTCGTTCGCTCGATCGCCGTCTCCGGCCTCCGGAACGACAACGACCCCCGACGCCACATGCGTCGGGGGTCAGCGCTCGGTTTCATCTTTTCGCCCAGTGTTTTCAGCGACGAAGTGACTCGTCGCCGAACTCACCGCGCGGGGTTCACTGCCCGTGCTCTGCGCGCCAGCGCTCGAGCATCTGCGGCCAGTTCTCGAGGTGCATCCCGAGCTGCAGGCCGAGCTCGCTGAGCTTGTCCTTGATCTCCTTCAGCGACTTGCGGCCGAAGTTCTTGGTCTTGAGCAGATCGCTCTCGGTCTTCTGAACGAGCTCGCCGATGTACTGGATGTTCGCGTTTTGCAGGCAGTTTGCGCTGCGAACGCTGAGCTCGAACTCTTCGACCGACTTGAAGAGGTTCGGGTTGAGCGACTCGGAGGTGCCGGCCACAGGGGTGGCGACCGCCTCGTCCTCTTCCTGAAAATTGATGAAGATCTGAAGCTGCTCCTTCAGGATCTTCGCGGCGAACGCCACGGCGTCCCGCGGGCGCACAGCGCCGTTGGTCCACACTTCGAGCGTGAGCTTGTCGTAGTCCGTCATTTGACCGACGCGCGCGTTGGTCACGGTGTAGTTCACCTTCTTGACGGGGCTGAACAAGCTGTCGACCGGGATCCAACCGATCGGCTGGCTCGGGTCCTTGTTGCGATCCGCCTGGACGTATCCGCGGCCGGGCTGCACGACGATCTCCGCCGAGAAGCGCCCGCCCTTGCTCACCGTCGCGATGTGCTGCTTGGGGTTCAGCACGCGAAGGTCCGGCGGGCACTGGATGTCCGCCGCGGTGACCGCGCCGGGGCCCGACTTCTCGACGCGCACTTGAAAGCGCTTCGCGTTGCTCGTCGCGAAGACCACTTCCTTCACGTTGAGCACGATGTCGGTGACGTCTTCTTTGACGTCGTCGACCGTCGTGAACTCGTGCAGCGCCCCGTCGATCCTCAGCGCCGTCGCAGCGGCGCCCTGGAGCGAAGAGAGCAATACACGCCTCAGCGAGTTGCCGATCGTCACGCCGAAGCCGCGCTCGAGCGGTTCGCACGCGAACTTGCCGTAAAACTCGGTGTGGGTGTCGCGGTCTTCCTCCACGAGCGCCTTGGGGCGAATCAAGTCGCGCCAGTTGCGGGACTGCATCGACTGCGTCATGCCGTGACTCTCCGTAAGTGCCTTGAGGGGAGGCGACACTCTTCCATTCGTGGCCGCGCGCTGCGCGTTCACGGATGTTCGAGGGTCACCGCCCGTGTCCGTCTAGTAACTCTTGCCGCCGGTGGTGGAGCTGGGCTTTGGCACGGGGCGTGCGGGGCCCATAGCGAAATCGAACTGCCCTGTCAAAGGGCTCCGTGACGATTTTTCTTGCGCTGTCACGGACTGCACAGGAGTTCACCCCTGCGCGAGGGCCAAAATGGACAGAGGGTGAGAGCCTCCACCGGTGCTCTCACCCTCTGCGTGGACACGAGAAACGCCGCGAAAAACGCAGCGCTCAGGCCCACGAGCCCGAAGCAATCAGCGCGAGTAGTACTCGACGACGTACTGCTCCTTGATCTCTTGCGTGAGCTCCGAGCGGATCGGGAGCGACTTCACCGTGCCCGTGAAGCTCTCTTTTTCGAGCTCGAGCCAGGTGATCTCGCCGCGACGCGCGCTGCCCGCGATCGAGTCGTTGATGCGCGCGATCTGGCGGCTCTTCTCGCGCACCACGATCTTGTCGCCGGGCTTCACGAGGAAGCTCGGGACGTTCACTCGCTTGCCGTTCACCAGGATGTGCTGGTGGAGGACGAGCTGACGGGCCTCGTTGCGCGTCGACGCGAAGCCGAGGCGGTAGACCACGTTGTCGAGGCGGCGCTCGAGCAGCGAGAGCAGGTTCTCGCCCGTCACGCCCTTCGAGCGGTCAGCCTCGGCGAAGTACTTGCGAAACTGGCGCTCGAGCACGCCGTACACGCGACGCACCTTCTGCTTCTCGCGAAGACGGAGGCCGTACTCGCTGAACTTCACGCGCGCTTGTCCGTGCTGTCCCGGGGGAAACGGGCTGCGATCGAACGAGCACTTGTCCGAGTAGCAACGGTCGCCCTTGAGGAAGAGCTTCGCGCCTTCGCGGCGGCAGAGCTTGCAAACTGGTCCGATGTAACGAGCCATGTCTCAGAGTCCTTCGATCAATCCGTGAGGTCAGTGCATCAAACGCGGCGACGCTTGGGCGGCCGGCATCCGTTGTGCGGGATCGGCGTGACGTCGCGGATCAGCGTGATCCGCAGGCCCGCCTGCTGCAGCGCGCGCAGGGCGCTCTCGCGACCAGCGCCCGGTCCGCGGATGAACACCGCGACCTCGCGCATGCCGTGCTCCATCGCCTTGCGCGAAGCGTCTTCGGCCGCCATCTGCGCCGCGAACGGCGTGCTCTTGCGCGAGCCCTTGAACCCGCGCGCGCCCGCGCTCGAGTTGGAGATCGCGTTGCCGTACACGTCCGAGACCGTGACGATCGTATTGTTGAAGGTCGCCTGAATGTGAACGACGCCCTTCGGCACGTTCTTCTTGACCTTCTTCTTGACCTTGGCTGCCTTGCCGCCAGCCGCTGCCTTCGCCTGAGCCATCGTCAACTACCTCGTCTCGATCACTTCTTCACGGGCGCGGGACGCGCCACAGCCAGACCCTTGCGCGGACCCTTGCGAGTGCGCGCGTTCGTGTGCGTCCTCTGGCCGTGCACCGGCAGACCCTTGCGGTGACGCAGCCCGCGGTAGCACCCGAGGTCCATCAGGCGCTTGATGTTCATCTGCACCTCGCGGCGCAGGTCACCTTCGACCTTGTACTCGGCCTCGATGACTTCGCGGAGCTTGCGAACGTCCGCGTCGTTCAGGTCCTGCGCCTTCTTGTCCAGCGGGATGCCGGCCTTCGTGCAGATATCGACCGCGTTCTTCGGGCCGATTCCGTACAGGTAGCGCAGGGCGATGTGGATGTGCTTACGACCGGGAAGGTCGATTCCAGAAATACGAGCCATCTCTCATCACCCCTGACGCTGCTTGTGACGCGGGTTCTCGCAGATGATGCGGACGACACCCTTGCGCCGCACAACCTTGCACTTGTCGCAGATCTTCTTGACCGAGGGCCTGACCTTCATCGCTGTCTCAACCATCTGTGCGACATCTCTGTCGCCTGCACCGTCCAGCCTTCGCAGAGCCATCTCGCGCTCTGCTCGGACCTTTCGGCCGTAATCCCTGCGGCGTCACGGGCGTGACCCGCAGGCGGTACTCTCTTGATTACTTGTGACGATAAGTGACGCGGCCCTTCGTCGGGTCGTACGGGCTCACTTCGACCGTCACGCGGTCGCCCGGGAGGATGCGGATGTAGAACCGCCGCATCTTGCCCGAGATCGTCGCGAGGACCTTCAGACCGTTGTCACAGTCCACGCGAAACATCGCGTTGGGGAGCGCCTCCGTGACGACGCCCTCGAAGGTCATCTTGTCTTTTTCGCCCGACTCGTCTTCCGGCTTGTCGAACGATCGATGTTTCCTAGCCATCTGCTTCTTGAATCCAGTCGGCGGTCTCTTTCACCGCCAAGGGCATCTCTCGTTTGGCTAGACGCCCACCGCGGCAAACAACCGCGCGCTTACTTCATCGAGCGAGCCGACACCGTCGACGCGCCGGAGCAGCCCTTTGTCCGCGTAGTACGCGACCAGCGGTGCAGTCTGCGCGGCGTATGTCGCGAGACGATTGACGACGGTCTCTTCGACGTCGTCGCTCCGCTGGAGAAGACGCTCTCCACCCTCTCCACGGTCGGGAAAGGGGGGCGGATCATACTTGAGGTGGTAAATACGTCCAGTGGTTTCTCCGGTCCTTCGACCGGTGATGCGCTCGACGATCAGCGCGTCGGGAACTTCCAACAAAACCACATGCTTGACGGATCTTCCGAGGCGCCGAAGGAGCTTGTCCAGCGCCTCGGCTTGCGGAATTGTGCGCGGAAATCCGTCGAGGACGAACCCCTTCGCGGCGTCTGCGCGCGCGAGGCGCTCCTCGACGAGACCGATCACGATC
Source organism: Myxococcales bacterium (assembly GCA_016793325.1). GTDB lineage: Bacteria > Myxococcota_A > Polyangia > Polyangiales. The sequence goes on along the minus strand of JAEUKI010000027.1, from coordinate 28,547 downwards.
TCGTCGGAGACGAGGCCGCCTCGCTCCATCACTTCCGCAACCCTCTTGCCGAGCTCGCTCTCCGCAGCCCTCGCCTCGCGCAGCATGTCGCCCGTCGAGACCTGAGGAACGCCGAGCTTCTCGCACAAGCGCTTCGCTTGCGTTCCCTTGCCGGCGCCTGGAGGCCCGATGAAGATCAGATCGCTCTGGCTCACGTCGCTGCCCTCCGTCCGCGGAGCTGCGGCCCCGTCGGTCCCGCGAAGCCCTCGTAGTGACGCGTGATCAAGTGCGACTCGATCTGGTTCACCGTGTCGAGCGCGACGCCGACGACGATCATCAAGCTCGTCCCGCCGAAGGGAAACGGAATGCGCAGGTACTGGCGCATCATGTCCGGCACGATGCACACGATCGCGAGGTACAGCGCGCCGCCGAAGGTGATGCGCGTGACGACGTACTCGATGTACTCCGCCGTCTGCTTTCCAGGGCGCTTGTTCGGGATGAACGCGCCCTGCTTCTTCAGGTTGTCCGCGACGTCCACCGGCGGAAACTGAATCGCCGTGTAGAAGTACGCGAAGAACACCGTCAGCACGATGAAGGTCGAGTTGTAGATCCAGTCGCCGCGCTGCAGCGCGTTTTGCACGGCGTCCGCGTAGGGCACGCGCCACTTCGCGAGCTGCGTCGGGAGCATCAAGCACGTGCTCGCGAAGAGCGGCGGGATCACGCCCGCGCTGTTCACGCGGAGCGGCAAGTGCGTGCGCTGCCCGCCGTACATCTTTCGGCCAACGATGCGCCGCGCGTACTCGATCGGGATGCGACGCTGGCCGCGCTCGAAGAACACGATGATCGCCACCGACGCGATGATCACCGTCACCGCGATGAGCATCGCGGTCGGCTGAACTTGCCCTGATTTCGCAGACTGAATCGTCTGCATGATGAACGACGGGAAGTCCGCGACGATGCCCGCGAAGATGAGCAGCGAGATCCCGTTGCCGATGCCGCGCTCGGTGATCTGCTCGCCGATCCACATGATGAAGGCCGTGCCCGTCATCAGCGTGAGCATCGTCAACAAGCGAAACGGCCAGCCCGGGTGCGCCACCGCGGTGAGCCCGTCGCCGTTCGACAAGCTCTCGAGGAAGAGCGCCGTCGCCCAGCCCTGCACGAGCGCGAGGCCGATCGCGCCGTAGCGCGTGTACTGATTGATCTTCCGCTGGCCGATCTCGCCCTCTTTGCGCAGCTCTTCGAGCGGCTTGAAGATCGACGAGAGCAGCTGGATCACGATCGACGCGGAGACGTACGGCGTGATCCCGAGGGCGAAGATCGAGGCCTGCTCGAGCGCGCCGCCCGAAAACAGGTTGAACAGCCCGAGCAGCGAGCCGTCGCCGCCCGACGCGCCGACCACTTCGCGGATCACCTTCACGTTCGCGCCCGGCACTGAGACGTATACGCCCAAGCGGTAGACCGCGATCATGCCCAGCGTGAATAGAATCCTCCGGCGTAGCTCGGGGATCTTCACGATGTTGGCCAGCACTGCGAGCATCAGTTCGTCCTTCTGCGAGAGTCGGGGCGGGTTATAGCCCAACAGGCCGCCATGCACAGAGCGCCCCCTGCACAGTGATGGTCGATCACTGATTTGGAGGGCTCCCTGACACGCGACCCGTCGTAGGGATCCCGTTGGGCTGTGATTGGCTCAACCCGCCTTGGGCTCGGAGCCTTCCTTGGCGACAGGCAGCTCGACGGTGCCTCCCGCCTTCTCGATCTTTTCTTTGGCGCTGGCGCTGACAGCGTCCACCTTGACCGAGAGCTTCTTGGTGAGCTCACCGTCGCCGAGCACCTTCACCTTGAGGAACTTCGCTTTCACGAGGCCCTTCTCGATGAGCTGCGTCAGGTCGACCGTGGCGCCCGCCTCGAACTTGTTCTCGAGCTGCGCGATGTTGACCGTGGCCACGCCCTCGACGAAGGGACGGCGGAAGCCGCGCTTCGGCAAACGGCGCTGAATCGGCGTCTGCCCGCCCTGGAAGGCGAGCTTGCCGAAGTTGCCCGGGTGGCGGGCCTTCTGGCCCTTCATTCCCTTGCCCGCGGTCTTGCCGAGGCCCGACCCCAAACCGCGGCCCTTGCGGAGCGGCTTGGTGTTGGCGCCTTCGGGCGCGCGGAGCTTGCTCAAGTAATCAGCCATCGGTTTCCTCGACAGTCACGAGGTGGAGGACCTTCTTCACCATCCCTCGAAACGAGGGCGTGTTGTCCACCACGACAACGGTGTGGGGTCCCGAGAGCCCGAGGCCCTTCAGAACCGCCACCTGCTCCGGCTTCTTGCCGGCAAATCCACGCGTCTGCTTGACGCGAAGCTTCGGCTTGGCCATCGCGACCTCCAACCTTCTCACATATCTTCAGCGCGGAGACCGCGCTTTTGCGCGGTGGCCGCCGCGCTGCGGAGCTGCTTGAGCGCAGCAATGGTCGCCTTCACCGCGTTGTGCGGGTTGCGCGAGCCGTACGACTTCGACAGGATGTCCGAGATCCCAGCGCTCTCGACGACGGCGCGCACTGCGCCGCCGGCGATGACGCCCGTTCCCGCGCCGGCCGGGCGGAGCATCACGTGCCCCGCGCCGAAGTGGCCGTCGACGTCGTGCGGAATGGTCTTTCCGACGAGGGGGATCTCGAAGAGGTTCTTGCGCGCCTGCTCGTTGCCCTTGCGAATCGCTTCGGGAACTTCGTTGGCCTTTCCGAGGCCCACGCCGACGCGGCCGTTCTGATCGCCCACGACAACCAGCGCGCTGAAGCTGAAGCGGCGTCCGCCCTTCACGACCTTCGCGACACGGTTGATGTGGACCACGCGCTCCTTGAGCTCGTTCTGTTCGCCTTCCATCGACATCGTGTGACTCCTCAGAACTCGAGACCGGCCTCACGCGCTGCATCAGCCAGGGCGCTGATACGCCCGTGGTACTGATAGCCGCCGCGATCGAACACGACCTTCTGGATGCCCTTGTTCTTGCAGAGCTGCGCGATCGTCTTGCCCACGATCTTCGCCGCGTCCGTCTTCTTCGCCTCGGCCGCCGCGCCCTTCACGTCCTTGCTGAGGGTGCTCGCCGTCGCGATGGTCTTGCCCGCGTCGTCGTCGATCACCTGCGCGTAGATGTGCTGCGACGAGCGGTACACGCTCAATCGCGGGCGCTCTGCGGTTCCGTGGAGCTTCGCCCGCGTGCGCTTCACGCGGCGCTCGAAGCGCTCTTCGCTCTTCTTTTGCTGTCCCATGGTCTCTTCGCTCCGTTGTCCAAGACGAAGACCGTCGCTCGGTCGCAGGGTGTTCGGCAGCGGTTCGAGAGATCGCTCGGCGCGGAGCTCGCTCGGAGTGTTCGTCCGAGCGACCATGATCGCCGTGCGTTCGAGAGCCGCCACCGCCCTCCGTTCGTGCCGTCTTCGCTCGTTGGTCTGTCACCCGTGCGCGCGCTCGCTCGTCGAGCAGGCGCGCCGCGGGATCACTTGCCGCCCTTGCCTCCGGCCTTGCCGGCCTTGCGGATGATCTTCTGGCCTTCGACGTTCACGCCCTTGCCCTTGTAGGGCTCCGGTGGACGGAAGGACTGGAGCTTGGCCACGGCCTGCCCGAGCGCCTCTTTGTCGTGCGACTCGAGCTCGACTGTCACGCCCTGCTCGTTCTTGCCAGAGACCTGCATCGAGCCCTTCTGGTTGATCTCCTTGACCTTGATCTCGGCCGGGAGCGTAAACACCACCGGGTGCGAGAGGCCAAGGGAGAGGTTCAGCGTCTGGCCCTTCTGCTCCGCCTTGTAGCCGGTGCCGAGGAGCAAGAGCTTCGCCTTGTAACCAGTCGAGACGCCCACGATCGCGTTGGCGATGTGCGCGCGGCTCGTGCCGTACATGAGGCTCGCTTCCTGCGAAGCCACGTCGTTCTTGATTCCGAGCTGGACCTCGGTGCCCTTCACTTCGAGCGAAAGGTACGCGGGAAACGGACGCGTGATCGTGCCCTTGGCACCCTTCACTTCGACCTTGCCGTCCTTGACGGTCACGGTCACGCCCTTCGGCAGCTCGATCGGTCGCTTGCCAATCTTCGACATGGTCGTCTCCGTCACCAGATCTGGCAGAGCAGCTCGCCGCCGACGCCCACTTTGCGCGCCTGGCGATCGCTCATGATTCCCCGAGAGGTCGAGAGCACGGCGATGCCGAGCCCGGACTTGACCTTCGGAATGTCTTGCGCACGCACGTACACCCGGCGACCCGGCTTGGAGATGCGCTCGATTCCCTCGATGGCAGGAGCCTTGTCCTTGCCGTACTTGAGGGTGATCGAGAGCACCTCGTAGCCGCTCTCCTCGGTGTCCTTGGCGACGTCCGCCACATAGCCCTCGCTCTTGAGGACCTCGGCGATCGTGCCCTTCAACTTCGACGCCGGGATCACCACGCGATCATGGCGAGCCATGACGGCGTTGCGAATCCTCGACAGCATGTCCGCGATCGGATCGGTCAGCATGACAAAAGCCCTCTCTTACCAGCTCGCCTTGATCACGCCGGGGATCTCGCCACGGAGGGCGAGCTCGCGCAGGCAGAGCCGGCACAGCTCGAACTTGCGGTAGTAGCCACGCGCGCGTCCACAACGGCGGCAGCGATTACGGTGCCGCACGGCAAACTTCGGCGGGTCGTTCAGCTTTGCGAAACTGCAGGCACGTGCCACGACGATCTCCCTGGTGTCTCTATCCGAATGGAATCTTGGCTTACTGACGGAACGGCATCCCGAGATGCTGGAGGAGCGCTCGCCCCTCCTCGTCGTTGCGCGCCGTCGTAACAATCGAGATGTTGAGCCCCTTGATCTTGTCGACCTTGTCGTAGTCGATCTCGGGGAAGATGATCTGCTCTTTGAGGCCGAGGGTGTAGTTGCCCTGACCGTCGAACGCCTTCGGGCTGACGCCCTTGAAGTCACGAACGCGCGGGAGCGCGAAGGTGATCAAGCGATCCAAGAACTCCCACATGCGATCGCGACGGAGCGTCACCATCACGCCGATGGGCTGCCCCGTGCGGAGCTTGAAGGTCGCGATGGACTTGCGAGCGCGCGTCACCACCGGCTTCTGGCCGGTGAGCGCGGTCACTTCGACGAGGCCCGACTCGATGAGCTTCTGGTCCTGCGTCGCTTCGCCGAGGCCCATGTTCACCGTCACCTTGGTGATACGCGGCACCTGCATCTTGTTCTTGTAGTTGAACTGACGCATGAGCGCCGGAATCACCTCGGCGTCGTACTTCTTCTTGGCACGCGGCTCCACGCGCGTCTGCGCGAGGGTCGTCGTCGGCTTGGCGAGCTCGACCTTACCAGGGCCCTTCTTGCCCTTCGGCTTCTTCTCGCCACCGCCGCCACCAGCAGGCTTCGCCTCCTTGGGGGCTTTTTCTTTCTTCTCGTTCTCGGCCATCGGTGCTTCTCGCTTCCCGGTTTGGGTCCCTCATGCGCGGTCGCCGTGAGGGTCGCGGGAGTGTGTATGCAAGTGGATCTTGAAAAGTGGGGTCAACCGTCGAAGCGCTCAGCTCGCGCTCGAGCGCTCGCGCTTCGGCTCGGCGATGTCCTTGCCGGACTTCACCGCGACGCGGGTCTTCGAGCCGTCGCTCTCGACGCGGGTCTTCACGCGGGTGCCCTTGCCCGTCTCCGGGTCGACGGGCATCACCTTCGAGATGTGCAGCGGGGCTTCGCGCTCGACGATGCCGCCGTCGCTCACCTGCGTGGGCTTCGCGTGCTTCTTGACGATGTTGATCTTCTCGACGAGCACCTTGTCGTCCTCCGCCCAAACGCGGAGAACCTTGCCCGTCTTGCCTTTGTCTTTGCCCGAGATCACCACGACGGTGTCGCCGGTACGAATCCTCGCGAGCGTCATGATCAGATGACCTCCGGCGCGAGCGAGATGATCTTCATGAAGTTCTTGCCACGGAGCTCGCGCGCCACCGGGCCGAAGATGCGCGTCCCGATCGGGGCGCCTTCCTTGTCGATGAGCACGGCGCTGTTGCCGTCGAACTTCACGTACGAGCCGTCCGGGCGCAGGTACTCGCGCTTGGTGCGAACCACCACGGCGCGTGCAGTTTGGCCCTTCTTCACCTTCATGTTCGGGAGGGCTTCTTTCACCGCGACAACGATGACGTCACCCAGGCCTGCGTACTTGCGCCGCGAGCCGCCGAGCACCTTGATGCACTGAACTCGGCGCGCGCCTGAATTGTCGGCGACGTCGAGGATGCTCCGCATCTGGATCATGGCAAACGAACTCCTAGAGAGATGAAGCCGTGGGGGGAATCAGGTCTCCGCCGGTCGCTCGACCAGGCGGATCACCACGAAGTGCTTGTCCTTCGAGATCGGGCTGTGCTCGCGGATCTCGACGATGTCGCCCTCGCGGTACTCACCCTTCTCGTCGTGCGCCTTGTAACGCTTGCGCACGCGGACGAACTTTCCGTACACCGGGTGACGGACAGAGCGGACGACCTCGACCACCACGGTCTTGGTCATCTTGGCGCTCTTCACGCGGCCCTGCAGGACGCGCTTTCCACCGAATCGCTCGGTGCTGTTGCTCTCGGTCGCCATGGATCAGCCCTCTGCCTTCTTCGCTGCCGCGCTGCGCTTGCGCTCGGTCTGCACCGTCTTGATGCGCGCGATCTCGCGACGGAGACGGCGCATCTTGGCAGTGTCATCCAGCTTGTTCGTGAAGTTCTCGAAGCGGGCGGTGAAGAGCGCGCCCTGCGCGGTCTTCAGCTGCTCGGCGAGCTCGGCGTCCGTCTTGGCGCGCAGGTCCGCGCCGGTCGTTTCGTTGGCCATGATCAATGCACCTTCACAGAGACTCGATGCCGCGGGTCAAAACGCGCACGCCCACCGGGAGCTTGTGCGACGCGAGACGAAACGCCTCGCGCGCCACGTCCTCGGGGAGGCCGCCGAGCTCGTACATCACACGGCCCGGCTGAACGACGGCGACCCACTCCTCGACGGCGCCCTTTCCGTGACCCATGCGGGTCTCGAGGGGCTTCTTCGTGATGGGCTTGTCCGGAAACACGCGGATCCAGAGCTTGCCCGCGCGCTTGACGTGGCGCTGGATCGCCATACGCGCGGCTTCGATCTGCCGCGCCGTGACTTTACCGCCCTCGGTCGCCTGCAACGCGAAGTCGCCAAACGACACGTCCGAGCCGGTCCAGGCAACACCCTTCATGTTGCCCTTCATCGCTTTGCGAAACTTGGTCCTCTTCGGGGAAAGCATGGCTTCTCTCCGTCACTCTCTCTTCAACGAAGATCAGGCGCGCGGCGCAGGGCCGGTGCCGGGGCGGCGCTTCTTCTGCGGAAGCACTTCACCCTTGCAGATCCAGACCTTCGCGCCGATCGAGCCGTACGTCGTGTGCGCCTCGGCCTGGCCGAACTCGATGTCCGCGCGCAGCGTGTGCAGCGGAACGCGACCCTCGCGGTACACCTCGACGCGCGCCATTTCGGCGCCGCCCAAGCGACCCGCGCAGCGGATACGGATGCCGCGCGCGCCGAGCTTCATCGCCGCGCTGACAGCCTTCTTCATCGCGCGGCGGAAGGCCACGCGACGCTCGAGCTGCATGCAGACGCTCTCGGCCACGAGCTGCGCGTTGGTGTCCGGCTTGCGGACCTCCTGCACGTCGATGACGATGTCATCGGGGGAGGCGTTCGTGTACTTGCAGAGGCCGCCGAACTTCTTGCCGTCGCCCTTCTTGAGCTCGTCGACGCCCTTGCCGCCCTTGCCGATCACGATCCCCGGACGCGCCGTGTAGATGATGATCCGGACCTTGGCGGCCGCGCGCTCGACCTCGACGCCCGCGATGCCCGCGTTCGCCAAGTGCTCCTTCACCACACGCTTGAGCGTGAGGTCCTCGTGCAACCACGAGGCGTAGTTCTTCGACTCGAACCACTTCGAGTTCCAAGTCTTGATGACGCCGAGGCGAAATCCGTGCGGATGAACCTTCTGACCCATTGTCGATCTCTATCTCTTCAGTGAGGAATGGGGAGCTCGACGCTCACTCGCTCTTCGCTTCTTCGGCCTTGGGGCTCGCGCCCTTCGCAGCCTTCGTCGCCGCTCGCGCAGCCTGACGCTCCGCCGCGAACTTCTGGCGGCCGCTCGGCGCGGGGGCCGAGTCCGTCAGAACGAGCGCGATGTGACTCACGCCCTTCACGATCGGCGTCGCGCGACCCTGCGCCCGGGGACGCCATCGGCGCATGTTGCGGTTCGGACCCTTGTCCACGGTCGCCTGCGACACGTACAGCGTGTCGACGTTGACCGAGCCATCCGCCTGCTTGGCGTTGCTCAGGGCCGATTCGATCAGCTTCTTCACGATCGGCGCGCCGGACTTCGGCGTAAACGCCAGCTCGTCGAGCGCCTGCGAAACCTTCTTGCCGCGGACGAGGTTCACGATCACGCGCGCCTTACGGGGCGAGATCCGTGCGAACCGCAGCGCAGCCTTGCTCTCGATCGCCATCGCTGTGCTCTCTACTCGGGGACGTGTCTTCGTTCGGTCATCAGGGGCTCCGCTTTCGCGAAACACACTGGCTCCGACCGAGACTCACACCGTTAGTGCGAGGCACTCGTTCGATCTCCAGTGCGTCCAGCGGTCGCTCTCGCGTCCCGCTGCAGCCACTGTGTTACTTGCCTCTCTGGGGGATCCCAGTGAGGGCCGCGGTGTTTACCGGACGGTTATGGGGGTGTCAAGCGCCCCCTCGCACAATCGTCACAATTACGTTTGCCGCGGTTTGGACGGGAGCGTCTACCACGGATCGGCGAACAATCGCCGCCCATGCGCCAACGCACGACGATTTCGCGCGCGAGCATCACCGCCGCGCTCTCGCTGCTCGCGATCGCCGCGTGCACTCCCAGCGCGACCACCGCGGGATCGCCCCAAAGCACGAGCTCGGGCGACCGAGCGGCGACGTACACCGTTCGATTGCACCGCCCGATGCGCGTGGGGCAGCGGCTTCGCGTTCGTGCGGAAGCGACCAACGACGAGAGCAGGTCCACGAAGGTGGGCGCGGCGGAGCCCGAGCGACAAGCGTCTCGGCGGCGCACGACGATCGAGTGCGTCGAAGAGGTCCTCGCCGTCAACCGCGTGGGAAAACCCTCGCGCGTCGCGCTCGCCATCACGCTGCTCCGCGCCGAGTCCGACCAAGGGCCCCTCGCCTCCCTGCCCGCAGGGACGCGCGTCGAGCTCGCGCTCGCGCCGCGCGAAGCGGACACCACGGCGACCATCGACGGAGCACCCGTGAGCGACGCGGTGCGCGCGGCGCTCAAGGACGTGCGCGCGTTCAGCGCGGACGAGACCACGGACGACGAGGTGTTCGGCACGTCGATTCCCCGGGCCGTGGGCGCGTCGTGGGAGGCCCGCGTGGGCTCGTTGCGCTCGTCCCTCGAGGAGACGGGGATGCTCGTTCCCGAGGGGGGGATTCGCGCGATGGTGACGCTCTCGGGCCTCAGCCAACGCGAGCCCGGCGCGCCGCTCATGACGCTCAGCGGAGATGTGACGATCGCGCGGATGACCCTCTCGCAGCTGCCCGAGGGGTTTACGTCCTCGGCGATGAACATGCGAATGCGCCTGGAAAAGACCGTCTCTGCGACGAACCTCGAGGCGCCGCCGCTCTTCGAGTCGAGCGCGATGGAGTCGCGCGCGGAGCTGCGCGGAACCATCAACGGCCAGCCCGTCACGATCGAGATGAACTCGGACACGAGCCGCCGAACGACATTTTCGCCGGCGCAGTGAGCGCGTCGGGACGCGAGTACGTCTGCGCTCGTCGCCCTCCCCCCGACGCTGACAACGGGACACATCGCGATCGGTCGCATCGTCGCTGCGGAGGGCGGCCCCCACCCCCGACGTCAATCAGCTCAGTTGCGCGCGGAGCGCTTCGGCCATCGCCAGCGCGACGCGGGCGCTCGGGAGGCCCATGGCGCGCGTGAAGCGCTCCTCGGGTTCGCGCGCGAGCTCGGCCAACAATTGGTCGAACGCCGCGTCGCGATCTCGCTGGATCCTCTCGCGCGACGCGTCGCTGAGCTTGGGCTCGGCCCAATGCGCCACGCGCCACGCGAGCGAGGCGTGCTTCTGCTCGTCGACAGAGATCACGGCCATGGCCTCGCGCACCGCGGCGTCTTCGGCGTGCTCGCGTTGGTAGGCGGCGAGCAGGGCGCCCCAGGTCTCGCGGACGCAGCCCTCGACGGCGTTTTCGTGGGCGAGGTCCTCGAGCGTGCGCGTTCGGTCGTCGAGGATGTTGAATTCGTGTGCGCTCGTCCCGTGCGAGGCCGCGAGCGAGGCCATCATCGACGCGTGCTTGCGCTCGTCCATCGCGCTTCGGACCGCCGCGCGCGCGAGGTGCTCGGGCGCGCCGAACGCGCGGAGCTCGCGGGCGAGGCGCTCGAACGCATCGACGCTCGCCGCTTCGATCGTGGCGCACTCCGCGAGGTACACGGCGATCGGGTCCATGGGATCAGCGCTCGAAGCGCGGCGGACATCGAGCCCGTCCGGCGCGCGGCCGCACGGGAACATCGCGATGCACTTGACCGTCATCGCGTCGACGCGCTCGCACGTGCGGAGGCCCGCAGGGGGCGGCGGCGCGCCGGGGATGAACACGCTCCCGCACGCGCGCTGGCAGTCGAGCTCGCACGTGGCGGGGTCGTTGGGCGAGCTGTCCGGGCGCGTGACGTCCGCGATTCCAGTGTCCGATTGCATCGCGTCGGCGGGCGAAGGCGCATCGGGGCGCGGGATCTGGACGTCCGCGATCCCGATGCCCGAGCCGCTGTCGACGCCCGAGTCGAACGGCGGCGGAACGAACCCAGCCCCGCTGTCCTCCGGCGGCGGAATCGGGCGAGCGCCGCTCGCTCCGGCGCAGTACTCGAGCTGCATCGGGATGTTCGTCTCTGCGCGCCCCGTGAAGTCGCAGCCGCACATCCCACAGAAGCGATCGGGCAACGAGTCCGTCGCGACGTCGCTGGCATCGCCGCCGGTCCCGTCCGCGCCGCGCGCATCGACGCCCGTGTCTCCGCCGTCGCCCGTGGGGCTCACGCCGGCGCCGCACGCGGTGAGTCCGCCCACGGACGCGAGGATCGTCGCGATGATCCGCGCGAGCGACGGGCTCTTCGACACGGTAGAACGACCAGCTGACTTCTCGAGATTCATGGGTTGGGAAGGCTCCTCCACTGGATTCGCTCAGCAAGCCGAGGGCCAGCGGGGCACCGCGCGGACGCGCAGGCACACACGCGCGAACTTGCAGCGCTTCTCGAGCGGTCTCTGGCGCGAGCGCCGACGCACGCGCCGCGCGTCCCGCACTTCGTGGCGCGGACACCGCGGAGTTCGGCGCAGGTTGGCTCAGGTTCGTGGGAATTCTCGCGGCCTCGTGATTGCACTCGTGCGTCGCTGTCGCCGACGCGCTCCAGCGCGAACACGGCAGAAGGCGCGAAGGTCATGCAGAACAAAGACAACGCACGAAAGCTCCGATCTCCCTTCGTGGTCACAGTGGCCGCGACCGCGGTGCTCGCGACGAGCGCGATGGCGTGCGGCGCCAACGTGACGCCCAACACGTGTGACGGGAGCGTGTGCAACGACGTCTCGACGCCGTCGCAGTGTCCGGCGATCCCGCCCATGCAAAACAGCCCGTGTATGCCCAACGGACTGTCGTGCTCGTACAACCTCAACCCCAACAACGACAGCTGCGGGGTCCGTCCCTTTCAGTTCTTTTGCAACGACGGTCGGTGGCAGGGCGGGATCAGCACGTGTAATCCGCCGCCTCCCATGTGCCCTGCGGAGATCCCAGCGAACGGCGCTGCGTGCGTGGGCTTTCTCTCGTGCCAGTACACGATGAACACGCCGTGCGGGCCGACGCCCGTTCCTGCGATGTGTTCGAACGGGCGATGGTCCGTGGCGATCGTATCGTGCAATCCGCCGCCGCCCGACGCAGGCACGGGTCCGACCGACGCGGGTTCGAGCGAAGCGGGTTCGAGCGAAGCGGGCGCTGGTACCATCGGCTCCGATGGCGGCTGAAGGACCTTCGTTCGAGCTCGTGCGCGCAGAGTGGCGCAGGCGCGTCGAGGCTGAGTACGCGAGCGCGTGCATCACACAAGAGCTCGTCTTGTGGCTCATGCAGATCGCCGCGTCGCCGGACCTCATCGAGAGCGGCCTCGAGGTCGTGAAGGACGAGCTCGCGCACGCCGAGCTCTCGATGCAAACCTATCTCGCAGCCGGAGGAACGACTCCTCCCGTGCTCGATCGCGCGCGACTGTGCCTGCCGCGAACGCCGGGCGCGCCGCTCGAACACGACGTTCTACGCGCGTGCGTCGACGTGTTTTGCCTGGGAGAAACCGTGGCTGTTCCGCTCTTCAAGAACCTGCGCGAGGGGTGCACCGAGCCGAACGCGCGCGCCGTGATGACCCGCGTGCTGCGCGACGAAGTGCGCCACCGCGACTTCGGGTGGACCATGCTCCCGTGGCTCTTCGAGCTGCCCGTGGGCGAGGAGCTTCGAGCCATCGTCGAGCGAGAGCTTCCCGTGTGGTTTCGTCGCGTGCGCACGGCGTACGGGGCCACCGCGGGACGCGCGGTCGGAGCGGATCGCGTCGTGGACGACAGCGCGCGCGCCTGGGGATTGATGGAGATTTCGCGCTACGCAGCCGTTGTCGAAGAGACGTTCGAGCGCGAGTGGAAGCCGCGATTTCACGAAGTGGGCGTCGACGCCGAGCGCGCGTGGCGCGCGGCGGTGGGCTGACGCGAGGGACTCACGCCGCGGCGCGCGCTTCGCGGAGGGCGCCGACGCTCGAGACGACGAGGACGCCCACGGCGAGCCCGCCCAAGAGCCCGAGCGCTTCACCCGCGAAGAGCTTCGCGCACTTGAGCACGGCCACCGAGAGGACGCCGAGGACCATTCCGCCAGCGGTTTCCCAGCGAGAAGCGCTCTTGCTGCGGGGCAAGAAGAGCGCGAGCCCCAGGCCGATCGCGCCGCCCGCGACGATGCACAGCTCGGGGCGCGTGCAGCAGTCGCTGGTCATCACGACGCCCGGCTTGCAACAAGGCCGCAGGATCGACAGCGGCAGCAAGAACGTCGCGGCGCCCGCATACAGGCCTCGGCGCGCGCCTTGGAGCAGCGCTCCGCCTCGCCAGCCCACGACGACCCACACAATCAAGGTCCACGCGGCCCACGGGAGCGCCTGCGCGCCCACGGCGAAGTACGCCGCGACGGCGACGAGCGCAGAGAGCGCCACGGCGAAGAGCGACGCCGAACGCAGTCGGCCGAGCTCGTACGCCCGCCGCGCGCGTCGATAGAGTTCTACATCGACTGTCTCAGTGTTCATGGCCTTGCTCCCGATAGAGCCAAGCGAAGTCGTGCGTAGGCGCGAGAGACGCGCTTGCGAAACGCTGTCGAAGCGCTCGCCTCGACCGTCGGCCGATCCGTGCGGCCGAGCATCATCGCGATCGCCTCGGCCGAGCGCGGGTCGAGCGTGTCGATCGCTCGGTCGAGGGCCACCTCGAGCTCGCGTGCGATCGCGCGCGCCTCGGGGTCTTCGCTTCGGTCCTCGATCTCGTGCGTCCGTCCGTCGTCCGCCTCGAGGGGCACTTGCGAGCGAAGGAGCTTCCCTCTCGTCACGGCGCGGATTTCATTGGCCACGATCGCGTAGAACCACGGCAGCACGGGCCGCCCCGCCTCGAACTCGCTCGCTCGCGCGAACACCTTCAAGAGCGCCGTTTGCGCCACGTCATCGGCGCGCTGCGGGTCCACCCGCATCCGCGCGACGCGCACTGCACGAGGGCGCAACGCGCTGAACAACGGGTCGAACGCGGACCGATCGCCCTCTGCGAGGCGCGCCATGAGCGCGTCGAGCTCGGCTTCGTTGGGTGCGCGATTGGCCATGGGTGACGTCGGATCGAGCGTGCGAGGGGGTCGTCGCGGAGTACGCGCGGCGGGCGGGCTGCGATCAGCTGCGGTGCGCGCGGTTGCGGGCGCAGCAGGGCGAGCCCGGGTAGCAGCACGGCGCGTTCTGGCCACAGCAGTCGTCGGAGGCCGAGCTCTTCGCGTAGCCGTACGCGGCGAAGCTGGCCCCGCCGATCAGGGCTCCGACGAGGGCGACCATGGCGATGCGAACCGAACGAGATCGAAACACTGTCTTCATCACGAACCTCTCGAACCGTCCCTAGCGCGGACGCAGCGACCTGTGACCGCGCCGGACTACGGTACATTGCGATTCGTGATCGAGCCCCAGAATCCCAGTGCCTTCGCGCCGTCGGCCGAGGCCCCGCGCCCAAGGGTCGCCGAGGTCCGTTGGGCGGATTGGGAGGGCGCTGGGCGACCGTCGATGGCCCGCGAGCTCTCGGAGTCGCTCGCGGTGGTCCTTCGAGGAGCGCTCGAGGTCGATCGATGCGAGCGCTGGGTGCGCGCTGTGTACGACGCGCGATCGGAGTGGACCGAGGACTTCGGCGGCGAGCAATTCGCCTTGGGAAGGGCGTTCTACACGCACGTCGAGAGCGGTCGCGCGAGCGAGTACTTCGCGGACGCCAAGGCGTCGGACGCGAGGGTCGAGCGGGTCGTTCCGGGAATGACTCGTTGGATGCGCGAGCTGTACGCGAGCCTCGTCGGGGGCGCGGTTCGTGCGAGACCAGGGTTTTGCGGGCCCGCCGTGCACGTGTTTCCCGCGGGAGAAAAAGTGGCGAACGAGGGAGGCGTCGTGCACTTCGACGTCGAAGGGCTCACGCGACACCACGTCGAGAAGCGCGTTCGCGCGGCGACGCTGGTGGTCATGCTGCAGCCGCCGACCGAAGGCGGCGGGCTCGCGCTGTGGGAGCGAGTGTTTCCCGAAGACGACCCCGGCGACGAAGAGCCCACCGTGGTGCGCTATGGCGTCGGAGATGCGGTCTTGATGGACAGCTACCGACTGCACCAGATCGAGGCGTTCGACGGCGCACTCGACCGCGTATCCATCACGCTGCACGGGATCGAGGTCGATCGCAGACGATGGGAAGTCTGGTTTTGATCGCGTAACCTCGAGTCATGCTCAAGAGCGCGAAGGTTCCACCCGCGTTCGCGGCGCTGTTCGAGAAGGCCGAAGCGCAGGTCGAACAACAGTTTCAGCGCATGCGTCGCGAGCCCGACAAGGGCGTCCTTCGCGTGGGCGAAGATCGCTACGTCCTCGTGCGCGCTGAGGGGTTCTACGTCGGTTGGCTCGACTCGCTCGTCGAGACGTTCGGCGAGGAGGTCGCTCGACAGTTTATCTACAACAGCGCGCGCGAGATCGGACGCAGCGACTCGAAGAGCTTCGCGCAGCGCTTCGCGCTCGACGCGCCTGTCGACAAGCTCGCGGCGGGCCCCGTGCACTTCGCGCACGCGGGGTGGGCCTTCGTAGACATCCTCGAAGACAGCGCGCCGACGCCCGATGAGCAGTATTTTCTGCACTATTTTCACCCGAACACCTTCGAGTCCGAGGTGCTCGCGTCGCTCGGTCGCGAGAGCCTGGCGTGCGCGTGCCTCTTCTCTGCGGGCTACTCGTCGGGCTGGTGCAGCGCCGCGTTCGAGATCGAGGTGCACGGGCGCGAGATCGCCTGCGTCGCGCGCGGCGAGCCCGCGTGCGAGTTCATCATGTCGCCCGCGCACTTGCTCGACGAGCACGAGCGTCGCGTGCGACGAGGCGCGCTTCGTTGATCGGCGTTCCACCGGGAGTCACGCTCAACGCGCTGTCGAGCGCCGTGTTTCACGCGCTCGAAGAGTACACGGTGTTTCCCTGGTCTGTGCTCTCGACGCAGTGCAAGCGCATCGGCATCGACCCCAGCAACCTCACGGTGATCGAGCTCGAACGCGTCTCGCCCCTGCTCGCGCAAGGCGTCGCGCGCTTCACGACGCCCGCGCACGAGGTCGCAGTCAAAGCAAAGCTCGCCGCGCTCATCGCGAGCAACCGCGGTCGTCTCTGAACACACGCCACGCGCCGCGTCACGGCGCCATCGTGCAGTGTGCCCACGTTTCACAGCGCGACACGCGCGGCACCTCGCGCGAGCGATCATGCGCGGCGACACGCGCGACGCGAGAGCCTGCAACCATATGAAACAACAAGACAATTCATCAGACACCCGCGCGATGGAACGCTCGTTGCGCTGACGTCTCGCATGATGTTCGACGCAGCGTCCTACCTCGCGTGCGTGCTGGCGCAGGTGCTCCAGCCGACCGCGCCGTGGCACCCGACGCCACCCGAGCCGCAGTTCGAGCCGACCTTCGAGCGGCCTCGCGTTGTTCGCGAGCAAGGGCCTTCACCGACGTTCTATCGACTCGAACCGAGGCTCGTGTACGGGCTCGTTCGAACGCAGCTCGGCGTGCACGTGCGGATCGTACCGACGAGCGTCGCGGCGTTTACCTTCGACCAGCTCGGCGGTGTCATCGTTCGCGCGGGCCGCGGCTCGCGCGCCGCGTTGCTCGTCGAAGGCGGCTATCACTACGTTGGCTTCGGCTCGCACTTCGCCGTCGCGGGAGCGGGTCTCTTGATCGACGCGGGCCCGGAGCAAAGCGATGCGTCGCAGCGCTCGACGCGCGATCGACTGCGCTTCGGCGTGATCGTCGACGGGCTCGCGGGCATCAACGAGTCGCAGTCCGCGCTCGGGCTTCGAGCGTCGCTCGTGCTCGTGATGTACGGCGTGAGCGTCGCCGTCGGTCATCAATGGGCGCGAACGCCGACGGTGGACGCGCACGAAGCGTTTCTCACGGTGGGCAGCACGATCACGATCGGAGAGCGACGATGAACACACGATTCACGATGGTGGTGCTCGGCGCGACGCTCTCGGCGTGCGCGCCGTCGGCGCGAGACCTCGTCGCGCGGAGGCACTTTCGCGAGGCGATTTGCGCAGCACACGACGATCGAGACCCCGCGGTGCGCCGCGCGGTGAGCGACGCGGTCGTGCGCGACATGGGGCTGACCGTCCACGCGCAGCTCGTGCGCGCGCCGTTGATCGCAGAGCTGCAGCAAGCCCGCGCGAGACACAGCACGGTCGCGATGCTGCGGTTCGACCTGCAGAGCGACGCGCTTCCGATCGACGAGACGACCGTTCGCGCGTCGTTCGGAAGCGAGCGATCGCTCTTCGGTTCGAGCGAGCCTCGGCGGGGCGGTGGCGTCAGGTCTGCGACGATCGACGCGCTCGCAGCGGTGACGCGAGAGCGGCTCCCTCGCGCGCGTCAGGGATCGACGTACCTGACGTTCGACAACTTGCTGCGCGGGGCCGCGGCGGTGCTCACGGGCGGGATCTCGCTCGCGTTTCAGCCGATGCAAATGCAGCCCGCGACGTACACGATCGCACCGTCGGACGCAGAGATCCGACGCGCGGCGCCGAGGGCGTCGGACCTCGCGCTGCATGTTCACAGCACGGGCTGCACGACGCTCTCGCCCGGAGGAACGCGCTGTCGCTGGTACGCGATCATCGAGGAGGTGCCCGACGCCGAGCTCGTCGTGCGGCTCGAAGTGACGCATCGAGCGAGCGCTCCGCGGCGACGCGACGAGGCGTGTTACCTGCAAACCGAGCGGCGAATGTCATTGGGCCGCGTGGGCGACCTCGAGCGCACGCTCCCCGAGCGCTTCGGGACACGCGCGATCGCGATCGAGCGCGTCGGGCCGTCGCGTGTGATCGTGTACTGAGCGCTCACGCGCTCTCGATCGGGACGAGCTCGGCCCACGCGTCGTCACCGTCGTTCGGCGAGCGACGGCGCGGGAGCGCGAGCGCGAGGAGGCGCTCTTCTGCGGGGGTTCCGAGGACGCGCGAGGCGGGGTGTCGCGCGATCACGGGGGCGCCTTCGACGAGCCACGACGAGGGCGGGGCTGCGTCCGTGCTCGCGAGCAGCGAAGTGACGTCGTCGCCGCTGCCGCCTCGGGTCGCGAACGTGTGCTCGCGGAGCGCCAGCTCGATCGTGCGCCGATGGCACGTGGTCTCGCTCTGTTCGAGCGCGATCGCGACGTGCGAGGCGAAGGGCGCGTGACGAAATCCGCTGGCGCGATCGATGGCGATCGGGCTCACGTCGTCGGTGGGCCAGCGCCAACGCGCGAGCACGAGGACCGTGCACGCGACGAAGCGCGAGAGGTGTTGGCGCACGACCGAGACGACACCGCCGCCGAGGTCGGTTCCGACGAGCAAGCGCGCGTCGTCTGCGCGCGTGACGACGGACGTGAGCGCGAGCGCGAGGGTCTCGCCGGATCGAGACGTGACGATGGTGCACGGGCCGAGCAGGCGGCGCGCGCTTCCGTCCTCGGCCCACAGCGGAGCGACGCCGCGTTCGATGCGGGAGTGCGTGACGGTCATTGGGAAGAGCACTGTACGACAGGGGCGCGAGGCGCCGCGGGTCGCAGAAGCGAGAACGCACCGTTGCACATCGGGCTATCGTCGATCTGCATTCATGGGCACCAAGACGCCGTCGTGGGACGACCTTCGTATGCTCCTGGCCGTTCACAGGGAGCGGAGCTTTCTCGCAGCGGGCCGCGTCCTCGGGCTCTCGCCGTCGACCGTGGCGCGCCGGGTCGAAGCGCTCGAACGCTCGATGGGCCGCACCATCGTTCACCGCGGAAACAACGGAACACAGCTCGACCCCGACGCCCTTCGGCTCGTCGCCCTCGCCGAAGAGCTCGAGCTCGGGCTCGCCTCGCTCCGGCGGGCTCCGCGCGACGAAGCCCTCTCGGGCACCGTGCGCTTGTCTCTCAGCGAAGGCTTCGTGCGACCCGTCACCACGCTGCTCGCGAGGCTCCGAGTGAAGCATCCAGCGCTCATGGTCGAGCTCGTGTCCGAGTCGCGGATGGCCGACATCGCCCGGCACGAGGCCGACATCGGGGTTCGGATCGCTCGCTCGACGTCGAGCACGATCGTCTCGAAGTCCGTGGGTCGCGCGCGGCCCGCGTTGTTTGCGTCGCGCGCGTACATCGAGCGGCGGATTCCGAGCAGACAACTGACGCGCGCGGCGGCCGCTCAGCACGATTGGGTGGGCTTCGACAGCGCGCTCGAGCGCATGCCGAGCGAGCAGTGGATGCGCGCCTACGGGGCGAGCCGCTTCGTGTTTCGATCGAATTCGAGCGCTGCAATCGAGCAAGCCATCCTCGAGGGAGTGGGCGTCGGGCTCCTCGTCGAAGCGCAGGGACTCGCGCAGCGCGAGCTCGTGCGGCTCGACACCGAGAGCGAGCCTCCCTCGGTGGAGGTCTTCGTCGCGTACCATCGGGACGCGAGGAGCACTCCGCGCGTCAAGATCGTCGCGCGCGAGCTCGAAGACGCGCTGCGACGCGCGTTGGCGTAGGGGCTCAGGGACGAATCGCGCGCAGCGGCGCGGCGAGGTGCGGCGCGGCGGCGGACATCATGTCGACGAGCATCCGAGCCTCTGAGGGACCGAGGCGGCCGAGGTCTCGGAGCATCTTCGTGCGGCTGAACAGCCACAACATCGCAGCGACAACCACGGGAGGCAATCGAGACAGCGCGGCGACAGCGGGCGGGCGGACGACGCTCCCGACGCTGCGCACGACGGCGAATCCCGCGACGAACGCCGCTGAGTATCGCGCGCACTCGCTCCAGGTCGCGCCGGCGCCGCGCGCGAGGACCACGGTGCTCATGGCCATCATGGGAGCGACCATTGCAGCGTGCGCTCGGAGCCACCCCTGCATGTCGCGCTCGACCACCGTCGGGATGCCTGCGGTCGAGAAGAGCTCGGCGAGGCGCTCGTCGCCCGCGGTTGTTCCCTGGCGAATTTGCGGGTGAACGCGTCCTTCGACGAGCAACGCGAACACGCCTCCTGGAAACGCGAAGCCGAACCGCCCCTCGCCCACCGCCTGCCGCAACGGCTCGATCGACTCGAACGTGTTGAACATGAACACCACGCGCTTCGCGGCGCTCTTGGCGAGCGTCGGCAGCACGGCGGCCACTTGCGTCGCGAGCACCGTGACGAGCACGAGGTCCCACGGGACAGACTCGTCGAGCGCGCTGCTCACCTTCACGGGCGCGCGGGACTCTACGGCTCCGTCGACGCGTACGATGGACCGATCCCTCTCGAGCGTCGCGAGACGAGCGCCGCGCGCGACCACGGTGACGTCGTGTCCTGCGCGAGCCAGTTGATAGGCGAACGTGCTTCCGATGGCCCCAGGACCGACGACGGCGATCTTCATGGGCGATGGCGTAATGCGCGAGCCGATGCGCGAGAACGCACAACGGCGCAGAGTCGTTCTGCATTGGCGCAAAACGACGACAGGCCAGTGATGCTCAGCGCGGCGGCGTAGCCCGGGTCGTCGGCGCAGCCCGGGTCGTCGGCGCAGCCAGCGGAGCCGTGCGCGCCGCGATCGCTGCGAGCAATCGGTTGGCGCAGTCGACCAACGGAGGGGTCGAATCTACGCTGGCGGCCGCGGCGGTTCTCGCGCTCGCCAAGATCGCCTCGGACCGCGAGCGATCGATTTCGACCGCGGCGAGCGCCATCTGACAGCGCACGAGCGGCGAGTGCGTCTCGACCATCGCGCGGCGGATCACCAGCGCAGCGTCGCGATTGCGCTGCAGCTCCGCGGGCGGGGTGTGGTTGTCGTCTTCGAGGTGGTGCTCGGCCGCGAGACGTTCGGCTGCGCGTGGCCACAAGACCGCGAGCTCGTTTTGTTGCAGCGCGAGGCGCGCGAGCGCTCCGTTGCCGCGGGCCATGCGGTCGAGGCGCTGACGAAAGCGCTGCTCGACCGCGAGCGCCGTCGCGACGTGGCCCTCGCGAAACCGTGTGAATTCACTGGGCTCGAGCGCGTCGTAGCCGAGCGCCGCGGACAAGAGCACGTACGCGACCTCGTTGGCGCGAAGCAGCCGCGGGGGCTCGTCGTTGCACGCAGGGAGCAGCGTTCGTGTAAACGATCGACCGTAGGAGACGCGCTGGAGCAAGCCCTCGAGCGCTCGCCACTCGAGCAGGACCTCGGCGTCTTGCGCGTCGCGAAACCAGTCCGACGACGCTCGATACGCGCGCCACGGAGCCTCGGGCGTCGCCGCGCAACGCGAAGGGCCGCGCAGCGACACGTCGGAGTAGCCCTCGCGATTCGTGTAGTTCGAGAGCGAGAGCGAGACGACGACGGTGCGAGACGTCGCAGTCACGCGGCGCCATGGCTGCGGGGGCGGACGGGTGCCCGGCGGATACTCGTCGCCCTGTGTGTCACGGAGGACGTGTCGATAGAGCCAGACGTTGTCGGCGAGCTCGCGCGCGGTCCGTGCGAAGGGCATCGCGCGGAGCAGTGACTCTTCTGCGACGCCGCTCTTTTCGCAGCGACCGATCGCGAAGCGCGCGAGGTCGAGCGCGCCCGATGCGCGGCGATCGTCGAGCCCCTCGCGCCGCGGGGTGTCCCCGCCGTACAACTCGAGCGCGCTCGTGTACGCGAGCGAAGCCCACGCTGCGACGAGACCACAGGGAGCGACGGAGTCGCGTGCGTTCGAGGCGGGAGCGCTCTCTGCGAGCGCGCGTTCGTCGTAGCCCGCGCGAAGGAGCACCGCGCGAACGAGCGGATCGGCGAGCGGCGCTCGTTGCGCGGCGGTCACGAGCGACGCGAGGTGGGTGGGCGTCGACGGCTCGGTACGGCAGTCACCCGCGGGAGGTCTTCGAACGAGCTGGCCGCGGAGCGTGAACATCAGCTCGTGGCGATCGACCCACCCGACGAGCGCGCCGCAGCGCATGAACGTCGTTGTCGTGGGATCGAAGAGGCCAGCAGCGAGCGCCTCGCGCGCGAGGGCGGCCTCGCGTGCGAGGGCAGGGTCGCGCGGGCCGCTCCACGGAGCGCTGGAAATTTGCGACTCGATTTGCCACGAGCGATCGAGCCCGTAGAGAACGGGCGCGGGCCGCGGGTGGCGACAAGAGAGCCCCGTGATCGCGACGAGCGCGACAGCGAGGCGAGCGACCGTGCGCGACGGGCGAGGCATCGAAGGCCGCGAGCGTACACAACGGGCGAACTGGGGAGGGAGCAGAGTGCGGAGCGTCGGGCGACGCGGGCGATGGCGTGGTTGCAGCGCGGCGCGATCCGTCAAGATGTACGATCACGGGTCTCGAAAACTGGCGCGTGAATTCGAATCATTCGAGCGGTTCGTCGCGGGCGTGCGCGAAGGGGAGGAGTGGGCTACGCCTCGCGTCGCGATCGGGATAGCCTCGGTCGAAGCCCCACCATGGCCCTGGTCGTTGCTCGCGCATACAGCGCCCGGAGCCGAGCGCTTCTCGATCGTTGGTCGAGACCATGATCCGGCTCGTTCGAGACGTGGCGCTCCCGTCTGTGGGCGCGAGGCGGTCGTTTGCGTGCCTCCGACAGCCTGGGTTTCGCGCGTACGTGATGGCGCTCGAGCGGATGAGCTACGAGGCACAAGCGCTCGGGCAGCTCAGCGGGATCGCGGGCTTCGTCAACGACGTGACGATCGTGTGCCGCGGCTCGTGGATCGACCGACGCGATGGCGAGCGCACGCTCGTGACCGGGCAGGCGCTCCTGGGGCCAACTGCGATGTCGCTCTCCGACGCGTGGAGCGAAGACGCACAGCTCGTCACGCTCGAATGGAACACCCCGCTCATCGGCCCGCTGCGCCTGCACGATTGCTCGCCAGCGTTGCTCGACGCGGCGCGACGCTTCGCTGCGGCGGTGCTCGACACTGAACAACGCGCCCTCGATCTTCCGTCGCTGCGCGCGCTGCTCGAGGCGCTCGAGCGAGAGGGCATTTTGGTTCCGAGCGTCGAGCCGATGGAGCCGCCGGAGATCGTGGTTCGCGCGGCCGAGCAGTTGAACTGGGCGCTCACGCATTTGCACGAGCACCCGATGTGGGTCGACCTCGCGCGCGGGCGCTCCGAACGACAATGGAGACGCGTCGTGTCCGAGCACAGCGATTGGCTCGGGCTGCTCGACGGGACGCTCCGTCGAACGCTGCTCACCATACGAATGCAGTACGCAGCGTCGCTGCTCACCGTTCGCGGAGCGAGCGCCACGGACGTCGCTCACGCGCTCGGGTACAGCTCCGACCGCGCGCTGCGCACGGCGATGGCGAGGGCCCAAATGGATCTCTCGTTTCTGAAGAATCGCGGCTCGAGTCGATGAAGGCGCGTCGATCGGCCTCGTGATCGTTCAGTACATGTCGCTCGCAGGAGGCGTCGGTCGAGCAGGCGCACGCTCGGCCGGGCGCGTCGCTGCAGAAGGACGCGTCGTCTCGACAGGCGCGGCCGCGATCGCGCGATCCGCGGCCGCGCCGAGCCGCAGGGAGGCCAGCGCTCGTCCGATTTGCTCCCAGCCGAGGGTGCGCGCGCGCCGAGCGACGCCGTCGTTCGCCGCGTCGATCTGCGAAGCGAACGCGCCGTTGTGGCTGAGGACGTTCGCGGCGGGACTCGCGTTCGCGGTGGTCGAGACACGCCCCAACACGACTCCGCGCGGGTCGACATACGTGACGGACACCGTGCAATTGAATCGATCCAGCGAGTGTCTAGCTACGCCATCGTCGCTTCGAAACCGCCGCACCTCGGTCCGAGTGCAGCGCGACGAGTACACAGCGAGCGGCGGCGGCGCGTCGGGCATCGCTTGTTGTGCCCGATCGAGGACCGCGTGCGCTCGCTCGAGCCACGGGTTGACGACGAACGACGAGAACACGAACTCGGGCGCGCTGCTTCGCACGGCAGCGAGGTCGGCGCGCAGGCTGTGCAAGTGCGGAGCGCAGGCCCCCGAGTGAACGACGCGCTGCTCTTCGCGCAGGGGCTGTACCGCGTCGACGAGGGCTCCGTCTTCGAAGCATCGGTACGTGCCTTCGTCTCCGCAGAGGAGCACAGGGTTCGCAGGCGGTGGCTGTCGCAACGCAGGGACGTCCGCGCGCATCGCGGCCTGCCGCCGCAGCGCGGTCTCTCGCTCGCATTGTTGACTGGCGCCTGCCGTTTGCGCGGCGACTTGCTCGAGTCTCTGCTGCACCTCCGAGGCGCGGCGCCGCAGCTCTTGCCGCTCGGCGTCGAGGTCCGAAGCACGCGAACGAGCGCAGGCGCTCGAGGTCGCACACAGAATCAACATCGCTTGCTTGCTGTTCACGGCGCGGCGCGACCGTAGGATCACCCTGCGGCCCCCGCCAAGGATCGTTTCGGACATCGCGGAGAGCGAAACCAGAGAATCGACGAGCGATGACCGTGGAGCGATCCGGCTCGGCCATCAACAGCGACGAACGCTCAGAACAGCCGTCGATACTCGCGATGGCGCGTGAGCAGCGTGTGGATCTCGCGGAGCTCTGCGTCGTCTGCAGCCCCGACGCGCGCGCGGGCGACGATCTCGATCGCGCGATCGATCGCGGCGAGCGCGGTCGTGCGGTCCGCGAGGTCCGAGACCTTGAGGGCCTCTGCGTACGCGACGATGGCCTCGCCCTTTCGAAGCGCGCCTTCGGGCTCGGACAAGAGGGAGCCCATCGTTCGCTCGGCGCTCACCGAGCGCTCGGCGAGCGTCGTGCGATCTTGAAATGTGGCGCGCATACGCACGACGTCGGTCGGCGCCGCGATCGTGGGGCTGCACGCTTGGAGCACCTGCTGAAACACCATCGCGTCGTTTGGCGAGAGGTACTGCGGCTCGACGAGCGTCGCCATGCCCGAGATGCTCTCGGCGCTCGTGGCGAACACGCGCATGTACCAGGGCAGCTCGAGCTCGAGCCGCACCGAGCGGACCGCGATGTCCATCGTCTCGATGAACCTCGGTCCGAACATCGCCTCTGCTTCTTCGGGGCGATCGATGAACATCGACGCTCCGCGGCCGAGGTCGGTCACGCGGTCCATGAGCGTGTCGTTGACGCCGTCGCCGACGCTCACGCCGACGAGGTGAATCTCGCCGTTGATCTGGTCGCGAGCGGGACGTGCGATCACGTCGGCGCTCGTAGTCGCGACGTTGGCTTCGCCGTCGCTGATGAGCACGACGCGGTTGAGCTTCGCGCGCGAGCGGTGGGCCATCGCGAGCGCGTAGCCGTAGCTCAGCCCGAACTGCAGGTCGGTCGACTCCCACGTGGCGCGCAGCTCGCTCGCCATCGCGAGGACGCGCGCGTCGTTGGGGCCGGTGACGGAGATTCCGTCGAGCAGGACGCGGGCGCTGGTGTTCCATCCGGCGGCGGAGACGACGTCGCCAGGGCGGAGGCGCGCGGCGATCGCGCGGATCACGGCTTGCGCGCGGCTCATGCGCTCGAAGCTCATCGACGCGGACGTGTCGATCACGAACGTGATCACCATGGGCGACACTTGCGCCATGGTCCTCGCCTCGGACTGCACTGCCACTTGCATGTCGAACTGCCCCGAGCCCGGGACGGCGCGCAGCGCGCCAGTGATCGACACGCTGCCCGCGGCCGCCGGAGCGAACCGAGGGTTGTAGTAGTTCATGAATTCGTGGGTTCGAATGACCTCCGCGGGGACACGCACGCCCGTGGTGATCAATCGCCGAGCGATCTGCGCGGACGCGACGGAGTTGGAGTCGTCGGACGCCAGGTACATCGTGACGGGCGTTCGGTCCGTGATTCGCGCGCAGTAATCAAGTGACGAGGGAGGCTCGTACACGTCGCCGTCGCCCGCGACGTCGCGACCAGCGTCGTTGCGCACGCCGGTGTCGCTGACGATTCCGCTGTCAGCGGGCGCGATCCCGCTGTCCATCGGCGCGCTCGCATCGTCGAGAGACACACCGGTGTCCGACGGAGAGACACCGGTGTCCGCGGGAGAAGTCCCAGTGTCGACGGGCGGGACACCGGTGTCGATGGACGTGTCGTTCGCGACGTCGATGCGCGCGTCGGGCCCTGCGTCCGGGCCCCCAGCGGCGTCCACCGGCGGCGGCGGAACATCGATCACCGCGTGGTCGAACGGAGGCACCACTCGATCGATCCCGACCGAGGGAACATCGAACGGCGAGGAATCCTCCACGATGACCACCATCGAGTCGCCCGCCGCGGGAACGTCGAACGGCGACACGCGATCCCCGCCCGTCGCGTCCGCGCGCGCGTCGGGCTCGGACGAGGCCTTCAAGAGACACCCGCTCTCGAGCGCCGCCAGCAACAACAAGCCCGATCGACACACCCACGTAGCTTTCACGACACGCCTCCCTCGGAAGATGACCGAGCGCATTCACGATCCGAGCCGCTCGCGAGCGAGACCGCGATGTGCTGGTGATTTGCAGGCGATTCGAAGACGTGCGCGTTGGGGTGATGGGCCAAAGTGTGACAATCAGGACGGAGGTTGCGGGCCTCACCCCCGCTGCCGCGCGCCCCTCTCCCGCGGTTCGACCGCGGGAGAGGGGCTTTGCATTGTGTGGGTGTGTTATCAAGTAGGCGAGGCTAGAGGACGACGGAGCCTCGGCGATGCAGGCGTCGGGGGGCGCGATCACCCGCTGACTCGCTGCGGAGGCCCTCTCCCGCGGACGGTCCGCGGGAGAGGGGCGCGCGGCAGCGCGGGTGAGGCCCGAACGGGCGCTGTGAGAGCGCGGCGAGAGGCGCACACGCGGCTCGGTGTGACAGCGTCGCGATGGACTGTGATGAAACGCTCGTGCTCGTGTGCGCTGTTGGCTGCGCTCGTGACTGGCTGCGCGTACTCGGTCGAGGTCGTTCCGCGCGCGGCGCCCGGCGCGAGCGCGCTCGCGGCGCAGGGGCCGGTGACGATCGAGGTTCCACCGTTGGTGGGCGCGGCGCTCTTTGCGCAGCCCGTGAACACACGACGCAAGGTCGCGACGCGCGTGCTCGTCGCGCGCGGCCTCGCCACAACGATCGCCGTTGTGTACGACGACCGCCTCGCGGTCTCGCTCGACGACGGAGCACGATGGAACGAGCGCCCATTGCCCACTGGATTCTCGGTCGATACCGCGGTCGTCAACCAACGCGGCGCGGTCCTGTGGTTCGACGGCGCCCTACGAGCGATCGACTACGGAGCGACGCACCCGCGCGAGCTGCATGGTCGCTGCGAACGCGGGCGCATCGGATTGTGGGGAGCGATGCTCGCGATCGTGTGTCGTGGACCGACTTCGGACGAGGCGAGCTTCGAGCGATCGGACGACGAAGGACGCACGTGGCGACGGGTCACGGCGCCGGAGTACAGCCAGCACACGGACGGGATCGAGTTCGATTCGCGAGGAAATCTCCAGCACACCTGGTCTTGGAGCGCTGGCTGCGGCGGAGGAAGCGGCGGACGCTCGCTGCTCGCGCGCGGCGAGACCGCGTGGAGAGCGCTTCCGACGCCGCTCGCGTGGGACTACACGCACGTGGGCGTCGACGGTTGGGGCTACAACGCAGAGGGTCGCGGCGAGCGCGTGGTGATCGTCGCGCGAGACCACGGCGACGATCGCGAAGTGGCGCTCGTTCCGGGCCGCACGCAGCGCTGGTCGGACTTCGATGGAACGCTCACCGCCCTGCTCATCGACACGGTCGTCGTGTGGCTCGAGGGGCCGCGCGTCGTGCGCGTGACGCGCGTCCCCGATGCGATCACTCGGTTCGTCATGGACGACCGCGGGCGACTGCTCGCGAGCACCGAGCACGGCGTCGTTCGATGGAGCGAGTCGCGCGGATGGAACACGCTCGATGACGCGATCGCGCTCCGGTGATCCCTGCGAGCACGGTGAGACTTGCCAACCTTCGTTGCAGTGCGCAACAAACCGCCCGCTGTGTCTCTCAAAGGGCTCGCTGCCGAGACGATTTCGATCGTCGATCGTGGTCACTACAAAGCGCCTTCGGGTCGGATCGTCTCGATCGAGCCCGGCGTGCGCGCGATGCTCGACGGGACGTTCTTGTACGACCCCACCGCGCTCACGGAGCTCGTCGCGGGGCTCGGCCCCGTCGCGGACCCACATATCACACAGATTCAAGTGACCGGCGAAACGACGGGCGCTGCGCTGCGAAGGCTCGTCGTCGACGAGGGGCGCGGCCCCGTGTTCGCGCTGAACTTCGCGTCCGCGAAGAACCCGGGTGGCGGCTTCGTGGGCGGCGCCAAGGCGCAAGAAGAAGACCTCTGCCGCGTGAGCGCGCTCTATCCATCGCAGCTCACCAAGCGCGCGTACTACGACGAGAACCGTTCGTGTGGAACGATGCTCTACACCGACCACGCGATCTATTCGCCGGGCGTGGTCTTCTTTCGCGACGAGCGATTGGAGCTGCTCGAAGCGCCGTTCGAAGCGTCGATTCTCACGATGCCCGCGCCCAACGCGGGCGAGCACGCGCGACACGGACGCGGCGGTGTTCGCGCGGTTCGCGAGGCGCTCGAGCGGCGGATCGCGATGGTGCTCGCCGTCGCGCGCACGCGCGGGTATCGCTCGCTCGTGCTCGGAGCGTGGGGCTGCGGCGTGTTTCGCAACGACCCCGCGCAAGTGGCAGCGCTGTTCGATCAGGCGCTCGAGAGCGCGGCGTTCAAAGGGGCGTTCGAGCGCGTCGTGTTCGCCGTGTACGATCGAAAAGAGGGGCCCAATCGACGGGCGTTCGAAGAGAGATTTACCGGGAGATAGCGGGGAGTGTGGAGAGCGATGGAGCGCAGCCCCCTGGGCTTCCCTCGATTGCGTTGACAGTTGGTCAAGCAGCGTTGGCGAGCGCGAAAGCGCGTTCGACCTCGGCTGGGGTCTTGTAGTCGAGCGAAGAGTGAAGTCGTCGGCGGTTGTAGAACACCTCGATGTACTCGAACA
>JAEUKI010000016.1 GCA_016793325.1 Myxococcales bacterium | reverse complement strand
CGAGAAGGCACAACGGACAGCAAAAATGCTGTACCCAGTGCGATGGCTTCTGATCGTGAAGTGCGCCGGTAGCGGCGCACGGATCGACTCTCGCTGCCCCCAACTTCAGTTGGGGGACAGCCGCTGAGCATGATGGAGTTTCACCTGCAAGTTTCCTGTTCGTTCACCACAGGTGACGAATGATGAGCGCTTGCTGCCGCGCTGAGCGTGATGGACTCTCGCCTGCGAATTTACAGCCCATTCGACGCAGGTGGCCGCTCGCCGCGCCCAGGGAGCTACCGCAGGCGGCGGCTCACGCAGGGGACGCCTTCGAGTCGCTCGAGCTTGCTGCGCACGTCTTCGACGATCGCGCGCGAGGTCTCTTCGGGGAGCGAGCCTTCGATCACGACGCGCACCATCGAGACGTCTTCGACGTAGCGCACCGTGACGCCGCGGACGATTCGTCGAAAGACCGTGGGCGTCTCGTCTTCGCGCTCGGCGACGACCTCGTGCGGCATCGGCGGCGAATAGCGCGCTTCGTACAAGCTGAAGTCGGGCATCGCGCCGAACTCTTTTTCGAGCGACGCACGCTGTTTTTGAGCCCACGCCGAGCGCTCGTCGCGAAACCAACGGAGGCTCTCGATGAGAAACAGTCGGTGACCGCGGCCGTCTTCGCGGCGCACTTCCCATTGCTCGAAGCCCGCGGCGTTTACGCGAGACCAGCGGAGCGACTCGAGGTCGAGCGTCCACGCGTCGTCGTTTTCGGCGGTGTGCTCGTCTTCTCTGTCCGTGTCAGCGCCGCTGTGAGATCGCTCGATCACGAGCCCGCCGCGCACGACGAGAGACCTTCCGTCGTCGGAGAGCTCGGCGGTGTGCTGGTAGATCCAGCCGGGCGGCGTTCCGACGGTGCGGACGGGCGTGATGGCGAGCGAGGCGACGTCGAGGGCGTACACGCGCGTTTGCCCCGGCTCGCGGCGGTCTGCGTACGACAGTCCGCCGACGATGTAGACGCGATCTCCGACGAGGGTCGCGCTGTGAAAATCCGTGGGCGCGAAGGCGTCTTGCGGATAGCCGTAGATCTCGCGCTCGCCCGACGGGTGCTCGACGATCACGTCGTTGTAGATGAAGAAATCCGGGTCGTAGTAGTCCTCGTGCTCTCCGCCGATGGCGAGCACGCGGCCGTCCGGCAGCGTTGTTCGGCTCTGTCCGAAGCGGCTGCAACAAAACCCCGGACCGACCTCGAACGAGTGCGGTCCTGCGAAGTGTTCGTTGAACGCCCACGCCGAGCGCTCGGGGTTGCTCGCGATCCAGAGCCACACGGGGTTGGTGAGCTTGTGCGGGTTGTGCGCGCCGATGCGCGGCGCTCGCCAAGCGAGGTAGAGGTCGCGCGTGACGCCCTTGGGGGGCGCGGCTTCGCCCGTCAGTCTCCTGGCCCGATGCTTCGGCGAGCGGGTCGCGCTCGACTTGCTTCCGCTCTTCTTCTTGGCGGTCGCGGCGTTGCGCGCGCGGGTCGTGCTCTTCGCGCGCGGCTTGCTCTTGGGGCGCTTGGTGGGTTTGGTGGCGCGCTTCTTCGCGGTCTTCTTCGTGGCCATCGATCGCCGCTCGTTTCGCCGGCGAACGTACGGCTCAGCGCGCGGGCGTGTCTACGGTTCGCAGTGATTCGTGCCCAGCCAAGGCGTTTGCGCGCGCGATGGTGGCGTCGAGCTCACACAGGTCGTCGATGAAACAAGCGCCATCGTTGGGGCGCTTCTCGAGGACGCGCTCGGCCATGGCGGCGACCGCCCACGCGGCGGCCATCATTCCGTCGGGCGCGAAGACGCGACGCTCGCGGACCGCGCCAGCGCCTTCGGCGCGCGCGTAGAGCTCGACGCCGCTGGCCACGCCAGACAAGAGCCAACGACGAAGGACTGTGAAATACCCGCGCAAGAGCGCGCGGCCGACGCTCGTTCGTCCGACCCACGACGGCATCCAGCGGAAGGACGGGACGAGCATCGCGGGCCGCGGCGAGAACAAGACGTCGACTGTGTCTGCGCCGGTGCTCTCGTGGAGCATGTACGCCTCGGCGAACGGGGCGACGAGCGTGGGCCGCGTCGCGGCGCCGAAGTCCACGGCGGGGCCCGGGAGCATGCGCTCGGATTCGGCGCGCTTTCCTCGCTGAAATGTGATCGTCGCGGTGCGCATCGCCTCGATCATGAGCTCGATCGTGCCGGCGCCCGCGCCCGAGAAGGGGCTCGACGAGATCGCGACGCGAACACGCTCGGCGCGGCCGACGTCCTCGGCGGCGCGGCGCGCGAGGAGGTTCGACACGCCGGTGAAGATCCCTCCTCCGAGGACGAGCGCGCCCTTGTTCGCGCTGCGAAAACGCTGGTGGAGTCGCTCGACGCACCGCGAGTCCGAGGTGGTCTCGACCACGGTGATCCCGCGCTCGAGGCAGTGGCCGATGAGCTCGTCGGGCGGCGTTCGCGTCGCGTCGGACACGTCGATCACGAGGTCGCTGTCATCGAGGGCCGCGAAGGTCTCTTTGCGCGTGACGTCGACGCGCACGGCTCCGTGTCGCGAGGCGCTCTCGACGCGCGCGCCGGGGAGCCGTCCGAGCGCAGTGACGATGCGGCTGCCCAAGAAGCCTGTGCCGCCGAGGACGCGAATGGTGCTCATGGGGCGCGGAGGGTAGGGGCCGACGTGGGGCGGGCAATGGTCAGCGCGGCGTTTGCCCTTGGTATCGCGAGAGCGAGTAGAGCCCGACGACGTTGCGCGCGCGCTGGAGGACCTCGGGGCGAACGCGCCCTGAAAAATCAGTGCGAACGCGGCCTTGTTCGGTGGAGCCCGTGAGCGTTCCGGCGCTGTCGGTTCCGCGAAAGACGTCCTCGAGCTCGCCGACGACCACGGGGGGAATGCGGCCTTTGACCTTGGTGATCTTGCCCGCGCGGATGGTGAGCGCGAACAGCAAGCGGCTGCGCGCGACCGCGAAGAGCAGCCACGCGAAGAGCGCCACAGGAATCACGAATAGAAAGAGGAACTTGTACAGAGCGACGGTGATTGTAGCGCGACGCGAGCGGTACGATCAGTCCCCCCGACGATGACCGACGATCGCATCAAGACGAGCCGCGTAACGCTCCGCGCAAACGACGGACACGAGCTCGAAGGCTACCTCTGCGAGCCCGAGGGCGCGGCGCTCGGAGGGCTCGTGCTCGTGCAAGAGATCTTCGGCGTCAACGCGCACATCCGAGAGCAGTGCGAGCGCTACGCGAGGGACGGGTTTCGCGTGATCGCTCCGGCGATGTTCGACCGCGTCGAGCGCGGGGTCGAGCTCGCGTACGACAGCGCAGGGATGAGCCGCGGGATCGAGCTCATCAAGCCGCTCCAAGCAGAGAACTACCTCTCGGACGCGGGCGCCGCGGTTGATTTCATGGGTGATCTTCCCACGGGGATCATCGGCTACTGCTTCGGCGGGAGCGTCGCGTGGCGCGCGGCCGCGGCGTTGCCGGTGCGCGCGGCGGTCTCGTACTACGGGAGCAACGCGGTCAACCTGTTGGACCTCGCGCCCAAGTGCCCGGTGATGGCGCACTTCGGCGAGCGAGACGTGATGATTCCGCTCGAAAAAGTGCAGGTGTTTCGCGAACGACACCCCGAGGTCGAGGTGCACGTGTACGCGGCGGACCACGGGTTCAACTGCGACCACCGACGGCAGTACCACGCCGAGAGCGCGGCGTTGGCGCGGGCTCGCTCGCTGGCGTTCTTGAAGCAGCACGTGCGCTGAGCGAGGGCTATCGAAGCGCGTCGCGCTCGGCGACGGTGAGCACGCGCGGCGCCACGAGGGGGCGTCCGTCGGCGAAGTATGGCGAGCCCTTGGCTTTTCGCAGCGCGACGCCCCTCACGAGAAACCACGCGCTCGTCGCGAGGACGCCTGCGGACACTGACGGGTGCGCTCCCTCGGGGCAGCCGCCCTTGGCGAAGCGCCCCTGAATCGCTCCTACAGGCGGCCCGATCGTGTCCACCGCAGGAACAAACGCGACAGGGATGCCGACGAACGGCGACCCCGGTGACGGCAGCATGTTGCCCGCAGGCGTGCTGCAGCACTCGGTGTACCAGCGAAAGAGGCCGCCTTCGCGGAGCCGCACGATCCGGAGTTTGTCTCGTCCGCGCGTGATTCGTACGTGCGAGGGCCAGACTTGAAACACGTCGGTTCCGCCCCGGTCGTTGGTGATCGAGGGTGCGCCGTCGCGGCTCAGCCAGCGGGCGAACGCCTGGCAGTCGTCGCAGTAGCAAACGAGGCGATTGAATCGGCCCGGAGCGAGGTCGACGATGGCTCCTTCGACCTCACCGCAGCGGCACTTCAGTGAGACTTCGGACATGCAGTGCGACAACTACCACGGGTGGTCACTGCATGCAGAGCCGGCGACGCACGAGCGGTAGCGCGGCGTTGGATCCGCAGTTGGCTAGAGAAATTCCAGGTCGGTTGGGCCATTCGACGCAGCCTGCGCCCTCGACGGTCCAGTTGAGGTGCTCTTCGACGATGGGCATCTCGGGAGACCACACGCCTGCGCGCGAGGGGACGGCGAGCGCTGCGCGAACGGGCGCTTCGTCGTCGGCGAAGCACACGCGCGCGGGCTGCGGCAGCCCGTCCTCGGGTGACGGCGCGCGCGCGTCCGACGGTTGTGTGCGCGCGATCGTTGTCGTGTCACCCGAGCGTGTCTCGATCGTGCGTGTCTCGGTCGTGCGTGTCTCGGTCGTCCGTGTGCACGCAGAGAGCCCGATGAACGTGATCCATCCGAGACACGCGAAGGGATGACAGACGTGCAGACGATCGTGAGGGGTGCGCATGCGCGAGGGGACCTTTGTCGCAGACATTGTCGAGGGTGTGCTCGAAGAGGAAGTCACGGAGTTCGCACGCGCATCGCGCCGAGGTCGAGCCTGCGGCCCGCGTCGACGACGGCGCGAGGGTAGAACGTCCCGCGCCACACGACGCCTTGCCTTCGCCACGCGAGCCAGCCCGCGCGCGAGATCGCAAACGCGTTGAATAGATGTGCGAGTGGCCAGAGCGTCGCGCCCGCCATGGGGCCCGCGAAGTGGGCGGTCAGCAACAGGTGCGTGACCGTGATCGCCGCGAGCGCGAGCGCCGCGACGAGCGCGCTGAGTCCTCCGCGAACGAGCCCGGCGAGCGGCAGGGCGAGCTCGACGAGGACCGGCGCGGACGCGATGGCGAGCGGCTTGAAGAGTCCCCACCCGAGCATTCCTGCGCCCTTGTCGGAGCTTCGCAAAAGGGCTCCGACGGTGGGCTGAAACACGAGCGAGACGTCTTTGCGCCCTGCGAACAGCCGCGTGCGCGCGCCGGACTGCGCGAGCAGAACGCCGAGCGAGACGTCGTCGGCGACCTCCATGCGCAGCAGCTCGAAGGCCTTGGTCTCTTCGATCCATCGTCGGCGAACGAGGTTGAAGGCGCCTACGCCGAGGCCGAGCTTCGCGTCGTCGTCGTTGGCCTTCCACAATCGAGCCGAGAGGCAGAGCACGCGAAGGAGGCCAGCGATGCTCGCGTCGATGATGGGGCTGACGGGGCGCATTTCGGGAAACACGGCGATCATGTCGATCGACTGCGCTTCGGCGTGCGCGACGAGCGTGCGCAAGACGCCGGGCGCGATGTGGACGTCGGCGTCCGCGAGCAGGACCCATTCGCCGCTCGACGCTTCGAAGCCGCGCTGGAGCGCGTGGAGCTTTCCGAGCCAGCCCTCGGGCAGCGCGTCGACGCGCGCGACGCGCAGCTCGGGTCCCGTGTCGGTTGTGCGCTCGTCGAGCATGCGGCGAAGGATGGAAGGCGTCGCGTCGGTCGATCGATCGTCGACCACGACGATTTGAAGCGACGGGTAATCGCTCGCGAGCTTCGAGCGCAGCGCTGGCTCGAGGTGCTCGGCTTCGTCCTTCGCGGGGACGATCACCGAGAGCGTGGGCCAGCGGGCGGGCGGCGGAGCGTCGCGCTCGGACAGGCTCGAGATGGCGGGCACCGCGCGGCGCGCCCCGAGCGCGAGCGCGCATTGGAGCAGCGAAATCACAAGTAGAATGCAGAGAGTCCCGAGCAGCACGACCTGCGAGCAACGACAGCAAGCGCGCGAGAATTCCGCAAAGGCGAAGTGACAATTCGTCACTCGAGCCCAAGGATCGCGCGGCACGGGGCGTCTACGCTCGTCGCGGCGTACGCTGCGCGACGAACGGGAGCGAAGGTTCAATGGTCTCGATGTCAGGTAGAGCGGTGCTGTCGATGCTGTCTCTGTGTGCGCTCGGGGCGTGTTCGCGAGAGGCTCCGCGCGTGTCGCCCGAGTCGCGGAGCACGGCCGAGGGCGCGGGGCAGCGATCGCAGCCGAGGCTGATCGAGCAACCGTCGCCTGTGTCGCGACCGTCGCCCGTGCCGCCGCAGGTTCCACAGGTTTCTCAGGCTCCGACGGCGTGCGGTGAGGCTGTTCCCGAGACGGATCGCGCGATCGCGCTCGGCGCGCAGCCGACGACCACGACGCGCGACGGTCGCACCGAGCACACGTACCGAGAACACGCGGTGTTTCTCGCGGTCACGGGAAACGCACCCGCGCCGCGCGCCTCGGCGGACACCTCGTCGCTGCGGGTCGAGCTGCTCGGGGCGACGACGCGTCGAAGAGGTCAACCGCTGGGGCTTCGCGCGGAGGTGCGCAACGGGACCTCGCGCGGGGCCACGGTGATCCGAAGCAACGACGGCTCGTTCGAGCACATGCGCGAGCCCTTTGTGGACTTGTACGTGCAAAACACCGCGGACCAGCGCGTGTATCGCTACACGTCCGTCGGCGGTCGCTGCGGGATGGTCAACACATTGAATCAAAGCGACCTCGTGTCGGTCGCCGCGGGAGCGACCTCGCCGGGGCCGTTTTCGCAGTGGGTCTCGCCGCTCGCCGAGGCGAAGATCCCGGTCGCGGGTCGATTTCGTGTGTGGCTCGTGTACCGCCAGTGCGACTGGCAACGAGCGCAGGGGATGGGCGGCGCGCCGGTGGTGACAAAGCCGGGAGACCTCTTCGAGGGGCAGCTCGCGTCCAACGCGATCGAGATCGACGTGCGCTGATCGAGCGCGCGAGGGCGGTCGGGATTACTTCACGACCCAGGCGTTGGTGCTTCGATCCCAGCCGATCCAACGGCCGTCGCGCATGCGCACGTCGAGCAGCCCGTCGCCGTCGGCGTCTTGGGTGTCGAGCTCGGCGATGTACGTGTACGAGCCGACGCCCACGGAGCCCGACGGGCTCACTTGCCGGATCGCAGGTCGACCGTTGCTTGGAAATACCCCGCGATTTTGAAACAGCCCGCGCACGAGGGACAGCGCGGAGAGGGCGCTCGGCGCGCGGTCGCTGAGGTCGAAGAAGCCCGGGCCCGGCAGGCGCTCGACGAGGTAGATGGTCTCGCCCGAAGGGACGAGCCGATCGCTTCGGCCCCATACGTACACTTCGAGGCCGCCGGTGACGCTCTGTCCGTCGCTCTCGCGGAGGGCCATCATGCCCCAGGTTCCGCGGGCGCGGACGTTGCGGGCGAAGCACGAGTACCAGGCAGTGCTCTTGGCGTCGGTCCACGCGGGAGGAACGTAGAGGTCGTACTGGAGCGCCAAGCAGAGGTCGACCGGAGCGTCCTGTCGAAAGTAGTTCACGACGATCGAGTCGACGCCGTCGATGACCGAGCGCGAGTCGGAGAAGCGATGGACGCAGTTGTTCATCGCGTCGGCGGGGCGCGCGATGCGAGACGCCGGATTGGCTGCAAATTCACTGGTGAATGGTCCGTTGAAGATCGTGGATGCGAAGCCCATGTACCGCGTCCAAGCGAGCCTTCGCGACGAGGGCGTTCCGGCGCGCGCGTCGAGGACGGCGATGAAGCGACTGACGTTGCAGTTGTAGTCGTCGAAGGTCCCGACGGGGGCGCCGGCGACGATGGTGGTGCGGAGCGTTCCGTCGGGGGCGCGGGTGGCCGAGTGCGTTCCGTAGTTGCGACCCGAGTGGAAGAAGGCCGGCGCCATGCCCGAGGCGACGTCGTACGAGAGCGTGCCGAGCACCGCGCCCGTGCGGCCCGAGATCGCGTGCGCGACGGCGTGATACGTGAGCGTGACGTCGTCCCAGCGATCGCCGTCGAGGTCCTGCATGTACCCGCCGACCTCGCGAAACCACCCGGGCATCGAGGGCAGCGTCGTGTCGCCCGCGATCCATCCGGCGCCGCACGGGCTCGTCGACGCGGCTCCTGCGCGAAAGATGCACATGCGACCCCAGATCGCGGTTCCGTACGTCCCCGATGTGTCGCCGTCGCCGTAGGACGGCGCGAGAAACGGGTAGAGCTTGTCGTCGGCGCCGCGCACGACGTCGACCCACGCGTTCTTCTGCGTCGAGGGCGCGATCGTTTGCGCGACGATCGCGTGCGCGCTCGGGTCGACCACGGTGAGCGCGGGAGGCGTGCTCGTGCGCTGGTCGATGCAGTGCGCGACGGCGATCTCGCTCATCGCGTCGCCCGTGTGGTTCGAGAGCACACGAATGGGCGTCGCGACGAGGGATCCAGCGCAGCGCGAGCCCATCGCAGAGAGCTGGACTTCGGACGACGCGACCACGGACGAGTCGATCGCGAGGCACGTGGCGGTCGAGCCCGCGCAGGCTCGAAGCGCGAGGTTCGTGTCCGAGCGTCCGTCGC
Source organism: Myxococcales bacterium (assembly GCA_016793325.1). GTDB lineage: Bacteria > Myxococcota_A > Polyangia > Polyangiales. The sequence goes on along the minus strand of JAEUKI010000016.1, from coordinate 97,030 downwards.
GATCGAGGTCGAACATGTATTCAACCCGCGGGCGCGAGTCGACGACGGGCGTGTCCGCGAGGCTCGTCACGTCGGCTGTGACATCGGGCGCGGTTTGGTCCAGCTCGATCGCGTCTCGCGGCGGATCGATCGCGTCCCTCGAGTCGACCCTGCTGTCCGTCGGCGCGCTCGCGTCGTGCGTCGTGCTCGAGGACTCGCAGCGCGCGAGGGCGCAGGCGGCGAAGAGAGCGAACCCTGTCGAGCGCGATCGCATGGGCGTCGAGTGTACGCCCGATCGATTCGTTACTCTGCGGCGCGGCGCGTCAGCATCGCCCAGGCGATGCGGGTGGACTCGTCGAGCTGCGCGGGGTCGACGCGCTCGGCGGTGTCGTTGGGGTGGTGGTAGTTGCGCGGGGCGTGCTGGACTGGGTCGATGCACGTGAGCGCGATCGCGCGGTAGCCGTTGATCAAGAACACCAGCGCGTCCGTGGCTCCCGCGGGAATGATGTACGGAGAGAGCTCTTTTTGAGCGACTTCGCGCGACGCGGCCTGCGCGCACGCGAGCAGCTCGGGCGGCTGCGGGACGCGGTAGAGCTCTCCCTCTTCGAGCGCGTAGAGGTCGCCGTTGGACAGCGTGTCGAGCACGAAGACGTCGGTGTTGGCGCGGTCCCACATGTTGGGTGCGAGGCTCGCGAGGTGCGCGGCGCCGCCGGTTCCCGCTTCTTCGGCGCCGGTGAACGCGAAGACGACCTCGACGCCGTCGGGGCGCTCCTTGGCCCACTGTTCGGCGAGGATCACTTGCGCCGCGCAGCCCGAGAGGTTGTCCGCGGCGCCGGGCACGACCGTGTTGCGCACGAGCACGTCGAAGTTCGCGAAGAAGGCGATCGCCACGGGGATCGCCAAGAGCGACGTCAGCCACGTAGGCGCGAAATACACGCCCAGTGAAGCGAGCGCCTGGAGCACGACGAGCGTCGCGAGCGTCGCCATCGGGAGCGCGAGCTGCTTGCGAAGAAACCACAGCGCCTTGGGCGGAGGCGCGGCGAGCGCCTTGAGCACGGCGGGGTTGAACATGAACCCCGTGTACGCAGAGTCCGCGTGCGCGAGCAGGACGATGCGCCTGCGCAAGGGGCCCTTCGAGGGAAGCGTCGCGAGGAGGTTCTGCGTCGCGACCGTGGGCCACAGCTTGCGCAGCACGTGTTTGCGTCGCGTGGCTTCGACGAAGAAGCTCACCCAGACGACCGCGAGCCCGAGCGCCGAGAGCGCGAACGAGTAGTGACCGACCCACAGAAACGCGAGCGCGAGCCCGAAGTGCATCGCCATCCCGCCGTAGATGTGCGGCGCGAAGCGAAACGGCTGCCACGCGACGGTGTAGCCCGCGCGCTCGAGGCGCTCGGCGATCGCTTGTTGCACCGCGCGCTCTTCGGGGGTCCCGGTCAGGCGCGTCTTGGCGAGGCCGGCGAGCCAGAAGAGCGCTTGCACGACGGGCTTCTCAGCGTCTCGAGTCACTTCCATTTTCCGCTCCGAATTCGCTGCGGTCATACAGCGTCGTCGGGGGGTGTAGGAAGCGCTATCCCCAACGGGGTCGAAGCGAACATTCCCTCGGGCGACGGGTCCGAAGAAAGCGACCGCGCCCGAACGAGTCGAACTCGCGTTTGCTGGGTCGCTGGTGTTCTCATTGCGGCGCTGTGCCTCTCTTCAAACGCCACGACGGAACGCTGGTCTCCGAGGTCTCGCTCACGCGCGCGATCATGCCCTTCATCATGCGGACTCGAAACGAGTCGGCCGTGTACTTCGAGCAGAAGCTCGACGTGACGCGCGCGCACGAATACATCGCGAAGCGCGCGGCCGAAGACGGGACGAAGCTCACCTTCTTTCACGTCTACTCGTACGCCGTGGTGCAGACGCTCGGAGAGCGCCCGAGGCTCAACCGCTTCACGAGCGGCGGAAACCTCTATCAGCGAAAAGAGATCGAGCTGGGCTTTTCTGCGAAAAAACAGATGGACGAGCGATCGCCGGTCGTCGTCGTCAAGCGCGCGTTCGACGCGAACGACTCGTTCGACGAGCACGTCCAGCGCGTGCTCGACGCGGTGGGCGAGGCGCGCTCGCCGAAGCCCAACCAGACCGACAAGGAGCTCAGCATTTTTCTCTCGCTCCCGCGGTTCGTGCTGCGCTGGGGCGTCTCGCTCTTGCGTTGGCTCGACAGCGTCAACCTCGCGCCCGCGGCGCTCATCGGGCCGGACCCTCTCTACACGAGCGTCTTCATCGCGAACCTCGGGTCGGTCGGCTTGGACGCGGCGTTTCATCACATGTACGAGTGGGGCAACTGCCCGATCTTCGCCGTGGTGGGGCGCGTTCACGACGAGGTTCAGCCGGACGGGAGCACGCGAAAGTTCGTGATGGTGCGCTACACGTTCGACGAGCGCATCGAGGACGGGCTGTACTGCGCGCGCGCGCTCGACCGACTGCGCAAGCGCGTCGAGCGCTGGGGCGAGCCGGTCGACGAAGCCCCGTGAGCGCCGTGCGCGAGCGCGGTGCGACGGAGAACGAGCAGGGATTTTCCCGCGAGAATGATCGCGTGTCCGACCGTGGGGAGCTCGGGACAATCGACGCGATCGCCCGCGATCACCGCGCCCGACGCGGCCCACGCGCTGCGCGCGAGCCGCTCGGCCGTGACGAGTTCTCCCATGGACGCCGCGGCGAGGATCGCGAAGCCGCTCGCGGACTCGCCCATCCCGAGCACGACGCGCCCGCTGTCGGCGTCGGGCCGCAGCTCCATTCCGCGTGGAAATTCTCGGGCGCCCGAGAGATCTCCGATCGACACGAGCAGGTGCGATTCGAGCTGTCTCCACTGGGCGCGCGCGAAGGGCTCGTCGATCGCCGCGAGATAGGGCACGGCCATGAGCAGCGCCGAGCCGCGAGGCGGCCCCATCGCGCGCTGCGCGGCGCTGTTGAAGGGCGCGACGACGAGGCCGGTGCGCGGCTCGATCATGTGTGTTTGGACTGTGTTCTTCCAGCGATTCCACGCGAGGGGCTCGGGCTCGTTCGCGCGTCGCGCGTGGAGCGCGAGCGCCGCGAGCGCAGGGACGCTGTCGGTCACCCACGTCATCGCGCGGTAGCTCGGGAGCAGCCCGTCCGGGCGCCCTTCGAACGCGCGGACGAACGCAGCGCGCAGCGTCGCTGCAGCGGAGGCGAGCCGTGTGTCGTCGCTGAGCGCAGGACCGCAGCGCTCGATCGCGTAGAGCACCGTGCCGTGAACGACGACCGACGGGGTCGCGCGCGGGTCGACGAGCGGGTCGCCGAAGTGCTCGTGGATCCAACGGAGGCGCCGCGGCTCGAGCGCTGCGACGAGGGCGCGGGTTGCGTCGTCGAGGAGCGCGCGCTTCGCGGGGCCGTCTGTCGCGAGCTCGGCGAGCGCGCAGCTCGCGAGGGCGAAATAGACGCGGGCGAAGACGGGCCACTCGGTGCTCGAGAGCGAGTGGGTTCCGTCGGTGCGAGCGGCGTAGAGCGACGAGGCGTCTTCGCGATGGAGTCGCGATCGAATCGAGCGCTGCTCCGCGAGGAGCGTGTCGATCGCGAGCGGATCTCGTGGCGGCGGGTCCCTCGGCAACGCGAGGACCGCGCGCTCGCGTGCGCGCGTGGGCTCGCTCGTGGCGCACGCCGAGCAGAGCGCGACGCAGAGCGCGACGCGGACACACCCCGCGCGATCGCCCGTTTGTGTCTCGCGTGTCAGCCCGGAACGCACTGAAACGAGAATCGTACCGCGCCCATCGCGTCGCCGCTCACGGTCGTACAGGTGCTCGGGCACAAGACGATCTTGTTCGACGCGTCGACGTAGAAGCCTCCGTCTGCGCCGCACGCGCCCATGTCGGTCACCTGCCTGTACGTGCGCGCCGCGCCGCCGCCGGGCGTGAACACGAATCGCACGCGCGCCAGGTCGATCATCATCCCGCGATCGGTCGGCGGGTCGAAGCTGCAGGGCAAACGAGAGCGCGAAATGCTGAGGTCCGCGATCGCTTGAAACAGCTTGATGTAGTTGGGCGCCATGTAGCCGAGGCGCATTCCGCCGGTGCGCTGCGCGCCGATCTGCGTGTTGCGACAGCTGCCGCCCGCGGCGGGATCCATGGGGCGGTAGGGCTCGTCCGTCGGCATCCTGAGCGGGAGCGCGCCGATCATGTTGTAGACGTAGTTTCTCGCGTCGCCGACGGTGAAATTGCCCATGCCGTTGGCCATCAACGCGGTCTCGAAGGCCTCGAACGCGCCCGCTTGATTCTCGCAGTCGGTGTTGCTCAAGAACACCTTGAACGACTCTCGCCGAAGCCAGGGCAAGTAGTCGCGGATGTACATCGCGTCGCTGAAGAACACGAAGCCCCCGGCGCCCGCGGAGTATCCGCGCGAGGTTCGGAAGAACCGCGTGCCTTCGTCCATCAACAGCGGCGCTGTGACGGGCGTGGTGCGAGACATCAAGATGATCCGGTAGTCGACCCCTGCGTCGCGCAGCACCGTGGGAAACATCTGGCTCAACGCTGGTCCTGTTCGCGTGCGTCCTGCGGCGAACGACCCGCCGTCGTCGACCCACACGATGATGTCGAGGGGGCGGCGGACGGATGTGGCCATCAAATCAAGATCGACGCAGCCGCCTCCGTCGAAGCTGCTGTCGACGGCGCTGCTGTCGGCGCCTCCGTCGGTGACTCCGCCGGAGACGCCTGTGTCGCTGTCGGCGCTCGCGACGTCGCGACGACCGCTGTCCGGTGTGTTGTTCGGCGCTGCGCCTTCGCTGCACCCGACGATCGCGGCCCCCATCACGCATACGCACAGACTCATCGAGCGAATTTCGTGATGCATGACTTCGATCGTATCACTCGTCTGCGAGCCGAATCGCTTGGCAGAGTCACCGAGGGCCGGCGTCGCATCGCGTGAAGTAGATGAACAAAATGTTGAAAATTTCCTCGCGATTGTGACTGTCGCGTTTGTGCGATCGACGAGCGCGCCGCGGCAACGCGAGGTGTTCTCGGTCTTGGTTGAGTTGCCGACGTCGCGAGCGATCCGCGGTAGGCTCCCGGGGTCGAGCGATGATCACGGACGTCGAGGGACTCACCGAAGGAACCCGCATCGCGGGGCGCTATCGGGTCGTCCGCAAGCTGGGCGCAGGCGGGATGGGCGCCGTGTACGAAGCGGTTCAAGAGGCGCTCAACCGCAAAGTCGCGCTCAAAGTGCTGTTGCCCGCGTACGCGCAGGACCCCGAGGCGGTCGCGCGGTTTCATCGCGAGGCCCAAGCCGCGGCGTCGCTGGGGCACGCCAACATCGTGGCGGTCACGGATTTCGGCGCGGACAACGGCGTTGTGTTCCTCGTGATGGAGTGCCTCGTCGGCGCGTCGCTCGCGCAGGTGCTCGAGCGCGACGGCCCGTTGGCCCCAGGGCGCGCGGCGTGGATCGCGTCGCAGATGCTCTCGGCGCTCTCTGTCGCGCATCGCGCGGGCATCGTTCACCGCGACATGAAGCCGGACAACGTCTTCTTGACGGAGGTCTCGGGCATGCCGGACGTCGTGAAGCTGCTCGACTTCGGCATCGCGCGCTTCACGGAGCAAACCAACGACAGCAAGCTCACGCACACGGGCGCGGTGCTCGGGACGCCGATGTACATGTCCCCCGAGCAAGCGCGCGGACGAGCGGTCGACACGCGGACGGACATCTACGCGGTCGGCGCGATCCTCTACGAGATGCTCACGGGACGGCTGCCGTTCGTCGCGCAAAACGTACACGCGCTGCTGTTTGCGATCCTCGAAGACACGCCGACGCCGATCGCGTCGCTGCGTCCGGACGTCGCGCCGGGGCTCGTGTCGGTGGTCGAGTGCGCGATGGCCAAGGACCTCGAGGCGCGCTTTCAAAACGCCGAGGCGTTTCGCGCGGCGCTCGAGCCGTACGTCGACCGCACCGTGCCGCGAACGACGGGCGCGCACGTCGCGCCGACGCGCGAATCACCGATCGTGACCGCGCCGACGATGGCCGCGCCCGCGTACACAGGGCCGCTCGCCAACGCGTTTTCGAGCGGACAACAATCGACGCCAACGCCAACGCCAACGCCAACGCCAACGCCAGTGCCGTTCGCCACGACGCCGTTGCCCGTCGCGACGCCGAGCCCTTCGCCGCCGCAGGTGACACAAGCACCCCGAGCACCGCAAACGCAGCCGACACCATCGACGGGCTCGTCGGGGCGGTCGGCGTGGCTGCCGTGGGTCGGCGCTTCGATCATCGCGCTGACGGGCATCGGCGTGGGTGTTGGATTCGCGCTGAAGGGATCGTCCTCGCGTGTTCCTCCATCGCCGCCGCCGTACTCGATCGACGACGCGGTGCGCGCGGCGATGGCGAGGCTCGACGCGTCGGTGCAGAGCGCGGTCACGCAAGAGCAGCGCACGCTCGCGCAGGTGGACGCGGCGGTTCACCAAGCCGCGCCGATCGTCGCTCGAGCAGACAGCGGCGTGAACACAGGGGCGAGGCCGATTCGGGCGCGCGCGAGCTCGGGCGGAGCGTCCGTCGGAGCCGTGGCTGCGGACGATCCGCTCGCGCCCGGACCGGCGCGAACGACGAGCAGCGCAGCGGGAGTTCCGCGGCGTGTGGTGACCTCGTACTCGGGAGGAATGGGGATCCTCGCCAACATTCGAGAGAACCTCCTCACGAACTTGCAGCCGCTCTATCCCGCGCTGAGCCGCTGCGCGAGCGCGACGTACATCCCTCCGGAACAGGGCGCGTACGACCACTGGGGCATGGACTTCGTGTTCTCGCTCGACGCCTCGAGCGGCACGATTTCCGCGGTCAATCCACGGGGAACGGCGCTGGATCCGTACCCGCGGCTCGTTCAGTGCGTGCGCAACGCCACCCTCGGCCGAACGCTCGTGACCGAGAACGCTCCCGCCGAAGTCACGGTGTTCTTCCGCAATCGCTACGTGCGCTGATCGCTCGTCGCTGCGCGAAACCGGCAGTCATTCGATTGCCGCACCCTCATCGATCGATTCGTGGCGGTTCGACTTGATTTCAAGCACACCGCCGCTCGTCCCGTTTCGACGACGTTCGATTGCGGCGTGGTTTAGCGCGGCGCGGGACCGAGGACGGCGAGGGCGCTCGCGTTGATGGCGCTCGTCGCGCGTACGCGACACTGGGCGACCGTCGTGCGCGGCTCGGCCGCCGTGAGCTTCGCGCAGAGCGCGCGCGCGAACGTGTCGAGGTGCGCTGTGCGCGCGCGAAGCCACGCTGTCACCGCGGCTCTCGTCGCGGGGTCGCGCGCGGCTGCTCCGTCGAGCACCGCGCGGTCCGGGACGGGCGGGTCTTGAAAAGATGGGACGAAAAATGGCTCGACGATTCGCGTGCGGACCCTCGCGTCGAGCGCCGGATCGACCGCGGCGTCCGCGGCGGTCACGAGCGAGAGCACGCCGTCGCCGAGCGCGCGAATCGCGTCGCGGGCGGCGCTCGTCCCTCCGTCCATCGCGAGCGCGTCGATCTCTCGGTTCGCGCAGCGCTCGACGAAGCGAAGCGCGTCGTCGTCCGATCGCGCGTCGCCGAGCGGACGAAACGCGAGCGCCGTCGAAGCTCCCCGCGGCGCGAACTGCGCGCACGGAAGCACCGCGGCCATCTCTCGTCCGAGCTCGTCATCGAGGGCGCTCCAGCCGTCGAGCTGGGCGCGCATCTCGGCGACGATCTCTTGCTCGAGCGTGGGGCTCGCTCCCGCGCCCATCGCAGTGAGCGCGCGGCGATAGCGCGCTTGGTGCTCGGGCGATCGAAGCTCCGAGCGGGCCTCGGCGAGCGTCGCGCGCGCCTCTTCTTCGTCGCTCGTCGCGAGGGCGAGCCACGCCATCCACAGCCTCGCGTACGGCATGTCGATCGCGACGAGGATGCGTCGCATGCGATCGGGGCCGCGATGGGCGAGCCGCAGCAAGTGCAACAGCGGCGTCCCACGGTTGCGTAGACACTGCTCGTCGCACGCGCGCACGGGCAATCGCAGCGGCTGTCCTATCGAGCCGTCGCCGTCGTAGCCCAACCTGCGCAGGGTCGACGGCGAGAGCCCCGGAGGAGCGACGCCCGTGTCTGCGACGGGTGATGGGCGGTTGTGGCTCTGAACGTTGGTCGCGCGTTCGACGCAGCCCGCGGCGAGGAGCGCGGCGGCGAGGGTCCACGAGAGCGATCTGCGAGGAGCGGTCACGGCGCGCGAACTGTACCTGAGCGCGCCGCGAATGGCGCCGAGCGCGCGCGCGGGCCACAATCCTTCGCGATGCTCGTCGATCATGGCGGCGCGATCGTGTGGATGCTGCTCGGCCTCGCGGGTCAGGCCGTGTGGGTCGAGGCTGTGCTCGGTCGCGCCAACGCTGGTCTGTGGTTCTGGTTGAAGGCGCTGTTGTTGGTTGTTCCGATCGCGGTGGCGCCGCTGAGCGAGCTCGTGGCGCGCGAGGCGAGCTCGAGCGCGATGCGACGATGGGCGCTGTGGGTCTGCGCGTTTGCGACGAGCTTGTACCTCGCGGTCAACGCATGCGCGGCGACGCTACCCTTGCTCACGAGCGGCCGAGAGTTCGCCCTCGCGAGCACGCTCGGCGGGACGATCGTCGCGGGGCTGACCTTGCGCTGGGCGGTGCGCTCGCTCGCGACCGGGAGCATCGCTGCTCCGTTCGACGATTTGCACGAGAAGCCGCGCTCGTGGGCGCACGCGATCGAGCGCGAGGCGAGCTTGTTCGGCGGAACGGCGCTCACCATGACGACGTTCGCGATCTGCTTCGTCGTGTTGGGATTCGTCGCTCTCGTCAGGCAACCCGAGCAGTGGTCGAAGAGCGCGATCGTGATCGTGTTCTTCGCGCTGTGTGGGCTCGTCGTCGCGAGGACGGGGCTCGATCGTCGCGCGGCGCTCCGGGCCGCGCAGGGGCTCCCGAGGGGAGCCTGAGCGCTCGAGCGCCACAGCGGAGCCGGGTTTGAAGGATGACAGGCAAGATTGAGAGCTGATGAGTCTGCGAGGTGTTCGCGCTCGCGCCTGTCACAAACCCGAAGCGGAGCTGCGATCGAGCTCAGCGGTCGAATTCGCGCTGAAAAATCGGCTCGATCGAGTCGATCCACGCGACGGGGATCGCCGTGGCGCCCGCTTCGGCGGCCGCGATCGCGCGCGAGGCGAGGAGCTTCGCGGACGATTGCCCCGGGTCGGGCACGCGGTCGATCGAGTCGGACTTGGCGCCTTCGAAGCCTTGAACCGCCGCGCCTGCGCCGCTTCCGACGGCGGACGCGAGCCCTCGCGCGTGCTCTGCGGTCGCGAAATCGAGGGCTACTTTGAGCGCGCGGCGGATGCGTGTGGCTTCGAAGCCGTCGACCACCGCGCCGGTCTCGCCCTTCGGTCGTCGCTCGAAATACCGGCGCAGCAGCGCGCCCGACGTGAAGGTCGCGACGAGGTGCATCGTCGTGTCGACCGTTCCCAATCCGGGAACGACCCGCGCGAGGAGCCATCGCGCGCCCTTCTCGACGCGACCGCGCGCGGACATGGGGTCCTCGAGCGTCACGAGCAGCTTGCGCGCTTCGGCCGTGAGCGTGACGCCGCACTCTTTGGCGACGCGATCGATCATCGCCCCGCGCACGGCGCGCACGAAGGGACCGTCGACGAACGGGGGGAGCACTCGCGCGAGCGTCGCAGAGACAGCGCCGTACGCGATCCAGCGGGACTCCGAGCGTGGCGGGGTGTCGGACATGACAGCGTGTCGAACTTCAGCGCGGGCGCGTCCCGCGAGCGCGGCCGCGAACCGGAGCGGTCGCGGGCGTCTGCGTCGCGGCAGCGGGCGTTGTGTTGGTGTTGACGGAGGGCTGCGTCGAGGCGCGGTGGCTCGCGCGGTCGCGCGGGTCGGAGTCGGAGCCGTCCTTCCAGCGAACGAAGGCGAGCGCGACGGCCGCGACGAGCACGACGGCGACGATCGCGATCGAGCTCGGGCTGAGCTTCGCGGCCACCGATGGAGGTGTTGGCTTGATTTCTTGTGCTGGTGCCTTGGGCTTGTCGCCCTCGACCGCGACGGGCACCGCCCCCGCGTGTTGAGGGCGTCGGACGAGCGGCGCGGTCGCGACGGCGGACACCTGCGCGCTCCCGCGAAACGCAGCGGCCAGCGTCGCGGCGAACTCGCCGGACAGCAAGAATCGATCGTTTGCCTTCTTCGACAGCGCGCGCTCGAAGCACTGATCGACGAGCGGGGGCAGGTCCTTCACCCACTTGCTCGGCGGCGGCGGAACGTCGTTGGCGACCGCGTACGAGACCGCCACCGCGTCGTCGCCCGGAAAAGGGCGGATTCCGCAGAGCGATTCGTAGAGCACCGCGGCCAATGAAAACTGATCACCGCGCGCGGTGTACACGCCTCGGGTGATGGCCTCGGGCGAGGCGTACGCGGGCGTTCCCAGAAACTGTCCGTCGCGGGTGAGCTGCACGTCCGAGACGCGCGCGATGCCGAAGTCGGTGACCTTCACGGCCCCGTCGGGCGCGATCAGGATGTTGTCGGGCTTCACGTCGCGGTGAATGATCCCCGCGGCGTGCATCGCGTCGAGCGCCGCGCCCACGCCACGCGCGAGCGCGACCACCGCGCGAGGGTCGAGCTTTCCTTCGTTGATTCGCGCGCGAAGCGTCTGCCCCGCGACGTACTCGTACACGAGATACGGCCCGAGCACGCTGTCGACGCCGGTGTCGTGGAGGGTCACGACGTTGGGGTGCTGCAGGCGCGCGGCGGCGCGAGCCTCGTTGCGAAAGCGGGCGATGTACGCGTCGCGCGCGTTTCCCGCGGCGTCGAGGCGGAGCACTTTGATGGCGACCTGCCGTCCGAGCTCGGGGTCCGTCGCGAGGTACACGCGGCCCATGGCGCCTTCGCCGAGCAGCCTCGAGACCTGATACCGACCGATCGCCGGAGGCATCGATGGACGCGAGGTAGGACGCTTGGGCTCGATTCGAGCCGGCGGCTGCGCGGGCGTCCGAGCGTCTCGACGCTCGGCGGTCGCAGCTAGCGCATTCGCGATCGGGTCAGCCTCCACGGTGGAGATGGAATCTATCCGCCCGATTCAGCCTCGTCGAGAAACCGGCGGAACGCGCTCGCTGGCGGAGCTCCTCCACACCACCGCGCGAGGGCGAGGGCGCCTTGGTGCGCGAGCATTCCCAGGCCGTCGACCGTGCGGAGTCCGCGGTCTCGCGCGACGCGAAGCCACGGAGTGACCACCGGCGCATACACGAGGTCCATCGCAGTGGCCCCGGGCCGCGCGTGCGAGAGCCACCCTCGAGCGACGTCGTACTCGGGCTCGGGGACGCTGAGCGGTGTGTTCGATCGCTGCATTCCGAGGGGCGTGCACTGGACCAACACGTCCGCTCGCGCGTGCGCGGCTGCGACCGACGTATCGTCGTTCCACGCGATGACAGAGGCTTCGCGCACGCCGAGCCCGTCGCACGCGCGCACGCAATCGTGCGCGTCCGAGAGCGATCGCGCGACGACCGTGAGCGATCGACAGCCCTCCCGAGCGAGCCCCACCGCGACCGCGCGCGCCGCGCCGCCGGCGCCCACCAACAAGACGCTGCTTCCGGCGATGGACACGCCCGCGTCCGTGAGCGCGCGCGCGGCTCCGGGCGCGTCGGTGTTGTGCGCAGCCCACCCTTGGCCGAGCGGCGAGAGCACGTTGGCCGCGCCGATTCGTCGCGCGTCGTCGTCGACGACCGAGCAGAGCCCGATCACCGCGCGCTTGTGCGGGACCGTGACGTTGGCGCCCGCGCAGTTCATCGCGCGCAGCGCGACGAGGACCGACTGGAGCTCTTCGGGCCTCACGTCGAACGCGAGGTACGAGAAGTCCTGCGCGCGCGCGATCGCTGCGAGGGCGCCGGTCATCATCGCGGGCGAGCGCGAGTGCGACACCGGATGGCCGAGCAGCGCGAGCAGTCGTGTCTTCGCGGTGGTCACGGCGCGCGGGGCGTCAGCGCATCGCCTGCGCGAGGCCGGTGAGCGTCGCGGACTGAACCTCGATTTCGAGGGTAAATCGCTGGTTTCCCGCGACCTCGGCGTTGCTCATTCGAAGGACGATCGGCGTCGCTCCGCGGTCCGGCATGCGGCCGATCGTGGCGCGCATGTCCGCGGCAGAGCGCGGCTGTTGCCTCGCGACGAGGTTGGGAAACCCCGCGGGGACGAAGGACATCGAGATCGCTCCCGCGCGCGCCCCGTGCGCGGCGAGGTCGAGCGCGGGCCCTGTTCGCGCGGACAGCTCTGCCCAGCGCGCGCGCACATCGGGGGCCGAGATCGTCGTGACGTACGCGCCCTCGGGGACGATGAGGTACTGCAAGGGTGGGACGGGTGCAGGGCGCGCAGGGCGCGGCGCGCGGACGCCCGGCATCGAGGGAGGAGTCGAGCGAGACGCGTTGGCCATCGCGCTGAAGTCCGGCAGCTCGAACGCGAACGATCCCGCAGGAAATCCTCGGGCAGGGAGCTCGCGCACCTGACGCCAATTGACGCTGAACGAGCTCACGTCCGCCCTGCGCGCGAGCGTGTCGATCGCGCGGGTAAACGCAGGGTTGCGCACGATCGCGAGGAGCCGTCGGTAGTCCGTCACCATCCCCGTCGCGCGCGCGGCGTCCGTGAAGCGCAAGAGAAACGTCCCGGTGCCGCGGCCTTGCGGGTCCGCGCTGACCGCGCCGACGAAGCCCGCCTCGCTCGTGAACATCCGCGGCAAGATCTCTTGCAGCTGCGCGAGCATCGGCGCCGGGAGTCTCGCTTCGTTGCGGCCGAGCGCCACGGCGATGTCGGTCAGCGGACGAACGAACGGCTCCATCGTCTGGCGGCCCGACGCGCCGGCGAACACGACCGCGACGTCCGAGGGAAATCGCTGGAGATACTGCTCGGGCAACGGAGGCGCGTTGCGCGAACCCTCGATCAACGCGCGCACGTACGACGCGGTGGGGTTGTGGACGTCGCCGCTGCCCACGAGGCGAACGCGCTGATCGTCGAAGGTGACGGTGAGGTCGAGGCCGGCGGTCTCGTTCCAAATCGAGCGGGAGTTGGCGATGAATTCGTGTGCGAAGCGGACGATCGGCTGGCGCACGTCCGCGTGGTTGAACGGGGGCTCGGTGCTGCGCCCGATCTCGCGCTCGATCTCTTGGTCGGCCTCGTCGAACCCGCGCGTGACGTCTTGCGAGATCATCGCGCGAATCGCCGTGGGAAACACCGTCGCGACGATCGCGTTCGCCGGAGAGTCCCGCCGCGTGAGCGATCGCGCGAGGAACGGCGTGACGAGCTCGAGCGCCGATCGCGCGCCAGTCGTGCACGTCAAGCGCCCCTCGTTGGCTCTCGGCGTCGGCGAGATGAAGCACACGTTTGGCTCTTCGCGCGACGGAGCGGCCATCTCTTTGGACTCGCCGTTGCGCTGCGGGCGCTGGTTGGGCTCGTCCGAGACGGCCGTCACTTCGATCACGCCGTTGCCGAGCGGCCGCGAGCGAAATCCGCGCCCCAATCGCTGCAGCGCGCTCTGCGGCGCGGCGACGGCGAGCGACACGACGAACGACGGTCTTCCTCCGGCGAACACGACGGCGGCGTCCATGGGGCGGTCTGTCTGCACGAGCCGCGAGAGCGCGTCGTTGCCGAGCGCTTGCGAGAGGATCTCGCCGGCGACGCCGTTGGCTTGCTCGTCGCTCACGAACCCGTAGCGGGCGATGCGGCTCGCGATGGCGCGGACGCTGGTCGCGCGGACGAGGGCGACGAGCTCGGCGGGCGCAGCGACCTCGGACACGTCGTCTTGCGCGACGACCGTGCGTTGCTCGTTGCCGCTCGGCTGCGCGCGTTGCTGTTGATTGTTGACCGTCGTGTTGCCGCTGCCGTTGTTGCAGGCGACGAGGGAGAGCAGCGCGATCGGGGCGAGTGTCCAGTGCTTCATCGGCGAGTGGGACGAAGCGTACAACAACGGAGGCGCTCGTCGCGTAGCGACTTCGGAGCAACGCTGCGTCACTGCGCGCGCGTACGTCGAAAGAGCTCGACGTAGAGCGCGACGAACGGCGTCGCGAGCAATTGCAGGTCGATGTCGATCCCTGCGGCGACGTCGGTCGCGTTTTGCACGCCGAAGGAGTGACGAGCCTCCGCCCAGAGCCCGAACGAGAGCGCGTACACGCCGTGGTAATTGTGCGAGCGAATGCCCCAGAAGAGTCGGCCGGAGGCGCCGGGCGCGAAGGTCGTTCCGTCCCAGCGGAGGGCGAACGAGGGCGTGAGCACGAGGGGAAACGCTTCGGTGATCGGAAAGAGAACGCTCGCGCCGAGCGAGGCCGTCACGTCTGCGAAGTGATCGACGCGCGCTTGAATCGCGGGACCGAAGCCGAACGAGCGCGGCGTCGCTCGAAAGAACAGCATGTCCGCGCGCCACGCCAGCGTGAAGAACCCCGCGGGGACGAGCCCCGGAACGAACCGCGCCCCGCCGCCGAGCATCACTTGTGCGGTGAACTCGAAGGGCGGCCGCCGCGGCGGGCCCGCTTGTTGTTGCGCGGGCGTTGGCCCCTGCGCGGGTTGCGTCGGCTGCTGCGGTTGTATTGGCTGCGTCGGTTGTGTTGGCTGCGCTGACTGCGGCTGCGTCGTCTCGGGCGTCGTCGTGCTCGCTGTGTTTTGCGCGGCCGGCGCGCTCGTAGCGGTCGCGGGCCGCGCAGGCTCCGCGGGGGGCGGCTGCAGCGCTTGCGCGGCGACGGACAACAGGATCGAGAGCATGGACGAGCCGTTGGGAGCGCGGCGAGGGCGAGCGGTTCGAAGCGGGCGGCGAGTGGACAGAGGTTCTACCGCCCGACGCGCGAGCAGCGCTACCATTCGCGGCCAACGATGACCGAGACGATTCGATTGGCGAGGCCCCACTTCGACGAACAAGAGGAGCAGGCCGTCGCGCGCGTGCTTCGTTCGGGCATGCTCGTGCAGGGGCCGGAGGTGGCAGCGTTCGAAAAAGAGACGCTCGCCGCGTTGGGCGCCCCAGACGACACCGCCGCCGTCGCCGTCGCCAACGGAACGTGCGCGCTCGAGCTCGCGCTCGCGGCGCTCGACGTTGGCCCGGGGGACGAGGTGATCGTGCCGAGCGTCACGTGGCCGTCGCCGGGCAACGCCGTGTTGTTGCGCGGCGCGATCCCTGTGATCGCGGACGTGTTGCCGACGACGTTCAACCTCGACCCCAAGTCCGTCGCGAAGCTATTGACCCCGAAGACCCGCGCGATCATCGCGGTCGATCAGTTCGGAATGCCCGCGGACATCGCAGGGATCCGCCGCGTCGCGGGGGACATTCCGATCATCGAAGACGCCGCGTGCGCGATCGGGAGCACCATCGACGGGGCCTCGTGCGGGCTGCAAGGGGACGTCGGGACGTTTAGCTTTCACCCTCGCAAAGTCGTCTCGACCGGCGAAGGCGGCATGATCGTCTCGTGGCGGCGCGAGCTCGTGACGCGGCTCCGAACGCTGCGCAACCACGGCCAGGTCGAGCCGGGGATCTTCCGCGAAGCGGGGCCCAACGAGCGGCTCAGCGAGATGCAAGCCGCCATCGGTCGCGTGCAGATCTCCAAGCTCCGCGAGATCCTGCGCCTGCGCCGCGAGGTCGGCGAAGAGATCCGCGCGCACCTCGACCTCGCGTGGCAGCAGATCCCCGACCGAGCGACGGTCAACCACCAGACGCTCGGCTTCGTGTTGCCAAAGCCCAAGAGCGGAACGCGCCGCGCCGCCCGCGACGCGCTCGTGAAGGCCCTGCGCGAGGACGGCGTCGAAGCGAATTTTCTCTCGTACGCGCTGCACAGGCTCCCGCCGTTTGCCGCACACGCAATCAACGCGGTGCGCGAGCTGCACGTCTCCGAGGTGATCGTCGACGGAGGCATGGCGCTGCCGGTGCACACCAAAATGAGCGCCGCGGACACCGCGCGGGTGATCGACGTCGTGCGCAAGCACGCCGAGTGGGCGCTCGGCTCGCGCGAAGTCGAGCTCTGAGCGGTCCATGGCGTCGAGCGACAAGGTCATCGTCGAGGTCCGCGAGCTCATCAAGACGTTTTCGCTGGGGCTCGTTCGTCTGCCCGAGCGTCCGCCGGGCACCGAGCCCACGGCCACCGAGCGATTTCTCGCGAAGCTCCCGGCCGCGGACAAGATCTACCGCCGCGTCGAAGCGGTGAAGGGCGTCTCGTTCGAGGTGTACGAAAACGAGATCTTCGGGTTTCTCGGCCCCAACGGCGCGGGAAAGACCACGACGCTGAAGATGCTCCTGGGGCTGATCTTTCCGACGCGCGGGACGGCGAGGCTGTTCGGGCGCGCGGTGACGGACCCCGAGGCGCGCAGGTTGCTGGGATTTCTCCCGGAGAATCCCTACCTCTACCACTACCTCACGGGCCTCGAGCTCATGGACTTCTGCGGGCGCCTCGCGGGCCTCGACGCGGCCGAGCGCAAGAAGCGCACGAGCGAGCTCATCGAGCGCGTGGGGCTCGGGCACGCCGCGGATCGCCCGGTTCGCAAGTACTCCAAGGGAATGATGCAGCGCCTCGGCCTCGCGCAAGCGCTGCTCGGAGAGCCGAAGCTCCTCGTGCTCGACGAGCCCATGACGGGCCTCGACCCGATCGGTCGCAAAGAAGTGCGCGACCTCATGCTCGAAGAGAAGAAGAAGGGCTGCACGCTGCTGTTTTCGTCGCACATCTTGAGCGACGTCGAGATGCTCTGCGATCGCGTGGCGATCATCCATCGCGGGCAGATGAGCGCGTACGGGCGGCTCGACGAGCTGCTTCGCTCGGACGTGCGCCACGTCGAGATCGAGGTCGCGGGCGCCGACGAGGCGCTGCGAGAGGCGCTACGAGACAAGTCGCTGCGCGTCGATCCCATGGGCGCGAACGCGGTGTTCACCGTCGAAGGCGACGTCAACGCCGACGCGGTGATCGACGCTGTCCGTGCAAAGGGTGCGCGGGTCGTGGCGGTGACTCCGCGGCGCGAGACGCTCGAAGATCTCTTCGTGCGCAAGGCGCTCGTGAGCGGGGGCTGAGCGCGCCGCGCGGCGAAAGAGGAGTATCGTGACGGGATCACAGGAGGTCCCAGCGATGCGCTTCGTTCTTCGATGGTGCGCTGCAGGCGCGGTGCTCTTTGCTTCGATGGCGTGCGGAAACTCGACGCAGCCGACCGACAGCGGAACGGACTCTGGCGTCAACGTAGACGTCACGGGCAACGACGCAGCGGACGTCGTCTCGATGCCCGACAGCGGCCCGGACGCGAGCGCGGGCTTGTGCCCTGCGACGCTCCCCATGACGGGAGCGAGCTGTCCTCGCCAGGGGCTCGTCTGCCAATACGGAACCGACCCGCGCGAGAACTGTCGCCCCTCGGCGCGCTGCGAGATGGGCTCGTGGATCTCGATGGCCCCTGCGTGTACGCCGATCACGCCGCCCGCGATGTGCCCCGCGACGCGCGAGATGGCCAACGGTCAGTCGTGCCCGACCATGGACGCGGTGTGCGCGTACGACGGGCTCTTCTGCCGTTGTACGAACTGCGTGTCGTTTCCCATCGAGCGCTGCACGGGGCCGATTCAATGGCGATGCAACGCGCCAAACCCGATGATGACCTGCCCCTCGGTGCAGCCGAACCTCGGGACTGCGTGCGCGATGGAAGGCCAATCCTGCGCGTACGACTGCGAAGCGTACGGCAGCAACGGCGGCCGCATGTGCACAGGCGGCGTGTGGGTCTCGGCGCCGAACAACTGCCCCGTGTCCACGAGGCGCGCCAAGCGCGACATCGCGTACGTGAGCGACGGCGAGCGCGAGCAGATGGCGAGGGATGTCCTGCGCACGCGGCTCGCGACCTACGAGTACACCGACGTCGCGCTCGCGGGTCGACGACGATTGGGCTTCGTGTACGAGGACGCGACGACGCACCGGTTCGCGCGAGACCCTGATATTTCAGGGGTGGATCTCTACGGCTACACGAGCTTGCTGTTGGCGACGGTGCAGACGCAGCAACGGCAGATCGAAGAGCTGCAGCGCGAAGTGAGAGCGATGAGGGCGCGAAGAGGAAGGTAGTGAGGAGAGGGGGAGGGCGCGAACGGGGTCATGAGCGCTGATGAACGGGATCATGGGCGCTGATGAACGTGATCGTGGCGCGGGGGTAGCGACCGCGGTACGGATGAGAACGCGATGCGAGAGCCTAACAACCACCAGCGCAAGTCCCTCGCAAGGCAGCTTTCGAAGGCATTTCCCGCACAAGCAAGGATCGCAGCGCTCGTGGAAGACAGCGGTCTCGATCGATCGTTGTTGGACTTGCACGGACCGCCTGACGACGTCTGGCGCGCTGTTCTTCATCTCGCGTGGCAGCGAGAAAAGCTTGCTGGGCTGTTGCGTGTGGCCAGCGAGCAAGCTCCAGCGATTCGACCGGCTCTGGAGGCAATCTCGGACGAGCTCCACGAACAGAACGATCCCATCCCACAAACACTGATCGACTGCGCTGGGCGGGGTCGCCTGATCGTCGTCCTTGGGCCTGAATTCAGTGCGCTGAAGCGGCCTCCTCTGGCAGCACTGCTCGCCGACAAACTCGAGGAGCGATACGACCATCGAGGAGCGTTCAATCGCTTCACACGCCGCCGAGACGAGCTGACCCGCAAGCTCGCGGCAGTGATCGGCGAAGCCGAGCGTGACGACAGAGCACGCCAACCTGTGTGGGAGTCGATCGCTCAGATCCCAGCGCGTTGGTTCGTGGACACATCGTTCGATCGTGGTTTCGAACGATCAATTGGAGCGAAGGGCGCTCTCCTCGACCGCGACGATCTGTCGCACGCGTCGCGAACAGTCGTGCGCACATCGGGAGACTTGGACCACTTCGATCGAATGCTCGACTGCCTTGCATCGAGCCGCGAACGCTGGCTGCGCATCGACCATCCGACGATTCGTGGGCACATCCAGCAGCAGATCGACGAAGGATGCGGGTTTTTGCTCCTGGGCTTCGAGAGCGCAGGCGCTGACGCAGTGCTGGGTGAGCTCCAGGAACTGAACCACTCGCCCGCAGCATGGGCCTTGTTTCGAGAGGGAGAACGAGAGTCGAGCCGATTTGCCGAGTGCGGTTTCGAGGGAGGAGAGGCGTGGATTCGTCGATTCGTCGCCCTGGTTCTCCACTTGGACGTCGAGAACAAGACCGCCGTCATTCAACAGCTCGCGCAGACGATCGAACACTACGCGACCGAGGACGAGCAAGCCGTCGCCGAAGAGGCTCGGCGGGTGACGACTTTGCACAACGAGGCGAAGTTCACGAGTGCCCGAGCGAGCTGTGAAGCGCTGTTGGCGCGCGTCGAAGCGAAAGCTCGAGTCGAGCCAGAACGCTGGCGAACTTGGGTGGCGAGGTGCCAAATGTGGCTCGCGTCGACGCTCTTTACGATGGGCGATCCGCAACGAGCCAAAGAGCTGTTGGAGGGCATCGAGGAGACTTCTGCCTCCAAGATGAGCGTCAGCCATCGAGCGTCGCTCGCTGAAATCTGGGCGCTCGTTGGGCGGCCTGAACGAGGGATTGCAATCCTGCCCGATGCGGTTGGTGTCGAAGGAGCTGACGCGAAGAGAATCTGCGTTGCGCGCTGGCGCATCGCCTTGGCGAAGGGACAGATCCTCGACGGAGACGTTCCAGATGACGAGTGCTTGCCCATCGATCTTGCGGTCGAGTTGCTGAGGCGGGGCCAATACGAACGCTCGATCGAGGCCGTGCTTCCGCTGCTTCGTGGGTCACTCGCGGACCGCATGACACACAAGCTCGCGCTGTCGGTCGCTGTGGATACGATCGTGCAGGCGCTCTATGCCAACGAGCCCGTGCTGCGGGGGGCATCCTTCAACGAACGTGTAGCGTTCTATGGCGAGATCGAAGGGTGGGTCGACGCACTGCCGATCAGCGACGACGGCGAATCAGGGCAGCGAATCATCGAGCAATGCAGACAAACGCGTGCGGTCTTCTACGAAGCAGTCGGCGACTCTGTTCGCTCCAACATCGCGCCACCGTCGTACGAAGGCGACGACGTGCTGTCTCAGCTCGACGCGTTCGAGCGCTTGAAGCAGGCGACGACTTGGGATGAAGCACGCGACGCGCTCGCCGGTTCGCCCAATGATCTTCGGCGAACACATTTGTACCTGCAGTGGGCACTCAACCGTCGAGACGCCGACACTGCGCGTCGTGTGCTCCAACCGCTCGATCCTGCACTCGATCGGCATGCCTCGTTTCTCGAGCTGCGGTCGCGACTTGCGGAGCTCGAAGGCGCGCCGGACGTCGCGCTCGACTACGCACGTGCGTGGTTCGATGTGCTGCCGTCCCGAGGGCCCCGCGCGCGGCTTGCGAAGCTGTTGGTCGGAGCGAATCTGCGCGACGAGGCGTGGCGTGTCATCGAGCCACTCAAGCTTCGCGCAGGCGACAACCCCGACTGGATCGCGGACCGCGCAGCTGCCGGGTTCGAGTTCGACCCAGCTGGGGCAATCGATCGCTGGCGTTTAGCATGCGAAGCGCTTCCTCAGTCTGCCAACGCCTTCATTAACCTGGCGATGGCCTGCTACCAAGCAGGCAATAGAACCGAGGCTGCGGACGCGGCATGGCAGGCGTTTGTTGTCGACGCTGCTCGGGTGAGTTCCGACAACTTGCTGCGCATCGCGTACTTCCAGCGTGACGTTGTCGGCGATTGGCGCGAGAGAACGCGTCGGATATGTACACTGCTCGCGTCACGATCCAATCAGGACGTGACCACCGAACGAGCGCTGTTTCAGCTTGGCGTGCTGCTCGACGAAGATGTTGGCCGTCCAGTAAATGTTCGGTTGCTCGAAGAGCATGGCGTTCTTCACAGGGGCCCCCCAATCGACGAGCTAGCGAAGCAGCTCGCGCGTGCTGCGGAACACAGAGCGCTGGTTCATCATTGGTATCGTCTCGGTAACCTTACGTTCGACGCGTACTGCGACGATTGCGACGTCACTCCAGCGCGATTCGTGGCCGAGTGCCTTACTCAGTCGTCGGATCCGTCTGCGTTGCTCAGCGCGGCGATCTCGAATCAGGACCCACCGTCCGAGTCGCTGAGCGGAGCTACGGTGTTCGTCGGGTACCTCGAGTTATTGCTTCTGATCGAGTTGAACCTGTTGGACGCACTGTTGGACGAGCTCGGTGCGATGGGGCGCATCGCGCTCGAGCGCGACACGGTGATCGCGATCACTGAGGCGCCCATTGCAGTGACGCAGTTCCGTCGGGAAGTCGACGCACCGATTCGAGCGTGGCTCGATACGCTCCGCGAATCGCCGCGGTTCGAGGTGTTCAGCGATCCTCACGATGACACGTCGGACGAAGAGTGGGCGAAGAAGCGCGGAGTGCTCCTCGTATCCTCGTCGAAGACCGGCGAGCACGAGCGATCTGTGGCTTCGTTGGCCTCGTATGCGAGGCACGAGGACCTCATCTCGGACGGAGAATTCGCTCAGTTGTCTCGCTCTCTCGGTGGTGAACACGAAACGGCTGACGCCGATGCTTGGCGAGAAATTCGGACGGTTGCGCTCAGCAACTATGCCGTGGAGAAGCTCGCGGGGTGTGGGGTGCTCGAAAAGATTGCACGAGCGTTCCACAAGCTGCTCGTCCCTCCCGCGACTACGCGTGCGCTCGAGCGAAAGCGTGACGAGGCGAGAATCGCTCAGTCGATGCTCTCGCTGGCGCAACGCGCTCATCAGCGACTCGGCGCGTTGCGAACGCAGGGACGGATCGACGAAGTGCAACTCGAGTCGGTGTTCGATCTTGCGACCGATGGTGAACCGGGCATCGAGAAGTCCATGGTCGAC
Organism: Myxococcales bacterium; assembly: GCA_016793325.1. GTDB lineage: Bacteria > Myxococcota_A > Polyangia > Polyangiales. The sequence goes on along the minus strand of JAEUKI010000016.1, from coordinate 75,282 downwards.
AGCCTCCAATCGGCGCTGTCGATGCGCGCCTGGGTGAGTGAAGGAGCCAACCGCTTCGCGCTCGTGGCGGACTGGTTCTTGTTTGAGCCGAGGGCACAGGCCGAGGCTTGGCAGTCGCTGCAAGACGTCGAGACGAAGAAGAAGTGGCTGAGTTCGATCGAGTCGACGCAACATCGAGTGCTTTCGATGGGTGTGTTCTCTCGTGGAAAGGCTGCGAGAGACCGATCCACCGACGCGCAGTGGATGCTTGCGCGCCTGGGCTTCGCGGACGCGATCGACCCCGATCAACTCGCAGCGCGGCTCGGTGCCGCAAAGAGCCTTGAGGCGCTCGGTGTGCGGCCGCTGTTCGAGGGACTCGAACGGCAACTGCGATCGTTCGAGTTTCGGTCGCCGACGATCGGGTACACGGTGACCTATCACCGGGGACGAACGCACACCGCGATGCGGTTGGCGACATTGTACGCGCAGACAGCAGCGGTCTGGTTGCGTGATGGTAGTGAACAACAGCTTCGGCTTGCGGAAGCGCTGCTTAGTCGCGCAATGAAGATCGGGGATGAGACGAGGTTCGACTTTCTCTCGTTGTTGTTGCCTTCACTTGCGAGCGAGGCATCGCTCGAACCACTGTTTTCGTGGTTCGAGGCAGAGCCGCGTCGGATGCAGGCGCTCGAGCGGAGCATTCCGTCTTGGTTTGTCGTGCGGCAGAGCGGCGCGCGTTGGTTGGAGAAGAATCTCGACACACTAACGGAGAGTCGAATTCAGCCCGACCCTGCAGTCGTGAGCTTGATCGCAGAGCCCAGCCGCTCGATGAGTATTGCGAGCGCGCTTTGGGATCGACGCCCGTTCGAGCGTTTGAGTCTCACGGTTCGTGCGCGCGGTCGGGAAGACGTTCGATTGTCCCTCGAAGCGTTGCTCCAGCGCGCGGCGAAGGCCCTGGAGACTCGAGACGCATCAGTTCGAGTAGCGCCCGATGGCGTCGTCGTGACCCTGGGGTTCGCAAACGGTGGCAGCGTAGAGGTTCACGCTCCCCTGGAGGCACTCGTACTTCGACTCGAATCGGCGGAACAGCAACGTGTCTGGCTCGGTGAGTATCTTCGCTGGATCGGACCAATCGATGCGGCGGCTGCCCGCGAGACCCTGCACTGGCTCGACAATGATACCCACGAAATCAAGCAGGACTGGACGATCGCCGTTCGACGAGGCGCTTGGCGGCAGGTGCTCGTGCAACCCACGTCGATTCAGTTCTGGAGCGCTAGCAATGCCGGGCTCGCTCCGTTGTCTTCGCTTGATGGATTGGCTGCGATGCTCTCCGAAGCACAGTCTCCAGCGCAGTATTCGAGCGGCATTCACGCTGCTCTGAAAGCACGCACCGAAGACGCAGGACCGTGGAGTTCGCGAATCGATCGTGGGTCGCTGTTCGCGTTTGCTTCAGCGAGTGTGCCTGGTCTAACTGGCATCAGTGCCTGGACGTACGCGACGACCCCCGACGAGCTTTCGTTCCTCGTTTTGCGTGCGCTGCGTGAACTCGAAGCGCCAGCGCTGACACCGATCGGACGGCTCGTCACGGCGCTGTTGTCCGTCACTCAGTTGGCGTCGGCGCAACCTGTGATTCGTTCAGGCAATCGCGAACTGGATCTTCGTCAAATTGTCGCCGACGGATGGGCCGATTCTGTTCGAGTCGCTGTAGTTGCGGCTCTACCAAGCGATTCGGCGCAGAATAAGACTGTTTCCTCCGCGGAAATCGTCGTGCGCCACGAGGCGTCGCTGCTGCGACTGTGCAGTGCGGTAGTGACTGCACTTGCCGCGCACCGTGCGATCCCTCTCGTTGATGGAATCTGGCTCTCGTGGCGTCTCTACCACTGGTTGATGGAGGTGCTTCGCCCCCTACCACATCGAGAATTCGAGGGCGCGCTGAGCGATCTCGTCTCGATCGCGCCGCCTCCCTCGGCGACGCTGCCCGTCGACCGCGATCTCTGGCACCCAGCGGGACTGGACGCGTTCGATCACCGCGCAGTCGCGATTCTGCAGGCGTTTCTCACGGGACGCGCTTGGAGTTCGCTTCCGGCAGACCACGGCGACTCGCAGCCACGTTGGTCCGTCACACTTCCGCCGGACGTGATCGACCTTCTCGTTCAGTGGGCAGGGCGAGAGTTCACCCCGTTCGAGCAGGCGCGTCTCGGACGCGACAAGCCGAACACCGTGCTCGATTGGGTCGGACCCGAGACGTTGCCAGAACTCGCGCTCATCGCAGCGCTCGATCAAGACTCCACCTCGCTGATGCGGTTGACGATCGAGCAGCGTGGACGATGGCTCTCCGTGCTTCCTCGGAGGTCGGAGCAAGCAGGCTGTGTGTCGCGGGACGTCGCAACGCTCATCGTGCAGGCTGTCGTCGAGAACGTGAAGTCCCTCACCGGCGCCGAACTCGACACGTTCGAGCGGTTTCTCGACGTGTGCGAGACCTCAGACCCACAGATCGCCGAGAGCTGGAGACGAAGCGGGTTCGTCGCCCTCTTCTCCGCAGGCCGCTCGAATCTCGACGCGCGCGTGCGCAACGCGCTCGTCGCTGGTTCGGCTCGCAAAGACGTTCAGGCCCTGTTTGCGCGCTATCTGTTGGGCGTTGCGAAGGAGACCCCTTCGCGGCTCGACAGCGTGATCGACGAGCTGCTCTCGCGCGTCGTTCCGGAAGCCCGTATCGTATTGGTGCTTGCGCCCGCAGTGATCGTTCTCGAAGGAAACCCTTCGCAGGCGGAGGCCGCTGTAGCTTGTCTTCGACGCGTTGCGAGCATGCCCGAGTTCGCGCAGAATGACCGCGTGAAGGACGTTGTTCGACGATTGGGGATTTCGCAATGAATGGCTCGGACTCGGCGAGTCGCGTGGTGACGCTGCGGCAGTTTTGCTCGGCGAAAGGCGGCGTAGGCAAATCAACGCTCGCGGTCGCGACGGCCAAGTTGCTCGCGCGTCGAGGCAAGAGCACAGTGTTCTTGCTCGACACGGACCACACAGGAACATCGCTCGCCGACGGCTTGAATCTCCGCGCGCCGCGCGTCGCGACGACGAGCGGCGGCGCGATCGACTTCAGCCAGCCTGCGGACGGGTGGTGGTCGCGGCGCGAGACCGAGCAGCTGCGTCTGAGCCGCGATCGAGACTCGACGGAGGAGAGCGAGAGCCGCCCACAACCACCATTGTTCTTGGCCGACTTTCTTCTCGGTGACGAGACGGCGCGCCGCCCGGGCCACGTTCAATCGTACTTCTGGCGCCTCGGCGACGACGAGCACCACGATGGCGTCCACTACCTTCCGGCTTCGCCGCTGCAACTCGACCTTCAGCTCGCGCTTCGCTGGCTCGATCAGAGCAAAGTCGCCAACTGGACGCGGCGCCTGACGTGGCTCATCGACACGATCGTTCGCAATGTGGCGGGAGACATCGATATCGTCGTCGACAGCTCGCCTGGGCGGTTCGGCTTGGCGGTTGAGGTGCTGCGGTTGCAGCATCACCTCACCAACCTCAACGAGTACGTCGGTCTTCCACCGAATTTTCCGCGCTGGAGCGCGACGACGACCGGCGACGGTCGCACTGTCAAATGGCGCACCCATCCGATGGTCGTGACGTCGGCGGATCGCAACGACCTGTGGAGCGTTCTCGACTGGTGGGTGAGCGTTCGTCAAGAACTCCCTCAGCTGCACCTCGTCGCGAACCGCGTCGGTCAAACCGACCGACCTCTCGCCGTCCAAGCGAGAGAGCGCCTAGCACAGCTCGACATGCCAGCGAGTCCAACGATCTCAGTGATCCCGCTGATCCCGAGTCTGAGCGCGATCTTCTCGAAGACGTACGACCTCGCGAAGTTCGACGAACTCCGCGCGATCGATCACCTGTTGGAGGGGAAATCGTGACAGCGTTGGATTTCACCCGACTGCAGCTCATGGTGGACAACTCGAGTGACGAGAAGTCGACGCTTGGTGCGCCCGTACGCACGTCACTGAGACTTGTTGATGGGCCGCAGCCGCGTCCGAGCCTGGGTTCTGTTGCAGATGTCAGCGAATTTCTGCGCTCGATCGGAGACGAGCTAGGCGCTTCTTCTGACCGTGGGCGACTCGTCGCCCGAAAGCTTGCGTGGTGCGTCGACGATGCGTGTCGATCGCCTTTGTCAATCGAGGCGTTGGATGTAGTCCTGCGCAGCGTTGACTTGAATCAATGGCCCAGCAAACCGATCGTCGCTTTGGTGATGTCGACGCACTCGCTCGACGAGGCGTTGCCGTCGCGACGGACGTTTCTTCGTCGCGCACGCGATCGCTTGCTGATGCTTGGGGCGAGCGGTGTTATCGATACGCTGAGTGACCTGAAGGAGCTGGGGGATGAATCCGCGTCTGCGAATACCAAAGAGCGCTGACTATTTCGATATTTCCGCATCGATCGCAGTGATGATCGAGCGTTCTTCTGCAACCCCCGACCAGCGTCACATGGGGCTAATTGCGGAGATTTTTCCAGACGAGCGCCCGGGACAACGATGGCTCATCGACCATGGTTTCCATCGTCATACGCGAGCCAACGTATGTGACTGGGCGTCGGAGACTCAGTGTTGGTTGCCTGTTGTGATTGAAGAAGATGTCGCTGATGGGCTGCTGCATCTCTGCGATATCGTGCGAAGTAGGTACACAGGACGTGGTCGAGGGCTGCCGTACTCGATCCGTTACGCAGGCGGTGCTATTCGCCGAGAGGGATCGCAGCTGACCTTCGACGAGCACGGCTTTACTTGCGCCTCGTTCGTAGTGGCGCTGTTTCGTGGTGTGGGTCTACGCGTGATCGATCTCGCGTCGTGGAGCGCGCGAACGGCCCAGCGACAACTCGAAGATACTGAATGGCAGCGTAAGATGGTTGCTGACATTCGAGTCTACACGCAGGACAACGAGCATGCCGACCGGGAGCAGGGCGAAATCCCGTGCTTCCGCTTTCGCCCCGAGGAAATTGTCGCTGCGCTCGCGATCGGCAACGGCGCGGCTGCTGTCTCGTTTTCTGAGGCCGAGCCATTGTCGCGGGAGTTGCTCGATCAGCTTCCGTAACCTGATACCCTGCACACACAATCATGGCGCGCCCCAAGAAGCCCGCTCGCAAACCTTCTTCACCCGCTCGCAAGCCCGCTGTTCCTCCCGCGGACCCCGATCTCGCGAAGCTCTCTCCTCCCCTTCGCAAGCGTGCCGAGACGCTCGTCGCGCGGGCGCAATCGAAGCTCGCGAAGCAGGGCCGTGACGCGATCGCGCGCGCGAAGGCGTCGCTCGTGGATGTCTCGCGCAACCTCTGGGACGTCGCGCTGGCGCTCGTCGAGCTCTCTCGGCCGGGCGTTCTCGAGGCGCTCGAGTACCCGGGCGGACGCAAGGGGCTCGACGCGCTCGCTGCCAAAGAGCTCTCGCTCGAGTCCAACACCGTTGATCGCTTGCTCGTCGCTGCGAAGCGCGTGGACCAAGAGCAGTTCGCGCGGCTCGGACTCGGAACCGTCAACGCGCGACTGGCGCTCGCCGACGCGACGCCCGCGGACGACACCAGGGCGATCCTCGCGGGAAAGTCTGTGCAGCTCTGGCCCGAGGGGCCCTCGGTCGTCGTCGCCAAAGAGAGCGACCGCGCGCTGTTGCGCTACGCGTCGCAGACACGCCAATGGGTTCGCGAGCAGGCCGAAGGCGACACGAAGACGCGCCCCAAAGGACGAACGACCACCGCGGACGAGCGCAAGCTCGCCGGCGATCTCGGCAGTGCTCTGAAGAAGCGCGGGATCGCGTGCGAGGCGACCGTGCGGGCGACCAAACCGGGAAAGCCAAGCGTCGTCGACCTCACGGGCCTCTCGATCCTCGATGCGAAGGCGCTGCTCGACGTGCTCGCGAACTCGAAGGCGAAGCCGTCACGCTGACAGATTCATGAGCGCTGATGAACGAGTTCATGAGCGCTGATGAACGGGATCATGGGCGCCCATGAATCCCACCGTTGCCTGCCCTCGCTTCGATCGCTATCGGAGCGCGCTCGATGACCGTCGACGAGTGGCTCTGTGATCCTGGGTACGAGCTCGACGAGCGAGGCTTGTCGCGCGCTCGTGAGCGATTGGCTGCGCTCGCGGCGGCAGAGCGCGAGGATCCGGGCTGCTGCGACGCGGCGATCGTTCGACTCATTTGTGCGCAGCTCTTCTCGGTCGGAGAACTGTCGGACGTTCTTCGCATCGCGACGGCGCGTGCCGCGAGCGACGCGACGCGCGCGGCCGTCGAACTCGAATTGCTGTGCGGCGCCGGGCTCGATGCGACGATGTCGTGGCTCGAAGCGTCGACCGATCCCATCGCTCGCGACGCCCTCGGCGAGCTCCGCAGCGCTCGGCGCGCAGGTGGTTTCGATCACGTTTCTCGCGAAGACGTTCGATCGAGGCACCGCGCGCGTTGGCTCTCGAAGGAGAGAGGCCCGGACAAGATCGGCGATCGCCTGCTGATGCAGCGGATTCGCAATCGCATCATCGAGTATCTCTCGTTGGCCGCGTCGTTCGAGGCGCAGCGCCGCTACCAAGAGCTCGCGCCCGTTTGTGTGCCGAACGAAGTGATCAATCGCTGGGAAGACTACACGCGAGACCCGACGCGAGAGACGTTCGAGCCTTCGGTGTTCACGCCGGACGAGGCAGACGCGCTCGTCGAGTATCACCGCGTGTGGCACGTCGCTGCAGACGCGCTCGACGATGGGTTTCCCGATCTCGAAGAGACGCTGCAGCTGCCCGAGTGGGAGCAGCTCCGCGACGCAGCACAGCGAGCGTTAGCCATCCTCGAGCGCCGCGGATTCTTGTCCGAAGAGCTCGAGATCAGCCGGCCGTAGGCCCTCTCTCGTGCGACGCGGCGCGGGTTGCGTTTTCTTCCGTAGGATCGCGTGGGGTGTGTTCGTCTGAGCTGGTCGTATGACCAACACCACGAGCACCCCCACGGTCGTCGGCGATGCCGTCGCCCGGTCGCCGAGTCCGAAGTCTGGCTTCCGCGCGCTGCGGCTCGGCGCAGTTCTCTCTGCGGTCTGGCTCGCCGCGTGTGGAGCGCCCGTGTCCATCGCGCCTGACGCGAGCGACGTCGTCGAATCGCAGGATGCGACCGACGTGATCGCTCCTCGGGACGCGCCGCCTGCTGCGGACGTCGCGGCCGCTTCGAACGGCTTTCGCTTCGTCTCCTCTGCGCCAGAAACCTGTCCATCGACCGACGTCGATTGCGCCTCGTGGCCTCCCTCCACCGCGGGAACGGTCACTCGAATGACCAGCCAAGAGACGCGTGACGGGCGGACGCGCACGCGGACGTTTCACGTGTACGTGCCGTCGCGGGTGACAGGGAGGGTTCCGCTCGTGGTGATGCTTCACGGCGGCGCGCCTTCGACGTCCAACGCGGCGCTCGAGCAGCTCGCCCGCAGCTACGACGAGCTCGCGGACGGTCGCGCGGTTTCGTGGCGCCGCAATACGGCGAACTGTCAGCTCTCGCTCGGCAGCCCTCCGTTGTACGCGCAACGGTTCGAAGACCGCGCGGGCCAGCCGTGCGTCGCGCCGATGGTCTCGGTGACCTCGAGCCAGCCGTACATCCTGGTGCTTCCTGACGGCGTGAAGGACGACCCGAGCGATCCCGCTTCGACAAACGGGCAGCACTGGGAAGACGGGCGCGTTCCTTCGCCTGGACAGATCGGCGACGCAGAACATCGAGACGACGTGGGGTTCATCGATCATGTGCTCGAGGTTCTCTTGCTGCGACCCGACGTCGACCCCGAGCGTGTCGGGCTCATCGGCGTGTCGAACGGCGGGATGATGGCTCAGCGAATCGCCTGCCACGCGGCCGACCCGCGCACGCCGCGGCTGGGTCGGATCGCCGCGTTTTCTGTGCAAATCGCCGCGATGCCCGAGGCGATCCATCGCGGTCTGAGCGGGCGCGAGCTCTGTCCGACGCGCGGAGATCGAGCCGTCTCCATCGCGTTCTTCGTCGCGAACGGCGTCGACACTCCGCAGTGCGCTCGCTACGGGTGCTCGTCGCCCACGATCAACGGCGACTCACGAATGCCGTACGGCGTCGCGGGAGGAACATACTCCGTGAACTCTCCCGACAGCGGTCGCGTGATCGCAGCAGACGACTCGCATCGTCGTTGGGTCGACTACGCTGTCGCGTCAGGCGCTGGCGCCCCGACGTTGGCGACGACGATGGAGGGCGTCTTTACGTCCGTGCGCACAACGACGTTCGCGGCCTCGCCTGCGCGCGTGGTCGTCTTCGAGACGCGTGGTGGCGTCCACGGCGCCCAATACTCGCGCAACGACTTCAACAGCGTCGCGCGGCCGGTGGAGTTCGTCTTGTCGTATCGCATCAACGCCGCGGGCGTTTTGCGCTACGAGCCCGCTGCAGGCTCCTTCACGGGGACCTGGTAGGCAGAAGAACGTCGTTCGAGCCGCGTTCGAGAGCTTCGCTGTCGCTACAACGACGGCCAGGCGCGGGCAACCGCGCGACGGTCGGGATCCCCTGCGAAGCGTCGAACGACACCGCGCAGCACAACGCGCAGCTCGGCAACGCGCTGCAATCACAGGGTCGATCGCGGGGGATCGCGATCCAAATGTTCACGGCTGGCCGTGAACGCCCTCTCAAGGCTCGTCATGAACATGTGATGCTCGCTCCGAATCGAGGTCATCGATGAAGAGCATGTACTTGGTGTTGTCGGCGGTCGTCGCAACCGCGATCGCTGGATGCGGCGCTTTGGCGTCACCGGGTGGTGACGGCGGGCCCTTCGCGCGCGATCCGCCTGTCGCGTCGGTGCCGTGCAACGGCGCCGCGTGTGACGGGATCTGCGTCGCTGCGCCCGGCGGCGGCGCGGATATCCCCGGTGGCAGGCCTCGTACTCCCCCCTCTGCCGCAGGCAGCATGGCGACGTGTCAGCCGTTTCCGCCAGCGTATTGTCGGACGAGTTACAGCTCGGGCGAATGCGTCGGCGCGCACGCCGAGTGCTGCCAATGGGTGCAACGGGCCTGCATGTTCGGGCTGTCCATCTATCTCGACGGGACGCGCCGCTACGGCTCGTGCCCGAGCGCCTGACGCGCTCGCCCGATCATTTGGAGCCCTGACGCTCGGGTGTCATAACCTTCGCGATGGCGAAATCGAAAGCCCTCGCGCTCTTCGTCGCTGCGGCCTCGCTGTGCGGCTGCGCGCTCGCGCTCGAGCCGCAGTTCTTTCGGCCGCTCGCGGCGATGGACGCGACCGCAGCGAGCGATGGCAGCGCATCGGACGGCTCGATCGTCGTTCGGGACGGCGATGTACCAGCGGACGGCTCGGAGTTCGATCGGGTCGATCCCGTGTTGCCCGACGCCTCGCTGAGGCCCGACATCGTCGGCGCCGACGCGACCGAGCTCGACGCGCTCGTCGACGTCGCGACGCCGCACGATACGGGTTTGGACTCGGGGCCCCCTTCGCCGCGGGACTCGGGCGTCGATTCGGGCGTCGATGTGCGAGCCGATGCCCGCGCGGATAGCGGCAGCGCGACGGACGCAGGTCGCCCGGATGTGCCCAACGATTCGACGTCGAGCGGTTGCCCCGTCGGGGAGATCATTTGCCGAGGCGTCTGCACGAACACCAACAACGACTCGAACAACTGCGGCAGCTGCGGCGCCGCGTGCGGGGTCGTCGACAGCTACTGCGCGCGCGGAATGTGCGCGCGGTGCCCGTTTCCGATGCTGATTTGTCCCGCGGCGGGCGGCGGGAGTTGTTGTGGGTCCGCGTGCATTCCTGGTGGAGGGTGCTCGGTCGTCGTCGGCGAAGACGCGTTTTGACTGCGTCGGGTCACTCCCAACGCATCGGATAAAACGTCCGCGCAGACCACTGCGCGGGCGCGCCCGAGTCGCAAAAACGACTCGCACCGATGCAGCGCAGCGCTCCCGCAGCGTCGATCGCGCACGTCGTGCCGTGGTGAACCTCGACGCCGACCCCGTCGCGCGCGCCGCGCTGCACCCATGCAGCGAAACGAGCCCTACCCACGCCCACGCTCGATTCACAGGGAAATCGTACGATAGGGACGGGCTCGACGCGAGCTCACTCCGGCTCTTTGGGGACGATGGGGATCCAGTACGCAGTCACCGACGGAGATCCATCGACCGCGGCGTAGTCCGCGTAGAACGAGAGCCCCTTTCCGATCGGGACGAGGACCGACTGAAACGGCACCCATCGATCGTCGTCCTTGTCGAAGTGCGCCGAGGTCTCGGCCTTGGGGACGAGCTGCGAGCGCGTGGTTGCGTCCGCGAGCAACGAGTCGTCGTCGCTTGTGTACGCGATCACGCGACCGCGGCTGCCGTCCTTGCCGCAGTTGAGAAACAGCAGCAAAAATCCGTCTGTATCCGCGGTGTGCACGACGTTGACCGAGGACGTTTGCACCGACTGGACCTCGCACGACGTCGCGGTCAGGGGCAACCAGTACGCGTTGATCGACGGTGTGCCCTTGGAGGCCACGGACAAGAGCGAGAAGGTGTGCCCCGCGGGGACGGGCATGCAGAAGCTGTTGGTCTGCACGTAGTCGTCGCTGTCGGGGTCGTAGTGCGCGGAGGTCGCCGTTCCGATTTGCAGCGGCGTGTCTGGTTGAAGCTGGAGCATCGCTTGGAGATACCCGCGCGTGTCGTTGCCGCTGCTGTTGTAGCAATCGACGATGCCGACCACGAAGCCCGGCTGCGTCATCGTGTACGTCGTCGGCGAGAGCGTCTGCCACGACCCGAACGCGACGTCGTCGGGCAACGTCAACGGAACGAACGTCACCGCCGCGGTGGGGCTCTTCTTCGTGATCTTGTACGTCGCTTGCCAGCGGTCGCCTTTGCGCACGGGCGTCGCGAAGCTCGAGCACCAGATGCGCGAGTCGTCGCGGCTGTCGTAGTGCATCGACGCCGCGCCGCGGATGGTCTTCGGGGTGTCCGACGTGCTGTTGACGATGTCCATCGCGCACGTGAGGTACGCGCGGTCGCCGTCGGTTTGGTTTCCGCTGCTGTCGACGCCGCGCTGGATGTAGCCCAGCACGAAGCCGTCGTTGGTCGCGGTGTAGACCTCCGCTGCGTTCATCGCGCGCGGGCTCGCGATGAGGCCTTCTGCGTCGCACGCGAGGTCGATGTAGTCGTGAAGCGCGTTGGTAAACGCGTCGACGCGCGCGTCGTGCTCCGAGCCCTGCGCGATGAGGTCGGACAGCGGCTTGACCGTGGCAGGCGTGAAGCCCGTGAGGTCGAGCAAGACGATGGGGTTGTAGTACGCGGACTTGTTGAAGGTCGCGATGTCCTCCGAGCCCGCGCTCCCGTCGCCGCCGTTGGTGAAGAACTTGAACGCGAACGAGCTGGAATTCTCCTGAAGAAAAGACGAGTTCGTGCTCTGCACGGACACGGACATCTTGCCGTTCGAGGTCGCGGAGTTGTACGCCGCGTCGACGGCCGCGGTGATGTCTTGCTCGGACGACTCTTCGTAGAGCGTCTCTTCGATTTCGGTCTGCATCGTGTAGTACGCGCCGAAGGTTCCGTCGGCGAAGTAGTGCGTCCCGTAGAGGTCGAAGAAGGCGAAGTACGCCTCGCGTCCGGACGGCGTCGATGGGTCGAGCGGAAGCGCTGCGAGCGCGGACGCGAAGCTCGAGTCCAGCGATCCGAGCAAGTTGCGCTGCGCGGCGTACACCTTGTTTCCTCCGAAGTTCACGGCGTACGTCGTGCTCGTCTTTTGAAAGAGCGAGCCGCGAAACGCGAGCGACGAGCTCACCGACGCGCTGTAGCTCATGTAGCTCATCGAGCCGCTCATCGACGCCGAGAAGTACGAGTCGTAGTCGCTCGTCGTCTCGAGCACTTCGCACGTCGACGACTCGAACACCGACGTGGCGAGGTTGATCCCCACGCCGTCCGGCACGAGGTACGTCTTTGATTCTCCGTACGGACCGTAGTCCACGGTCCGCCCGCTCGTGAACGTGAGCGCGAAGACGGGCTCGCCCGCGAAGTTGCCGCGGACGCTGTTGTATCCGCACTGAATCACCTGCTGAAGACCAGGAAGAACGCTGAGATCTGCCATGACTTTCCCTCCGTCCGAGACGATGGTGTTCGCGTCGCGATCGAGCGCTCTTGCGACTCGTCGCTCGCGAGACGGCCTCCGGAGCAACGCGCGGGCCAGTCTCGGAAGTTGTCACGAACCGCAGTCGAATCCCGGTTGATTCGTTGGTCGTCGCGCTGCGCCGTCGACCGTGCAACGATTCGTTACCCAGCGATGGTCAAGGCTCGTTACAACCGATCGGCGCGATCGGGAGCGAGATCGTGAAGATCGCTCCTCGACGCGGGTCGTTGTGTACGCGCACCGAGCCGCCGTGCGCGCGAACGAGGCGGTCGACGGTGGCGAGGCCCAGCCCGGTTCCGCCTGCGCGGGTTGTGTAGAAGGGCTCGAAGATCTTCGCGAGCTCTTCGTCGCGAACGCCAGGGCCTTCGTCGTGGACCGAGAGCTCGACGTGCTCGCTGCGCTCGACCGCGCGCACGGTGACGGTGCTCCCTTCGGGGCTCGCTTCGACTGCGTTGACGAGGAGGTTCTGCAGCACGCGTCGCAGCTTCTGAACGTCGCCGCGAAGAACGATCGGTCGCTCGGGATCCTCGCGCACGACCCGCACGCGCTGCGCGTCGAGCACCGGCGCGATCGCCGCGAGCGTCTCGCGCAGCAGTTCGTCGACGTCGACCGCGACGACGACGAGCTGCACGGGCCGCGCGTACTCGAGGATGGTGCCCACGGTCGAGTCGAGCCGCTGCAGCTCTTCGAGCGCGATGTCGAAGTGCTCCATGTCGTCCTCTTCGAGCGTGACCTTGTCCTTGAGCAGCTGGACGTTGAGCTGGACGCTGGTGAGCGGCGTTCGAATGTCGTGGGCGATCGCTGCGGCGAAGGTCCCGAGCGTCGCGAGCCGTCGCGACTCGAGGAGCTCGGAGTGAATGCGCATTCGCTCAGCGAAGAGCGCCTCGTGCTCGAGCCTCATCGCGAGTTGATCGGCGATGGTGGCCGCGGTCTCGAGCGCGCCGCGGTCGAGATCGGCCTCGCCGATGGCGATGGCCCCGCGAAGGACGCCCCCGCGCTTGACGGGAATCAACGCGCTCCACGGCGCGTCTCGCTCGGCCGCGACGCGCAGCGGATCGCCCAGGGGTTGCTCTGCGCGAAGCACGAAGCGCTCGTTCGTCGCGGACAGCTGCGCGGCGACGGGCGCGGACAACGACGGCGGCCGTGCTGCGGGCTCTGTCGATACAAAGGTCGCGCTCGCGCTCGTGACGCGGGCGATCGCTGCGCACGCGAGCGCCTCGAACGCGTCGCGATCGCGCGGCTCGGTGGACGCCTTGGCGACCTCTTCGATCGCTTCGCGGCGCATCGCGCGCGACGGGTCGAGCGGCGCGAGGAGGGCCTCTTCGACGCGGCTCTCGACGCGCTTCCACGACACGTATACGAGCACGGGAACGACCGCGGTCACCGCCAGCAGCACTCGCAGCGCCGCGGGCGTCGACGCCGAGCGCAGCGCGGACTCGATCCCGAGCACGGCGAGCGCCGCGGCTCCGACGGCGAACCCGAGGGAGAGCCCCAGCTTGCTCGCGGCGCTCCACCCGCGAAAGAGCTGCGAGCGCGCGAGCGCCATCGACGCGAGGATGTCCGCGACGACGGGGACCACCGCGCGTCGCGCGACTATCAGCGCGAGCGCCGCGCCGGGCAACACCGCGTCGATTTCTCGTCGAAAGAACACGAGCCACGCGACGAGCATGCGCAGCAGGCTCCCGAACAAGATGAGCGCGATCGACGTGCGATCCCCCCGCGTCGCGGCGCGAAAGCGACGCGCCAGGATCACGATCGACGTGACGCCGCAGAGCAACCCGAACAGCACGGGGAGCGCGAACGCGACGCGACGCTCGCTGCCGACGCTCATCGGCAGGAGCGAGGCGGCGCCCGCGATCACGAGCGCGTAGAGCGAGGAGCGTCGAAGGGGCGCTCCGCCAGCAAATGTTCGGCTGAACACGACGAAGGCGCAGGCGACGACGACCGCGTGCATCGCCGCGACCGACGCTCCGCCTGTGTCGAGCGGGACGCCCTCGAACGCGTTGTGCGCGGCAAAGAGCTCGGCGACCGCGTCCGCAGCGCACACCACCGCGAGCGCTCGGGCGTCGTCGCGCTCGGGCGCCACGCGCGTGACGAGCCACGCCATACGAAACGACACGGCCGCGACGAGGACGAAGACGAACGCGAGCAAGGGCCTCAGCGCTCCTGTCGCGCGAGGCAGAAGTCCTCGATCTTGCGATCGAGCGTCGGGCGAGAGATGTCGAGCAGCGAACAAGCGCGACGCTTGTTCCACTGGGTGAGCTCGAGGACGTGCGCGATGTGGCGGCGCTCGAGCTCGCGCAGCGTGAGCACGGCGTCGTCCGCGCGAGGCTCTTCGCCGTTCGGCGCGCGCTCGTCGGCGGCGTCGAGGGGCAACAGATCCGCGGTCAGCACGGGGCCGCGAGAGAGCACCACCGCGCGCGTGAGCACGTTTTCGAGCTCACGAACGTTGCCCGGCCAGTCGTAGCGCTCGAGCAACGACAGGGCCTCTTCGCTCACCGCGCGCACGTCCTTGTGCATCTCGCGAGAGATCCGCGCGAGGAGCGCGCGCGTCAGCAGCCCGATGTCTTCGCGCCTCTCGCGCAGCGGAGCGAGCCGCAGCACGACGACGTTGAGCCGGTAGTAGAGGTCCTGACGAAACGCTCCCCGCGCGATCATCGCAGGCAAGTCTCGATGCGTGGCCGCGACGATCCTCGCGTTGACCCGAAGGGGCCGGGCGTCGCCGACGCGTTCGAAGGTGCGCTCCTGCAGGACTCGCAGCAGTTTGGCCTGCAAATCAACAGGCATCTCTGCGATCTCGTCGAGAAAGAGCGTCCCGTTGCCCGCGAGCTCGAAGCGCCCAGCGCGGTCTGCGTTCGCGCCGGTAAACGCTCCGCGCACGTGCCCGAACAGCTCGCTCTCGAGCAGCTCCCTCGCGAACGCGGTGCAGTTGACCGCGACGAAGGGGCGCTCGCGCTCGGCGCTGGCTCGGTGAATCGCGCGCGCGACGAGCTCCTTGCCCGTTCCGCTCTCGCCGAGGATGAGCACCGAGGCGCGGTTGAGCGAGATCGCGCCGATGCTCTTGTAGAGCTCGCGCATCGCGGGGCTCTGCCCGATGATCCCGCCGGCCTCGATGTCTCGCGCCCCGTCTTCGACCAGCATTCGCAGGGCCCGCGTCGCGTCGCGCGCTTCGATCGCGCGCCGCAGCGTGAGCCGCATACGACCGACGTCGAGCGGCTTGACGACGTAGTCCCACGCTCCGCGTTGGATGGCCTTCACGGTCGAGTCCATGTCGTCGCGCGCCGTCACCACGATCACCGTGGGCGCGTCGTCGAGCTTGCGTAGCTGCTCGAGCACGTCGAGCCCGTCCACCGTCGGGAGACCGAGGTCGAGCAGCACGACGTCGACCCCGCTCGCCGCGGCGACGGCCTCGCGTTCGTCGGCCGTCGTGGTCACGCGATAGCCTTCGCCCGAAAGAAATTTCTCCAGAGTCCGACGGATCGCGCGATCGTCGTCGAGGACAAGTATGTGCGACACGCGAGGATGACTCAGCATGACTCGTGCCATTGCGTCGGCTCCGTGTTTTTCCGCGAATACGGAGCGCGCCGCAGTGCAACTCGAGTCTTGCTCGCCCTGTCGAGCAGCGTCAATCGAGAATCATAGTTCTGATGGTCATCTGCAAGGGTCTGCCTACTCGTGTAACGGCGAGCTACGCGGACGAGCCATCGCTGCGCTCGGCGCCCTCGATCGCCACCACACCCTCGGCGCCCTCGACGCTCTCTTCGCCCGTGTGCTTCGCGCGCTTGCTGCTCGGCTCGCGGCGAAAGCGCTCGAGCTCCATGAGCCCGTGCCACGTTCCGTCGTCCTCGCGCTTTCCGAGGTGGGTGCGCACGAAGCGGCCTTCGACGTTGTCGCCGAAGAGGGCGCTCAGCACTTCGCTCGGCTTGCAGGTCCCGTTGGGCGAGACCTTCGTCACGAAGCGCACCGTCGCGAGCGAGCCCACGTAGCCTGCGCGCGCGACCGCCTCGGCGCCGTCGTTGGCGACGAGCTCGACCAAGTGCGAGCTCACGTCGATCTTGCGACCGAGCCCCTTTTCGACAGGACGCGTCGCGGTGAGGCCCTGCTCCATCGCGCGCGCGACGTGCGCCGCGAGCGCGGCTTCGTCGGCGATTCCCCGCTCGTGCAGCACCGTCCACGAGAGCGCCGCGACGTACTCCGCGTGCTCGATGAGCTTGTTGATCCCGGGGTCGTTGGGCCCGAGCAGCACGGCGCCCGTGAAGTGAACGCCCTCGGGCGTCCCTCCCTGCAATCGCTCGCAGAGCGTGCTCATGTCCACGTCTTCTGCGAGCTTGATGTCCACGTACTCGTCGAGCGTCGCGATCCCGAGCGCGAGCGCCGGTCCGAACACCATGTCGGGCTTCGGGTGAAATCCCTGCGAGTAGTAGAGCTCGACCTCGGCCCTACGAAACACGCGCGGAACGACCCTCACGAGATCCAAGTGCCCCTGAAACGCCGCGCGCCCCAGGCGCTCGAAGGACAGCCGCACCCTGCGCGCCTCGCCCTGCGTAAACTTGTGCTTCGGCTGTCGCTTGTTGCGCGGCTCGACGAGCGCGGGCTCCGCGGGGGCGTCGCCGACGGTCCCTTCGTTTGAATTCGTGGGCGCTTGTGGCTCGGGGCGCTTACGGGGCTGCTTCGCGCCCAAGCGATCGAGGAACACGATGCGCTCTTCGCGCATCTCCGTGAGGTCGCACGCGACGCCGCAGTCGTAGCAGACGAGCTTTCGCTTGTCGGCCTCGGCCTCCTCGATGTTCGTGTGGTGAACGAACATTCCCGCGGCTTTTCCACACGGGGGAGACAGCCGCGACGCGAGGGCCTTTCGGTACTCGCGCAAGAGAAAGCCGTCTTCGAGGCCCACGTCGATGTGGTCCCACGGGAGCTTCGCGCGCACGGGGAGCGTCCCCAAGTACTTGCGCGAGTCGACCTCGAAGCGCTCGAACGCCTGCGTCCACAGGTCGTAGCGCAATCGCTCTTCCCACGAGTCGAAGCGCGCCCCCTGGAGATAGACCCACTCGAGCACGGGGCCGAGCCGCGCGTCGCCGCGCGCCAGAACTCCCTCGATGGTCGATCCCTTGCTCGCGTGCATGCGCAAATCGACCCAGGTGCTCTTCACGCGGTCCTTCAAGAGCGCTTGCTTGCGGAGGATCTCGTCGAGCCCGTCCATCGCGCACCATTGAAAAGGTGTGTGCGGCTTGGGAACGTGTGTCGACACGCTCACCGTCACCGACGGCCCCTTGCCCTTCTGCACCTTGCGGCCCACGTCGCGGGCTTTTTGCCCGGTCTCGATGATCCCGAGGACGTCCTCGTCGGTCTCCGTGGGCAGGCCGATCATGAAGTAGAGCTTCATCTTGCTCCAGCCGCGCGAGAACACGCGCTCGGCCGTCTGCATGAGCTGCTCTTCGGTGACGTTCTTGTTGACGACGTCGCGCATGCGCTGCGTCCCTGCTTCGGGCGCGAACGTCAGCCCTGTGGCGCGCACGCGCTGGAGCTCGTCGAGCAGCTCTTCATCGAGTCCGTACGCGCGGAGCGAGCTCACCGAGAGGGACACTTTGTCGCCCTCGAGTCGGTCCATCACCGTCTTGATCAGCGGCTTGATGGCCGAGTAATCCGCGGTCGAGAGGCACGTGAGCGAGGCTTCGTCGTAGCCGCCGCTCTTCACCGCGCGGACGATGGTCTCGATGACCTCTTGCGGGTCGCGCTCGCGCACGGGGCGATAGATCATCCCCGCTTGGCAGAAGCGGCATCCCTCTGTGCAGCCGCGGGCGATCTCGACAGAGATGCGGTCGAACACGGTCTCGGTGGCCGCGACGGGCCCCGAGCTCGGAAACGGATACTGCGACAAATCCCCCACGAACGCGCGCTGCACCCGCGCGGGAACGCCCGGCACCGTCGGCTTGGAGACGTACTGGAGCCCCGACTCGGGACACAGCTCGCGCTCGTAGAGCGATGGGACATAGACGCCTTCGATCTTGGCGAGCTCGACGAGGCGCTCGCGGCGGGGCATTCCCGCGGCGCGAAGGGTGGTCCACAAGAGCGGGAGCTCGACGGACAAGCGCTCGCCATCACCGATGACAAACGCGTCGATGAAGGGCGAGAGCGGCTCGGGGTGCGTGGCCGTGGGCCCGCCCGCGATCACGAGCGGGTGTGTGTCGTCGCGATCTTCGCTGCGCAGCGGGATGCGCCCGAGATCGAGCATCAAGAGAACGTTGGTGTACGTGAGCTCGAACTGCAGCGAGAAGCCCACGACGTCGAAGTCGCACAGCGCCCGCGCGGACTCGAGCGACACGAGCGGCAACGAGCGGGCGCGGAGCTCTTGCTCCATGTCGCTCCACGGGGCGTACGCGCGCTCGGCGAGCGTCGAGGGGTGCTCGTTCAAGATCCCGTAGAGAATCTTGAACCCCAAGTGGCTCATCCCGATGTCGTAGAGGTCAGGAAAGGCCAACGCGACCTTCGCCTTCACGCTCGACCAATCCTTGCGCACCGCGCCGTGCTCTCCTCCGAGGTAGCGCACGGGCTTCTCGATCTTGTGAATGAAGCTCGCGTAGGGGTGGTCTTCGACAACGCTTCGGTGAGTCTCTTGTTCGCGCATGGCAGTCATCGCAATCGCGTGAAGCTGGCAAGCAAGCGGTCGCGATGCAAGCGCCGTATGTGAGCGATTCGTGCGAAAATTCCCGTTGAACCGTGGCGACGACCGACGAAGACAAGAGCCTCGAGCTCGCGTGCGCGCAGCTCGGCGTCGAGCGAGCTCGTTCGGGCTACGGGGCTTCGCGCAAGAAACATCAGCGCGGAACGCTCGTGCTCACGCCATCGCACCTCGCGCTCTTCGACAGCGACGGGCGCGAATCGCAGCGGTTCGAGCGCGCGTCGGTGGCGCGCGGTTGGTTCGCGCCTGGCTTCGCGTACGAGCCGATCGACCTCCCGATGCTCGAGTCCGGCGGCGAAGGCTACGCGCGCTACGAGCCTCAATTGATCCTCGAGCTCCAGTCGAAACAGTGGATCGTCGCATCCGTAGAGCGTGAGGACGCGTACGCGCTCCTCGATGTGCTCTCGATCGGGCCGCGTCAGGGAGAGATGTCGGCGAGGTTGTTTCTTCCCTCGAGTCCTCCGTGGATGCGCGACGGCGCGGTGGCGTTGTCGACCACGGGGCTGTTGGGGGGACTGATCGGGTGGTTCGTTCCGTCGGTCGTCGTGACGTTCTTCTTGCTGCTGCTGTCGTCGAGCTCGGCGCCGCAGTTTTCGTCCTTCGCGACGTTGGTGGTGGTCGTGTGGCTCTCGATCGTCGCGGTTCGGTGGCTGCTCGGGTTCGTCGTTGTAAAGGCCTCGCGCAGCGAGCTCGTGTTGCCCGAGCGAGCGCACGCGTTGCCGCTCGCGATCGAGTCGATCGAGCGCGTCGAGTACAACAACTACGGCGCGACCCTCTTCGCACGCCACGGCGAACGGCCGATCGTCGCAGAAATCCGTGCGTATTCAGGGACGATCGCGATCTCCGACGAGGTCTATACGGACGTCGTGCGCCTCGGTCACGCGGTGATCGACTGGGCCCTCGCGACCGCAGAGCTGCGCGCGAAGCACCGCGCGCTGATCGAGGCCGCGATCAACGCGTTGCCGTCGGGCGAAGGGCCCGCGCGGATGGAGGCGAGCAAGGCGCTGCTGCTCGGGGACGGGTATCGCGTGGCTCCCGCGGACGAGCGGGCGCTCGTCGCGCTCGCGACGGACGTGGACAGCGCTCCGACGGATCGCGCGTGTGCGGCTGCGGCGATCGTCGCGTCGGGAAGCGCCGAGTCCCGCGCGCGCGTTCTTGTCTTTTCGAAGAAGTGACGTCCGTGCCAACCTCTAGCGCCTTGCGACGCCGGCGAGTCGATTGCGAGCGTCCGGGCCCTCGAATGGAGCGAGCGAATGAGCCCCGACGCTGAGTCCGTCGTCGCGTCCGAGCCGTCGAAGGACGCGTCGACGTACGTTCCGTTGTCGGACGACCCTGTGACGACGAGGGCCGCGCGCTTCGTTCGTGCGCTCGTCGTAGGCGCGTGCGCGACGGGCAGCGACCTCGTGATGTTCACGATTGTGCACCGCGTGCTGCACGTGAGCCCCGAGTGGGCGAGGGCGCCAGCGCTGGCGACGGGCGCGCTCGTGCAGTTCGTGGGCAATCGCGTGTTCACATTTCGAGCGACGGCGGGCGACGTGAAGCGCCACGCGCGGCTGTTCTTCACGTACGAGCTCGGCGCGTACCTCGCGAACATCGTGATCTTCCGGTATCTCGTGAAGTGGATCACCATTGTTCCGCCAGAGATCGTGACGTTCTTGGGGACGTTCTTGGTGTTCGCTCTCTACAGTTACCCCGTGCGGCGCCTCGTGATCTTTCGGCTGCTGAAGGACGAAGAGACGAGGCGACGCGAAGGGCGCGCGTGAGCCTGCGTCGGCCGCTCGTCGTGGCGCTCTCGCTCGCGTGGCTCGCGGAGGCCGGCGTGTCCGTCGTGCGCGGACGTCTCGGCCCATACAATCAAGACGCCAGGACACAATCGGCCCATTCTCGCGCTCGCGCCTCCGACGACCGCCTGCACGCCGCCCAGTGTTCGCCCTGTCACGAGGCGCAGGTTCGCGACTGGCGCCGCTCGCTCCACGCCCGCTCGTGGAACGATCCCATCTTCCTCGCCGCCTACCGCGAAGAGCCCATGGAGTTCTGCCGCGGATGTCACGCGCCGCTCGGCGATCCTTCGCGCGAGCCCGACGCGCTCGCCCGCTCCGAAGGCGTCTCGTGCGTCTCGTGCCACGCGGAGTCTCGCGCGCACCTCGCGTCGCCGCGCGCCGTTCGAGCGACGCGCGACGAGCATCGAGGCCCGGGCGCTTCGCGTGCGCTGTGCGGCGGGTGTCATCAGTTTGATTTCGTGGTCGATCGCGGCGCCCATCGTCCGCTCTGGCGCAGCGCGACGCCCATGCAAGACACCGTTCACGAGTGGGAGCGCGCCTCGCGACACCTCCGCGCGACCACGGGCGAGGCGCGAAGCTGCGCGCAGTGCCACATGCCCTCGGGCTCGCACGCGACGCGCGGCGTCGAGCAGCGTGACTTCGTGCGGCGCTCGGTGCTGGTGACCGTACGCGCGTGTCGCGTCGGCGCCGCGTGGCGCGTGCGCGCGACGATCGGCGCGAGCGACGAGGTGGGCCACGCGGTTCCGACGGGAGATTTGCACAGGCAACTGCGGCTGGTCGTCGCAAACGCCCAGGCGATCGAGCGGGATCGCGTGTTTGTTCGGCGCTTCGAGCGACGGATGGAAGTAGACCCCCGGGGCGAGACGTTCTTCTCGCGCGCAGAGCGGCTCGACGCGCGCTTGGCGCCGCCGGGACCAGAGTCGGAAGACGAGGTGTCGTTGGAGCTACCGATCGCGGGCGAGCGGCGTCCGAGGTGGCGCCTCGAGCACTGGCGCACGAGCCCCGAGGTCGCGCAGCGACAGGGATTGAGGACACACGAAATCATGACGGTTCTGGAAGAAGGAGAGGCGCTTCCATGCGACGCGCGCTGATCGCCACGGTGTTCGCAGCGGGTTTGCTCGCGTGTCGTCGCACGCCGACGGTCGCGCCCGAGCCGCCGCGCGCGCAACGAGACGCGTCCGTGCAGGTCGCGGACGTCGTGAGCGCCACGGACGCGAGCGACGGCGGTCCTCTGGATGCGCGCGCGGACGGGGACGAGCTCCCGGTGATGGCGCTGCCCGAGGTGCAACCCGACGCGCGGCGCGAGCCATCGCAGGAGCTCCTCTGCGTCAACGATCGCGGGAGCCCGGGGCGCGTGGCGCTGCCGGTTGTTCCCCCGGAGCTGCGGGCGGAGGTGGCTCGCTATCGGCTCGTGGTGGCGCAGGCGATGCGGTGCTTCGAGGCGTATCGGGTCGAGCACGTCGGCCCCCAAGACTGTCGCGCGGCGGCGACGCTGCTTCGGCGCGGCGGGCTCGCGGCGATGCACGCGATCGGACAGTTCGTGTACGACGAAGAGCGCCATCAACTGACGACACAAGAGCGCGAGGCGATGCGGGTCTCGATTCGCTACGGCGGAATGCGAGAGGTTCATCGAGCGTCCGCTTCGTACATCGACGCGGCAGAGACGCTGGTGCCCGTGTTCGGCAGCTTCGATGCGGCCGAAGTGATTCCGTACACGCTCGCGGCGCTGAGCCACTATGCGCGCTGTCGCAACAGCGAGTGGTCTGCCGAGGGATACGTTCGTTGGATCGAGCCGCTCGGTCGCGTGAGCGGGTGGGACCTCACGCCGCTGCCGCCCTGGCAACAGGGAACGCTGGACCTCGAGCAATCCGACAGCTTCGCGTCGGCCGCGTACGTCAACTGGGTGCGTTGGTATCAGGCACACAAAAACGAGACGCTCGAGCAGTGGCGCGCCTCGGGCCTCGAACGCGCGCGCCGATCGCTCACGGGTCGAGACCTCGCGACGCGGGTCGCGGCGATCCTGCGGCTCTCGAGCGCGACCGCGAGCCCCGAGGACCGCGAGGCCGCGCGACGATCGCTGATCGAGCTCATGGCCGAGCGCAGGTTGTCCAACGCGGGCCGCCGGTACATGCGCGATTGGGCCGCGCAGATCGGGTGGACGTTGGACAGCGGCGACGCGGGAGCGGGCGACGGGGGGTGAGCGTCACTCGAGGACGCGACGGAGCGCGATGCCAACGGAGCGGTTTGCTGGGAGCGTCAGATGTTCGAGTCGCTAATCGTCACTGGTTGTGCTGGCGCTGAGCACTGCAGAGATGCTGCCGCTGTGTAGAACCAACCACGCCAACGACGCGGAGCAGACCAGTTGCCCCAATGGTCCCGAACACGGTAGTCGATCTCGTAGTCGACAGTCGAAAGTTGTGCATCGAGCCTACCTGCGAGCGGACTGAAGCACTGCCGACCGTCTGTGTAGTGTTGCTCGAAGAGAAGCGCATTGCTAGGATAGTCGTATACCCGAACCGCGAGAATCTCGCGATAGTCGACCGACGAGCACAAGTCCGAAGTAGAAGGTCGAGGAGCTGCACACGCAGTCGGCGCATTGACAATCGGATCGGCAATCGAAGTACCCCAACCGCAGTCGAGCTTCCACGCGGACTGCGTAACCGTGGGTGGGGTGTGGTCGACCGCACGTACTCCAATGTCATCGCGTGCGATGAGATCTCCGCGCCTCGAGACGAGCGAAAGCACTCGCGGGGGGATGTTGGCGTCTTCGAGAGGCAGCTGGAGGGTGATGTTCGGACTATTCTGAGTAAACGTGTAGTTGCCGTCGGCGCCGACGAACATCCAAGAATAGTGCGCCGCAACCGATGGCTGGCCCGATGTCGCGGTTCCCGTAACTGTGAGAGATGCGCCAGATGGGCCTGTGCACTCGGTCTCGATCGGTGCTCCAACGGCAGTCGGAGAGCCGTGTATGAGTGCTGTCGGCTGAGGCGCAGTTGGGGTCAACACTGCGTCGAGTTGAATCGAAAGATCGTTGCTGAGGTCTTCGACAGTAGCGTGAAGAATGAGTGCATTCCCAGATTGTTCGATGTACGGCGCAGGCGATCCTGCGGTGGTGTACTGGTTCCAGAACGGCGCGCCTCCGATGCTGCTTCGAACCTGAAGTTGCCCCGTGCTCGCGTCAATCTCAAAGCGTGACGTCGCGGCGTTCCAGAGTCCGATCCAGACATCAGAACTTCTTGCCATTGTCGAGGCGATGTTTGTTCCCATAAACGTCGTCGGGGATACCTGATCGATCACCAATTCAGATACAATGACGCGTCCGCTTTGCGAAAGATCGATGGAAGCGGATGCATTCGCTGCTACCGACAAACTGATGGATGGATTGCTGCGCTGCGATACCTTGACCGACGCCGCGCCGACGGAGGCAGTAGCGTAGCGGTTTCCCGTCTCGGAGTGACCAGGATCGATGCTGGCGCTCGGGTAGCAGGTGTTGCGCTCGATGGTCCGCTGGGCGTTGCAGTCTGCTCGCGCGAAACACATGAACCGGGGACGCGGCGTTCCCGTGTCAGTCAGAGTTTGTTGCCAGTTGTAGATTGGACCAAGTAGCGCGCAATAGCGTCGAGAGATGTCGTCAGCGGCAGTGAGGTAGTCCGAGTCTCTCCAATTGGTGCCACCTGCAATGCAGAACTTTTGGTCGGGCGTCAGGAGGCGCTTCGGGCACATAAACTGCGAAGCGAACGCGGCAAACTCGACGCCTCCGTTGACTTGCAGACCTGCATCGGTGGGGTCCCAGCCTCTGGCCGCGACTGTACCGCAGCTGCCGCGCGGAAGAGGCGGGACTACAGAGCCGGGGGTGCTCGAAGGCAACCAACGGTTGCAATACCCGTTTCGGCCGCGAGCGAACTCCCAGTCCGATGTCTGTGGATATCGACTCCGTGTTCGAACCTCAGTCGAGTCGAAGTAGCAGGTGAGGTTGCCTGTGTCGTAGGCGGGAGCCACGATTTCTTCGTTGGCGCGAGTAGCTTGAGGCATCGCTCGACTTGGCTGACAGCTCGCAGGCCCCGGCGTACTGTGTGAGTATGCTTCGCTGATGCAGTGGATCAACGTTGCTCCCGGAGTGGAATGCAATAGTGCGCTTACGGGCTTCGACGCCAATTCGGTAGAGGGGTCGCACTCCACCCCGGGAGATAATGAGCGCACTGTGAAGGTCGTGCGATTGACACAAAATGCGCGATCGAAGCACAGTCCGCATTGGCATACGCTGGATACGTACGTGCCTTCTGCCTGCCCTGGCGAACCGTCGAAGGTAGCGTCCGAAAGTGCGTCTGACTGCGAGTCTGAGTAGTTGTTCGGCGGAGGGGGCGGGCCCGCTTCCCATGGGTCTAGCCCAGTCTTGGCTCCGCATCCGTTCGTCACAAGACTACTAGCTGTGAGTGCGAAAGCAATCGATTGAATACCCAGCTGGCTGCGTAGGCAGTGTTCGAATTGTTTCATAGTTCCCCGTGTCCCGGCTTCGAACTGGTTGGGTTCGACGCCGGTCTGTTGCGATCGTTTCAGAATTGGCTACGGCTCGTGGCAATAGCTGGGAAGTGACGCGCGCCACTCCGAAATTCGAAGTTGTATCGCGGTTGTGCATGCTTCCCCCCGAAGTTCGATGATCGAGGGATCGGCTGCCGATCGAACCCAGCCGTTTGGCTGGTCTTCGGCCGGTCGAATCGATGTAAGGTTGGACGTCAGAGCAGCCGCCGCTCGGAGCCGTCGGCTCTCGCGTAGTCGACAGTGCGTCGGAGTTGCGATCGACTCCAAGAGTGCGGTTCCGGCCTCTCTGGCTCGATTGGCGGGATAGAAGCGCCCCGTACCCATCGCCGAGAACCCTCCGGCTGCGGCGACCTGGTTGAGAAACTGCTCGAAGATGCGCCGCGAGTATTCTGAGCTAGATGCCTCGAGAATTCCCACGGCGATCACTGTGATCCCGTCGCGTCGCGCTCGGCTCACCAGATCGACGATTCTCTCCTGGTCGAGGCACGGCGAGAATCGAGCGTTGGGTTCACCTCGGCATTGATTTTCTACTGCGCACGTGCAGGTCCTTGTGTCGAGTTCGCCATTGCACGCCGCTCCTCCGTCGGTGACCAATACGATCACTCTGTTTGGTCGCGAATTCTGCCGTAGGCTTTCGAAGGCAACGCGCAGTCCCTCGAACGTCGGTGTTCCTCCACTGGGGCGCGCGAATTCGATGGCTCTGAGAGTGGCGCCGACGTCTTCAGTGACCGCCACAGTTGGCGCAGTGTCCGCAATGCATGGATCCTCAGGCGGGGCGTTGCTCGCAGGAAAGAACGTGACGCCGACATCGGCTGTTCCTTGTAGTTGCGGCAAAAATTCGCGCATCGCCGTGACGAGTCCCTCCCAACTCGTTCGTCCATCGGTACTGCGTGCTGCCATCGAACCCGATCGGTCGATGACGAACATGATTTGCGGTCGCTCAATTTGGTAGGTTGCGATACACGGCACCACGAGCCCCGTTTTGGCCCCGCACCCGGTCCCCATCATCGCCCCGAGGGCGATCCCCACGCCTGTGATCCACTGTTTCATCGTGGCGAATATCCTACGCGACGATCGTTCGTCGTGCTCGGTGATTGACCGCGCTTCGTCCTTCGACTCGTGCCCGCGCAACTTCGAGCGAGCCTCGCCGATACGGTGGCTCGCGAACGAGCCCGTGTCTGTCCCCCACGGTGGGGGACAGGCGGGTGACTCAGCGAGGACGAATCCCTTGTCGTTCGCCGCGCATCGAGATGTGCGCAACCCGTCGCACTGGGGTGTGGGCTGCGATGCAACGACACGTGGTCACGGTGAGATGGATCAGCGAGTGTTCGCTAGAATTGGAGGCTTATTGGGGCTCGTTCGCTGAGCTCGAGTGCCTTGCTGGGGTGTCGAGTATGGATTCGAATCTGATCGAAGCAGTCGTGGGAAGTGCGGAAAACAAACTCCTCGACTCTTCGTCCTCTTGCTGCGGATGCGCTCGTGGTGGTCGATTTGCACGACGTTCCGACGGACACAACCGAGGTGATCCTTCGTGTTGTTCAGCGGGCGTCGCGAGCAAGCGAGCGAGCGGTCGTGTTGGTGGCCGACCAACCGACGGACCGGCTGTTGAGCGTGGCATCTTCAACGCGCGTCAGTCTTTTGATCGCTGGCTCGCAAGCGGCGATGCAGACGCTGGTCGTGCCGCGCCTTCGATCAACACGCGATCCGCTCGCGGCCGCGGTCGATCGTGCTGCTCAGCAGTATCGATGGAGTCAGCAGCAACGCGACATCGTTCGCTTGTGCGTAGAAGGCGTCCCCTTGAAGTGCGTCGGCGATCGGCTCGAAGTCAGCACAGAGACCGTCAAAACACAGCTTCGGCGCCTTCGAACAAAAGCACGCGCTCCGGACACCGAGTCGCTCGTGATGCAAATCCTTCACGACGCGATCAGCGGTCGTCGCGGGTGAGCGTCACTCGACGACCCCCTTCACGAACGTCTCGATCAGCCACTGAAACGAGCGGTCGACGTTCGCGTCCATCGCGAATTGTCCCGCGGACTCGAGGTGCACGAACCCGTGGATCGCCGACCGCATCGCGCGGATCGCGTGCACGCGGTTCGCGGCGCTCACGCCGAGGGCCTCGAGCGGCTCGTCGAAGAGCTTCAGCAGTCGCGTCGCGATCGGCGCGAAGTCTCGATCGTCGAGCGCGATCTGCGTGGTGTTCATGACCGCGAAGAGCCCGGGCCGCGCCTTGGCGAGCGCTCGGTACGCGTTGGCGATCGCGCGCAGCGAGCCCTCGGGGCTCCGCGCGCGGGCGCACCCTTGCGTGGCCTCGTCGGCGAACGCGACCCAGCCGCGCAGCGCGACGTGCTTTCGAAGGGACTGAATGTTGTCGAAGTGATTGTAGAGAGAGGGCGGTTTGACGCCGAGCGCTTGGGCGACGCGGTTCCACCCGAGGGCGGCTTCGCCTTCGTTGTCGATGAGCGCGACGGCGGTGTCGAGGATCGAGTCGAAGCGCTCGCGATTCACGAGGCGGACCTTGCCACCGGCGAGGAGCGCTCGTCGAGGCGCGCGAGCAGCACGTCGATACGCGCGAGCACCGCGCTCGGGGCCTCGACGTGCGGGTAGTGACCGAGTCCGTCGAGCAGCGCGCTCTGCGCGTGCGCTCCGATGGCCTCGCACAAGATCCTCGCTTCGTCCGCAGGAGACGAGAAGTCGGGGTCTTTGCTGCCGAACACGATCTCGGTGGGGGCCTTTACGCTCGCGCGCCGCGCTTGCACGGGGCCTTTGCTCCCGCGGATCGTCGCCACGAGCGCCCGTCGGCGCGCTGGATCACGGAGCATCGCGCGAAGCGAATCGATGTGCGCCTCGAGGTCTTCGGGGCGAGTTCGCTTGTAGAGCGAGCGGTAGTAAGAGCTCCACACCGAGCCGGCCCAGGGGCCGCCGAAGAGCGCGCCCATGAGCAGCCCGAGCGCGTATTCGCCGCGCGCTTTGCGGGTAAAGGGCGCGAGGAGCACGAGCCCCTCGACGCGCTCGGGGGCGCGCGCCGCGGCGACGATGGCCGCGCCGCCCGAGACCGAGCAGCCGACGAGCACGGCGCGCTCGACGCCCGCGTGATCGAGCGTCGCGATCATCGTGTCCGCGAGGGCGTCGGCGTCGTAGCGGGTGAAGGTCGTGTCGCTCTCGCCGTGGCCCGGGAGGTCCATGGACAAGACGCGCCCGCGCTGGGCGAGCTCGGGAGCGATCGCGCGGTACTCGGCGCGCGTGTCGCCGAGCGAAGGGGCGCAGAGAAACACGCGCTCGTGCGAAGCGGTCGTGGGGGCGAGGTCGTCGTACGCGATGCGGCCTTCGGCAGAGGGAGCGAAGCGGAGCTGCGATGGGGTCATGAGCTAATAGTGTTAGCTAATGGTGTTAGTGTCAATGGGGCGACGGGAAGGGACAACGGGTGGGGACGGTGCTCTGATTGTGAAAATTGCGATCTACCGCAGTGTCGATGCGGCAGATTGATGCTGGACTGTTTGGGTGTTTGACACGAGATTTGGGGGCTGGTCGCCAAATTATCCTGTGATTTCAATATCCAAACTTTCCGAGTTTGACGTCAAAAACTGCGATTTTGGCAATTTGTTGTTTGGGTACCCAAGCGATTGGACTGATCGTGGCTGCGGTAGATCGCGAATTTCACAATCAGAGCACCGTCCCGGTAGACTCGCGCTGCATGAGCGATCACCGAATTCGCACGGAGGACGCCGTCGGGCGCGTGCTCGGGTACACGCGCCGCATCGCGGTCCTCGGGATCAAGCCCGAGACGCACGCGGAGCAGCCGGCGCACTATGTTCCGGCGTACGCGAAGCGCGCGGGGCTCGAGGTGGTCCCCGTTCCTGTGTACTACCCCGAGGTGACCGAGATCCTCGGCGTGCCCGTCGTGCGATCGTTGCGCGCGATCGCGGGCCCCGTCGACATGGTGGTCGTGTTTCGACGCAGCGCCGACGTCGCGCAGCACCTCGACGACGTCCTCGCGCTCTCGCCGAAGTGCCTCTGGATGCAGAGCGGAATCTCCAACGAGCCCGTCGCTTCGACGCTCGCTGCGCGCGGCATCGACGTCGTCGAAGACCGCTGCCTCATGGTCGAGCTCAGGCTCCGCGGTCGTTGAGCCGCGCGCTCGCGCATCGCTGCGCGCTCGACCCCGCGCGAATCGAGCCGTGGTTCACGGGCGAACGCTGAGCCCCCCGCTCGCGATCGCGCGTGTTCACGTTCGCGTCTGTCGCGCGCTGCGCGGTCGCTCAGAGGCCGCTGACGTTGAGCGTGTACGAGCCGCTCGCGCCGTTGTAGCCGTCGAGCACGACGAAGTACGACGTCGCGGCCATCGTCGCAGGGAGCGTGATCGACGATTGCACGCCGCACGAGTCGTCGTTGCACGCGATGTGCGTCGCGCCGCCGCAGGTCGTCGCGGCGTAGAGCACCGTGTCGAACGTCGAGCCGCACGTCGTCACGGTCACCGTTCGCCCCGCGGGGACGCTGATCTGAAACACCACGTCGGGCGCCGTGTTCGTCCCCGAGCCGCACGTCGTCGAGTAGTTGTTCACGCGGCCCGCGGTCGAGCCGCGGTAGGTTCCGTTGCGGGTGATCACCGCGGGCGCGGCGGCGGTCGACGTGCACGCGTCGTTGTTGATCTCGGCCGACTGCGACGAAGTCAGCGTAAACGGCCCGCGATTGCTCGATGGCGCCATACCGTAGCCGTCCGCGACGAGCCAGTACGAGCCCGAAGGCATGATTCCCGTCGTGAACGAGCTGCGGTTCGTCATGCCCATGTCGTCGTCGTTGCACGCGACTTCGTCCGCCGTCGAGCAAGCGTTGGCGCTGTGCATGTGGAGCACGGTGTCGAAGCCGGTGCCGACCATGGTGAACGTGTACGTTCGAAGCGTTCCGTCGAGCGCGACCGAGTACGCGACGTCGTTGCCTCCGCCGGTGAATCCGCAGCTCGATGTGTAGTCCGCCGCCGCGCAGTTGGTGTTACCCGAGACCGTCGAGCCCACGGTGTACGCCGCGGGCGCGCCGCACGTGTCGTTGGTGACCGTCGGCGAGCACACCATGCAGCCTTCGTCCGTGGCGCTGTTGCAGTTGTCGTCGAGCATGTTGGCGCACGTCTCGGCGGCCGCGGGCAACACTTCGCCGACGCACGTTCCGCTCCACACGCGCGCGGCAGTGCACGTCTCGGTGCCCGATCGGCAGATGCCCACACCCGCGCTGCCGACGGGGCCCGTGTAACACGTCCGCGTCTGGCCTGGCGTGCACACGCCGCAGCCGTCGTCGACCATCCCGTTGCAGTCTTCGTCCACGCCGTTGCCGCACACCTCGGGCACAGGAACGATCTCGCCCGTGCACGCCGTCATCGAGCCCATCGAGCACACGCGATTGCCGCCGCGGCATCGGCCGACGTTTTGTGTGCCCGACGGTCCCGAGTAGCACGGGATGGGGGCGATCCCGTCGTCGACCGTTCCGTTGCAGTCGTCGTCGGCGTTGTTGCAGCTCTCGGTCGAAGGCGTCACTTCGCCGAGGCAGCCCGTCATCGAGCCGCCCGCGCAGTTGCGCATTCCACCGCGGCAACGGCCGATGTCTCGGGTGCCCGCTGGGCCCGAGTAGCACGCGACCGAGAGCCCTTCGTCCGTCGTTCCGTCGCAGTTGTCGTCGATGCCGTTGCACGTCTCGGCGCCCGGAAGCACTTCGCCCATGCACGCGCTCGGCATTCCGCCGGGGCATCCGCGGGCGCCCGCGCGACAGCGACCGACGTCCTGCGTGCCCATCGGGCCTGTGTAGCAAGCGGTGGCTCCGACGCCGTTGTCGATCGTCCCGTCGCAGTCGTCGTCCATGCCGTTGCACGTCTCGGGCATGACCATCCCGGGCTCGCAGCGCTGCGGTCGGCCCATCACGCAGTTGTCGACCGAGCGCATGCACGCGCCCATGCCGCAGGACGAGCGGCCGAGGTCTTCGTCGACCATCGTGTCGCAGTCGTTGTCGATGCCGTCGCAGAGCTCGGTCGCGCCGCCGTTGACCGCTGGATTGTCGTCGTTGCAGTCGGGGCCCATGCAGCCTGCGCCCGTTCCGTAGTTGTCGCGGTCGCGATCGACGCACCCTTGCGCGCTGTCGGGCGCGCCCGTATCGACGCCGGTGTCTTGCGTCGGTGTGTCCGACACGACGTCGGAGGTCGGCACATCGAGCGGCTCTTGCACGTCGTTGACGCGAACGTCAGCCGTCGCGTCGCGCACGTCCGAGCGCGCGTCGGTTCGACCGGCGTCCGTCCCCTCCGGCATCGAACACCCCACCAACCCAGCGACCGAGAACAGCGTAGGAACAAGCAAGCGACGCATCGGGGACTCCTCAGTTGCTCGACGGCGGCTTATGACTGACTCGTGCGTGCGCTCGGACCTCTGCGGCGCTCGTCGCGCCGCACCGTCGGAGTAGAAGGTCCAACGCGTTGCGACTCTTTGTATCGTGGCAGACTACGAAGACGATCTCACATTTCGCGGAATTTGCCACGCCGCAGCGATCCGTGATCTCTCGCCGACATCACCGTCGACGTCGTCGTCGCACTGAAGGAGCGATGGAGCTTTGAGGCAATATCACGAGCTGCTCGAGCGCATCTTGCGCGAGGGAAAGCCTCGCACCGACCGCACGGGGACGGGCACCGTGGGGGTCTTCGGGCACCAGATGAGGTTCGCGCTCGGCGAGGGCTTTCCCCTCGTGACCACCAAGAAAGTGCACTTGAAGTCGATCGTGCACGAGCTGTTGTGGTTCGTGCGGGGTGAGACGCACGTCGCGTCGCTGCAAGCCGAGGGCGTGACCATCTGGGACGAGTGGGCGACGCCCGAGCAGTGCGCGCGCTTCGGTCGAGGGCCGGGCGACCTCGGTCCTGTGTACGGCCACCAGTGGCGCAACTTCGGCGCCAGCGTGTCGCCCGACGGAACGTACGCGCGAGACGGCGTCGACCAGCTCGCGAAGATCATCAGCACGATCCGCGAGCGCCCCGACTCGCGTCGCTTGATCGTCTCTGGGTGGAACCCGCGCGAGGCCGAGCAGGTCGCGCTGCCTCCGTGTCACACGCTGTTTCAGTTCTACGTGCAGGACGGCGAGCTCTCGTGCCAGCTCTATCAACGGAGCGGCGATGTGTTCTTGGGCGTCCCCTTCAACATCGCGAGCTACGCGCTGCTCACGATGATGGTCGCGCAGGTGTGCGACCTGACGCTCGGCGACTTCGTCCACACGCTCGGCGACGCGCACCTGTATTCGAACCACGTCGAGCAAGCGAAGCTGCAGCTCACGCGCGAACCGAGGCCCTTGCCCCGCATGCGCATCGACCCCTCCGTGAAGGACTTGTTCTCGTTTCGCTACGAGCACTTCACGCTCGAGGGCTACGACCCGCACCCGGCGATCAAGGCTCCGGTGGCGGTATGAACGACGGTTCATCGCGACCCGAGCTCGTGCTCGTCGCTGCGGTCGCCCGCAACGGCGTGATCGGCAAGAGCAACGCGCTGCCGTGGAAGATCCCTGGCGAGCTCAAGCACTTCAAAGCCCTCACCGTGGGGCACGCGGTCATCATGGGCCGCAAGACCTTCGAATCGATCGGAAAGCCTCTCGAGAACCGACGCAACATCGTGCTCACCCGCGACGAAGCCACGCGACGACGAGGCCTCGCGGGGTGCGAGGTCGTCGCGACGTGGCCCGAGGCGATCGCGATCGCGCGCGAGGGAGACGACGCTCCGCGGGTGATCGGCGGCGCGGAGGTGTACGCGATGGCGCTGCCCGAGGCGACCGAGCTCGCGCTCACCGAGATCGCCCAGGACTACGAGGGCGACGCGTACTTTCCCCGGTGGAACGCGGACGAATTTGTCGAAGTGTCCCGCGTCGCGCACACCGAGCCCGGCGTCTCGTTCGTGCGCTATCGTCGTCGCGATCGAGCGCTGTGAGCGGGCGCGACACGCCAGCGCGCGCCGAGCATCGCAATGGCATGACCGACGTGAACCCATCCGAGATCGAGGTCTTCTTCGACGGCGAGTGCCCATTGTGTGTGCGCGAAATCAACATGCTTCGCCGCATGGATCGCGGCCGCGGGCGCATCACGTTTACGGACATCGCGCGCGAGGGATTCGACGCGAGCGCCATCGGTATTCCGTGGGCGACGCTCATGGATCGCATCCACGGCCGACTGCCGGACGGGACGATCATCGAGGGCGTCGAGGTCTTTCGGAGGCTGTACTCCGCGGTAGGACTCGCACCGCTCGTTTCGCTCACTCGGCTTCCTGGGGTGTCGCAGTCGCTCGACTGGGCCTATGAGCGCTTCGCGAAGAACCGGCTGAAACTCACGGGGCGTTGCCTTCCCGACGCGGACGGCGCATGTGCGCTTCCTGCGAGATGAAGCCTCTGTGCGGCGAGTAGCGCACTGAGATTTCTTTGCTTCCGAACCGTTGTCTCGAATTCCAGCGTTCGGCTATGTTCGACAACATGGCTGTCGAATCGAAGCCCGAGACTCCATCGAGTCAGCGCACTTCGAAACTCTCGTCGGACATCGTCGAGTCGGTGCTCTTGGGGCGCGTCGACGGCGCAATGCTCCGCGGGCTCGATCAAGACGGATCGCGCTTGGGCTGGGCCCCGAACTGGCTGATCGACGCGACGGCGATCTCGGGCTTCACGCCGGACTCTGTTCCCGCTGGCGTGCGCGTGCTCGAGTCGGGGCGCGTTCAGGGACTCAAGCGCATCGTGATCATCACGAAGCTCCCTGCCGCGAGGATGGCCGCGCGCACCATCGGGCTCTCGGCTTCGGTCGAGCTGCACGTCGCAGACGACCGCGCGAGCGCGATGGAGCTCATGCGCAGGCCGCTCAAAGGCTGAGCTCGCCGCGACCTTCGTCGGGGGACTCGATCGCGTCGAGCGCGCGACGCCGAGACGGCATCGACGAGAGCCCGTCGGCGCGGATGGATATTCGTGGGCAAGTATTCAAGAGCGCCGGTTGGTTGAGCGCGCTCAATGAAGGCCAACAAATAGCACCAGTATTCAACCCCGCAACGAGCTTACTCGGGATGACAACTGCCCGAAACGATGACGATTTTTCCTTGCGCACCCTTCCTCCCAGCTTCATCACATAGCCCGTGAGTGACCCGCGCGTCCGGTGAGGCGCGCGGGGTGTGGGAGTCTCTAGCTCGGGGTTCGTGCATGATCGACCTTCAACGGGTTTCGATTGCCGACGCGCGTCGCATCAGCGCGCTCGTGTCTCATCCGCTCTGGCTCTCTGCGGCCGCGCCCTTGCGCGAGCACACGCGGCGGGCGGCGCAGTGGTGCGCAGATCAACAGCGCTCGGACGGGAGCTGGAAGCAGGACCCCGATCCCCGCCCGTTCGAGACTTCGGTGGCGGGCGTCGCGCTCTCGCTCATCGATGATCCGCGGGCGCGCCACGCGGCCGCCCGCGCCCGCGCGTGGATCGACTCGCACCCGTCCGCCGCGCGCGACGAGGACACCAAGCTCTTCGACGAGGCGCTCGGGCTGCTCTGGCGCGGCGAAGCGCTCGATCTTCGCGCGTCGTTCTGGCAGTCGCCCGTGATGCTCCGAAAGACCTGGTCGCTCCAAGTCTTCGCGCTCTTGCTCGGAGCGAGCGTCGAGACTGGCGTCGACGAGCCGTTTCTTCGGTCCCTCGTCGCGACGCTCTTCTCGAAGCGCAACGAGCGCGCGCTCAAGCCCTGGCACCGCGTCGAGCTCGCGGCGATGACCGCCCTCTTGCACGCGCGCGTCGGTGACCGCGAGGCCGTGCGCGAGGCGCTCGCGGACCTGCGTTCGGCGCAGTGCGACGACGGGAGCTTCTGCTACCTGCCCGTGAGCACCGCGCTCGCGTTGCTCGCGCTCGACCTCGAGCCCCGCGACAGCGCGTTCGAGCGCTGCCTCGAGAGCGTCCTTCGTTCGCAGCGCGAGGACGGCTCGTGGGTGTTCACGACCAACGAGCTCTGGGACACGTCGATCTTGCTTCGGACGTTCGAGGACACGAGCCCCGTGCGCGGCGCGTGCGCCGAGCGAGCGCGCGGGTTTCTCGTGCGAAACCAGTGCGAAGACGGAGGCTGGGGCTTTCGCGTGGGCGTTCAGAGCGACAACGACACGGCGTCGAGCGCGCTGCTCGCCCTCGGGCGCTCGGACAGCTACCAGCGCGCGCGTTCGCGATGCGCGGCGTACCTCGCGGGCCAGCAGCTGCCCAACGGGCTGTGGCGCACGTGGCAAGACGTGAGCGACGAGGTCAGCGACGACGTCCTCGCGCACGTCGTGCTCGCGCTCTCGCTCTGCAACGAGACCCCGAGCTCGGTGAAGCTCGAGGACGCGCGCGCTTGGCTCGTCGAGCAGTGCTCGAACAACCACACGTGGAAGGGCTCGTGGTACCGAAACCAAGCGTACCCCGTGCTCGAGATCGCCAAGGCGCTCCCGACGGGACACCCGCTGGTCGATCGCGCGATCGACGCGCTCTCGCTCGGTCAAAACAGCGACGGCGGCTGGGGCGCGGCCGACGGCGAGCGCTCTGTCGCGAGCGCCACGGGTCTCGCGGTGACGGCGTTGCTCTTGTTCGCTCCGGACAAGATCGAGCCGATCGTCGCAGGGCTCGCGTACCTCATGGAGTCGCAGTCGCCCGACGGAACGTGGAGCGGCGTCCCCGAAATGCTCGGGCCGCGCCCGCTCGTCAGCCACTATCAAACGCAGACCCACGCCTTCGCGGCGGGCGGGCTGGTGCTCGCCACGAGGCTCGCGCGATGAAGGAGGCTCTCGCTGCGCTCGAAGGGTTCTCGCCGCGTTCGATCGAGCTCGCGGCGATGCTGCTCGACGGGTACGGCGTCGCCGCGTGGGCTCCGGACGCGAGCGCGGTGCTCGCCGCGCAGATGGCGTTCTTCTTCTGGCTCGACGACCGCTTCGACGGCGGCGCGATCAGCGCCGAGGCGGCGGTGAGCGTGCTCGATCACGTTCACAGCGGCGGGGCTCGCGCGTCGCGTCCGAGCACGGAAGAGGGCGCGAGCGAAGCGAACGCGAGACCCGAATGTGCCGGGTTTTCTCTGATCGAATCAGCGTTGTGGTCGAGGCGGCCCTCGTTCGTGCGCAGGGCGCGTTGGCGCGCGAGCGCGGCGTCGGTGGTCGAGGCGATGTTGGCCGAGTCGTCCATCGACGCGAACACCACGCTGTCCGAGTACGTGATCGTTGGGTCGGTGACCTCGACGCTCGGGCATCTGTTCACGACCCTCGCGTGGCACGAAGACCTCTCGTTCGACGACGCGCCGACGGCGGCGCTGATCCGCAGGGTCTCCGTGCACGGGCGCCTGCACAACGACAAGCACTCGCTCGCGCGAGACGAGCGCGAAGAGACGCTCGCCAACGCGATCCTCGTGGCGGCCCACGGAGGACCTCGCGCGCAGGCCCTGGCGGACATCGAGCGCGAGCTCGCGCGGCTCGAAGACGGGATCGCCGCGAGCGCAGCGGACCCCCGCGTGCACCCGCGCGTGCGCGAGATGGCCCCGAAGATGCTCGCGACGCACGAGGCGTTCTACCGCCGCGCGGCCGATCGGTACTCCGCGCGCGAAGCGCACGCAGCGCATTGACGGCCGCGTCGCTCCATCGCGACACTCGCGCTCGTGCCGACGCTCGCTGAGCTGCGACAGTTCGCCCGCTATCACCTCGTTCGTCGCGTGTACGACTATCCCGCGCGCGACCCCGAGATGGACGTCGTCACGATCGGGTACGACCCAGACGCGTTCGAGGCCGAGATCCGCGCGTTCGAGGGGCGCTTCTCGGTGCGCGAGGCGCTGCGCGTGACCTATCGCAACACGTCGCGGCCCGTGCTCGAGGTCGAGACCCCGAACGCGCGCGAAGCAACGCAGCGTGTGCTCGTGTTGTCTGGCGTTCACGGCAACGAGCAAGCGGGGATTTTGTGTGTTCCGCCGCTGCTCGAGCGCCTCGACGAAGCGCGGGCGTCGCTCGCGCGCGTGGCCGTGCGCGTGCTCACGCCGGTCAACGCCGTGGGGGCCGCGGAGGTCTCGAGGTTCAACGCGGAGGGGTACGACATCAACCGTGATTTTCGGCGGTTCTATACGGCGGAAGCGCGGCTCGTGCGCGACGCGATCGCGTCGTTCGCGCCGGACATCGTGCTGTCGTTGCACGAGGGGCCGCAGGACGCGTCGTTCGTGTTCTCCAACGCGCGCTGCGACGTGGCGCAGGTCGAGCGCTGGTTGGCCGAGATCGAAGCGAAGGGGACGACCCTCGCGCGCAAGGACTACTTCGGCTCGACGCTGCCGTCCCCAGGGCTCTCGCCGGCGACCTTGGGGTCGCGCTTCGTCGTCAGTCTGTGGGCAAATTCGCTGGGAATGATGGCTGCCAACGGCTACTGCGCCGAGCGCGGCATCGCCGAGCTCACCCTCGAGAGCTCGTGGAAGGGGACCGACCGCGAGGCCCGCATTCGAGCGCACGTCGAGCTCTGCATGGCCGTTGTCCGTACGCTCGCGACGCGATGAGCGCGGGCGCGGTACGCTCTTCGTTGATGCGCACCGTGAAGCACTGGGTAGCGTGGGCGGGCTTGTCGCTGGTGTTCGTCGCGTGCGCTCCGATGAGCGCGCTCGACGGAGACAGCGGGGACGCGCCCGACGCGAGCCGCGACGCGCGCGGATCGAGCGACAGCGGCGCGTCGGACGCCGCGAGCAGCGACGCGACGGAGGACAGCGCGGTCGAGGACAGCGCGGTGGACGCGCGCGAACGTGACGGAGCGATCGCGGACAGCGGCGTGACGCCGGACGTGATGGCAGACCGTGTGACACCGCCGACGGGGCCGACGCTGTACCCGAGCAACCAGACGCACTCGCCGATCAGCGAGTCGGTGCAGCGCTCGATGCGCGCGATCGCGATGCGCGGAGGGATGGACAACACCTTCGCGAAGGTCGGCGACTCGCAGACCGTGTACGACTCGGGGTTCATGGTGTGCTTCGCGGGGACGTCCGTGGATCTCGCGGGGCGCGACGCGCTCGCGCCGACGATCGCGCACTTTCGCGCGGGACGAATCGCGGGCGTCACGCCGTACGAGCGGCGGCCTTTGTCCGCGGTGGTTGGGTGGAGCTCGGGCGCTCCCCTCGCGGGTTCGCCCGCGCCGCTCGATCAAGAGCTCGCCGCAGCGCAGCCGCGGTTTTCGCTGGTGATGTACGGCTCGAACGACTCGCAGGTGCGCAACCTCCCTGTGTACGGAGAAAACCTCTGGGAGATCGCGGAGCGGTCGATCGCGCGCGGGGCGATTCCTGTGTTCACGAGCGCGCCGCCGCGGGGGGACAGCGCGATCGCCGACCAGTGGATCCCGTGGTACGCGCACGTCGCGAGGGCGGTGGCGCAGGCGAAGCAGGTTCCGTTCATCGACCTCGAGCGAGCGCTCCGCGCGGCGCCGTCGTTCGGGCTCAGCGGGGACAACCTGCACTTGAGTCGCTCGCCGCGCGGCGCGTGTTCGTTTGCGGCGAGCGAGCTGAGATACGGGCAAAATCAGCGTAATTTGCTGACGATCGAGGCGCTCGACCGCGCTCGGCGCGCGCTCGCGACGGGGGCCGCTCCGCTCGATCCACCGGGCTCGATCGCGACCGGCGACGGAAGCGTCGCGTCTCCGATCGCGATCGAAGCGCTTCCGTTTGCGGACCATCGAGACACGTCTCGTGGTGGATCGATGGCGTTCGATCGATACAGCTGCTCGACGGCCAACGAAGGCGGCCGCGAGTTCGTGTACCGGCTCGAGCTTCGTGCGCCCGCGCGCATCCACGCGTTGGTGCTCGATCGAGGGACGGTCGACGTCGACCTCCACCGGCTCACGGCCCCGAGCGCGTCGATGTGCGCGGCGCGCGACGATCGCCAGCTCGTCGCGGATCTCCCAGCAGGAACGCACTATTTCTCGGTCGACAGCTACGTCCCCGCGGGCTCGACCGCGCGCGAGGGCGAGTACATCTTCGTCGTGTTTCGCGCGGGACCTTGAGGGAGCGCAGCGGACTCGCTTGACGCTGTTCGCGGCAGCGGGTGTGATCGACGACCGCGAGGAGGAGCGCACAATGGACGCCTGGGCGCCGTTTCGTTACGTGCTGACGAAGGTTCACTTTCCTATGTACAAGTCGCAGATGGCGCGGTCGATCGCCGCGCTTCTGCCCGAGCACGGCAGGGTGCTCGACGTGGGGTGCGACACTGGCGCGGTGGCCAAGGCCATCATGGCTCACAAGCCAGGGCTCGAGATCGTGGGGGTGGATATTCCGTCGCAGCGCCCCGCAGAGATCGAGCGCTTTACCTACGACGGAAAGAAGCTCCCCTTCGACGACGGCTCGTTCGACGTCGTGATGGCCAACGATGTGCTGCATCATTTGCCGTCGAGGGCCGCGATTCACGAGCTCGTGCGCGAGATGCGCCGCGTGTCCAGGCGTGACTTGCTCATCAAGGAGCAGACGCACTACGACCCGCTGACGTGGACGGTGATCTCGTTCAACGACTGGATCACCAACGCGCCGTACGGCATTCGGTGCACGTATCAGTTTCAGACGAAGGCCCAGTGGAAGGAGCTCTTCGCCGCGCTCGAGCTCGACATCATCGAGCACTCGAGCGACGGCTTGAATTTTGGTGTCGGCGGCGGAGAGCTCTTCAACCCGATCTTTACCGTGCGAAGACGGGACGCTTGGTGACGCTGTCGGCTACCAGCGAAAGCCTGTCGAGAGTCCCGCCGCGTTCGAGCTGAACCACGGCACGGCCATCGCGAGCGCCGGCAGTCGCGTCGTTCGGCGAGCAGAATCGCTTGGCGTCAGTGTGGGGCGAGGCCCTTTGAGCGCGATCGCGGCGGTCCCCAGCGTGAGCGCGCCCACGCCGAACACCAACGAGGGGATCGAGACGATCATCATGCCGCGGGTGTTGTCGATCAGATCACTTGCGAGGAGACAAGACGCCCCGACCGAGAGCAGAGCGCCGCTGACTGTGGCCGTCACGGACCAGCCGAGGGGGACTCGAGGCGAGGGGAGGTAGGCGATCGTTCCGATGGTCGTGACGAGCGCGGGGATGACCGCGACGCTTCCGATGAAGACTCCCGAAACGCCCCAACTGAAGCCCGGCGAAAAGAACGCGTGTGCGTCGCTCGCGGCGCTGAAGGCGGCGGCGCTGCTCGCGATCGCGACGCTGAGCGCAGCGGCGCGCATCGAAGAACGATTCATTGGTGAGCTCCCGTGGTGTGCAGTTCGACGCGGAGCGCGTCGGCGTAGCGCGACGACGCAACAGGCGTTCCGTTGACGAGGGATGAACGAAACCTCCTGAAATCCTCCTGAATTCGCCCCGCGGTGATGGTGCTCGCCCTCGGGCACCGATGCGTTCGTGCGTCGCAGCGAGGCGCGAACGCGCCGCTCGAGACGGTTGGGCGTTGTGCCCCGTGGCGCGCTTGACGCGCTCTTCGCGAGTGAGTGTGATCCCGCGCCGTGAGGACACAGCAAGTCACCGTGGTCGAACGCGCGCCGTCGCAACATGCATCGATGGAGCGTGCGTCGTGAGCGCGCTGCCGAAGATCACGCTCTTTCAGCCCGCGACGCGGCCGTGGGGCATGGCCAACTTGTCGCCGTTTTGCGCGAAGCTCGAGACGTACCTCCGGCTCGCAAAGATCGAGCACGAGCTCGGCGCCTCGGACATGCGCAAGGCCCCCAAGGGAAAGATCCCCTTCGTGCGCATCGGCGACGAGCTCGTCGGCGACTCGCAGCTCATCATCGAGCGCATCGAGTCGCTGCGGACCGAGAAGATGGACGCGTGGCTCACGGACGATCAGCGCGCGACGGGGCACGCGATCCGAAGGATGCTCGAAGAGGCGACGTACTTCGTGGTGATGATGGCCCGGTGGGATTCGCCGCACACGAGCACGCTGCAGCGCAGCGAGTTCGTGAAGGTGTTGCCGGGGCCGCTGCGGATGTTCTTTCCGTTGATCGTGCGAGACGTGCGCAAGAAGCTCCGCTCGCAAGGGACCGGGAGGCACACGCAAGAAGAGGCGCTTCGCATGGGGGCGAACGACATGGCCGCGCTCTCGAGGCTCCTCGGCGATCGACGCTTTCTCTTCGGCGATCGACCGAGCACCTTCGACGCGACGGCGTTCGCGTTTGTGTCCGCGATCATCGATTACCCAGGCGAATCGCTGCTTCGCGAAGAGACCCGCGCGAAGAAGAACCTCGTCGACTACGTCGCGCGCATCAAGGGCGAGTACTTCGCAGACCTCGCGAAGGCATGAGCGACGAGGGCGACAAGCGCGCTCGAATCAAGGACAAGGCCCGCATTCGCGGCGCGTTGTTCGACGCGCTCGCGGGGCTGTCGCTGCTCGAGCCGGACGCCGAGGCAGACGCGTGCGGCGCGGCGTTCGAGTCGTTTGTCCGCGATCGGATGGACGAGTGGCACGACGCGCTCGACCGCTGGTCGCCGGGCGATCCTCCGACGCGCGATCGAACGCTGTTCATCACTCGCTCGGCGCGCGCGTTGGTCGAGTTCTCCGAGGCGCACCCGAGCGCGGCGTCGACCGTGGCGCTCTCGGGCAAGCTCTCGCGCAAGTGCCAGTCGCTGCAGAGCATGCCCGAGGTGCGCGCGGTGCTCCCTCGGTTGCGCGCGGCGCTCGAACCGGTGTTTCGCCGCTCGAAACACTGGCAGAAGGCCGTCGCGCTGCTCCCGTACGGATGGAGGGTCCCGTGGCTGATGCAAGCGTACGCGCAGTGCATCTGGCTGTCCGCGATGCGCGTGGACGTGCTTCCCGCGCCGTTCGGGCCGTGGCTCGAGCTGTGGTGTCGCGGGGCGTGGCCGATGCCGGTCGGCGACGGAGGCGTGGCGGTGTGGGTTCCGCAGCGCGGAGAGGGCGTCGAGGGGATCGAGCGCGAGCTGCGCGCGTGTCCGTTCGAGCGAGTGGGAATGGCTCCGCCGACGTTTTTCTTCGCGCCGCCGTGCTTCGACGACGGACCGGGAACCGGCGGCGTCAGCCTTGGCGGCTACGAGCAAGTGCTCTTCGACGAGGCCCCGCCGCTCGTGTTGGTGCCTCCGAAACCGAGGATGCGAACGGCGACGTTCAACCCGCCCCCGCCCCCGCTGTGGCCGAACCCAGGCGGCGAGGCGTCGGACGGCGACGGGATCCTCGCGCGACTGCGAAGGCGGCTGCGGGGAGAGTGACGGCCCGGCCAGAGTTGCATCTTCAACTCATTTGCAAATCCGCGGCTGCTGCCCTATGACAGTTTCCATGGTGCGCGCGGGCAAGCTCTCCCTCGACGACCTCAAGACTCAGCTTCGCGACGCGGACTTGCGCGCGACCGCGCCGCGGCTCGCCGTCTTGCGCTGCCTTCACGAAGCCGACACGCCCGTCTCGCACGCGGAGCTCGCGGACAAGCTCGCGCCCGAGGGCTGGGATCGCGCGACGGTCTATCGCAACCTCAACGACCTCACCGACGCGGGCCTCGCGCGCAAGCGAGACCTCGGCGATCACGTGTGGCGCTTCGAGCTGCTGCGCGCTTCGGACACCCACGGTGATGCGCACCCGCACTTTGTCTGCGACGAGTGCGGCGAAGTGTCGTGCTTGCCCGAGGGCTCGGTCGAGATCAAGACCACGCGCAACACGCCCGTGCGCTTGAAAGAGCGCGT
This sequence comes from Myxococcales bacterium, assembly GCA_016793325.1. Taxonomy (GTDB): domain Bacteria; phylum Myxococcota_A; class Polyangia; order Polyangiales. The sequence continues at coordinate 32,578 of JAEUKI010000016.1, read as the reverse complement.
CCACGAGATCCAGCTCAAGGGCCGCTGCGAGCGCTGCAACTGAACACCCTCTGATCGTCGCGCTGCAACGCAAACAACGTTGCATTCATACGGCAAAAGAATCGAAGCATCACTTGCAATAGAGTTGCAAGATTGCTAGTTCCCCCTGCCGTGCGTTGCTCGGTCAGTCATGCCGTTCGTTCGGCGCGGGTGCTTCGGTCGTATCGACCGCTGCGCGCTGCGCTGTGCGTGGCGTGCTGTTGCGCGAGCGTGCGCGCGCAGGCCCAGACGCGGCCGAGCACGACGACCAACGCTCCCGTCCGGGGACGCGGGGCGCGGACGCCCGAGCCCGAGCAGGGCGTTCGAGTGCGCGGCGCAGCGACGCCTCCGCCGCGCGCGGCGAGCGACACGCCCATCACGATCGGGAGGCTCGGGGAGATTCCCCGGGCCAACGCGGCGGATCTGCTGCGGCTCGCACCTGGGATCTTTCTCACCAACGGGCTCGGTGAGGGGCACGCCGAGCAGGTGTTTCTGCGCGGGTTCGACGCGCGGCTCGGGCAGGACCTGGAGTTCTCGTACGAGGGTGTGCCCATCAACGAGCCGGGGCACCCGCACTCGCACGGGTACGCGGACACGCACTCGATCATCCCCGAGGTGGTCGAGCAGCTTCGTGTGCTCGAAGGGCCCTTCGATCCGAGGCAGGGGGACTTCGCCGTCGCGGGCAGCGCGCAGTACGCGCTTCGCGTGCGCGAGCGCGGGGCGCGGCTCCAGTACCGCTTCGGGATGTTCAACACGCACAGGCTCGTCGGCGTGCTCGCGCCCGAAGGCGAGAGCCCTGGAACGTTCGTCGCCGCAGAGCTGGCCCGCTCGGATGGCTACGGACAAAACCGTGGCTACGAGCGCGCGACGGGCAACGCTGGCTACGAGCGTCGGTTCGGCTCGCTGTCGCTCCGCGCGATCGCGACGAGCTACCTCACGCGCTACGGGTCCGCGGGAGTCCTGCGCGAAGACGACTTTCGCGCGGGGCGCGTCGGCTTCTACGACACGTACGACGCGACGCAGGGCGGAGACGTCTCGCGGCACGGGCTCGGGCTCACGCTCGAGGGCGGCTCGTTCGGCGCGACGGTGTGGGGGACGTACAGGACGTTTCGGCTCCGAGAGAATTTCACAGGGTTTTTGCTGGACACGCAGCGCGCAGGGCAGAGCCCGCACGAGCAGCGCGGCGACGCGATCGAGCAGACGAGCACGTCGGTGGACCTCGGGCTTCGCGCGCACGGAAAGCTCCGCGCGACGTTCAACCAGCGCGTGCAGACGCTGGAGTTCGGGTTCTACGGGCGCTTCGTGCACGCGGACAACACGCAGCGGCGGATGCGCTTCGGGACGAACATCCCGTACGCGACGGACTTCGAGTTCGTTCCGGATCTCGCCAACGCTGCCATCTATGTGGACGCGGATTTGCGGCCGCTCTCGTGGCTCGCGATCCGCGGCGGCGTGCGCGTCGACGGCTACCACTATAACGTCCTCGACCGCTGCGCGACGCGGGGAACGTACGTGCGCGGCGCCCCGCTCGACACGGAGTGTCCCTCTGCGGACCGCGCGGGCTATCGCAATCCCGCGACGCGACGCACCGCGAGCGGGCTCATCGCTCAGCCGCGCGCGACAGTGATCCTCGGGCCGTGGGCGGGCGTGAGCTTCGCGTTCGCGTACGGCAGCGGCGCTCGCTCAGCGGACGCGACGTACCTCGGTGACGGTGAGCGCGCGCCGTTTTCGCCCATTCAATCCGCGGAAGCGGGCATGGTGTTCACGCGCGATCGCGGAGGCTGGTCGCTCTCTGCGCGCGCGCTCGGGTACTTCACGCACGTCGATCGCGACCTCGTGTTCGACGAGGCCCAAGGCCGCAACGGGCTCGCCAACGGAACGACCCGCTACGGCGGCCTCGCCGCGATGCGCGCGACCAACCGCTGGCTCGACGTCGGGATGCACGTGACCTACGCGCGGGCGACGTTCGACGACGACGGGCTGCTCGTCCCGTACGTTCCACCGTTGGTGGCGAGGCTCGACGCGAGCGTGCTGGTTCCCTTGCCGTTGAAGATCCGCGATCGTCACGTGAGCGTGAGCGCGGGCGTCGGCGCGAGCTTGATCGGCCAGCGTCCGCTGCCGCTCTCCGAGAAGGCCGCGGCGATCTTCGTGGCGGACGCGCAGCTCTCGTTTCGCTGGACGCACGTCGAGCTCGGCGTGTTTTGCACGAACGTCTTCGACTCGCAGTTCGCGTGGGCGCAATACAACTACGTCAGCGATTTTCGCAGCCGTGATTTTCCGACGCGCGTCGCGACGAGGCACTTCACCGCGGCGCCGCCCCGCAACGTGGGCCTCTCGCTCACGGTGCACATCGGGAGCGGCGCCAGTCGCCACGGGATGGCCGAGCAGCCCGCGCCCGAGCGCGCGACGTCGGCGCGGCCCACACAATCAAATCGCACGGAAAATCGCAGCGATACAACCGGCGAGAGCGCAGGACAACAGCCATGAGCACGCACAGCGGTCGATCCTTGGTCCCTCGCGCACGAAGCTTCATCGCGAAGAGAGCGCTGCCCGCCGCAGCGACGTTGGCGGTGCTCGGGGTGTGCACGTTCGCCGCGGGCGTCGAGGGCTGCGGTGGAACGACGGGCCTTCGTCGGGTCTCGTTCGCGATGCGCGTCGGAGGCTACGAGCGAAGCCCGGGGCCGTACACGTTCGAGACGCGCACGGGCTGGAGCGTGACGCTCACCGAGGCGCGCGGTGCGATCGGGCCTGTGTATTTCAACACCATCGCGCCCCTGGAGACGAGCGGCGCGCGGCGGTCCACGGTGCGTCCGCGCTTCGACGTGCGGCGGCTGTTCGTCCCGTTCGCGCACGCGCACGGAGAGAGCCACTTCGGCGCTGGGCGCATCGTGGCCGAGATCAACGAGCAGCGAGAGTTCGACCTGCTCGACCCGCAGATGGTGTCCTTCGAGCGCTTCGCGACGGGCGTGGACGAGCCTGTGCGCACGGCGGAGCTGTGGTTCTACAACCGCGCGACGATGAACGACAGCGCGCTTCGCGTGCGGGGCCACGCGACGCGGGGCGAAGAGACGGTGCTCTTCTCTGGGGCGTTCGCGATCGATCCCGCCGCGGCGACGCAAGAGCAGCCGGTGGACGCGCTGCGGCAAGTGCGAGGGATTCCGCTCGAGCTGATCCCCGACGAAGAGAGCTCGGTCGAGCTCCGCGTGGACCTGCGACCGTGCTTCGCCAACGCGGACTTCCGAGAGCTGCTGTCGGGCACGCCGGGCCGCGACGGGTCGTACACGTTTACGCGGCGGGACAACGTGGGCGCGGGCTTCGAGGCGGGCGTCCGCGCGACGAGCGGGACGTGGCGCTTTCGCGTCGCGCCCAAGCCCCGAGCGCAGTGAGAGAGCACAGACGATGAAGAGCCGCGCGAGCTTGTTTTTGTGTGCGTGTGGTGCGTTGAGCGTCGCGTGTTCGCCCGGTCCCTCGCGGGCGGACGGCGGCGACGCGAGCGCGAACGCCGAGGCCAGCGCGCCGAGCGACGCGAGCGTGGGCCCCGAGTTCGAGCGGCCGTTCGACCCGGGGATCACGGCGTCGAGCAACGACCCGCGGACGATTCACGTCTCGGTCTCGAGCGAGAAGCTCGGGCAACAGGGCTTCGAGTACACGCCGACGCCGTCGAACGAGCAGATCGTCTTCGTCGACGGGTGGGAGGTTCGCTTCGAGCAGATCTTGGTGACGCTCTCGAACGTGCGCCTCAATCTGCCTGGAAATAACCCGTCGGATCAGACCGTCGTCGGCGCCGAAGTCGCCGCGGACCCGCGGGCGTTCGCGATCGACGCGAAGAAGATGGGCGCGCTCACCGGGGCGAGCGGCGGGTCGGAGACGGCGATCGCGCTGTTTGCGTTTCGCGCGACGAGCGCGGGCGCGGCGCTCGATCCGTCGGTGCGCTACGCGTTTTCGTTCGACGTGGTTCGCGCGCAGGGCAACGCGACGAACGTGAACCTCTCGCGCGAGCAGTTCGCGGACTACAACGAGATGATCGCGAAGGGCTGGACCACGCTGCTGACCGGCACCGCGACGTACCGAGGGCGCGCGCCGATGGCCGGGACGCCCGAGGCGGACTACCCGACGAGCATCCGGTTTCGTCACGGCTTCGGCGCGCCCACGCGCTATTTCAACTGCCAAAACCCAGAGAACGGCGCGGACGGAGCGCCCGGGGTCGCGCCGCGCACGACGGGGCCCGCGCGCGCGCAGATCACGCTGCACATGGATCACTTGTTCTGGCTGCGGCTCAACGTCGAGGACCCGCCCCCGCGGTTCGATCACTTCGCCGCGCGGGCCACGCCCGGAGCGATGGGCGCGCCAGCTTTGTCAACGCTCGATGATTTGATGGGCGTTGTTTCAACGAACATCGTCGACCGCATGATGCGCCCGGTGCCCGACCGAGGAGGGCAGACGATGGGCTACATGCCCATGGGAGCGCGGCTCGTGGCCGAGACCAACGGCGCGCCGGGCATCGACGATCTCCGTGGATTCATTGCGTATTCGTCGCGCGCGATGGTCCACATGAACGCCGACGGGCTGTGCGCCGTGCGTCCCTCGGGGCCGATCACGTTTTGAGCGACCCGCCGGTGGTAGCATCGCTGCCATGGCGCTGATTCAGTGTGATCGATGCTCCCGGCACGTTCGCGAGACCGAGGGGCGCTGTCCGTTCTGCGGGGCTGTGCGCGAGGCGAGCGCAGAGGACACGCCGCTCATCGAGGTCTCGCTCCCGCTCTCGCGCGCGGCGATCGTGCTCGCGGGCGCGATGGCCTTCGCGGGCTGCGAACGCAACGGAATGGGCCGCGATCAGTCCATCGTGCAGCCGTACGGGGCTCCGCCGAACCCGCCGCGGCCCGACGTTCCGGAGCCTGCGATCGCGCAGCCGTACGGCGTTCCAGTGATGGACCCGAGCCCCGACGTTGTTCCGACCGACTCGGGCGTCGCGCCTTCGGACAGCGGCGTCGCGAGGGACTCGGGCTCGCGCGCGGTGCGACAAATTCGCACGACTCCCCTCGCGCGACCCGCGTATGGAATCGCTCCGCAGCTGCGCACGATTTCGGCCTACGGCGGGTCGCCGGACCTCGGGCTCAAAGACGACGACGAAGACAAGCCGTAGAGACGCTCGCTACGCGCGAGCGACGGCGAGCAGCAAGAGCGAGAGCCCACCGACGGACAGCGCGATCGCGATCGCGAGGGGGCGCTTCTGCACGCGATCGTCTTGGTCCCAGCCGTCGCGCAGCGCGCGAAAGAGCCCCGTGAGCCACGCGACGAGGCCGATCGCGAGCACGACGAGCCACGCGGGGTCGGGGGCCTTGTCTTCGCTGAGCAACGACAGGTGCTCTTCGCGCAGTCGCGCGCGGTCCTTCGCGCGATCCTCGGGCGGCGGGGGAAGCTCGGCCATGAGCGCCGCGATGTGTCGATTGGCGCGGTCGAGCCGGGTTCGCTCGGGGACGATGAGCCAGCGCGTCGCGAGCGCGCTCGAGCGGATCGCGCGCCACGCCGAGAGGGCTTGCTCGTTGCGCCCCTGCGCCTCGGCTTCGGTGGCGACGCGCTCGAGGCGCTCGTAGGCGCGCGCGACGAAGGGAGAGCCCGGGACGTACCAGTGCGCGGCGCGGCGGAGCTTTCGGATCCCGTCGGAGGTGTCTCCCGCGGCGAGCGCGGACTCGGCGGCGGCGACCTCCCGACCGGACTCGACGAGCGCGCGCAGCGCCGCGGTGGTGACCACGATCACGGCGACGACCGCGTAGCCCGCGGCTCGGCGTCGCGCGCCGGGCGTCGAGGGCGCGGAGGTCGTGAGCTTCGCGTCGTCGGGGGCCGTGTCCGTCGCGTCGGTCGGCGCGGGTTCACTTGAATTCGTGGGCTCGGTCACGTCAGGTCCCTTCGACGAAACAAGAGCGCGGCCCCGCCGACGAAGAGCGCGCTGTACGCGAGCCCGTACGTCGCGAGCTGCGCGACGAACGACGCGACCGGGGCGAACCCTTGCGCGAGCGAGAGCGACTGCCTCGTCGGGACATACAGGTACAAATTGGGAAACACTTCGGCGACCACGCGGAGCAGCTGCAGCACTTCGGCCGGGAGCTGCCGCGCTTTGAGCTCGAGGATCGCGCCGGTCGAGCGGCCGATGAGGAAGAACCCGAGCGACAACGCCCCGGTGACGAACGGGGTCGAGAACGAGGAAACCAGCGTGGCGAGCGCCGCCGTGATGCACACTTCGATCACGGCGAGCGCGCACGAGACGAGGACGTAGATCGTCTCGTCGGGCGCGACCGAGGCCGAGACCGCGGACACGAGGCCGCACAGCGCGATCGAGCCGAGGAGCGCTCCGGCGCCGCTGAGGGCCGCGCGCAGCGGAGCCAGCGCCTTGGCGCGAGAGCTCACCGCGAGGCCGAGCGTGCCGAGCAGGACAACCACGGAGAGCGCCGCGAAACGCGCGCCGCGCGACGAGCGGATCACCGAGAGGACCGACTCGCTCGCGCCGCTTCCGGCGCGGCTCTCGGCGGCGACGAACACGAGCACGGACAAGAGCGCGGCCGCGGTGAGCGCGATGAACACGACGGCGGTGGCGACGATCCCGAGATAGCGGCCGAGGACGAACTGCCAGCGCGCGACGGGCTTGGCGAGGATCACGTACAGCGTGCGGAGCTCGACCTCTTTGTAGAGGAAGCTCGCTCCCAAGAAGATCGCGACGAGGTTCGAGAGCCACGAGATCGTGACGATCCCGTGGTCGACGAGCACGCGAACTTGCTCGGAGACCGAGAGCCAAGCGAGCGACGTCCCGAACGCGAGCGACGCGATCGCGAGGCCGAGGACCCCGAACAGCACACGATCGCGAACCGCCTCGCGAAAGGCGTTGAGAGCGATGGCGTACGCGCGATTCATAGAAGAAACGTCGACGAAGCTACCCGCGCGACCGGGCGTTGGGCTAGTGCCCTTTGCAAGAGAAGCGCGCGTCCCTCGGCCGGCGCCGAGCGGCGTCCCGTCCACAGCGGCTCCACACTTCGGGGCGCGCGGTCGCTATGCTCCGCGCAGACCATCCATGGACTCGCCGCACGCACAGCAGCCCTCGTCCGACGGGCCGGCCCGCTCGCTGGACTCGCTCCCTCGCATGCCCGACGTGGGGCTGCTCGGGAGCTTCGGGTTCACGACGCAAGAGCGCCTCGCGTTTCAGCGAAAGCTCGCGGAGCAGACCGCGCCGCTCGTGCGAGGGCGCGTGATGCACCTGCCCGTGTACTTTCCGTGCACGCCCGAGGTCGCGCACGAGGTGCTCGTGACGCGCGCCAAGAGCTTCGAGAAGTCCCCTGGATTTCGTGTGCTGCTCCACTACCTCGCGGGCCAGGGGCTCTTTACGAGCGAGGGCAGCCTGTGGCGCACGCAGCGCAAGATGATGTCCACGCTGTTTCAGCCGCAGCCGATCCAGCGCTACGCGGACACGATGCGCGAGGTGGCCGAGCGCGCGGCGGACCGCATGAAGGACGGCGACTCGATCGACGTGGCCCACGAGACCACGCGCATCGCGATGTCCGTCGTCGGAAAAGCCCTCTTCGACGTCGACACCTTCGACGAAGCCGACTCGCTCGGCGCGGCGCTCACCACGGCCCTCGGGTGGGTCAATCGCAACCTCGGGAGCCCCGCGCTCGTCGCGCACGTGCTCGGGATGGACGCCGCGGGGGCGCTCGCGGATCGCACCTCGGGTCGCGTGCGCACATGGTTTCAAGACGCGCAGCAGAAGCTCGAAGCGCCGTTCATGCTCCCGGGGGTGCGGGACCCGGCGCTGCTCTCGGCGGTGCGGCTCGTCGACGACCGGATCCAGCGCATGATCGACGACCGCCGCAAGCAGGGCCTCACGCGGCAGGACCTCCTCACGATGCTGCTCACCGCGAAGGACCCCGAGGGCGCAAACGAGCACATGAGCGACAAGCAAGTGCGCGACGAGGCCGTCACGCTCTTCGTCGCTGGGCACGAGACCACGGCGACCGCGCTCGCGTGGTCGTTTTATCTGCTCGCGCGCAACCCGGCGCTGCTCGAGAAGGCCCGGGCGGAGGCGGACGCGTTTGGCGACGGGCCCATCACGAAGTGGGACCCGTCGAAGCTCGAGTTTTGCACCCGCGTGTTTCGCGAGGCGATGCGGATGTACCCGCCGCTCATGCTGCTGCCGCGCAGGACGCTCGAGCCCGTCGAGGTCGCGGGCTACCAACTACCAGCAAAATCACTGGTGTTCGTGAGCATCTACGCGCAGCACTACCGCGAGGACGCCTACCCCGACCCCGAGGCGTTCGACCCGGATCGCTGGCTGCCCGAGCGCGAAGCGCTGCGGCACCGAACGTCGTACCTCCCGTTCAGCGCGGGGCCGCGGTTTTGTATCGGCGTGCATTTCGCCATGCTCGAAGGGCCCATTGTGCTGGCGACGTTGCTCCGGCGTTGGCGCTTCGAGATCGACGCGTCTCGCAAGATCGAGCCGGACGACTTCGCGACGCTGCGCCCGAAGGGCGGCGTCCCCGCGGTGGTTCGCGCTCGTTGAACAGGAGCTCGGAGCATCGTGTAGTGTTACCCGCGGCACGTGATGGCTCCTCTGCACTTGGTGTTGCGCGACGCGGCGGTTGTCGCGGGGACGGTCGCGCTCTGGATCTTGGACGCTTCGATGCGAACGGGCGGCGCGACGCTCGCGCGCTCGATCGTCGGCGTCCTCGCGGGGGTGTTCTTCGCGGTGAGCGGCTTCATCGGGCACGAGTGGGGGCACTTGCTCGGGGCGCGCGCGACGGGGAGCCGAGTGCACTTCGCGCAGACGGTGTGGACGCCGTTGCTGTTTTTCTTCGACGTGCGCGCGAACACGAGGCGACAGTTTCTCGCGATGTCCGTCGGGGGCTATCTCGGCTCGGTGTGCGGGCTGATCGCGCTCGCGATGATCGCGGACGCGAGCGCGCTGTCGGGCAAGGTCGCCATCGCGCTCACGGTCGTCGGGATGGGGGTGACGTTCGTCGCGGAGGTCCCGACGACGGTGCGCGTGTGGCTCGGCGGCAAATTGCCCGACGGATACGCGTTTCGCCCGCCCGAAAACTAGCCGTCACTCTTCTTCGCGCACTTCGCGCTCGAACGTCGCGCGGAGCTCCTCGTCGGCGTTGGCGAGCCACTGTCGCACGGTGGGGCCGGGTTCGCCGATGAGCGCCGAATACGAGACGATCCTCGCGTTTTCGACGCGACCCTCGAACAGCTTGATCGCGACGTCGAACCACACGGGCTCGACGAAGCGCTCGCGGTGGCCGTCGATGTACGCCTTGGCTCGCTCGACGAACGCGCGCTTGTCCGTGCGTGACGGCGCGCTCTTCGCGCTCTCGTCGCCGAGGCCGAGGGCTGCGCGAAGCTCGCGAAACGCGGTCATCACGCGGGCGCGTCGCTCGAAGTAGTCGCCGAGGTTCTCTTTGGCGAACGTGATCGCTTCGTAGTCGAGCCCTCGCGCTTCGAGCGCGCTCACGAAGGAGGCTTCGTCTTCGGCGCCCAGCAAAAATGCTACGCGTTGCGAGTTTCCTCCGCCGAGGCGCGCTCGGTGCGCGTGCAGGCGAAGGTACGACTGCGTCTTGATCTTGATGAGCAGCGGCCGGCCCTCGCGGTCGATCGCGCGCGCGACGACGCCCTCGCTCTGCGGAATCGCGTCGAGCGCGCTTCGCAGCGCCGCGGGGTCCGTTGGGAGCGTGTGGATCGCCGTGCGCTCGACGCCCGCCTCGCGAGAGATCCGCGCGAGCGCGGTCTCGTTCCACGAGGGCGAGAGCGAGTGCTTGTCGACGAGCGCGAGGAGAACAAGCGCCGCGCGCTCGTAGCGCAAGACCACGGGGCGCTCGGGGTACAAGAACTCGAAGAGCACGGAGTGGCCTTCGCGCACGGCGGGATCCGCCGCGAGCGCCTCGCGAAATCGCGGGTATCGCTCTCGGATCAAGCGCTCGATGGGCGCCTCGAGCTCGTTGAGCCCGAGCGACTGCCGCGTGCGAAGCGTCACGGTCGAGCCGTCGGGCGCGAGGTCGGCGACGATGAGCGAGCCGTCGAGCTTCTCGGGAAACTCGACCGCGTCCCGCGCGAGCGCGTCGACGAAGCGCTCGTCGTGCGGAGCGTGCTCGCCAAAATTGAAGAACTTCGGAAATCCCGCGGAGATCACCGCGCCCTTCGCGTCCGTGACCAGCGATCGCAGCGGCAGTTCGCGCTCGTCCCAGCGACGCTTGTTCGCGTGCGGGTGCACGAGCACGCGCTCTCCGTGGGGCGTCACTTTGAACTGTGATCGGTCGATCGACGCGAGGTCGATCCGTGCGGTCTCGAGCTTTGCCATAGGAAGAGCGCCGGACCATGCGCACGCCGCGAAGTCTGCGCGAGGTACAAACTGCCGCGAAATCGCTCATCGATGGGCGCGGTCGGTCGAGGGTTTGTCGAGAGGCCCCTGGCGCTGGTAGGCACTACGCCAATGACCACCATCGCCTGGCTCGGAACAGGGCTGCTCGGATCTGGATTCGTCGAGGCCGCCCTCGCCCGCTCGCTCCGCGTTCGCGCGTGGAACCGCACGACATCGAAACTCGACCCGCTCGTCGCGAAGGGCGCGCTCGCGTGCGCTTCGATCGCAGCATGCGTGAAGGACGTCGAGCGCGTGCACTTGTGCTTGTCCGACGATCGCTCGGTGGACGCGGTGCTCGAAGAGGCGCTGCCCGCGTTGGCGAGGGGCGTTCCTGTGGTGGACCACACGACGGTGACGCCCGCCGGAGCGCGCGAGAGAGCCCGTCGCCTCGGGGCGATGGGCGTCGCGTATATTTCGGCACCTGTATTCATGGGGCCCGTCAACGCGCGGCAGGCGACGGGGCGGATGCTCTGCGCGGGCCCGACGCCGGTGCTCGAGTCGCTCTCGCCAGCGCTCGCGGCGATGACCGGCGACCTCGTGCTGCTCGGCGAAGACCACGGCGCGCCGACGGGGTTCAAGCTCGTCGGCAACGCGATGATTATTGGTGTCGCGGGCTGCCTCGCGGACGCGTTTGCGCTGGGGCAGGGCGCGGGGATCGCCCCCGAGGACGTGCAGAAATTCGTCACGGGATTTCCCTTCGCCAACATCGTGGCGGGGCGCGGGGCGCGGATGATTCAGGGCGACTACACGGCGAGCTTCGAGCTCTCGATGGCGCGCAAAGACGTGCGGCTCATGGTCGAGACCGCCGGAGAGCGTCCGCTCGGCGTCCTGCCGGGCCTCGGCGAGCGAATGGACGCGCTCGTCCGCGAAGGCCACGGGGGAGAGGACCTCGGGGTGCTCTCGATCGCGACGATTCCCGCGAAGAAATAGGGTACAAACCGCGGCGAACGCGGCGCGCGTCGCGCGTCGTCTGTGTCGAGACGCGAGGAGCAAACGATGGGTTACGTGTTGGGTGTCATCGGCGGAAGCGGGCTCTACCAAATGCCCGGCCTCGAAGACGTGCAAGAGATCGACGTCGAGACGCCCTGGGGCTCGCCGTCGGACGCGATCATCAAGGGCCGGCTCGGCGAGACGACGCTGCTGTTTCTTCCGCGACACGGGCGCGGGCATCGCATCCCCCCGAGCGCCATTAATTTTCGCGCGAATTTGTGGGCCCTGAAGACGCTCGGCGCGACGCACGTGCTCAGCGTGTCCGCCGTGGGATCGCTGCGCGAAGAGATCCCGCCCGGAGACCTCGTGGTGGTCGATCAGTTCATCGATCGCACGCAGCGCCGCGCGGGGACGTTCTTCGACGAGGGGCTCGCGGCGCACGTGTCGATGGCCGACCCGGTGTGTCCGCTGCTCGCGCGCGCGGTGACCGAAGCCGCGCGCAAGACCAAAGCCACCGTGCACGAGGGCGGGACGTACGTGTGCATCGAGGGGCCGCGCTTCTCGACGCGCGCCGAGTCCTTCATGTTTCGCTCGTGGAACTGCGCGGTCGTCGGCATGACCAACGTCCCCGAGGTCTTTCTCGCGCGCGAGATCGAGCTGCCCTACTGCACGCTCGCGCTCGCGACGGACTACGACTGCTGGCGCGAGCACGACGCGAGCGTCGACATCAAGATGATCCTCGAGATCATCCACAAGAACGTCGAGCGCGCGCAGGAGACCGTGCGCCACCTCGCCAACGCCCTGCCCGACCCGGCGCGCTCACCCGCGACCAACGCCTTCGAGCACGCGGTGTTGACGGACAAGGGCAGGATTCCTCCGCACATTCGCGAGCGATTCAAGGTCCTGTTCGACAAGTACGCGAAGTGATCGCGTGACGGACGCGCCGTCGTCGCGATCGATCCACGATCGAAGCGAGTGGGCTATCGTCGCGCGGTGACGCTTCGTGGAGGAGTGCGCGCCGTGCGTGGCGCGCGTGCAACGGTCGCATCGATCGCATCGATCACCCTCGCGCTCATCGGGTGCTCCTCGGCGCGCTCCGATGAAGTCGCGCGGTGGCGATGCCCGGAGGATTGGGTCGAGCTCGATCGCGGCGGGTGCGCTCCCGCGCTCGTCGCGTGCGCGCCCTCGAGCCCGTCGCGCCAGGGCGCTCGCTGCGCGAACGTCGATGTGTCTCGCGCTCGCTCGGGGGCCGCGCCGACCGCGAGCATCACGCGCGCCGCGGACGATCGTTGGGTCGGCCCGTGGTCGACGAGCGCCGCGCCGTCGTCGACGTGGGTTCCTCCCTCTGCGATGGAGCTCGCCGCGCCATGGAGCCCGACCGCGGGCGTCACCTCGTGCCCGATGGGCTGGAGCGGAGACGCGGAGCTCGGCTGCGAACCGCCCGCGATCGACGCGTGCGCCGCGGGGCGCTATCCGAGCGTCGGACGCTGCGTTCCCACGGTGGAGTGCGCGGCGATCGAGCGCGTGGCGGTGCCCGACGGAGCGACCGTTCGCTACGTGACCGCCGCGGGATCGGACGATGGAGACGGGAGCCTCGCGAGACCATACGCCACCGTACGGCGCGCGCTCGAAGGGGCGCCTTCGGGCGTGTGGCTCGTGCTGGGAGAGGGCTCGTACGCGGCGGCGGTCACCGCGGATCGAGCGATCAACATCGCCGGTGTGTGCGCGGAGCGCGTGCGGCTCACGGGCGACAGCGCGGCGCCGGTCGTGAGCGCGAGCGCGTCGGCGACGGTCGTGTTGCGCGGCGTGACGCTGACGGGCCGCGACGAGCGCGGGGTCGTGGTCGCGAGCGGCGGCGCGTCGGTGCGCATGGAAGACAGCGTGATCGACGGCGGCGTGGGCTACGGACTGTACGCGAGCGGCGCGTCGACGAGCGTGACCGTGGTTCGCTCGGCGGTGCGTGCGATGCGCGCGAGGGCCGACGGTCTTCGCGGGCGAAGCGTTCACGGCGTGGCGGGGGCGCGGGTGACCGTGGATGCGTCGCACATCGGCGACGGGACCAACGTGGGCGTCGCGGTCGAAGGCCGCGGCGCGACGGGCACGGTGACCGACACCGTGATCGAGCGCGTTCGCGCGGCGCCTGCGCAAGAGCAGGGCTTCGCGGTCAGCGGCGACGAGGGCGCGACGCTCTCGGTCGAGCGCTCGGTCCTCCGCGAAATCCGCGGGATCGCCGTCTACACCCGCGGTGGAACGGTGAACGTCCGCCGCTCGCTGATCGCGCGCATCGATCAGCCCGCGCCCGGACAAGAGGGCTGTGCGGTGTACGTCAACGCGGCCGGTCGCGTGGTCGTCGAAGAGTCGACGCTGCGCTCGATGGACGCGTCCGCGGCGTTGGTGCGCGACGTCGGCTCTTCGTTCGCGCTGCGCACGAGCGTCCTGCGCGAGGTGGGCGCCGCGCTCACCGAGCGTGAATCGCTCGCGATCGTCGCGGGAAACTCGACGGTCGAGCTCGATCGCGTGCGCGCGTCGGACATCGACTTCGGGCTCCTCGGCGCGTTCGACTCGACGGTGAGCGCCCGCGGCTTGCGCTTGCTTCGCGTGGGAAGACGCTCGCCGATCGTCGACTCTTCTGCGGCGATCTTCTCGAACCACAGCGAGCTCTCGGTGAGCGACGTCGTCGCAGAGTCGCACCGTGGAATGTTCGCGATCCTCACGGACGTCGATCGAGACGTGTCCTTCGAGCGCGCGCGGATTCGCTTCGCGGACGCGAGCAGCGAGGCGAGCTTCGGCGCGCTGAGCGCCGAGAGCGTGAGCGCGACGCTGCGCGTTCGAGACGTGGTCATCGAGCGCTGCCCCTCGGTCGCGTGCGTGCTGCTCTCGAGCGGAGCGGTCGAGCTCGAGTCGGTGTGGATGCGGGATTTCGCGCGCGGTCAGGAGCCTGCCCCTGGCGCGCTCGTCGTCGGTGAGGCGTCGGTGACGGCGCGCGGCTTCGTCGTCGACGGGATCGACGGGCCGGCGATCACCGTGTTTCCGCGGGGGCGATTGACGCTCGAGGGCTCTCGCGTGTCCGTGGTCGGGACGCGTCGCACGACGGCGATCACGGCGGGCAGCGAAGCGACGCTCGAAGCGCGATCCCTGACGGTGACGGGCGCGACCAACGCGAGCGTGGGGCTGCTCGGGGCGAGCGCGGTGATCGAAGACCTTCGATCGGACAGCGCGATGGGCGAAGCGCCTGTGGGTGTTCGCGCGGCGCGTGCGGGATCGCTGGTCTTGCGGCGGGCGGTGATCAACGGCGCAGCGACCTTCGGGGTCGTCGGCATCGAGGGCGCAAACGTCGACGCGAGCGACGTGCTGATCGACCTCGCGCGCGCGCAGCGGACGTCGTGGGCGGTGGCTGCGCTCGATGGCTCGACGGTGGCGCTCGATCGCGTCGTCGTGCAGGGAGCCTCGACGGCGCTCACGTCGGTGGGCGCGGGCTCGACGCTGCGCGGGCGCGACGTGTTCGTCGATTCGCTGGTGGCGCTCGAGGGAGAGTCCAACGCCGCGGTGATCGCGCAGCTGAGCGGGCGGATCGCGCTCGATCGCGTGTCTGTGACGCGCGCTGCGGGCGCGGCGTACGCGACGCTCTCGGACACGGCGATGGAGTCGTCGCTCGCGCTCGCGGACGCGTACGCGGGGGACCTCGCGCTCGGGCGCGTGAGCTCGTCGCGGCCCGAAGAGCGCTCGAACGTCGGGCTCTTCGTGCGGAGCAGCTCTGCGGTGCGCTGCGAGCGCTGCACGCTTCGCGGCTCGTCGTACGGGTTCATGGTCCGACGCGGCGCGCTCTCGATCGTGGACGGCGCGATCTCGGAGTCGCTCGACGCCGCGGGGCTCTTGGACTCGGACACGCCCCCGCCTTCGCTGACCCGCGTCGGAATGCACGGAAACGCTCGAAACGAAGTGCTGTCCGGCGCGCTGCCCGACGTGTCCTTCGCGCTGCCGAGCGACGTCCCGTGATCACATCGAGCGCTGGTACTCGCGCGTGGTGGGCGTCCCGCCGGAGTCGTACATGCGCGTCATCGTGTTGCCGCTGATGGTGACGGTCCCGTCGAGGTTTCCTCGGGCGATTTGCATGGCGTCGGTGATGTCCATCGCGGGGCGGTTCATCGACGAGTCCATGCAGTCGGTGGTCTCGGACGTCGCGCTCGCGGCGGTTCCCGAGAGCGTGTCGCCCATCAACGTGTAGCGACCGAAGTAGTTGCTGCTCGAAATGCAGCCCGAGCTCGCGCTCGTGAAGCTCGCCGTGAGCTCGTAGCGCCCGTCGCCGAGAAAGTTGATGCGCTGCTCGTTGGCGCCGCTCGTGTAGATCCAGGTCCCGACGATGCTGCTTGCCATCGCGCCGCTGTCGGTCGCCATCGCGCCGGTGTCTTGCGGCGTCGCGTCGGTCGTCATGCGAGAGTCCGGGCCTCCGTCGTTGCCCGAAGGCGCGGGAGCGCAGCAGATGGCCATGAGGGAGAGCGCAGAGACGAGGGCGATGCGTGAGGTCATGATCGAAGACTCCGTGGGTTGTGCTCAGTCGGGCGAATGGGCCGTTGAATCCGCGGTCGAAGGGCCGACCGTTGCGCCGGAGCAACGCAGGATCGATGCCGACGCGAGAGGCGCGCGGAGCCCAGAGAATCGCCAGTGATTTCATCGTGTTGATGGCGAAGCAGCGAGGCCCGCGCGCCGCGCGGCGAGGCGCTCGCGCCTCGCTGGTGTGCTCGTGGAACAAGGGGCGCTGCCGAGCGCCTGTGGGAGGTGCGTGTCGCTCGTGCGATCGCTGGTTCGTGCTGTGATTGCTCGTGAGATGAAGCGAAGGAGCCGACGAGGGGCGCGCTTGCTGGCGGCGGTGGTCCAGGTTGCGCTGCTGCTCGGGTGCTCTCGCGGCCCCTCTGCGCCGCGCGTCGCGCCGCGCGCGCCGGGGTCTTCGCAGCGCGACGCGGGAGGTTTTGTGGTGTCGACCGACGGAGCAACGGACGCGAGCGTGGTCGAGACGGAGCACACCGTCGGCGGAGCTCGATTTCGTGTGTCGCTCGCGACGGACGCCCCCACGGCGTTCGTGGGCGAGCCCGTGTACATGACGCTCGAGTTCTTCAACCCGAGCGCCGAAGCGATCGAGCTCGAGATGGCGTGGATGGGCCGAAACAGCCTCGGACGCCCAGAGAACTTCGCGGTTCGCGTCGAGGATCCGCGGGGCGCGCTGCTGCCGACGCGCGACGCGGGGCCGTCGTTCGGCGGTCGCTCGTGGAGGCAGCGCGTTCGCGCGGGAGAGCGTCACGCGGTGCGGCTGCTGCTCGCGCAATGGGCGATCACGACAGCGCCCGGGCGCCACGCGGTGTCGGTGCGCACCGAGATCACCGCGCGCACCGTGGGCGGCGCCGACGGCGTCGGAACGATCGAAGCCCGCACCGCGCTCGACGTCGTGCCCGCGAGCGCCGACGCGATGGGCGCGCTGCTCGAGCGGCTCGAACGAGCGGCCTCGCGCGTCGACGGGAGCAAGGCGTCCGAAGAGGCGTCGCGCGCGCTCTTGTTCGGCGGGATCCGCGATCCGAGGATCGTCGACGTCTTCGTGAGGCTCGCGCATCGCCCGCTGCACAGCGACACCGCGGGCTATCTCTTCGCCCTCGGCGGCTGGAACGACGATCGCGCGGTCGCCGCGCTCGAGCGCGCGCTTCGCGTGACCGCCGCGGACCTCGACCCCTCGCGCTACGCCAACGACTCGCTTCGCCAAATGAGCGCGGACTCGCTGAGGCTCTCTGCGGCGCAGGCGCTCGGCATGAACGAGCATCCGCGCGCGATGACCGTGCTGCTCACGCTGCGCTCGGACACGAATCAAAGCGTTCGATTGACGGTGATGCAGCGCGCCGCGGCTCGTCTGCCGAGGGCTCAGGCCGAGCCGATCGTCCGAGGGATGCTCGATGACCGCGTCGAGATCGTGCGCGGCGAGGCGGCGAGGCTGCTGAGGACCCTCGGCGACGGTGGTACGATCGCGCCCCATGAATCGGCTGGCGGCGTGGACGACTGAGGCGGTGAGCAAGGGCGTCGCCAAGGGGCTGATGAAGCTCTCGGCGCTCACGCGGACACAATCGAATGACGCGCTGCTCGCGAAGATCGCGGCTGTTCCGGGGCTGTCGCTCGAGCACGGAGAGGGGCGCGACTCGGCGCACTTCTTCTTGAACTTCTTGCGCCACGCCGAGCGTCGCGGGTTCAGCGAGCGCGAGGTCGCTCGACGCGCGCAGCAGTACCTCGCGCACCCGGTGATCGCGAGCGAGCGAGCGCGGCAGATGGCGAGGCTTCGCTTCGGTCTCCCGGGGCTCCGCTCGTTGATCTTGTCGCCGACAGTGCGCTGCAATCTTCGCTGCGAGCACTGCTACAACTTGTTCGAGATCCACGAGGACGGGCGCGATCGGCTCTCGCTCTCGACGATGGAGCGCGTCGTCGGCGAAGCGAAGGAGCTCGGCGCGTTTCGCGTGAGCGTCATCGGCGGCGAGCCGCTCTTGCGCTGGCGAGACCTCGCCTTGCTGGCCGAGACGCACAACGACGTGCTCTTCACCGTGTTTACCAACGGCCTGCTCGTGACCGACGAGGTCGCCTCGACGCTCTGTGCGCAGGGCAACGTCGAGCTCGCGGTGAGCGTCGATGGCCCGGAGGCGCTGCACGAGCGATGGCGCGGAGAAGGGACCTTCGCGCGCGCCGTGGCGGCGATCGAGCGCTACGTCGCGCACGGAGGGATGGCGCTGTTCGCTCCGACCGTGACCGCAGAGAACTACGAGGCGCTCCTCTCGGACGCGTTCGTCGACGCGATGATCGAGCGCGGGGCGTACATGGGCTACCTCCACCACTACGACATGGTGGGCGGACAAGAGCGCGAGGACTGGCTCTTGTCGCGGGAGCAATTGCAGCGGATGCAGCGGCGCATCGAAGAGATTCACCGCACGAAACCCGTGAGCATTCTCTCCAACGTGGTGAGCGATCTATTGCGCGGGGGCTGCCCCGCGGTG
Organism: Myxococcales bacterium; assembly: GCA_016793325.1. Taxonomy (GTDB): domain Bacteria; phylum Myxococcota_A; class Polyangia; order Polyangiales. The sequence continues at coordinate 14,212 of JAEUKI010000016.1, read as the reverse complement.
CGCGACTTCGTGCACATCAACCACAAGGGAGAGGTCGAGCCGTGCTGCATGGTTCCCTTCGCGGGGGCGTCGATCTTGGAGCAGAGCCTCGCGCGAGCGTTGAAGGCCCCCTTGTTCGACGATGTGCGCGCGCTGGAGCCAGACGCACACGGAATCAAGCGCTGTCTCGTCGGAGAGAACCTCGTCACCATCCGCCGCGCGGTCGACCGCGGAGACGCGCGCGGGACCAACGCGAAGTCCGACGCCCTGTTCGCGCACCAAGATCCAGCCGTCGTGGCCAAGCTGCCGACGTGCTTCTCGTCCACGGCGTGATGGGCGCGTCGAGGATCTCTGCGTACGACGCGTTTTTTCTCGCGTACCAACGGCGCGCGCGGGTCGCGATGCACCTCGGGCTCGACCTCGAGCTCGTCGGATCGCTCGACGATCACACAGTCGAGCGCGCGGTCGCGGCCCTCCTCGCGCGCTGGCCCGAGCTCGGCTCCGTCGTGCGTCCGAGGGCGTTTGGCCTCGCGTTCGAGCCCGCGCGCGACGCGCTCGCGCGGATCCTGCGTCCGCTCGGGGCTCGAGAGTCGTCTGTGATTCGCGCGCTCAACGAGGAGATCGACCCGTTTTCGGCGCCGCCGCTCACCGTCCACCGCCGTCGCGAAGAGGGCGTCACGCGGGTGATCCTCCGGGTGCATCACGTGGCGGCGGACGGAGAGCTCTTCGTGAAGATCGCAGAGGCGTTGGTCGCTGCGCTCGCGGGAGAAGCGCCCGAGCCCGAGCGTCCCGCGCGCCCGACGCCAAAGGCCAACGGCCCATCGTGGCTCGCGCGGCTGCGCGACAAGCAGCGGCGCGACGAGGCGATCGCGCGATCCGAGCACCAGATGCTCCCGCTCGCGTGCGTCGAGCCGGGGCCGTGCGCGGTGCTCGACGCGAGGATCGAATCGCGCGCGTGGGCCGCGGTCCGCGCGCGCGCCGAGCGCGAAGGAACGAGCGTCGCGCTGTGGGTGATCGCCGCGTGGGCTCGCGCTGTGCACGGAGCGATGCCCGCGCGCGAGGGCGCGAGGATCGCGGTGGAGGTTCCCGTGAGCGTGAGGCGCCGCGAGGGGCTCGGCGATCGCGCGGGAAATCACCTCGCGCCCGTCGTGTTCTTCGTCGACGCGAGAGAGCCCATCGAGCGTGTGGCGCGCGCGCTCCGAGGCTCGCTGCGTCAGGCCGTCGCGTCGGGGCAGCTCGAGACCGATCGCGCGCTCGCCGCGCCGGGCGCCGCGCTCCCGTGGGCGCTGTTCGAGCGCGTGGCGGTCACGCCGACGACGACGGGCAACGCGAGCGCGCACGTCGCCGCGCTCTCGGTCGACGAGTCACCGTGGAGCTCGACCGCGAGGCGCTCGCGCGGTCGCCTCGCGCTGCGGCGATTTGTCCCATTTTCTCCAGTGTGTTTGAAAATGGGTGCTGCGCTCACCGCCGTGTGCGCGCCGGACGAAGCGTGCCTCGCGGTGACCTATCGCGAGCGCGCGATGGACGCGGGGGCAGCGCGGGCTCTCCTCGATCGCGCGCTCGCGGAGCTCCACAGCGGAGCCGCGGTTCGAAGGATGACAGGCAAGATCGAGAACGGATGAGCTTACAAGGTGTAAACGTTCGCGCCTGTCACGAACCCGAAGCGGAGCTGCTATTCAGCGGAGCCGCGGTTCGAAGGATGACAGGCAAGATCGAAAACGGATCAGTGTGCGAGGTGTTTGCGATCGCGCCTGTCGCAAACCCTCCGCGGAGCTGCGGTCCATGAGCGATCGCGTGCTGGTCGTCGGGGCGGGGCCCGCGGGGCTGGCGATGAGCGCTGCGCTCGCGCGCGAGCGTGTCGCGCACGAGCTCGTGGATCGCGACGGCGTGGTGGGCGGCGCGTATCGCGAGATCGACCCGTCGCTGGTGCTCGCTTCGCCGCGTTGGTTCGCGGCGCTGACGAGAGACACGCCCGTCGAGGGGCAGGGTGAGTACGTGACCGCGGGCGAATACCTCACGTATCTCCAGCGATTTGCCAGAGAAAAACGCGTCGATGTCACGCGCGCAGCGCTCGTGTCGCTCGCGCCCGAGGCGCGCGGGTGGAGCGCTTCGCTCTCGGCGGACGAGCGCGTCGCGCGACAGCGATACGCCGCGGTGGTGATCGCGACGGGGATGTGGTCGACGCCGCGGTGGCCCGAGATCGATGGGGCTCGCGGGCCGAGCGACGCGGTCGAGCACAGTCAGCGCTTTCGCGGCGCGCGTGCGGGTGAGCGCGTGCTCGTGATCGGCGCGGGGACGAGCGCCGTCGAGGTCGCAGAGCGCGCGTGTCGCGACGGCGCGACGGTGACGGTGAGCGCGCGGAGCGGGCGGGTGACGACGGTGCCAAAGTCGCTGTTCGGCCATGATTTGCACGAGTTTTCGACGGTGCTCGAGCGCGTTCCTCGGTGGATGGCCAAGGGGCTCTGCCGCGATCGAAAGACGGTGTTCGGAACAGACCAGGGCTTCGAGGCCATGGTCCGCGCGCGGAGAGTTCGTGTGCGCGGGCCGGTGCGCGCCATCGAAGCTGGGCGCGCGCGATTCGTCGACGGGGCCGTCGAGCCCGTCGATCGCGTGGTGTGCGCCACGGGATTTCGCTACGCGACGCCGTTTGCGCCGCGGGGCATGGCGACGATGGACCGCGCGCGGGAGCTTCCGGCGACGAGCGACGAGGGCGAGAGCGCGTCCCACGGAGGGCTGTTCTTTCTGGGATTTCCCTGCGCGATCGGGGTGTCGAGCGAGTTTCTGCGGGGCGTCGCGAAGGACGCGCCCGTCGTCGCCCGAGCGGTGCGCGAGCGAGTCTCTCGCTCGACGCGGTGAGCGGCGGCCGCGCGCCGGGGCGTTGTGGGTTCGCTGCACCGTCGTTGGTGAAGTCCGGGTACCCTCGTCGCTTCGCATGGCCACCGAACCCGGCTCTCACGGCTCTCACGGCGCTCCTGATGGAACCGTCTCGACCCGTCACACGACGCCCCTCGCGGTGCTGCTCGCTGGCGCAGGGACGCCGCCCTTCGACGCGCAGCGCGCGACGCTCGCGGCGACGCGGCTGTTCGACGCGTTCGTGTTGGCGCCCGGACGACGCGAGCTCTTCGTCGGCCCTCGCGGGCTGTTCGGCTCGCACGCGACCGGCGCAGACCCGAGGCACGAGGCGCTCGCGAGGCTTTTGCGCACGATCGCGTACGGCCTTCGCGCGCGCGCAGAGGCGCACGAGTCGCTGTCCAACTCGCGCGAGCTCGTGCGCGGAGTCGCCGGTGTTTCTGCGGCGCGCATCGAAGGTCTCCTCGGCGGCTTCGACCCTCGCCGCGGGACGTCCGCCGTCTGGACCGCCGACGTCATGATCGGCAACGAGCGCTCGGGAACCGATCCCATCGACGCCCCCGACGCCGGCGTGATCCGTCGCTTGCTCGCCCTCTCGCTCCGCGGCGCCATGGTCAACAAGCCCGCGCGCACCTCGGGGCTCGTCACGGACCTCGGCGGCGCCACGCTCGTGTTGGCTGCGCTCGACCTCGCGGCCAACCCGCGCTCGGCGCTCCGCTCGGCCCGCGCCCGCGTCTCGCGCGCAGGCCGCCTCGGCACGGACGAGTCCGCTTGGCCGCGCGACGTCGGTCAAGCGCTTCGCGAGTGGATGGCCCACGCGATCGCGAGCGCGAGCGTCTCGGGCAGCACCGGCCGCGAGCTCACCCGCGAGCCCGCGCTGCCCGCGGACGTGCTCGACGCCTTCGCCGTGTCGCTCGCGCTCGCGCTGTACAACGGCTTCGCGCCGGAGCGAGAGAGCCCCCTCGTCGTCGCCGGCGCCGCGTCGGACGACGCGTTCACCGCGGCGCCCGTCGTGGTGGGCCCGTCGGTCGCGGCCGTGAGCAGCCCGGTCTTGGGATTGTTCTCGCGGATTGATTTTGTGGGTCTGCCGTTTGCGCCCGTCGTCGACGGCCCGAGCGCGCCCACGCAATCAACGCCCGCGGCCGCGCCTGCGCAGTCGACGCCGGGCTCGCTGCTCAAGCCGAAGCTCGCGCAGGGCCCGCAGCCCGCCCCGAGCGCGGCCTTCGACGAGGCGCTCTTCACGAGGGCCCGCGAGGGCTCGCGCAGCGCGAAGGGCGCGGGCGCGCAGACGGCGTTCGAAGCGTCGATCGACCCGTTCGCGCCGGCGCACACGTTTTCGAGGATCTCGCTCGACGCGTTCGCGTCGCGCGTCGCCAAGGTCGCCGCGGGGCCCGAGCCGTGCGCGCAGATCATTTTGCTCGTCGGGCCGCGGACGACGCGGGCGCGCGACGCGCTCGCGACCTTGGGCCGCGCGCTGCTCGCGAACCGAGCGGCGTGGCACATCCTCGCGCCGCGACCGGAGACGCGGACGCTCGCGTTCGAAGCGCTCAACGACGCGGTGGCCCCCTTGCGACGGGCGGACATCTCTCGTTGGGTGGGCACGGACCTGTCGCGCGCGGTGGAGTTCAACGTCGATCCAGGGGCCAATTTGCTGCTCAACGCGACGGCCCTCGAGCGCGTCGACGAAGAGACCGCCACGGCGCTCGCGAGGCTCTGCTCGGACGTCGTCGACCGCGCGATGCCTCGCTCGCTGGTGGTCCTCCTCGGCGCGCCGAGCTACGGCGCCGCTGCGACCCTCGCGCAAGCCCTGGGAAAACACTCGGAGCTCGAGACCTCGGACGTTCCCCTCCGCGGCGGCGCGATCACGCTCCTGCGCGTCGACGCTCCGCCCGCGCAGAGCGCCGCGAGCGCCCCCGCTTCGCATCGACCGCTCGACGAGCTGCAGATCGCCCGGTTGTGCGAGCCCTACACGGGCGCCGGCGCGCTCGCGGACCTGTGCGCGAGGGCGATGCTCGTGCCCGCGGAGGCTCGCTTTCGCGCGACGCTCGCCCGCGTCGCCTCGCTCGCGCTCGCGTCGGACCCGCCCGCGCCGCAGCAGCCCTATTTGCCCGCGGACATCCGAAGCGCGCTGCCCGAGCTGCAGCGCACGCTCATCCGCGCGGCCGGCGACGCGCACTCGGGGCCTGCTTCTCGAAGAGCCCTTCAAGCCGGCGTGTGCGCGCAGCACACCGCGCGCGCCTCGCTCGCCGCGGGGATGGTCCACGAGCTCTCGGCGTGCGCTCGCTTCGAAGCGGCGCTCACGGTCGCCGAGTACTTCAGCACGCGCGCCTCGGGGCACGCGGCGCGGATGGACGCGGTCGCGCGCAACGCGGCGCTCCCGTGGCTGCTCGCGGCCAACTCGCGCTCGTCCCTCGTCGTGGCGGACACCGTGGGCGAGCTCGTCGAGCACGACGGGTTCGAGCCGCTCAGCGAAGCGGCGCCGTGGATCGTCGCGGCGCTCGGCGCGAAGGGCGCGGACTCGCTCGACAAGACGATGATCGTGATCAACCGCGGACCCTTGCTCGAGATGGCCACGCTCGTGAGCGTGTCCGTGGGGAGCCCCCACGCGCGCGCGGTCGCGAGCGCGCCCACGATGGCGCTCGAGTGGACCGTGCCCGCAGCGCGCGAGGCGACGCTCGGCGTCGTGGGGAGCGTCGTCGCGGGGCTCTACGACGCGCTCCGCCGGGTGCTCTCCGAGGGCTCTTTGCGGACCGTCCCCCGAGAGAACCGCAAGGGAGTGGCCGTCGTTGTTGAAATCGTGTGCGACGCGTCGCTCGCGCCGCAGCGCGCCCTCTTGTCGATCCCGCTCGAGTCCGGAGCGCCCGAGGCGCAGCTCCAGACCACGGTGCTCGAGGTCGGCGCGCGGGTCGCGGGCGCGCTCGGCGCGGACTCGGACGAGTGGTCTGCGTTCGTCCGCGGCGAGGACGGGATCGACTCGGTCGTGCCGCTCGCAGAGGCCCTCGTGACGCGCGAGTGCGCGGCTCGGTGGGTGCGGGCGCTGCGCGTTCTACCGCGGTGGTTTCCGCACGACGACAAAGGGGACGGGCACTACGTCGAGGCTCCCGCGATCGCCAACGCGAGCGACCTCGGGCTGCTCGGCGCGATGCTCATCGATCGAAAGATCCCCGTGGCGAGCGAAGAGGCCCGGGCGATCGTCAATCGACTGCAGGTCGCCGCGGACGAGCTGTCCTCGCGCGCGAGGGAGCTCGCGAGCGCGCTCCCGGTCGTCCTTCACTTCACCGAAGGCTCGCCCCGCGAGGTGATCGAGCGAACGCTCGCGGTCGCTTGGTTTCTGCACACGAATTTCTGCTGCTCGGCGCCGGGCGGCGTTCAGTGGGCTCCGCCGCACATGCCGGGGGACCCCGACGCGATCGTGCAGTCGATCGATTTCGATCGGCTCCGCGCGTGGGTCGCGCGAAAGACGTCGCGACCCGACGCGGTTCATCATCGCGTCGAGGCCGTCTTGCGCGCGCTCGGGCCGCGCATCGTCGTCGAGGGCTGAACGCGTCGTCCTCGAGTGCGCTATACCTCCCGCTGTGGTGCAGCAGCGAGAGCGCTCGGAGCCTCCCTCGGTCGAGCCGTGCGCGTCGGGCGTCGGGATGCGCGAGGTCCGCGCCGCGCTCATCGACGCCGTGGGGCGGAGCACCTTCGATCGCGCGCTCACCCGCGTGAGCCAGGCCGATCGCGACGCGTACGAGAACATCGATCCGCTCGGGTGGGTTCCGCTGCGGGTCTCGGCGGCGGTGCTCGACGCGGTGGCGGCCGAGGCGAAGCTCGACGCCGAAGAGCTCTTCGATCGCGTCGTTCGCGAGGGCGTCGAGCGCTCGTTCAAGACCGTGTGGAAGGTGCTCTTGCACTTCACGACGGACGACGCGCTCATCGCGCGTACGCCGCTCATCTACGCGAAGAGCCGCAACATCGGGAAGCTCGAGGCGCGCATCGCCGCGCCGGGCGAAGCCGACGCGACGCTCACCGGGTGGCCTCAAATGACCGAGCGCCACGCGCGCGCGATCGCGGTGAGCATCGCGACGGTGCTGTCCCTCGCAGGCCGAAAATCGCCGCGGTTCTTCTATCAACGCACGGCGGACGGGGCGACGTTCAAGCTCACGTGGGCGCTGTGAGCGTGACGCGGCCGTCGCCGCTGGGCGTGAGCGTGATGCCGCGGCGAGCGACGCGCGCGCCCTCGCCTTCGCGCGCGACGAACGTTCGCTTCGCGAGCACCGTCGCGAGGATCGTCTTCATCTCGTAGAGCGCGAACGCCATCCCGATGCAGCGCCGCGCGCCGCCGCCGAAGGGATAAAACGCGTGCGGATCGATCTTGTCCCGCGTCCAGCGCTCGGGGTCGAACGCGTTCGGCGCGGGCCAGTTCTCGGGGCGCGTGTGCGTGAGCCAAGCGCACGGCGCGACCCCCGCCCCGGTGCGCAGCGTCGCTCCGGCGACGTGCAGCTCTCCCTCGATGATCCGCGCGACGTTGGGAATCACAGGCCGCAGCCGCAGCGATTCGCGCACGACGCCGTCGAGGTACGGGAGCTTCGCGATCGCGCTCGCGTCGGGGCTCTCGCGACCTACCACCCGAGAGACCTCGTCGCGCGCCTTCGCGAGCACCTCGGGGTGCTTGGACAGCAGGTCCATCGTCCACGCGAGGGACGTCGCGGTCGTCTCGTGCCCTGCGAGCAAGAGCGTCACGAGCTCGTCGCGAAGTTCGCGGTCGGACATTGCCTGTCCTTGGTCGTCGCGCGCAGAGAGGAGCAGCGCGAGCACGTCGCGGCGGGCTCCTTCGGTCTCTGGGGCGCTCGCTGCGAGCGCGCGTCGTCGATCGAGCTCGCGAAAGAGGGCTTGGTCGGTCCTCGCGCGAACCGCGAGGACGCGGCCCCACGGGCTGCGCGGTCCGAGGTCGACGCGCAGCGGAGGAAGCAAGAGCGCCGCGGAGTTTCCGATCGCGGCGAAGTCGTTGAAGAGCGCTTCGAAGCGTCGACGCTCGCTGGGGTCTTCGACGCCGAGCACCGCGCGGACGATCACTTCGAGCGTGATCGCTTGCATCTCGCGGAGCGTCTCGAACGCGCCCTCGCGCGGCCATCGCGCGAGCGAGCGCTCGGTGGCCTCGACGATGACCTTCGCGTACGTCGCGATGCGCTCTCCGTGAAAGGGCGGCACGAGCAGCTTGCGCTGTCGCACGTGCGCTTCGCCGTCGAGCGTGAGCAGCGAGTGTCGGCCGACCACCGCGCGCAAGAACGCGTTGCCTCGACCCGCGAGGACCACCGACGGCGGCGCGGTAAACACCGCGCGAACGTCCTCGGGCGCCGAGACGAAGAGGACGTCGCCGAGCCCCGCGAAGCGAAGCGTAAACGTGTCTCCGAAGCGCTGGCGACAGCGCGCGAGCAGCAGGTCGGGCCGCGTCGCCCAGAGCGCTGATTGAAGCGCCGCCGGGAGCTTCACGGCGGGGATCTCGGTGCGGGGCTCCACGCGGTTGTTATGTACCACTGTCTCGGGCCGCGCGTTTTGCCTGCGCCGCGCGTCGATCGCGGGCTTCGAGGGCGTGCAGACAAGCCGCGCTCAGCGCGAGCGGCGCCGCGAGCAGCACGAACGCGACGTGAACGACGAGGAGGACCACGGCGCGGTCGGTCCCTGTCGCGAGCGAGGTCTCGCCTTCGGGGAGCGTTCCGGACAGCACCGAGGCGTAGCGAACGAAGCCGGTGGCGCGAAGCACGAGCCACGTGACGGTGAGCGCGAGCGACGAGAGGGCGAAGAGCTTCTTCATCGGGCACCTCGGGCGCGGAGCTCGTTCCACAGCGGGCCTTCGACGAGCGAGTAGAGAAGGACCGCGTCGCCGACGGCGTTGCTCGCGGCGTACCTCCGCGTCCCGCCCTCGACCACCGGAAACGCCGCGAGATCCAGCGACGCCACGAGCCCTGCGTACGCTCGATCATCGTTGAACGTCGCCGCCCCGAGCAGCGCGAGTCCGCTCGCCCCTGCGTTGGCCCCGACCCACGGAACCGTCGGCCCCGAGTCGATGTCCGCCGACGCTCGATCGCTCACCGCGGGCCACTCGCGCGCGAACCCGAACCCGAGCCACTCTCTCTGCAAGTGCGCCTTGGCGCGGCGGTACTGATCGTCTGCCCACGCGGGGTCGACGAGCGCGAGCCCGTGCGCGGCCATGTAGATCGAGGATCCCTCGGGGCCCTGTCGCGCTCGCCCGTCGAGCGTGTAGCTCGAGACGAGCATCCCCGTGGCTGGGTCGACCAAGGTCCGCCGCGCGTTCGAGAGCCAGCGCTGCGTGAGCGGTCGGTGGTCTGTGCGATCGAGGACGTCGCTCGCGCGGAGCGCGGCGAGCGCGACCGTGTTGCAGAAGGTCCAGCACTCGTCCGGGTAGCTCTCGGCGCTGCCGATCGGGCCTCGCTCCATCTGTGTCTTGATTTGTTGTGCGCGTGCGGCGAGCTCCTCTCGCAGCCGAGGGCTGTCGTCGCGGAGCGTCCTTCGCGCGGCGATCATGAGCGCGAGCTCTCCGTCGACGAAGACGCTGCGCTGGCTCGGGTCGACGAAGCGCGAGGCGCCCGCGTAGCGAAGCAGAAAGTGCCGCTGTCCCTGGGCGCGTTCGCGCGCGAGGGTGTCGTCGATGACCCTGTCGATCACGGCGACGAGCGCATCGCGCCGCGCGGGCTCTCGCAGCGCAGCGTTGGCGAGGGCGAGCGCGAGAAACGTCCTGCTCATCAAGTCCCACTCGGGGTTGGACGCGCGCATGCGGGCGAGCTCGCGCTGCGGCGGTCCGCTCGCAGACCAGAGGGCGACCTGTCGATCGAGCAGCGATCGCGCGAGCGGCGAGAGCCCTCCAGCGCGGGTTCGAAGCGCCTCGGGCGGACTGCGATAGACGAACCTGAGGCACGGGAGCCACAGCGCGATCGCGAGGGCCAGGACGCCGATCGCTCGAACAGGACGCGCGCGAACCATGGTGGACATCGATCGCACTCAACGATCGAGGCTTTGGCGATTCGTCCCTGCTGGGCGCTCAACGGTCCGCAGCCGGCGGCGAACGGTTCGCGCGCGCGGGTCAGTCGCCGATGGGCGCGACTGCGAAGTCGTTGCACAGCCGCGCGAGCTGCGAGCGAAGGAGCCCGAGCGTCGCGGTCTCTTTTTGAAAGCTCGCGACCGCGACGAAGTTGGGCATCGAACGGAGCGGCCTGAGGATCACGTACGCGCTCGCGAGGGTCACGAGGATGTCGTCCGTGTTGGGCGCCAGACGAAGGTCGTCGATGAGCACGCGCAGCGAGCTCATGAGGTCCGAGACCGCGCCGTGGAGTCGAGGGATCGCCTCGCCGCTCGTTCGCGCGGCGACGAGGACGCGGTTTTCGTGGTCGATGATCGCGCAAATCGCAGCGCCCGGCAGCGCGATGATCTGCGTCGCGAGCGCGTCGGCGTCCCCACGAAGCACCGCGGGAACGAGCCACGACGAGGTGCTCGCGCTGCTCGGCGCGTGATCCAACGGAGGGATGCTCGCGCTGAGCGATCGTTCGTCCTTCAGCCTCGCGGACTCCATGAGCATGAAGTCGAGCGGCGAATCAATGGTGGGCTCGGTGTTCATCGGCAGGCGATCGAAGACGACGTCTGCGTCGCTCCACGCGAGCATCTCGAGCGCGGCGTCGTTGGGCTCGCGCTTCTTGAACGACGCGTGGATCAGCGCGCCGCTCCGCACGAAGAGCTCTCCCATGCTGTGCCCTGTGCGAACGCGCAGCCGACAGGTGCGCTGCTCCATTTGCAGCACTTGCAGCACGCTCGGGAGCGACACGCCGCTCAATCGCCCGCGCGCGACGCTGACGATCTCGTTCATGATGAAGGCCGCGAGCGCCTCTTGGGTGCCCATCGCGACGAGCGGCGCCGCGCGGGTGTCGGCGATGCTCAGTCGATCTTGGTCACCCCAACGCACCACGGGCAACGCGGGCGTGTTGTACGCCACCACGCGCCACGCAGGCACCCCGTCGTTCGCCGGGGCATCACGGTGAACGATCACGCCGTCGTAGCGCTCGCGTCCGAGGTCGTGCAAGAGCTCGTCGGTCGACTCGAAGGGGACGAACTCGACTGGCGCGAGCGCCTTCCAACGAGCCGCGAGCTCTTCGGAGAGAGGCAGGCTCGGGCCCAAGACTGCGATGCGCGGTCGTGTCATTGCGAAACCGTTCGATCCGTCGCGTGCAGTCGTCGCTCGCGGCACACGGAGCTATACACACACATAAATATCGTAGGATCCCTTGGTCCGTCGACGACGATTTCGCAAGATTGCTCTCCTACGTCGCGTCGCGTGTGGGCTGCGATACTCTCGAGCGCGATGTCTATTTCCCCACGCGTGATCGTCTTGGGCGGCGCCTCGGTGTTGTTGGCGGTGACCTCCTGCTCTACGCCGACAGTCACGTTCGACACCGGCGTGGCGGATGTGGGCGTTGATGCGACGCAGTCGCCGCCCGATGCGAGCGACAGCGGCGCGCAGCGCCCGGACGACGTCTTGTCGCTCGCGATCGAACCGGGGACCGCCACGATTGAAGCGCGGGGCGCTCCGGCGACGCTCGCGCTCCGCGCGGTCGCGGTCCGGCGCGACGGGATGCGAACGCCGGTCGCCACCGCCGTTTGGACCGTCGACAACGACCGCATCGCGACCGTCGCTGCAGACGGAACGCTCACCGCCTCGGGCCTCGTCGGCGGACTCTTGTCCGTGCGCGCCGAAGCTCCCGGCGCTGGGGGAGCGACGCTCGCTGCGACCGCGATGATCACGGTCCGCGTCGAGCGCGTCGTCGCGACGTCGGGCACCGTCGCAGAGCACTCGGCGCGCTTCGCGGACGCTCCGATGATGGACCCTGCGCGCCGAGCCAACGTGCTCTATCCGCTCGACGGCGCGGTGATGCCGAACAACGTCTCGCCGCCGGACATTCAGTGGGAGCGCGGCGCGATGGGCGACGTGTTTCGAGTGCGACTGCGCAAGCGAAACGCGACTGTGACAGCGTACGTCCCCTTCGCGAGCGCTTCGTTTCGCTACGACTGGCTGCCCGAGCGCGACGTGTGGCGAACGATCGCCGACAGCGATCCCGGCGAGCCGTGCACGCTCACGGTCGATCGCGCGATCAACGGTTCGACCGACGTGATCGAAGGCGCTCCGCTCACGATCACGCTCACGCGCGGCGGGATCTACGGCAACGTGTACTACTGGTACTGGACGGGCTCGACCGAGGGGCACGTGATGCGCGTCGACGACACGACCGCGACGCGCACGCGCGCGATCCCCAATCCGCCGCCGGATCCAGCGCGCGGTTCGCGTTGTCCGGGCTGCCACGTCGCGTCGAGGGACGGGCGATTTCTCGCGACGCCGCTCGGAGGAGGCGTGGACGGCGCGGGCGTGTTCGACTTCACTGCGGACCTCAGCGCAAACCCGTCGCCGACGGTGTTTCCCGTCGATCGCATTCGCGGGTACTACTTCTTTGCGTTCGACCCGCTGTCGACGCGGCTTCTCGGCGTCAACTACACGGGCGCGATGCACGAGTTCGACGCGCGCACAGGCACGCGCGTCGTGTCCGCGGGGCTTCCCATGGCCAACGCGATTCACCCCGAGTGGTCGCCGGACGGGACGACCGTCGCGTTCATCCAGCGCAGCGACGGCAACGGCGACGTGTACACGCGCGGCGACCTCGCGTTGATGCGCACGATCGACAGCGAGAATTTTCTCGCGCCCACGACGCTGCACGTCGGCTCGTCGCTCGCGATGGCGCCCGAGACGGGCTCGGCCGACGCGCACCCGACGTGGACCCCGGACTCTCGTTGGATCGCCTTTGCGCACGGCGAGCACTCGTACTCGGGCGATTCGTTTTCGAACCTCAACGACCCGAGGCCCTTTGGAGGCGCGCTGTACATCATCGCGCGCGTAGGCGGCGGCGCGGTGCGCCTCGATCGAGGCAACGGCGGAGCGATGGGACGCGACTCGTACTGGCCCACGTTCTCGCCCTTCATCACGCGCGAGGGCGAGAGCGGCGGTTACTACTGGCTCGCGTTCATGTCTCGTCGCGAGTACGGCAACGCCCAAGCAGGGACGCGCGGCGCCCGCAGCCGTGGCCGCGGCGGCGGACGCCTGCAGCTCTGGGTCACCGCGATCGACCTCGAGAGCACGCCGGGCACAGACCCATCGCACGCCGCGTACTGGATTCCCGGCCAAGACCTCGAGACGGGAAACTTCGGCGCGTACTGGGCCCCTGTCGCCTGCCGCCCTCACGGCGAAGTGTGCTCGGGCGACGGGGCCTGCTGCTCGGGGCGCTGCCGCCCCGACCCCATGATGCCCTCGCGAAACACCTGCCAACCGCCGCCCGCGATGGAGTGCCGCCGCGAGGGGCAGACCTGCGGAGCCGCCAGCGACTGCTGCGCCCCGCTCTCGTGCTTCGCCAACGTGTGCCAGCGCCCCATCGGGTGAGGGCCTTCGAAAACAGTCCCACGTAATCAAATATGCCGACGCCTCACATCTCTGCGCAGCCTGGAGACTTCGCCGAGCGCGTGCTCATGCCGGGCGACCCGTTGCGGGCGAAGTTCATCGCCGAGCGCTTTCTCGAGCGCCCGAGGCAGGTCACCGCCGTCCGCAACATGCTCGGGTTTACCGGTGAATTTCGCGGCAAACCCGTCTCGGTCCTCGGTCACGGGATGGGCATCCCGTCCGTGTCCATCTACGCGACGGAGCTCGTGAAGTTCTACGGCGTGCGCTCGCTCGTCCGCGTCGGCAGCTGCGGCGCGCTCCGCCCCGACATCGCGCTGCGCGACGTGATCATCGCGCAAGCCGCGGGCACCGACTCCAACGTCAATCGAACGCGCTGCCACGGCTACGACTTGCCCGCGGTCGCAGACTTCGACCTGCTCCGCGCGTGCGTCGACGTCGCCCGCGCCCGCGCCCTGCGCGTCCACGTCGGAACGGTCTGGAGCTCGGACCTGTTCTACGCCCCTCCCTCGCCGCTCTTCGATCGCCTGGAGTCTCTCGGCGTCCTCGCGGTCGAGATGGAGGTCGCAGGACTCTACGGCGTCGCCGCGGAGTACCACTGCCGCGCGCTCGCGATCCTCACGGTGTCCGATCACCTTCGCCGCGAAGAAGCGCTCTCGTCCGACGAGCGCGAGCGGAGCTTCGAGACGATGGTCGAGCTCGCGCTCGCGACCGAGGGGTGACAGTGAGAAGAGGAAAGTGATGAAGTGAGAAGGGCGCATCGCCATTGAGAAGGGGACGGACCTCGCATTTGGAGCTTCGCCATTGAGAAGGGGACGGACCTCGCAGTTGGAGCTTCGCCATTGAGAAGGGGACGGACCGCGCCGTTGGGGCGTCGCAGCGGAGCTCCACATG
>JAEUKI010000011.1 GCA_016793325.1 Myxococcales bacterium | reverse complement strand
CGCGGCAGCCGCGGGTGAGGCCGCGGCAAACCACCGCGCGAAACGCGTGCTCGGATCGACATGCCTTCGACGTGTGTCGGGCGGTGACGCTCGATCGCACGAACCGCTGGAGTTCTCCCCACAGAACTGGCGATGAGCTGCAGCAATTTTTGGCGCTTATCGGAGGCTGCCGTTCCCTCGCGTCGGGCGTCCGCGTGTCGTCCCGTGCGCCCCATTCAACGGTCGGCAGGGTCGAGCTGAAACGGATACGTCACGTCCACGATCCCGCCGCCCTCGGGCGCTGGAAACTGCCACGTGCGAATCCTCCGCGCCATGCAGAGCCCGAGCTCTCGATCGTCGAAGCTCGCCTCGTGAACGATCGCGCCCATGACCATTCCAGTTCCGCCGATGACGATGCGCATCGTGACGTGTCCGGCGAGCTGCGGTCGCGCGCGGAGCGTCGATGCGTAGCAGTACCGAAGCTGCGAGAGATTGCGGACCACCACGCGACGAATCGCTTCCTTCCCGAGCATCCCTGTCACCGTCGGAACGCGCGGATGCACGCGCGGGTCGCGCGCGCCTCGCGTGCACGTCAAGCCCAACACGTTCTGCGGGATCATCACGCTCGACTCTGCGGGGGCGGCTCTCGGGGGGCTCGTCTGCGAAGTCGCATCGGCCCACCGGTGCTGATACGGCCGCGCGGACGTTCGTTGATTGCGACGGAAGTACCTGGATGGCGGCCCGAACCTAGACTCTGGACCGCGAAGGTTCGCGACGCGCGCTTCGATGGCTCGGTTCAACCGCTCCGCGCTCTGCTCCGAGGCGGTTCGCTCGGCGGACCGTCGTTGCTGGCGCGCGATGAGCCCGCGCACGTATTCGAGGCGTTGTTCGACCGTCTCGCGCGAACGCTCGCTGCGACCGAACGCCATCGCCACGCGCGACGCGAAGAGCGAGCCGAACACGAACACGAGCGCGGCCAACATCGCGCCGTACCACGCGGTGTCTCGCGGCGGCGCGACCGGCGTGCTGCGCGCGCGCGCGACGCGCTTCGCGCGGATCGTGAGCCCGCCGACCTCCATCGTGTAGCGCCCGTCCGAGCGCAGCTCGACCTCGAACGCGTCGTGCACTTCGGGCGAGGGGCGCGCGATTCCCTCGGCGATCAGCGCGCTGAGCGACTTGGTCACGCCGTCGAGCTCGAGCGACCCGCTCGCGCCCGGCGCGAACACGAACCGCTGCGCGCGCCCGCGACGCACGACAACAGCGCACTCGGAGAGCGGCCCGAGCACCTCCGAGCCCGCGACGAAGTCCGTCGCGCGACTCACCACGCCGTCGTTGTGCGACTCGAGCGCGATGCCTGCGCCGACGCACAACAGCGAGAGCGCCACGCCAAGGCCCGAAAACACAAACGCGCTCGCCTCCGAGGGCAACACCGCGCGCTGCGAGTGCGCGAGCGCTCTGCCGCACGCGAGGGACGCCGCCGCGAGGCTCGTTCCGATCGCGAACGCGCGTCCCGAGCGAGCGCGGCTCGAAGGCTTGCTGCGCAGGACGAACGACTCGTCGCGCTCGACGTGCGCGACGTGGACGAGCGCGTCGTTCCACGCGATCGAGAGCTCGACGACGGACGAGTCATGGGGCTCGAGCTCGTCGTCCTTCGTCGTCGATCGCGCCTCGAGGAGATGCAGCTCGTCGATGACCTGCGCGCCGCCGAGCGCGGTCTCGCGGTAGTGCGTCGTCACGATCGCGTCTTCGCGTTCGACCACCGCGGCTCGCTTCGCAACGAACTCGACCGGTTCACCAAACGCGATCCGCATCGTCGTCTGACCGACGCGCAGTTCGTCGCCGCTGCACAGCAAGCATCGCGCGACGGCGCGACCGTTGACGAACGTCTCCGCCCCGAGGCTCACGAGGCTGACTTCGTTCGCGTTCGACTCGATCATCACGTGACTCGCCGAGAGCGCGGGCTCGTCGATCCAGAGGTGCGCGGCGCCGTCTCGCCCGAGCACGATGAACGGCTCTGCGACGATCTCCGTTCCGACGACCACGCCAGCTCTGAAGACCTCGAAGGTGATTGGAGTGACCCAGGTTTGATCCATCGTCTCGTCTCGTGTTCGTCAGCGATTTCTCAGCGTCGCAAAGCGATCGATGGTGCCGAGACAACGCGCGGAAGCGATGGTTCGCAAAAAGTGCTCTGCGGAGCAGTGGGCGGGTGCGCCGGGGCGGGGGGCAGCGCAAGAAGTTCAGCGAGTGAACAAACCAACTCCGAGCGCGCCCGTGAGCCCGCGATCCATTCGGACGAAGACGTTTCGCACGTCCGTCGATGGAAGTTCGTACCAGCGCACGGGCGCGTCGAGCGAAGCGAGAACGGCGTCGATCTCTTGCGCGAGGTCGAACGGCGCGGTCCTGCGCGGTCCTGCGCTGACATCGATGATGATCGTCGGTTCGCCGAGCGCTTCCGGTCCTGTCGTCACGCGCGCGTCGCGTACACCCGAGCGCGCGAGCCACCGCGCGACCGACGCGGGCTCGAGATCGTGATGGTCGAACGCGAAGATCGCCTCGCGAAACCAATACCGCGACGGTCGTCGTAGTCTTCTCGGTCCGCGGTCTTGGTTTCGGCTGGATTTCAACGGTCCTTCCGCAGTCGATCTGCTCCGGTCATCTTCGATGCCCGTCGCGGGCGCGGCATAGACGACTGCCACAGTCGCTCGAACAACGTGTGTGTCCACGGTGCGTCGGTCGCTTCGACCTCGACGCCGCCGTCGAGGATCCCCGCGTCGCGAAGCAGCGGTAGCGCCTCCGACGTCGACCTCAGCGGGATCACTTGCTCGACCTCGTCTTCACGAAGCGTCACGCGATCACCGACCCTCTGTCCCGCGTTGTCGATCACTGAGAACTCGACGGGCAACGTTCGCCCGTCTTCGAGCACGACGGACAGCGTGAACGCATCGCTTCGAATCGTTCCGATCAGCAACCGTGGCCTCCACGCTGGAACCTACCCGTTGACCCATCGTGATGCTGCTGCAGACGCTGCTTCGTCTGCCGCGCCCCGCGCTCGATCGGGCGTCGGACGAGCGCGCTCGAAGCGTCGTGACTCGTCGCGCACGCTTCTTCGGGTGCGACGCAGAGATCGACGCCCGTCGTCGTCACGAAGCGCCACCCCCTCGACGACGCGCTCCGAGAGGTCGCGGATCCGCCGAAATTGCAGGCGATTCGCCACGAGGCCAATCTGACCGTCCCCACAGCGGCAGCTCGCGAACAACGGAGGCAACGTGACTCGCGGTTTGCATAAACATATAAACTATTTTAATGTTTGTGCGTGGGTCGTCCGTCACAGACCAACGTCGTTCCGAACTGGGACGCGCTGTACGAAGTCGCGGCTCCGCAGGACGGGTACTTCAGCGCGGCGCAGGCTCGCGAGGTGGGCTACTCGCTGCCGCTGCTGCAGTACTACCTCGGTCGCGGTCGTCTTCAGCGAGCGGCACGGGGGATCTTTCGGCTGGTGCACTTTCCAGCGGGCGAGCACGAGGACCTGGTGGTGCTGTGGCTGTGGTCGGGGCGCGAGGGCGTGCTCAGCCACGAGACGGCGCTCGCGTTGCACGAACTTTCCGACGCGATGCCCGCGACGAGGCACATCACCGTTCCTTCAGCGTGGGAGCAACGTCGCGTGAAGGTTCCAGACGGGGTCGAGCTGCATTTCGCCAACGTTCCGG
The DNA here is from genome assembly GCA_016793325.1 of Myxococcales bacterium. Lineage (GTDB taxonomy): Bacteria > Myxococcota_A > Polyangia > Polyangiales. The sequence continues at coordinate 138,133 of JAEUKI010000011.1, read as the reverse complement.
CGTCGCAGACGGAGTGGGTCGGGGCGGTTCCAGTGACCGCGCCGCTGCGGACGATCGAGGACTGCGTCGCGGAGCACGTCTCGCCGGAGTGGATCGAGCAGGCCGCACGCCAGGGGGTCGAGCGCGGGCTGTTCTCGAGCGCCGCGGTGAAGAAGGCGCGGGGACGCAAGTCCGTGAAGGCGAGGTCTACGTGAGCTACGCGACGCCAGCCGCGTTCAAACAGGCGCTCGAAGCTCGACTGCGCGCGGAGGCCGCCGCGACCGGCAGGGACCTCGCGCGTGTTCGGCAGTTGCTCGTGTTCGAGCGCTTCCTGTCGCGGGTGTTTACGGCGTTTGGCGACGCCGTCGTTCTCAAGGGTGGCGTGGTGCTCGAGCTGCGTCTCGCGCACGGACGACAAAGGACATCGATCTGCGAGCGAGCGGAGACCCCGAGACGCTGCTCGAGAAGCTGCGCGAGGCGAGCGCGATCGACGCTGGGGATTGGCTGCGATTTCTCGTTCGCGCCGATGCTGCGCAGCCGGAGATGAAGGGCGACGGCGTGGTATACGACGGGCGTCGATTTCGCGTCGAAGCGCAGCTCGCTGGAAAGCTCTACGGAACCGCGTTTGGTCTCGACGTCGCCATGGGCGATCCCATCCACGGCGCCGCTGAAGGCCTTCATGGCTCCGATCGACTCGCGTTCATCGGCGCGCCTCGGCCGACGTTTCGGGTCTATCCACGAGAGACGCACATCGCCGAGAAGCTGCACGCGTTCACGCTCCCGCGCGTCGGCTCGAACAGTCGCGTGAAGGACTTGCCCGACCTCGCGCTCCTCGCGCAAACGGCTGCGTTTCGAGCCGCGAGCATCCGATCCGCGCTGCAGGCGACGTTTGACTTTCGCGCGACGCATCCTGTGCCTCTGGCGCTGCCGCCGCCGCCCATTGCATGGAGTCCCGTCTACGAGCGTATGGCCCGCAGCGACGACCTGCCGTGGACGACGCTCAAGCTGCTCACGGACGCAGTCCGCGCGTTTTTGGACCCGGTCCTCGCGGCAACCCCCGACGCGGTTGAGTGGAGCCCAGCTGCGTGGGCGTGGCGGTCGGAGTGAGGCGATCACCGTCCCTCATCCCGCCCGGCGATACCGCAGCTTCCGCTTCATCCCGCCCGCTGACGCGAGCATGTCCGTCCGCTCGCTGCTCGTCGTGTTCCCGCCTGGGTTCACGAGCGCGATCCGCTCGAGCACCAGCCGCTGACGACGAGCTCTCTCTCGATACCGCCAACGCCGCATGACTGCCTGCCAGCGAACCCCTGGGAGGCCCATGATCGCGGGGCATGAGGGCGGGGCTCGAGTCGATCGGACGGCCCCTGCTCGCGTCAGTCAGCGCCGTCGCGCGATGACGACCATCCTCGCGCTGCAAGCTCGCCCGCGAGCGCGTGCTCACCTTCACTGCGACGAAGCCTGTCGATCATCGTGCGCTTCTCGTCGTCGTCTTGCCCATCGAACACATCCCACACTGCGTCCTCTTCGCTCGTGGGCACTGCGAAGCCGAGTTCGTGGCCGTAGCGTCGAAGTCGCATCAGCGACGTCAACGCGTGTCGCCTGTTCACGAGCGGCTTGCAGAAGAGCACCTCGCGGCGCTCGACGGACTCGCGTGCGATCGGGCTGATGCTCGCTCGCAGTGCACCACCGGGCGCGTGCTCGACGCCGATGGCGGACAACCCGATGTCGAACCGCGCGATTCTCGCCTCCAGCGACTCCGTGCTGCAGTTCTTCGGCACATCGATGACTCGGTCACCGAGGCTGAAGACCTCGGAATAGGGACGCGTTTCGACGAGGCTCGCTCCGCGCTCGCGAAGGCCAACAATCAGTCGTGCGCGGTCGTTTTCGGACGCAGCCCACAGATCGAGGTCCCGTGCTCGCCTTCCGGTGAGCAGTGACTTGAAGGCTCCCCCCGCGAGACAAAACCGCGCGTCGATCCTCTCGTCGATCACGGCGTTGATCTCGCGGCGCGCAAGGGCCAGCACGTCGCGCTCGGTGATCGAGCACAACGGCTGCTCGCGCCAACCCGACCACTCTTGATAGCCGATGAACGTACGCGGTCCGTCGCGCCAGAACCATGCGCCGTCGAGGTAGAGCGGCCATGCCGAGCGATCGAACGCGATCCCGAGCAAACGAGCAGCCGTCGCTGTGACGAGCGAGTCGTGTGTCACGAACACGTGAATGCCGGGCGTGGATTCGCTGAGCATGCGCTGAACGAGAAAGCGCGCCGCGGCGTCCGCGTCGGCGACTCCATCGAGCTCGGCATCACGCGAGCCGACGAGATGGGCCATGACCTCGTCGTGGCCCAGTTGCCTCCACACGCGGCCTGCGCCTCCGTGGACCACGAACACGCCAGGGTGACCGAGCAGCGTGTCGGTAGGCACCGTGAGCGACGCGCGCGCGCCTTCTGCGAGGCTCTGAGCGGTCTGAACGCACCGAAGAAGAGGGCTCGAGTGCAGCGATCGAAGGCGTGGCCCCACTCGAGCACCGAGCTCCCGTGCGATTCTCACGCCGTCGTCCGTGATCGGAACGTGGAAGCCCTCGTCTCCTGGAGGCAACGGCGGACGTGCTGAGTGCCGCAACAGCACCGCCACGGGGCGATCGAGCGGCGCGGCCTCGAGCATCCGCAACGTCGAAGGCGGAACGAACACCGTCTCCGCACTCATCGCGCCACCCCGGTGATGACGGATGTGAGGGCCGTTGCCTTCGAGTGCTCGCGCAACTCGAGCCCCGACGCTGCGAACAGAGCAGCAAAATCGCTCGCCGTTCGCTCCTGGCCACCCGTCGCCACGAGCAGGTGGAGGTCGGTCAACGCTCCTCTGACGCGACGCTCGTCGAGGAGCATTTCGAGAACGATGATCCGTCCACCGGGCTTCAGCGACTCCCGAGCGTTCCGCAGAATGGCGGCGGCGCGAGCGTCATCCCAGTCGTGGAGCACTCGAGCCAACACGACAACGTCGGCCTGTGTGTTCCACGGGGAGAACAAGTCGCACGCGACGAAGCGCATGGCGGAGACATTCATCGGCGCTCGCGCGACCACTTCGGGACGGTCGAGCACCGTGACGGTCAGCGCAGGATGGGCCCCGATCAACGTCTGGCCGAGCACTCCGAGTCCGCCACCCGCATCGGCAACGTGTTCGTCGCCGTGCAATCGCAATGCGGGAGCGATGCGCTCGTAGTCATGCTCTGCGTAGCTCGCGAGCATTCGATGGTGGCTGTCGACGCGGGCGGCATCGTGCGAAACCTCTTCGAAGACGTCCTGCGGACTCCATCGCTCGTTGCGCAATGCCGTAGTCAGCGCCGCCCATCGCCGATCCAATGGACCGGCGTACTCGAGCGCAGCATCCGCGAGCGTGCGGACCGCCGATCGCGCGAGAAACGCACCTCGCGCGGTCGTCGCCCAGCGACCATCTCTTCGCTCGATCAACGCAAGCTCGGCGAGCGCGGCCAGCAGCCGCGGAGCGCGCGCTGGTGCGAGTCCGCACTGCTTCGCGATCTCTGCCTCGCTTGCAGGAAGCGCATCGAACACGCCGAGTTCGACCGCCGCCGCGATCGTACGCGTGCGCCAGATGCCGACCAGATCCGCCGACAGCGCGGCGAACGGCGTGTGTTCGGTCGTTGGGCGAGCGTCGCGAAGTCGGACGAGCGTCGTTCCTTCTTCGTCGATCACCTCGATCGCGCCGTCATCGAGCTCGACCCGTGCTTGACCGTTGTAGAACGGCTCGACCATCGCGAATCGCCTCTCGTAGACCGGCGATCCCGAACGATCGACGTGTGTCCAGCCGCGATCGTCTCGGGCTCGCGCGAAGCCTTTGTGAAACACGTCGAGGTCGAAGAACCAACGGTCGTGCAGCAGCCGTCCGTACTGATCCATGTGCGTCGAACGGCCAGAGTCATCTTGGACGACTGCAACTCCGCCGCGAAAATCCCCAGCGTATCGCCATCGACGCTCGTAGAGCGCTGCGCCCGTGGGATCGATGTGGTGGTAGCGCCCGTCTGCTTGTCGAACAGGGCAGCGTTGCTCCTGAAAGTTGCCGCACCACGCGAAGCGTCCTCCGTACGCGGCAACACCGTTGGGAGCGACATGAAACCAAGACTCGCCACGACGCACGGCTGCGAGCCCGTCGTAGAAGCCAAACGTACGGTCGAAGCGCTCGCCGTAGGCGGGACGACCGCTAGGATCGATGTGCCACGCTTCGGCGCCGCGACGAACGGGGGCGAGCCCAGGCTCGTGAAACGCGAGCACCTCGTCGAAGCGCGTCTCGTAGACGGCGGTCCCGCCGCGGACGTGGTGTGTGCCGTCGGCAGACGGCTGGAGGTCGCGCCAGTTCATCGCGCACCTCCCGCAGGCTTTCGCATGTTGCAGCGCAGGCAGAGCGCGCGGTTGCGGTAGGTCTCGACGAGCGAGCGATACTCGGGGCCGTTCCAGATCTCGAAAAAGCCTCGTGAGTGGAGGTTGCCGAAGTCGCCGAGCGTTTGTCGGTCTGCGTCGGGAGCGCAACACGGGTTGAACCTTCCCAACGCGCTCACCCATGCCTCCTGGCCGAGAAACGGGCACGGTCCGCCGGGAGCCAGGTCCTTCGTCGCGGTCTCGTCGAGCTCGAAGATGTTCTCGAGCAGCACCTTCTCCCCGCTGGGAAGCAGCGTTGCCTCCGCGGCGGCGCGCGCCTGTGCGACGGTGGCGTTCCATCGCTGGATCGCGTCGGGGCTGCGACGCATCGACTGGTCGGCGATCTCGTCGAAGTGTGCCCAGAGGTGATGCCCCTTCACGCGATCGACCCCGAGCTGCGCGGCCAGCGTCACGATCGCCGGAAGCTCACGCACGTTGTCTTCGAGAAACGTGAGCTGCAGCGTGACGCGGCAGCGATGACCTCCATCGCGAGCGTGGGCGTCGCGGACGGCGATGAACTCGCGGAGGTTCTCCAGCGCCTTGTCCCAATTCGAGCCGATCATGATGCGCTCGTGGGTCTCTTGCGTGGCGCCGTTCCACGAGATCTTCACGTCGGAGGTGAGAGGCACAATCTTCTCGGCCCATGCTCGCGCACCCAGGCGCGGAAACGTCCCGTTCGTCGTGAGGTTGAGCTTCACGTTGTGCTCTCGGCACACCTCGAGAATCGCCTCGAAGTCGTCGTACAAGAGCGGCTCTCCCATCGTCGACGGAATGATCTCTTTGAGTCCCTTTGGCGCGGCCTCGCGCACCACGCGTCGGAGAAGCTCGATCGGCATCTCTCTGCGCGGCGCACGCCCTTCCTTGCGGCGAATCTGCGCGAGACTGTGAGGCGAGTGCTCCTCGCACATCACGCACTTGAGGTTGCACGTGTCCGGGTTGGTATCGAACGTGATCCGCCACGGCCCCTGCAGCGTGCTGACCGCTGCGCTGGCACGTCGATCGATGAGCTGCCGGTACAGCTGCTCGTGTGCCTCGACGTGTGGCTCGATCGCGGGGATCTGGCCATCCTCGCCAAAGAGGTAGCCGCGTTGTCCCAGCCGCTGAGCTTCTTGTGGATCGTCCACCATTCGCTGCATCTGCGCCGCCAGCGACGCGACGCTTCGATGCTCGAACAACAGCCCGTTTACCTCGTGATGAACGTACTCCGCCATGCCCCCAGCGTTTGCTGTGATGACCGGCACCCGCGCTTGCTGCGCCTCGTGAATGACCAACGGTGAGTTCTCGACCCAAACCGAGGGCACCACGATCGCGTCGACGCGATCGAAGACGTCGCGAACGATCTCTTGATTGCGATACTCCGTGAGCCACTCGACGCGCGACGGGGCATCGCCGGGCAGGTTGCGGGCGAGCGCCCGCAACGCATCGGTGTCCTGGCCTCGCGGCCGTCCCCAGATGCGCAGCTTCGCCTCTCCTCGCACGCGACCGAACGCCTCGATGAGCTGATGAATGCCCTTCGCAGGGATGTGGGTTCCGATATATCCGAACGTGAAGGGCTCGCCTGGTTTCCTCGAGCGTCCCTGCATCCTTGCGCGGTCGAAGCCGTAGTCGATGTAGCGGAGCTTCGCCTCGGGCATGCCGAACTGATCGCGATATCGCTCGAGCAAATAGCGCGCGGGCGCGACGAAGGTGTCGACGATCTCGGTCATCGCACGCACGTGCGCCATGCGTCGTTCGACCCAGCGCGCCCAGTACGCGACGTCTTCTTCGTGCTCCGTCGATGCACCAGAGAAGTAGCGCGCGTAGCACCGCTCGGCGCACTTGCGATCGTTCTGCCCGTCGCACGCGGCCCAGAGGTTCGACGGATCTTCTGGGTGCATCTGCATGAACTGCCCACGGGGGCACATCACCCAGTAGTCGTGCAGCGTGTAGACGATCGGAATTCCCCTCTTCGCTGCCTCCCAGGGCAGCGACGTCGAAAGATGGTTGAGGTGCCCGATGTGCACGACATCCGGCTTCACTTCGTCGAGGAGCTCTGCGAACCGCGCATCGACTTCGGGATGACGGTATCGATCGCGGCTTCGCGCGACGTTCACCAATCGTACGGCGATGCGGCTGTCGTCAGCGTCGCGTTCGCTTCGTACTGCGAAATCGCTGGCAAAGGAGTCTTCCTCGCGCGTGAAGACGTGAACGTCGTGCCGCGCTGCGAGCCCGTGGCAGAGCGTCTGGCTGTAGACCTCCGAGCCGGCGTTGTACCGCATCGGATATCCGTGGATCACCTTGACGATCTTCATGACGCAACCTCCGTGAGCGCCGCCGCAGTACGGCTCATGTCCAGGACCATTCGAGCGACTCCGTCGCGCAGCGACACCCGCGAAGACCAACCGAGTCGTGTCCGCGCGAGCGTCCCGTCACCGCAGAACCCAGGAACCGCATAGGCTCTCGGCGGTGCGTGCTGGATGGCGCTGCTCGAACGAGCAATGTCGACCACCATCCGCGCCAGCTCGCCGAGCGTTGTCGCTGTGCCAGAGACGAGCTGTACGGGGGAAGCGCTGAGACCGCTGCGCAACTCGTCGATGACGAGCATCAGTCCCTCGACCACATCGTCGACGTGCGTGAAGTCCACGTATCGATCCTCGCCTTCGACGAGCAAGGGCTGTTGAGCGACTGCACGTTGCACGAACGCGGGAACGACCCGATCGCTGTAGTCTTCGATCGAGCCATACACGTTGGCGAGACGGACGATGGCTGCGGCGTGCCCAGCCGATCGTGAGCGCTCGACCAGCTCTTCAGCGGCGGCCTTCGATCGACCGTACGCGTTGATGGGGCAGATCGGCGAGGCTTCGCTGACAACGCGTTGCGTGGTTGCTCCGTAGACCTCGCGGCTGCTCGCGAAGAGAAACCATGCTCCGGTGCGTTCTGCCGCGCGGAGCACCGTTTGTGTGCCGTCGACGTTGGTGCTCCAACAACTGCGTGGGTCGGCCTCGCAAAGCGCGACCCGCGCGATCGCAGCGAGGTGGACGACGCCCGCGCATTGCCGCAGCGCGGTGGACACATGTTGCACATCAGCAATGTCGCCGCGTTCGCCCTTGCCGGGCTTACGAAGGTCAATCTCGAGGACGTCGACACCTCGTCGACGCAGCGCACGGCACAGCGATGTGCCGATCAGTCCGGCGGAGCCGGTGACAAGGATTCGTTCGCTCATGGCTTTGTGCTCCTGCACCATGACGACACTCCCGCGGTGCTGCTGACAGCGAGCACCGCGGGAGTGTGTCGATGGCAATCAGTCCAGCGCCTCTCCGTCGCGCTCGGCGTGCGCGCGACGTCGTGCCTCTTGCCGGAACTCCTCGGCTCGAGTCTCGGCCTCCGCTTCGGATACTCCGCGCGAGCGGTAGTACTTGGCGTTCGCTGGGTTGCACTGGTCCGCGTGGTTGTCGCGGTCCGCCTTCGACTTCAATTGGGCTGTCATGTTGGCTCCTTTGAGAAAGTGCCAGCCACGGACTTCCATCTCTCCGCGGGGTCACGGAGCTCGAGGGAGCATTCGATACGCTTGCGCGTAGATGGGGTCTTTGGCTGACGGCTCGGGTCGGTTGACGTCCCGGTACTGCAGTTACGCAGTGAACTGCGCGCTCAGGGACCCGAATCACCCAAACTGCACAGCAGTAACGAGACGCTTTGATGAGACATCCCGTTGACAGCGACTGTCAAGTTGCCGCGCGCCACGATCGGGCGAGCGCTTCGTCGCGCAAACGCGGGCTGTCGCACATCGCGTCCAACGCGTTTGTCCCGTTCTCGTTGCGTGATCGTTCCGGTTGACTCGGGGCCGCGTCCCGTTTGCCGTCCTCGGTGCATGCTCCGATTGATCGCCGACAGCCGCGATACTGTTCGTGCCGCTCATGAAGCCAACCTCTCGATTGATTCCACCTGCAGCGGCGAAGCGCCTCATTGCGATCTGCACGTGCGAGGACTTTCTCGAGCGAGCGCGGCCGCACTTCACACCGGTGGACCGCTGGAAGTCCTGCAGCGACGCTGACCTCTGGCGCGCGGTCGTGTCGCAAGTGTGCGTCGTCGGAAGCAGCGCCCGCTGGGAGCAGCTCGCTGACTCCGGCGATCTGGCGTTGATCTCCATCGAAGCGCTGTCACCGCTGAGCGCAGAGCAACGCGGCTCTGCGATTCACGGGGTCCTTCGCAAGCACGGCATCCGGTACGTCACCGACGAGCCCCGCTCGTGCAAGAAGACGCAGGCGCTCGTCGCGAACTTCGAGTTCGTCCAACACTGCGGCGGGGCGCAATCCTACCTCGGCCGGCTCGCCGCGTTGCCCGATGATGCCGCTCGTGTGAAGCGCATCCGCCGTGACTTCGAGTACATCGCGCACAAGGGCGCGCGCGATTTTCTGATCACGTTCGACCTCGGGCGCTCGCTGATCGCGTTCGACGTGCGCGTGCTCAACGTGCTCGAGGCTGCCGGCGTGAAGGCGCCCGCGGACGTTCAGTCGAACAACGAGAGCTACGAGCAGCTGCAGAGCGCGCTGCTCGAGCGTGTGTGCGGGCCCGCGAAGATTACGGGCGCGCAGTTCGACCGCATTCTCTATCGCAACTACGCCGGCCTCTGCGCGGCGATGGGGATTCATCAGGACGAGTAGCGGGCGCTCGCCGTTGCCGAGGACTGCAACCGTGATCCGCGAGCACGGGTGTCTCACGCTTCAGTGATCGTCGGAGACGGACGCATCATCAACGGTGTTGCCAAAAGGCTGCGCCGCCGAGCTCGGTCGAGTGGTGCTCGGCCTCGCCGTGTGGTTGTCGACTCGGCGCCGCTCCGCCACCGCTCCCCCCCTTCCACCCGCGCGTAAACCACGGAGCCACACAGGAATCGAACCTGCCGACCGCGACGAAAGCCGCGTGTCCACCGGTTTTGAAGACCGGGCCCGTCACCAGCTCGGGAAGTGACTCCGAGGGGCACTGTACAGCAACGCGTTCAGTCCCTCACTCACTAATTTCTCCAATCATATCAACACATACTGAACATTCGTCACTGCTTTTTTGGCCCTGATCACCTGTCGCTGTACACACGAGCAGTGCCGACGCCGCGGCGGGCAGAGAGCCCCCGGTTCGAGCACACCAATTCAACGCCTCGAAGACCACTGACTACGACGGAGCCCGCACCATGAAGACCCTCGCCGACGCCATCGCCAACACCCTCTCTGCCAACGACGCGGCTCCCTCGTTCCGTCGCGTTCGCTTCCGTCTCGCGGGCTACCTCTTCACGTACACGCGGTCGCAGGACGCCGCGTCGGGCGAGGGCGAGAAGCGCCACGCGCGCGTCCGCATCGACATGTGGCGCGAGGATCCCGCGAGCGGAGAGCGTCACTGGATCACCGTCGCGACCACCGCGCCCGATCGAGAGAGCGCCCGCGCCGCAGCGCTCGCCCTCGTCGCGTGGGTTCGCTGGTGCGACGTCGGCCCCAAGAACAACGTGAAGGCCCAAGCCGTCGCCGAGTCCTTCGCGATGCTGCGCCAGCGCCTCGAAGCCCGCATCCCCGGCGCCTCGGGGCGCATCACGACGCGGCCCGCGACGCAGAGCGTTCCCCCGAAGACCAATGACGCCAACGCCGCGTGAGAGACGCTTGCTCACCCCTTGCGTCCGCGCAGCCGATCGATGAACGCCCGGATTCTCCCAGGCGATTGCACCTTCTCTGCGGCTTCGATGCCCGCGATCAGCTCGCTCTCGAGCGCGTGCGCCTCCTTCGCGTCGTGCGCTTGCGCCACGAACCGCGCCAGGATCCCCGCCTGCGCGATCGGAACGTGCAGCCGATGCGCATAGTGCGCGATCACCTTGCTCTCGTCCGGGTCCACTTCACCGTCGGCGAACGCGATCGTGATCGCGTCCGTGAGCAGCGCGTGCCCGAGCCCCGCGAGCTCGACCTTCGAGAGCGCCTCTTCGACCAGCGAAATATCAGGGTCCTTCGCGAACGCGTCCACGTCGAGCGCGCTCTTGTCCACGTGCAGGCTGTCGGCCAACACGTGGATCGCGTCGAGCTCGCTCGCGTCGATGTCCGAGTCCACCGACACGAGCGCCGCCACCGCGCGCAGATACGAGATTCGATCTTCGAGCGCGAGCGCTTCGGCTGGGTGCGTCACAGCTGCGATGCTCCCCAATTCACCGCACGCCCGTCAACGCTCTCGTCGCTCACTCCGCCGGGTGGCGCCGATGAAAATCGCGCTGGCGCAGCACCGTCGCGCGCACGCGATCGCTCACAGCCCAGCTCGGCGCGCTCCCGGACGGCGCCACCGTGAACAAGTGATTGTCGTACCAACCCGTCACGAAGAACCGCAGACCCGTCCGCGCCGCGACGATCCCGCTCCCGTGATCCATCGCGGGAACGTCCAGCGTCGAGACGCTCCAGTCCGTCGTGTCGACGACGCTCACCGAGCTCCCGCCGTAGTTCGCGGTCCCGACGTAGCGCCCGTCCGACGTCACGTCGATCGACTTGGGCCACTCGCCGACAGACACCTCGCGGATCGGCCGCTCCGTCTGCACGTCGAGCGCGAGCAGCTTCGAGTGCGAAAAGCAGCTCACGTACAAGCGCGTCTCGTCCGGTGAGAGCACGAGGTGCCGAGGAATCCTGCACACAGGGTCGAGCCTGCGGTGCGTCTCCATCTGCGCGCCCTCGTACACGTCGATGTTGTGGCTGTTGAAATTCGCCACATACAATCGACCCGCGCGCGTCACGACCATCCCGCGCGGGTTGCGCCCGGCGCGGAGCGTCCGCGTGACCGTCCCTCGCGCGGTGTCGACTTCGGTCACGTTGTGCGAGCCCCAGTTGGCGACGAAGAGCCTCGCGCCGTCGCGCGAGATCGCCAAGACCTTGGGGTGCCCGCCCGCGCGCACCTCGCGCGTGACGCGCCGCGATTGAAGGTCGACGAACTGAACGGTTCCGCGGGTAAAATTCGAGACGTACAGCGTTCGACCGTCGGGCGACAGGACGCTCTCGACGACGATCCCCGGGACGTTCACCGCGCCCGTCTGCGTGAGCGTCGCCGGGTCGTAGAGCGCCACGTTGCCGACGTTCGAGTTGCCGTAGTTCGTGACGTAGAGCGTCCTGCCGTCGGGCGAAATCGACACGCCCTTCGGCATCGACCCCGTGCGCGCGCCCGCGACGACGTCCATCGTCGGCGGCGTCGCCCACAACGGAAGCGCCACCATCGCGAGCGCAGCACCGACCCACATCGCGCGCGACGCCGTGCGCATCGATCAGCCCCCGATGTCCGCGACGGGGAGCTCTCCGCCCGCCGTGTTGAGCGCTCGGCGCGCAGGCCCCGCGTCAGCCAGCTCGAGCCGCTCGAGCACGGGAACCGCCATCGTCAATTGCTTTCGCGCATCTCCCAGCCGCCCCTGCTCCACCAAGTAGATCCCGTAGCTCGCCCGCGCCCGCGCGAGCTCGCGCGTCGCGCCGAGCGCCTCGAGCATCGCGATGGACTCGACGAAGTACGCCTCGGCCCTCCGCGCGACGTCGCCTGTCGCGTCGAACACCGTCGCCGCGAACACCTCGCCGAGCCCGCGCATACAGAGCGCCACGTTCTCTTTCAGCCCGAGCGACTGCGCGATCGCGAGCGCGTTTTCGAGCCGCGCCCGCGCCTCGTCGAGCTCTCCGAGCAGCCTCGCGAGCGAGGCCCGAACGCGCTCGACCTCCGCGAGCACGCGCCGATCACCGATCTCGTGACCGACGCGCTCGGCGCGGTCGAGCATCGCAGCGGCGCGCTTGGGGTCCGCGCGGTAGATCGCAGATTCACCGAGGTTTCCTGCGGTAAACGCGATCATGCGGCGGTCGCCCATCGTGTCCGCGAGCTCCAGGATCTCGGTCCACATCGCCTCGGCTTGCTCGACCTCGCCGCGATCGAACGCGAGCGCCGCGAGCACGTTGCGCGTCGCGAACTGCCCCTCGATGTCGTTGTGCTTCTCGCGCAGCGCGAGCGCTCGCTCGAAGTGCGCGCGCGCCTGCCTCGGCTGCCCGTGCGACAAGTGAACGAGCCCGAGGTTGTGCGTCGAGAGCGCCTCGCCCAGCGGATCGTCGAGCCCTCGACGAATGTCCAACGCCGCGGTGCTGTGCGCGAGCGCTGCGTCGAAATCGCCTGAAAAATAAGCCACCATTCCGAGGTCGTCCTGCACCGCAGCGACGCCTCGAAGGTCCTCGGCCATCTGAAACAGCTCGAGCGCCCGCCACAGGTACGCCTGCGCGTGCTCGAACTCGGCGCGTCCTCGCGCGAGCCGCCCCAAGCGCCCGAGCGCCGCGGCCATCTTGTTGCGCGCGCCGTACGTGTGCGCGAGCGACAGCATCTCTTGAAACGTGGCTTCTGCTTCGTCGACGCGACCGAGCAGCGACAAGACCACGCCGCGGTCGTGCAGCGCGTCGAGCCTCGCGGGCGTGTCGTACTGCGGCAGAAACGCGAGCGCTTTGTCGTAGAGCTGCACCGCTTGTTTTCCGCGGTAGCCCGCGCGGGCGACCTTGGCCGCGCGAAGGTACGCGCGCGCCGCGGCTTCTTTGAGCCCCGCGCGCTCGAGGTGCCCCGCGATGGCTCGCGCGAGGTCGTCCGCGCGCGCGCCCGCCGCGAGCTCGAGCCACCCCGCGCACACGTCGTGTCGTCGTCGTCGGACCTCGTCGTCGAGCGTCTGGATCATGACCTCGCGCAGGCCCTGCACAGCGAAGACGTACTGCCGCTCGTTCGCGAGCTCGCTGTGCTCGATGGACGAGAGCAGCTCCGCGGACACGAGGCGACGGAGCGCTTCGTGCTCCCTCGCCGCGATGACGTCTTCGACCGCCGGATCGAGCGGGCCGTCTTCGACGCGCGCCATCGCGCAGACCGCTCCCTCCCAGAACACCTCGCCGACGACCGCGGCGCGGCCGAGCGTCGCCCGGGCCTCGTCGTCCAAGCGACTCATGCGTACTTGCAGCAAATCTGCGGTCGAAATCGGTCCGTTCGGCCCGAGCGCCTCGAGGTCGATCGACCACGGGTCCTCGTCGACGACGATCACGCGCGACTCGATGAGGGCGAGCAAGAGCTCTCGGATCTTTCCCGGAGCTCCCGCCGCGCGCGTCACCACGGCCTCGAGCAGCTCTTCGGGAACGACCGCCAACCCCGGCAGCAAGTGATGGCAGAGGATCTCGCACGCACTCGACGACAACGGCTCGGGCTCGACCACCACACGCGCGCGCGCCGTGAGCGTTCGGCCGCGCTCGGGCGTCGTCGCGACGACGACCATCACGGGCGCGCGCGAGAGCACCACGGCCATCTCTCGAACGACGGCGATCGCCTCTTCCGACGCGGCTTCGAAGCGATCGAGCACGAGCATGATGGACGACGTCTCGGCGTCGGCCGCGAAGAACCGCCCGAGCGTCTCTCCGAGCTCGGCGACGTTCTGCGAGCGCTCGACCTCTTCGCCCGAGAGCCCCGCGAGCACGAGCAAGCGCCGCACGTGATCGGTCACGAGCGCGGACTTTCGCGCGAACACGCGCTGCGCCTCGGCGGAGATGTCCATCCTCGCCGCGGGGATCGGGCGCGTCGGCGCCACGTTGAAGCGATCGATCAACCAGCGCGCGATCGCCGTAAACGTCGCGTCGCCCTGCCGCGCGGTCGCCGAGAGCACGCGAACGTTCGGCGTCGCCAGCGCCCGCTCGACCGCGTGACGAAGCAGCCTCGTTCGACCCATCCCGGGCTGCCCAACGACGGCGACGACGGCGCCCTCTTTCGCGCGCACGAATCGATCGAGCGCTCCGTCGAGGGCGCTGATTTCACGGGCGCGTTCGAGGAGCGGAACATCGACTGGGAGCGGGTGATCAGGCGCGAATCCGAGCGGCGTTCCGCAGAGCGCGCAGCTGCGACCGGGGGAGGGGTGCTCGAGTCCGCAGCTCGGACACGTGAGACCCGCCGGCGCCGGCGCGGACGAATTCGGCCCTTTGGCCTCGTGCATGCGTCATTGGTCGCACAACGGCCAGACGATTGTCGAGCGCGCACCGACCATTGCGCGCGCACGTCCGCGACGGTCGCCGCGCGACCGATGAGACCCCGAGCGATCCTCGCGCTCCGGCGATCAGCCCGATCCCCCGTTCGTTCACTCGGCGGCGTGTCGCTTGAAGCCGAGCGAGTTCATCGAGTCGTGCGAGCCGGAGGTGCGATTGCCCGCGGGCATGGGCCGCTGCACCGCGCGAGAGCGCGTCGGGCGTCGGTACGAGCTCTCGCTCGAGTTCGCCTGCTGCGTGCTCACCGTCGGCTGCGCTGCTTGCACCGCGGCCGTGTTGCTCGCGTTGTTCGCGGCTTGCGCGCTCGCCGCCGCTTGCATCGCTTGCGTCGCCTCGATCGTCGAGATCTCGCGCTGGAGCCTCGCGCGGGTCACGTCGTCGCTCGCCGCAGCCAGCGCCGAGCGAAAGTGCGCGAGCGCCGCGGTCGAATCGCCGCTCTCGAGCGCCGTGCGCGCGGCGATCTCGCTCGGAGACAGCGCTTGCTGCTGAACGCCCGCCGTCGGAGCGCCCGCATTTCGCATTGCAAATTGCGGCAACACGTTGCTCTGCGCGGGTTGCTGCACCGGCCCGGCCTGCGCTTGCCGCAGGTTGTTCGCCGCCGGCATCGCGTTGTCGTCCGCTGACTCGCTGCGCGGGTCCTGGCGCGTCGGCGCGCTCGGCGCTGCGATTGGCGCGGCGTTCGATCGAGCGGCGCGCTGCGCTTCGACGCGCTCGGCGCTTCGCCCACGAAGATCGGGCTCTGCGGCCGAGGCTGCGCGTCGCACCGCCGAACGCGCGGACGCCGACGCAGGGTCCTGGCTCACTTCGACCGCAGGAATGACCTCGGTCGCGCGGTCCTCTTCGGTCACCGCAGGGTTGCGCGACGGGTTGTAGAGCGTCGTGACCCCGACGCCCACGGCCATCAAGAACACCGCGGCCATCGCGACCTCGCGACGCATCGCGAGCGCCGCGATCCGCTCGAGCCACCGCGCAGGACGCAGCGGAACCACCGCGCCCCCCGCCTGCGACTCCGCGCTCTGTTGCGCCGCGTCCGTGTTGTTCGCGGCCAAAGGCTTCACAGCCGCCATGGACGGCTTGCTGTCGCGCGTCTTGGCGGCGGCGGGCTTCGCGCTCGTCGTCGCGCTTCGCGCGCCCGAGCGATCGGGAGACTTGTCCTGTGGCTTTTCGGTGGCGACCGCCGCGCCGCCCATCGCGCTGTCGATCGCCGCCAACAGCGCCGCGGACGGCGCGGGCGCGAGCGCGACAGGAAGCATCGCCGCCGCGGTTCGCCCGCGAGAGAGCTTGGCCCACGAGGCTCCGCATTCGGCGCAGCCATCCGCATGCGCCCGTACTTCGACGGCGCGCGCCTCGTCGAGCTCGCCGTAGGCGAGGTCGAGCAGAAGGTTCTGGCAGTCTTCGCAGTGCATGATCGGATTCCTCGGTGAGCGACGCTGGATCAGCCCAGCGCACGCGCGTATTCTTCGTACTCAGCGAGCGCGCTCTGCAGTCGTTCGAGCGCGTATCGCATCCTGCTCTTCACGGTGTTTTCGGGAGCGCCCACGATGTCGGCGATGTCCTTGAAGGGCAGCGCGCCGTACTCGCGGAGCATGAAGACCTCACGTTGATCGTCCGGCAATTCGTGGATGGCCGCGACGAGCTTTTCCTGCAACTCTTTGCTGATGGCGGATCGATCCGCGCGAGGCCCGCCGTCGGCGAGCTGTTCGCCGAGGGTCGGTCCGTCGCTCGACGATCCGTTCGATCTCGAACTTTGATCTAGAGACGGATGTCGACGCAAAACGGCTTTGCGGGCGTGGTCGATGCAGAGATTTCGTGCGACCGTGTACACCCAGGTCGAAAACTTCGACGCACGCTGAAAGTCACGGATCCCGGACAGCACGCGGATCCAGGTGTCTTGCAGCAGCTCTTCCGCGGTCGCGCGATCGCGCACCGAACGCAGGATGAAATTGAACAGCCCGACCTCGTGGCGCTTCATGAGCGCGTCGAACGCGCGACGTTCGCCCGCGCGAAAGCGCTCGAGGAGCTCTTCGTCCGTCGGTTGGCCGGGTGGCGGTGCGGGCACGGTCGTGCGTTCGAAGGGAGGGCAGGCTCGCCGACACAAAACGGATGTGTTGGCTTGTCGAGCGAGGGTGAGAGCGTTCGCGCTCGGCGGCGGGGACTGTATCCGACGGGAAGGTCGACGCGGTAGCTGTCGAACAACGGATCGGGCCGAAGACGCAATCCAACATTCAACTCGCACGACTGGGGAGAATGTTCCTTGCACTTGCACCGGACGCTCGAAGTTGGTTTCTTGGAGGGTCCAGGGAAGTTCTCGTGCCGCGGCAGTCACAGTCGGCGCGCGCCAGCGATGTCTCGCGCGCGCGATCCCTTGGAAGATCGATCCGGTTGCGGTACCTCCCCCAGGGTGAAGCGGGACGACCCCGTCCTGTCATTCAGTTTATCGACGGAGACAATCGAACATGCGCGTGTGGTTCATGGCGCTCATCCTTGCGGCATCGATCCTCGTTCAGGGGGCTGATGCTCGCGCTCAAGACGCAGGTGCTGCTTCGACGGCGGACGCCGCGGCGCTGACCGCGACCGGCGAAGAGGAAGGTGACGACGCGGCGGCGCCCATGGCCGCTGCGGATGCAGGTCTCAGCATGACCGGCGAGCAGTTCGTGGTGCGCCTTCGCGACCTCGAGCAGCGCATCAACGAGCTCAAGGAAGAGATCTTCCGCTCGAAGGCGCGCCTCTCGCTCCTCGCCGAGTCCATTCTTCAAAACGTCATCGGCGGCGCGCGTGCGGTCATCCAGCACGAGAACCAAATGGGCGCGCTCTATCGCCTCGTTCGGGCCGTCTACTCGCTCGACGGCGCGCCGATCCTGACGCGCACCGACGACAACGGCTCGCTCGCGGATCAACGCGAGTTTCCTGTGTACAACGGACAAATCGGCGCGGGCGATCACGCGCTCACCGTCAACCTCGAGTACCAGGGCAACGGCTACGGGATCTTCTCGTACGTGAAGGGCTACACCTTCCGCGTCCGCTCGACGCACAGCTTCTCGGTGCCCGAAGGCAAGGCGATTCAGATCCGCGTCGTCGGCTACGAGCAGGGCGGTCCCCTCACGCCGCACGCCGAGCGCCTCGCGATCCGCTTCAACCCCCGCATCGTCTCGCTCCGCGACGTGCAAGACGGCGAGCCCGCAGAGGGACAGCCGGCGGCCAATAACCAGGGCGCAGCGCAAGGCGCGGCGCAGGGCGCGGCGCAGTCCGGGAGCCGGTGATGACGAGAGCCCTTCGCCGCGTAGGGCTCCCAGCGGTCGCGGGCGCGCTCGTCGCGCTCGCGTTTCCGTGGACGGGGGCCGCTCAATCGATGGAAGACGCCAACCGCTCGGTGTCCGACGCCGAGTCGCGCGCCAATTCGCTCGAGGGCTTCATGCCGCGAGTGATGGCGGCCACGACGCGTCCGTCCACGCCGTACACCGAGCGCTTCGCTGACGGTGAGCTCCTCTTTCGACTCCGCGACTACTCGCGCGCAGCGGTGCTCTTCACGGACATCGTGACGAACCACCGCGACTCGCCCGCGTACGCAAACGCCCTCTATTTGCTGGGCGAAGCGCTGTACCAAGCCGGCGATCGCTACGGCGCGCGCACGCGCTTCCGCGAGATCGTGATGCAGCACGGGACCGACCCGCTGTATCGCCCGTTCGTTCAGCGCGCGCTCGGTCGGCTCATCGAGATCTCCCTCCGCTCGCGGGATCAGCGCCCGCAGAGCGTCCAGGAGATGAACGAGATCTTCGCGCGCATCAACCAGCTCCCGCCGGGCGACATCGAAGCGCAGACCACGTACGTCCGCGGAAAGTACTATTTTCTCCGCCCCAACCCCGACTACGACGCGGCTCGACAGGCGTTCGAGTCGATCCCCGCGAGCGCGGCGATCTACCCGCAGTCGCGGTACTTCTTGGGCGCGATCCTCACGGCGCAAGAGCGATTCCCCGAGGCGATCCAGGCGTTTTCTCGCGTCACGCAGCTCGACGCGCAAAACGATCAACAGCGTCAGCAAGTGATCGACCTCGCGTGGCTCGCGATCGGACGGCTCCGCCTCGAGCGCAACGAGTACGACGGCGCCGCCGAGGCGTACCAGCGCGTGGGGCGCAACTCGACGTTCTTCGACCGCGCGCTCTTCGAGCTCGCGTGGGCGCACATCCGCAACGGTGACGCGATCCGCGCCGAAAACGCGCTCGAAGTTCTCTCGGTCTCCAACCCCGACTCGCCGCTGATCCCCGAGGGAAAGCTCCTCTGGGGCAACTTGCTCCTGCGCACCGGCCGCTTCGACCGCGCGCAGCGCGTGTTTCAAGACGTCCGCACGCAGTTCGGCCCCGTCAGCGCGCGGCTCGATCAGCTCGTCGCGCAGAACACCGATCCGCAGCTGTACTTCCGTCAGCTCCTTCAGATGAACTCGATGGTGTTCGACGCCTCGTCGATCCTGCCTCCGCAGGCCGTCGCGTTCGTTCGCGAAGAGGGGACGCTCGAGGACTCGCTCGGCGTCGTCGGCGATCTCAACACGTGTCGGCAGTACATCCGCGAGAGCGAAGACCTCATCGCCAGGCTCAACGCGGCGATCAACTCGCCGTCGCGCGCGCACGTGTTTCGTGAGCTTCGCAACGCGCGAGAGCAGGCGTTTCAGGCGCAAAACCGCATCACGCGGGCGCGCGCAGCGCTCGCCGCGGCGCTCGACTCAGCGGCGTCTGGGCTCTCGGACAACAACCTCAACGGCGTGCTGGCGCAGCGCCGACCGCTCGACGCTTCTGCTTCGCGCTTGCCCATCGACGACGCGGGCGTTCGCCGTCGCGACCGCGCCGCGGAGGCCGAGTTCACCAACCTCGGGCAAGAGCTGCAGCGCAACGAGCAGCGCGTCGCCAACCTCGAGGCCATGCTCGCGGCGATGCGTCGCTACCTCCGCGACAACCCCAACCCGCGCGGCAACGTCGACCTCAGCGGGCTCAACAACGAGATCACGCAGCACGAGACGGCCATCACGAGCTATCGCGCGAGGATCTCCGAGCTCCGCCGGCAGATCACCGCGGGCCGCGCGCAGGTGGGCGTCGGCGACCCACGTTATCAACGCGACCTCGAGATCGCGCGCGAGTACCGCGACCTGCTCGTGCGGCAGATGGAGATCCAGCGCAACGCAGGGCGGATGCCCGCGGACGCGCAGGCGCTCTTCTCGCGGCTCGACGAGGCCGAGCGGCGCGTGCAGTCGTTCGACCAGCGCGTGCAGGCCATCGTCGACGAGCGCATCACCGGCGTTCGCTCGCAAGTGCAAGAAGAAGAGCGCAACGTCGCGGGCTATCGCGTGCGACTCGCGGACCTCGAGCGCGAGGCGGCCGACGTCGTCGGTCGCGCGATGATGCAGAGCATCGCCAACGTGCGGCTGCACTTCTACCGCATCGTGATGCGCGCGGACCTCGGCCTCGTCGACGTCGCCTGGGAAGAGCGCGAGAACCACAACAACCGCGCGCGCATCCTCGCCGAAGAGCTCAACCGCGAATCGACCGCGCTCAACGACGAGTTCAGCGAAGTCATCGAGGGCGCCGAGAACGAGACGCAGCGCAACGCCAACGGCGCGAACGGCGGCAGCCAACCGGGCACGACGCCAGGCGCCCAGCCTGGAACGAACCCCGCGCCGCAGAACCCGCAGACCCCTCAGAACCCCGAGGCCACTCCCGGAACGGCGCCGCAGCCCGGCGCCGGAGGGACCACGCCAGCACCGGGTGGACGCTAGTTCAGGGATCCCCATTCCATGAAGATTTCTTCTCGTTGGCTCTTCGGCATCCCGCTGCTGGTCCTCGCGTCGCTCGCGTCGCCGCGCGTCTCTGCGCAGACGCGCACGCCCGAGGCTTCGTCGGACGCTGGTGCGACGACCGCCGCGACCGCGGACGCTGGCGCGAGCACTTCGCTCGTCACGAGCGGCGCGTCGAGCAGCGCGTCTTCGAGCGCGGACGCCGCGGTGACCGCCGTCGGCGACCCGACGACGAGCCTCGCGAGCGAACCGCAGGTGCAGATTCGTCCTCGCGCTACGCCGACGCCCGAGCAGCTCGCTGCGCTGCGCGTGCTCGAAGACGAGATCAACGGCTTTGCGTCGCGCGGTGAGGCCTTTCGCCAGGGCGTCAACGGGCTGCTTCGCCGAGAGCACGACAATCAGCTCACGCGTCTCCGTCGCGGCTACGAGCGGCAGATCAGCGCCGAGCAGCAAGCCGAGGCGCAAGCGCGCCGCAACGCGATCCAGATCTTCGAGCGCTTCATCGAGAACTATCCGACCGACGCGGACCACACGCCGGACGTGATGTTTCGCTTGGCCGAGCTCTACTACGACGAAGCCAAGTACGCGAAGCTCGAGGCTGACGAGCGCTACGATCGCGCGCGCGCCGAGCGCGAAGCGGCGAACCAGTCGACCGACGACGTTCCGCCGCCGCCGCCTGCGGACTACCGATGCTCGATCCTGCTCTACCGCCACGTGGCGCATCGGTTCACGAGCTTCCGACTGCGCGACACGACGCACTACCTGCTCGGGTGGGTGCTGAAGGAGATGGGCAAAGAAGACGAGGCGATCGGCGCGTACCGAAGCCTCGTGTGCCCCTCGCGCTATCGCTACCAGCCGCGGATGGACCTCAACGCGGCGCTGATCGAGGGGCAGAACACGCCCCTCGCGTGCCAGCGCCTCGCGGACGTCTTGCGCCCGTATGCGCCCGAGCTCACGACGCCCGTGGCGGCTGCGACGCCCACGGCAGAAGGTGACGCCGGCGCGGGTGAAGGCGGGGCTGCGGCTGCTGCCGCGAACGCCTCGCTCGGAGACATCAACGCGGGTCTCGTGGCCGCAGGGCAGAGCACCGAGACCGAGTCGATGCCGATCCCCACGGACTACGCCGAGTGCCAGCCGCTCAACGGAGCGAACGGCCGTCCGTCGCGCTACACCGCGGAGACCTGGTATTTCATTGGCGATTATCACTTCGACAACCCGCCGACCGACCCCGATCTCGGCAACGCGTACGCGATCGCCGCGTACCAAGCGTCGATGCGCTTCAGCGAGACGCGACGACTCCCGTCCGCTGCAGGCGCGACGGGCGGGGACACGACGTCCGTCGGAATCGCGGGCTCGTCGGCGAGCGCGACGCAAGAGACGACGAGCACCGGCGGCGTGACCGCGGCCAATTCGCCGGGGCGCGCGCAGTTCGACGCGAACATTCAGTACGGCGCGTTCTGGTCGAAGTCGCTCTACAAGATCGGCTGGGGCTTCTTCCGCATGACGAACGGCTACCCGAAGGCGCTCCAGGCGTTTTCGCGGCTGCTCGACTACTACGACTACGCGGGCGCCGAAGTCGCCGCGCAGGGCAACCGAACGGACACGATCAAGTGGATCGGCGTGATCTTCTCGGAGAGCACGTGGAGCCTCGCGCAGTCGAACGAGCAGTTCGATTGTCAGCAGGTCGTCGAGACGCTCGCGCGTCCTCCCTCCGAAGCGACGCGGCCCTTCGACTGCGCCGGCGTGATCCGCATCACGTCGCCGTTCAACGCGATGCAGCTCGCGAGCGCGCAAGGCTCGCCGACGCAGGGCATCGTGGGGACGCCGCAGCCCGGGCGGCCCGCGCACATCCCGCAGGATCGTCCGTGGACGCCCGAGGCGTACCTCGAGCTCGCCAACGACTACTTCCAACAGACGAAGTACTACGAAGCGATCGCGCTCTATCGCTTGTTCTTGAAGATGAACCCGCTGCACTTCATGGCGCCGCGGGTGGCCGAGAACATCGCGATTGCGTACGAGCGCCAGCGTCAGTTCGACGCGGCCATCGGCGCGCGCGGAGCGCTCGCGAACTACCTCGAAGGTGGCGAGTGGTACCGCGCGAACAACTCGCACCCCGACGCGCAGCGGCACGCGGAGATCGTCGCGCGCAACTCGCTGCACGACACGGCCATCGAGCACCACCGCCGCGCGTCGCGCGCTCGTACGCGCTCGGTGGCGTTCAACAACTGCGCCCTCGGGCAGGCGGGCGGCGACGTGTGCCAAGCCGCGCGCAACCCGCGCGAGCGCGGTGAGCGGCAGGCCTCGGCGTTCGCTGAGCTTCAGCGCGCGAACCAAGAGTACCAGCTCGCGGTCGAGGCCTACACGAACTTCATCCGCAACTATCCCAACGACGACGCGGCGTACGAGTTCAAGTACAACCGCTCCGACGCGCTGTTCTGGAGCGCGCGCTACGCAGACGCCGCGCGCGCGTACGGCGAAGTTCGCGAGTCGAACGAGAACGACCAGTACCTCGCTGCGTCTGCGTACATGGCGATCAAGTCGCTCGAGGCCGCGATCCGCGCGGACGTGAGCGGCGGCCGCATGGACGCGTGCCTCGCGGTTCGCGCGGGCATCGACGTGAGCGCGCTCCGCAACGCGCAGGGCCAGCCCTTCCTCGACGCCGCTGCAGAGCAGCGCTGCAAAGAGCTCCCGCAGCAGCCGGGCGCGGCGACGCCTGCGCAGCCCGCGCAACCCGCGCAAGCGGGACAGCAGGGCGCGCAGCCCGCGGCCGCCCCGGTCAACGTGCTCGAGCTCAACATCCCCGACAACGTGCGCGCGCTCATGGAAGCGCGCATCGCGTACGTGCGACGCGTTCCGCGCGGACAAGACTCGCCGCGCGGCCTCGCCGAGGTCTTCCAGAGCGACGGAAACCCGCTCAACGACCCGCCGTTTCGCTCGAAGTTCGCGTACCTCAACGCGCGAACGCAGATGCGCTACGGCCACGTCCGCGAGGCCGAAGAGGGCTACCGGTACATCCTCCGAACGTTCTGCAGCGATCAGCTCGTGGCGGGCGCCGCGTTCGCGGACCTGTTCAACATGATGCTCGTGCAGAACCGGCAAGAAGACCGCGACGCGCTCGCCCTCGAGCAGTCGCGGGGCGCGTGCCGCGGCGTCGATCAGAGCATGATCACGTCGACGCTCACGGACCGCACGTTCCGCCTCGCGCTCGATCGCTTCCACCAAGCCGAGCGCGCCAACGGCGAAGAGGCCCTTCGTCTCTACGAGAGCGCCGCGAACGAGATGCTCCAAGCGGTCAACAGCAACCGCGGTCACCGCGACGCGCCGCTCGCGCTGTACTACACGGCGCTCGCGTACGAGCGAACCAATCGCTTCGACACCGCGACGCAGACGTACATCCGCATCACGCAGGACTTCAACAACCTCAACGTGAACGGCTCGAGCCCGCCGCGCGAGCTCGAGGGCGGCGATCGCCAGCAGCGCATCGACATCCTCGAGCAGGCGCACTTCCGCGCGGGCGTGAACCTCGATCGAACGTTCGACTACGAGGGCGCGGTTCGCTACTTCGACACGGTCGTTCGCGACAACCGCTTCGCGTCGGCGACGGGTCACGGCGATCACGTGCACGACGCCCTCGCGTCGATCGCGTTGATCCGAACGAACACCGGTGATTGGACGCGAGCGCGCGAGGCGTGGCGAGCGTTCGTCCCCGTGGCCGAAGCCGGTCGCGAGCGCGCGACGGCTGAGTATCGCTACGCGGAGATGCCGTGGAAGGCGCGCGATTGGCAGGGCGCCGTCCGCGCGTTCCAAGAGTATCGACGCACGACGCCGATGAGCTCGGACACGGCCGAGTTCCACGTGCAGGCGCAGTACAACATCGCGCAGGCCCTTCGAAACGCTGGCGATCAAGCGGGCTCGCTCCGCGAGCTTCGCCGCGTGGCCGAAGTGTTTCGTCAGTCGCGTCAGCAGCCCGGATCGCGGGCCGCGTCGTACGCGGCCGAGGCGCTCTACGCGGACCTCGACACGCGCGTTCGTCAGTTCATGACGCGCACGCTGACGCAGGGAACGGGCACGGAGCTCGCGCGCCAGGTCCGCACGATCAAGACCGAGCTCGACGCGATCGACACGCAAGCGGGCGAGATCATCGACCTGCAGGGCGGCGAGTACACGATCGGCGCCCTCGTGCGCCGCGGCGAAGCGCACGAGTACCTCGCGACGCAAGAGGTCCGCATCGCGACGCTGCTCCGGCTGTCCGCGGCGCAGCAGCGCCAGCTCACGTCGGCCGAGGCGAGCGCGACGCGCCTCGACCGATTGGCCGATCAGCTCGGCGGACGCAACGAAGCGCTCGAGACGCGCCTCCGCAATCAAGCGCAAGAGGTCCGCGATCGCGTCCAGCAGATGCGCGATCAGATGACCACGCAAGTGCAGCAGACGTACGACCAAGAGGCCGAGGCCGAGCGCAAGCTCGCCATCCAGGACTACGCGATCGCGATTCACCTCGCGCGTCGCAACAACATCCCGACGCAGTTCGCGGCCACGGCGCTCGAGCACATTCGCCTCGAAGAGAACCGCCCGTTGATCGAGGCCGCGATGCGCGGGCTCTCGCCGCAGCTCACCTCGCGCGTTGGCTTTCAGTACACGCCGAACATGTTCAGCACCGAAGCGCCGGGCGCGACGCTCACGCAGCAGCAACCGGTCGCGACGCCTGGCCTCGCGGGCGAGTGATGGTCGAGGGACACACGATGATCAAAGCCCGTACTACTGCGTTGTTTCTGTCGTTGGTCGTCGCCGCGTCGCCCTTCGTCGCGTGCAACAACAACAGCGATCAAAACGCGAACTCTCAGGGCTCTTCGGGCGGCAGCGCCACGGACGCGGGCGCGAGCTCGAGCTCGACCAACAACACAGGCAACGGCCTCGAAGAGTCGCAGACGCCGCCGGCGAGCGCCGTGGACTCTGGCGTGATGGCCGCGGCGGTCGTCGCGGACAGCGGCGTCGCGCCCGTCGAAGACCCAGCGCAACGCGCGGGCCGGCCTCCCGCTCCGCCAGCGCGCCCCGAGATGAACGCGGGCGCGCGCGACGCGTACCGACAGGGGCTCTCTGCGGCGCAGACGGGCAACCTCGCGGGCGCGCGCGACGCGTTCGATCGCGCGCTCTCGAGCGATCCCCGCGCGTTTGCTGCGGCCTACAACGCTGGCGTGATCGCCGAGCGCCAGGGGCAAGACCCGCAAGCGGACAGCTACTACCAGCGCGCGTTGACGATTCAGCCCGACTACGAGCTCGCGGTCGTCGCGCGCGCGCGGCTGCTCGTTCGACAGCGCCGCGTCGCCGAGGCCGTGCAGTTCGCGGGCGGGATCGCGACGCGCTATCCGGGCAACTTCCTCGTTCGCGCGGAGTACGCGCGGCTGCTCGTGACCGCGGAGCGCTACGACGAGGCGGTCAACGAGGCGCGACAGATCTTGCGGATCGACGAGCGCAACGTCGCGGCGAAGCTCGCCGTGGCCGAGGCGTTTCGCGCGCGCGGTCGCTTGGACAACGCGCTGCAGATCGTCGACGACGTGATCAACGGCTCGGACCCGAACCACCCGAACAACGGCCCCGGAGCGAACGACGCGCGCGTGCACTATCTCCGCGCGCTGCTGCGCATCGAGGTCAACCGCGATGTTCCTGGGGCGATCCAGAGCTTCACGCGGTCGGTCGAGCTCGATCCGCAGTACGCCGAGGCGCACAACAACCTCGGCGTGTACTTGCTCCAGGCGGGAAACGTTCCGCAAGCGATCGAGCACCTTCGCGCGGCCGCGGCGCTCGCGCCGTCGTGGGCAAAAGCGCACTTGAATCTTGGTGACGCGCTCCGCGCGATGCACCAGTACGACGAAGCCGCGACGGAGCTGCAGCGAGCGCAGTCGCTCGACCCGTCGATGGTCGAGGTTCACTACAACTACGGGCGGCTCCACGGCGAGCAAGCGCGCGAGATCCCGAGCCAGGGCATCGACAACCTCAACCGCAAGATCGCCCTGCTGCAGCAATCGCAGCAGGCGTTCGAGCGCTTTCGCAACGCGCTCGGCCCGCAGTTTACGAACCACCCGCGCGCCGCGGACGTCACGGCGCAGGTCGATCGATTGACCGCGCTCATCACGCGCACGCAGACGGTGCTCCAACGCGAGCAGCGCCGAGCCGCGCGTGGTTCGGGCGGCGCGGACGGCGGCGCGGCGACGCCGAGCAGCTCGGGCGCAGCGGGCGCCGACGCCGGTCGATGAACGTGCACCCTTGCGAACGCGTGCTTTGGTAGTGAGAAGGTCGAGGCCAACGATGAAGCGAACAAACGGAAGTGCTGCGAAGACCGCCTCTGCGATGGCGTTCGCGTTGGCGTTGGCGCTGCTCGCTCCGAGCGCGTTTGCGCAAGCGGCGCCCGGCGGCGAGACGGGCGGACAACCCGCGGGCGGTCAGGCTGCCGAAGGGCAAGAGGGCGTTCAGGCGACGATGCGCACCGAGGGCGGGCGTCGCGTGTACGTCGCGTCGGCGACCATCGAAGTGCGCGGCGAGATCCAGCGCCCGTACGCGTTTTCGCTCTCGGGACGCTCGAGCCTCGGGTACTCGTACCTGGAGCTCCCTGTGCGGTTTCTGCAAGAGATCATCAACGCTGTTCGCCGCGCGCCGTTCTGAGCGGAGCGCGCGCTCGGTGTGATCGTCGATGTGGAGCGTCGTTCAGGGCCTGTACGCGGTCGTCGCGTGGTCCATCGCAGTGCGCGCCGTCGCGAGGACGTCGGCGCTGCTCGGGGCGCTCGATCCTGCGCTGATTTCGCAGGCGAAATCACTGGTCCGGCGCGGTGATCGCGGCGGGGCGACGGCGCTCGTCGAGCGCGCGGGGCATCCGGCGCTCGTGTTCGTCGTCGAGGCCGAGAAGGACGACGAGGACGTGCTCGATCGCGTGGACGTCGTCGGGCTCGAGTACGGGCCGCCGACGCGCGGGCTGCGAGGGATGGCGACGATCGGAACGTCCCTCGGGTTGCTCGCGGCGATCGCGACGATTTTGACGAGCGTCGCGTCGCCGAGCCGGGGCGCAGCGCAGGCGTTCGAGCGGGCGTTGATGGGGTTCGTGACGGCGATTCCGTTGTGGACCGCGGCGACGATCGCGGGGCAACAGATGCGCAGGGTGCGAAAGTCGCTCGATCGCTTCGGGCTCGCGCTCGCGGGCGACGACGCAGAGCCAAGGAGCGCGGAGGAGCCCGCGTCCGAAGGCGACTCGAGGTCCGAGCCGATCACAGAGGACCCCGAGGACGAGCGCTGAGGGCTCGTCGGTCGTGGACGACGGGCGCGGCGTGGCGGTACACTCGCGCCGTTCGAGAGAAGGCCCGTCGATCCACACGCGCGACAAAAATCGTCGCGCATCGGGAACCAAACGCGCGCTCTGTTGTCAGAGCGAAGGTCGTTGCTCTTGTTGCGCCCATCGGTTGGCGCGACGCACCCCACGGGGTGAGCGACGAGGCGAACGCGGGCCCCGAACGCGGTTTCGACGAGCAAACGGAGCGGTAGATGTCGACGCAACAGCAACCCCCACGAGGAAACAAGCCCGGCGCGATGACCATGGCCATGCAGGCCGTGCAGACCGTGCAAGGGCCGAAGGTGCTCCGAATCGGAATGATCCAAGGCGGCAAGATCGTCGAGGAGCGGATCATTCGGACGCGCGACACGGTGAGCGTCGGCACGACGGAGCGAAACACGTTCACGGTGGTGGGGCCGAAGCTGCCCGGCCACTTCGACCTGTTTCAGATGGTCGGCGGCCAGTACAAGCTGAACTTCACGGACGACATGGACGGGCGCGTCGCGCTCTCGGCCGGCGTGAAGTCGTTGAAGGAGCTGCGCGAGACCGGCCAAGCTGTGAAGAGCAACGTCGGGTGGCAGGTTCCGCTCAACGAGCAGTGCCGCGGGAAGGTGTCCGTCGGCGACGTTCAGTTTCTGTTTCAGTTCGTCAACCCGCCGCCTCCGCAGCCGAAGCCGCAGCTCCCTGCGGCGATCCGCGCGGGCTGGGTGAAGAACATCGACTGGACCTACAACGCGTGCCTCGCGTTCTTCATGCTGTGCGCGTTCAGCGGCCTCGCGTACGTCGAGTACCTGTACGACCCCGAGATCGAGGACGTCTTCGCGCTCGACTCGCGCATCGTGCAGCTCGCGACGCCGCCGGCGGTCACAGAGCCCGAGCCGGATCAGAATCAAGCGCAGCAGCCGGATCAGAACGCGCAGCAGCAGCAACAGCAGCAAGCGCCGACGCGGCAGAACAACAACCAACAGGCGGCGGCTCCGTCTGCCGAGCAGCGCGCGGCGCGTGCGGCGGCGCAGGCGGATCGCGCGTCGCAGGCCGCCGAGCGTGCGGCGGCCGCGGCGTTGAACGCGCTTCAAAACAGCGCGGAGTTCGCGGCGCTCACGGGCGCGACGGACACGGGTCGTGGTTCGGCGGCGGATCGACTCGCGCAGGGCGGTCTCATGCAGGGCTCGGTGGACGCGCTCGCGAACACGGGCGGCATTCAAAACGCCGCGGGTGGTAGCGGTCTTCGTCGCGGCGGCATGAGCGCGAGCGCTGGCGGAATCGCTGGCGGCGGCGGTCTCGGCGCGGGTCGCGCGGTCGCAGGCGGCGGTGAGAACATCGGCGGCGGCGGGACGGTCGTGACCGAGCGCGTGGTGCGCGGCAACGCGAGCCTCGGCTCGGGTGACGCCGAAGGCGGCGAAGGAACGCTCGACGCGAGCCACGTCGCGTCCGTGTTGCGCCAGCAGCTCGGCGGCATTCGCTCGTGCTACGAGCGTGCGCTGCGCAACAACCCGACGCTCTCGGGCCGCCTCGACCTGCGCTTCACCATCGGAACCTCGGGTCGTGTGACGTCGGCCTCCACGAGCGGTCTCGGTTCGGCGCCCGAAGTCGGGACGTGCGTCGTCGGTCGTGTGCGCGGGTTGGTGTTCCGCGCGCCCGAAGGCGGTTCCGTAGACTTCAGCTTTCCGTTCAACTTCGCGCCGGGTGGTTGATCGGCTGACTGGCGGCAGCGAGCCGTGGGTCGACGATCGAGTTGCGTGTGATGTTTGGGGGTGAATACCAGCGCGGGACGCAGCATCTGATCGAAGGTGCGGCGTCCTGTGTCTGCGTTTTCTGAGCAAGGAAAGTCCGCGTCACGACACGTAGTTGGCGCGGGCGCAGGAGGCGTGTGGCGTTGACACCCACAGTCTGCACTGAGATAGTTCGGCCCCCTTGTGCTCGGTGCGTCAATCGACGTATCGAGGAGGCTTCTCGATGAACAAGCGTTCGATCTGGCAGTGGGTAGCGGTTTCGGCTCTGGTGTTGGGCGGCGTCCGCGTGGGCGTCGCTCGCGCGCAGACCGCGCCGGCTAACGCGCAGCAGCAACAGCAGCAGCCAGCGGTGGTGGGGCGGCGCGACGTCACGACGCTCACCCCGCAACAACAATTGCGCGCGGTGTCCCGCATGATCGAGCAGATGGTGGTCGCGCGGCGAACGGTGTCGCAGATGCTCGATCGCGCGCAGCAAGAGCACGACATCATCAAGGTCAACTGCCTGAACGACAAGCTCACGCAGATCGACGTGGCGATTCGCTCGGCGCGAGAGCACCAAGAGCTCTTGCAGACCGCGGTGAGCGTCAACAACAACAATCAACGCAACCACGAGTACTCGCTCATCACGATCTTCCAGCAGCGCGAGCAGGCGCTCGAGATCGAGGCGCGACAATGCGTCGGCGAGGAGTCCGCGGGCTTCGGTGAAGGCACGGAGATCGGCGTCCGCGTGGCGCCTACGATCCCGACGGAAGATCTCGATCTGGTCCCGGGAGGGCTGATCGAGGTGTACGTTCCGCCGACGCTGAGCCCCGTGCGCTGAACGGTGCGACGCGGACGATCGCTTACGAGATTAGTGTGAGGAGCTCGAGACGGATGAGGCGGAGTTCGATCGCGGCAGTTCTCGCGACTGCTGTTGGAATCGCGGCGTCTGACGCGCGCGCACAGCAGTGGTTGTCGGACCGCACGCTGACACAAGGGCGCGGTATTCGCGTCGGCAACTTCGAGCTGCACCCTGCGGTCGGCGCTGAGTTTGGCTTCGATTCCAACGCGCTCTATCAAGCTACTGCGGACTCGGCGCTGCGGCTCCGCGTCGCGGGGTCCTTCGGCATCTCGACGCTCGGGCAGCAGCGGCTGCAGAGCTCGGCGGAGGCGACCAACGGCGCGCGTCAGATGGTTCGCTTCGCGGCCAACGTGGGCGTCGCGTACTCGCACTTCTTCGGGCTCGGCGTTCCGACGTCGGTCCGCGCGGTGTCGGACGCGTCGAACCTGGGATTCAACGCGGGGCTCAGCCTCTCGGTCACGCCGAGCAACGTGTTCTCGTTCTCGTTCGCGGACAATTTTTCGCGCGCGGTGCAGGGCACGAGCGAGCTGAATTTCGGGCAGCTCTTCGTCTTCAACCGTTGGCAAAACGTCGGAGCCTTGGGCTTCACCGTCACGCCTGGCGGGGGATCGTTCGAGTTCAAGCTGAACTACACGAACACGCTGTTCGTGTTCTTCGAGCCCGGCTTCGAGGGCTACAGCAACATGGCCAACGACATCAATGTGCAGATGCGTTGGCGGTTTCTGCCGAAGACGTCGATCTCGTTCAGCGGCGGCGCGACGCCGAGCTTCTTCTTCAACCCGAGCTCGATCGGGTCGAACCTCTCGACGGGCGTTCCTGTCAACGCCCGCCTCGGCGTGACGGGTCTCATCACCGAGAAGATCGCGTTCTCGATCTTCGGCGGCTACGGCGCGACGTACTACCTCAGCGGCGACAACGCTGAGACCTTCGTCGGCAACGCCGAAGTGCGGTTCATCACGGGGCCGAACATGTCGGTTCGCGCGGGCGTCCTGCGCGACATCATCCCGTCGTACATCGGCAACTACATGATCCGTAACAACCTCTTCGTGAACGTGAGCCACAGCTTCGCTGGTCGGTTCTTGCTCTCGGGAGAGGCGAGCGCGGGCGTCGTTCAGCTCGGGTACTTCTCGGGCCCTGGCGGCGCGCCATCGACGTCGATCACGGGTCCCGCGGTCGATCCGAACACGGGGCGACTGCTGGGCTTCCGCGCGCTCGCGCAGTTGTTCGGCGAGTATCGCTTCACGGATTACCTCGGGCTCAACACGACGCTCGCGTTCACGGGCAACTTCGTCGACGCGCAGCTCACGTCGATGGGCATGACGACGGGCAGGTTGAACTGGATCAAGTTCGAGGCCTTCCTCGGCCTCCGCGTGAACTGGTGACCGCGACCGAGCACCGTACGGCTCGCCTGTGTTGATCTCGAAGACGACTCGCCGGGGGGCTGTGTTTGCGTCGCTGCTGTTCGCGAGCGCGTCGCTCGGCGCGATGTGCGGCCGCAGCGGCCGCTTCGAACCGCCGCCGCCGCCGCCAGAGAACAACTCGCTCGGCGTCGGCGACATCTTTCAGGTGCGTGTATTCAACGAGGCTGATCTCTCGCAGGACTATCGCATCGCCCCGGACGGAACGATCGACTTTCCGTACCTCGGGCGCATGCGCGTCGCGGGGCTCGAGCCGTCGCAGGTCGCGGACCGAATTCAGGGAGAGCTGCGGACGCGGCGGATCCTTACGGCCCCGCAAGTGAGCGTGTACGTGCGCGAGGTGAGCTCGCGGCGAATCGACGTCGTGGGCCAGGTCGCGAGGCCAGGCTCGCTCACGTTCACGCCGAGCATGACGGTCGTCCAGGCCATCTCGGGCGCGGGCGGATTCACGGCGCTCGCCAACCGCGATCAGGTCATCCTCACGCGGACGTACGCGGGGACGCGACGGACGTTCACGATTCCTGTGCAGAGCATCATCGAGGGGCGCTTCGCGAACGTGGTGCTCGCGCCGGGTGACGTGGTGAACGTGCCCGAGAACCCGCTGTAGTCCTCGCGCATCGGCGGGGGTGGTCGAGCGCACGAAGGCAGAACGTTGCTTCGAGCGCGGCGTGAAAAGCGGTAGTATTCACCGCCGAGTCGCGACGGCCCGAGCGTGGAAGCGGTGTTCGTCGCGCGGTACTTCCCTACGAAACAGGAGACAGGACTGTGCGCCGACGATTTTCAGCCCTCGGGGCGATGATGCTTGCAGTGACTCTGTCCGTCGCCGCGCCGCGCGTGGCCGAGGCGACGGTGGTGGTTCCGCTCACGCGCGAGGAGCTCGCGACGCAGTCCGACCTCGTCGTTCGCGCGACGGTCCTGTCGCGTCGCAGCGCGTGGAACGACGACCACACGCAGATCATGTCGTGGACGCGCATCCGCGTGACCGAGTACCTGAAGGGCACAGGCGATCGAGAGCTCGTGATTCGACAAATCGGCGGCGAGGTCGACGGCATCGCGAGCGCGATTCCTGGCGATGGTCGGCTGGTTCCAGGGCAGCACGCGGTCTTGTTTCTTCGACGCGGCGAGGGCGTGGTGTTTCTCACTGCGCTCGCGCAGTCGGTCTTCTACGTCGCGATGACGCCCGACGGTTCGCCGGTCGTTCGGCGAGAGCTCGGCGGGCTCACGTTCGCGCGTTGGGTCAACGGTCGCATGACCGCGTTCGAGCCGCCCGCGGAGGCGGCCGAAGGGCTCGAGCAGTTCGTGCGCGCTGTGCGCGTGATCGTGACGGCGCCGAACGGCGGGAGGGCGCGATGAGCTCGAAGCGTTCGACGAGCATGAAGCGCTCGACGGTGGCGCTCGCGTTGGCGTGCGCAGCGGTCGCGCAATCCGCGGCGGCGTACACGCCGAGCGCCTCGAAGTGGAACCCCGCGAGCTTGCCGATCGGCTATCGCATCAACGCGATGAGCGCGCCGGCTTCGCTCGGGCCCACGGCGGCGGTGAGCACCGTCGAAGCGGGCTTCGCGACGTGGGCGGCGCCCGCGTGCACGACGTGGCGTTCGCGCAACGACGGAGCGAGCGCGCTCACCCGCGCGCGCAGCGGCGACAGCGAGAGGAGCGTCATGTGGCTCTCGGGCACGTGGCCTTCGGAGCTCGGCTCGGTGAACAGCACGATTGGCGTGACGACGCCCGTGTGGCGCTCGGGCGGGTACTTCATCGACGCGGACATTCAGTTCAACGCCGTGGGATTTCGCTGGGGCGACGGCACCGGCGGCACGGTGGACACGCAGTCGATCGCGGTGCACGAAGAGGGGCACTTCCTCGGGCTCGATCACACGAACGTGCGCGGCGCGATCATGTTTCCGAGCTACAGCGGCGGGCAGATCCGCAATCTGAACGCCGATGATCAAGCGGGCGTGTGCTTCTTGTACCCGTCGGGCGTCACGCCTCCCGCGGACGGAGGCGTCGTGCCTCCGCCGGACTCGGGCGTGAACCCTGGCAGCGGCGCGGTCGGTGACGTGTGCAACATGACGACGCCGTGCGCCGCGGGAAATCGCTGCGTCTGTCGCTCGGCGACGGACTGCTTCTGCTCGCGCGGGTGCTCGACGGCGATGCCGTGTCCGAGCAGCTTCCAGTGCGCGAACACGAGCATCGGTCCGCTGTGTGTCCCCGGTGGCGGCGGAACGATGATGGGCATGGGCGGCACGGGTGATCCGTGCACGTCGCCCGATCAGTGCAGCACGGGCTTGTGCGTGCGTGGGCCATCGGGCTCGGCGTTTTGCTCGCAAGCGTGCACGGACGACTGCTCGTGCCCGACGAACTTCAGCTGCTTCATGACGTCGATGGCTGGCCTCAGCGTGTGCGGCCCTGGCACCAACGCGTGCATGCCCTCGGACGCAGGCGTCACCGAGCCCGATTCGGGAACGGGCGCGCCGGTGATGGACGCTGGCGTGGACACCGATGCGGGCGCGGACGGCGGTCGCACGATTCCTGGCGAGACGGGCGGCTGCAAGTGCTCGACGCCAGGCTCGACGCGCTCGAACGTCGGAGCGTGGGCGATCGTGGGTCTCGCGTTCGGCTTCGCGGCGCTTCGCCGACGACGCGCGGCGCGCTCGCGCTGAACTTGATTACGAGCGCCACTTTTCGAGAGGCGCTCGCGACGATCGGGCCGCTGCTTTGGGGACAGCGGGCGGCCCCGGGCCGCTACGTGCGGTTGTAGTTCTCGGTCTCGAGCAGGATCACGTTGGTTCTGCTGCGAGATTCGCCGACGGACGTGACGTACACGGCGGGTCGGTCTTGGACGGGGCAGACCTTTTCGCACGCGCCGCAGCCGATGCAGAGCTTGGGATCGACGTGCGGTCGTTGGACGTGCACGGTCGTTCCATCGCGGCCGGGGACGTCGAGCTCTTCGACCCAGATGGCCTTCGGTGACGTCGGGCAGAACTCTTCGCACACGATGCACGGCGTCGCCATGGACCAGGGCAGGCAGCGGCCCTGGTCGTAGAACGCCGTTCCGATCGAGATGTGGGGGATGTTGCGCTGGCGGTTTCCGAGCTTCTGCTCCTCGGAGATCTTCTGGATCGCGCCGGTGGGGCACACCTGGCCGCAGAGCACGCAGGTCGGCTCGCAATAACCGATGCGTGGAATCAAGATGGGCGTCCAGAGCCCCTCGATGCCCGACTCGAGAAACGCGGGGTGGAGCGCGTTGTTCGGGCAGACCTTCATGCACTCTGCGCAGCGAATGCAGCGCTCGAGGAAGTCCCGCTCGGCGACAGAGCCCGGCGGACGAATGAGCCGGTCGTAGTAGTTCGCGTCGAGCGTGTCGCTCGTTCGCAAGATGGGCAGCGCGCACACGCCTGCGAGCGCGGACACGAGCGTCTTGCGACGGTCGAGCTGCGGGGCCGTTCGCGCGGACGTTCGATTGGGCAGGAAGCGAAACTTGATCACGTCCTCGGGGCACGCGGTCTCGCAGTTCATGCACATGTGGCACTCGTCCTGGCGCCACTTCACGCCGCCCTGAGGGCTATCGGCGCCCTGGCAGTGAACGATGCAGAGGTTGCAGTCCGTGCACTTCGAGTGATCCTTCTCCATCCCGAACACGGCGTGCTTCGCGATCACGCCGAGCGTCGCGCCGAGGGGACACAGCGCGCGACACCAGAACCGCGGGATCCATCGGTTCGCGAGGATCACCGCGAACAAGAGCGCGCCGATCACCCACGTCTGGTGAAAGAAGTACTGCTTGGGCTGGAGCACCGTCGCGACGAGCACGTCGCGCGTCGAGTCCGTCGCTTGCTGAAGGATCCGCAGGTTGCCCGCGGACACCGAGTCGAGGCCGCGGCCCGTGATGTAGTTGAAGAACGGGAGCACGCCGAGCCCGATGGATCGCACCGCGATGCAGATCGGGTCGAAGAGGCCGCCGATCGCGCTTCCGCACGCCGCGGCCACGAGGAAGACCAGCAGCAGGTAGTACTTGAGGTTCTGGTACGGGCGCGTCTTGTTGGCCTCGACGCGACGGCCGCCCGTCGTGGCTCCCTTGGGGTTGGGGACGAGCCACGCGAAGAAGTGATGCAGCGTTCCGAACGGGCAGATCCAGCCGCAGAACACGCGACCGAAGAGCAGCGTGAGCGCGACGAGCCCGACGCTCCACCAGAGCGCGCGATACACCGTGTGCGTCGAGAGGAGCGTCATCAACGCGACGAACGGATCCGCGAGCAAGAAGCCCTCGACGGGGTACGGCATGCGGATCGTCGCGCCGCCCGAGAACCCTCCGCGAAACTCCGTCCGCACGAGCAAGAACGTGAAGAGCCCGAAGAACCCCGCTTGAGACACGCGCCGCGCGTTGCGGAGCCACACGATGATCTTGCGCGCGGGGATCCCGCTGCCGGGCCGCTTCTTCTTGGGAAACAGCTTGTCCTTCAGCTTCGTGAAGAGCGAGGGCGAGCTTGATTTCGTGGGTGTCTTCGCGGGCGCCGCCGCAGGGCTCGCAGCGGCGCTCGCGTCGGCGCTGGCGGCGACGATCGTCGGGAGCTTCGCGCGGCCTTCGGGCGCAGGCGCTGCGACGGCGCTCGTGCGCTTCGGTGTCGACGCGCGCGGAGGTTTTGCGGGCGGATCCGCGGTGTCGTCGAGGGGACGAACGGGGCCGATCGCGCCGAGCCAGGGGATCGGACGGGGCAGGGAGGTGCTCATGCGAGGACCACTCGAGGTGCGTCGACCATCGACTGCGCGATCAAGAACGCGGCTTCGGCGGGATCCATGTGCGCGGGGATCGCGAGGTCGTGCGTGCTCTCGCGGCCGTCGCGGTACATCGCGTGTTCGCGCGGACGGAGCGTGCGCCAATCCGCGGTGCCGATTCCGCGCTCTTGGGCCATGCGGAGGTAGGGGAGGTTCTCGGGGCGCTGCCCGATCAGCGTGCAGCCGAAGGCGTCAGCGGCGACCTGATCCGTGGTGGCGATCACCGTGTCCATGCGTCGCGTGTCGTCGACGTTGCCGCCCTGCGGTCCGTTGCGGAGCAGCACACGAATGCCGTCGACGATGGTGAGCGTCGGTCGCATGAACGTCGCGAGGTCCGCGATGCTCACGTCGATGGACTGGTGCAAACGATTGCGACGGCCGCCGAGGACGCCGTACCAGTTCTTCATCGCGGCTGTGTACTTCGCGAGGTTGTGGTGCTTGGCGACGGGGAGGTTGATCACCTTGTCGGCCTCGACGAGCGTCCGGTACACCGGCCATTCATCGAGGATTTCACCGCGCAGACGCATCGTGCGAAAGCGATGGTCCGCGGGCAGCACGACGCGCGCGCCGGCCCTGTGCGCGCGGGTCCAGATGCCCGAGCGCTGAAAGCACCGGCCTGGGTCGTTGCAGCTCGCGTCGGTCACGACGACGTCGCTCGCGCCCGCTTCTTTGACGAGCGCCACCACCGCGGCGACGAGCTCGGGGTTGGTGTTGGCCGCTTGAATTGCTGTGCGGTCCCAGCCGATGTTGGGCTTGATCACGACGCGGTCGCCGCGCGCGATGAAGCGCTGCATTCCTCCGAGGGCGGCGAGGGCGCGCTGCACGAGCTGCGTGGGCGTGCTCGTGTCGGGCTCGGCGTGAGCGACGACGAAGTCGCTCGGGCCTGGGGCGAGCTGCCCGCGAAAATCACGGACTTCGCGGCGTCCCGAGGACGAGCGCGACTGCCACCCGCCCTGGTCGTAGAAGCGACGAGCGACGAGCGCGCTCGCGCCGAGGACGGCGAGCGCAGAGCCGCTACGGGTGAGCAGTTCGCGGCGCGAGGGGCGAGGAGAATCAGCCATGGGCGGGTGGGAACGGAGAGTGTACGAAGCGGGGGCCGAGGCGCCAAAGCTCTTGTCAGAATCGTCCGCGGCGATTCGGCTGCGCCGAGCGCTACGAGCGATTGCGCCGCACGGTCGCTGTGGTGCATCGCAGGGCGAACGAGCGAGAGCGGGTCAGCGGCGCGGTTGAGCGCGATCGAGCTGGGCGATGGCGGCGGTCGCGAGCGCCGCGCGGTCGAGCGTGGCGGGGGCGGGGTCGATGCCGCTGCTCGTGGCGATGGACACGGTGCGATCGCGGCGGGTGACGACGGTCTCGCCGTGGGTGGGGAGCGTGACGGCGAAGGCTTCGTCCGCGGTGGTTCCTGCGAGCGCGGCGCTTCCGCGGAGGCGATAGCGATTGGCGATCGCGCGGGCGGCGTCTGCGGTGTCCGCGGTGAGCACGGCGACGCGGTAGCGCTTCTGGTCGCTCGATCGATACCAACCGACCCATCCAGGACCGGAGTTTTCGACGTCGAGCACCGAGCGGCTGACGTACGTGCTCCCGCCCCACACGAGGCCTTCGGTGACGAGCGGCGACGTCGGGAGCGTGGCTTCGCCGGGGATCAATTGGGCGGTCGCTCGCGCGAGCGCGGGGAGCGCTTCGCGCGCGGCGGCGAAGAGCTGCGCTTCATTCGAGTCTTCGTTTTCGTCGGCGAGATCCACTTGGACGAGGAACGCGCCCTTCACGAAGACGAGCTGCGTTCGCCCCTGAAATCCTGCGGCGCCGATGGTGACGGCTTGGCTCTCGAGCGTCAGGGGATCGCGCCCCGAAGCGACGTGCATCGAGTACCGACCGAAGGCGCCGAGCGCGTTTTCGAACTCGTAGATCGAGACCGTCGCGACGAGGCGCGTGCCGGGCTTTCGGTAGTCGGTCTTGGCGTACTCGCGGACGTTGTAGTTTTGGTAGCTGACCGCGTCGCCGTCGATCTGTTGAAAGAGGTTCTGCGCGGTCGAGT
This sequence comes from Myxococcales bacterium, assembly GCA_016793325.1. Lineage (GTDB taxonomy): Bacteria > Myxococcota_A > Polyangia > Polyangiales. The sequence continues at coordinate 99,824 of JAEUKI010000011.1, read as the reverse complement.
GGATCACGCTGCCGGACTGGCGATAGCCTGCGATTTCTCCGCGCGGGAGCACGCGACCTGCGGCGCGAAACTCCGACGCGTTGGCGCCAGGCGCGACGTCGTTGCCCGACGGAGGCGCGTTGCTCGCGGCGCTGTCGGTCGCGTTCGCGTTGGTTCTTGGTGGATCTTGCGTCGAAGGCGGTGTCGCGGATTCGGGCGGTGTACGCTTGCAGCTCGCTGCAGTGAGCAAGAGCGCGAACGAGAGAGTGCGGACCGTAGCCATGAGCGGTGGGCGTGGGTGTTATGCGCACTGCCCGTGTGGGGCAAGTGCGGTGAGGCGAGACGTGCGCGGCGGGAGGCCGGGTGTGAAACGGTTGCGGACCTCCGCAAGCAGGTGCTGTGGGTGGGGGTGGACCCGCAGGGTAATTTCCAGCAAAGCGCTGGACGCTATGGGGCACGGTCGTTGCACAATGTCAGGGGCTGTGAAGCGTCGTGTCGACGATCGAGCTGTGCGAGTGGACCGAACCCGTGGTTCGGGCGAGCGCGCGCGTCGTGTTCGCGGGGCACGCGCGGGCTTTACGCTGATCGAGCTGCTCGTGGTGGTGGCGATCATCGGGATCGCGATGGCGGCGGCGCTTCCGTCGATGGCTCAGGCGATGCGCGACAGCAGGACGCAGCGCGCCGCGGTGACGTTGATCAACGATTTTCGCGAGGCGCGCAGCCGCGCGACGATGCGAGGACGAGCGCACATTCTCCGGTTCGAAGTGCTCGGCGGCTACGGTCGCGCGGAGATCATCGAGGGCGACACGAACAGCTGCCGCCTCTCCAATTGGAACACGCCGCCCGCGCGGTCGATCTACCTCGAGCGCGAGTGGGGCGACCCCGCGACGCGCGTCTCGGAGATCACGTTCGTCGCAGAAGCGCCCGCGGGAAACTACATGGAGTACTGCTTCACGCCGATCGGAAAGATGTTCTTCCGCACGACGCCGGGCGGCACGTTCTTCGGCGACGGCTCGTTCGGCGCGGCCGCGGGCACTGGCGGCTTCATGTACAGAGTGAGCAACAACGTCGTGACCGCGACGGTCGCGCGTCGCGTGTTCATCCCGCTCGGCGGCGTAGCGAGGTTGGCACCATGAGCGCTCGACGAGGCTATACGCTGGTCGAAGTGATGGTGGCCATCGCCGTGATGTCCATCGGCGTCACGGGGATCTTGTCGTTGCAAAACGCGTCGGTCCTCGCGAACCGTCGCGCGCAAGAGGTGACCGTCGCCACGACGCTCGCGCGCAAGTGGCAAGAGATCTTGCGCACCGACGCGCTCGCGTGGAACAGGCCCTCGCAGCGGGACATCACCTCGGACCTCAACTCGGACACGCGGCACTTGTGCGCGCTGGTCGGGTGCGGAGGCGGCGCGGCGCGGGTGGATCAGTGGTTCGTTCCGACGGCGATGCTCCCGAACGAGGCTGCGGCGTTCGACCACTGGGGCCGCGAGGTCGCCGTCGCCGCGCCCGAAGCGAAATACTGCGTCAATATCCGCCTGAACTGGCTTCGCCAGCCGTCGCTCAACCCGATCGATCAGGGCATCATCCGCGCCGAAGTCCGCGTGTGGTGGTACGCCGAAGGCGCGACGCGCGAGCCGCTCTACGCCAACTGTGGAACGGGCGCGGGCCTCGACGCGCTCGGCCGCGACATCGCTCGCGTTCACTCGGTGATGGACGTCGCGACCGTGTGGGGGTTGCAGCAATGAGCGCCGCGAAGCCCCGCAAATCAGCGCGCGCGCGCGCTGCGAAGCGTCGTGGATTTACGCTCATCGAAGTGCTCGTGGCCATGGGCCTGACGGGCGTCGTGGCGATGGGCCTCTACACGCTCTCGCGCGTCGCGGCGCAGACGTTTCAACAGCAGCAGCGCGTGTCGGAGATGCAGCTGCGGTTGCGTTCGGCGATGGAGTCTCTGCGGTCGGACATCGCGCGCGCTGGCTTCCACGCGACGCCCAACTCCGCGACCGACGTGCAGGTGTGCCCTCGGCCGGTGCCCGCGATTCAAGCCGTCTCGGTCGAGCGCGACTCGCCGAATCCCACGCATTTGGCTGGGGACAATCGCTTCATCGAGCCCGTGCGCCTGACGCTGATGGGCAACCTCGTGTCGACGGACGAGTACAAGATCGGCGCGGTGGTGCTGAACCGCGTGCGCGTGCAGCACCGTTGGGACGAGTGGGAGCGCGTGCGCTCGCCGCAGGACATGGAGCGGATCTTTCCCGCGGGGCGGCTCGTGCGCATCCGCGGGCTCGACGGGTCGATGCAGTTCGGGACGGTGGCGTCGACGGACTATCGAGACGCGCGGCAGCCGATCACGAACATGCCGTCGATCGATCTGGCGCAGCCCGTCACGGTCAACAACGGGACGACCGCAGGGTGCGGCCTCAACTCGTCGATCGGCTGGATCTCGCCGGTGTCCATGGTCGAGTACCGGATCATGAACAGCGCGGCGTTCGCGACGAACGCCAACGTAGGCAGCGCGCCGTTTCTCGAGGGAAAGACGGACCTCGTGCGCCGCGAGCTCCGTCGCGTCGGCGGGACGTTGCAGCCCGTGGCGGGCTCCGAGGTGATCGTGGCCGAGTACGCGGTGGACTTCGCGATCGGCGCGGTGTTCGACGAGGGCGCAGCGGCGGCGAACGAGCCGCGACTGACGCGCTATCCGTACAACGACCCCATCGTGTTTCAGCGCTTGATCCCGCCTGCGATGGGCGCGTCGCAGGCGCAGCGGTTGAGGGCGATCACGTTTCGCCTGTCCGTGCGTGATCGAACGCAGGACGCTGAGTTTGGTTGGACCCAGCGCGCTTCGGCCGCCGATCCGCTCACGCGCTTTCGCGTGAACAGCGTGATGGGCGGCGCGGCGCGCGTGCGCTCGGTCGCGGGCGAGGTCTCGTTGGTCAACATCTCGAGCCGCAATCTTCGCTGAGAGGGACGACGCAGTGACGCAGGGCAATCGACGCAATGGCAGAGCTCACCGGGCGCACCGCGCGACGCGGCGTGGTGCTGCGCGTCGTTCGCGCTCGGGCATGGCGATGCTGCTCGTGATGCTGCTCATCGTGATGGTGTCCGCGGCCGGTGTGTTCGCGGCGAAGAGCGCGTCGCTCGATGTGCGGTCCGCGGGCTACGTGCGACAAGCCGCGCAGACCGAATACGTGAGCGAGACCGGGCTCATGATGCCGATCACGGAGATGCGCCGCAGCTGCACGGGCTATCTCGGGTTGATGCTCCGTGATCAGCGCAACGCGATGGGCATGGGCGCGCCCGAGGCGTGGCTCGAAGAGCACAGGCTCACGTGGCGCTTCGGCATCGCGGACATGCAGCGGCCGCTGGCGGGCGGCGGAATGCAGCCGCCTGTGTATCGCGCCCCGACGGGCGCGGGCGCGACGCGCAACCCGGGCTCGTTCGGGATGGGGCTCACGGAGGCGGCGTTCGACACCCGCGTGACCTCCCTCGGCCGCGTGCCTGCGACGCTCTACGGATTCTCGGTGGATAGTCGATTGAACATGGTCGCGTTCTTGTTCGAGTCGCGTGGCCGCGTGCAATTGAACGGTGTCACGCATGTTTCTGAGCCAGGCGCGGGCACGATCCCGTCGCGGGCCGTCGCGGTTGTTCCGTGCGAGCTGTGAGGAGAGAGACGATGGCGATCCGAAAGTTCGGAGCTGGTTTCGGGGCGATCACCGCGGCGCTTGTCTCGGTGATTCCCGCGGCGGCGTACGCGCAGGCCGACGTGCGCTTGATCCGTCCGAACGTGCTCGTCTTGCTCGACAACTCGGGCTCGATGGAGTGGCGCAACGGCGTGCAAAACGACCAGTGCTTCGGCGGTGACGGCGGCTCGTGCAACCGTTGTGTGCTGCCCGGAGGCACCGAGGTCCCGCAGTGCTCGGCGCTATGCCCAGCGAATCAGCAGCGAAATCGCTGGGTGACCGCGGTCGAAGTGCTCACGGGCGACATTCAGAACTACACGTGCCGCGAGCGCAACCGCGACAACTCGTCGGTGTTCGACTACGACTACAACTACGTGATCCCGTATCACGAGCCGTTGTCGAACGGCGTTCCGCTGTCCGCTGCGGGGGCGGCGCAAGCGGCGAACGGGTTGCTCGACACGTACATCGAGCGGCTGCGCTTCGGCTTCATGACGTTCGACAACGACTACTGCAACGGGCTCACCGCGAGCTACGGGCAGTTCTCGTACGCGCAGGACCGGCAGTATCGCGCGCGCGGCTGCATGGATGCGCCCGTCACGCTCAACATCGGCGGCCGTCGTGCGTCGTCGAACCTCGCGATGGACCCCGTCGCTGGCGGGTTGATCTCGGTGGGTCCTCCGGACGCCGACATCGCGCAGATGGGCCAGATCAACGCGCGAATTCAAGCGACGATCACGGGCTACAGAGACCCGATGACGAGCGCGACGATCCCGGCGATCCGGCCCTTCGGCGGGACGCCCATCGCGGCGATGCTCGAGGACGCGAACTACTACTGGAGCACGCACCAAGACGTTCGCCCGCCGAGCACCGCGGGTGGAATGACGTCGGGCGACCCGTATTTCAACTGCCGCCCGCGCTACAACATCTTGATCACCGACGGGAAGCCGAACATGGATTTCGGCGTCAGCGATCCGTCGGGGCCGATCTGCGACGACGCCAACGGCTACTGCCCGTACCAGCGTCCTGCGCTCACGGCGCTGCAGATGGCCGCGACCGGCGCGGGCGCGCCCAACGTGAAGACGTGGGTCGTCGCGTTCAACGCGATGGACACGTCGACGGTGGCGGCGCTCACGGCGATCTCCTCCGCGGGCTCGGGCCGACTGCTGCTCGCGAATGACGCTCCCTCTCTTCGCAGCGCGCTCGACACGGCGTTTTCGACGTTTGCCGCGGGCACGACGACGCGCACGAGCCCTGCGTTTGGAAACTCCGCGGCGAGCGCGGGCGTCGCGGCGAGCTATCAGTTCAACTCGTCGTTTGCGATTCAAGCCGGCGCGCCGTGGGAGGGCGTCCTCGAGCGTCGTCGCTCGGTGTGCGAAGGCACGCCGCCCGCGCCCGTCGACAAGCCCTTCGATCCTGCGCAGGACGACTTCGGTGTGCTCCTGCAGTTCGCCCAGCGAAACGCGGGCGCGCGTGGTTGGGGCGCGAGGCAGCTCTGGTCGTACCTGCCGGCGGCGCTCAACACGCCTTCGCTGCTGCGCACGACGATTTCGTCGGCGACGTTCGGGACGCTTCGGAGCAACCTCGACGGCGCGGTCCCGCCTGCGCTCGTCGGTGCTGCGAACGGAACGATTCGCGACGCCGCGTTCGCGTGGCTCCGCGGTGACGCCGGGACCGTTCGCGAGACGCGGCCGCTCGGCGACATCTTTCACTCGAACCCGCTCATCGTCGGCGCGCCGACGGTCTCGCTCCCCGATCAGTCGTACGCGCAGTTTCGCTCGCGGGTGCTCCCGGCGATCGGCGCGCGTCGCGCGCCCGTCACTGTGGGGACGCGCGAGACGATGCTCTACGTCGGCTCGAACGACGGAATCATGCACGGCTTCAACGCGGACACGGGCGAGGAGGTGTGGGGCTTCGTTCCTCCGCTGCTCGTGCCGACGTTGGCGCAGCGCGTTCCCTCGGCGCGATTGATGGGCGTCGATGGAAGCGCGGTCACGCGCGACGTCGTGTACGAGCGCTCTGTCGGCACGCCAGCGCAGGGCGCGGACTGGCGCTCGGTGCTGCTCTTCGGACTTCGCGACGGCGGCGGCGCGTACATCGCGCTGGACGTGACCGACCCGTATCGCCCCGCGTTCTTGTGGCAGTTTACGGACAACGATCTGCGCGCGTCCTACGGGCAGCCGCTGCTCACGACGATTCGCACGACGTGGCCGTCGGGCATGCTCACCGAGCGCGCTGTCGCGTTGTTGCCTGGCGGCTCTGCGCCGGCCTCGGTCGCGTGCAGCCCCTCGACCAACCCGCGTCCGCCTTCGACGCGCGCGAGCGTGCGATTCACGGGCGCTGACGGTCGTCCGCGCGCGTCGACGCGTTGCTGGGACGGGACCTTCGGCGAGTTCGTCTACGTGGTCGACCTCAAGACCGGCCAGCTCATTCGCAAGCTCGGCACGGGCCCTGGCGGCTTGATGCCGACGGGCTCGCCGATCACCGGCTCGTTCGCTGGCTACCTCGCCGGCGATGGAACGGTCACCTCGCGCGCGTACATCGGCGACGCGGACGGCGGTCTGTGGCGGTTGGATCTCTCGCAAGCGAACCCCGCTGCGTGGTCGTTCGACCTCGCGTACGACTTGTTCTGGGACGCTGCGTACAACCAGGGCCAGCCGATCGTCGCGCCGCCGATCCTCACGGTGGATCGCAACGGCGACTTGTTGATCGGCGTCGGCTCGGGTGACACGGACCTGCTCGAAGGGTTCGATCGCAATCGCATCGCGATGATCCGCGAGCGCGACCCGCTGCCCGAGGACCCCACAAATCAAGTCGACATCGGCGCGCAGTGGATGCTCCGCGATCACGCGGACGTCACGCGCGGGTTGTCGCCGGGCGAGCGCCTGACGGGACCGATGTCGCTGTTCAACGGCGTGCTGTACTTCGGAACGTTCGTCCCTGCGAACAGCACGGACGCGTGCCAGCTCGGCTACTCGCGGCTGTGGGGCGTCGATCAGGTCGAGACCGACTTGGGCGCGGCGCCGAGCGCGACCGCGATTCCGCGCGGCCGGCTCGACATCGACGGCGACACGTCGACGACGATGGACATCGTTCGCGTGACCCGCGACCTCGCGGGCAACGGGACCCTCGACGACGACGCCAACAGCGTGCTCTTCGGCGTGGGAATCGTGCGGCGCCCCGCGTGCCCGAACGTCCAGACCACGACGGACGACTTCTTCGGCGGGACGCGACAGTTTGTGTCCGGCATGGAAGGCGGCGACTATCGCCTCGTGATTCAGACCGGCCGCGGCGGAACGCCTGGCTCTGCTGGCGCGCAGCGCACCAACGTGGTGTCGCGTCGCCTCGCGTCGCCTCAGCTCGAAGTGCGGCTCGACGGCTGGGCGACAGTGTTCGAGTGATCGACGGATGACCACAGCAACGACCACGCGGCCGAGCACGCGACCGCCTTCGCGCGCAGCTCGCTCTGCAGTGACCGCCGCGACGGCGACGGCGGCGATCGCGCTTTGCGTCGCGTCTGCGGGCTGTTCGCGACGGCCTCCATCCGCCCAAGACGCGGGCGTGCTCGCGACCGAGGCGACCGACGATGGAGGCAGCGCGCCGGACGTCGTCGCCTCGCTCGACCCGATGGACTTGGTGCCAGGTTCGATTCGCGCGTTCGGGCTCGTGATGCCGATCGGGACGTCCGAGCACCTCGCGGACGCGTCGATGAAGATGTTCTACGTCTCGGCGCCGATGAGCCGCGTGATGCGGTACTTGCAGCGTCGATTGACGATCACCGATGGTGACATTCGCCCGCTCGGAGCGCTCATTCGTCGCGCGCGCGTGAAGTTCACGCCGCCAGGGCAATCGCTCTTCGTCGACGTGGGCCTCCGCGACGAGGGCGATCGAACGTTCGTCACGATCTGGAATCGCCCCGCGCTTCCTCCCGGTCCGCCGGTGAGCACCGGCGAGTCTCTGCGCATGGCGGGCTTCGATCCCGACAGCGGCCGTCCGCTCATCGGCAACCATCACTGAGCGCGCCGTGTGCGCGCGGTGTATAAGCGCGCGCTCGCGTGGCTGACTCGACGGACGATTCCAGTGTGTCGCCGCTCGCGGTGCCCGCGTTTCGCAAGTACCTCGCGGCGCGCTGGCTCGCGTCGGTGTCCGTGCAAATGATGTCCGTCGCGGTGGGCGTTCAGGTGTACGCCGCGACGGGGCGCACGCAGGACCTCGCGCTCGTGGGGCTCGTGCAGTTCGTTCCGATGCTCGTGTGCGTGTTGCCTGCGGGACGCGCGGCGGACACGTGGGACGGACGCAGCGTCGCGTGGTGGTGCGACGTCGCGTTCGCGCTGTGCGCGGCGGTGTTGTTCGCCTGCGCGGACGCAGGGCGCAGCGCGATGCCGTGGGTGTACGCGGCGCTCGCGTTGCTCGGCGTCGGGCGGTCGTTCTACGGGCCGGCGGTCTCGTCGCTCGTTCCGCGGCTCGTCGGTCCCGAGCGGCTCTCGCGCGCGGTCGCGATGCAAGCGGGCGCGTGGCAGACCGCGGCCATCGGCGGCCCTGCGCTCACGGGGTTGCTGCTCGTCAGCGGTCGCCCGCGACACGTGTACGCCGTCGCGCTCGTGGGGACGTTCGTCGCGCTCGCGCTCATGGGATGGCTGCGCCTCGATCGATCGGTCGAGCCCGTGCGTCACGATCGCGACGAGCCGCGAGGCCGCGGCGCGCTCGAAGGGCTTCGCTTCGTGTTCGGGCACGACCTCTTGTTGTCGGTGTTGCTGCTGGATTTTCTCGCGGTCTTTCTCGGCGGAGCGACCGCGCTGATCCCGGTGATCGTGAAGGACGAGCTCCACATGGGCGGCAACGTCGTGGGCTGGCTTCGCGCCGCGCCGGCCGTCGGCGCTGCGTGTGTCTCGCTCTGGCTCGCGCGCAATCCGATCCGCGCGAAGGCGGGGCAGAAGCTCCTCGTGTCCGTCGCGGTGTTCGGCGCGGGGACGATCGTGTTCGGGCTCTCGAAGAGCGTGTGGCTCTCGGGGCTCGCGCTGCTCGTGATCGGCGCGGCGGACACGATCTCGGTCGTCGTGCGCGGGACGCTCGTGCAGCACGCGACGCCCGCGTCGATGCGCGGTCGCGTGAGCGCGGTCAATCAGCTCTTCGTGAGCGCCTCGAACGAGCTCGGCGAGTTCGAGTCGGGGATGCTCGCGACGTGGCTCGGGGCGGTCTCGGCGGTGGTGATCGGCGGGGTCGGGACGATCGCCGTGGTCGCTGGGACAGCGGCTCGATTTCGTGTGCTTCGAGAGCTCGAGCGCGTCGAGGACTGCGCTCCGCGTCAGGGGTAGTCGACGACGAACTCGCGCACAGCGAACGCCCGTCGCGCGGTGCCTGCCTCTTCGAGGGTCACTTCCCAGCGGACCGTGCGTCCCATGACTTCGCTCGGGTTGCGAATTTGCGTGAAGATCACGAGCTCGGCCGACGAGCTCTCCCACTGATCGCCGTTGCGCACGAGGCCCGCGCGCTCGCGGCGGCGCAGCGTGTCGCTCGGGTCGTTGAGGACGCGTCCGGTCGCGACGTCGATCACGCGAAACTGCACGGACACGTCCGGCGCGAACCCCGAGAAGCGAATGCGGCCGAGCGTGTGGTAGCCGCCCTGCGGGCCGAAGATGAGCTTCACGTGCGCTGCGCTCGGAGCGATGTCCTCCCACGCGACGGCGCCGGTCCCGAGGTCGAGCGGGATCGCGACGAAGCCGCCGTCGGTGACAACGAGGCTCGCGTCCGACGGGGCGCTGCCCGAGCTCGCGCAGCCCGCGGCGAGAAAGGACAGCGCGAGTGCGATGACGGAACGACGAGCGAGCACGGTACAGAGAACAGTGTACCGTAGCCGGGCAGGGACTTGCGCGGTCCGCCGCGGTGCGCGAGCGTCGAGCGGTGAAATTGTCTTCGCTCGCCAGGACGGCGCTCAGCGCCGCGATCGCCGCAGCGTGCTCGCCAGCGCCCACGAATTCGACAGCCGACGGGCAGGGCGCGGACAGCGCCGCGGACGCGCGGATGTGCCCGCCGGGAACGCCGACGCAACCCCAAGCGCGCGGCGACGCCGTGGGCGCGGTCGATCCTGCGACGGGATTTCTCTACGTGTTCGGCGGTGACGTGGGGCCGACGGTGATGTGCATTCCGTCGCCGATGTTTCGAAACGACACGTGGCGGTACGACGCGGACTGCGACCAGTGGCAGCAGATCGAGGCGACGGGCGCGCCGTCCCCGCGGTCGCGCTCGGCCTCGGCGCTCGACACGCGCCGTCGTCGGTTGATCGTGTTCGGCGGGCGATTTCGCTCGGGGACCTCGGGCAACTACACGCTCTACAGCGACGTGTGGGCGCTCGATTTCGCCACGCAGTCGTGGGCGCGACTCGAAATCGTGGGCCCAGGGCCGAGCGCGCGGGCCAACGCCGCCGCGACGTACGACCCGATGACCGACGAGCTCATCGTCCACGGGGGAAACACCAGCGCGAGCGGCGCGAGCTTCACGCCGCAAGGGGACCTGTGGGCGCTCAACCTCGAGACGCGCGTGTGGCGAAGGATCACGGCGACCGGCGGCGGGCCGAGCGCGCGGTTGTTTCACGGCGCGACGATCGTGGGGCGCTCTCTGTTCGTGCTCGGCGGAGGGGGTGCCAACGCGTTTCAAGGGCCGTTCAACACGGACTTGTGGCGGCTGGACCTCTCGAGCGGGGAGTGGACACAAGTATTCGAGAGCAACGACTCGATCGTGGGGCGCATCAACCCCGCGCTCGTCCCCGATGGAGAAGGGCTTCTTTTGCTGACGGGGCACGATGACGGAGCGCTCGGCAACCGCAACGACGCGATCGGGATCAGCGCCCAGGGCGCGGTGACGGTGCACGTCGAGGGCGATCAGCTCGACCAACCGCCGGCGGGGTTCTGTGATTTTCCTGCGAACTTCGTGACGGCGCAGGCGGACACGCCCGAGCGACGAAGCGCGGGCGTCGTCGCGCCCGATCCCGCGCGCGGACGGGTGATCGTGTACGGAGGCAAGACCGACTGCGGCCTCGCGGGCGACGTGTGGCTCTTCGACCTCGCGACCCACCGCTGGCGCGTCTCGCGCGGGACGAACGACGGGATGTCTTGCGCGCGCCAAAATCGCACGAACTGCCGAACGCTCTGCAACTGAGCGCGGCGCTCAGCCGTCGTCCCACACCATCACGCGCTGCATCGGGATGCCCTCTTTCTCCGAGAGGGCGCGGTCGCCGACGACGCCCATCGCGCGAAACCCGTGCCTCGCGTAGAGCGCTTCGGCCCTCGGGTTGTCCACGGCGACGTGGAGGGCTACGCGCGAGAGCGAGTGCTTGCGCGCGCGATCGAACACGGCCTCGAGGAGCTTGGATCCGACGCCCGCCCCCCGCGCCGCGGGCTCGACGCCGATCTGCGAGAGGTACAGCGAATCGTCGGGAATTCCCTCGCCGAACGGCGCGACGCGCACGGCCCTCATCGCGAGCGTGGGCCAGTCGCGAGCCGCGCACGCCTTGAGCACGGGCCGCGCGGTGCGCGCGAAGACCTTCGCCTTGTCGCGCGCAGCGAAGACCGCGGTCGCGCCGAGCAGCGCGCCGTCACGCTCGGCCACGATCACGTAGCGATACGAAAACGCGCCGTCCTCGGCGACGAAGCCCGCTGCGAGCACGCGCTGCGCGGTGCCTTCGTCGCGCTCGGGCGCGAGCGAGTACGCGAGCACGTCGGGGCCCGACGAGAACAGGCAGCGCGCGACGATACGCGCGTCGTCCGTGGGTTTTGCAGGGCGAATGACGACGGGGCGATCGACGGCGTCGCTCATCGGTCACCGCGGCGCTGTCGCAGTTGAACGAGCAGCCGTTGCACGTCGCCTTGCTCGCGCTCGATCGCCTGCGCGATCGCCTTCGCGGCGTCGGGAAAGTCCGTGCGCTCGAGCAGCTCGTACGCGGCGCGACGGTCGTCGCCCGTTCCATGGGAGAGGACGCCGATGAGGTAGTCGACCGCTTCGAGGGTCTGCACCTTGCCGATCGACGTGAGCGCCGCGCGGCGCACTTCGGGGTCGACCGAGTCGCGATGCAAGCGCGACAGCGGGTCGAACGCGTGGGGAAAATGCAGCCTCGCGACCGCGTCGCGCGCGTTCGAGCGCACCGTCGGATCCTGGTCCACGACGCCCTTGTTGATCACCACGAACGTGCGCTTGAAGAACAACATCTGCGCGGCGCGGAGCACCGCCGCGCGCACCTGCGGGGCAGGGTGCTCGTAGAGCAGCTCGAGCGGCGCGAGCACTTGATAGACCTGCACTTGACCGAGCTTCTCTCCGAGCGCCGCGAGCGCTTGCGGGTGCTGCGGCGACGAGTGCGTGAGCGGCTGCAATCGCGCGACGAGCGCGCGTCGGCGAACGAACGACGGGAGGGTCGTGTCGAGCAGGATCTGCCCGCACGTCTCGACGGCGTCGCCCGCGGACTCCCACTCGATCACGTCGTCGTTCCAGATGTCGGGATACTTCACGGGCTGCGTGAGGTAGTCGGGGAGCCTCGGCATCGAGCCCTGCTCGTTGCGCGCGTCGCTGTAGCGCTCGGCGAGCCGCTGGTAGCGCTTGGTTCGCGACTCTTCGAGGCCGATCGACGCGAGCGTGCGAAACGTTCCGACCGCGTTTCCGTGCATGCCCGCGCTCGAGTAGGCGCCGATGGCCGCGAGGTACGCGTTCTCCGCGAGCTCGCCGGCGCCGCCGTTGCCGAGGATCGCTTGCGCGGCTTTCTCCCACGCCTGCGCTTCACGTACGCGAAGCGCGCCGTGAAACGTCAGGCCCACGGCGCGCGCGTAGTCCGCCGCTTCGTGGAGCATCGTCGCCGCGGCGTGAAACTCGCCGGCCGCCTCGGCCTTCGTGATGAAGTCTTCGTAGTACTGCAGCGCGTAGTGCTTGAGGTGATCCTCGCGGAGGATGCGCACGCAGTTCACGTAGCCTTCGGCGAGGTTCTCGAACGAGCCGGTCTCGACGCCGAGCGTGAGCAGCACTTGAAAACAATCGAACGCGCGGTCACGAAGGCCGCGCGTCTCGAGCACGTCCGCGGCTTCTTCGAGGAGCCTCATCGCGCGCACGCGACAGCGATGCGCGGCGGAGTCGTCGCCGAGCTTCTGGAGGACGCGGCCGAGGTTGAAGCTCACGAGCGCGGCAACATACGGATCCGTACGGAGGCGAGGGTCGCCCGAGACCTCTTCCCAGAGGGCGCGCGCGGCGGGGTAGTCCTCGGCGCGCTCGTACGAAATCGCGGCGTGTGCTGGCCAATTGGCGGTTCGGTAGTGCTTGGCGGCCTCGCGTGGGTCCGGGCGTTGGCCGCACAGAAACGAGCGCGCGAGGTCGATCGGCGTCGTGTTGACGGCGATGCGCTGCATGTCCGACGAGCGCTGGAGATAGAGCAGCACGGTGGCGGCCGCGCGGAGCATGTTGGCCTGCGAAAACGCTTGCGCGAGCAGGAACATCGCCTCGTCGTAGTCGCGGTCGACGAGGTGCGCTTGCTCGGCGACGCCCATGAGCTGTCGCGCGGCTTCGACGGCGTTGCCGATGGACAACAAGTGTCGCGCGCGGTTGACGGTCTCTTCAGTGAGCACCGGTCACTCTCCTTCGTCCCACGCGGAGGCGTCGTCGAGGCGCTCGCTTCCGCCCGGTGGTGGAGGTGCTTTGGACATGCGGCCTGGGGGGAGCATGGAGTTGCGCGCGTCTTCGGTCGCGGCCTCGACGATCGAGATCGCGCGCGAGGCGCGAGCGCTCTTGTCGCGCAGGGCTTGCTCGGTCACGACCTCGTGGCCGGTGAGCATCGTGAGGTAGTCGAGCTCGAGCGCTCCGCGCGAGGGGAGCATGAACACTCCGTAGAGCTCTGCGTGGTCGCGAATGCGGCGAACGAGCTCGGCGGGGACGTGACACTCGGCGTGCGTGATGATGTACGCCGTGATGCTCACGCGGTCGCGCATGCGGTCGAGGTCCGAGGCGAACTGCGAGAAGACCCGCGCGTAGTTGCGCCCGTGTTCGCCCTTGAACGTGAGGATCCCCGCGACGTGCATGGGGGCGTTGGCGTTGCGGCCGTGCCGTCGCACGCGGAGGGGCTCGTACAAGCGCGAGTCGAAGAAGCGGACGTTCGCGTCGAAGCCGAGCAGGGTCATCTTCTTGGCGAGGGCGATCGCGAGGCCCCTCGCGAAGACCGCGCGCGCGCCGCGCATGGAGGCGCTCGCGTCCACGAGGATCTGAAACACGCGCGGCGGCGGCTTCATCTGCGCCTCGTGCGCGTAGTAGAGCATCTCGTTCTCCATGAAGCGCTGGTCGAACAAGTCGTCGTCGTTCGCCATCTCCGTGAGCACGAGCGAGTCGAGCGAGCCGTTGGTGACCACGCCCGAGTAGCCGTCGACCGAGAACACTTGTTGGCCGCCGCCGCGGCGGGTCTCGAGCACGGACGGGAGAATATCCAGCGAGAAGTTCACGACGTCGTTGGCGTCGGGCGACGAGAACACGTTGAGCAGATCGACGAGCTCGGTCTCGGGCAGCGCGCCTGCGTCGCGGCCGAACATGCGCAAGAGCTCGAGCGTATCGAGGTCGATCTGCTCGAGCGCGAGGAGCAACGGGAGCCTGTGCGCGACGAGGTGCCTCAGGTAGTCGATCTCGACGCGGCGCTCGACGCTGTTCCAACCCTGGGCGAGCATCGAGAGGGTGACGGTGAGGATCTCGGCGTTGGGAACGACGGGCTCGAACGCGCGCTGTCCCTTCCATCGGTCGCTCACGGGGCTGAGGGCGCGCGCGAGCACGGTGGTGACGACGGCGTCTTCGACGGCGGCCTTGCTCGAGAGCGCGGCGACTTCGGTGCCCGCGACCTCGACGAGGAGCTTCGAGTAGAGGTCGAGCAGCTTGATCTTGTCCGTGTCGTTGACGCCAAACGCGGGGTCCGACTGCACCTGCGGACGCACGGCGAACGGCGGCTGCGCCCCCAGCAAAATCGCCCCCATGTCGTGCACGACGAAGAAGGGAACGATGATCCCCAACCGGCACAGCGAGTTGTACCAGCCGAGCGGGCGCGTCCCGAGCGTGGTCGTCGCCGCGTGCGCGCAGCAGAGCGCGAGCGACCCATAGACCCGCCTCTCTGCGTTGTTGAGCTGCGTCGCCACGAAGGTCCTTTCGCCTGTCCCGTTGCTCTCGTTGAATTCGTGTGTGATGTCGAGCGCGCGCGCTCAGCCGACGGCGCGGCCCGAGCGAAACATGTGCTCGAGCAGCTGGTCGACCTCTTGGAGCGCGCGGCGCGCGGGGTCCGTTCCGATCGCTTGCAGGGCGGTCTTGATCTCTGTGATCGCGCGCATGTGCGCGAAGAGCTGCAGGTCCGAGACGGGCGCGCCCGACGTGAGCGTCGCGCGGATGCGCTGGAGCTCGGCGAGCAGGGCGTCGAGCGAGACGTCTGCAGATGCGCTGCGACGCGCCTCGGGGTGCGCCTTGTAGTGCGCCTCGAGCACGGGGGTCACGATGCCCTCCAAGATCTCCGTCTGCTCGATGGTGTTCCAGATGTGCTTGAGCACCGCGAGGTCGGACGAGTCGCACTGCGCGCGGCCGTCGTAGTAGGCGCTCGCGGCCATGAGCTTGACGAGCTTGACCACGCGTCGATCGCTGAGCGAGACGCCCTCGGCGCGGATCGACAGCACGAGGGACTTGTACGTGGCCATCAAATCATCGGGCAGCCGCATGCGCTGCGCGATCTCGCCGCGGATGCTCCACACCTCGCGGGTGTTGGTGAGCGGCTGCACCGCTTGCCGCGCGCCGAGCTTCGCGAGCTCTTGCTGAACGCCGCGGAGCACGAGGTCGTTGAAGTGATACGCGTCGAGGTGATCGCTCTTCACGCGGAGCAAGAAGCGGTCGAAGATGGCCGTGAGCGACTCGTCTTGCGGGACCTCGTTGCTCGCGCCGATGACGCTGAGCAGCGGGATGTCCACGACCTGCGCGCCGTTGTTGAACTTGCGCTCGTTGAGGACGGTGAGCAGCGAGTTCAAGATCGCGCTGTTCGACTTGAAGATCTCGTCGAGGAAGACGATCTCCGCCTCGGGCAGCATGTTCTCGGTGCGGCGGCGGTAGATGCCCTGACGAAACGCAGGGATGTCCACGGGGCCGAAGAGCTCGTTCGGCTCGGTGAAGCGCGTGAGGAGGTACTCGAAGTACCGCGAGTCGATGAGCTGCGAAAACGCGCGGACGACGGCGCTCTTCGCGGTTCCCGGCGGGCCGATGAGGGCGATGTGTTCGCCCGCGAGCACAGAGAGGATGAGCAGGCGGATCGTCTCCTGCTTTCCGAGAAACTGTGCTTCGAGGTTGCGGGCGATGTGCCGCATGGACTGCACGAATTGCTGGCTCACGGTGAGACCTCTGCGATGCCCGCGCGCGCGAGCAGCGCGCCGCCGGGGCCATGTTGCGATTGTGCGCGAAGGGGGCGCTCGTCCAAACGGAGCGCATCGACGATGACTTGGGGCGTGACGCGACAGAGATGCGCCACGCGCTCGGGGCCGAGCCTCGCGACGAGCTCGTACGCGAGCGCCTGACCCGGTGGAGGAGCGCCGCGCGCGAGCGCCTCGGACACGAGGAGCTCGAGGTGAAACGCGATGAGAATTCCCACGGCCGTGGGCGGCGCGCCGATGGCCATCGCGTGGATCGTGGCGCGGTCGATCATGGCGACGCGCCTCGCGATGGCGTCTGCGGTGTTTCCGTCGGTCGTGAGCGCCACGCGCATCGACGCGCCGCGAAGGGCGTCGTCCGCGAGCATCGCGAGCGAGGCGCTGGTCCATCGAAACGGCAGCGGCGCGTCGGGCCGATCGCAGAGCGCGAGGTCGGTCAACGGCGAGAGCGCGAGCGCGTGATCCGCGAGCGGCAAGAGGTCGAACTCGGGCAGCGGGTGCGCGAGCGTCGCGAGCAGCGCGAACAGGTCGTGTCGCGTCTTGGTCTCTTGCACGCGTCGCACGGACTTCCACGCGGTCAATCGATTGGGCGGCGAGACGCCGATGTAGTGCGCGCTGCCTGCCCAAAACGAGACGTCCGTGTCCACGCGGCCGAGCTCTTCGAGCCTCGCGAGCACGGCGTGACGCAGCGCGATCTCTTGCGCCGTGCGCGGCGTGCCGACCCACTCGATGAACTGCGCGGTCCACTCGCGGACCTTTTGTCGCAGGCCGTTGCGCGCGACCGCGTCGGGGTGGGTCATCGCGATGAGGTTGTGCCAGACCGCACACAAGCCGATGACGTCTTCGGTGAGCGTGACGAAGTCCGTCGTGGGGCCGAAGCGCGCGAGCTGCGCGCGGGCGGCGTTGACGGCGTCGGCCATGAGCTTTCCGTCGGCCTGCGCGAGGTTCATCCCTTTGGGGCCAGAGACGAGCTCGTCGAGCGCGCCGGGGCCGAGCACGCCGTCGACTTCGACGCGTCCCCCGGTGATGAGCGGCGTGACAAATCCGCGCAAGAAGCGATCGATGGGCTTGTCGGCCACCGTTAGCCACCCTGTCCGCTTCGGTCGGGCGGAGGCAGCCCCGGAGGAACGGCTCCGGCAGCGAGCGCTGCGGCAGACAAGTCACGGGGCGGCGGCATTCCGCCGCGCGCGCCGGGGGAGGTGAGGCCTGCGAGCATTCCTGGCGGCGAGGGCCAGATGTCGGGCAGCACGCGATCGCCGTCGAGCGGCGGCGCGATGGGCGAATCTTCGTGCACAGGCACGTCGCTCACGAGCAACCGCGTCGCGGGAACGAACGCGCTCTCGGGCACCGCGGTCAGCGGGTACGCTCCGCCCGTGACGAACACGCGCATCCCGCTCTCGATGCGCGCGATCTGCCGCAGCACATCGGGCGGCAACGGCGGGGACATCGTCATTCCGAGCGGGACGAACACGTTTTGCCCGAGCTCTTCGAAGAGCGTTCCGAGCGGGAGGTTCTGCACGCCGTCGGGTCCGTAGAGATAGATCGCGTGCTCGGTGAACGCGGCGCTGATCTTCGAGAGCGCCGTCGGCGGGAGCACCGCGAGCGCGCGGCCGAGGGTGTCTTGCTCTTGTGCGGCAACGACCAACGCAGACACGCGCTTCGGCGCCGTGGTCGACGGCACGAGCGTCAGCGCGAGGTTGAACTTGCCTTCGATGGGCTTGGTTTTGACGTTGGCCGCGGGCTGACCCGATTCGGACGCGAGGGTCGTCACGGCTTGCACGTCGATGAACGGCGGCCGTTGCGAGAGCACCACCGCGCCTTCTCCGCCCGAGCGAAAGAGAACCATCTCTTCTGCGCCGAACAGCGGCGCGCACGACGAGAGCGGGATCGGGTGTCGATACCCGTACTCGACGGCCGTTCGCTCTCCATCGGGAACGAACACCTTCACGCCCGGCAGCGACTTCAACAATTGCACGAAGCGCGGCTGCGGTTGCTGAAGCACCAGCAAATACGCTCGCTCGACGGAGGTGCTCGTGCCGCCGCGCTCCCACTCGACGAGGGCGACGCGGGCGGGGGCGTTCCACCGAGAGAGGTAGCCGACGACGGACTCGCCGAGGCCGATGCGAACGAGCGCGTACAGCGCGCGCGGGGTCTCGGCGCGGCTCCGCGGGACGTGCACCGGCGCGAGCCTCAGGATCAAATCGCGAACGCCGATGGTTCGCTCGAGCTTGTACGGCTGCGAGAAGCGATCGTGGTAGAGCGCGAGATCCCCGGGGTCTGCGAGCAGCTCGCCCGCGTCGTAGCCGAACGGCGCCTGCGCGTCGCGGTACTTCACGAAGTGCCGGCCCGAGCCCGTGAAGACCATTCCGCCGACGAGCCGCGCGATGGACGCCATGCGATCCATGCGGTGCGACGAGGCAGATTGAACCTCGACGACCATCTCGCGCGTTCGCAGCGGCGAGAGGACTTGGAGGATCCGCATCGAATCGAGCAGCTCGTCGAGCGCGCCCTCTTCGCCGCTCGCGCGCAGAAACGCGACGAGCCTCTCGGCCGATTGGAGCAGGACGACCCCGAGCGGCCCGAGCGCGACGCCTCTTGCGTCGGGCACCAGCCCCGGCGTGCGGAACCGACTCTGGTGAAGGACAACGCGTTCGATCACGGGTGCGAGGGGGACCGTACGGGCCAGCCGTGACTGGGGTCAACCCCTAGAGCGCGTGGGGAGTGCGCTTGTGGCGGCTTACGTCCTCGCTCGCTCCCGCGCCGTACGGAAGTACGGCTTGGCCGCTCGGTGCGGTCGCGCACGCCACAACCGCGCTCCGGACGCGCTCTCGGTCTCCATGGGTGCTACATTCGCCTGAAGATGTTCTCTCGACCTCGCCCTTCGTGGATCGCGCTGGCGGTCCTCGCGGGGCTCGCGGGCGCTCCGGCGTCCTGGGCTGCAGCTCCCGTTCGACGGCCGACGCCGCACCAGAGGCTCGACGCCGCGCTGGCGCCAGTCCAACAAGTGCTCGACGAATTGAGGATCACCGAGGCCGAGCGGCGCTCGCTGTCCGACGCGCTCGCGCGGGGCGAAGAGCTCGCGGCGGAGCAAGTCGAGAGCCGTCAGCGCGGAGAGCACTCGCGCGCCGCGGCCACGGAGCGGGCCATCGCGATTCTCGCCCGCGTCGTTCGTGGACGGATCGAAGCGATGCGGGCTGAAACCCTCGCGGACGAGCGCGAACGCGCCGCGAGCGAGGCCGAGGCGAGCGCACAACAAGCGAGGGGCGCGCTCGAACGCGCGGCCGAGCGCCGCATGGTGGCCGAACGCGACGCCGAGCGCGCGCAACGCGCGGCGGAAGAAGCGCGCGCGCGAGCTGCGCAACAAGCGGCGACCCCGACGACGACGACGACCGCGCCGAGGACAACCCCTGCGCAGCGCCCTGCGGGCACCGGCGGGGCTCCGAGGACACCGCCACGCGCGCCGGCGACGACGGGGGGTGCGCGATGAATCGCGTCGTCTCGAATATGTGTGTCGTCGCGATCGCGGCGTGCGTGCTGGGCGGGTGCGCGACGACGACCGTCCGCGCGAGCACGGTGGATTCGCTCGCGCGGCTCGGGTCGAGCTCGCTCGCGCGCGAAGTGCAGCGCGACGCGCCCGAGGCGTACGCCGAGTTCGCGCGGGCCCTTCGCGAGGCAGAGTCCGCGCAGGGCGAGGCGCGCGCGCTTCGAGAGCGCGAGGCCGAAATGACCCTCGCGTGGGCGGCGACGCAGGCGCGCATCGCGCGTGCGCGGACGAGGCAGCGCGCCGCGGACGAGCGCAACGAGCAAGCGCGGGCCGAGCAGACGCGGGTCGACGCGCGGGTGGCCGAGCTCGATCGCGAGAGCGAGACGCGCGAGCGGGCGATCGCGGCGCTTCAGTCAACGACGGCGCTCCCGGATGGGCCATCGGGCAGCGAGTCGGTCTCGCGCGAGCTGCGACAACAAGCGAGGCTCGCGCTCGCGGCGGCCGCGATGATGGGCGCGACCGACGCGCAGCGAACGCCGGTGCAAGCGCTGATCGACGAGGCGGATCGCGCCACGGGCAACGCGCAGTGGGTCGCGTCAGGAAGGGCGCTCCGCGAGGCCGAGGCGCTCGCGCGAACGGTGCGCGCGGGGCGAGAGCCCGCGTCGAGCGCGGTCGTCGAGAGCACGGGCGGCGGCGAAGACGTCGTCGAGCCGAGGCGCGACGCGCGAGGCGTTGTGTTGTCGTTGAGGGCGCTCTTCGACGCGCGAGGAGCGCTCGTCGCGACGGCCAACGGGCGGCTGCAAGTGGTGGTTCAAGCGCTGCGATCGCACCCGCAGATGCGCGCGCGGATCGAAGCGTACGTGGGCGGCGACGCGACGCGGGCGCAGCGTTCGGCGAGCGACCGAGCGCGGCTCGTGAAAGAGGCCCTCGTGTCGCGCGGGATCGACGCCGCGCGGGTCGAGATCGAGGGGCTCGCGCGCGTCGAGGGCGGAGCGCGCAGCGAGGACGTGGTGGAAGTTGTGTTGTTGAGCGGGCCGTGAGGGCGCGCTTCTCCGATCCAGTCCCGATTCAGTCAATTCGCCCCGAAGATGACGCGGCGGTTCAACGATTGTACCGGCATGACTACGGAGCCCCAATGACGACGACTGCTGCGGCGATGCTGCCGCACGAAAAACACCAGCGACGCCGATAGAGAACGCGGTTGTGCGATGATCCACGCGCACCCTCAAGCGCAACGGTTCGGCAGTCTCAGCGGTAGTCTGTTGAGTTTGTGTGTCGTTGTCACTTTGTTGGGGTGTGGCGCGCGTATTGTGCCGGGGACACCGGTTCGGTTGCAGCGGCGCTTGGGCGAAGATTCGCGCCGTCCTGCCCCGTCGCCCGTGTACAGTACTAGTTTCGGAGGGCGTTTGACTGAAGTGCGGTCGCACCCACTCTCGAACAACCCATACCTCCGATTTGCCGCCTGCGGGTCGTTCGAACTCGTCGAGACAGCCTGGACGAATACCGGTGTTGCTCCAGTATCTTCGCGCGAATTGCTGTCGACGTCGCGGAGTGGTTCGCGCGAAACTGGCTGGATTCGTGTCGAGGTTGGACAGCGTCGCGTCTGTTGGCCACTAACGCTCGGGTTCGGGGGCCACCGTCCACGTGCCGTTGTGCGACTTGGTGATGTTCGCTGTGCCGGACGTCGATACTCGATAGAACTCCTGGGACGAACCCAAGATACGATTCGGGGAACACTCGTCACCATCGATGGATGTATTCTCAAGGAAGACAATTTTGCCCAACTCGGGGTCCCAGTCGAGATTGCGGGTAGTATTTCGGTATCACTCCTACCTGCCCGGACCACCATGTTCTTTCGTAATTCCCTTCGCCTGTCCGACTCTGCTGTAATTCGGGCGGGCCACGTCTTCGGGAGTGAAGACGAGTGCATGGCCGAGGTTGCCCCGTAGTCGTGTGAGAGCCGAGATGCATCCCAGATTCAGTTGCTCGTCTCGCGTGGTGCCGCACGTGGTGGGACAGCGATGCGAGGGCGGTGTCGTTTTTCGTGCGTGTGAATTTACAAACGGATGGGGTCGGAGCACGTCATTTCGTCGACGATCCCGAAGCTGGTTTTCATCGAATCGCATCAGGCGTGCGGACAAAGCCGGTGAAGCTCTCGATGCCGATGATCTCACTCCGCGCGATCATCACTGCGCTCCTCGTGCTCGCTCCCGCGTGCGCCCATCGCGCGCGTATCGCGCCGAACACTTCGGAGACGCTCGCGACACGCGGTCCGGCCACGCTGTGGCTCGGAGCCAGCTACACGTGCACCCACCGCGCGCAGCGGTTCACCTGCTTCGGAGATCCCGATCTCGGCACCGTGCCCATCGCGACCGATCACCACGGTGATCGCGACACGTCGCTGGGGGCGTTGCTCACGAGTTTGCACGCGCTCACTGGCCTCGTTGACGCGACCCTCGACAACCGGCTCGGCGGTCGCGCGGATTCACGCGCGGTGGTGCTCGATGCTCACAAAGCCCTCGCGCTCCGACGACAGAGCGGGCTCTTCTTGCGCGCGCCGATGCACGACGAGCTTCAACCGTTTGGCGTCGGCGGTTGCGCTTGTTTCGAGGGACAGTGTCGCTGCGGCGCGCAGCGCGCGAACGTCGTCGAGCCCCCGCCCACGTGGCGTTCGCCCCCCGCCACACTGTGGAACGACGATCTGTGCACGATCGACGCGTTGGCCGCCGTTCGCTGCGTCGCGACGACGCCTCCGAGCGGAGGCGCGAACCGACGTCCGCGCGATGCTCGCGAGGAGCTCATCTTCGACCGAGACGTCCGCGAGGTGAGCGCTGGGCTCGAGAGCCTCTGCGCCCGTCGGACGAGCGGCGCGATCGAGTGTGTGCGTCGTGATCGAACGCGGTACGCGGTCGCTCTTCGCGATCGCGTGGCGGCGGTGCAGCTCGCGACGAGCCTCGACGAGCACTGCGCGCTGTCGAACGGTGGCGTCGTGTCTTGTTGGCGCGGCGGTACTCTCGCGATCGAGCCAGCGCGCCCTGTGTTTTCACTGCCAGACGACGCTCGGGATCCGCGATTGCGCGCGGGGTTTCATCACGTATGCATCGCGTTTTCGCGCCGGGCTGCGACCGAGGTGTGGTGTTGGGGCGACGCGTCGATCGCGCGCACGGGAACCATGCCCGCGATCACCAACGTGCCAACGCGCATCGCATTGCCTGGTCCCGCGGTCAGGATCGACGTCGGAGGAGCGCACTCGTGCGCGCAGCTCGCGTCGGGCGACATCTACTGCTGGGGCAACAACAGCGAACAACAGATTCGGCCCATCGATCCGCGCCTCGTGCGTGAGCCTGTCGAGCGACGCTTCGTGGCGGTGGCGACTCCCACGCTGGTTGCGCGTAGCGCTCCCGAGCTCGTGACGGGATATGCCGCGACATGCTGGTGCGCGCGGACGGTGCCCAGGGGAGACACAGTGGAGGGATCACTGTCGCCCGCGGACCGGGGGACCGCTGGCGCGTCGAGCGAGTGCACGTGTATCGGCGCGCACCCGCGCGACGATCGCTCGATGGCGAGCCCCTTCGTGGTGCGCCAAAGCGAGCTCGCGGACGCAGCGTGGTCTCGCTGTGATCAACGACGGGCCGAGCTTCGTTCAGCGGGTGTGACGTTCGATGCGGTCGAGTGCTCCGAGCAGCACGCGTGCATCGCGCGAAACGGCGAGGTCGCGTGCTTCGGGAGCAACACATGGTTTCAAAGCGCTCCGACGGCGCCGAGCGGACCGAGGCTGACGATGGTGGTGCCGCATTGAGCGATCGCGGGACGCGAGTCCGCGGGGTCGTCCCGTAGGGTGCTTTCGCGAGCGGAGCTGTGTGCGAAGGCGCTGATTTGTGGCGCGGGTTGAATGTGTGTGCGGTCATCTCGGGCCGCGCTCGTCGAGCGCGCATCGAATTACGCGCTACGATCGCGTTGCAATGAAGCGCCCTGCGCCGACGCTGCGGGTTTCGTTCGAGCGCCCCGTGGCGCGTGGGGGCGCGTGGATCGTGCTCGCTGTGCTCGCGTCGAGCTGCGCCCACGAGCAGGACGTGTCGATCGCGCAGCCCGTTCGCGCGCGGGCTCGGACCCAACCGCGCCTGCGTGAACGTCAGCGCGAATCTCTGTCGTCCCCGAGCTGCGCGATCGTCCCGACAGGAACGCTCCTGACTCGCAGCGTGATCGATTCATCGAGCGTCTCGCGGCGCACGCGACCTCGCGAGGCGATCGAGCTCTCGTCGGTCGCGATCCGGTCGTTGGACGGTCTTGCCAGATACAGCACGGCGATTCGCGCGCTCGCGCGCGCTGCGCGCCATTGCTTGCCCGCGCTGTCCACGCAAGCGCAGTGGGACGAATGGGAGGACAATTCGTCGAGCTTCTCGCTGCACATTGACACGCGCGGCGCCGTCGCGTGCGCGGCGCCGATGGCGTTCGATCGCGTGGCTGATCCCGTGTTCGCGCGGTGTGTATGCGACGCCGTCGCCGCGCAAACGCTCGACGCCACGCTCTTTTGCAGCGACGCGTTCGTGCGCTTTCCGTCGACCGGTCACGACTGGGTCCGTCGCTCTCCGGCGGCTCAGCCCCACGGAGCTCTGCCTAGCGCACACATATTCATGCTGCGCGGAGGCGCGCTCGCGATCGACGAGAGCGTCCACGCGCTCGACTGGTTCGAACGCATGTGGCGTCAGCGAGGCATGACGCCGCCGTGGGCGCCGTAGCTACCCCCTCCCGCGGAGAGCGCTACTGAATGTCGTCCACGCGCCAGTCGCCGCCTTCGCGGATCAGGATCAACGAGCGCCCGTCGGGCAGTCGCAATCCCACGGCTTCGGTTCCGCCGGGGCCTGCGCTCGCGGGGCGCACTTCGAGCGACGAGGGGTCTTGCAGCGCGTCGAGCAGCATCGAGAGCTCGCTCTGCACGGCGCCGCGCGCACGCGAGGACATCGCCGCGAGGATGGCGGTGAGGCTTCGTCGCGCGATCGCTTCACGAAGCGCGCGCGCGGCGTCTTGCGGCGTCGGCGCGGGGCCCGGCCCGGCGGACGAGCGGCCGAGTCGCCAGCCTTCGTTCGCGTCGACCACCGTCGCCGCTCCGCCCGCGCGCGAGGGAATCGCCACCCACGGATCGCGTCGCCCTTCGAGCGCGCGACGCACTTCGTCGGACACGCCGCGGAGCTCTGCGCGCTCGCTGAGAATCCGCGTGCGAAATCGATCGAACGGCTCTTCGCGCTGCGCGCTCGCGGGGAGCATCTGGTAGAGCGCCGCGAGGTCGTTGCGCTCGACCGCGCGATGAAACGCGACCAACGTCGCGCGCGGAGAGCCTCGACCCGAGGTCTGCGCGCAGCCACCCAGCGTCGCGAGCGCGATCGCCGCTGCCATCCACGCTCGCAGCGGGCACCCTCTTCGTCGTCGATGCATGAACGGTCGGGACGTTACCTGCCCCGAGCCCTCGTGACCATCACTCGCGACACACGCGGGCACAACCCCGTGTCGCGAGCCATCGCCTCGCGCTCCGTCGCCCGCGGTCCGCACCTGGCCGTGAATCGCCGTTCACAATGGGCGTCGGTGCAACTGTTCTCGGACCGAGGGCGGCCAACGGGGGAGCGTTGCCAAATCCGAGGATTCCTCTGCGAAGGCGCGCTATCGTGCAGTGCTCGGTGCGCTGGCACGATTCGTTCATGCGCCTGGACTGTCGCCGGGTGCTCTCGTACCAGGCGTCGTTGGAGGCACAGACCGCCGTGAACACCGAAATCTTCAACCGCCTTCGTCGCTTCGTGGTCTCTCTCGCTCCCGTCGTGGCGCTCGCCGCGATGGCGTCGACGAGCACGGGGTGCGCGAGCGACTCGTACTTCTGTGACGGGACGGCCTGTTACTACTGTGATGGCACGAGCTGCCGCACGGCCACGCCGCCCGCGCCGCGCTTGTGCACGCGCGACAGCGAGTGCAACGCCGGCCAGGTGTGCACGAGCGCCGGGTGCACCACGAGCGGATGCACCACGGATCGCGACTGCGGCAATGGCCTCGCGTGCGTGAGCGGCGCCGGTGGCGTTCGCTACTGCGCGCGTCCGGGCACGACGCCGACGCCGGTCACTCCGTCGTGCAGCTCGAACGCGCAGTGCCAAGCCAACGAAGTGTGCCTCGACGGAACGTGCCGCACGAGCACGAGCCCCGGCTGCACGCAGGACTCGCAGTGCGGCGCCAATCGCGTGTGCGTCTCCGGTCGCTGCACCGATCGCTCGAACACCTGCCAGTTCGACAACCAGTGCGGCGCCGGCCGCGTGTGCGTCAACAGCGAGTGCCGCGACGGCTGCGGCGCCGGTGGAATGTGCCCCGCGGGCCAAGAGTGCGCGACCGTCGGCTCGGTGATGTTCTGCCGCGATCGCGCGGCGACGGGCTGCACCACGAGCGCGCAGTGCGGATCGAACGAGTCGTGCCTCAACGGCCGTTGCTTGCCGCGATGCACGCCGGGGCCGACGTCTTCGTGCGGGACGGGCTTGTTCTGCAGCGATGACGGCGTGTGCGTCCCCGATACGCGTCCGCGTCCTTTGTGCGACGCGAGCCGGCCGTGCGCCGCGGGCTCCGAGTGCGTCGGCGGAATCTGCCGCGTGGCCTGCACGACGAGCACGATGTGCCAAGCCGTCGCTGTGACCTACCGCAACTGCGGCGCGATCCCGTACATCCCCGGCTCGCGCAACTACTGCCTCACGGACAGCGAAGCGCGCCCCACCTGCTCGCGTCAGGCTGACTGCATGGCGGGCCAGGTTTGCTCCGACGGAAACTGCCGCTGAACGGTCGCTTCTGCGCGGTTCGAGCCGCGCTCGCACGGGGGATTGATGCGCGGGGGTGATTTCAACGGGCGCTGTGGACGAAGGTCCCGTCGCCCGTAGTAGTCTCCGCCGCCTCGATCGCCGCGCAGAGAGGTCTCGCGCGGGATGAGCGGACAAAAGAGAACATGAGCAAGGCAGATCCCTCCCTCGTTCGACGCGCCCTCGACGCGGCACGCCAGCAGCGCAGCCAGATTGTTCGCGGCGCTCCACTTCCCATCGACACGGCGCACATGGTTGGCTCGTGCGT
Organism: Myxococcales bacterium; assembly: GCA_016793325.1. GTDB lineage: Bacteria > Myxococcota_A > Polyangia > Polyangiales. The sequence continues at coordinate 73,198 of JAEUKI010000011.1, read as the reverse complement.
GAGCTGCGGTCGTATCGCGGCCACCGTCCTCGGGTTTCCCGATTCGCCCTACGCGGGTCAGCCGGGACAGCCGCGGTTTCGCACGGCGCGCGAGCTCGAGCGCTTCTTGAAAGAGCTCACCGTCAAGCCGCCGCAGATGCCCATGCAGACCGACCGCGACAACGGACGCACGTGTGTCTGCGGCGCGCCCGCGGATCCTCGCGAGGTGCAGGGGCTGAGGTTCATCCACGCGATGCCGGGCTCGGGCGCAGAGATCATCGTCGAAGGCGTTCGCGGCGGCGGATCGTTGCTCGTGTCTTCGTCGGGTGATCCGCTCGGCGGCTCGGGCGGCGAGTTCACGTGGAAAGTCCTTCGCGCGCCGAGCGACGGCGCCGAGTCCGACGTGTCCGACACGTTCGACGACAACGCGATCAAGAAGTCCTTCGGCCGCGGGCTCACGCTCGCGTCGCTGTGGCTCGAGCTGCTCGCCGCTGCGAAGGACGGCAAAGAGACGCTCGAAAAAGTCGAGCCGGGCTACTGGATCTACGCGGGCCCCAAGGCCGACGCGGGGCTGCAGGCGAAGCTCGACGCGCTCACGAACGACAACGCCGAGATGCTCGCGCGCGACCTCGTGAAGCTCGGCGAGAAGGACCCACTCCCCGCGGGACCGCACTGGGGCTTCTGGGCGTTCGAGCACGCAGAGGCGATTCAGAAGGGTGACCTTCGCGCGGGCGTGGTGATCGATCAGTCCATCGTCCGCAAGTCGCTCGTCGATCGCTTGACCGCGCTCAACGTGGGCGTTCGCGAGCAAGATGGCGGCAAGATTCTCCAGGCGTTCTTCATGCCGACGCCCGACTGGAAGGGCGACGTCGCCGGCTGGCCGATCGAAGTGCTCATCGTGTCGCTCGGCGCGGGACACCTCGGGTGGACCATGGCCGAGACCGTGGGCGCGGCCGTCGGAGAAGCGGGCGGACGCGCGGGGGCGCTCGCGGACTTCTTCATGGTGGCCAAGCAAGTGCGGCCCGAGATCGAGTGGAAGTTCGAAGGCATGCGCGCGGTTCCTGTGCGCAAGAACGGCACGCAGGGACGCCCGGTGGACCTGCTCAACGCGCCGTTCCGCTTCGACCCACGAAATCAACAAGCGCTGCCGTTGCTCGAGCGCGAGATCAAGTTCTCGACCGACGAGCTGCCCAAGGGTCAAGACCCGACCAAGCACTGCCCCTGCGGCGCGAAGGCCTTCGTCGCTGCGCGACTGTTTCCGTGGAACGTCGTCGACGGCTTCAACAAGGCCACCGGCGGAAAGAACCCATTCATCATCGAGACGTACACGGGCGCGGACAACAAGCCGCGCGCGGCGCTGCTCGCGGTCGTGTCCGACGACATGCACGTGCAGATCCTCGGCGAAGAAGAGTTCAAGTCGCACAACGTCAACAACGACACGATCGGCAAGCGCCTCGCGCAGGACCTCAACAACTCGCTCTTCGCCGTCGACGTCTCGATGCACGAAGACAAGGACAAGAAGCGCGCGCTGCTCGCGTACGGCCCGCTCGTCGCGTCGGTCGCCATCAACGATCACTTGATCGCGGCGCTCCACGAAGCGTGCGGAAAGCCCCTCCGCGGCGAAGCTGTCAGCGCGCAAGCGACGACGCCCAACTCCATCGTCCTCTACGAAGCGGGCTTCGACGAGGATCAGCTCGACAAGGTCCTCGAGATGGCGCAGCAAGCTGACGGAATTCCGCCGGACATGGCCACGCCGTTCTCGCTCGAGTGGGACGACGTGACGCTCAGCGCGCAGCCCGTGGGTCGGTTCACGAACCTCACGCCCAACCCACAAGACCAGCAACAGCAACAGCAAGCCGCTCCCCCGGCGGGCGCTGGTCGCGCGCCGAACCGCGCGCGCTGAGCCGCGGCGAAAACCGCCTCGCGGGGGCCTTCGGGGATTACAGCCGCTTACAGCGCCGCGGTTCGATCGCACGAACCGCGGTTCGCGAGCAGTTGGTCGCCGCGGTGGGCGTTTGAGCTTCTACCAGAATTTCGCTAGCCTCTGGCCCTATGTCCGAGGTTGCTACCGAGGCCACAAACGAGACCGAAGACGTTTTGCCCGTCGGGTCGAAGTTTGGTCGCTACACCATTGTTCGGCTGATTGGCATGGGCGGCATGGGCGCCGTGTACGAGGCCACGCACGCCGAGCTGAAGAAGCGAGTGGCGCTCAAGACGCTTCATCCTTCGTTCGCGAAAAACCCTGAAATCCGCCAGAGATTTCTTCGCGAAGGAGAGCTCGCGTCGCGCATTCATCACCCCAACGTCGTCGACGTGACGGACTTCGGAACGCAGGACGACATCTCGTTCTTGGTGATGGAGTACCTCGAGGGCATGAGCCTCGAAGAGCGCATCGAGAAAGAGGGACGGCTCGAGCCGAGCGTCGCTTCGGACGTGATGCTCGGCGCGTGCGCAGGCGTGTCTGCGGCGCACGAAGAGGGCGTGATTCACCGCGATTTGAAGCCGGCGAACATCTTTTTGCTCCGTCAGCGCGGCGGTGATTACCGCGTCAAGATCGTCGACTTCGGGATCTCGAAGGCGTCCGAGCGCTCGCTCGAAGGCAACCTCACGTCGACAGGGCACGTCGTCGGGACGCCGTACTACATGGCTCCCGAGCAGATGCGCAGCTCGCGCGAGGTCGACGCGCGCGCGGATCAGTACTCGCTCGGCGTCACGCTCTACGAGGCGCTTTGCGGGCGAAAGCCGTTCGAAGCAGACAGCTTGTTCGAGGTCGTTCGCAAGGTCGCGCAGGGTGACTACGCGCTGCCGCGCGACGTCGTTCCCGAGATCGCAGAGGGGCTCGAGGCGATCGTCTTGAAGATGATGGCCGTCGATGCGTCGTCGCGCTTCGATACGATGCGCGACTGCGGTCGCGCGCTGATGCCGTTCGCGACCGAGCGTGGTCGGGTGCTCTTCGCGACGGAGTTTGGCGACGGGCCGATGCCCGACGTCGTCGCGCCTCCGCGCCCCGACGCGACCTCGACCGTCGGCGTCCGCGCGGTGTCCGCCGAAAAAGCGACGGTCCTCGCGAAGAACGCGAAGGGCGCAAAGACCGACCCGGGGCAGGTGACGGGCACGGGGCAGATCTTCGAGGTCTCGAAGGTGCCCGAGGCGCCAGCAAAGAAGCCGACGAGGGTCGTTCCCATCGTGGGTGTCGGCGTGGCGCTGGCGATCGGCCTCGCGTTCTGGGCGGGCAAGCAGCGCGACGGCGCGGGCGCGACGCAGAACACGCAGCGCAGCGTCTCGGGGCAGAACACGGCGACCCCGACGCCCACGCCGCTGCCCGAGTACTCTGTGTCGATCACCGCGCAGCCGTCGGACGCGTGGATCGTGGTCGACAGTCAGTTCACGGTTCCCGGCGAGTTTTCGCACTCGTTCGCGCGCGACAATCGCCCGCACCGCGTGATGGTCCGCGCGCCCGGCTACCTCACGCAGACGTTCGAGTTCACCGGACCCACGGTGCGCCGCGTGAACCTCGAGCGCGATCCCGCAGCGGCCGCGCCGATCCTCTCGGGCAACGTGAGCGACGCAGGCGCCAGCGCGGGCAACACTGTTACGGCCAACGGTCGGCCCAACGGTCGGCCCAATGGTCGGCCCAACAATTCAACGGCGACCTCCACGGGCACCGGGACGGGCACGCGGCCGAACAGCAACGGCGGCTCGGGCAACGGCGGCTCGAACAACGCTGGCACCAACGGCGCGCTGATCATCAACTGAATCGCGCGTCTGCGTCGGAGCGTGGGACTCGCGTCGCGAGCCGAGCGGGGCGTTCGCGCGAGCCCGTTCGCGCGCTGTGATCAACGAACGATGAGCACGGCGATCGTCCGAAGCTCGAGCGGCGACGGGACCGCGCAGAGCATTCCTGGCGCGTGGTTCCAGCGGATCGCGTAGCGGCCCGGGGTCGTCGGCGCGTTGAATCCCAACGACGGCGTGGACGTCGGGTTGAACGACTCCATGCGCGTGTTGTTGACCCAGTGGCAGAAGATCTGCTGCCGCGCAGGGCCCTCGAGGAAGAGCAGCGCTTGTCGATCACCGGCGCCGAGGGGCGTGTACTGCCGGAGCCTGAACGATAGCTCCACGCGCGCCCCTCGATCCGCGACGATCACGGCGCCAGCCAGAACACCACCGCTCGAGAGCAGCACGTCGTCCATCGACGTCACGTTGTACGGGCTCGTCGTGCGGTTCTCTGCGCGGGCGACGTTCGAGAGGTTGGGGTCGAAGCACACCGTGCGCTCGTGCGTGAGCAGCTCGCGTCCGAGCGGCGCGCCGTAGTCCGCGTACCAACGCACGCGCGTGCACTCGGGCATGCCCATCGCGTTGAGGCCGACGTTGATGAGCGGAAACGCGCGGCCCGAGCCGACGCGCGTCGTCGGCGTGCCCGGCGACGGAAGGCTCCCGTCGAGCGTGTAGTAGAACGTCGCGGGCTGCGGCGCGCTGAGCCGAAGGTTGACCGGCGTCGCGACGGTGATCGTGCGATCGTCGACCGCGGTCGCGAGATAACTCTGCGGCGGCGGCGCGTACACGCACGTGCCCGAGATGCACTGCTCGTTGGTGGCGCAGCGCACTCCGACGTTGGCTCCCGCGCAGTCGCCGCGCGCGCCGCAGTAGAGCCTGTTGGCGCTCGGATCGACGCACGAGTCACCGCAGCGAATGGTTCCCGTGGCGCACCCTCCTGCAGTGCAAAGGCGGTTGACGCAGACCTCACCCGAGGCGCACGTGCGGCCCGCGTTGGGTCCCATGCAGTTGCCCGTCGCGCCGCAGAACATGCGGTTGGACAGCGGATCGACGCAGCTCCCGTTGCAGTCGATCGTGCCAGATGGGCAGACGCCGAGGCACATTCCGCCCGAGCACACTTGGGCGCCGGTGCACGTGGTGCCCGCGTTCATGCCCGCGCAGTCGCCGGTCGCGCCGCAGTACTGCGGGTTGTTCGACGGATCGACGCAGCGCCCGCCGCAGAAGATGCTGCCGCCCGAGCAGTTCGTCGTGCACGTCCCGTTGACGCACGATTGGCCGGCCATGCAGCGCGTGAACGTCGAGCACGTCGAGTTGGCGTTGCAGAACTCGGGGTTCGACGTCGGGTCGATGCACGCCGTCCCGCAGCGAACCGTGCCCGGCGAGCAGCGCAGATTGCACTCGCCCGCGACGCAGTCGGTCCCGATGCCGCAGCTGTTGTCGCAGCGCCCGCAGTGCGTCGCGCTCGTCGACGTGTTGACGCACTGGTTGCCGCACACTTGAAAACTGGCGCCTGCTTCGGGCGGGCAAAGCACGACGTCCGTCGGGCCCCCTTCGGTCGAGGCTTCGCCGTCGCGCGCGCCGTCGCTCGAGTCCATCGCCGTCGCGTCGAGGACGTCGATCGCGTCGACGACGGTCGAGTCCGTCGCGACGTCGAGGACGCCGAGGTCGCTCGCTGCGTCGAACTGGCCGACGTCGTCCCGTGAGCCGTCGCTCGGAAAGGAGCACGCGCCGAGGAGCGCCGCCGAAGCGATGGCGCACATCAATTCGAGTGGACGCATTGAATTCAGGGTTTTCATGGCGTCTCTCCTCAGTACACGTCGATGTAGCCGACGGGCTCACCGCCGCCGCGCGCGAGGCCGCCGGGCAAGCAGCCGAACTCCCAGGACCAGCGCTCTCTCAGGTAGTACCGGCCAGGGCGCGTCGGCGCCGTGAGCATGTGCATGCGCGCTGCGGAGCGGCCGCCGAAGAAGGTTCCGTAGAAGTAGTTTTCGCAGGCGAGCGAGTCGTAGCCCTGCATGTTGTCCGACTCGATCGAGACGTTCGCCTGCACGACGCAGCCGGGGCACGGGCCGCTGTCGCCCGACGACCACCATTGATGGTTGTACGTGAGCGTGAAGCGCTCGTTGGGGCGGAGGCGCGCCACGGGGCCGCGGCTGTTGATGCTCACGCGATCGACGATCGTCCCGAGCGCGCTCGCGGGGATGGGCGGGAGCATCACGTTGACTCGTCGCGAGTGGACGACGCGCTCTCGGCCGATGATGGGGCCGTAGTCGGCGACCCAGCGAACGACGGGGCACGCGGGCGTTCCCACGGTGACGAACGCCGCGTTGGGCGTGCCGACGGTGCCGTTGACGCCCGCCGTCGCGGGGATCTGCCCGTTGCACGTGTAGAGGATCGTCGCAGGAATCACCGCGCCGATGCTCACGTCGATCGCGCGATACGCCGTCACCGTCGCCTCGAACGGCTCGTTGATCGCGAGCGACGAGTGGCTCTGGGGAGGCTCGAAGTACGTGCAGACGCCGTTCAAGCAGAGCTCGGTCGACGTGCACGTGCGGCCGGCGTTGGTGCCTCCGCAGTCCAAGCGAGCGCCGCAGAACTGTCGGTTGGTCGTCGGGTCGATGCAGTTTCCGCCGCACAACACCGCGCCCGTTCCGCAGGTGGTCCCGCACATCCCGCCGACGCAGATCTGCCCGGCGGCGCAGCTCTGGCCGGCGTTGCCTCCGGAGCAGTCCATGCGAGCGCCGCAGAACTGTCGATTGGTGTTGGGATCGACGCAGTTTCCGCCGCACAGAACGAAGCCCGACGGGCAGCGGCACGCCCCTGCGGTGCACACCTGTCCGCCCGAGCACACGCGGCCGCGCGTCATCGCTGCGGCGCTGCACTGTCCGCTCGCGCCGCAGAAGTTCGGGTTGGTCTCTGGATCGACGCAGTTGCTGTCGCACGCGACCTGGCCCGGCGGGCACACGAAGCGACACGTTCCTGCGACGCAGCTCTCGCCGCCGGTGCACGCGCGGCCCGCGTTGGCGCCGGAGCAGTTGTCGCGCGCGCCGCAGAAGTCCGGGTTGGTGTTGGGATCGATGCAGCGGTTGCGACAGGCGACGAGGCCCGCCGCGCACGTGAACACGCACGAGCCGCCCTGGCACGTCTCGTCCGGCGCGCACTCGCGGTCGCATCGGCCGCAGCGAAGACGATCGGTCAGGATGTTGACGCACAGTCCGTCGCACAAGCGCATCGACGAGCCCGCGCCCACCTCGCATTGATTGACGTCCGAGGGGGCGTCCGGCGCGACGTCCGGCGCCGAGTCCGGGGCGCTGTCCTCGACGCTCTGCCGGTCCATCATCGAGGCGTCGTCCGAGCGAACGTCGAGCGACGAGAGGTCGTCGGTGTTCGGCCTCGAGCACGCGGCGGTGGCCATCGTGGCACACGAAATCAAAATCGCGCGCAGCGTCGAAGCGCGCTCGCGCACCTTCACGGGCTTCATGCGTTGCCTCGTCGGGTCGAAGTGAATCGAAGGAATCGCCATGGAATTGTCGGGTCAGAAGCTGCCGAAGCACTGCGCGCCCGCGAGGCCGAGCGCGGGGCCGCACGCGACGGTCGCCGTCGGACGCGCGGGGGACTGCTCTGCGCGCGGCGCGCGTTGCGTGAATCGAATCGCGAGGCCGGTGGCGATGCCCGCGGCGCCGAGCACGTAGCCCGAGATCGCGAGGCCGAAGCCCGCCCACGACTCGCTGAGCACCGCGCCGCACCGATCGCTGCGCCGCGGGTACGCCGCGGTCGACAGGAAGCAGCCCTCTTCGAAGCCGCCGTCCGCGCGGAGGATCACGTTGCTGTTGTAGAGCGCGACGCGGTTTTGCCAGTACCCGTGGCCGATCGCGCCGACGACGACGAGGCCTGCGCCTGCGCCGAGGAGCGCCCAGCTCGACGCGGGCGCGGGCGGATCCGGTGGGGTGACGGGGCCCACGGGGCCGCCTGGGCCGACGCGTCGGTTTCCGTTGCGGCCGTTCGGGTCGACGGGATCGGGCTCTTCGACGGGAATCTCCACGAGCGTGAACGACTCGCGGTAGCTGCGTCCGCCCTCGACGTCGATCGCGCGGCGGGCGGTGCGATAGCCCTCGCGGCGAACCTCGATGCCGACCGTTCCTGCTTCGACGCGGAGCGGCTGCGCCAAGGGAAACGCGCCGATTTCACGGCCGTTGGCGAAGAGCCTCGCGCCCGGCGTCGAGCAGCTGACCTCGATCGTGGCGATGCGGCCCGCGATCGCGTTGAGCGCCGCTTCGAGCGCCGACGCGTTGCGCTGGATCCACGCGTCTTCTCGGGACGAGAGCGCCGCGCGAAGGTCGCGATCGGCCTCGACCCACTGACCGAGCGCCTGTTCAGCGAGCGCGATTTGCGCCTGAATTCTCGGTGAAGGCGCGACCTCGAACGCGCGTCGAAAGGTCTCGAGCGCGACCTGATCTTGCCCCGCGCGACGCTGCGCCACGCCTTGCTGCACGAGGGCTTCTGCCTCTTGCGCGCGGTCTTGGGGCGGCGTTCCCGTGGGTTGGGGAGCGGTCTGAGCCAGGGCGTAGTGAGGAAGAGCGAGCGCGGCCATTGCGCACAAGGCAAGGGAGCGCCCGCGAAGCGACGAGGCGGTTCGCACGGCAGTTGGTATTACGACAGAAATTCCAGAAAAAAGCCAACCGGTCGAGCATGGCTCGACGTGACTGGCGCTGACTGCCTCGACCGCCGCGCCGCGCGGGCTCAGCGCAGTCGCGCGTCGACGCCGCGCTTGATCACCGTGTCGCGGGCTTGGGCTGCGTCCGTCTCGGGGTAGTCCAGCGTGTAGTGAATGCCGCGGGACTCTTTGCGGGCGAGGGCGCAGTCGACCATGAGCCGCGCGACCGTGACGATGTTTCGGAGCTCGAGCAGGTCGCCGGTGACGAAGTACTTCCAGTAGTAGTCGCGGACCTCTTCGTCGAGCAGCGCGAGCCTTCGTCGCGCGCGTTCGAGGCGCTTGTTGCTGCGGACGATGCCGACGTAGTTCCACATGAGGCGGCGGATCTCGTCCCAATTTTGGGACACGACGACGGCCTCGTCCGACGGGACCGCGTCGCCCGTCTGCCACTCGGGGATGTCGGGCCAGCTCTCGCTGCGATCGATCGTCGCGAGCGCGCTCGCGGCGCGATGGCCGTACACGAGCCCTTCGAGCAGCGAGTTGCTCGCAAGGCGATTGGCGCCGTGGAGGCCGGTGCAAGCGACCTCGCCGATGGCCCACAGGCCCGGGAGCGACGTGCGACCGTCGAGGTCCGTCGTCACGCCGCCGCACTGATAGTGCGCCGCGGGAACAACAGGGATCGGCCCCGTCGTCATGTCGATCCCCCACCGCAAGCACTCGGCGTAGATGTTTGGAAAGCGCGATCGAAGGTAGTCCGGCGCGCGCTCGGACATGTCGAGCCACACGCAGTCTTCACCGCTGCGCTTCATCTCGTAGTCGATCGCGCGAGCGACGATGTCGCGCGGGGCGAGGTCCGCTTGCGGGTGGTGGTTCTTCATGAACGCCGTTCCGTCGGCGAGGCGAAGGACGCCGCCCTCTCCGCGGAGCGCTTCGGAGATCAAGAAGTTCTTCGCTTGCGGGTGATAGAGCGCAGTCGGGTGAAACTGCGTGAACTCCATGTTCGAGACCTCGGCGCCCGCGCGATACGCCATCGCCACGCCGTCGCCGGTCGCGACGTCGGGGTTGGACGTATAGAGGTAGACCTTTCCCGAGCCGCCCGTCGCGAGGATCGTCGCGCGCGCGAGGGCTGTGTGCACCTTGCCCGCGCGCTTATCGAGCACGTACGCGCCGCCGCACACGTCGGGCCCGCCGAAGCGCGAGAGCACGAGGAGGTCCACGGCCATGTGGTGCTCGAGGATCGTGATGCGAGGGTTCTTCTCGGCCGCCTCGAGCAGGCCGCGTTCGACTTCGCGTCCTGTGATGTCTCCCGCGTGAATCACGCGACGCGCGGAGTGTCCGCCCTCGCGCGTGAGGTCGAACGGCAGCCCGTTGTCCTCTTTGCTCTTGCTGAACTTCACGCCCACCGCGACGAGCTCGCGGATGCGATCGGGCGCGTCGCGAACCACCATGTCGACCACCGTCGGATGCGACAGGTCCGCGCCCGCGATCATCGTGTCCTTCGCGTGCGCGTCGAACGTGTCGGTGGGGTCGAAGACCGCTGAAATTCCGCCCTGAGCCCAGGTCGTCGCGGCGTCCGAGCGCGTCCGCTTGGTGACGAGCAGGACGTCGCCGTGCTGCGCAGCCTTCAGCGCGAACGAGAGCCCCGCGATTCCGCTGCCGAGCACCAGAAAGTCTGTCGTGTACCGCATTGGCCTTGTGGACGCTGAGCCTACCTCCGTCCGAGGCAAGCCCGCCGTGGGAAGTTTGGCGTCTGGCCCGGCGTTCACTAAGATGCGGTTTGTTCGATGAAGTCTGGGTTCGTTCGCAGCGTTGTGGTGTTCGTGGCGGCGTGCGCCGTCGCCACAGCGCCCGTGCGCGCGGGCGCGGACATCTTCGTCACGCGCCGGGCGGACGGGACGATTCACTTGTCCAACGTTCCGTCGCAGCGATCGACGAGCAGCACGGTGGTGATCCGCTCTCGAGACGCGCAGCCGTCGCGCAGGAGCGCGTCGCCGGTCATCGCGTACGACGGGAGCAACACGCCCGTCGCGCAGGTCACCGCGCTCGGTGACGCGCAGGTCCGGTCGCTCTACCTCGCGACCGCGCGGGACGCCGCTCGCTACGCGCGCTACGACGCGCACATCCGCGAGGCGGCGCAGCTCTATCAGCTCCCCGAGGCGTTTATTCGCGCGGTGATCAAGCAAGAGAGCGACTTCAACCCGTACTCGGTCTCGAGCGCCGGGGCCTCGGGGCTCATGCAGCTCATGCCGCAGACCGCGCAGAGCATGAGCGTCCGCGACGTGTTCGATCCTCGTCAAAACATCCTCGGCGGAACGCGCTTCCTCCGCGTCCTCGCGAACATGTTCAACGGCGATCTCGTGCTCACGGTCGCCGCGTACAATGCAGGGCCCAACGCGGTGATCCGCCACTCGGGCGTCCCTCCGTACGAGCAGACGCAGCACTACGTCCGGCAGGTGCTGCGGTACTACTACTTGTATCGCGCCGGACAAATGCCTGGGCAAACGCCGGCCGAGCCGACCGCGACGCAAGCGACGGGATCGACGTCGACCGCGGCGACGGCGCCGACCGCGCCGATCGTTCGCTGAGCGAGCGCGGATCGAGGGCCGTTCTTGGCGGCGGGCGTTTGATGTACGCTCCGTGGCTGTGAAGGCTGCTCACACGGTTCGGTTCGTCCTCGCGTTCGCGCTCGGCGCTGCGAGCGTCTCGTCGGCTTCGGTGTCCTTTGCGCAAGCCCGCGCTGCGGCGGACGCAGGCGTCGCTGCGCGCGCAGGGACGCGCACCGCGACCCCGGGACAACAAGCGTTGATGCGGGGAAACACCGCGTACGCGTCGCGCGATTGGGCCGCCGCGCTCACGGCGTTTCGCGAGGCGCAACAACACGCCGAACAACGCGTGCAAGCGCTGCTCGGCGTCGCGCACTGCCTCGCGCAGCAGGGCAACGCGGACGGAGCGCTCGCGGGCTTTCGCGAAGCGGCCACCGCGAGCTCGCAAGCGCAGGCGCAGCCTGCCGATCGTGCTCGCGCGCTGCAAGCGGTCGCGACGCAGCTCGAGGCGATGGCGCGGTGGCCCGAGGCGCTGACGGCGTGGCAAGAGTGGGTCACGTACGCCGACGCGCATCCCACGGTGACCAACCCGGCCATCGGCCGCGCGCGCGTCGCCGCGATTCAAGCGCGCGACGAGCGCGAGCGGACCGAGTCGCAAGTGCGCGCGCGCATCGAAGAGCGCCGCCGTCGCAACGCGCAAAACCCGCAGCAGGGCGGCGCAGCGGGCGCTGGCGCGGGGCATCACCCGTAGCGCGCTCAGCGCGTCGCGCCCGTGAGCTGACGGAGCGCGTGGATCATCGAGACCACGTCGCGGAGGGACGACGTCACGCGAGCGATCTCGGCGGAATCCGTCGCACGCGCGAGATAATCCGCGAGCGATTGTCCGCGCAGGAGCAATCGCGCTGCGATCGAGCGCTCTGCGTGCCGCGCGGCCCACGATGCGCAATCGGACTCCGCCGCGGGGCATCGCGCGAGCGCGCGACGAATCTCGAGCGGGCTCGCGCCGGGGTCTGCAGACGGGGCGAGCGTCGTGGCGTCGACGTGTTCGGCGAGCCACGTCGTGCCCGAGAGCGGATCGCGGAAGGACACGCGGCGATCGGGCGGCGGCGCATCGGGCTCGCCTTCGCGCGCGACGCGAGACCACTCGTTGAATCGGTGTTCAGAAGACCCCGCGCCTCGAACGAACGCGACGGCGATCCAGCGGCGGAGGTCCAGCGGGAGATCGGGTTGAATCGCTGTGTGTGTCGATGGCGCGCTCGAAGGGAGCGCGCGAAGCGAGCGGGCTCCGAGCGTGAGATTGCGGCCTGGGTTGAGGACCGGGAGACCGACGTCTTCCCAGTCTTCGCTGAGCGTCGAGGCGAGCCAGCGCAGGGAGCCTTCGCGGGATGATTCGAGCGAAGGCGGAAGAAACTCGACGGAGCTCTGTTCGCTCGGCGCGCCGACGTCCGCGAGCAGCAGCGTGAAGAGCACGCGGAGGTGATGAGCTCCAACCGACTCGACCGAGATCGACCCATCGGGTCGAAGGATGAACCTCGACTCGAGCGTCGGCGCGCCCACACCCGACGGGAGCTCGAACGCGCCGGACTCACCGAACGCAGCGGCGCGATAGTACCTCGCGCCGTCCTCGGGCCGCGTCGCGAGCGTGAAGTTGCCGCCCGACCAGAAAGATGAGGGCGTCGACAGGTCGCGTACGATGCGATCGACCGCGTCGTACGGCGCGTCGAAGACGCTCGCGGTCTCGTCGCTTGCTCGCCACGCATCGAAGTTGCGAACTCCCGAGAACGTCGCGCGCAGCTCGCGTTCTCTGCGCGCCAGCCGCGTGATCGACCGGAGTGATTCGAACTCGCCTCGGCGCGCGAGGTGAACGTACTCGGACAGCGTTCGACTCGGCCTGCGGTGCTGGGATACGTCCCACCAGAACAGCGCTCCGACACGCGCGTGCTTGCCGAACACGACGTCGTATGGCTCCGCCGCGGCTTGGTCCGCGAGGGCGTCCCAAACCTCTCCTCGCACCCAGTCGCGTCGAACGCGGTACGGAACGATCAGCGCCGACGTGGGCTCGCCGTTCGGGCCCCGCGTCGCGTCGTTGGGCAAAGCAGACTCGAAGCCGAAGCCGTTGTACGCGGTCCGACGCGTCTCGTTCGTGAACACCCAGAAGCGATTGTCGTCTCCGAGGTCGGGCACGCGCACGGGCGTGCCGTCGGCGGTCGTCGCGACGCGCGTCCCGATCGCTTCGTACACGCGCGTGTAGTGCTCTGCGTCGAGGAGGAGCGACGCGTTCGTTCCGGCGCCGAGGAGGCTGTAGTGTGCGTCCGTGGCGAGGTGTTCGGCGAGCGAGAGCGCGCGATCACGAACGGCCACTCTGCGAAACGCTTCGACCATGTTGAAGTGCATCCACGCGAGCGCTGCCCGATCCGCGCGGCCGACGCCCAGCGGGACCATGGGGTCGAGGTCCATGATCGACGCGCCTTGGAGGTCTCCGGAGTCGCGCTCGAGCTGCGAGTACGGCGCTTCACCGCGCAGCGCGAGCGCTCGCCGAGGCGCGCGACCGGTCGCGGTTCGTCCGAGCCACCACGCGTCACGATAGTTTGTCGTGTCCGCCGAGCCCGCGAGGTTGTGCGCGAGCCCGAGCAAGTGCCCGATCGCGTGCGCGATCACGCGGTAGCGCTCGGCGCGGTGCACCCATCGCAACGCTTCGACCCAGTTGATCGTGCGATCGGGGGCTAAAAACTCGAGCGCGCCTCCGAGCGCGTCGCCGCCCGGCGCGCGGTTGTCCTTGAACGCAGCGAGCCACGCGCTCGGCGCGTTCGCGCTCGCGTCGATCTCGTTGATGGCGCTGAGCTCGCACTGAATTCCCGCGCGGTGATTGTGCGCTCGCCTCTCGGCGTCGAAGCGCGCGACGTTGAACAGCCCCGCGGGCGACGCCACCGCTCGAGTGGTCGGTGACAGGCCCGACGCCCGCGGGTCCAAGAGCGCGATCGCGCGCTGTTCGCGGGTCAACAACGCGGCCTCGAGCGGCGTCTCGCGGATGTCAGCCAGGTTCGAGCCGAGGTCTGGACCGCGATACGGGTCTCGGCCTGCGCCGCCGAACTCCTCGCCCGGATAGCGCTGTCCGACGTCTGCGCCGCGGCGAACGTCCTCCCCGGTGACCTCGCCGTTCGCCACGCGGAGCAAGGACACCGCGCTTTGCGCCGCGATCGCGAGCTCGGCGCGCCGCACGACGAGCTGCGCCGCGATGATTTCGTGTGTCGATCGGTCGACCGACCCGCCGACGAGCAACGCCGGTCCGACGCGTCGGTCGTCGCTGGTATCGAAGGCGAGCACGTGGTGCCGACCGTCGCCGAGTTCGGCGGTGGACCCTTGGGGGCCGCACGGCGCAGCGTCCCAGCCTTGCGCGCGCGCCGTGGCGAGCGCGTCCTCGGCGTGAAATCCAGGCAGCGTCGGATCCGATCCCCAGACGGGCGAATGGCACACGACGATCACGCGCTCGTGCGTCGAAGCGTCGCGCGTCCATCGATCGCAGTCGCCCCGCGCTGGACTGTCATCGAGCACGCACTCTCGCCGCCTCGCTTCGGCGAGCAGCGCGTTCATCGTCGCGTCGAAGCGGGACGCCGCGATCTGCGCGATCGAGTGCTCGTCGGGGTCCGCGCCGACGACGTACAGCGCGATGGGAGCCGATGAGCGGTCGCGAAACGGGCGCGTCGCCCAGGTCGTCGTGGAGCCGCTCTCGCCGATCGCCGCGATCGCGGCGCCGTTGTCCGCGCTGCGGACCCGAGCGCGGTCGACCTGGCGCGACCACGGATCGACCCACATTCGAGGCGCGACGGTGATCCCGACGGACTCTTCGCGCTCGCCTCGCGCGCGGCTCTCGATCGATCGAACCGCGATCATCTCTTGTTGTTGGATCGACATCGGCGACGCTGGCACCAACGACTCGCGCGCTGCGGGGACAAACGACCACCGCAGTCGCGCGCGCGTCGGAGCGCACTCCCACGGGCGCAGCGCGGTGAGCGTGCACAGCGAGTCGTCGGGCTGACCGAAGCCTCCAGCGCGCGGCTGAGCGACGTCGAGCGTCGTCGGCAGGTCGACGAAGAACGATCGCGTCGCGCGACGCTCTGGGTCCCACTCGAACGTGATCGCGGCCGGCCCCGACGCGAAGCTCATCGGCATCCACGGGCGCTCGTCGTCGGGCGAGAGCGCGACGCGCTCGACGAGGTTGCGCGAGAAGTCCACGCGAACGAACGTGCGCGCGAACCACGGGCGACTCGTCGCGAGGGGCGTCCCTGTGGGCGCTCCGTGCTCGTCCGCGCGCACACCGTCGCGGAGGTCGAGGTGCTCGGACACCGCGAACGCAGCGATCGCACGCTCGCTGTCGTTGCCGAGCGCGATTCCGGTGCCGTCGTCGACGAGCCACGCTTCGAGGCGCGACTCGGTGAGCTTCCATCGCACGCGACGCGCGTCGGTTTGCCACCGCATCCCGAGCCGGCTCATCGAGAACGCGCCGTCGATCACCGTCGCTTGCGCGAGAAACACCGGCTCACGGTCGAACGCGGCCGCGATCGCCGCTGGGGTTCCGTCGCGAAACGCGCTCGCGAACGCCTCGGGGACGAGCAGCCGCTTGTCCACGAGGACGCCCTCGATGGACGGCGCGGGCGTCGGGGTGGGCGAGCGGTCGTTTGTAGCGCCGGCGCCCGAGCATGCGCTCAGCACACAAAAACAAATCGCGACGACTCGCCCCGACCGAGCAATCATGACAAACGCTCCCATCCAGCGGTGAGCTAACGCCCACCGCGTCCGTTCGAATTGGTGTGCTGCGATCGTAGCAACGCCAATGCCAGCGGAATTTCCGCGCTCGATCGCGTTTCGCTCGAGCCTCGCGGCCGCGTCGTCAGCGCGCTAACGACAGTGCGCGCTCAGTTCAGCTGCTCTGCAGGGAGCTGCACGCGGAGCGTCCACCCGCGGTCGCCGCGCTCGACTTCGGCCGTCCCCCCGAGCTGCGTGACGCGACCCTTCACGGGGACGATGGCCTTCTTGTGTCTTGCGCCGTCGTCGCTCGAACCGGGGTCGATCAGCTCGATGTGAACGCCGCCGCGGCCGCGAAACAAGTTCACTTCGATCGATCGCGGCTCGGCGTGGCGGATGGTCTGCTGCGCGGCCTCGAGGACGATCTTCACGAGGTTGCTGCGGAGCTTCTGCGACGGCGGCGCGAGGCCTTTGACGTCCACCGTCACAGTGGCGCTCACGCCGCTCGTCTCGCTGACGGACGAGACGGTCTGGCGAACGCGCTCGGCGATCGCGTCCCAGCTCGTGAGCTCGTCGTCTTCGCTCGCCCGACGGGGCGCGCGCGGGGGAGGCGGCAGCGAGTTGCGGCGCTCGCGACGCGGGGCGCTCTGCGTCTGTTGCGCGCTCGCGACGCGGGCGATCTCGTTGAGCAGCGCGTCCCGCTCGGCCACGGCGCGCGCGGCGCGACGCGAGAGGCTCACGACGAGCACGAACGCGAGCATGGCGACCGAGGCCATGATCGCGACGGGCGCGACGGGGCCGCTGTGGCTCATCGCGGCGCGGACGAGCGGGGCGAGGGCGGCGCTGGCGCCCGCGACGACCATCAACGCGTCCGAGGGATCGCGCGCGGCGAGCACGAGCAGCGCCGCTGCGTGAATCGCGCTCTGGAGTCCCAAGGGAGCGCTCGCGGCGCCGGACGCCGCGGAGGTGCCCACGAGCAAAGAGCCCCAGGCGAGCTCGTCGATGACGCCCCACGAGGCTCCGCGGCGCGCGCGAAAGAACGCGATCGACGCGAGGAGAAACGCGAGCACGACGAGCGCGGCCACGGGCCCGCGCGGAGGCCCGAGCCATGGCTCGCTCCTTGGAACGAGCCTCGAGACGACCACAGCCCCTAGCGATGCGAGGCTGAGATCGACGAGCGGGGCGCGTGCGAGTCGTTGGCGTCGTAGGTCGTCTTCGGACATCTGCCGGACCGTCGAAGTATGCGGGGCATGCTACCGCGTCGTTGCGTTTGGTCCAGCGCCGCTCGAGCGACGCGTGGCGTCGAGCGAGCGCCCGTCGGCCAGCGCCGGCGAACGCCGTCAATCTGGCTGAAAATAGCGGTTCTGCGTGTAGTCGTTGTCGTAGAACGTGACGCGCTGACCCCGCAGTACGATCTGTCGCTCGAACGTCCAAGCGCCGAAGGTGTTGACGGCGACGGCGATCGCAAACGCAGCCAACCACAGCCGGTTGATCTTCGCGCCGTTGAGCGCGAGCAGGACGATCGCGAACGGCGCGATGTCGTTGCTGAAGCGAAAGCCGAACTGAACCCAGCCGGAGTTTTGATAGAGCAAGAGCACCGCGAGCACGGCGCCGGCGCTCAGCGCGAGAAACAGCGTGTACCCGTGGGTGCCCTTCACGCGCAGGCGAACGAGCTCGAGGAAGTTTGGCGTCGTGACCCAGATCGCTAGGCCGTGCAGCGACACGACGACGTATGGAAAATCCCTGGTGAACCACGGGGTCGACGCCAAGAAGATCCCGAGGTTTCGGCCGAGGTAGTGGTAGTTGAACAGGCCCCAGCGCTCGATTCGTCCGCGCCAGCCGATCTGGAGGTAGCGGTAGCCTGTCTCGTTCCAGTCTTCGAAGCGGAGGTAGTTGAGGTAGCGCGTGACGAACACCGCGATCGCGACGGGGATCGCGAACTCGACGCACGCGCGGATCGCCTTGGCTTTGTCCGCGCCGGTCCAGTAGTCCACGAGCGTCTCGGGCGCCTTGCCGTTCGCCCTGTGCACGCGCAGCGCTTCGATCGCGAAGAAGGGCGCGGCGAACGCCATGTTGGCGCGCGTGTGGATCGCGAGTCCGAGGAGCACGCCTGCCGCGATCGGGTTTCGCGCGTCGAGCGCGTACCACAGGTAGCCGATCACCAAGGACGCGTTGATTACGTGTGCGACGAACCACACCGAGCCCTGGATGCTCGAGAAGAAGAACACCGTCCCGAACGCGAACAAGAGCGAGAAAAGCACGTTCTCCTTCCACGTGCGCTCGCTCTTCTTCTCGCGCGACAGCCGCGCGAGCAATAGATAGAGCAGCGCCGGCGCGAGCGCGCCGAGGGCGATGTCGAGCCGGCGGTTCGCGAAATCACGCCCGAACAACGCCACCGCGGGCATGTAGACCACCGCGGGAAAGCTCGGAAACGCGACGTACCACTTGTCGTTGTAGAGGGCCCAGTCGTTGCCGCCCCCGCCCGGCGGACAGGTCCGCGCGCGCAGGGCCTCGGGCTGACAGCGCACGCTGAGGGTCCCGTGCAGGTACGAGTCCGCGAGGTAGCTGAAGTGATTGTCGGGCGAGTGCGTCGCGAGGCGCTCGGCTGCGAAGATCCCGTACACGATCAGCGCGAGCGCGAAGATCGCGGCGGCCACCTTCCAAGGCAGAGGCTCGTTTGCCTCGCCAGTCGCGCGCTCGCCACGCTTGTTCGCGGCGGGCTCTTCGGGCGCTTCCGCGGGCTTGGTGGACGTCGCGGGCGGCGCGTCGTCGGCTGACGCCTTCGCTCCATCGCCGTCCTCGCGTTCGTTTGCGTCGCGCGAGTCGCGCTCGGACACATCGTCCGTCGCGCGGTCTTTCGCGGGCTTGTCAGTCGTTTCGCTCTCAGCCATCCCGATCGATCCTGCGCGCGCTGTATACCCGAAACCGCGTGACGCGAAGAAGGGCAACGCGGTCACGCTGTGCCCGTGACGCCACACATCGCGCGGCCCTCCCCGCGGCGATGTTGTACATTGCCGGCGAATTTCAGCGCAGACGACGTTGGCATTCGCCGTGCGAGGGCCCGTCGACATGACTCATCGCGATCTTCGAGGGCCTTTGTTCTTCGCGTTGTGTTCTGCGATCGCTTGCGCCACCGCGGGGTGTGGGCAGAGCGTCGCCGCTGGGCCCATCAACGCCGAGCCGCTCGCGGAGCTTGCGGCGGGCCGCGCGCGATCTCTCTTTGCGTTGTCCGACGCGCGAACGCTCGGGCACCTCTTCGCGATGAGCAACCCAGATGCTTCCGAAGCGTCGCGTCCTGGACCGTGCGAGACGCGCGCGATCGAGGGCGACACCGTAGTGATTCGCGCGCGAGAGTGCGCGGCGAACCCAGGCGGCAGCGTCGGAGAAATTCGCTTCCGCGGCGACCCGCTCTCGAGCGCTGGATCGTTCATGGAGTATCGCAACTGGCGAACGGGGGGCGAGCAAGCCTGTATGGGCAGCGTTGGGCCATCGGGCATCGTGATCAACGGCACGAGCCGCGTGACGGCGCGCGGAAGCGTGAGAGAGTTCGCGCTCGACCTCGTGATCGACGGCCTCATCGCCGGCGAAGCCAACGAGTGCCCGCCGTCGCGCAGGCTCGCGATCAGCTACCGCGGGTCGCTCGATTTCTTCGACTCGCACGGCCCGAGCCGCCGCGCGGACGCGTCGGTGCGTGCTTCGGGGGCGGGGCTCATTTCGATCGCAGGCGTCGGGCGCGTCGAATCGCGCACCACGGGGCTCGTGTTCGACCCAGCTGTGTGCGCAACAGAGCCGTCTTCGGGGACGCTCGAGATCCGCGGCGCGCGCGTCGTTGTGCTGACGTACGACGGCGCGGCGCGTTGCGGCGGCGGGCCCGAGAGAACCGCTCCCTTCACGCTCGACGGCGTCGCGGCGGGCGAGCTCAACGTCGCGCTCTGCTCGGTCCGCGCTGCGGGCGCCGGGCGCTTCGGAGTCTCGGGCGCAGGTGCGCTCGCTGCGGGGGCGATCGTCTTCGGACGTCGGCGACGCGCTCGGGCGCTGTGATCACCGACGCGTGTGCGACACTCCGCGACCGCGTTTCATGGCAAAGACACCGAAGCCCCCTGGCAAGAATGGTCCGTCGACTCCGATCTCGTTGATCGACGCGCTCGAACAGCTCGCTCCGTCGCACTCGGACAGTCACTGGCGGTCGGAGATCGCCAACGCCGCGCTCGTTCCGACGGCGAAGCTCGGGGGCGAGAAGCGCGCGCGAAAGCTCCTCGAGTGGCTGAAGCCGATGCCGTACTGGTACGTGCGCGGGCTGTTCAGCGTCGGACGAGGACTCGCGCTCGCTGGTGAATCTGCGGCGAAGTCGGTCATCGCGGAGGGCGAAGCGTCCTTCGCGACCGCTGGGATCGAAGGGCAGTTTGGCACGCTCGCCCGGATCGAAGCTGCGCGCGCGTATCACGCGCTCGACGCGCAGCCCGAGTGCGACCGCGCGCTCGACGACGCGCTCTCGTACGCGACGCGCGAGCAGAACTACCCGACGCAGCCGCGCCCCTGGCTCGCGGTCGCGCTCGCGCGCACGGGACGCATCGAGCGTGCGCTCGCGGACCTTCGAGAGCGACTCCCGAATCAGCGACTGTCGTTCGACGACGAGCTCGCGTTGAAGCTCGTGCTCGAGCAAGTCGTCCGTCGGGGTGACGCGGCGACGTTCGCGAAGATCGACGCGGAGCAGACCGCCGCCAACGGATACTCGGTCGCCGAGGCGCTCGCTGACTCCGCGCTCGCGGCCGTCGAGCAAGGCCATGGCGACGCGCTCGTCGCGATGTGCGTCGAGTTCGCGAAGGACAAGCCGTACGGCCCTCGCACGATGTCGCGCATCGCGTGGACCCTCGCGGACGCGGGCGAGCTCGAGCTCGCTCGGAGAGTCGTCGATCGTACGCGGGACGCCTGCCGCGACGACGCGCAAGGGCACGACCACTTTCTGCGATCGATCGACAAGCCGTTCGAGGACGCCGACTCGATCAGCGACGGCTCGTCCTTCGGACTGCCGTTTCGCGTTGGCTATCGCGTGGCTCCGGATCGAGCGCTCGAATTGGCGGCAGCGCGCGAAGCGAAGCTCCTCGCTGCGGTCGCGTCGAACGATCGAACGGCGATGGAGAACCTCGGACACCTCGGCGTCGCGCTCTGCGCGATCGGGCGCGCTGACAAGGGCGACGCGCTGCTCGCCAAGTCCATCGAAGCGGCGCAGTCCCTCGACGGAACGTCCAAGAGCTACGTGTTGAAGTCCGTCGCGCTCGCGGCGTGCGAGTTCGACCTCGGCGAGCACGCGCACAGCGCGCTCAAGAAGATCTCGTCCAAGCCGATGAAGGCGGACGTGTGCCGCGCGCTCAACCTCGTGTACGTGCGACAGCGGGACTTCGCCGGGGCGTCGATGATCATCATGATCGGCGAGCCGCGTCCGGGGTGGTTGATGATGCGCCACTGCGACGCGTTGTCCGTCGCCGCGGGAACCGAGCGCGTGTTCAGCAACTACGCGTGAGCGATCGACGCGCGGCAGCGCCTCGCGCCATGCCCGCAATTCTTGGAAATATCCTTGGATTGGTGCGCTGCGTGTGGAGCGGGAAGACGCCGCGAGCTACGCGTCGAGCTCGGGCGGCGCGAGCGGTCCGGCGACGGGGCACGATCGACCGCCCGGACCGAGATCCCTCGAAGTGCACCAGCGCGAGCCTGCAGGAGGATCGAGGTAGAGCGGCGGCGACGTTCCCGCGTCCATGGGCTGGGGACCGGCGTCGACGACGCGCATCGAGCCCGCGTCCTGCGGTGCCGGTGGCGCTTCTGCGCTCGAGTCCGGCGGAAGCGGCGCACCCGCGCCTCCGTCGGGCCACGACGCGGGACACACGCCCGACAAGCTGAACGTCGGGCAACACGTGCACGCGACGCTGCTGTCTCCGCCGTCCCCCATCGGAGCGACGCTCGCCGCGCACCCCGCGGTCTGCGAGCCGAACGCCGCGAGCGAACCGACGAGCGCCAACGCGCGACTGAACCGGAGAAAGTGCGGGATCTTGTTTTCGTGTGTCATCGTGGGTGGCCCTCTGCAATCGGCGTCGCGGTCCGCCGGGGATCGCTCTCGGTCACGGCGCACGGTGGCACACGGGACGGAGCGACTCACGGTGACTGCAAGCAAACGGCCACGCGCGCTGTGTCACTTCGCGGGACGTCGCAGCGAGGCGATAGCCGCGACCAGCGTCGGGGCCTGCGAAGCGCCGAGGTCGTCGAGCTTCGAAGCGACCCACAACGCGGCTTCGTCGGTGTGCTCGAACACGCGCTGCGGGAAGCTCGTTCGCGCGAGCAGCGCGACGCCCGTGGCGACGCCTCGAACGGTCGCGGCGAAGAACCCAGCGCCTTCGATGACCGTGGCGAGCGCGGCTTGTTGCGACGCGAACTCGCGCTGCGTGACGGCCACTTCGGCGCGAACGGACTCGTCGAACGACGTCGCGTCGCGCGCCTCGATGAAGTTCATCGCGGCGAACGGCGAGCGGCGCTTCGAGAGCTCTGCGCGGAGGAGCTCGCGCATCGAGCGGATGTCCGCGACCGAGGGCACCTGCTTCCATCGCGCGATGACGACCGACCGCCAGAGGGCGAGCTCCATGACCGGATCGTTCGCGAGCAGTCGCGGGGGCTCGACACCTGGTGCGATCGAACTGACCACCGTGTTCGGGACGGTGGACGAAGGACGCGAAGCGCGCAACCGCTCGGATCGAACAAGCGCTGAAAATGAACTGCGATTTCGATCGATCACGCTCGGGCTCGATCGCTCGGTGAACCGAGAAATATGCGCGCCCGACCACAATCGCTCGACGCGCTCGGCCAGTTGCGGCATCTCTCCGCGCGAGATGGCACTGTCGAACGAGAGCGCGCGCTCCGCGCTCGAAGCCCTGGTTGATCCCCTTTCGAACAAGACGCTCGGCGAGCTCGGGGCGGTCAAGCGCGCGGACGTCGCGGGCTCGACGGTTCACGCCGAGGTCGAGCTGTTTTCGCACGCGTCGAGCGCGCGAGCGGTGATCGAGCGCGAGGCGAAATCGAAGCTCGAGTCCCTCGGCGCGGCCTCGGTCGAGATCACGTTCTCGGCCAACGTTCGGATGCGGCAAGTGTCCGGCGAAGACCCGTGCCCCGAGGTCAAAAACGTGATCCTCGTGATGTCGGGCAAGGGCGGCGTCGGAAAGAGCACGGTCGCGGCCAACCTCACGCTCGCGCTGCACCGCGCGGGCGCGCGCGTGGGGCTGCTCGACGCGGACATCTACGGACCGAGCGTCCCGACGATGCTCGGCGTGCAGGGACGCCCCGTGAGCGCGGACGGGAAGATGATCGAGCCGCTCGAGCGGTTCGGCGTGAAGATCATGTCGATCGGGTTCTTGCTCGACGATCCCAAGACCGCTGTCGTGTGGCGCGGACCGATGCTCCACGGCGCGCTCCAGCAGTTCTTGCGAGACGTCAACTGGGGCAAGCTCGACTACCTCGTGCTCGATTTGCCGCCGGGGACGGGAGACGTCGCGTTGACGCTCTCGCAACAAGTGAAGGTGACGGGCGCGGTCATCGTGACGACGCCGCAAGAGGTCGCGCTGATCGACGTCTACAAGTCCATCTCGATGTGCCAGAAGCTCAACATCCCCGTGTTGGGCGTGGTCGAGAACATGAGCTGGTTCGTCGATCCCGCGGGCAACAAGCACGAGATCTTCGGGCGCGGCGGCGGGCAGAAGGCGGCAGAGCACGCGAAGGCGCCCCTGCTCGCGCAGATTCCGATGGACTCGCTCGTGCGCGAGTGGGGCGACAACGGAACGCCGGTCGTTCAAGCGCAGCCGAACTCGCTCATCGCGAAGTCGTTCAAGGACCTCGCCGAGACGCTGAGCGACAAGATCACGATGGAGCTCAACGCTGCGTACGGCGGGACGGCGCCGAGCGAAGGCCCCAAGCGGCTGCGAATCCTGCGCTGAAATTCAGGCTCGACGCGCGGACGAGCGCTCAGGCCGCGGCGACGACGGGGCGTCCGCCCCAGCCAGTGCGCAGGTCGAGCTGGCGGTTCCAGCCCACGCCGAGGGCGAGGGCGAGGGGCGTCTTCGTGGGGGTTCCATCGAAGGAGATGCCCATCTGATCGTGGTCGCACCAAGCGACGCGGCACGGAAACGCGAACTCGAAGCCGAGCGACGGCGCGATCACGCGCACGATGGTGGCCGTGCCCGCGCGGACCGGGTGCGCGAGTCGAAGGCGCATTCCATCGCGCGAAACCGCGACGAGCCGCGCGGTCTCGAAGCCGCCGGGCGCCGTGAGCTGCACGGGAACGCCGTCGTCCTCGTCGGTGTCGTCCGGACCCGGCGCCGATCCATCACCGGGGATCATTTTGGTCAACGCGAGCAGACGCGCGCGCTCCTCTGCGTCGAGCGCTGTGGCGTTTCGACCGGTCGCCTTCGCATGCAGTTGTACGAAGTCGAAGAGCATGTCGATGACGTCATCCATGGCGTCCTCCGCGGTGCGTTGGTGCAGCGTTTCGTTCGGTGTTGTCGCTGGGTTGGGGTGCGAGTCCCGTGCCAGTGACGTGACGAGCATTGGACGCACGTACCCTCGCTAAGGTTTGATCAGCGTGACACCAGGAACATCGCGTGGATCTTTTCGACCGACTGAAGAAGCCCACGGCCACGCAAGCAGCCACGGGAATCCCCGCAGGCGTTGACGACCCGAGTGGCCACCACGACGCAAACGTCACAGGTCTCGGCGCACACGCACACGCGTCGGACGACCCGACGGTACTCCGCGGCCCGCTCGCAGATCGCATGCGTCCTCGCACGCTCGACGAGCTCGCCGGACACAGCGCGCGTGTCGGTCCCACGACGCCGCTCGGTCGCGCGATCCTCGCCGATCGCTGTCCGTCGCTCGTTCTCTGGGGCCCTCCTGGCTGCGGAAAGACCTCTCTCGCGCGCATCGTCGCCGCGCACTCGAAGGCGCGCTTCGAGAGCGTGTCTGCCGTGTTGTCGGGCGTCGCCGAGCTTCGTCAAGCGGTCGCGCGGGCGGAAGCGGAGCGCCGCGCGGGACGCAAGACGATCCTCTTCGTCGACGAGATCCATCGCTTCAATAAGTCCCAGCAAGACGCCCTGCTCCCGCACGTCGAAGCGGGGACGGTCACGCTGCTCGGCGCCACGACGGAGAACCCTTCGTTTGCGTTGAACAGCGCCGTGCTCTCGCGCGCGCAGGTCGTTCGATTCGAGCCGCTCGACGACGACGCGCTCGTCGTGTTGCTCGAGCGCGCGCTCCGCGACGAGGCGCGCGGCCTCGGAAAAACACAGGTGAACGCCGATCGCCCGGTGCTCGCGTTGATCGCGCGATGGGCCGACGGCGACGCGCGACGCGCGCTGGGTCTGCTCGAACACGTCGTCGACGAAGTGAGCGCGCGCGGCGCCACCACGGTGAGCAGCGACGACGTCGAAGCGTCCGCGCGAGACCAGACGCTGCGGTACGACCGCGACGGCGAGGAGCACTACAACCTCGCGAGCGCGCTCATCAAGTCGCTGCGCGGAAGCGACCCGGACGCGGGCCTCTATTGGGCGGTGCGCATGGTCGAGGCCGGCGAAGAGCCGCTGTTCGTGCTGCGTCGATTGCTCATCTTCGCGACCGAAGACGTGGGCATGGCCGACCCGCGCGCGATCGAAGTGGTCGCTGCGTGCGATCACGCGTTTCAGCGCGTGGGGCTGCCCGAAGGCATGATCCCGCTCGCGCACGCGGTGACGTATCTGGCGCTCGCTCCGAAGAGCAAGAGCGCGTATCGCGCCCTGCGCGCAGTGCAAGCCGAGATCCAAAAGAGCGGAACGCTCCCGGTCCCCATGCACCTTCGCAACGCCCCCACGAGCATGATGAAGGGCATGGGCTACGGCGCGGGCTACCGCGATCCGCACGACAGCCCCGACGGCTGGGTCCCCGAGCAGTACCTCCCGGACGCGCTCGCGGGCCGCGAGTTCTACGAGCCCACGCAGCACGGCGTCGAGGCGAAGGCCGCAGACACGCTCGCGCGACGACGGCGCGCGCGCCGCGAGCCCGAGAGAGGTTGAACGCGATGCCCTCACCGCGCATCGCGCTCTACACGACGACCATCTTCGCGAGCGCGATGCTGCTCTTCATGGTGCAGCCGCTCGCGGGCAGAGAGCTTTTGCCGAGGCTCGGCGGCGTTCCCGCGGCGTGGACCGCGTGTCTGTTGTTCTTTCAAGCGGCGTTGCTGGCGGGCTACGGCTACGTGTGGCTCTCGTCGAAGTGGCCCGAGCGCGCGCGGGCCGCGGTGCACATCGCGCTGCTCGTGATGGTGGCCGCGCTGCTCCCGGCGTTCGCGCGCAAAGAGCTCGCCGTGTCGCCGACGCAAGCGCCAGTGCGATTCGCGCTGGGATTTCTCGGGCTCGCCGTCGGCGCGCCGTTCGTCTTGTTGAGCACCACGTCGCCGCTGCTGCAGCACTGGCTCGCGCGCGAGGGCCAGCGCCCCTACGCGCTCTACGCCGCGAGCAACATCGGGAGCCTCGCGTCGCTGTTGCTCTATCCGTTCGTGATCGAGCCCTTGTTCGCGCTGAGCGCGCAGGAGTCATTGTTTCGCGGCTTGTTCATCGGGGTCGTCGCGCTCGTCGCGCTCTGCGCGCTGCCGGCGATGCGCGCGGGCGGGCGCGCCGAAGCCGTGGCGAAGACCGGCGATGCACCGACCTGGGACCGCCGCGGTCGATGGGTGTTCTTCGCGCTCGTGCCGACGATGCTCTTGTCCGGCGCGACGACGCACATCACGCTCGAGCTCGCGCCGCTGCCGCTGTTGTGGGTCGTTCCGCTTGCGATTTACCTGCTGAGCTTCGTGTTGGCGTTTTCGACGAAGGTGCGCGCGCCGCCGTCGTGGCTCGCGCGTGCCTCGGCGCTCGTCGCGGTCGTCCTCGTGTTCGCGACGGTGGTTCACGCGAACAACCCTGTGTGGGTCCTCGTCGCGCTCAACCTCGGGTACCTCTGGGTCGCGAGCTGGATCTCGCACCGACGGCTCGCAGACGACGCGCCGGACCCAGCGTATTTGCCGGAGTTCTACGCGTGGCTCGCGGTCGGCGGCGTGCTCGGGACGCTCGTCACGGCGATCTTGGCCCCAGCGGCCCTGCCCGATCTGTGGGAGTACCCGATCGCCATCGCGCTCGCGACCGCGACACGTCCCCTCGGCGGAATCGTCCGTGAAGACGGCTCGTGGCGCGAGGACCTCGCCTACGTCGCGGGCGTGCTCGTCGTCACGATCGCCTTGGGAATCGCCCTGAAATTCTCGCGCATCGGCCTCGTGCGCGTCCCGCTCACGTTCGCCCCAGCGCTGCTGCTGGTCTACCGCGTGATGGGGCGACGCCGCCGCTTCGTGCTCGGCCTGCTGGCCATCGTCGCCGCGGGCGCGTTCGTGGGCGACACAGGGGATCGACGCTTGGTGACGCGGAGCTTCTTCGGCGTGCTGCGCGTCGTGGACGAGGGCAACGCGCGGCGGCTCATGCACGGGACGACCCTCCACGGCGCGCAGCGGTTTCGAGAGCGCGACCAGTGCAACCCGCTGACGTACTACGCGCGACGAGGGCCGCTCGGGCAGTATTTTGCCTCGGAGATCGCGCGTGGCTCGACGGGGCGCTCGGTCGCGATCGGGCTCGGGACCGGAGCTGTGCTGTGTTACGCGCAGCCCGGTGAGCGCTGGCGCGTGCTCGAGATCAACGCGGACGTGCTCCGCATCGCGCGAGACCCGCAGTGGTTCACGTACGTTCGCAACGCTCCGACGCGGGACGTGGCGCTCGACCTCGAGGACGGACGGCTCGGCGTCGAGCGCGAGCGCGACGGGAGCGTCCAGCGCATCATCGTCGACGCGTTCAACTCGGACTCGGTGCCGGCGCACTTGCTCACGCGCGAGGCGCTTCGAATCTACCTGCGAAAACTCACGCCGAACGGCCGTCTCGTGATGCACTTGTCCAACCGCGTCCTCGACCTCGAGCGCGTGCTCGCCGCGGTCGTCCTCGCCGAGGGGCTCCACGCTCGAACGAGCGCGCCCAACGACGTGGCCACCTGGGCGATCGTCGCGCGTCGCGCAGAAGACCTCGCGGACCTCGATGCGCGCGCGTGGCCCGTGCTGGGGGCTGATCGCGCGCGGGGTCAGCGGGCGTGGACCGACGAGTACTCGAGCCTCTTGTCCGCCGTGCGAACGGGCGGCGAGTAGCGGCTACACGGCGGGCCGCAGCTTGTACACGATCGCGATGACCGTGATCGCGTAGAGGACGAGCGTGAGCATGAAGGGGACGTTCTTCAGGATCTCGTCCGTCGGCGAATCGAGCCGCGATTCGTCGCGGGCGATCGTGAGGAACATTCCGATCCCGACGACCACAAAGGGGGTCGTCGCCCAGAGGTAGCTCGTATGAAAGAACGCCACCGTAGCTGGATCGAGCGTGTACGCGACGTACGACGCGACGCAGAGGACCGCGAGCGCGACGAGCAGTCGATCGAGGGTCTTCGGGTCGTAGTCGTCGAGCGCCGCGCGCGCCTTGGAGGCGTGGACCTTGAGCTCGTGCCGACGCTTTCCGAACCCCATGAACATCGCGAGCAACGCGGTGCACGCGATGAGGTAGAACGATGGGCGAACGGGGTTTCCCTCGGTCGACACCGCGTAGCAACCTGCTACGACGCGGAGCACGAAGCCCGTCGCGATCGACGCGACGTCGACGTAGGGAACGTGCTTGATCCGAAAGGTGTACGCGACGTTGTTGAGAAGGTACGCGAGCGCTGCGACGCCAACCCCGACGCCCAACGCGAACGCTCCGCTCAACGACAGGAGCACCAAGAGGACGCCGAACCCCGTGGCCTGGCGCTCCGAAACGACGCCAGCCGCGATCGGACGCTTGCATTTGGTGGGGTGGTTGCGGTCCGCTTCGACGTCGACCACGTCATTGAGCGTGTAGATCGCGCCCGCAAGAAACGAGAACACGACGAACGCGGCGAGCGCGCGCAGGAGCACCTCGGCATGAAACAAGTTCTTCGCGAAGACGATCGGCGCCAGAACGAAGACGTTCTTGAACCACTGCTTCGGGCGCATCGTCTTGAGCAGACCGGCCAGCACAACGGCGGCGGAGACTACGCGCGGCACGGCGGTCGGGCAACCGCGCGATGCACGAGAGCGACGACGCGCGTGATCGCGCTCGCGGCCGCAGCGGCGTTCGTCGCGGCCTCGCCCGAGTCGCACGCACAGCGGGCTCCCGCCGCGCAGACCGCGCCGGCGACCGCCAACGCCATCACGCGCCGCCCCACGCCCGAGGCCCGGATCGAAGAGCGCTTTCGCGAGGTCCTCGCCCGCCGTCGCGAGCCTCACGCGGCCGTCGCCATGCTCCGGCTCTGGGAGCAGCGCGATTGGGTCCACCCGATGCGCATCGTGGATCGAATGCGCGCGCTCTCGACGACCGCGGGGCTCCTCCCCGAGCATCAGGCGCTCGCGCGCGTGTTCGAAGCGCGCGCGCGAAGGCGACTCGGCCAGCTTCGCGAAGCCGAACAAGCGGTGCGTCCGCTCGCGTACGTCACGCGTTGGCTCGTCGCGGGGTCGATCGACAACGAGGGCCGAGGCGGCTTCGCGCTCGAGACAGAGCCCGAGGCGCAGCGCTATCGGCCTATTGACATGACCGCTTCTTTTCCTGGCAAAGAGCGGCCTGCGCGGTGGCGCGCGATGCCCGAGCTCAGCGTCCTCGGGCTCAACCCCATCGGCGCGGCGATGCGCCCCGAGCAAAATGTCTGCGCGATCGCGCACACGACGGTGACCCATCGCGGCGCCGCGCCCATCGACGCGGTGCTCTGGTTCGGCGCCGGCGGGCAATCGAAGGTCTATCTCAACGGTGCCGCGGTCCTCGTCGACGACGTCGCCCGCGAGAGGCCCTTTCCCGATCGACACGGCGCGCGCGTGCGGCTGCGACCCGGCGCCAACCGCGTCCTCGTGAAGGTGTGCGTGGCGACCGAGCCGCTCGCGTTCTTCGCGCGGTTCGCGACACCTGCAGGCGCGCCGCTCGAGCTCGCGGTCGACGCGGATCCCGCGGTCGCGCCCGCGATGGATCGACCCACGACCCCCGTCGCGACGCCGCCTTCGAGCGGCCTGCTCGCGACGTGGGCGCCGCGCACCGAGGGGGACCGCGCGACCGCAGAGGACCTCGAAGACTACGCGCGATGGCTCGCGGCCACGGGCGCCGAGCCGACCGCAGAGGACATCGCTTCGGACCTCTCGCGAAGGGCCGCCGAGCGCGGCCCGAGCGTCGCGCGATGGCTCCTCGTCGCCGAGCTCGCGCGCGGTCGCAACAATCGCTTGCTCGCGATTCAACGCGCGACCGAGCTCGACCCGAGCGACCCGATGCCGCTCCTCGCGCTCGCGCACGAGCGCCGCGTCGGTGTCCGCGCCGAGGACGCGATGCCGATCCTCGATCGCGTGCTCGCGGCGAACCCCAACGACCCAACCGCGCGCATCGAGCGCGCCCTCTTGCTCGACGCTACGGGCCTGACGCTCGCGGCGCGCGCCGAGCTCGAGCGGGCCGCCAACGTCGCGCCCCACGCGGCGGCGCTCCTCGAGCTGCGCGCGAATTTCGCAGAGCGCGCGAGGCTCAACGACGAAGCGCGCGCGCTGCGGCTCTCGCTCAGCGAGGTGCGCGGAGACGACCCCGGCCTGCACCGAGAGCTCGCGAACGACGCGCGAATTCGCGGCGATCGAAGCGAGGCGCGACGCGAGGCGCTCGCGGCGCTCGCGGCGGTTCCGTACGACACGGGGCTGTTCGGAGCGGTCGCAGAGCTCCTCGAGGCCGCGGGCGACGCGGACGCAGCGCTCGCGCTTTTGCATCGCGCGCTCGACATCGCGCCGGACGCCGCCGAGCTGTGGCGCGCGCAAGGCGAGATGCAGATCCGCGCGGGCCGGCGAGACGACGCGCGCACGTCCATGCGCCGAGCGCTCGCGCTTCGACCGCAAGACCGCGCGCTTCGGGCGCACATCGAGGCGCTCGAGCCGCCGGTCCCGCGGCCCGACGAGGCGCTCGCCGAGGCTCCCGCGACGTTCTTGCGCCGTCGGAGCGCGCCGTCGTCGCGCGCGGCGGACTATCGCATGCGCTCGCTGCACGAGCTCACGGTGCGCACCGTGTTTCCCAACGGATTGTCGGGGACGTTTCGGCAGATGGTCTTCGAGGTGATGACCGCCGAAGGAGCGCAGCAGTTTCGGCAGATTCCCGTCGGATTCGACCAGGACACGCAGCGCTTCGAGCTGCGCGCGGCGCGCGTCTACCACCGCGACGGCTCGGTCGACGAGAGCACGGGTCTCGAGGAGTACACGGTCTCGGGCGGCGCTTCGCGCATGTACTACGACACGCGCGAGATGGTCGTCTCGTTTCCGCGGCTCCAGGTCGGCGACGTCGTCGAGGTGCGCTGGCGTGTGGACGACGTCGCGCAG
Source organism: Myxococcales bacterium (assembly GCA_016793325.1). Classification (GTDB taxonomy): domain Bacteria; phylum Myxococcota_A; class Polyangia; order Polyangiales. Next base: position 42,042 of record JAEUKI010000011.1, on the reverse strand, counting down.
CGCAACGCGTTCGCGGATTACTTCGGCGACCTCGAGATCTTCCAGAGCGACACGCCGCGCGCGAGCGTTCGCTACGTGCTCCGCGCGCCCACGGGCAGGACGTTTTACTTTCGTCCCCCGACGCTGCGGGGCCTCGAGCGCAGCGAGCGCGACGAGCCCAACAACACACACGTATTCGAGTTTGCGGCGCGGGACATTCCCCCGGTCGCCCCCGAGGAGAACGCGCCGGGCGTGACCGAACGCGCGGCGTACCTCCACGTGAGCACGTACCGAACGTGGGAGGAGGTCGCTCGCTGGTACTGGGGGCTCATCGCCGAGCAGCTCCGGGCCGACGATCGCGTGCGCGAGATCGTCCAGCGCGTGACGCGCGGGATGACCGCGCCGCGGGACAAAGTGCGCGCGATCTACAACTGGGTGATCCAGAACACGCGCTACGTGGCGCTCGAGTTCGGGATCCATGGATTCAAGCCGTATCGCGTCGCGGACGTGTGCCAGCGGCGCTTCGGCGACTGCAAGGACAAGGCGAGCACGATCGTCACGATGCTGCGCGAGGTCGGGATCGACGCGTCGATCGTGCTCGTTCGCACGCGACGCAACGGCGAGATCGAAACCTCACCGGCGTCGCTCGCGGTCTTCGATCACGCGATCGCTTACGTCCCGCCGATGCCAGGGATTCCCGACGGGATCTTCCTCGATGGAACCGCGCAAAACAGCGCGATGGAAGAGCTTCCGTCCATGGACCAGGGCGCGATGGCGCTCGTCGTGAGCCAGCGCGGCGAGGGGCGGCTCGTGCACTTGCCCTTCGTGCAGAGCGCCAACAATCACGTCGCCCTGCGCACAGAGGTCGACGTAAACGCGACGGGCGGAGCGCGGCTTCGCGCGTCGCACGAGCTCCGCGGTCCCGACGCGGGTTCGCTCCGCGCGGCGATGGAGGCCGAAGCGACGCGCACCGAGCGCATCGAACGATGGCTCGCTGGCGCCTACCCGGGCTCTCGCGTGTCCAACGTCCGCACGGGAAACCTCGGCGACGTCGACCTGCCCGCGCGACTCGAGTACGAAGCCGAGATCCCCTCGATCGGGACCAACCAGGGAAACGTCCTGCGATTCTCTCCGACGCCCAACCCAGAGCTCACGTCCGAGTACGCCGAGCGCTCGTCGCGCACGAGCGACGTGATGCTCCCGGGTCCGCTCAGCGTCCACGATCGACGGACGATTCGCCTGCCCGCGGGGTCGACGGTGAGCGAAGTTCCGGGCGCTGCGTCGGTGCGCACGTCGTGGGTGTCGCTGGAGTACTCAGTGCAGCACGCGGGCACGACGCTCACCGTCGAGCGGACGCTCACGTACCACGTCGATCGCGTTCCCGTAGGCGAATACCAGGCGTTTCGCGACGCGTGCGCGCGCATCGACGAGGCGCTCGGACGCCGCGTGACCGTTCGACTGCCCGCGGCAGGGAGGGCGCCATGAGCACACGTATTCGAATTCACACACGCACGCTCGGCACCATGACCCCACGCTGGATGCTCCCGCTCGGCCTCGCCGTCGCCGCGCTCTCGTGCACGCCGGGCGCTCGCCTCGCGGGATCGAGCGAACGAACGCTCGCAGCGCTTCGGGCCTCGAGCGCTCGTGGAGATCTCGCCGCGCGCCGCGCCGCTGCGCTCGCGGAGCTCGTCGCGCCCGGCGGTGACCCGTCGCGCGCAGACGCGACGCTCGGTGAGCTCGTTCGCGCGCGGGACGTTCGCGCGCTCTTCGCGAGGGCCTCGCTCGACGCGCAACAGGGGCGCTTCGCCGAAGCGCGCGACGGGTTCGTGGCCGTGATCGACCGCGCCCGCGAGCGCACCGAGGATCCGCTCGCGCCCGCGTTGGCCGAGCTCTCGGCGTCGAGGCTCGTCGCGCTCCGCGCGGACGCCCCTGGATTTCGCGCGGCGTACGCGCCGTTGATCGACCGCGTCGCGAACGACCCGGGCGCGCTCGGCTCGGCGGCGACGTACGAGGTGCTCGAGACCGCGGTCCGGTGGGCGCGCGAGAAGGGCGACCGCGCCGCGACCGAACGCTGGACGCGCGCGGCCAACTGCGTGACGCGCTGGCGCGTCGCGGGTGCGTTCGGGCCCCACCCCATGGTGCGCTTCGATGAGCGGCTCGATCCCGAGTCCGCCGGGCCGCTCGCGAGCGAGTACGAGCTCGGCCCCGGTCGCGGTCGTCGCCCTGTGTACGAGGTGTTCGCGCGGGGCTGCGCGAGCAATCTCGGGAGCGGACGGACCCAAGACGGAGTCTTCGTCGCCGCGACGGACCTCGTGCTCGATCGAGAAGCGACCGGCGTTCTCCGCGTCGAATCGCCGAACCCGTTCGTCGTCCTCGTCGACGGCGAAGAGGTCACGCGCCTCGATCCCCGTCGCGACGCCGTCGGAACGATCGCCGCCGTCCGCCTCCAGCTCGCCCCCGGTCGCCACACGCTCCGCGTGAAGCTCGCGTCGCGGTACTTCTCTCCGCTGCTCGTGGCGGCGTTCAACGACGAGACGGGGCGTCCGCTCGGGTCGTTCGACTCCGCGAGCGCTGGCGCGTACGCGAGGCCGCCGACGGTGCTCGACGCAGAGCCCGCCGTGTCCCCGAGCGAGCCCTTCGAGCGCTTCGCGCGCTCGCTGCTCGCGTTTTCTCGGCGCGACGTCGTCGCTGCCCGCGAGCTCATGCGCCCGCTCGCCGCAGACGACGCGCCTGCGATGACCCAGCTCGCGTGGGCGGACGTGCTGCTCTCGGACCCGTTTACGCCCGCGCAAATCGCGCGCGATCGAGCGCGTCGCGCGTTCGAAGCCGCGCGTCGTCGCGATCCGCGCGCGTTCTACCCGACGCTCGCGCTCGCTCGCTTGGCGGCGGCCGACGATCGTCAGGACGCGGCGCTCGAGCTCGCGCGCAACGCGAACCAGCGATTTCCCAACAACCCCGAGATCGTCGCGGACCTCGCGGATCGACTGCTCGAGCGCAATTGGGAAGGCGAGTCGCGCGCGCTCGTCGAAGCGATCGCCCCGCAGCTCGGGCCCGACGTGTGCTGGCCCACGAGGCTCTTGTTCTCGCTCGCGCAGCGTCGCGGCGATGGGCAGACCGAGCGCGCGCTCGCCGAGCGGCTCCGCGCCTGCGATTCGCTGAGCGAGGCCGCCGCGTTCACCGCGGTGCGCCAGCGTCGTTGGGGCGACGCCGGACAAGAGTACACGCGGCTCATGGAGGGCGAGGCCGAGGCGCGCGCGCTCCGTCGCGCGATCGCGGACATCGCGAGGCAGTCGGGGCGTTGGGCCGACGCCGAGCGCGGGTACGCAGCGATCTTGCGCGAGCAGCCCGAGGACGCCTCGCTCCGCGCGGACCTCGCGGACCTTCGGCTCGCGCTCGGCGACGAGGTCGCGGCTCGCTCGCTCCTCGCCGCAGAGTTCACCGCGTCTCCGTCCGCGATGAGCGACCTGCTCCGCGCGCACGCGCTGCTCTCCAAGCGCGACGCGCTCGACGCGTATCGCCTCGACGGCGCCGAGGTGCTGCGAGGCTACCGTCCCCGCGCGCGCAACTACGACGACGGTCAAGTGCTCGTGCTCGACTACACCGTGCGCCGCGTGTTCGAGGACGGCTCCGCGCTTGAATTGACGCACAATATTTTGGACCTGCGCACCCAAGAGGCGGTCGACGAGCACGCGACGTTCACGCCGCCCGAGGGCGCGACGCTCACGTTGCTTCGAACACACAAGGCCGACGGGCGCGTCCTCGAGCCCGAGGCGATCGCGAGGCTCGACGCCGTCGCGTACCCCGACGTGCAGCCAGGGGACGCGATCGAGTACGAGTTTGTGAGGGTTTTTCCTGCGAACGAAGTGACCGCGGGCGGCTTCCGAAGCGAGCGGTTCTACTTTCAGGGCACCGAGATGCCCTACGATCGAACGGAGTTCGTGCTCGTGTTGCCGAGCGCGATGGAGCGCCGGCTCGTCGTGTCGCCTCGCGGACCGATGCCCGCGGTGCAGCGCCGCGAGCACGGAGGCGCGCTCGTCGAGCTGCGCTGGGGCCTTCGCGAGAGCCGCCGACGCGAGCCCGAGCAGATGAGCATCGCGTTTCGCGAGTTCACTCCGTCGGTCGATTGCGGCGTCGAGCGCACGTGGCCGCGGATGGTGGCCGCGCTCCGCGAGCGCCTCGCCGAAGCGTCGCCGCGCGATCCCGCGGCGGTTCGACTCGTCGCGCAGCTCACCGGGTCCGTCTCGCGCCGCAGCGAGAAGCTCGCGCGCATCTACCGCTGGGTCCTCAACAACATCGACCAAGAGGGCGGGGGAACGCCCTTCGCGAGCGCCCCGATGATGCTCACCGCGCGAGGCGGTCATCGCGCCCGCGTGCTGCAATACATGCTCGAGCTCGCGGGGCTGCCGGTGACGATGGCGCTCGCGCGCCCTGGTTTCGCGGACCAGACCGAGAGCGACCTCGCAGACGAAGACGTCTTTCAGAGCATCTTGCTCAAGGTCGAGACCGAGGACGGAACGCGCTGGGTCTCTGCCTCCGATCGCGACGCGCCGCTCGGTTATCTGCCGCCCGCGGTGTCCGGACAGCCCGCCCTCTTGCTCGACGCGAGCGCGTCGCGCGTGACGCTCCCCGCCGTCGCCGAGGGAGCGCACTCGCGCGTCGCCGACGTGCGCATGCAGCTCGACGCGGACGGGTCTGCCACCGCGACGGTGTCCGAGTCGCTCCGCGGTTCGTGGGGCGTTTCGTGGCGCGAATCGCTGCGCCGGATCGACGGCGCCAACCTCGAGCGCGAGTTCGAGGGCTACGTCGGTCGTCAGGTCGCGGCCGCGTCGCTCACGAATCTCGCGATCGAGCACCAAGCGGACCCCGAGCGCGACCTCGTGATGCGCTACTCGTTTCGCGCGCCGGACGTCGCGTCCGTGGGCGAGGGCGGCGAGCTCGCGTTCGAGGGCGTGTTTCCTGCGGAGCTCGCGTCGACCTACGCGGCGAGGCAGCGACGAACCGTGGCGCTCTATCACGCAGAGACCGTCGACGCGACGCTCGACCTTCGCGTGACGCTCCCGTCTGGGGCTCGCGCAGAGCTGCCCGCGCCGCGAGAGGTCACCGCGCCCGGCGTGCGCTGGAGCATTCGCTACGAGCAGTCGGCCGATGGCTTCCGTGTGCTGCGTCGCGTGGTGGTTCCCGGAGGGCGCGTGTCCGCCGAAGACTATCCGCAGTTCGCCGAGGCGATCCGGGCACTCGATCGCGCCGAGCAGCAACGCGTCACGATTCGCCTGCGTTGATCGCGCCGTTCAGCGGAAGTTGAACTGAATCGCGTGGCCGCACACGAGGAAGACGTCGCCGTCGTCGATGCGCTTCTGCTGCAGCTTCGCGCCGCGAAACTCGACGCCGTTGAGGCTCTGGTTGTCGAGCATCCACCACGCGCCGTTGTGCTTCATCACCTTCGCGTGCTGCCTCGACACGTTGGTGTCGCGGATCACGACGTCGCAGACCTTCTGTCCGCGCCCGATGAAGAACTCTTCTTTGTCGACGAGGTACTCCTGCCCTTCGAACGTCGCGAACAGCTGCTTTTCGCGCGCGGGCATCGGAGGAGGCATCCGAGGAGGCCCGGCCATTCCTCCGGGCATCGGGGGAGGAGCCTTCGGCATCGGAGGCGGAGCTCCTGCGCCCTGGAGCGTGCTGCCTCCCATGGGCGGCAGCGACGATCGCGGCATCGGCGGCGGCCCACCGGCTCCTGGCATCGCGGGGAGCTTCGGCATCCCCGGCGGTCCGCCAGCGGGCGCGCCGATCTTCGGCACCGCGGGCTTGGGCGCGGGCGGCGGCATGCTCGGCGTCGCGATGGGTCGCGCCGGCGGCGGCGTCACTGGCGGAACGGTCTGGTGTCGCGGCGCGAACACCGAGCGACCGTGCGCTTGCAAGTACGCGCGGATCGCCTCGTTGACGAGGTAGTCCACGCTCTGCTCGTTTTCGGCCGCCAGGCTCTCGAGCGAATCCCAGAGGGCGTCGCGGCACTGAAACGTGCGCGGGCTCTTGCGGTTCGGGTCATCCACCATCGCGATCGACCTTCAGCGCCTTCAGCGGTACACGAATGTCACTTCGTAATCGCAGATCTTGAACACGTCGCCGTTGTCGATGCGCTTGCGATCGATTTTGGCGCCCATGAATTCAACACCGTTTGTGCTCTGCTGATCCACCATCCAGTACTGACCGTTGTGCAGGACGACGACGGCGTGTCGGCGCGAGACGTTGGAGTCGCGGATGCAGAGATCGCTGGTTTTTTGCCCGCGACCGATGATGAACTCGTCTTTGGTCACCGGGTAGTCGATGCCCTCGTAGATGGCGACGAGCTGCTGCGGTTGCGGCGCGGGCGCGCGATACGCGGGTGGCGGCGCGGCCATGGGCGGAGGCGCCGCGGGCATCGGCGGGACCTTCGGCGTGTTGGGCATCGGCGTCGGCGCGAGCGACGGCGCGGGCGTTCGCGGAACGGGCGGAGGCGCCGCGGCGGGTCCCGAGCGAAGCGGCGGGATCGCCGGCATCCCTGGGCGCGAGGCGGGGCTCGCGGGCGTTCCCACAGGGGGGCGCGCGTTCGACGGGAGCGTGGGGATCTTCGGCGCCGCGCCGCCGGGCGCGGGCATCGCGGGGATCGCGGGCGTCCTCGGCGGAGGCGCGCCTCCACCCGGCGCGGAAGGCAACGGAGGACGCGCGGTCGGCGCAGGCGTCGAAGGCGGCGGCGCAGGTGGAACGCTCACGCGACCCCCCTGCTGCTGCCGCGATCGCGCGTACTGCCGCATCGCCTCGTTGATCAAGTAGTCCACTGAGCACTCGAGCTCACCGCTCAATTGCTCGAACGTCTCCCAGAGATAGTCCCGGCACTGAAAGTGTCGGAGCGTCTTCTTGTTGGGATCGGTGGCCATCGTTTCTTCCGTAATGTTCTAGCAAATCGTCGCGGGCGTTACGTCGTCGTTCGACGTCCGAGCGCGTGCGCTATGGAGTCGGACGAGCAGCGGGCGCCGTGGCTGCGGCAGGACCGGGGTTGAGCGCGCGACGCAGCGCTTCGCGCGCACGACGAGCGACGGGTCCGAGCGTCGTGAGCTGCTCGGCGCTCCACCCGGGACCCGCGATCGGGTTGGTCTCGGTCTGCAGCGCCTCGATGCGAGCCGCGTCCGTCGCGTCGCCCTTCGCGCCCAAGAACAAGAGCGCCATCGCGCGGATGTGCACGTTGGCGTGCGTGAGCTGCTGGCGCATCACGTCGCGCGGCGGCGGGGCGAAATCGCCGATCGCCACGGCGTAGCCGTTGATCTCGCGGAACGTGTAGCCCTCGAACGCCGCCTGTCCGCGCGCGGTCGCCCGCGTCGCCGCGAGGTGCTGCACGAACGTCGGAATGATCGGCGCCCCGCCGAGCTTCAAGATCGCCTCGCCGACCTTCCAGCGAAGCACGTACTCGCTGTTGGCCTCGCCGCCGTTGGTCGTGTCGAAGATCTGCCACAGCTGCGGGAGAATCGAGCTGTTCTGCGTCTCGCCGATGCGATCCACCGCGAGCCCGCGCAGCTCGATGTCCGAGCCGATCGTCGTGCTCGTCGCGATCGTGAGCAGCTGCGCCGCGTCGTCGCGCGCCACGTGCCCTTGAATCGCGGAGAGCGCGGCCTTGCGGCGCTCGATCGGCGGTCCGTTGGTGCTCGCGAGGCGAATGAAATACGCCGTACCCGCGGGGCGATTCAGCGCCGCGAGGGCCTGGTGCATGATCGCGAGGAGCCCGTCGCGCAGTCGATCGGTCGCGCGGTCGATGCGCGCGGCGTCGATCGTCGTGCCCGCGGCCGCGCCCTGGCGGAGCATCCGCTCGGCGGCCTGACGCAGCCGCGCGTTCGACGCCGGCCCGCTGATCTCGTCACACACGGTCACCATGCGGCGCACGGCGCTGTCCTTCACCGGATCCGAGCCCACCGTCTGAATGAGCCCCGCGATGTTGTTCATCACGCGGACGGTGTCCTCGTTGCCGTTGATGGCCTGCACGATCATCTCGCCCGCTTGGGCGCCGACCGCTTGAACCACCTGCTCGGCCGTATACGACCCCGCGAGCGCGCGCGAGTTGAGGTCCGCCATGACCCACTGCACGAGCTCGCTCGCGAGCTCGCGCCGGTCGGCGTCGGCCGAGTGCCGCAAGAGCACGTACGCCGCGTCTTTCGCGCGGATCATTTGCTCCGTGGGCCCTGCCGCCGTCTGCTGTCCCTGGCCGCGCATCTGCTGTCGCAGCGGCTCGAGCAGATCGTGAATGATCGCCTCGCGGTCCTCACGCGGCATCACGGTGAGCGCTTGATTGAGCAGCTCCAGCCCGTTCGCGTTTGGGTGCTTCATTTCGATCAGCGCCCGCGCGGCGCGCACACGCAGCGCGCGCGGGTACTTCTGACCGAGGAGCACCGCGGTGATCTTGCCAGGGCCGCGCACGGTGCGCTTCCAGTGGTTGATGTCCGCTTCCGAAACTCCGCATCCAGCGGCTGTCAGCAGGATCGCGGCCATCGCCGCGCGCATCGCGCTCGTTCGCATCCGTCCCTCGGGCTGTCCGATTCAACTCGAGACCCGCGCCGCCGTGTACCCCAAAGGAGTCCCTCGCGGGTTCGTCGGAAACAGCGGGCTCTTTGCACTCTTCTATCGCGCGACCGCGATGATAGAGGATGCCCCCCCAGGGTCAACACCATACGCGGCCAGCCGCGAGATTGTGCGCCGCGCCCGGCGCCGCTGCGAAAAACACGAGCCTTCGGCGCGTGTAACTCGCAATGCGCAGCGCAACTCCGCGGCGGATGGTGGCGACTCACGGGAGCAACTCACCGCGGCCTGTCGGTAATTCGCGCCCTTCGGTGACCCTGTGGCATGGCCCACAGGAGCCGAATCATGGTGTCCCGCGCTCGCGCCGCTCCCGAAAGCCCCGCCGCCGCAGGACGGGGTGACCGTTTGCCTGCTCCGCCTCGCAGCGCCGCTGAAAAGCCCGCCGCACGCTCGTCTCCGAGCGCCACGAACCAGAAGATCGGGGCGAACAGCCCCGCCGTCGACGCCGCGCCCGCGGCTGCGCCCGAGGGCAAGCGTCACGAGGTCGTCGGACTCGTGACGCTCGCGTTCGCTGCGCTCTCGGGCCTCGCGCTCGCGAGCTACGACGCTCGCGGCGGCCGCGATTGGGTCGGGCCCGCGGGCGCGGCGGTCGCCGAGGGGCTCGTCGCGGTGCTCGGAACCGCGTCGGTGCTCGTCCCGATCGCGCTGCTCGTGCAGAGCGTGCAGTTCTTTCGGCGCACGGTGCAGCCCGTACGTCCGCTGCGGGTGCTCGGAACCGCGGCGATCGTCGTGACGATCGCGACGGCGCTCCACCTCGCGCTCGGCGAGCGACCGCTGCTCGGGCACCTCGCTGCCGGCGGTTTGCTCGGTGTTTCGACAGGCGAAACGCTCCGCGCCATCCTCGGCACCGCGGGCGCGCACCTCGTCGTGCTCACGGCGCTCCTCGTCGCGCTCGTCGTGCGCACGCGCTTGAGCGTCGTCGCGTTCGCGAAGGGCGCTGGCCGCGCTGGCGCGAAGACGGGACACCTCGCGAAAGAGGGCGTCGTCACCGTCGCGCGCGCTTGGCACAAGGCGCGAGTCGAGGACGATGCGTCCGATGACCTGGCAAACAGCCCGCGAATCGTGTCCGCCGAGGACCGCGTCGAGCACGCTCTCTCGGGCGTCCTCGACACGCACGACGAGGGGCTCGCCTCGCTCGACGCGGCCGCGGACGAAGGCGACGCCCCCGTCGAGCACAGCCCTGCGCGCGCACCCATCGCGCCCGCGGACGCGAGCCCGTCGGCGCTCTTCGCAGAGGCACACGAAATCGAGCCATCGCCTCGCGTTCGCGCTGCGGTCCCCGCGGTGCTCGCGCTCGACGACGCGTTCGCGAGCCCCTCGCCCGAGGTCGCCGCGCCCGTCGAGCTCTCGGTCAAGAAGCGCCCGACGCGAAAGCGCCCGACCGCGGACGCGCCCGCCGCGGATCCCTCGCACGCCACCGCCGCGAGCCCCGCGGCGCCTGCGATCGAGAACAACACGCCGCCGCTGGCGTCGCTCCCGCCCATCGTCATCGCGCCGTCGATGCAAGCCGCGACGCCTCCGCCCGCGATCGCGGCGACGGACCCCGCGCGCCTCGCCGAACGCGAGAGCGCGTTGCTGATGGACCTGCCTGCGTCGGAATCCCCTGCGAAAGACGGCGAACCCGACGTCTCGAGCGGTGAAGCTCCCTCGCCCAAGCGCCGCTCGGCGCGTCGCGCGACGAGGGCCGTCGTCGTCGAAGGAGACCCGCTTCCTCCAGCCGCGGTCGCGCCCATCGACGCGTCGCCCGCGACGCCTCCGCCGCTTCCGCGCGTCGCGCCGTCGCCGACCCCGCGGAGCCCCGTCGCTGCGAAGCCAACGCAAGCGCAAGCGACGCCGCCCGCGACGCAGCCTCCGAAGTCCGTGCCGCCTCCCGCGGTGAAGGCCGAGGAGCCCGCGCGCGCGCCGCTCGATCCGCTGCCGATCGTCTCGCACGAAGAAGAGATCGCCGCTGCGCTCGAGACGCCGCCCGAGCCCACGACTCCGCAGCCGCGCACGGCGATGCTCGCGCCTGCGGACTACACGTTTCCCGCGACGGGGCTGCTCACGGCGGCGCCGCGCGACGGGATCACCGTGGACGAGGGAGCCCTTCGCGCGCAGGCCGAGCGGCTCGTCAAGACGCTCAAGGACTATCAAATCGAGGGCGAAATCGCTGAGATTCACCCAGGGCCCGTCGTCACGACGTTCGAGTTCGTCCCCACCGCAGGAACGAAGCTCGCGCGCATCGCGGCGCGCTCGGACGACATCGCGATGTCGCTCGCGGTGAACAAGGTCCGCATCGTCGCGCCGATTCCAGGCAAGGGACGCGTGGGCTTCGAGATCCCGAACGCCTCGCGAAAGACAGTGTTCTTCCGTGAGCTCGTCGAGACCGAGGCGTTCAACAAGCTCGGCGGCGCGCTGCCTGTTGCGCTCGGAAAAGACGTCGTCGGCGCGCCGTTCTTCTCGGACCTCGCGTCGATGCCTCACTTGATCGTCGCGGGCGCGACGGGGCAGGGCAAGTCCGTCGGCCTCAACGTCATGCTCTGCTCGATGCTCTACAAGCGAACGCCCGAGGACGTTCGCATGCTGATGATCGACCCGAAGATGGTCGAGCTCGCGGTGTACGACGGCATCCCGCACATGCTCTTGCCGGTCGTGACCGACATGAAGAAGGCGGCGCTCGCGCTCCGTTGGGTCGTCGACGAGATGGAGCGGCGCTACACGCTCTTCGCGCAGACAGGCTCGCGCAACATCGTCTCGTACAACGAACGCGTCGCGAAATCGCTGGAGACGGGCGTTCCGCTGAAGGGGCTCGCCGGTCCGGTTCGAACGAAAAAGACCGGAACGACGACAGACGTCTCGAAGTCCCCTGATGCCGCTCCCGACAGCGCTCCTGCCGATCCCAAGCGCCTGCCCTACATCGTCGTGGTCGTCGACGAGTTCGCGGACCTCATGATGGTCGCGGGCAAAGAAGTCGAAGCCGCCGTCGCGCGCCTCGCACAAAAAGCGCGCGCGGCGGGCATCCACGTGATCCTCGCCACCCAGCGCCCGTCGGTCGACGTGATCACGGGCATGATCAAGGCCAATTTCCCCTCGCGCGTGGGGTTCAAGGTCACCTCGAAGGTCGACTCGCGAACGATCCTGGACCAACAGGGAGCCGAAAACCTCCTCGGCAAGGGCGACATGTTGATCCTGCCGCCGGGCTCGAGCGACCTGCGCCGCGTCCACTGCGCGTTCGTCTCCGAGGACGAAGTTCAGGCGATCACCGACCATTGGAGAAATCAGGGCACGCCAACGTATGACGACGAAATCCTCCGCCCCCGCGAGGAGGAAGAAGAGAACGCTGGTGATGAGCCCGAGATCAAAGTCCCCGCAGAGAAGTACGAGAAGGCCGTCGCGCTCGTGCTCTCGTCCCGACGCTGCTCGGTCTCTTGGATCCAGCGGCAGCTCGCCATCGGCTACAACGTCGCTGCGCGAATCGTCGAGCGCATGGAGCGCGACGGAATCGTCTCGGCCCCTCGGGGCCCTGGCAAAGACCGAGAAGTGCTCGGCTGAGCCCGAACGCGACCGCGTCGCTAGCCCGCCGGTGGGGTCGAGGGGTACGGTTCGCGCCGTGCGATCGATCGCAGTGAGGCTCGCGCTCGCGTTGTGCGGCGCCGTGGCGGCAACGGTGCTCTCTACGCCGAGCGCGCAAGCGCAGAGCGCGCAGCTCGTGGTGGCCTTTCCGTTTACGGGCAACGCGACGGACGAGCTGCTCGACACGTCGTATCTCGCGGCGCGCTCGGCGCTCGTCGCGCGGGGCGTGACCGTTCCCGAGCGGAGCACCGTGCGCGCGGCGCTTCCAGTGGCGCCGCCGACGGACACCGCGGGCATCGTGGCCTTCGGTCGTTCGATGGGCGGAACGCACGTCCTCACGGGTCGCGTGACGCCGCTCACGGGCCAGTACAACCTCGAGCTTCGCCTCTACGACGTATCGAACTCTCGCACCGCGACGGTGACCGAAAACGTCGGCCTCCAAGAAGAGAGCGAGGTCATCGCGCAAATGGTGGCGCGGCTCTTCGCGCCCGGAGCGATGCAGCCCTCGCCCGAAGAGCAGGCGCGCATCGAGGCCGAGCGTCGACGGCAAGAAGAAGAGCGCCGCGCCGCGGAAGAAGCCCGTCGTCGTGAAGAACAAGCCGCGCGCGAGCGCGAACAACAGGCGCGCGAAGCCGAAGCGCGTCGTCGCGCCGAAGCCGAGCGACTGCGCCAACTCAACAACCGATTCGCAGCGGGCGGCCTCGTGTCCGTCTCGGTGAACGGGCAGGTCGGCGCGCGCGTGACCGCCCCCACGGGGACGCGTCCCGCGGGTGCGCCGATGCCCACCGCGCTCGCCGCGGGGTTTCGCGCGGAGGGCAGCTACGCCGTCGCGCCGCAGTGGGGCATCGAAGTCGGGGGAACGATCGGCGTGTTGACCTCTCCCTCGGTCGCGGTGCTGCTCGCGCCGGTCGCGCGGCTCAATGTTCCAGCGCGAGGACGGCTTCCGTTGCGCGCGTCCATTGGCCTCGCCGCGGGGCTCTTCGCGGCGACGAGCGGCAATCAGATCGCGACGCTGTGGGCGGCGCTCGATGGGCGTGCGGAGTACGACATCGTTCCCGCGTTTACGCTGGTGGCGGGCGCTGTCGTGGACCTCGCGCCAGGCGCGCTCGTGAACATCAGCGGGACGCTCGGCGTGCGGCTTCACTTCGGCGAGCCATCGCCGACGACGCCCTGATACCGTCGTCGGTCGTGAACCGAACGTGGCTCCACAGCGCGCTCTTGGCGGCGAGCGCGTCCGCGTGTGACACCGCAGTCCGCTTGGGAAATACCAGTCCAAACGCTGGCGCTTCCTCGGGCGCATCCGCCTCGGGCCCGCGCTGCGAATACACCGTCGACGAGTCTCCCGCAGAGAGCGAGCGCGTCTCGACGGTGCGCGCGGATCAAGTGCGACGGTGGCTCGTCGACTCGTCTGCGTCCGACAGCGATCCGTGCGCGGCGCGCCTCGCGAGGGTCGTCGTCGAGTTCGCCGATGGCGAGGCGATTCCCAGCGAAAACGAGCTTCGAACGGCGCTGCGCGACGTCGTGCGCGCGCCGTCGAACAGCGCCGATTCGCTCGCGTGGGACATCCAACACGACGGTCATCCCATTCGCGCGCACATCCTCGCCACGCAGCTCGCGCGCCGCGGGTGGAACGTCCACAAGCTCTTCGTCCTCGGCGACCTCGCGCCGCGCGACGTCGATCAACGCTTCTTGCGCCGCGGCGGAATGGTCTTCGACGGGCAGACCACGCCCGACGGTCGCGAAGCGCGGCGGTGGTCCTGGCACGTCGCCCCGGTCGTGCTCGTCCGCGTCGATGGCCGCGCAGGGCAGAGCTTCGCGTGCCCCGACGATCGCGATCAGCGCTGCGCGCTTCGCGTGCTCGATCCGAGCGTCCGCGCGGGGCGAGCGAGCGCGACGACCGACGACGCGATGGGGCTCTTTCACCTGCGCGATTGGCTGCGCGCGCTGCGCCCGCAGGACAGCGACGCGCGCCGCGGGCTCGCCCTCGAGTTCGCGCGTCGATTGCAGTTTCTTCCGCGCTCGCTGCTCCGCGGTCCGTCGACGAGCGAGCTCGTGGTGACCGAGTCCGAGCAGTGTCCCATCGGCACCGACGCGCTCGCGCAACGGCGAACGGCGCTGCGCGCGAGCCTCCACGGCGACGCGCGCGCGCAGTATCGCGCGGTCGTCGCGCTGAATCCGCAACGAGAGAGCGCCCCTGCGACCGTCGAGCTCGAGGGGATCAACGAAGCGCTCGTCGTGCGCGACCCGACGCTCGTCGCGAGCCTCGAGCAAGCGCGATCGAGCGGCTCGCTCGCGACGGTCACCTACGACGACGCGACGAGCGAGGTGCGCGCGGTGCGCGTCGAGAGCAGCACGGCCCCGAGCGTGTGCCTTCGCGCTGCGATTTCGCTGGGCGATTGAGCGAGGTGCGCTACGGCGTCGCGGCCGCGGTGCTGCCCGCTCGAGGCTCGGCGCGGCCGAGGCGTCGGTCGAGGTCCCACGCGATGTGGTACTCGTTGTAGTAGAGCATGTCCGTTCGCACCGTGCTTCGAAGGTGCTCGATCGCGCCCGCGCGATCGTTGGCGATCATCGAGAGAAGCGCCTCGTAGAAGTGCGCTTCGGCGCGCTGCCCCGCCGTCTGCGCGTGCGACGAGAGCTGCTCGAACGTGAACGTCCCGCTCGCCCGCTGCGCGAGGCGCGCCGTCCAAGGCGAGCGCTCACCTGCGTGTGATGCGACCTCGCGGATCGCCGCGCGCGCGCCTTCGTCTTCGGCGCCCGCGAGCTTCGAAGCAGCCCAGCTCCAGAGCGTGAAGTACGTCTCCCAGTTGCGGTCGAGCTGCAGCCTCGCGCGCGCCGAACGCGCGACGCGCGCCGCGTCGGCCCACCGCTCGCGGCTCATGAAGAACACGATGGCCCCCGACGCGATCGCTCGATCGTCGGGCGCGGCGGCGAGCGCTTGATCCCAGCTCTCGCGCGCCGCATCCGCGCGGCCGAGTCCGTCCGCGGCGAGCGCGTGTTGCATGAGCGCGCGCGCGCGTCGGTCCCCTTCGAGCGAGCGCGCGAGCGCGGCGTAGCCCGCTTCGGCTTGCGTGTACATCGCCGTCGCGGCCGCCGCGTCGCCCGCGAGCTCGAGCGCCTGCGCGCGCCGCAGTTGCACGAGCGGAAGCACCTCGCTGCTGCTCTCGTCGGACGCGACCGGGAGCCTGGCGGCGCGCTCGAGGATCGAGTCCGCGCGACGTCCGTCGCCCTTTCTCCAGGCGATTTCTGCGCGGAGCAACAGCGCGCCCCGCGGCGGTCTCGCGGCGCGGCTGGCGCGGTCGAGCAGCGCTTCGGCCTCGGTGAGCCGCGCGGTCCCCACTTCGAAGTGCGCCGCGGCCAAGTCGATTTCGGCGTCATCGAGCGGCGGCGCGCGTCCCGAGAACCTCCGCGACCACTCGGCGCTCAGCGCTCGGAGCTGCGCGATCGCCGCGCGTCCGGCCTCGACGTTTTCGGTGCTCACGTCGCTCTCGAGCCAGCGCGCTGCCGCGGCGATCGCGCGCCCGAGCTGTTCGGCGTCGTCGGGTCGCAGTCGCGCTGCAGCTTCGTGGTGCATCGCGCACAGGCCGTGCTCTTCGTCGCGGTCGGCGGCGAGCGCGAGGCAGACGGCGAAGCGCGGGTCGTCGCGAAACAGCCGTCGCCCAGCGCGGCACACCCCGGCCATCGCGGTGTTGTCCACGCGATCGAGCTGTTGCGCGAGCGCGATGTAGCCCTCGGCCGAACCGTCTTCGACGACGGCGTGGAGCACCGCGGCGAGGCCACGGCTGCCCGAGCCGGTCATCGCTTCGGTGTGCTCGGCCGCGCCCGCGACGTCGCCGATTCGAAGGTCGAGGATCGTCACATCGATGACCGGCCGCTCGACCGCGCGTCGCAGGGGAACGAGCTCGTCCGGCGTCCTCGGCTCTGGCGTCGGCCGCGTGATCTCGCGCAGCGCCTCGGCGCGGCGCTGCTCGGAGTGATCCCGCGATCGATCGACGAGCGAGCGCTCGGGTAGAATCCTCGCGACCTCGCGGAATATTTCGGCCATTTCTGCGTGAAACACCCACGGTTGGCGAAACTCGCGTCGATTGGACTCTCCCCAGCGCAGCACCTCTTGGTAGCGACTCGCTGCGTCACGATCGGGCGTGCGCAACAGCGTGAGGACCCGATTGGCCGCGAGCACGCGGGGCTCGTCGCCCCGAGGACTCGCGACGTCGAGGAGCCCACGCGCGAGCGGCGCGAGCGCATCGGGGAGCTGCCCGTTGCGAAGCTCGTCCGGCGTGTAGTGCACGAGCGCCCCGTGCATCGCGTTGACCGCGCGATCGTAGTCCCCTGCGCCGAGCCGCTCGATTCCTCGCGCGGCCCAGTGCGCCGCGACCGCGTCACGGAGCGCGCGGTTGGCTCCGGACGCTTGCTCTTCGTCGAGCTGTCGCACGAGCGCCGCGAAGTTCGCGCCGGTCACCGCTGTAACGGAGGAAATCCTCTCGCCATGGAGTGTCGTCGATCGCCCGCTCCCCGTCGTGCGGCACGCTGCGGTGCTCAAGGCGATCGCGAGAATCAGTCCAGACTTCAGTCGCATCAGCGGCCGAAAGCTACCGCACGCGCAGGCTTCGCGCTCGCTCGATTCTCGGCCCGCGCGAAAGCGCCGAACGCTCCGTTGTCGCTCGCAGCGCGGCCCGGATTCTCGGTATGCTGCCTTTGTTCGAGCATTCGATGACCGAGACGACCACGCTGCTGTTCGGCAAGTACAAGCTGCTCGAGCTCATTGCTCGGGGCGGTATGGCCGAAGTGTTCAAGGCCAAGAGCTTTGGCGCTGACGGGTTCGAGAAGGTTGTCGTCATCAAGCGAATCCTCCCGGAGCTCGCGCAGAACCAGCAGTTCGTCGAGATGGCCATCAACGAGGCCAAGCTCGCCGTAGCGCTCTCGCACGCGAACATCGTGCAGGTCTTCGACTTGGGGCGCGAAGAAGACACGTACTTCATCGTGATGGAGTACGTGCACGGAATGGACTTCGCCGACGCCCTTCGCCGCGCGCGAAAGCGCGGTGAACGCGCGCCGGTCGAGCTCTGCGTCTACACGTGCTCGGAGACCGCGCGCGCCCTCGACTACGCGCACCGCCGACGCGACGCGCAGCTCCGGCCGCTCAACATCGTCCACCGAGACATCTCGCCGCAGAACCTCTTGCTCTCGTTCGAGGGCGAGGTGAAGGTCACGGACTTCGGCATCGCGAAGGCGCGCACGTCGATCGAAGAAGCGGGGACGATCAAGGGCAAGTACGCGTACATGGCGCCCGAGCAGGCCAAGGGGCAGCTCGTCGACGCGCGCGCTGATGTGTTCGCGCTCGGCGTGGTCCTCTACGAGTCGCTCGTCGGGAAGAACCCGTTTCAAGAGCGCACGGCGTACGAGACGCTGCGGCGCGTGCAGCTCGGGGACAAGGTCCCCCTCGACGTCGCCTGGCCCGAGTGTCCCGAAGAGCTCGCGCGCATCGTCGAGAAAGCGACGCACTCGGATCGTGACAAGCGCCACGCGTCTGCCGCGAAGCTCTACGAAGATCTCGCGGGCTTTCTCTACTCGTCGCGCAAGCGCGTGACCTCGCACGACATGGCCGAGTGGCTCGAGCGCCTTCGCGACGACGCCAATCGCGTCAACGAAGCAGACCGCGTGCGCGACGCGCTCGAAGACGCTGGTCGATCCAACGTTCGAACGCCGGTCGAGATCCCCGCGAGCAGCTCGCGCCCCGGGCCGAGCACGAGCACGGGCCGCGGTCGCTCGTCGCTCGAACGCCGAGACGCGACGCTCCTCTGCTCGGACTACCCCTCGCACGTCGCCAAGCTCACCGAGCCGCTCTCGTCGATCGCCACGCGCTACGGCGGCGAGGTCGTCTCGCAGGACTCCGAGCACACGGTGTGGCTCTTCGGCGCGAGCTCTACGGACGGTCGAGACACCGAGGCCGCCGCGCGCGCCGCGCTCAAGCTGCGCCAGACGCTCGCGCGTGATCCGCGGCTCGCGGACGTCGGGATCGGCCTCCACGCTGCGCGCATCCACATGCGACTCGACGGCGTGACCGAGCGCGATCAGTGGTTCACGAGCGCGCTCGCCGTCGTGCGCGACCTCGCGCGCGCGGCGCCGTCCAAAGTGTACGCGAGCGAGCCCGTGGGCCGAATCCTCGGCGACACCTTCGTGCTCGACGCGATCCGCACCCGCGAACCCGGCCTCGAACGCGTCGCGGGAACAACCCTCTCGCTCGGCCCCGCGCGCTCGGCGCACGAGGGCTCGAAGCGAAAGTTCGTCGGCCGCAAAGAGCCCTTTCGCAAGATGGGCGACCTCTTCGCGCGCGCGGGCAAGCACGGGGTGCACGCGATCGCCGTCGTCGGCGAGCCCGGCGTCGGAAAGACACGCTTCCTCGGCGAGGTCGAATACCGACTCCGTCGCATGAATCACCCGGTGAGCTGGTACTCGGCGACGTGCTTGCCGTCGGACCGCGAGGTTCCAGGCGCCGCGGTCGCAGGGATTTTTCGGGCGATTCTGGGCGTCGACGAGACGGACCCCGACGCGACCGTCCGCGAGAAGACCGGGCGTCTTCGTGAGCTCGGCCTCAACCCCGACGAGCTCGCCGCCGTCGGTCGCGTGCTCGGGCTCTCTCGCGACGCAGAGCCCGCCGCCGCAGGAAGACCGCTTCGAAGCGCGCTCATGCGCGTGTCCGCTTCGCTCGCGCGCGACCAGCTCACGGTGCTGCTGTGGGATGGGGCCGAACACATGGACGACGAGTCGCAAGCGCTCGTCGACGAGCTCGTTCGCAACGCCGGCCGCGCGCGGCTCGTCGTCGTCGTCGCGTGCCGCGCAGGCTTCGTCTACGCGTGGAAGGACGCGCCCGCGGTCTCCGAAATCGTGCTCGGCGCGCTCACCGACGAGGACATGCGCTCGCTCGTCGCGCTGCGGCTCGGCGTCGCAGAGACGGCCCTGCCCCGCGAGCTCGCGGACGAAGTCGCCGCCAAGAGCTCGGGCAATCCGCTGTTCATCGAAGAGCACCTGCGCTCGCTCGTCGACGCAGGAGCGGTCGAAGTGCGCGACAACACCGTCGCCTTTCGTCGCTCGGTGGCTGAAGTCGAAGTGCCCAAGACGCTCCGCGGCCTCGTCAGCGCTGAGATCGCTCGACTCACGCAATCGCAACGGACGCTGCTCCAAGTCGCGAGCGTGCTCGGTCAGCGGTGGTCCGAAGAGCTCCTCGCCGAGACCTCGGGGATCGCTCCGACCGAGCTCCTCGAGACGCTGCGCTCGCTCGTCGATCGAGGCTCCCTCGTGCTCGTCGGCGACGAGTACGCCTTCGCGCACGAAATGCGACGCGAGGTCGTATACGACAGCCTCACCCTCGAGACCCGACGCGAGCTTCACGCCACCGTGGCCGCGGTCGTCGAGCGCCTCTACGCCGATCGCCTCGACGAGATGAGCGAGCGGCTCGCGCTGCACTACCGCGAGTGCAACGATCGGCTGAAGGCCGTTCACTACCTCGAGCGCGCGGGCCGAAGGAGACACGCAGAGCGCGCGTTCGCCGCGGCGTCCGTTCACTTCGCGCGCGCCGTCGAGCTCGCGCAAGCCGCGCCGCGCCCCGATCCCGAGCACGTCTTGGGGCTGTACGCGCAGCTCGCCGAGGCCGCGGTCGAAGGCGCGCACTCCCCTTCGATCGAGCGCTTGAAGCTCGGACTACAGTACGCCGAAGAGCTCGGCGATCGGCTCGCGACGCAACGACTCTTGCTCCTCCTCGGGCGGCTGTTGTTCGTCGTGAATCGATTTCGCGACGCGATCGCGCACCTCGACCGCGCGCGGGCCCTCGTCGATCGAGACCGCGATCGACAGACGCTCTTCGAAGTCACGAGCACCATCGGCCATGTGTACGCGCGCAACGGCGAGTTCGGTCGCGCGCAGGGGCTCCTCGCCGAGGCCGTCGCGCTCGTCGACGATCGCGGAGACACCCGCGCGCTCGGCGCTGCGCTGCTCGCGCTCGCGCGATGCCAGGGCTCCGCCGGCGACACGACCCTCGCCGAGGCCACGCTCGAGCGAGCGCGCGGCGTCGCGGATCGACTCGGCGACCCTTCGCTCAAGACCGACGCGCTCAAGACGTCTGCGTTGATCTGGTATCACGCGCGCGATTTCGAGCGCGCGGCGGTCGAGTCCGAGCGCGCGCTCGAGATGGCGAGAGAGTTCGATCTGCCCTACGAAATCGCAGTCAATTCGCACAACGCTGGCGACGCGTGGATGCGCGTCGGAGACTACCGCAAGGCGTTCACCAACCTTCGAACGTCACAAGCCGTCTCGCTCGAGCACGGCTTCGACAAGCTGCTCAACATCAACGACACGGTGCTCGCGTTCGTCGACGCGGTGGGCTTTGGCAGCGACGAGGCGCGCGGTCGCATCGAAGCGACGCTCGCGTACGCCGACGCGCACGGCTACAAGTGGGACGCCCTTCACGCGAGGTTCTTGCTCGGCGTCCTCGCGCGCGAGCGAGGCGAGGTGGACACTGCGCGGCAGCAGATCCGCGAGGCGCTCACGCTCGCGCAAGAGCTCGACAATCACTTGTACATCGAGGATTGCCAGCGATTGCTGCGCGAGATGACGAGCGTCCCGCCGCCGCCCCACAAAGGTCCCCCGCGTCCTCCCCCCAAGCGCTGATCGATCAGCGGTCGCCGCTCGGAGCCGCTGCGTCGCCCGCGGGCTCTGCGGCGGGTGCAGCGGCGCCGCCTTCGGCAGCTTCGGTCGCTGCGGCGTCTGCTGCAGGGGCGATGCTCGTGGTGTTGAGGTCGATCACGGGAGCGCTCGCGCGTCCGCTGTCGGCTGCGGCGCTTCCGTCCGCGCCTCCGTCGCGCTGACCGCCGACGGCGACCGTCGTCGACTGCTGCTCGCTCCGCGCGAGGCCGCGATCGCGCGTCGAGCTCGCGATGAAGCCCAGCGTCGCGCAGGTGAACATGAACATGAAGGCCACGATGCTGGTGAGGCGCTGCAGGAAGTTTCCCGCGCCGCGACCGCCGAAGACCTGCTGCGATGCCGCGCCCGAGAGCACGCCCATGCCGCCCGATCGTCCGCTCTGGAGCAGCACCACCGCGATCAAGAAGAGGCAGAGAATGACGTGAATAATCGTGAGAAACGTGGTCATCGCAGAGACGTCACCTGCGCGTCGTCGAGCGACGGCGCGGGTCCAATTGGGGAGTGATGTGGGGGGACGAAAGGGGAGGGGAGGGTCGCGGGCTTTCGCCCAGGGAGTCAACCCGCGGCGCGAATGATCCTTCCAAAACCTTCGGCGTCAAGCGACGCGCCGCCGACGAGGGCGCCGTCGATGTCCGGTTGCGCCAGGAGCTCCGCGGCGTTGTCGGCCTTGACCGAGCCGCCGTACAAAATCCTGAGCGCGTCGCCGGCGTCGCCGAATTTGTTCTTCGCGCGGTCTCGCAAAAACGCGTGCGCGAGCTGCGCGTCCGACGATTTGGCGGTCTTTCCGGTGCCGATCGCCCACACGGGCTCGTACGCGACGACCGTGGTGGCCAAGGCGCTCTCGTCGAGGACGGCGAGCATTGCGTCGAGCTGGCGACCGATCACGTCGAACGTGATCCCCGCCTCGCGCTCGCTCAGCGTCTCTCCCACGCACACGATCGGAACGAGCCCCGCCCCGCGCGCTGCGCGCGTCTTCTTGGCTACTCCGTCGTCCGTCTCGCCAAAGTATTGGCGGCGCTCGGAGTGCCCGATGATCACGTAGCGGCATCCCACGTCGACGAGCATCGCCGCGCTCACTTCACCGGTGAACGCGCCTTGCGCTTCCCAGTGGAGGTTCTGCGCGGACAGCGCGACGGGCGTGCCCTCGAGCGCGGTCTTGACCGCCGAGAGCGCGGTGAACACCGGCGCGACGACCACGTCGGTCCTCGGCCCGATGCGGCTCGTGTCCGCGATCGCACGCGCGAGCGCGACGCTCTCGGACACGGTCTTGTGCATCTTCCAGTTGCCCGCGATGAGCGGTCGACGGTTTGGATGGGTCACGTTCGTAGCGCCTCTACGCCTGGGAGAGTGCGGCCTTCGATGAGCTCGACCGCCGCGAGTCCGCCTCGGGACACGTGCGAAAGTCGCACGCCGAGTCCGCTCTTGTACGCCGCTGCGGCCGTGTCGTCACCGACCGCGAGCGAGTAGCCCGCCGCCTCGACGATCGCGCGCCCGATCGCGGCGGTCCCCGCGAAGAACACAGGGTTCTCGGCGAAGCCCATGGGTCCGTCCCAAAGGACGCTCTTCGAGCGCATCAATCGCTGTCGGTACGCTTCGATCGTCTCGGGCCCGACGTCGAGCGCCATCGCGTCGCTCGCGAACGTCTCCACCGTCGCGACCCTGCCCTCTTTTGCGTCCGTCGCGGGCGCGGCGACGAGGTCCGTCGGAACGTGCACTTCGACGCCCTTCGCGCTCGCGCGCGCGAACCAGTCGCGCGCCGCCGCGAGCTTGTTGGGATCGATCGAGCTCTTGCCGAGCTTCTTTCCGAGCGCGACGAGGACCGTGTTGGCGACGGCGCCGCCGAGGAGCACTTCGTCGACGCGACCGACGAGCGACTCGAGCAAGAGCAGCTTCGACTCGACGCGGCCTCCGCCGATGACGGCGAGCGACGGGCGTTCGGCGCGGTCGATCCAGCGCTCGATCGCCTCGAGCTCGCGGCGCAGGCACATCCCTGCGGCCTTGGTCGTCACGACCTTCGCGAGCGTGTGGACCGAGGCGCTCTTGTTGAGCGACGCGCGGAGCGAGTCGTTGACGTACACGTCGACGAACTTCGCGATGTCCCGCGCGAAGACTTCGTCATCGGCGTCTTCTCCCTCGTGCATCCTGAGGTTCTCGAGCATCGCGACGCGACCGTCGCGCAGGTCGTGAACCACTTTGCGAACGCCGTCGCCCACGCACTCGTCCGCGAGCACGACGTCTTGCGCGAGCAGCGACGCGAGCTGCGCGGCGACGGGCTCGATCGACGTCGTGGACTTCTTGCTGTCTTTCTTCTGCTTGCCGATGTGGCCCGCGACGATGAGCCGCGCTCCGGCGTTGAGCAGGTGCTTGAGCGTCGGCAAGCTGTCGCGCAGCTTCGCGTCGTCGCTCACGCGTCCGTCCGCCAAGGGAACGTCCGCGTCGATGCGAACGAACACGCGTCGGGACGCGACGTCGAGCTTCTCTAGTGATTCGAGGCGATCGAGCAGGGGCATAGGAGACGTCGGGCGCAAGGGGAGCGTGCGCCGCAACGAGTGAGGCGCGCAATGGCAGCGGTTGTGCGGGCGATCACTCGATGACGAGCAAGACCGCGTCTTCTTCGACCGGGGAGTTCGGCGCGACCTTGATCTCTTTCACCGTGCCGCTCGTGGGGGCTTCGACAGGCATTTCCATCTTCATGGACTCGAGGATCACGACCGTGTCGCCCTCGTTGACCTTGTCGCCCACGGCGACCTCGACCTTCCAAACCGTTCCCGTGATGTGAGCCTTCACCTCGGTAGCCATGTCGGGGTCCTTCAGTTGCGTCGCCGAACTGCGTTCGAGACACCCGCCCGTTCGTGCGAATCACTGAACGGACGAGCAGTTATTCGCGGCGATTCCGCCGGGACCGTACCGCCCGCGAAAACTTTCGTTCAAGCGGAACAAATCTTTTTGAGGGGTGGTCCGTCTGATATGGCGACAGTATAATCGTACAGCCACACTGACACGGCTGACGGCGCTGTCTCCCGACGGAGGCTCCCACCATGAACCGCGACGACTCGACCATCACCTCGCTCCGCGAACTTCTCGCCCTCGAGACCGCTCGCATCGAAGCGCAGCGCCAGGAAGAAGCCGCTCGGGTTCAGGCTCGCGTCGCCGAAGCGCAGCGCGCTCGCGAAGAAGCCGCCAAGCAAGCCGAGCTCGCGCAGGCCCGTGAGCTCGCCCGCCTCGCCGAAGTCGAAGAGCGCATCGCCCTCGAAGCTCGCCGCGAGTCCGAGCGCGCCGAGCGCGATCTGCAAGCGAAGCTCCGCGCCGAACAAGACACCAAGCTCGCCGCCCTCGAGGCCAAGCTCGCCGAAGAGCGCGCCGCGATCGTCGCCATCAACCAGCGCGCTGCCGCCGCGCGATCGCGCAGCAACAAGCTCGTCGGCGCGGTGGTCTTCTCGATCGTCTCGGCCCTCGGCGTCGCTGGGTTCGTCGCTTCGTCGCGCATCGACGCCTCCATCCGCGCGTCCGAAGAGCGCGCTGCCGCCGCGCGCGCCGCAGAAGCACGCGTCCTGGCGAGCACCCCGTCGCCCGCGATCGTCGCTGCGCCCGCTGTCACACCGACGCCCGCGCCGATCGTCGCCGAGCCTGCTGTTCGCCCCGTCGTTCGTCCGCGCCCGGCAGTGCGCCCGCGGCCGAACACGCAGGTGAACACGCCCGATCCCTTCTCGCAGCTCTCGAACATCGACCGCGGCGCCAACCCCATCAACGGGACCGACCGCTGAACAACGCTCGCTCGTCACTCATCGCGGAGGAACCAGTCATGGCCGAATCAAAAGAGAACAGCGTTCTTTTCTCGCTCAAGGAGCTCATGAGCATGGAGGAAGAGCGCGTTCGGCAAGAAGAAGAGCAGAAGAAGCGCGAGGTCGAAGAGGCCCGCGCGCGCAAAGAGGCCGAAGTTCTCCGCGCCAAGCAAGAAGAAGAAGCCCGCATTCGCGCGGCGGAAGACGCGCGGCGCGCAGAAGAGCAACGGCGGCAGCAAGAAGAAGAGCGCAAGCGCCGCGAGAAAGAAGAGGCGGAGCTTCGCATTCGGCTCGACGCCGAGCAGCGAGCGAAGGCGGACGAGCAGCAGCGCGCGCTCGAGCACGAGCGAAAGCTCGCTGAAATCGCAGCGACGCAGAAGAAGGGCGCGCCCGTCGGCCTCGTTCTCGGCATCGTCGGCGTCGTCCTGCTCGGAGGCGGAGGCGGCGGCTACTACTTCTACAAGAAGTCCCAAGACGAGGCCCGCGCTCGACAAGAAGCCACCGATCGCGAAGCCGCTGCAAATCGCGCGGAGTCCTCGCGACGCGAAGCCGCAGCGCAAGCAGAAGCCGCCGCCGCTCGCGCGCGCGCCGAACAAGCGGCCCGCGAGGCTCGCGAGGCCGCCGAACGCGCCGCCGAAGCGCTTCGAACCGCCCAGCGCACGCCCACGCAGCAGGTCACGCACACTACCCGACAGCGGACTCGCCAGACCAACCCCACGAGAACCAACCGCAATAACTCGATCGAGCGCTTCCAGGAGCTCGACCTGTGAGTGAATGCTGGATTGACCGTAGAAAATCTCGCTGCTATTAAAACAGCGTCGCTCACAGTTACAGCCTGTGTGGAGGATTCGGATGGCCGATCAGAAGGAGAACAGCGTTCTTTTCTCGCTCAAGGAGCTCATGAACATCGAGGAAGAGCGCCTGAAGCAAGAAGAGGATGATCGCCGCCGCAAGGAGCAGGAGGAGGTCGCGCGCAAAGAAGCCGAGATCCTCCGCGCCAAGCAGGAAGAAGAAGCTCGCATTCGCGCGGCGGAAGACGCGCGGCGCGCAGAAGAGCAACGGCGGCAGCAAGAAGAAGAGCGCAAGCGCCGCGAGAAAGAAGAGGCGGAGCTTCGCATTCGGCTCGACGCCGAGCAGCGAGCGAAGGCAGACGAGCAGCAGCGCGCGCTCGAGCACGAGCGAAAGCTCGCTGAAATCGCAGCGACGCAGAAGAAGGGCGCGCCCGTCGGCCTCGTCCTCGGAATCGTCGGCGTCGTCCTGCTCGGAGGCGGAGGCGGCGGCTACTACTTCTACAAGAAGTCCCAAGACGAGGCCCGCGCTCGACAAGAAGCCACCGATCGCGAAGCCGCCACGGCGCGCGCCGAGTCCGCTCGTCGTGAAGCCGCGGCGCAGGCCGAAGCGGCTGCGGCTCGCGCGCGTGCTGAGCAAGCTGCGCGCGAAGCAGCCACCGCAGCGCAAGCAGCGGCGGCCGCGGCAGCCGCGAGCGCAGCGCGACCGACGACGACGACTTCGACACCGACACGCCGTCCGCGTGGTGGTGGGACGCGTCGTCCGGGTGGCGGCGGCGGCAGCGGCAGCCCGGACGATTTCGGCAACCTCGGCTTCTGAGCAACGACGAGGGCTACGCAGTGCAGGTTCCGCCGCTCGCGGCTGTGGCGAACGCGGCGAAGGATCGCCTCGCGTTCGCGCTCGACGTCGACGACCTCGATCAAGCGCGCGGCTGGGTCGCGCGGTTGGCGCCGCATGTGGGGGTATTCAAGATCGGGCTCGAGCTGTTCGTTCGCTTCGGCCCGCGCGCGGTGGACGTCGTGCGCGAGGCGGGCGGGCGGTGCTTTCTGGATTTGAAGCTCCACGACATTCCAGAGACCGTGGGGCGCGCGGTGCGATCGGCGGCCGAGACGGGGGCGGAGTTTCTGACCGTTCACGCGAGCGGCGGTCGATCGATGCTCGAGCGCGCGGCGATCGACGCAGACGGACGCGTGAAGCTCCTCGCCGTGACGGCGCTCACGTCGCTCGATGATCGCGCGCTCGCGGACCTCGGGTTTCACGGCAACGCAGAGGACGCCGTGCGGCGCTGGACGGCGATCGCGGTGGCCTCGGCCGTGCGTGGGGTCGTGTGCAGCGCGCGCGAGGCGCAGGGGATTCGAGCGACGTTTCCCGACGTGTTCATCGTGACGCCGGGCATTCGTCCCGCGGGCTCGGACGCGGGGGATCAAGCGCGCATCGCGAGCGCGTTCGACGCAGTTCGTGCAGGCGCGGATTTGCTCGTCGTGGGACGGCCCATTCGTGACGCGAAGGACCCCGAGGCCGCAGCGTCTGCGCTCGTCAAAGAGATCGAATCCGCGCTGGCGATGCGGTAGAACCGCGCTCGCTGTGAGCCAATCGAAATCGTCTGTGCGGCGCATCGCGGTGCTGACTGGGGGCGGAGACGCTCCCGGGCTCAACGCGGTTCTCTTCGGGCTCGTGACGCGCGCGGAGGCGCTCGGGATCGAGTGTCTCGCGAGCGAAGACGGGTACGAGGGGCTGATCAAAGGGTGCCTCGTGCCGCTCGACGGCGCGAAGGTGCGCGGGATCGCGTCGCAGGGAGGAAGCGTGATCGGCTGCAGCAATCGCGCGAATCCGTACGCGTACCCGCGCCGAGGCCCCGACGGAAAAATCGTGACCGAAGACGTCTCGCTGCGCGTCGCCGAGACGGTGAAGCGCGAGAACATCGACGTCGTCGTCGCGCTCGGCGGCGATGGAACGATGGCGATGACCTCGCGCCTCGCGCCGCTCGGGGTGCGGTCGGTGGGCGTTCCCAAGACGATCGACAACGACCTCGCGGCGACGGACGTGACGTTCGGCTTTCAGAGCGCGGTGGACTTCGCGACGATGGCGGTCGATCGCATTCACACGACGGCGTCCGCGCACGACCGCGTGATGATCATCGAGGTCATGGGGCGATATGCAGGGTGGATCGCGCTCGAGGCGGGGCTCGCTGGCGGCGCGCACGTCATCGTGTTGCCCGAGTTCGAGTACGACGTGCAGCGCATCGCGGACGCGATTCATCGCCGCGCGTCGCAGGGGCTCAACTACTCGATCATCGTCATCAGCGAGGGCGCCAAGCCCATCGGCGGAACGCACGCGATCACCAAGGACATGCCCGCGGGCCACTTGCCCAAGCTCGGCGGCGCCGGCGATCGCTTGAGCAAGAGCCTCGAGCCGCTCGTCCCCGAGCACGAGATTCGCGTGACCGTCCTCGGCCACGTGCAGCGCGGAGGGTCGCCGGTTCCCTTCGATCGCGTGCTCGGCGTGCGCATGGGCGTCGCCGCCGCCGAAGCGGTCGCGGCGGGGCTCGAAGGCGTGATGGTCTCGCTTCGCGCCGGTCGCATCGTCACCGTCCCGATGAGCGACGCCGTCGGAAAGACCCGCAACGTCACGGTGGACGACGAGCGCTTGCTCGCCGCGCGCGCCGTGGGCGTCGAGTTCGGCGTGGATTTCGACCGCGGTTGAGCGGCCGCTCGCGTGGGCCGGCGCCCCGTCGCGCGGTACGATCGCGCGCATGTTGTCGACGTCGCGTGTAGGCGCCGCGGGTCTCGCGCTCTGTTCCTTGGGGTGCGCTGCGTTCGCGCTCGGCTGCGAGCGCCCGAGCGCTGCACAGGACGCGGGCGCGGAGGTCGCGAACGAGCGGGACGCGGCTGCGATCGACGCGACGGATGCAGCCATCGACGACGTGCAGGTCGAAGACGTGACTGTGGCCGACGTCGTCGTGCGACCGCCGCCCGTGGAGCTCGGACGGCACGAGGTCACCGTGGTCGCCACGCGGAGGATCGTTCCGAGCGACGGGCTGCCGGGCACGATCACGCCGAGCGCCTCGAACAACAACCTCGACGTCGTGCGCTTCGGCGGACGGGTGTACCTCGCGTGGCGAACGAGCGGGGATCACTTCGCGTCAGCGGGCACACGAATTCATGTTGTCTCGAGCGATGACGAGACCACGTGGCGCTTCGAGACGACGCTCTCGCTCGACCGTGACCTGCGCGAGCCGCGGTTCTTGCTGGTGCAATCGTCGTTGTTTCTCTACGTCGCGAGGCTCGGGACCAACCCGCTCTCGTTCGATCCGCAGGGCATGAGCGTCACCGAGCTGCGCTCGGATGGAACCTGGACGCCGCTCGCCGAGGTGTTTCGCCCAGGGTTCATCCCGTGGCGAGGCCGCGTCGAGCGCGGGCAGCGCTACCTCATCGGCTACTTCGGCGGCGAGCACATCTATCGCTTCGACGGCGAGCCGCTCGAGGTGCACTTGCTCACGACCGACGACGGCCGCGTGTTTCGACCGATCAACGCGGCGCGCTCGGCGGTGCTCACGGGCGGAGCGAGCGAGACGGACTTCACGATCAACCCGGACACGGGCGACTTGTTCGCGGTCGCCCGCAACGAGGCCGGGGACACGAGCGGATTCGGTTCGAAGATTTGCAGGGCTTCGAGCGCTGACGTGACGTCGTGGACGTGCCGCACGGACCCGCGCAAGTACGACTCGCCGCTCATGTTCTGGCACGACGGCGAGGCGTACCTGATCGGGCGTCGGCACCTGTCACCGACGGGCAACTACGACCTCATGCGGGGCGGAGATCTCACGCGCCGCGCCGTCGACAACCAGGTGGACTACACGCGCTGGCCCAAGCGCTGCGCGCTCTGGCGCTACGTGCAAGGAGAGGATCGCATCGCGTACGTGCTCGATCTTCCTTCGCGCGGCGACACGTGCTTCGCGTCGGTCCTGCCGCTCGGCGCGCCAGGAGAGTTCGCGGTCTACGACTACAGCTCGGACGTGAACGGGCCGGACATCGGCTGGCGTCAGGGACAGATGGGGCCGACGTTTGTGTATCGACACCACCTGCGGTTTTCGCCGCGGATGCAGCGAGATCAGTAGTGGTACGGTCGTCGGCGAAGCGCTTCGTGAATCACCTCGGGCACCGTTTGATTGTGTGTGTCGCGCTCGCGTCGTGTACGCGCGGCGGGGGCGACACGAGCGCGGCTCCATCGGCGCCCTCGACGACGTCGTCGCCGAGAGCCAACCCGACCGCGCCCGCGCCGCGCCCTTCGCCGAGCGCTCGCGCGCCCGCGGCGCCGTTGCGGGAGCTCCCGCCGGCGCGTGTGTCGGGCGGGCGCCGCGTCGTCGCGATCGGAGATTTGCACGGTGATCTCGACGTCACGAAGTCGGTGCTGAGGCTCGTCGGCGCGATCGACGCGAGCGACCACTGGAGCGGGGGAAACCTCATCGTCGTTCAAGTGGGCGATCAGCTCGACCGCGGCGATCAAGAGCGCGGGATCCTCGCGCTCATCGAGCAGCTCGAGGTCGAGGCGCCGAGGGCGGGCGGAGCGTTCTACGCGCTCAACGGCAACCACGAGATCATGAACGCGCAGGCGGACTTTCGGTACGTCACGCCCGGCGGGTACAGGGACTTCGACGGGACGCCGACGCGGCCCGATTGGGAGCCGCTGTTGTCGCGGGTTCCGCCGGCGATGCGGTCGCGCGTGGCGGCGTTTGCGCCCGGCGGCGAGTGGGCGCGAAGGCTCGCCGCGCACAACACGGTGATGGTCGTCGGCGACACGGTGTACGCGCACGGCGGGCTCTTGCCCGCGCACGTCGACTACGGGCTCGAGCGGCTCAACCTCGCGATGCGGGACTATTTGCTGGGCACAGCGCGGGAGCTCCCGTCGGTGCTCGAGGGAGAAGACAGCCCGTTCTGGCATCGCTTGTTCGCGGTGCGCGACGACGAGGCGACGTGCGGCCTGCTCGCGCAGATGCTGACGAGGGTCGGCGCGCAACGGTTGGTGATCGGACACACCGTGCAGCAGCGCGGGATCAACGCGGCGTGCGACGGGCGCGTGTGGCGCATCGATGTGGGGCTCTCGCGGTACTACAACGGCCCCGTGCAAGCGCTCGAGCTCGTCCAAGGCCAACCGCCGCGCATCCTGAGCGGAACGCGGTGACGCAGCGATCGCGCCTCGCTACCCTCCTGCGCGTGCAACGATTGTCTCGTGGGACGCGGTCCGCGATCGCTTCGCTCTCGCTTTGCGCATGGCTCACAGGACACCTCGCGTCGTGCAAGCGAGCGAGCCCGACGACAGCTGCCACAGACGTGGGGCCTTCGTCTCGTACGGCGCTCGACGACGTGGCGCGCGACGATCCGTCGAGCGCGCCGGTGAGCGTGCCGAACGACGCGACGACCGTCACCGAGCCGAGGGACGTGTGTCGTGTGGCGGCGCGCTCGACCGAGCCGCTCGGGCGCAAAGCGCTGTTGACGTCGCTGACGCTGCGCGCGATCGGCGATCGAGTGGCGGCAGCGTGGATCGTTCCGCCTTTGTATTTGCACGGCGGTGACGATTTGGCGGCAGCGTCGATCAGCTTCTTCGACTACGGCAACCCCGACGCGGGGCTCGCGATGCGATCGAGCATCAGCCAAGTCGTGCTCGACGCAGAAGAGCCGAGCACAGCGCGCGGCCTGGCGCGCTCGCCGACGAACCTGTACCGCGTCTTCGCGTTGCCGGGCGCGGCGGCGCGCTCGATCACGACCGCGACAGACCAGCTCTCGCGCGACGACGACGGAAACGAGCTCGTCGAGAGCGGCGACTTCTCGGCGCAGAGCGCGACGGTGGACGCGGGCTCCGACGACGTGGTCGCGCGCAACATCGTCCGCGGCGCGCCGTTCTACACGCGGACGGCGTTCGACGTGACGCAGCCGTTCGTGCTCGGGCTGCGCACGGCCGACGTCGGGGCGCAGCCGAGCGACGAGGCGAAGTTCTTCGCGGTGCGCGGACGCGCGGCGCCCGCGAATCGGACGCGAGATTTCTGGAGCCTTCCGATCCCCGCCGCCGAAGTCCGACGCGCGAGAAACCCCGCGGCGGCGCTGCGCGAACACGTCCCCGAAGGGCTCGAGATCGCGGAGACCACCGCGGGCTACGCGATCGCGTTTCGATTTCGTGGGCGTATATTCTTCGGCTGGTTGAGCCGCGACCTTCAGGCGCGCGGTCCGCTCGTTCCGCTGACGACGCTCGGCGGTGAACCGGGCAAACCACGGCTCGCTGCGAGGGGCGACGAGGCCGTGCTGCTGCTCGCAGATCGACCGAACGCCGACGCGGGACCGGCGAAGTACCGGCTCGTCGCGACGCGGGCTCGGTACGGCGAGGCGCCAGGGCCGTTCGCCCGCGTCGAGACGGGTTCCGACGGGGCGTTCGACGAGTTTGCTCCGTCGATCGCCGATGCTGGAGACGACCGGTGGTTGATCCTCTGGTCGTACGGGCCGCTCGAAGCGAACGCCGCGTCCGATCGTCAGGACATCTTCGCGCGACCGTTCTCGTCCGCGCTCGAGCCCACCGGGGCGTCGCTCACCATCAACCAGCAGAGCGGCTCGGACCCGCGCGCCGCGCGCACGAGTCGCGCAGGGGACGTCGTCGTCGTGTGGGGAGACGGGCGCGGGCTGCAACGGAGCATCTTGTCCGCGGGAGTGCGTTGCGAACGCGCGTCGCGGTGACGTCGCCTGGGGCGCCGGTCGCGCGCGCGGCGCTGCGCGTCTTGATTTGTTGTGCGTTGGTGAGCTGCCGTCGCGACGCTCCGCGCGCGCCGCTGCGACCGTCGGCCGTGCTCTGGTTCGGCGGCGACGTCCACGTCGGCACAAACGTGAGCGCGCTCTTCGAGCGATCGTCGCTCACCGCCGAGCTTGCGGGCGCGTACGGGTTCGTCAACCTCGAAGGCGCGGTCGTCGAGGGCGCTGGCGCGTCGACCGCCGAGCGGCTCGTCAACGATCGTCGCGCGCTCGCGTCGCTGCGCGCGTCAGGGGTTCGCGTCGCGTCGATCGCGAACAATCACGCGGACGACGACGGCCCCGGTTCTCGTTCGCGCAGCGCGGCGCGGGTTCGATCCGCGGCGATCGAGCCGGTTGGAGAGCGCGACGAGCCCGTGGTGACCGAGCCAGCGCCGGGGCTCCGCGTGGCGTGGGTCGCGCTCGATCTTCGCCGCGGGGAGTCGCGGTCCTTTCGCGCGCTGTTCGCTCGGATGCGCTCGCTCGCGCCGGTGCGCGTGCTCTCGTTGCACGTCACAGCGCCGCCGCTCTATTCGCCGCCGCCCGCGGAGCTCCGCGCGGCTGTGCGAGAGGCGGTCGACGAGCGTGTGACGATCGTTGTTGCGCACGGGACGCACACCATCGCGCCGATCACGCGTGATCGCGAGACGTTGATCGCGTGGGGGCTGGGCAACCTCTTGTTTTCTTGTGCGTGTTCGCGCGAGACCGAGGGGCTCGTGCTCCGCGCCACGGTCGACGCGCGGGGCGTCGTCGCGGCGGACGTCGCGCCGCTCGAGGCGGGGCTCGACGGTCGCGCCGCGCGATTCGGCGGGGAAGAAGGCGCTTCGTTCGCGCTGCTCCGCGCGCTCGACGTGCAGACGCGCGCCGACGCGGGCGCGCTCGCCGCACCGCTGTCTCTCTTCTCTCGGTGATTCGAGGCCCGCCCGGGGCCTCTGTGGCGCTATCAAGCGCCGTTCATCATTTCGTCTTCGTCGCGAGCGTTGGTCGGCCCTCCGGACTCCGCTTCGACCGACTGAATCAAGCGGAGGTTTTGCCGATCGACGCGGCGAAGACGCGCGTCGTTGTACGCGGTGTCCGGCTGGTACCAGTCGACGCCGTCGAAGTACATCAAGAGCGCGTTCGAGCGAAACGGCCGCCCGCGACGGGCGTAGATCGTGTTGCGAAGCAGCCACAGATCGCGGATGGACATCGCGGACAGCTGCTGTCGCGTGAGGACTTCGTCGAGCATCGACGGGTCATCGAGCGGCGTGCTTCGCCTCGGGGCGCTCGCGCGGGTGAGGACGATCTGTCGACCCACGCGCTGCGAGAGGAGCACCGCTTCGACGCTGTCGCCGTCGCTGAGGGAGCCATCGCGGTTTCGCGCTTCGAGCGCGCGGGCCATCTCGTCGAGCCGCGCGTCGGCGAGGGCGTTGTCGTAGGTCCCGACGAATCGCGCGTTGCGTCGGTCGAGCGCGGACAGCTCTTGCTCTTGCACCACGCGGCGCGGTTGGTACCAAGGCTGCGCGCGAAAGTACTCATCGAGCCAAGGGCGACGAAAGGTGTGCCCCATCCGCGCGTACGGCGTGTTGCGAAGGATCGCGAGCTCGCGCAGCGAGCGGCCGACGAGGTCTTGCTCGGTGATCTCGCGCTCGTAGTACAGGGGCCGCGCCGCGGCGACGGCGTTCGCAGAGGCGTCTCGGTCGTCGCGGGCGACCGTGTTTGCGTCGGGGCTCGAGGGCGCTCCCGTGTCCGACGGCTCGACCGTCGCTGCGTCCTGTGGCTGCGCGACGGGTTCGGGGCGGGGGTCGACGGGGACGCTGGTCGATGGCTGTTGCGACGTCCGGCTCGCACACGAAATCAGAGTCGCGGCGGCGATCGCGAGGGTCGAGCGCTTCACGCGGGCGATGCTACCTCGATTCGCTCGACGGTGAACGCGCAGTGCGAGATCGACAGGGCGGCTCGCTCGAGGTCGTCGCGCATCCGCGACTCGATTTCGTCGTTGATCCTCGAGCGCTCGGCGTCGACCTCGCGCGCGACGAAGTGCGCGAACACCTCGCGCGCGACCCCGTCGACGATCGTCTGAACGAAGGGCGCGATCTCGCGTTCTTGGGCGGGCGACCAACGGCGCGCGAAGCGCTCGACGCCGTCGCGCGTCTCGACGGGGGCGACGACGACGGTCGCTCGGATCGTCGCGCGCGCGTCGTCCTTCAGCCTGCATTCGATCGTCGACTGCGCCGAGCGCGGCTCGATCGACACGACGCGAACGGTGGACAGCGGCCACACGAAGCGGCCCTGCCCGGGAAACGTCACGAAGAACCCCTGGCCGACGGACGTGAGCAGCGCTCGGCCCGTCGGGGCGACGAACCAGCGCGAGAGCACGAGCGCGAGAAATCCGAGCGACACGATGACGAGCGACGACGCGCCGGCGATGGGAAAAATGACGTCGTACGGAGGGCGGACTGTGGTCAGCGCTCCGATCAAGACGGCGAGCAAGAACGGCAGAGCGCCCGCGACGAGCAGCGCGACGGCGACGCGCTGGCTTCGGAGGTTTCGCGTCGGGAGCGCGGGCGGCGCTTCGGGCGAGGCGTACAGCGCGAGCGCCCGCGACTTGTCGGCGAGCTCGGCTTCGAGCGCGGCGTTGCGCTCGCGGAGCGCGGTGGTTTCGTCTCGGTACGTCATGGGTCGCCTTGGTGCGTGGGGATCGATGCGCTCGGGACGTTCTACCGCGGCGCCGAGGCCTCGGGGCGCGAGGGCGCGCGCGAAAATGCGCGGCGCGCCTGGGGTGTACGTCCGTTGTCGCGCGCCGCCGTCGGCTCGGGCACGATCACGGCCTTCGATGAACGACGACGATCGATCGGACGGACAAGCCGACGTTCTCGCGACGCTCGCGGCGCTCGTGCGAGAGGGCGTCGAGTGCGTCTCGGTGACGCTCGCCTCGGTGCGCGGGTCTGCGCCGCAAGAGATCGGCGCGAAGCTCGTCGCCACGCGCTCGGGGCTCGCGTGCGGAACGATCGGCGGCGGCCGCCTCGAGGCCCACGCCCTCGCGCGCGCGCTCGCGTCGATCGATGGAGGCGGCGAGGCGTGCTCGGTCGAGGTCGTCAATCTCCAGCGCGACATCGGGATGACGTGCGGCGGCGAAGTGACGCTCGTGTACGAGCTGTTCGGCGCGCGGCGCTGGGACGTCGTGGTGTTCGGCGCGGGGCACGTCGCGCAGTCGCTCGTGCGGCTGCTCTCGACGCTCGAGTGCTCGCTGCGCGTGTACGACAGCCGCGCCGAGTGGGTCGAGCGCCTGCCGCGTCGGGCGAACTTGAAAGCGTGTGTCGAAGCGTCGCTGCCGAGCGTCGTCGAGACGCTCCCCGCGGGGGCGTTCGTCGTGGTGATGACGCAGGGGCACGCGACGGACCTCCCTGTGCTTCGCGCGCTCTTCGCGTGGGGCCGCGCGCGGTACATCGGCGTGATGGGCAGCGCCGTGAAGGGCGCGAGGCTGCGGCGCGAGCTCGTCGAGGGCGGCGTCTCGGAGGAGGCCGTGGCCGCCCTTCGGTGCCCGATCGGCCTGAAGCTCGGCAAGAGCAAGCCCGCGGAGATCGCCGTGAGCGTGGCGGCGGAGCTGCTCGTCGCGCGCGACACTTGAATGATGGGGCGCAATTTCGAGAGTCAGCTCGGGCGCACGGACGCGATCGCGGCGCCGACGATCACGAGCAGCACGCCGGCGACGCGCGACGGG
This sequence comes from Myxococcales bacterium, assembly GCA_016793325.1. Lineage (GTDB taxonomy): Bacteria > Myxococcota_A > Polyangia > Polyangiales. Next base: position 6,175 of record JAEUKI010000011.1, on the reverse strand, counting down.
GTGATCGCGACGCCCTCGACGATCTTGTCCCACACGAGGCCCGCGAGCATCTGACCGGCGACGACGGTGACGAAGATTTGCAGGGCGCCGACCTTCGAGATGGCGAGCGGGAGCGCGGCGACGATGACGAGGCCGAGCAGGCCGGGCAATAGGTACCACCAGCGCGGGTTCGAGAAGGCCTCGGGCTTCGGTCGAAACAGCTCGCTCGGCGTCGCGCCGGCGCGCGAGAGCGCATAGAGGATCGTGGCGCACGTGACGAGGACGAGCGCGTTGAGGACGATGGCCGCGGGCAGGCCCCACGCGGCGGAGATTCTGCGGTTGAGCGCGGCTTGAATGACGGACGCGACGCCGACGAGCACGGCGAGCGCGAGCACGACGACGTTCATTGGGCGGGGCCGTCGCCGGAGGCGCGCTGATAGAGGGGGCCCTTGTACGCCGCGAGGACCGCGCGCGCTTCGTCGCGAAGGATGTCTTCGGTGACTGTGAAGCTCCGCGCGCGGAGCAGCGACTGCCACTCATCGGGGATGGGGCCTTCGTCGAAGCCCGTGAGCGACTCGACGTCTTCGCGGCGGGCGCAGATGGCGAGGCCGCGCAGGCCGCTCCAGAAGATGCGACCGAAGCACATGCAGCAGGGCGCCGACGAGGTCACGAGGGACCAGCGCTCGGGGAGCATGAAGTGCTCGGGCGCGACGGTCTTGGCGAGCGCGAGCGCGACGCCCTCTGCGTGAAACTCGTAGCTGCCCCAAGGGACGACGCGGTTGATTCCAACGGACACGAGCTTGTCGTCCGCGTCGAAGATCGCTGCGCCGAAGGGGCCGCCGTTGTCGAGCTCGGTCGAGAGCTTCGAGAGCTGGATCACGAGGCGCGCGCGGGCTTCGGGCGAGCGATCGTCGCGCTCGACGAACGCAGCGGCGGCGTCGCGGACGAGGTCGGGGAGGGCGTGCGCGCCGAGCGCGAAGGGGAGGGGAACGTTCACGAGACCAGCGATCGCTTCGAAGGGAGTGGGGCGTAGAAGGCGAGCCGCGAGTGTTGCGAGAAAATCTCGTTTCGAGCAACCACGACGCTTGCCGAGGGCGGGACACGAGCTTAGTAGCACTTCGCAACTAATTCGGCGAACGGAGACGATCGTGGAAGAGCCTCGGGTGATCTACTTTTATTCGACGACCGATGAACACGGGTACATGAGCAATTTTGCTCGCTATTCGATTCATCTCGACGGCAAGCGCTGGGCGACGACCGAGCACTACTTTCAGGCGCAGAAGTTTGTGGGCACGCCGCACGAAGAAGAAGTGCGCGCCGCCAAGACGCCGAAAGAAGCCGCGAGTCGTGGCCGCGAGCGCACGCGACCGCTGCGGCGCGACTGGGAGAGCGTGAAGGACGACGTGATGCGCAAGGCCGTGCGAGCGAAGTTCGCGCAGCACCCCGAGATCGCAGCGCAGCTCTTGGACACAGGGGACGCGAAGCTCGTCGAGAAGACGACGGGCGATCACTACTGGGGCTGCGGCACGTCCGGCGCAGGAAAGAACATGCTCGGCGTGATCTTGATGGAGATCCGCGCGGAGCTCGCCTCCAACGCGTGAGCGCGCTCAGCGGTCGCGCGAGATGTCGACCTCGACGCGTCCGCGCGAGACCGCTCCCTCGGTGAAGTGCGTCCAGCCCCAGCGGGCGCGGCAGGTGATCACGTTTCCACCGATGCGGCGTTGGATGGGGGTGCAGCCCGCGATGCGCATGCGCGCGATGTCGTTGAGCGTCGCGGCGGGCGCGATGCGACGACCTGCGATGACCACGCCCGGCGTGAGGCCGAGGGGCCTTCGCGCGATGCGGAGGCGGCCCTGCGGGTCGAGAAAGAAGGTCCACGCGCGGCTCACGAGGACGTTGGGGCCGAGGCTCCCTGCGGGGTGCGGAGACACGGGGCCGACGCGGCCAAGCTCGGCACGGGTCATCCCCATGGTGATGGGCCCGAGCGCGCGGCCCGGTTCGAGGACCCAGCCGGGCGTGGGCGCGCGAAGCGCGGCGGCGACCGGCGTGACGAGCAAGGCACAGAGCGCGACGAGCGCGGAGCGGGCGAGGGGAGTCACGGCTTCTTCGAGCGTAGTACCGTCGAACGGCTTGGGGGCTTCCTCTCGATCTCTTCGGGGGCTGCCCGAAGAAATCCATGCTCGAGCAGCGCGTAGAGGGCTTTGACGATCGCCTCGCGGTCGACGGAGGTCGCGCTGGTCGCGCTCGTGAGCAGCACTTCTTTGAGCGCTCCGATCGCGAAGATCGCGTAGAGACTGGGATCTCCGGGCGCGACGATCCCGAGGGCTTGCCCGTCCGTGAGGCTCTCGGTGAGCAGCTGCCGCACGCCCTGGTCGAACGCGCGGAGGTTCTCGGTGAAGTCTTTGTCCATGCCCGCCGCGTGGGTGAGCAACAGCCGCGTCGTCTCGGGCTCGTCGAGCAGCACCGCGAGGATCGCGCGGATGTTGTGCTTCACTTGCTCGGGGACGTCTTGGGCGACGTCGACGCGGAGGATCGCCTTGGTGATTCGCTCGAAGAGGGCGCCCAAGAGCTCGACGAACACCGAGCGCTTGTCCTTGAAGTAGAGGTAGAACGTCCCCTTGGCGACGCCGGCCTGCGCGGCGATGTCGTCGACCTTGGCCTCGTGGTAGCCCTGCGTCGCGAACACGCGTCGCGCCGCGCGCAGCAGGTCACCGCGTCGTTCGCTCTTGTCTACGGGGGGGCGCGTCGCTCGCACGGCTGGGTCTCGCCGCGAACGTACACCAAGTGTGGCCGGCGTTTGCCCACGGATTTCGACGCGACCCACACAATCAAGCGTTGGCGATCGCGCGACGCAGCCTCCCGTCGGCGTCCTCTGCGACCGAAGCGAGCTTCGTCGCGTCGGGCAGCGCGGCGAACATGGCCTTCGGCGCGACCGCGGACAGCACGATTTCGTCACCGTCTTGCGCGACGACGACGTTGCACGGCAGCAGCAGGCCGACGGCGGGCTCGTGGGTGATGGCCTGGTGCGCGAGGTGCGGGTTGCATGCGCCGAGGATCACGTAGGGCGCGACGTGGGCGCCGATCTTCTTCTCGAGCGTGGCTTGCAGATCGATCTCGGTGAGCACGCCGAAGCCCTCGGCTTGCAGCGCGGCGGTGATCCGCTCGCGCGCTCGGGCGAGGGTGGTTCCCGAGAGGCGGCGGGTGATCGCGTAGGAAACGTCGAAGTTCAGCATCGCGGGTTCGAGCCATCGGGAAGCCCGATGGGTGCGGAGGCATTTCCGAGGGGCGCAGGACTTGCGCGCTGGGGTGGGGGTGGTGGTAGCTTCCTCTGACTGACGAGTCAGTCAGCTCGAGTTCTCAACGGCATTCAGCGGCAGAAAAGACGGCAATGACGGTGAACCAGCGCACAGCGCCAGTCGTGGTCGGAGTGGACGTGGGCTCGACGACGGTGAAGGCCGTCGTGCTCGACCCCGAGACGCGAGAGATTCTCTGGAGCGATTACCAGCGCCACCAGACCAAGCAGCCCGAGAAGGTCCACGAGCTGCTGAGCGAGATCGAGCGGTGTTTTCCCAACACGCCGCGGGGCGAGTGGCGGATGTTCATGACGGGCTCGGGCGCAGCTCCCTTGTGCGCGGGCCTCGGCGGCAAGTTCGTCCAAGAAGTGAACGCCGTCACGCTCGCCGTCGAGACGTTGCACCCCGACGTCGGCTCGGTGATCGAGCTCGGCGGACAAGACGCGAAGATCATCATCTTTCAGCGCGACGAGAAGACCGGCGAGAAGACCGCGGCTCCGTCGATGAACGACAAGTGCGCGTCGGGGACGGGCGCCACCATCGACAAGTGCATGATCAAGGTGGGCCTCGCCCCCGAGGTCGTTCGCACGATTCACTTCGACGACTCGAAGCTCCATCACGTCGCGGCCAAGTGCGGCGTGTTCGCCGAGACGGACATCGTCAACCTCGTGAAGAGCGGCATCCCGTCGCCCGAGATCCTCTGCTCGCTCGCCGACGCGATCGTGCTGCAGAACCTCTCGGTGCTCACGCGCGGATCGACGCTGAAGCACAAGGTGATCTTGCTCGGCGGACCCAACACGTACCTGCCCTTCTTGCAGGAGTGCTGGCGCAAGCGGATCCCCGAGACTTGGGACGAGCGCGGCTACGCGTACCCCAAGGACATGCCCATCGACGAGCTGATTTTTATCCCGGAAAACGCGCAGTACTACGCGGCGTTCGGCGCGTGCGTATACGGCATGCGCGAGCCCGCAGAAGTGGGTCGCTACACGGGGCTTCGCGGGCTCGAGGACTACATGACCAACGGCCGCAAGGCTCGGTTGGGCGAGAGCGCGGGGCCGCCGCTCGCGAAGAACAACTCGGAGATCGAGCAGTTCAAAGACCTGTACTCGATCCCGAAATTCGTCCCGAAGACGCTCGAGCCTGGGCAGCACGTGCGCGCGGTGATCGGCCTCGACGGCGGATCGACGAGCTCGAAGGCCGTCCTCGTCGACGAAGAGGGCGAGATCGTCTGCAAGGCGTATCAGCTCAGCAAGGGCAACCCGATCCAGGACACCAAGGAGCTGCTCGCGCAGCTGAAGGCGTACATCGCGGACAAGGGCGCGACGCTCGAGGTGCTGGGCTTCGGCGCGACGGGCTACGCGGCGGACGTGCTTCAAGAGACGCTGCGCGCGGACGTGAACGTCGTCGAGACCGTGGCGCACATGATGTCCGCGGTGAAGTACTTCGGCGACGTCGACGTGATCTGCGACATCGGCGGGCAGGACATCAAAGTGCTGTTCATGAAGAACGGCGACATCGCCAACTTCAGGCTCAGCAACTCGTGCTCGGCGGGCAACGGGATGCTCCTGCAAGCGATGGCCGATCAGTTCGGACTGAAGGTCACCGAGTACGCAGACACAGCTTTTCAAGCGGAGCTCGCGCCGAAGTTCAGCTACGGCTGCGCCGTCTTCCTCGACACCGATCGCGTGAACTTTCAGAAAGAGGGCTTCTCGAAAGAGGAGCTCTTGGCCGGGCTCGCGCAGGTGCTCCCGAAGAACGTCTGGCAGTACGTCGTGCAGATCCCGCGCCTCGCGTCGCTCGGGACCAAGTACGTTCTGCAAGGCGGAACGCAGTACAACCTCGCGGCCGTCAAAGCGCAGGTCGACTACATCAAGGAGCGCGTCCCGGGCGCGGAGATCTTCGTGCACCCGCACACCGGTGAAGCCGGCGCGCTCGGCGCGGCGTTCGAGACCTTGCGCGTGGTCAAGCGCCGCGGGCACTCGACGTTCGTCGGCATCGACGCGGCGATCAACCTCGAATACTCGACGAAGAACGACGAGAGCACGGTTTGTCACTTCTGCCCCAACGAGTGCAAGCGCACGTTCATCGACGCCGAGCGGCCCGATGGATCGACGGCGCGCTACATCTCGGGCTTCTCGTGCGAGAAGGGCACCGTCGAGAGCGAAGAGGCGATGCTCTCGCTCGTCGCCGAGCGAAAGAAGATCGCCAAGCAGTTTCCGAACCTCGTCGACTACGAGAGCAAGCGCGCGTTCGCGCACTTCTACGACGCCGCGCCGCTGCCCGCGGACGGCAGCACCATCGAGGCCTTCGAGGTCAAGAAGGGCTGGTTCGGCTCGAAGCGCGTGAAGGTCGAGCGGCCGTTTCAGCGCGCGCCGCAGTCGGTGCGAGAGAAGCTCCGTCGCACGCGCATCGGCATGCTGCGCGCGATGAACATGTATTCAACCGCGCCGTACTTTCGCACGTATTTCGAGGCGCTCGGCATCCCCAAGCAGAACATCATCTTCAGCGAGTACACCTCCGAAGAGATGTGGGTCGAGGGCGGCAAGTACGGCTCGGTCGACCCGTGCTTCCCGTCGAAGGTGGCGCAGGCGCACATCCACAACCTGCTGTTCTCCCACCACTCCGAAGAAAAACCCCTCAAGTACATCTTCTTCCCCATCCTCACCCATGTGCCCAGCTTCGGCGAGAACGTGATGGACAAGGCCTCGTGCCCCATCGTCGCAGGCGTCCCGGACGTGATGAAGGCGGCCTTCACCAAGGAGGTCGACTTCTTCGCCCAGCGCGGCATCGAGTACGTCGACCCGGCCCTCACCTTCGGCGAGATGACGCTGACCGCGCGCCGCATGTTCGAGGTGTGGGGCCCGCGCCTCGGCATCACCGAGGACGAGAGCGACCACGCCCAC
>JAEUKI010000005.1 GCA_016793325.1 Myxococcales bacterium | reverse complement strand
CGAGAAGGCACAACGGACAGCAAAAATGCTGTACCCAGTGCGATGGCTTCTGATTGTGAAGTGCGCCGGTAGCGGCGCACGGATCGACTCTCGCTGCCCCCAACTGAAGGTGGGGGACAGCCGCTGAGCATGATGGAGTTTTACCTGCGATTTTCCAGTTCGTTCACCACAGGTGACGAATGATGAGTGCTTGCTGCCGCGCTCGCTTGCTGCCGCGCCCCGCTCGCTTGCTGCCGCGCTCGCTTGCTGCCGCGCCCCCTGCTCGCGCCCGTGCTGCGCTCTACGCGTGCTGCTCGCTGCTCGCTTTGGGGCGCGCGAGCTTGCCCGCGAGGTAGCCGAAGGGCGCGAGCGGCGTGAGGATCGCCATGAGCGCGAGGCCGAGGATCGAGCCAGCGCCGACGCCGACCGCGAAGCGCGCGTAGTCCCCGAGCGTGGCCTTCGGCGTTTGATCCTTCGGCGCGACGTGCATGAGCGTGCGCGCTTCGGCGACGGTGCGCTCGAGCACGGCGTCGACGTCCTCGCCGTAGAACGAGTGGCTCCTGCGGCCGCGGACGAACGCGGCGAACACTCGGCTCGGCGCGAGCAGGAACGCGCCGAGCGCGCTGAGGTTGAGCACCCACGCGGCGATGAAGTCCTTGCATCCCGCGCCCACTTCCCACGCGGCGATCTCGATCTCGCCGAGGAAGTTCGTGTCGTAGTCCGTCAGGATGTGATGCAGATCGTGGACCTTCACCGCGCGCCTTCGCGAGTCGGTGTTGGGAAACGGAAACGGGATCGGCCCGAGCTGAAAGTCCACCCACGTGGCGCTGTAGCCGCCGTCTGCGCCGAAGTGGTTCAGCGCGAAGTAGCGGTCGCGCGCTTCGCGCATCGTCATCGTGGGTTGGTAGAGCGGTTCTTTGCTGAGCGTCATCGTCGGCCTCCAGAGCGTCTGTCAGAAAAACTGACCTGGGTCATAAATAGATGACCGCGGTCAGTTTGGCAAGAGGGGGAGGATGTCGATCGCTCTTTGTCGAGCGGTGTTTCGGCGCGAACAGTCGGTGTATAGAAGCGCCTCGATCGATGACCAAGGTCACGAAGAAGAAGGCCGTGAAGAAGGGCGAGCGGGCGCGGACCCCCGTGTCCGAGGCTGGGACGCGCGAGCGAAACAAGCTCGACAAGCGCGAGCGCATCGCGACGGCGGCGTGGGAGGTGTTCTCTCGCGAAGGGTTCGAGGCGAGCTCGACCAACGCGATCGCCGAGCGCGCGGGCGTCGCGAAGGGGACGCTGTTTCTCTACGCCGCGGACAAAGACGACCTGTTGTTGTTGGTCATGCACGACCGGCTGGCGCGCGCGACGGACGACGCGTTCGCGACGATCGCGGCGAAGTCGCCGATCGACGAGCAGGTCGCGCACGTGTTCGCGGCGCTCTACGAGCTCTATGTCTCGCAGCCGCGCGGCCTCGGAACGGCGTTCGTCCGCGCCGTCGCCACGTCGCGCGGGCCCAACGCGGACCGCGTTCAAGCGCTGACGCAGGCGCTTCTGTCTCGATTGTCGGCGCTCGTTCGGGACGCGTGCGAGCGCGGCGAGCTCGTGGACGCCCCCCCCATGCCCGCGGCGTACAACTTGTTCGCGGCGTACTTCATGGTGCTCTTCGGCTGGCTGGCGGGCACCAGCAACTCGGTCGCGGAGATGCGCGCGAGCGTTCACGGGCTCGTGGCGCTGCAACTCCGGGCGTTTCGGCCGCGCTGACGAGCGTGGACGATCGGGGAGCGCTGGCGAATCGCGACATTTTCTGTCCGCGAGGCGGATCCGAGCGGGCCCGAAGTTGGCGCATTGGTCGCGGCCGCGTTACACAAACGCTCGCAGGTCTCCAGCGCACACGCCCGTTCGACCCCCCGAGCGGGCTCGCTGAACAACGACCGGAGGAGTGATGCAACCATGAGCACCGGGTGGGAAACCACGATCAACACAGGCAACCCGCAGCAGGACCAAGCCACGATTCAAGCGTGGCAGCAGCAGGTGGCCGCGCAGGGACTGAGCCTGCAGGTCACCCCGATGCCGCAGGGCGGGTATCACGTGAAGGCCGTTCCGATGGGTGCGCAGCCCATGCAGTCGGCGCCAGCGCCGCAGCAGTCCTATGGCGCACCGCAGGGTGGCTACGGCGCTCCGCAGGGCGGCGGCTACGGCGCGCCCGCAGCAGGCGGCGTCTTTGCGGCCGCAGGCGCCGCGATGAACACCAACCCCAGCGCCCAACCGTGGAACGCGAACGCCGCCGCAGGCATCGCGCCCGGCCAGTCCATGTCGCTCGACAAGGTGAAGTACCTGCGAAAGGTCTACGGACTTCTCGGCGGCAGTGCAGGCGTCGCGATTCTTGTGGGATGGCTCGCGAGCAGCACCGTTCTCGGCACCACGGAGGTCACGACGCCCCATGGCGGATCGCTTGACGTTCCCGTGCTCGTCGCTCCGTTTTTGTCCGGAGCAATGCAACTTGTCCTGTTTGGGATTCTATTCGCGAGCACCTTCGTCGCGAGCTGGGTCTCAAAAGTGCGTGTCGTCAATGTTGTCGCGTTGTTCAGCGTTGGAGCACTGCTTGGCTTTCAGCTCGCTCCAATGGTTTGGTACGCAAACCTCCTTGGCGCCGCCAATGTGTCGGCGAGCGCCGCTCCCGTGCGCGACGCGGGCATCATGACCCTCGCTGTGTTCGGCGGAATCACCGGCTACGTGTTCGTGACCAAGAAGGACTTCAGTTACATGAAGGGCTTCTTGTCGATGGCCGTGTGGGCGCTGTTCGCGGCGTGCTTGCTGACGTTCGTGTTCCAGAGCGAGGTGTTCTCGCTCGCGGTCGCGGGCATCGGCGCGCTCATCACGATGGCGATGCTGCTCTATGTGACGAGCTACATCTTCCGCAACAGCGAGATGGACGACCCCGTCGGTGACGCGCTCGCGCTGCTCGTCCAGCTCCGCAACCTGTTCATGTTCTTGCTGCGTCTCTTCATGAGCTCGCGCGACTGAACGACGTTTCGCGGGGGAATCGCCGGGGGGAGCGCCGCACCCGAAGCAAAGTCCACGCATCGAGTCAGTAACGTCCCAGAGCACAGCGTGTTTCGGGCGGAGTGTGTCGTGGGTAGAGCGCGCGGGGCCCAGTGAAGATACGCGCCCGCTGTTCACAAAGACGCCCGCGCTCGGCCGCGCACGGCGCGGCGGTCGCGCTCGGGTTCCCGAAACACTGTGACTCGGTGCCGTGGAAAACACGGTCACAGGGCGGGACTGGACTGACTCGATGCGTGGACTTTGCTTCGCGTCCGGCGCGGCGCATCGCATTGCGCAATGCCTACGGCAAAGCGCAACGCGATGCTTCGCGGCGGTCGCTCCGCAACCGGCTCCGCTGCCAAGA
>JAEUKI010000004.1 GCA_016793325.1 Myxococcales bacterium | reverse complement strand
ACAGTGGGTCACCTCTGCGCGCCCCACGCTTCGATGGAGCGTCGAGTCGCCCACCAACGGAGCGCGCGTCGAGATCTGTCGCGACGCTGGATGTGCGGTGGTGGTTCAAGCGTTCGACGCGCCCATGGCGACGTCCGCGAGGCCCGCGACCGCGCTCGAGAGCGGCGTGTACTTCTGGCGACTGCGGTCCATGGTCGGAGCCTCCACGGGCGCCGCAGCGAGCCCCGTGTGGACCGTCGTCGTGCCAGCGCGCCCTCACGCGACGCTCGACCTCGTGACGCACCAGCAGTTCGACTCGGACAACGACGGCCAGCCCGAGATCCTCGTGCTCTCCGGTGAAGACCTGGTGACGGGGGGCGTGCACCGCGCGTCCGTCGTGTCGGTGCGCGACGGACGGCTGGTCGGGAGCGTGACGCCGTTTCTCACGGCCTCGGGTCTCGAGCGCCCGATCGGCGTCGGCGACGTCAACGGAGATGGCTATTCCGACGCGCTGACGGGGCAGTCTGGAAATATCGTTTGTTTGCACTCAGGGTCGGCGTCGGGGCTCGGGGGCGCGAGCTGCACGATGGCGAGCGCCGGAAGCGTCACGCTCTCGGTCGCGAACATGATTGGCGCGGGCGACCTCAACAACGATGGCTATGCAGACGTGCTCGTCTCGAGCCGCACTGGCACGATGTGGGTCCGCTATGGATCCAGCACGGGGCTCGGCGATCCGCGCGACGAGTTCAACCGTCCGGGCGCGCCGGGAGCGTTGACGTGCCAGATGGCTGTCGGTGACTTCGACGGCAATCGCACTCGTGAGATCGCGAGCTTTTGCCGCACGGTATCCGACAGCCCTCCGCCAACGATTCATCAAGTCATTGGCGGAGTTCCTTCGGATGTCGGTCGACGAACGCTCAGCTGGCCGACGATCGGTCCGCTTCCGAGCTCCAAGATCACCCCCGTCGCGAGCGACGTAAACGGGGACGGTATTCAAGATCTCGTCGTCGCGCTCCGAAGCATCGATGCGCCCCGGCGCGGCGGGCCCATCGTGGTGTACTTCGGCTCCGCGACGGGGCTCCCCGCGACACCCTCTCAGGTCATCAACAACCCAGACAGCCCTGACGACTTGTTCGGTGAACGGTTCGACAGAGCGGGCGACCTCGACGCGGATGGCTTCGAGGACGTCATCGTCAGCAGCCCCAATTTCAATCGCTCTACAGGCCGCGTGTACGTCTACCGCGGCAGCGCGAGTGGCCTCGTCAGCATGCCCTCGCAGTCGTTCACGGGCGCGGCGATCGGCGACAAGCTCGGCTACGCCATCGCTGGCCTCGGCCCCATCGACCGACGCACCCGAGCCGCGATCGCCATCACGACGACCTTCACGACTCCCAGTTCGAGGCTCTCGCTCTTCGCCTCGGGCGGAAGTCCCCTTGCGACGACGCCAGCCGACGCGATCACGAGCCGTGGAATCGGCGAGTTCTTGGGCTTTGCGCTCACTTCCATCGGTCACTGAGCGCGCGTCCGTGCGACGGGACCTCACCCCCGCTGCCGCGCGCCCCTCTCCCGCGCTCCGGCGCGGGAGAGGGGCTACTGGGACCGAAGCGTTGTGGCATAAACCCAACAGCTCTCCGCGAGGCCCACAAAATCAAAGCCCCTCGCCCGCGCCAGAGCGCGGGAGAGGGGCGCGCGGCAGCGGGGGTGAGGTCCCGTCGCACGGACACGCTTGAATTCTCCCCACAAACCTGGCGATGAAGCACGGCAGGGTTCGGCGCCTTTGGCGGTCGAGGGTTCGGGCTGCGGTTCGGAGAAAATCGTCACTGATTTTCGCCCGCGACACCCCGTGCCGTATATCCCGCGACCATGAGGCACATTCGACTGCTTGCAGCGCCGCTCTCCGTCGCGCTGATCGCCTGTGGATCGCCGACGCAGCCCCAAGACAGCGCCGTCGAAGACCGCGCAGACATCCAGCGCACGGACGCCGTTTCGGACAGCGGCGTCGAGACCGACTCGGGCGTCGACACCGGCGTCGATTCGGGATCGATCACCGACAGCGGCGTCGACTCGGGGATCGACGCGATCAACGACACCGGTGCGGACACCGGCGTGGACAGCGGTGTGGACACGGGCGCGGATTCGGGAAACGACACGGGCGTCGACGTGCGCACGGACACCGGCGTCGACGTGCGAACGGACAGCGGCGTCGACGTCGTGACGGACACGGGCTGCTCGCGAACGTGCGGCGGCCGTTGCGTCGATGTGGCGACGGATCCGATGCACTGCGGAGGCTGCAACATGCCGTGCCCCACGACGAGCAACGGGACGGCGGTGTGCGTCGCGGCCTCGTGCGGAGTGCGCTGCGATGCGGGGTATTTTCCAGTCGGAACGCGTTGCCTGCTCGCCCCCGCGCCGCGCGCGATCGCGCCGCTCTCGGGGCAGTGGGTCACCTCTGCGCGCCCCACGCTTCGATGGAGCGTCGAGTCGCCCACCAACGGAGCGCGCGTCGAGATCTGTCGCGACGCTGGATGTGCGGTGGTCGTTCAAACGTTCGACGCGCCGATGGCCACGTCCGCGAGGCCCGCGACCGCGCTCGAGAGCGGCGTGTACTTCTGGAGACTGCGCCCCATGGTCGGAGCCTCCACGGGCGCCGCAGCGAGCCCCGTGTGGACCTTCGTCGTGCCAGCGCGCCCTCACGCGACGCTCGACCTCGTGACGCACCAGCAGTTCGACTCGGACAACGACGGCCAACCCGAGATCCTCGCGCTCAGCGGCGAAGACGTTTCGGGGAGCGCTCCCCGCGACGCGTTCGTCGTCGCGGTGCGCGCAGGGCGGCTCGTCGCGAGCGCGACGCCGTTTCGACGCGAGGCGGGGCTCGGTCGACCGTTCGGCGTCGGCGACGTCAACGGCGACGGCTTCTCCGACGCGATCATCGCGGGAACCGGCGGCGGCTGCGTGTACCACGGCGGCGCATCGGGGCTCGTGCTCACGACCTGCACGGCGACGAGCAGCGCAGGGACCGCGGTTTCGTACACGAACGCGATCGGCGCGGGGGACATCAACAACGACGGCTACGCGGACGTCCTCGTGTCGAGCGACCGCGGAACGCCCTGGGTTCGCTACGGATCGAGCGCGGGGCTCGGCGCGCCGCGCGACGAGTTCAACCTCCCGCGCGACGCGGGAACGGCGCTCTGCCGCATGGCCGTCGGTGACTTCGACGCCAACGGCACGCGCGAAATCGCGGTCCTCCGCTGGAACGGGACCGCCGTCGCGCCGCCCACGATCCATCCAGTGAGCGGAGGAGTTCCCACGGACACGGGTCGACGAACGCTGAGCTGGCCCACGATCGGGCTGCTTCCGTGGATCGACGTCAACCCCGTCGCGAGCGACGTGAATGGGGACGGTTTTCAAGACCTCCTCGTCGCGCTCCGGTCCAATGATTTTCCGCGGCGCGGCGGGCGCATCGTGGTGTTTCTCGGGTCGGCCACGGGGCTGCCCGCGACGCCCTCTCAGGTCATCAACAACCCCGACGGCGGCGACGACCTGTTCGGTGAAGAGTTCGACAAAGCGGGCGACCTCGACGGCGATGGCTTCGAAGACGTCATCGTGAGCAGCCCCTATTTCAACAGCCGCGCGGGCCGCGTGTACGTCTACCGCGGCAGCGCGAGCGGCCTCGTCACAACGCCCTCTCAGTCGCTCACGGGCGCTGCCGCCAACGACTACTTCGGCTACGCGATCGCTGGCGTGGGCCCCGTCGACCGCCGCGCGCAAGCAGGGATCGCCGTCGCGACCTTCGGCGCGAGCAGCCGCCGTGGCACGGTCTCGCTCTTCGTCTCGGGCGGAAGTCCCCTCGCGACGACCCCAGCCGACGTCGCAGCCAACCCCGGAATGTCCGCGGGATTCGGCTACCAACTCTCGTCATTGGGTCACTGACCGCGGCTCCGCGCGAGCGCGTCGAGCCGATCGAGCTGCCACGCGAGGTCCTCTGCAAACACGGGAACCACCGCGGCGTAGTGATGACCGAGCCGAGGGAGCCCCGTGAAGCCCGGCCAGCGCACCCAACAACGGGCGCTCGACGGCGGGCCCTCGCCCTCGCAGCGCTCGTAGGTGGGATCGGTTTGCGCTGCAAAAACACCGGCGGATTGCAGCGCGAAGTACCACCGCTTGTTGCACTCGTAGAAGGGGTCGCGCCGGCCGATGCTCATGCGCATCGCGAACGCTCCCTGACGGACCCGCGACGCGAGCTCTTGATAATAGGTGTCGACGTCGGGGCCGAGGTCGCGCTCGGGCAAGACGCCGGTGCGATCGCAGAACAACCCCATGAGCGCCACCGATGAAAACCTCGTCGGAGCCGCGCGCATCGCGCGCACGGTGAACGCCGCTCCCACGGAGATCGCCTGCACGCCGAACGGGGTCTCGTCCTCGCGCTGCTGCGGCAAGTACGTGCGCGCGACGTGCTGCGGCAGGTCGTTGGCGATGAACTCGACGCGCCCGTCGATCCACCGGCCCGTCGGTCCATCGACGGTGATCACGAGCGGAACGCTCGCGCCCGCGTGCGCGCTCGCCCACTGATCGACCGCGGACCGCAGCGAGAGTCCGCCCGTTCCTCGCTCGTAGAGAGAGCCTTCGCGCGGCGTGAGAAACCACCGCGTTCGATCGCCGCGCCCGCCGGGGACCATGAGCAGCGCCCCGCGTCGTCGCAGCGGATGACGCAGGTAGTCTCCAGGGAGATACACGCTGTACGAGATCGCCCCGAGCGTGTGCGGCGGGTCCTTTGCCCTCACCGAGAGCGTGCAGTCCATCACGTGGCTGCGCGACGGATCGAGCTGGCGCCGCAGCGACTCAGCGGCCGCGGCAAACTCGCGCGACGAGGAGCTCGGCCCCCAGGTCGGGAGCGACAGCGACGGAGACGGAACGGGATCGCCCTCGGGCCTCGCGCGCTCGAGCCCTCCCGCAGCGACCCAATCGGTCAGGTACTCGCTCGAGGCGAGGCGATCGACGTAGCAGCGCTCGACCGCGTGCGCGACGAACGGCCATCGCGCTTCGCCGTCGACTTCGACCCGCGCGTCTTCGCTGTCGTGCGCGCCCGCGTCGGCGTCGCGCAAGACGACGTCCTCGCGCGTCGGTGATCGCGCGTCGCCGGGCGCTGCGTCCGCGTCGAGGGTGCGGTGCTCTGCGCACCCCGCGAGGACCGAGCTCGCTCCGAGCGCGATCAGCGCGCGCGCCCGAGCCTGGAACAGCGTCATTTCATCAGACGTTTTACAGCAATTCGCAGCGCGTCGCGCGCAATCACAGGCGCTTCGGGCGCGCGCCCCCGTCGCGTCGGTGGGATTCGTGCGATCCGCGCGATTCGATGGCAAGGTGCGCCTCGTGCGTCGGCCCGCTCTCGTTGCAGCGTTGTTGCAGTGCTTCGCGCTGTCGATGCTCGCTTCGTCGAGCGCGAGCGCGCAGGACGCGGCGGTGCACGAAGAGCCCGAGGCCCTCGGCGCGCCCGAAGCGCACACAGAATCGACCGGCGCGACGACGAGCACGACGGGCGCGACGAGCGCGCGCCCTGCGATTCAGCACGCGAGCGCACAGACGGCCGCGCGCTCGAACGGGCCGCGTGACGTTCCGACGCCGCGAGGACGAGACCGAGAGCGCATGCGCAGACTCGGGCTCGGAACGCACGCGGTCGCGCGACAGCTTCTCTTCGGTCGACCCGAAGCGCGGTGGGTTCGCGCGGCGGCGGGGCGCGCTCCTCGGTCGTTGTTGTGGCCGGTGGTGGGCGGGCCGTTGTGGCAAGGGTTTCGGGGCATGGGCGGACGACACCGCGCGCTCGACATCGGCGGCCGCTGCGGAACGCCCATCCGCGCGGCGCACGGCGGGATCGTCGCGTACTCGGACAACGGGATGAGCGGGATGGGCAACGTCGTCGTGCTCGTTCATCCCGGCGGTTGGGTGACCGCGTACGGGCACGCGAAGAAGACGTTGGTCCCCGCGGGCGCGGTCGTTCGCCGAGGCCAGACCATCGCGCTCGTCGGCGACACAGGCATCGCGCACGGCTGCCACGTGCACTTCATCGCGTACCACAACGGAACGCGCCTCGACCCGCAGCCGCTCATGACAGGCGCGCCTCGGCGTCGTCGCTGAACCGTCGCTCGCGTCTCGCGAACGTTCAGGGGTGTGGCCGGCTTCCGATCGCGAGTCCGCCGAGTCGAGTCATGTGAAACGTCACGACCATCGTCGTCGAGATCGTAAACGGCGGAGTCGGATCGACGCCCGCCGCGATCGAGATCGACAGGTGCTCGTGCGGCCACACTTCGAACAGCGTTCGCAGCTCGCACTGAACCGTGTTCGTGAGCAACGACCGCGTCCCGACGCGCTCGCCGCGGTACGCCGTGATGTTGTAGCCAAAGTACCGATAGCCGAGCGCGAACTCCGAGCGAAATCCCACGCGACTCGCGCTCAGCCCGACCCCCGCCACCGCGGCGAGCGACAAGTGCTGCGCGCCCCTGAACTCGACGAGCGAGTCGTTTTGCACGGTGATGTTCGCGGGGCGCTCGACGGCCGCGAGCTGCGCGCGCTGGAGAATCGCAGTGTAGAAGGGGCCGACACCGATCATCGGAGCCCACAGCTCGAACACGACGAGGTGCGCCCACTCGTTCGAGAGCGACGAGCCGTCGAGCTCGAGGTCGTCGAGCGCTCCGTTGCCCGTGGCCCGCGCGAAGTACGACGCGCGTTGCTGGCGAATGGCGAGGGCGCCGGCGCCGAGGCCGATGCCCATTCGAACGTGGCACGAATCGCGGTTGCCGCTGAGCCAGGGCATACACGACCGCTCTTGGGCCGCGGCCATAGTGGGTACACAAAGGGCCGCGAACGACGCGCACACAGCGAGGACACAGGAGAATATGGCTCGAGCGCGCATCGTAGAGGGGACGCGGCCCGAGGGAGCGGGCGCGCGCCGCACAATTACGGCACGAAGGAGTGAAACTTTCAGCCGCGAGCGTCGTTTCACCGCAGATCGTCATGCCAACCGCGAACTCGCACCGGATCGCTGTCGCAGGATTCGCCCTCCTCGCCTTCGCTAACTGCGGATCGCCGCTGGACCTCAATGATCCTCGGTTCGGCCCAACCCTCTCGCAGGCGATCGCGCCTCCGCCCGTGAGCGGCGGAACGCTCCTCGTCACCCGCGACGCGACGCGCGCCGTCGTGTCGGATCCCGATCGCGATCGCATCTACGTGGTCGACCTCGGGTCCCGCTCGCGCATCGCGGACATCCCCGTCGCGGGCGGCGAACCGGGTCGGCTCGTCGAGGGCGAAGACGGCGTTGTGTACGCGGTCCTTCGAAACAGCAACGCGGTGCAGGTCGTCGACGCGCGCTCGGGAAGGGCCATCGCCGCGAGGCCCGTGTGCCCAGCGCCGCGGGGCGTGGCGTTCGACGGGCGAACGAGCACGCTGCACGTCGCGTGCGCCGGAGGCGAGCTGCGCTCGATCGCGACGCGCGACTGGCGGACGACGCGATCGATCACCGTCGCGAGAGACCTTCGCGACGTCGTGATCGACGGCGATGGGCTCGTCGTGAGCAGCTTTCGCAGCGCGCAGATCCACCGCGTGAGCGCGGATGGAGCCGTGAGCGCGCCCGAAGCGCCCGCGGAGTTTCATCAATCGCAGCAGCGCGTCGTCTCGACGAGCACCGGCGCGCGCACGACGATCGAGCAGCGCTTCGAGCCGAACGTCGCGTGGCGGCTCGTCGCGAAGCCCGGCGGCGGCGCGGCGCTCTTGCATCAGCGCGCGCAAGTGACGCCGGTGACGCCTCCTTCGATGACCGCGTCGACGGCGAGCTACTACGGGACGACGACGGTGTGCGCGAGCTGCTCGTGCTCGGTCGTGCACGCGACGGTGACCGACGTGGGGCGCGAAGGGGCTTCGCCGCTCGTTCCGATGGCGACGCTCGCGGTGGACATGGCGTACTCGCCCGATGGAACAAAGGTCGCCGTCGTCTCCGCCGCGAACTACACGGTTCCGCTGTACCCCTCGTTGCTGCTGTTGCCGACCTCGTCGCTCGCGCCTGGGCGCGAGTGCGCGTCCGATCGCCTCGCGGTCGCGCAGCCCTCGGGGCAGACCATCGCCGTGGCCTTTGCGCCGACCGGGTTGCTCCTGGCGCAGACGCGCGAGCCCGCGGCGCTCTTCTTCGCGGACACAGGGGCCTCGCTCGCGCTCTCGACCGAGAGCCGCCACGACACAGGTCACGAGGTCTTTCACAGCAATTCGGGCGCCTTCATCGCGTGCGCCTCGTGCCACCCCGAGGGCAGCGACGACGGCCACGTGTGGAACTTCAGCGCCACCGAAATTCGACGCACACAAAATCTACGGGGCGGCGTCGTCGCCTCCGCGCCCTACCACTGGGCCGGCGACCTTCCGACGATGAGCGCGCTCGCCGCGCGCGTATTCGTGGCTCGCATGAGCGGGCCGCGCCTCGCCCCGCCCCAGGTCGCAGCGCTCGAGCGATGGCTCGATCGCCAGCCCCTTCCTGCGCCCGCGCGCACTGTCATGGACGACGCTGCGTCCCGCGGACGCGCGCTCTTCATGAGCGCGCGAACAGCCTGCCTCGAGTGCCACAGCGGCGAGCGCTTCACGAGCAACGAGACGGTCTCGCTCCGCGACACCAGGCTCCAAGTTCCGTCTCTCCGCGGGGTCGCGTGGCGCGCTCCGTACCGCTTCGACGGCTGCGCCAAGACCCTCGAAGAGCGCTTCACGCGCTGCGGCGACGAGCGCCACGGCGGCGGAGCCAACACGTTCGACGCTGGCGAGCTGCGGGACCTCGTCGCGTACTTGGAGACGCTGTAGCGCGACGCGCGAGCACCGCGGTTTTGGTACGCTGCCGCGCCGTTGTCCTCGTCTGCTCCGCGCTCGCTCTCGGTGACGCTCGCGCTCTTCGCCGCGGCGTCGCTCGCTACGACCCTCGCGCGTCCGTCGTGGCGCGCTTCGCTCCGCGAGCTCGTGTATCCGACGCGAACCCTCGTCGCGCCGCGCGCTTCGGGGCCGCTACCCGCGCAGCCCGCGCGCGTCGAGGCAGCCCCTCCGGTCGCGCCTCCGCCGCTTCCGCCGCGATGGACCGCGCGCTCGCGAGGGGATCGCCGCGTCGCTGCGATCCAAGACCCCTGCGCGACGAGCGCCGACGCCGGGGCGTGCTCGACGCGCGCGCTCGATGGATTCTTCGCGCGGCTGACCGAGCTCGAACGCGGGCAGCGTCCTCGCGTTCGCGTGACGCACCTCGGCGACTCGATCGTCGCGGATGACAAGATCACCGGGCGCATGCGCGCGCGATTGCAGCGCGAGTTCGGAGACCGCGGCGTCGGTTGGCTCTACGCGCAGCGCCCGACGCGCTGGTATCACCCGCGCAACGTTCGCTACGAGGGGCGCGGCTTGGACACCGTAAGCGTCGTCGACGAGCCCACGGTCGACCCGCCGTTCGGCCCTGCCGGAGCCGCGTTCGTCGCGCGCGCTCACGGAGCCATCGCGTCCGTCGAGCTCACGGCGAGCGGGACGATCGCCCTCTACGCGAGCGACGCCACCGCGGTGTCGACTCGCGTCGACGAAGGCGCGTGGCAGCCGATGGCGTCGACGATTCGGCTCGCGAGCGAGGGGAGACATCGGCTCGAAATGCGCGTCGATCGCCAGGGATCTCGATTGTATGGGCTCTCGATCGAGCGCGACCAACCCGGGATGATCGTCGACAACCTGGGGCTCGTGAGCTCCTCGTCCCGGGCCCTCGCGCGACAAGACGCAGCGCAGTGGGAGCGCGCCCTCGCCGCGCTCTCCCCGGACCTCGTCGTGATCTCGCTCGGAACCAACGACAGCACCCACGGCCCGATCCCGCTCGTCCATCGCCCGGCGCTCGAAGCATCACACGCAGCGCTCTTCTCGCTGGTGAAGCGCGTGGCGGGATCGTGCCTCGTGCTGCTTCCGCCGGACGGCGCCGAAGAGCGCGGCGGCCCGCTCGCGACGCGCGCGTCGTTGAGCGCGATCATGGAGGCGCAGCGTCGCGCCGCGACGAGCGCAGGGTGCGCGATGTGGGACACGTTTGCGTTCATGGGCGGCCGCAACTCGGTGCTCCGTTGGCACACGTGGGGCTGGGCCGAAGCGGACCACACGCACCTCACGGACGGAGGCGCTGCGCGCATCGCCGACGCGATCACCGACGCCCTGCTCGCCGCGCGAGACGAGTATCTCGCGAGGACCGCGCCGCCATCGAACGGCGCGACGGAAGCTCACCCGACCTCCGCGGACGCAGGCCGCTGAGCGAGCAGGGAGCGCGATCGCGCTCTTTCTCTGACGCGTAGCTGTGTCACGATGCGAGGCGATGACGGTGACGAGATCCCTTTCTTGGATCGCCACGGGCGCGATGTTCGCGGCGCTCGCTGCGTGCGAGCGACCGAGCACCAACGACTCGGGCGCGGACGTCCTCGACGCGACAGCGCCGATGGACAGCGGCGTGGACACGGGCGCAGACGCGACGGTCGAAGACACGAGCGCCAACGACGCGACGATGGACAGCGCGACCGCGGACACGGGCACGGACGCGGCGTCGGACAGCGCGAACGACACGCGCTCGGACGTGGTGTTTCCCGATGTCGCGACGCCGGACGGTTCGTTTCGAATGCGCCTCATGGCCGCCAACCTCACCGCGGGAAACAACCAGACCTACGACGTCCCGCCCGGTGACACCGCGCCCGGGCCGGGGATCCGCATCATGCAGGGCGTCGACCCCGACATCGTGATGCTCCAAGAGATGCGCATCGGCGCGGATGACACCGCGGCGCTCCAGGGGCTCGCCGAGAGCATCCTCGGTCCGACCGCGTACTTCTGCCGAGAGATGGTCGACAGCCGCGGGGACATTCCGAACGGGATCGTCAGTCGGTTTCCGATTCGAGCGTGCGGCGAGTGGCAAGACAGCCGCGTGTCCAACCGCGACTACGCGTACGCGCAGATCGACATCCCCGGCCCCGTTGATTTGTGGGCCATCAGCGTGCACTTGCACACCAACGCGACGTCGAGGCCCATCGAGGGCATGGAGCTCGTCGACAACATTCGCACGAGGATTCCTGCGACGGATTACGTCGTCGTGGGCGGCGACCTCAACACGGACACCATCACCGAGCCGATCTTCGCGACGCTCGAGATGGTCCTCAACGTCACGCCGCTGCCCACCGACCAGTTCGGAAACCCGGGCACCAACACCAATCGACTCGTCACGCTCGCGGACGGGGGCCTAGATCCGATGCGCAATCAGCCGTACGACCACGTGATGCCGAGCCGCAGCCTCTACGCGCACATCGTCCCCGTCGTGATGAGCAACGGAACGACGACGTATACGCTCCCGCACGGCATGGTCATCGACACGCGCGTGTTCGACGCGACCACCATCGGCATGATCGCGCCCGCGAGGATGAGCGACTCGGCCGCGCTCAACATGCAGCACATGGGCGTCATTCGTGACTTCGTCATCCCCGTTCGCTGAGCGTCGCCCTCGCCTCGCGCGCACCGCCGCCGTCGCGATCGCGATCGCGAGCTGCGCCGCGAGACCCACGAGCGAACGAGCGTCCACCATCGGTCAGGCCGCGCCGTACGGACACGACCGCACAGCGCTCGACCGCGCCCTCGTCGCCGCGCGAAGACCCGTCGACGCGAGCACCGCCGAGGCGAGCGTCGACGCGAGCGCGACGGAGGCTGGCGTCGCTGCGGCGAGCGAGCCGTACGCGCCAGAGCTACGCGTTGCGTTGCGCGACGAAGCCGCGGGCGAAGAGCCCTCCTCGGGCGAAGACGCAACGACGGGCGCGACGTCCACCGTCTCGATCGAAGACGCATCGGGGTCCCTCGATCGTGCGTACAGCGCGATGGCCGAGTCGCTTCGAAGAGCCCGCGGCGCGAGGTTCACCGTCGTCGTGTTGGGGGACTCGCACACGGAGTCCGATGAGTTCACGAGTCGGTTGAGACGGAGGCTCGGCGCGGCCTTCGGGAGCGCAGGGCGCGGGTTCGTTGCCCCGGCGGGCGGAGCGCGAGACGTGCGACGAACGTTCGCTGGACCGTGGACCATCGAGCGCGCGCCGCTGCGCAACCCGTCGGGCGCCTATGGCGTGGGCCTCGCGCGAGCGATCGCGAGGGACCGCGCAGCCACGGTCGAGATCGAGCCGTGCGCGCGGTGCGAGAGCCGCGACGTATCGCGATTCATCGTGTATTTTCGCAGGCAGAGCGGCGGCGGCTCGATCGAGGCGCGCGTCGACGGCGGACCGTGGGAGCGGCAGAGCACGGCGCTCGCGCCGACGCAGGGGCCCGTGGGTTTTCTCGTCTCGAGCACGCAAGAGGGTCACCACACGCTCACGGTTCGACCCGCGGGCGACGGCCCGATCGAGCTCCACGGCGTCGCGCTCGAACGCGACGGCAACGGCGCCACGGTCGACAGCGCGGGAACCGTCGGCGCGCAAGCCACGCACCTCGACGCAGCAGACTGGACCGTCCTCGGCCCCGAGCTCTCGGCGCGCAACCCGTCGCTCGTCGTCCTCTGGTTCGGAACCAACGAGTCCGCCAATCGACGCCTCGCGCCCGCGCGGGTCGAGCAGGCCATCACGAGCCTCGTCGCGCGTGTTCGAGCCGCCGTTCCCCGCGCGTCCATCTTGGTGCTCGGGCCGCCGGACCTCGCGCTGCGCGACGGAGCCGGAGGCTACGCGCAGCCCGCGCAACAGCTGACGATCCTCGACGCGATCCGCCGCGGCGCGCGCAGCTCGAACGCCGCGTACTTCGACCTCTTGTCCGCGATGGGCGGCCCCGGAACGGTCGTGTCCTGGGTCGCGCGAACGCCGCCCCTCGCGTACCGCGATCACGTTCACTATCGACCCGCTGGCTACGACGCGCTCTCGGGCCTGTTGCTCGACGCGATCGCGCGCGGCTACGAGGGCTGGGCGCAACGCGCGGCGCGCCGTCCCGCGGCCGAACGCTCGATGACCGAGGCCGCGTCGGCCCCCGATCGGAGCCGCGATCGTTGAGCTTCTCGAGCGCGGGGTTCGTCCCATTTTTGCTCGCGATCTACGCGCTGTACGCGTCGCTCGGCGGCGCGGCCGAGCAGCACACACATTCGAGTTCGTCCCTCGCGCGACGGGCCACCACGGCGGCGATCACCGCGCTCGCGACCGTCGCGCTCGCGGACCTCTTGTGGCTCCTCGCGATCCCCGGAGCCTCCCTCGCAGATCCGCTCGAGCTCGTGTTTCGCGCCGCGTTCGGCGCAGGCCACGCGCCGCTCACCGCGCGCGCCGCGCTGGGACCCGCGCTCTTCGCCCTCGGCTACGCGATCGCGCATCGCGCGCGTTCGCCCGATCCCGCGACGGGCCCGCGCCGCGCGACGGTGGCCGCGCTCGCGCTCGGGGCGCTCGGCGTCGCGTTCGCGTGGGCCGTTCGGCGGCACGCGTTGCCCGAGCTCTCTCGCGCGCTCGCGTCGCTCGGGCACCCCGCGTGGCTCTTCGCGTGGGGATCCGTGCGCGCGTTCGACGCGCAGCCATCGCGCGATGCGCAGCGCGTCGCCAAGCAGTCCGCGCTCTTCCTCGTGAGCGCGCTCATGTACCACTCGTGGGCCGCGACGACGCGAGGCGCGTACCAGTATCTCCTCGCGCTCATCCTGGCGACGGTGGTCCTCGACTACGGCCTCGCGCTCGTGATCGAGCGGCGGCGCGGCGCTGCAAACGCGCTGTCGCGCGCGCGGCTGTGGCTCATCGGCTCGTTCGTCGCGAACCTCGGGATCCTCTGCGCGTTCAAGTACTGGGACTTCTTCGGCACGACCGCGAGCGCGATCGCGCGGGCGCTCGGAGCGCCGTGGACGTACGTCCCGATCGCGCTGCTCTTGCCCGCGGGAATCTCGTTTCACACGTTTCAGTCGCTCTCGTACACGGTCGACGTCTACAAGCAGAAGCTCCGCGCGACGCCGTCGCTCCTCGAGTTCGCGACGTTCGTGCTGTTCTTTCCGCAGCTCGTCGCAGGTCCCATCGTGCGCGCCGAGGAGTTTCTCCCGCAGATCGCAGACCCGCCGCCGATCCGCGAGACCGCCGCGCTCGAAGGGCTCTTGCGCGTCGCGCGCGGGCTCGCCAAGAAGCTCTGCCTCGCCGACCCGCTCGCGGTGTTCCTCGTCGATCGCGTGTTCGATCGCCCCAACGCGTACTCGTCGCTCGAGAACCTCCTGGCGGTCTACGGCTACGCGTTTCAGATCTACCTGGATTTCAGCGCGTACAGCGACATCGCCATCGGCGCCGCGGCGATGCTCGGGTTCACGCTGCCCGAGAATTTTCGCACGCCCTACCGCGCCGCGGACCTCTCGGCCTTCTGGCGTCGATGGCACATCACGCTGTCCTCGTGGCTCCGCGACTACCTCTACATTCCCCTCGGCGGCTCGCGAGGAAGCGACTGGGCCACGTACCGCAACCTCTCGATCACGATGCTGCTCGGGGGCCTGTGGCACGGCGCCAACTGGACGTTCATCGCGTGGGGCGCGCTGCACGGCGGCGGCCTCGCCATCACGCGCGCGTACCAACGACACACCGAGCGAACGAGCGCGAGCCCCGCGAGCATCACCGCGCGCGCAGCGCTCTTCGCGCTCTTCGGAACAAACGCACACAAATTCATCGCGCCCTCGATCGATCGATGGGCCACCGTCGCCAACGTGAACAGCGCGTGGGTCCACTTGGTCCTCGGCTGGTGCTACCTCGCGCCGCTGTGGGCCGCCCTCACCGTGTGGAGCGCTTCGCGCGCGGACGCGGGCTCTCGACTCGCGCGCGTGGCGAGCGCGGCGCTCACGTTTCACTATGTGTGCTTCGCGTGGGTGTTCTTTCGAGCCCCGAGCTTCGAGCGCGCGCGCGAGGTGCTCTTCGCGATGGGCGAGCGGACGACGGACGTGCCCAACGTCCCCAAGTGGTTCGCGGCGGCGCTCGTCGGCGCGGCGCTCGCGCACTTCGTTCCCGACGCTGTGTACGACCGCGCGCGACGCGCCTTCGTGGCCGCGCACCCGCTCGTTCGCTCGATGGCGCTCGTCGCGGTCTTCGTCGCGCTTCGATCGATCTCGCTGCCGGCGACGGTCCCGTTCATCTACTTTCAGTTCTGAGACCCCATGAACGCACGGCCCGTCGCTCAGGTCCTCGACGCCCTCTTCGCCAACGAAATCGCAGTGCGTCCGCATTGGTACCAGCCCGGCGCCCCCAAGGAGTGCTGGCTCTTCGCCGCGCGAACCGACGCGTGGCTCGTCGTGTTCGACCCCAGCAATCGACGCGTCGTGTCCGCGTCGAAGTACACCGAGCGAGCGCTGCGCGAGAAGCTCCCGTCCCTCGCAGGCGCGAACGTCCCAGCGCACGCGATCGTCGAGCGATCGACCGTGGACCCCTCGCTCGGCGAGCTCGCAGCGACGTTCGTCGCGCGCCGCGAGAGGGCGCTCGACGCGCTTCGAGGCGAGCCGCGAGACAGCCTCGCGAGCACGCTGCACAACGGCGCGACCTCGCACTTGTGTTTCTCCCGCGAAATCGGCTGGACAGACGTCATCGTCCACGAGGGCAAGCTCCTGCGTCACGCGCCGATCGAAGACGCGCACGCCGAGAGCCTCATCGACACCGCCCTCTACGAGCGCGAGACGATCGCGCCCGAACGCATGGACGGCGAGCTTCGCAGCGCGCTCGGCGCCGGTGAATCACGGTATCGCGCGCTCTGCCGAAGGATGCGCGACGGAGAGCTCGGCTGGGCGGTGCACAACGGCCTGCTCGTCGTGCAGGTGGACGACCTCTACTACAACACGACGTTCTCTGGGGACACGGCGACGGGCTTCACCAAGTTTCGACCAGGATATTTGCTCTCCGAAATGCTCCTCGCGTCGACGGTGAGCGACGCGCTCCCCGCGGCGGCGAAGCCCCTCGGCGAGGCGAAGCACGGGAGCGCTCGCGCGCTCGTCGCCAAGCTCACGATGGCGCCCGAAGCGCTGCTCGCGAAGCTCGAAGCAGGAGAGCTCTCGCTGGCAGGAGGAGGCCCGACCTCGGAGGACGTCTGGATGCTCGACTGCGCCGCGGGCCGCTTCGCGCAGCGCTTCGCGTACGGCGAGGTCCGGGAGGTGACGCGCGAAGAGGCGCTCGCGATCCTGACGCGACGGGGCTACTCGACGATGCGCTGGCGGTGACGGTCTTCGAGCGCGCGAAAGCGCTCGATCAGCGGAGCGGTCCACGGCGGCGGCGGGACCACCACGGGCTCGGGCAACGGCGCTCCGAGGCCCGCGAGGACGGCGAACGCCTCCCAGAGCACGTACGCGGTCGCGCCGTAGATCACCGTCTCGTCGTCGACCTCGAAGAACGGCGTGGGGTGCAGCTCGTCGCGCCACGCGAACATCGTGAGGCAGAAGCGAACGCGCCCCGACACGAAGTCTTCGATGGGCAGCTCGAGCACGCGGTCGACTTCCCGCGAGAGCGCCCAACGATCGTCGCCGTCGACGATCGCGCCCACGAAGGGCTCGAGCCGAAACGCGCTCGTCGCCGTGGGAACGGAAGAGAGTCGCCCGACGATGGACACGCGACGGGGCTCGAGGCCGATCTCTTCGTGCGCCTCGCGCAGCGCCGTGGCCGCGAGGTCCCGATCCTCGGGCTGGGGTTTTCCCCCGGGAAAGCTCACTTCTCCGGCGTGATCGCGCATCGCGCGCGAGCGCGCGGTGAGCACGATCGTCGGCCGCGCTCCGGTGCGAATCGGAACGAGCACCCCCGCGTCCTTCCGCACCATCCCCGGGATCACCTCGGCCGCGGGTCGCACCTCGTGCGCGTCGAGCGCCGCGCGCAGGGTCTCGAGTTCGAGCGTCTTCACGAGCGACACACTACAGCGGTTCTCCCTTTCGTCACGCGAGCGTCGCTCGCAACGCGGCCGCGCGACGGTCGACGGTCGACGGAGCGAGGCGCTTCGTCCTCGAGGACCACAGCACGCGCGCGAGCCCTCGCGGCGGCGCGAGCACCGCGTAGAGCGCGTCGCGCACGGGCCTCGACGGCGCGTAGCCCGCCAAGAGCGCTTGCGCGAGCGACGGCCACGCGGGGTCGACGGTCATCGCGTCGAGGCAGAGCACCAAGAGGTCGTTCGCGCGGCGCGTCTCGATCGGGACCTCGTCTCGGTAGCGCGTCTCGAAATCGATCAGCCGCGCGCGAGCGCCGTCCCACAAGACGTTTCCGAAGTGCGGATCGCCGTGGGCAAATTGTCCGTTCGAGAGCTGATGACAGCGCTTCAACTCCGCGCCCGTCGCGTAGAGCGCGTCCTCGGTGAGCCTCGCCGTTGCAGCGACTTCTCTCAGCGATTCGCCCGGCAGACGGTCGAACTCGAGCGCTCGCTCGCCCGCGTCCACGGGCCGCTCGTGAACGAGCTCGAAGCACGCGCGCTCGTACGCGAGCCAGTCCCGCGCGCGCACGAACATCGTGATCCTCGCGTCCGCCCAGCGCATGTAGAGGTTGCCCGCGGCGACGATGGGCCCCATCCCCGCGCGGCGAGACTTTCGAAAACGTGTGTCACTTATCGAGACGCAGCGGCACACTTGCACGAGGTCTACGATCGCCGACAGCGCGCGCGCGATCATCACCGCACCAGCCCGACGCCCACCGTGATGAACGCGAAGCCGACCCACTGGGTCGTCGTCGGCGACTCTCGCAAGAAGATCAACGACGCCAACCCGAGCAGGACGTACTTGAGCGACGCGGTCGACGCCGCCGAGAAGAGCGTGTCCTTCGCGAGCAGCTTCATCCAGAGCAGCGACGAGAGGCCCCACGCAGCGACGCCCGTGATCGCCCAAGGAGAAGCGAGCGCGCGAAGGAGCTCGCGCGTCTTGTCGCCGCGGCCGTGGGTCGCGAGCTTGAGCGCGACGTGTCCGTACACCGTCGCCGCGAGAAACACCGCCCAAAGGAGCGGAGCCGATCGTTCACGCATGGGGTGAGCTCCAGCGCGAGCCCGGGGCGGTCGCCATCGCCGACTGCGCTCGCGCGTATTCGTACCAGCACACGACGGCGATGCACCCGACGCACCACGATCGCACGAACCCTTCGCCGCGAAGACCGCCGGTGAGCATGTGCGCGGCGATCCTGAGCACGCGCACGAGCGCGATCCCCGTTCCACCCTGCGCGCGGACGAGCGCGGCGCTCTCGCGCACAGGGTCACCCGCGCCCTCGATCCCGAGCAGCACGACGAACACGCGCTGCACTTCGACCCAGTAGAACGCGACGACCGCGAGCGTCACCGACGCGAGCAGCGAGAACCCCGCCGCGATCGACGCGCCGACGACCAGCACTGCAGCCCCGAGCGCGCGGGCGTATTTCACCACGAGCGAGGCGTCGACCGCGCGCGACGAGCGTCTCGCGTGCACCGCGCGAGCGCGAACGATCTCGAGCGCGGCGAGCATCCACCGCGACGGTGACGCGCGACGACCGAGCGCATCGGTCGCCCCGCGCGCGAGCGAAGGGTGCGCGTCGAACACGAGGGCGCCCTCTTCGAGCCAGCGATCGGCCAGCGTTTTTCCTGACGAAGTGATCACCGAAGCCCTCGCGCGAAGACGAAATGCATCCATGACAGCCACGCGACGGTCATGCCGCCGACGAGCGTTGCGTGATAGAGCCGCTCGACGCGCGGGGCGCGACGATGGAAGCGCAGCTCGTCATACGTGATCGCCGCGGCCGTCGCGAGCGCCACCACGAGGATGGGCAGCAGCCACAGCCCCGCGCTTCGACTCACGGTCGCGACGGCCATGAGCGTGAACAGAGGAGCCCCGCCGCCGCCGAGCGCGAGCAGCTCGACGCGACTCTCCGAGCCGCTCACGGCGCGACCGCCGCGGCGGTGAAAAGCCCAATCCGCGACGCCCGCGAGCGTCGCCGCGACGCCCGCGAGCGCGAGCACCCCGAGCTCGACCGGCGGGCGCATCGCGCGAATCCAGGGAAATCTAGGGTCGTCGCGCAGCGCAAAGAGCCCGCACACGAAACCAACGCCGGGCGCGAACAGCGCGGCGAGGTTCGCCACGTGTACGGGCCTGATCACGATCGTCCCTCGCGCGCCTCGCGGCCGCGGCTCGACAGTCTCCTCGCTCACGAGGACGAAGCTTCGACCACACCGACGATGCTGCACAACGTCGGGACCGCGGATCCTTCGGCGAGCGGCTCGAACATCCCGCGAGCGGCTCGCGCGGCGCGCCGATCGGCGAGCGCGCGCGACGCTCGATGGATCCAAACCGCCGCTGAAATTGACCCCCCACCGCGGGTACGCGACTATCGCCCGATGAACTTGCTTCGCGCTCGAGCGCGACACGTGCTCGCCGCGCTGCTCTCGGTGGGAGCCCTCGTTCGAAGCGCCGACGCGAACGCGCAGGCGTGCTTGCGTTCGGGCTGCGAGGCGCCTCCGAACACGTTTTACGCGACCGTGGCAGACGAGAATCCCGCCGTCATTCCACAGTGGACGCGGGGCTTCGCCGCGCCGCTCGGCGCGAGCATCGAGTTCTTCAGCGCGCGCGGCGCGGGAATCCCCTTGGCGCCCGGGATGTACGCGAATCACGGCCGCGCTGGCGGACCGCTGGTTCGCCCGGTCGCGCCTCTGGAGAGCGACTCGGTCTCGCCGTTCGCCGTGGGGTGGGTTCGAAACAGCGGCGCGATCGTGCGGCTCGCCGTCGATCATGGAACCAACCTCGCGACCGCTGGATTTTCGCTCGGGATGTCCACGCCGGCCGCGATGGGATTCTGGTCGGACCCCGCCATCGGCTGCAGCGCCGCGCACTGCCTCGGCGCCGTCGCCGATCGGCTCAATCGGATGCAGCTGTTTCGCTACGCGACAGCGATCGACCCGATCAGCGTCTTGCTCGGCGGGGCGGTCGGGACGAGCACGACCCCAGCCGCGATCTCGCGTCCAGCGGTCGCAGCGATCGGCAGCGACCGATACGCGATCGCGCGACGCCACTACGACGGCGACGAGCTCATTCGGGTCCACGATTTCGACGCGAGGACGAGCGCGGTTCGCGAGATCGGCCCGTTGGTCGAGTTCGCAAGACAAACCGGCGCGCCAGAGTCTTCGATCGCCGCGGTCGCTGATGGAGGCTGGCTCGTCGTCGCGTGGCTCGTTGGATTTAGCGGCGCGCGAGAGGTGCGCGTGGCTGTGCTCAGCGTCAACCCGACGCTCGCGACCACCGATGGGCCCATCAGCGTCGCCGGCCCGTTCACGGGCGCGACGCGCACGATCGGCCTCGCGCGCACCCGAGACAATATCGTACTCACGATTCAAGACGGCCCAACGATCTACGCGGTTCCGATGGCGATCAACGACTCGGGCGCGCTCCCCCGCCTCGCGTATCGCCCGTTCGACGCGACGCGCGACCGCGTTCGAACAGTGGGCGCCGCCGCGCCGGGAGCGCACCGCGTCGCGAGCGGCGCTCCGCCAGCGATCGTGTGGGACGAGATGGACTCCGGCCCCGTGCGCGCTCCGGTTCCACGCGCGCTCGGCGCGCTGCTCTCCTGGTGTACGCGCCCTGTTGATTGCGTGTTCACCGGCGGCGTCGGGTGGACCGGCGATTGCGCGACCCCCGGATCGCCGAGCGTGTGCGTAAACGCGCCCCCAGACTCGGGCGTCGACAGCGGCGTGGACGCTCGCGCGGACACGGGCGTCGACACAGGCGTCGACGTTCGATCCACGGGGCCAGACACCGGCGTCGACACAGGGATCGACACAGGAACGAGCGGACCGATCGACGTCGCGCTCGGCGACGCCGACGCGACCGCCGACGATCGCCCATCGCAGAGCGACGCTCCGTCCCCCGACGCGCAGAGCGACGCCACGATCCCGATGGATCAACAGCAAGACTCCGCGAGTCCCGCAGACGGATCGAGCCCCGCCGCGCGGACGCCCGAGTTTCGCGGCGGCGCATGCCAGTGTCGCGCAGCGGGAACGGGCGCGACGCGGAGCTCGGCGCTCACGCTCGCGTCGTCGCTCGCGGCCATCGCGCTCGCGGCGTCATCGAGGCGATCGCGACGCGCGCGACGGCGTCAGCGGTATGGCACAGAGCGCTGAACGCACGGCGAGAGACGCTACGCCCAGCGCGCTTCCATCACGCACTCGCACGCTGCGTCGTCGCCGCCTCGGACGAGCTGCGCGCGGACGTGCTTGGCTCCAGCGATCGCGAGCAGGGCTTCGGAGCTCCCGAGGACCTCTGTCCACATGTTGGCGTCGAAGCCGAAGCACCGCGCGTACGACGAGCGCGCGTAGCCGCTGCGGCGCTCGACGATCGCGACGGTTCCAGTGTCGTAGTAGCTGTTGAACAGCTTGCCCGCGAGCGCGATGACGGTCTCTGGCGACAGGACGCTGAACATCACGCGGTAGACGCCCGTGATGTCGCGGCGGATGGCTGCAGCGCCGATGGCGCGCACGATCGACGCGCCTTCACCGGTCGTCTCGACGATCACGTCGAAGAGTCGACGGTACAGCTCGATCGGGTACCACCCAGTCTGGACGATTCGAAACTCGATCTCCGAGCGCTCGTCAGCGGTCAATTGCCCGAGCGCGCGCTCGACGCTCTCGTCCCCCCGCAGCTCGGCGAGCGACGCGAGCACCGAGCGAAATGCGACGCCCTTCACCCGCGGCGAGGTCGAAGGTCGCGCTCCGATTCGCGTTCCGTCACGCACTCTCGAGAGCTTCGCACATCTGCGCGTGGCGGTCACTGCACACGAGATTGGGTATACTCACGCTCATGGGAACTACGTCATTCGCCGACGCGCTCGCGGCGTTGGTGCCCCCTTCGGGCGCGGATGAACCGCGGTGGATCCGCGCGATCGAAGACATCGCTCGCCTCGTGTTGACTCGAACCGTGTGGCACATGGGCGCGAAGCCCCATCGGTTCACCGAAGTCGAGTTCTACGTCAACTCGCCGAATCACAAGGACACCTTCACGCACGGCGACGTGATGCAAACCGAGTTCGCGCGCTGGTACCATCATCGCACGGGCGGCGAGTACCGCGGCGGAACGTACAAGGGACTCGACCTCGCGTTCGGCAGCGAAGACACGCACGCAGGCATGCTCATTCGCGGCGTCGAATCGATCGACGATCCCTCGAAGATCTACGACGGTCCGTGCGTGTGCGTCGATCACCTCTTGTCGCTGTCGGGGTTCGGCGACGTTCCCTCGATGGTCAAAGGGTACGACCGCGACGTCAGCGAGAAGCCGGGCTCGCCGAGCTACCTGACCCTCACGGACGAACGCGCACACACAATCTACCGCGGCCCGCGCGTAGGACTCTCGCTCAAGCGCGGCGCGAGCGAGCCGCGCGTCCGCTACCTCAGCGCGCCGTACCGATTTCTCACCGAGCCATCGCGCATCAAAAAGGGACGCCTCAACCTCGTGTGCGGCTTGCACCGCCAGGGCGTTTCCGCGGACGAGATCGCGCGGCTCACAGGCTCGAAGCTCACCCAGGTAAAGAGCTACATCGAGCAGTACGACGCGGGCCGTGACAAGGACCCCAAGGACTACCGAGGCGACTTGAGCACGGACCAAACGTGCCAGCTCTTCGGCGCGTGCGAGCGCTTCGCGCCTAGCGCGTAAGCACCGGAGCGCGCCTGTCGATCGCGCTCAGCGCACGACGCCGAGCGACGCCACAACGCGATCGAACGCCGAGAATCGCCCCGAAGGGACGTTCTTCGCGATCGCCTTGAGCTTCGCGACGACCACCGCGCGCTCATCGGCGCTGTATTCGAGAAACTCGAGCGCACTCGAGAAATCACTGCACGAGAAGCTCTGAATCGCCTCGGACACGAGCGCGATCGCGCTGATCACGAACCGAACCGACGTGGCGTCGGAGACGACCGCGTTGCGAACAACGAAGTTGCGGTCTCCGACGAGCTCGATCGTGCGCTTGCGCTGCGCGAGCGTCGGCGCCCCGCCATCGGTAAACACCAGCGATCGAACGCGTTGATGCCGCCTCGCTTGCTCAGCGATCGCGGGGAGCACCGGAGCGATCTCGGCGTCTGTCGGCGACTGCTTGCTGTGCATCGTCAGCGTTGTCGCTGGATCGAATACGTCGAACGCGAGGTGTGTCAGCGAGACAAGCATGAGATCGAGCCGCGGTATTGCCAGAACTCGCGACGCGACGCCACACGCGACGCGCGAGCACTCCCGCCGGACGCGATGTGACCGACGAGCTTCGACGGTCCCCGCAGCGGTCGCAGATCATCGCTCAAGCGTCGTCGTCGTCCTGTTTGCGCAGCGTCTTCTCGAGGCACACCTGCGGCGATGCTTGCTCGAGGCACGGCTGGGGCGACGGCGATCGCCGCGTGGGGCGCTCGGACAAACATGGCTGCGGAGGCGCCGCATCGCGCTCGAGCACGATGTCGAGACACGCCCGCGGCATCAAGCACGGCTGCGAAGGGACCGTGTGCTGAACTTGCAGACACGCGGAGGGTGTCTCCAAGCACGGCTGGGGAGGCGGCATATCGAGGCACGGTTGGGGCGGCGCGACGTTGAGGCACGGCTGCCCACGACCGCCGAGCTTTTCGTGCAGCCAATCGCAGGCTTCGGCGCCGGTCGCGATCCCGACCATCGCGGTCGCGACCAACAAGCGCCGCCGCGCCAGGATCACCGCGCGGTCCTCGCCGTCCTCGTCGACCGCTGCGTCTTCAGCTCGCTTCGGATCCTCCTCGACCACAGCCACGCTCCTCTCTCGTCGAGCTATACCGCGCCCCGCCCAGCGTGCGCGAACCGTGGAGCTACGTTCGAACGAGGTCGTCTCGGTTCCGCTCTGCAAACGCGTTCGCGCACGGAACGAGCTCGCTCGTCATCAACGCATAGCTCCTGCCGGGGTCGTGTCCGTCGACGTCGCTCCACTGTTCGGCCGCGTCCGCGCGAAACGGCCGCAGCCAGCCCTGATTGCGCTCGGTCGTAAACTCCGCCCCTTGTCGCGCGGCGAGCCCGACGCCTCGACGCATGAGCGCGCTAAGCTGCTTCGCGCCGATCGCGCTGAGGCTCTCGTAGCAGTGCAAGATCACCGCAGAGCGCTGGCTCGCGAGGAACACTTCGAAGCCATTTCCGCCCACCATCGCGTCGATCATCTGGGCGCCCTCGAGCGCGCGCGCCGCCGGCGGCAACCGCTGGATCAGCGCGTCGTCCCAACGCGGGTCGACGTAGCAACGACGCGCGAAGTTGCCGATCCAACCCCACAGCCCGTACAGGTCGATCTCCGAGGCCTTCAGCGCGACCGAACGCGGCGCGCGCTCGAACATCGGGGCAACCTTGGGCCGCTTCGGCAGCAGGTAGCCGAGCCACGTGTACTCGAGGAACTTCCTGCAAAATTCCTCGCTGTTTGTACCTTCTTCCATCGCGTCGACCGGCAGCCCGGGATCCAAGTACGACGGCACCCAACGATCGATGCTCTCGCTCGTCGCCGACTCGAGGATCGCCTTCACCGCCCCGAGCCACCCTTCGACAAACGCCGGAACTCGCACGTCGTCCCAGCTCTCTGCGTGCGCGATCGTCACCTCGCCGTCGAGCGGCGGACGCCCCGCGCGCGTGCAACGAAGGTTGACCGAGAGCCCCCACTCGGAGATCGCGATCGAGCCGACGGGACGGACGGGATACGTGCGGCCCTCGAGCTCGATCGGCGCGAGCTCGATCGACCCGTGCCGCGCGCGAACGGGCAACGCGCGAGCGAGGATCGCGTTCAACACATCGAGCGTATGTGTAGCGGGAGCGTTCACAACAACCCCTATACCGCGCCCTCGTCGGACATCGAAGACGGCGCGAGAAGTTCTGGATCGTGCATCTCGCGCGCGCCGATCGACGAGCGAGCGGACAACGTGCTCTCATTTCGAACGGAGAGCGCATGACGTACCGAGAAGACCGCGAAGCGATCGAGCAAAACCTCGCCGGACTGCGCGCCACGCTCGACGCGCTTCGAACCACCGACCTCGACCCCGTCACCCTCGAAGCGCGGACCGTCGCGCTCGAGACCGAGATCTGCCGACTCCAAGCGAGGCTGCGCAACGAGCCCCCCGCGCCGCCGCTGCTGCGCCGGCTCAAAGTGCTCTCGCCGTGCGAGCAACCGTGGGATCGGATGCGCGGCACCAACGCGATCCGCCACTGCGAATCGTGCGACAAAGACGTCTACAACCTCGAGCAGATGACCATGCCCGAGGTCGAGGCGATGGTCGTCGCGACCGGAGGGCGGCCGTGCGTTCGGCTCCTGTTGCGCGCCGACGGCCTCATCGTCACGAGCGAGTGCCTTCGCGCCGAGCAGGACCGTCGACTGAAGCGACACGGTCGCGCCGCCGCGGTCGCCGTCGTCGCGGCGATCCTCGCAGGCAGCGCGCTCGTCGCGTGGAAGCGGTTCGGAAGCTCCGTGCGCAGCACCGGCGCCGCCCCATGTTCGAACGAGATCACCGAGCTCTGAGAGCCGACGGTCTGCGCGCGACCACCAACGCCACCGCGCCTGCGTCGCTCACGACGAGTACTTCGACTTGTAGTGCGCGCGCTGCTGCTTCGAGCGCTCTTTGAACGTTCGCTTCGCCGCGGCTTGCGCAGCGCCGTCTCGACGCGCGGCGGCCGCAGCGGACTCGCGCGCGAGCTTCTCGTAGCTCGCGAGTCGCTCGGGCTCGAGCGAGCCGTCTCCGATCGCCTCGCGCACCGCGCATCCCGGCTCGCGATCGTGCGCGCAGTCGCGAAAGCGACACTGCGCCGCGAGCGACTCGATTTCGGCGAACGTCGTCGCGAGCCCTTCGCTCTCGCCCACGGAGCCGAGCTCGCGCATGCCGGGCGTGTCCATGAGCCACCCGCGCGCGCCCAGCGAAATGAGCGAGCGGGCCGTGGTCGTGTGCGTTCCTCGGCCGACGTGGTCGACCGCGCCGACGGGCTGTGGGAGCAGCTCGGCCGCTGCGGTTGCGCGGGACACGAGCGCGTTGACGAGCGAGGATTTTCCCACGCCGGATGAGCCTACGAAGCCCACCGTCGCGCCAGGCTCGAGCCACGCTTCGAGCGCGTCGAGCCCTCGCCCGTCGCGCGCGCTCACCGCGACCACGGGAACACCGCCGCTGACCTCTCGCAGCGCGCGAAGGGACGCTTCGAGCGACGCCTCGTCCGCGAGGTCCGCTTTGTTGAGCACCACCACGGGCTTCGCGCCTCCGTCGATCACCGCGGCGAGGTAGCGCTCGAGCCGCCGCGGATTGGCGTCATCTCCGGACGTCGCGACGAAGAACACGTCGACGTTGGCCGCGAGGACCTGCGCCGACGAGCGCGTCCCCGCGTGCTTTCGTCGGAGCGCCGTCCTCCGAGCGAGCACCGCGCGGATCACGGCGCTGCCGTCGCGCTCTTCGATCGCCACCCAGTCGCCAGCGACCGGCAGCGACTCGACGTCGAGCGCGTGTCGAAGCTTGCCCGCCAGCGTCGCGCTCGATGACGCGCACCCGACGAGCTCGTACACACCACGACGATCCGCCGCGACCCTCGCGGGAACGAGGCGCTCGCGCCCCTCGAGGGCCGCGAACTGTGTCGAGAAAAACGATGAAAAACCCAGGGATTCAGAGGAAACTCGAGAGCCGTTGAGAGTGTGAAATGCGTTCACGGTAGAGACTCCGGTCACAGTCGTGAAAGGGGAGCCTCCGAGCCCGTCCGCACAACGCGCTCGCCGCGCACCGGCGACGAGCCATTGCGAACACCACGCGAGCCCTCGCGCACACCGAGCGCATCCCCGCTTCCGTGGGGGATGAGCGCCGAAACCGTGCGATCGACGGAGCCTACGCGCGCAGGTCGGAGGCAAACACCACAGAGCTGTTGAGAACAATCGCTGTCATGGTGGGGCCTCCTTCTGCGCCAACGCGCACCGAGAGCAATGCCACCACCCAGCCCCGAACGCAAGCGCCCCACGAACGGTGACGCGCGAGCGCCACAACGACCCTCTCGGCCGCGTGCACCCTATGACCCGTCTCGGCGGGCGAGCCTCTTTTTCAGGGCGTCGCCCGACACGCGCAGCGCCCTCGCCGCGCGGGCGCTGTCTCCGTCCGCATCGCGCAGCGCAGCGTCGATGGCGGCGTCGGACAGCGCGCTCGCGCTCGGCAACGAGAGCTCGGTCACGAGCTTCTGGAGCGTCGTGCGCGACAGCGAGAGCTCGTTGGCGACGAGGCTCTGCTTGAAATCATGGGCCTCGAGCAGCGCGAGGAGGCTCTCGGCGAACAGCGCCTTCAGCGCCGCGAGCCGCGCGTCGTGATCGAGCCCCGAGCGCTCGGCGCGCGCGAAGCACTCCGCGAGCGACGCCGGCGTGAGCAGCTTGCTCACGGTCTTGTGCGCGACCCCCAGCATGTCCGCTGCGCGTTGAACGGCCACGCGATCGCCCTGGCTCACCGCGGTCTCGAGGGCGCCCGTCGCGCTCGGCCT
Source organism: Myxococcales bacterium (assembly GCA_016793325.1). Lineage (GTDB taxonomy): Bacteria > Myxococcota_A > Polyangia > Polyangiales. The sequence goes on along the minus strand of JAEUKI010000004.1, from coordinate 139,161 downwards.
CGCGGGCGGCGCGAGCTCTTCGACCGGGGGTTCGAGCGCTGCCGGCTCGCTCAGCCGATGCCCCGCCCGCGCGTCCATGTGCTGCGCGTACACGATCGCGCTCCCCGCGGCGCGCGCCAACGCGGCGGCCGCGCGAAGCTCCGCGAAGAGCTCGCGGACGTTTCCTGGCCACGGACGGAGCAGCGCGGCCTCGATGAGCGACGCGCTCGGCTGCATCGCGTTCGCCGCCAGACCGCGCTCGACGAACTGCGCGATCTCGTCGAGCCGCTCGCGCAACGGCGGAACACGAACCTCGGGACGACCGATGCGATAGTACAAATCCTCGCGAAACCGACCGTCGGTGACCGCTGCGCGAAGGTCGGTCCACGTCGCGGCGATGAGCCCGAGGTCCACGGGCGTCGCCCGCGTGGCGCCGAGCGCGATGACCTCGCGGGTCTCGATCGCGCGCAAGAGCTTGCTCTGCACGGACAGATCGAGCTCGGCGACCTCGTCGAGAAAGAGCGTTCCGCCGCGCGCGGCTTGGAGGTAGCCCTGCGCGTCCGCGACGGCCCCCGAGTACGCGCCGCGCGTCGCGCCGAAGAAGAGCCGCTCGGCGAGCTCCTTGGGGATCGCCGCGCAATTGACCGCCACGAGCGGGCCGTTTCGCCGCGGGCTCGCGTCGTGAAAGATCTTCGCCGCGATCTCTTTGCCCGAGCCGCTCTCGCCTCGAATGAAGAGCCCCTCGCCCGCCCTCGCGAGCGCCTCGACCTGACGATGAATCAACGCGAGCGCCGGTCCGGCGATCACGCTGCTGTTCACGATCGCGCCGCGCGCTGCCTTGCGCGACTGACTCGCGAGCAAGAGCTCGAACGGCCGGACGTCCGCGAGCACGAGCAGCACGGTGTGCCCGATGCGAACGACCGAGGGCCTGCGCAGCAAGACCACGGACTCGTTTTGGACGCGCTCGCCAGCGACGAAGACGCCGTTGGTCGAGCCGAGATCGCGCACCCGCACGGCGCTCCCCTCCAACACGAAGCGCACGTGCTGGCGGGACAGACGCTCGTCCTCGACGCCGATCGCGCGGAGGATCTCTCGTCCGAGCGCTCGTTCGCCGCCTTCGAACGCCAGCGGAATCATCCGGCTCGAAGCGCCAGAGAACACCACCAACACCCCCGGCCGCGGCGCAAGGGCCGCGTCTCCGTCGTCTATGATGATCGCGTCGTCGACAGTCTTCTCGTGCATCACCGGGCTAAACAGCGAGACGCTACCCCTCTTCGAGGCCGCACGCGCGCGACTCGCGAACAGACCAGTGCGGTTCATCGTGAGGCGAGAGGAGGCAAGTGTGGGGCCGTGCGGTCGCAGAGCGCCAAGGAGCCTTTCGCGTCGGGTGAGTGAGCCGAACACGTTCAGCGCGTCGTCCAGCTCGAGCGCGATCGTCGTCCAGTTGAACAACCACCGCGCCCGTTGAACAACCGCTCGACGCAGCGTCGCCGGGCACGCACCGCGCGAATCCCTGGAAATTTTCGGACACTTCGAGATCGCCGACCCGCCCGTGGCGCGCCTCGGAGAGCACCGCAGAACGTCCAACCGAGGGCTCGCACGGAGGCTGCATCGGAGCGTGTCCAGCACCCAGATGAGCACCACGAGAGACGACGCTGACTCGATGATCGGGAGCGAGCTCGGACCCTACCGAATCGTTCGACTCCTCGGCGAAGGCGCGTTCGGCGCCGTGTACGAAGCGCGCAAGAAGCCGCTCGACAAGCGCGTCGCGCTCAAGGTCCTGCACCGACGCTGGGCGCGCGACCCGCGAATCAGCGCGAGATTTCTGCAAGAAGCCCGCGCGGCCGCGAGCCTGAAGCACGCGCACATCGTGGACGTCGACGACGTCGGCGCGGTCGACGGCGTTCCGTGGATTGCGATGGAGTTTCTCGAAGGCGAGAGCCTCGCGAGCCGGCTCGCACGCGAAGGAAGGCTCTCGGTCGAGGTCGCGCTCGACCTGCTCTTTCCCGTGCTCTCTGCGGTCGCGGCGATCCACGACGCCAACATCGTTCACCGCGATCTCAAGCTCGAGAACATTCAACTGTGGCTCGGCAGCGGCGGCGTCGAGCACCCCAAGCTCCTCGACTTCGGCATCGCCAAGGTCACCGACAGCATCGGCTCGGACCCCTCCCTCACCGGCACCCGCGACGTGATGGGAACGCCCGAATACATGGCCCCCGAGCAATGGAAGAGCGCCAAGTTCGTCAGCGCCGCCTCCGACCAGTGGGCCCTCGCCGTCATCCTCTATCGACTCGTGACGGGCGTCTCGCCCTTCGCCGGCGACAGCCCGCAGAGCGTGATGTTTCACATCTGCGTCGATCCGCCGCCGCCGTTCGATCCGTCGCTCGCGGACCACGCCGCGCTCGAAGCGACGCTGCGCACCGCGCTCGCCAAAGAGCCCGCGGATCGCTTCGCGAGCGTTCGAACGTTCGCCGCGGCGCTCCTTCCCTTCGCCTCGATCGGCGCGCAGCACCGCTGGAGCGCTGAGTTCGCAGAGCACACACGCCCCCCTGCGCCGCCGCGCTCGCCGGCGCCTTCACCAGTCGCGCAGCAGCAAACCGTGGCCGTCGCGCTCGCGCCGAAGCCCCCCTCGACCAACGACTCGCTCGTCATCGCAGAGCAGTCCGTCTCGATCTCGCAGCCGCCAAACCGACTCGCCCGCGTCGCCGCTGCGCTCGGCGTCGCGCTCGCGCTCGGCGGCGTTGTCTTCGCGGCGACGCGCAGCGCTCCCGCGCCCGTGGCGACGACGGTCGTCGACGACACGACGACGCCCCCCGCGCCCACGGTCGGCACCACGCGACCGACCATCGTCACGCCCGCGATCGACACGGCGCCTCGGGCACAGCCTGTGCACACGAATTCAACAGCAACGCCGACGACGCCGCTCCCCACGCTCGCGCCGAGCGCCGCGCAGACCACGCCCCCACGCGCCGCGCAAGCCTCGACCCCTGTCGCCCCTCGCGATCTTCGCGCGAGGAGCCCACGCCCGACGACCGCCGCGTCCGACGCGAGCGCTCCGCACACGAGCGCTCCGCTCGACACGCCGAACATCTGAGCCCTCTCCCTCCTTCTCTTCGAACCGAGAGCCCCATCCATGTACAGCATCCGCACCGCGCCGCTCGCCCTCGCGCTGTGTCTCGCGAGCGCCCCCGTCCTGGCGCAGAGCACACCCGCGCACGACCCCACCGTCGATCACTCGATCGAAGAAGAGCACCGACGCGCGATGGCGCTGCGGTCGCACCATCAAGACGAGGCCGCCCGCGCGATCTTCGCGCGGCTGTGGGAGCGCACCCACGAGCCCCGCGCGCGCGCACGACAAGCGCTCGCCGAGCACGCGCTCGGTCGACACGCGGACGCAGAAGCGCACCTGTCCGAGGCCCTCGCGGCGCAAAACGACCCTTGGATCGCGCAGAACCGCACCCTCCTCGACCCGGTGCTCCAGCAAGCGCGCGCGGCGCAAGGGATCTCGCTCTTGCTCGTGCGATGCGCGCAGCCCGGCGCGTCGGTCTTCATCAACGGCGCCTCCGCGGGCCCCGCAGGAACCTCCATTCGCGTGGCCCCAGGCCGTATGACCTTCGAGCTTCGCGCGACGGGCTTCGTGACGATCGCGCGCACCGTGACGATCGCTCCGGGCGCGACCGCGACCGAAGAGATCGAGCTCGCGACCGCCGCCAGCCCGCGACCGACCGCCGTCGCGACCGAAAGCGTCATGACCGCTGGAGAACAACGGCTCGCAGAGTCGCGGCTCGCAGCGGCGCGCGCCACCGCCCGCACGTACCGAACGCTCGCGTGGACGAGCGCGGGCGTCGGCGGAGCGCTCTTGATGACTGGGGCCGTCGCGTGGGCCGTCGGGGGCGGCGCCGCGACGCGATTCAACAGCGACGCGTGCCTCAGCGCCACGCAAACACGCGCGCAAAACTGCCCCGCGGACCTCGCGACCGCTGAGTCCATGCGTGCCCTCAGCGCCGCCACGCTCGTCGGAGCGGGCGTCCTCGGCGCGACCGCGGCAGCGCTCTTCATCGTTCCGCGCTCTCCCGAACAAGTCCGCCGCGGCGCAGCGCTCGGCTGCGCGCCCGGCCTCTCGAGCGACCGCGTCGCGCTCTTCTGCGCAGGAGTCTTTTGAGACCATGAAATCAAGATTCGCTTCGACGCCATCGTCCGTCCGCCTCTTCGCGGGTCTCTTGCTCGTGTTTTCAGCCACGGGCTGCTACGAGCTCCGCGACCGAAACGAGCGCCTCTCGGCCGAGCAAGACACGGGCACGATTCCGAGCGACACCGGCATTTCGACCGGAGAAGACAGCGCGAGCGACGCAGGCGCGCCCGACGCAGACGCCGCGTTGGACAGCGCCGTCGCCGACAGCGCCGACGTCGCGCGCATCGACGCGACCGACTCGGGTACGGACAGCGACGCGTCGCGAGACGCGGGGCGACCGGACAGCGCGGGCGACGCCGCGGATGCATCGATCGCAGCGGACGCGGCGGACGCGACGGCGGACGTGGTCCCCGCAGACGCCGGATGCCCCGCGGGAACCGAGCCGCTCGGCGCGACGTGCGTCGCCACGGGCGCGACGCCTCGACCCATCACGCCGCTCTCGCTCGGCGAGACGACCCGACGTCGACCGATGTTTCGCTGGGAACTTCCCAGCGGAATGGACGGCGCAGTCCTCGAGGTGTGCCGCGACCGCGCGTGCACCATGATCCTCGAGACCCGCCGCGCCGTCGGAACATCCACGCAAGCCAACGTCGATCTACCCGCCACCACCGCGCTCTTCTGGCGTCTTCGCGGGACGAGCGGCGCGGCGACCTCGAGCCGCACGAGCCCCGTCTGGATGTTTCGCACCCCCTTGCTCGGCGCGAACAACCCCATCAACACGAGCGCGACCCCGCACCTCGACGTCAACGCGGACGGCTTCGACGACCTCGCGATCGGCGCGCCTTCGGCGAGCCCCTCGGGCCGCATCGGCGCGGGGACCGTCACGATCTACTTCGGCAGCGCGACAGGCCCCTCGGCCACCGCATCGCAGACGCTCGAAGGCGTCTCGGCCGGCGATCGATTGGGCAACTCCGTCGCCGCAGCAGGAGACATCGACGGCGACGGCTACGGCGACCTCGTCGTCGGCGCGAGCCTCGCCACCGTCAGCGGAGCGACTCCGCTCTCGAACGCAGGCAAAGTGTACGTCTATCGCGGCGGCCCCACGGGGTTGAACACAACGCCCGCGTACGTGTTCAACGGCAGCGCGACGGGCGACAACTTCGGTCACTCGGTCTCGAGCGCCGGAGACGTCAACGGCGACGGCTACGCGGACATCCTCGCGAGCGCGTGGCTCGCCAACACCGCGACGGGCCAAGTAAACGTCTATCACGGCCGCGCCGCGGGGCTCGCGATGACGCCCGCCATCGCGCTCACGGGACCGGACTTCTACAGCCAGTTCGGGATCTCCGTCGCGCACGCGGGCGACGCCAACGGCGATGGCTTCAGCGACATCGTCGTCGGAGCGGCGCTCGCCCCGCGCACTGCGCCATCCACGGGGCGCGCGTACGTGTACTACGGAGGAGCCTCTGGGATCGTCGCCTCCGCGTCGCGCCTCCTCGCAGGAGCCGCCGCGAACGATCGCTTCGGTTGCTCGGTCGCTGGCGGCTTCGACGTGAACAACGACGGGTTCAGCGACCTCGTGATCGGCGCATTTCGCGCGGACATCGCTGGGCAAACTGACGCGGGCGCAGCCTCGCTCTTCCTCGGACGCGCCGCCGGCTACGACGTGACGCCACACGCCACCATGACGCTGCCGATGGCGTCGGCAGAGGACTTCTTCGGCGCGTCCGTGACCAACCTCGGAGACGTCAACCGCGACGGCTACGACGACCTCGCGATCGGCGCGCTGCAAGCGGACCGCAGCGGTCGCACCAACAGCGGGCTCGTCGCCATCTTTCACGGAAATCTCAGCGGCGTCAGCGCGATGCCCGTTCGCCTGATCGACGGCGAGTCCGCGGGCGACGGCTTCGGAGCGGCGCTCGCGGTCCTCGACGCAAACGGCGATGGCTTCGAGGACCTCGTCGCGAGCGGGCCGCAGGCGCTCGCGATGCCCGCCGGCGCAGGTCGCGTGAGCTTCTTCGCGGGCGGAGCGAGCAGCATTCCGACCACCGCGGCGCGCACGTGGGCCGGCACGAGCGCAGGCGACGCCTTCGGCGCAAGCGTGGGGCGCTGACCGCTCGAGGCCCGAGCGTCGCCAACGGACGGCCTCGTCGCTGGAGACCAGGGCGGACCGCGAGCGTTTGTGTGCGACGCTCGCGCTGCGATGCTGGACCTGCGACGATTCTGCTTTGCTGAGCGTGGGCTGTTTCTTGTTCCTGCAGAGCACCTCGGAGAGCGCGGGTGCTCGGAGGAGTGGGCCAGTGTGCACGCGAGCGAGCGCACCGCGCGCGCGACGCAAGAGCGATCGATGCTCGACGCCACGCTCCAGCGATACTTCGCGAGGACGAGCGCGCTCTCCGCGCGCGCGCCGGACTCGTGGATGCCGCCGCGACGCGCGAACCTCGCCGTGATCACCGACGCGTCGCGCGTTCGTCCCTACACGCCGCCCTTCTCGGGGACGAGCTGGATCCTCTACGAGAGCGACCTCGATCCCGAGCGATCGCACCCCGAGTTCGCGACGTTTCAGCTCGTGTACTTCGAGCGACTCGCGCTGCTCGGCTCGGTGCGCGCCGCGCTGCTCATGTCGCTCAGCTACTGGCTCGATCGCTCGGACGACGAAGCGCAGTCGTTCGCTCGGGCCGCCTCGCGCTCGACGCGACCCGACGCGCGGGCGTTCGTCGCGCTCGCCCGCGCGCTCCCGTGGATCCGCGAGGTCTTTCACAGCCCCTTGCGCGAGCCAGACTCGGTGCCCGCCGAGGCGCTCTTGCACGTCGAGGGAGCCAACCTGCTCGTGCCACGCGCGATGCAACCCGAGCTCGTCGCGTTGATTCGCGAGTTCGACGCCGCCTCGCGCGAGGCCGACGCCGCCTTCATCGCGCGACGCACGAGCGCGCCGTCCGACGCGTCCGACGCAGCGATCGACGCGCTCTGCCAGTGGCTCGCCGAGCGCGCACCGTCCGTCGTCGTCGCCGAAAAGACCGGACCCTCGCTATGGAACCCCGACGCGCCCACGGACACATCGCGCCTTCGCCCCGCGCTCGCAGGGCTCGCGCCGGACGCGGCCGAGAGCCTCCGCGAAGACCTCGCGACCGTCTCGCGCGTGACACACACAATCGAGACAGCCCTCGGCGACCGGCGGCTCGTGCCCGAGTCGCACGAGGTCGAAGCAGGCGGAGCCGTGTACGTTCGCCCCGATCTGCGACGCGTCGTGTACGAGCTCGAGCAGAGCGCCTTCGACGCGCGCTTCGACGTAGCGCCGCCGTTTCATCGCGCGCTGCTCGCCGCGCGGGTCGCTCACGAGTGGGGGCACCTCGCGCACGAGAGCGGGGTCGTCGCTGTTCCAAACGCGCGGCGCGGCGAACACGACGCCGCAGTATCGGTCCTCATCGATCGCTACATCGACGTCGTTCGAGCCCTGCCTGCACGAGTCGAAGACGAGGCGCGCCGAGAGCTCGACGCGATGGGCGCGCGGCGAGGCAGTCCTCGCTCGTGGGGCGAATCGCTGGCGAACACGACGCTGGCTCGCATCGGCGACTACGCCGCAAACGCCTTCGCGCGCCGCTTCTGCGCGCCCGAAGAGCTCGAGGCGTACATCCGCGTCAACGTGCGGCACCACCTCGACGAGGGGCTCGGCCCGCTCGCGCAGCTCGCGCGGCACGCGATCGAGGTGCAGTACCTCGCGATCGGATCGGACCAGCGGCGGCTCGAGTACTTCTTCGCCACATCGTGGTTCGTGCCAGTGTTCGTCGAGTCGGGCGTCTTCGCGGCTCCGCTCGTCGAGGCCGTGTTCGCTGCGACCGCGGCGGTGTGCGCCTGCTACGAGGTGCTGCTCGACCCGTGAGCGCCCATGGAAGGTGTATTGACCAGACCGAACCCTGCGCGGGTAACATGTTCGCTATGAGCAACGATCGCCCCCGCTCGTCGGTAGACCCTCTCGCGCAGACCATCGCGCGGTTGCCGATGCCGAGCGGCGCGCCGCTGGTCGGGTCGACGCTCGGCAAAGTGCTCTTGCAGGACGTGCTCGCCGTGTCCGGCCCGAACGTTCTCTACCGCGGAGAGCAGCGCCTCACGACCTTCTCGCGCCCCGTGCTCGTCCACGCGTTGGTGGACGGCACCGCCGCGCAAATCGCAGCGTTTCACGGCAACACGACAAACGCCATCGAGCGAGACCCGTCCCCCACGAGCCCCGTCGTGCCCTACGAGTTCGACGGCGACGGACGAGTGTTGTTCGTCGTGTGGGGACTGCGCGGAGATCCCACGGCGATCATCAAAGGGTTTCCCGAGAGCTTGGTCGTCACCTGACGTCTCGCGCGGGCGCCTCACACGACGCCGCCCAACCGTAGGCAGCCTCGGATCAACCTCACGCCTCCGTCACGAGCGCCGACTTCGACGAAGAACTCGCTGTATCGTTCGCGCGAGATGTTTCGATCTTCTTCGACGTTGGCGCTGCTTGTTTGCGTCGCGCTCGGCTCCGCGTGTCGCCCGCCCTCTTCATCGCAGTCTTCGATGAACCGTCCCGTCGCGGTCGTGCCTTCGCCCGTTGTCGAGCGCGTCCCCTCGCGCACGACGCCGCTCGCGGACGCCTCGACCAACGCGACGGACCCCGTCATCGAAGCGACGCGCACGCTGCGACGGAGCCCCGCGCGAAGCTGGCTCGACCCGCGGGCGCTCGCCCTGCTCGAAGCGGACTGCGCCGCGGTCCATCCGCTCGAGCTCGTCAACCACGACGAAGAAGACGGAGACACGCTCGACGAGCGCCCGCTCGACTGCCTCACCGATCTCGTCGACCAGTCGTGCACCTTCGACCCGTGCAGCCGCGGCGAGCGCGACCCCTGCAAATCTCAGTGTGGAACGACCTGCCAGAGCTGCCAGAGCACCTGCCGCGCGACCTGCCAGAGCACGCGCGCCGAGTGCACCACGAGCGAGTGTCGATCGCGCCACACCCGCGACTGCGCAGACTGCCTGAACAACTGCATGGTCGAGCGCGATCGCTGCGCCACCGGTCACTGCGCGAGGCAGTACGCCGAGTGCACTGCGCAGACCGTCGCCGAGTGGCGTCGCACGTGCCGACCGTCGTGCGAGCGCTGCACCCGCACCTGCGCGGGCCGCGGGGACGCGCAACCCGAGTGCGTCTCGCAGTGCATCGCGCGCGCGCGCGGTTGCACCGAGGATCAGCGGCAGATTTGTCGATGGCAAGGCCCCGAGTACGGCGATCGTTGAAGCGCGATTCGAGACGAATGCAATGAGGCTCACCCGCCCGATCGACGCGCCTCGCGCGCTGCTCTTCGGGCTGCTCGCGAGCTGCTCGCGCGCGCACGGGCAGACGCGCTCGAACGAACGCGCTCCCGCGGATTCTACCGATGCACGCGCAGCGGTCCGCGACGCCCTGGAGAGCCCTGTGTGCGTCGCTGCGGGGGCGCTCGAGCGCGGACGCGATCGCAGCCCGCGTCGCGACGAGACGCCGCGACACACCGTGCGCGTCGAGGCGTTTTGCATGGACGCGACGTTGGTCACGCGCGCGCAGTTCGCGCGGTTCGTGGACGCGACGCGCTATCGCACCGACGCCGAGCGAAGGACGATCCCGATGGAGTCGCTCGAGGGCTTCGGAGACTGGGAGTGGCAACGCGTCTTCGACGGCAACTGGCGACGGCCGTTCAGCGTCGAGAACGCGGACACGCGACAGTTTCTCGCGGACGACGCGCCCGTCGTGATGGTCTCGTTTCACGACGCCAACGCCTACTGCGCGTGGCGCGGAGGCGCGCTGCCGACCGAGGCCCAGTGGGAGTACGCCATGCGCGCAGGCCGCGCAGGCGATCGCTATCCATGGGGAAATTCACCGACCGACGACGCTGGCGTCCCGCGGTTGAACTACTGGCAGGGCGCGTCGCACGCCCGCAACGATCGACGCGATCCCTACGTGTACGTCTCTCCTGTGCGCGCGTTTGCGCCAAACGCGTGGGGCTTCTACGACCCCGTGGGCAACGTGTGGCAGTGGACCGCGGACGCCTACGAGCTGGACACCTATGCGCGCGCTGCACGAGACGCAGGGCCCGCCGATGCGAGCGCGATCGATGCATCAGCACGCGACGCAGCCACGGTGGTGCAGCGCGTGACGCGCGGCGGTTCGTGGTGGTGCGCTCAGTGCACGTGCGAGGGGTACGGGCTCTGGTATCGTGGTCACAACGACCCGAGCGCCGCGTTCTCGAACCTGGGATTTCGCTGCGCGTACCGTCGATAGCCGCTCGTCAGCGTGCGACGCAACGCGCAACCGAGGCTCGCGGCGGTCATCTGCTACTCGGACGGGCGTAAACAGCGCAGCGCCGGTCGACCGTGGTTGGCTCTTCGTCCTCGCGTCGACAACACACCCTTTCAACCGTTCACGATCGCGAAGGTATCGCTGCTATGGCTCGCTACGTCACTTCGGCAACCACGCCGCTCGCTCCGTCAGAGGCCTTTGCATACATGGCCGACGTGACTCACTTCGTCGACTGGGACCCGGGCGTGAAGAGCGTTCGTCGCGTCACGGGTTCGGGAGCGGGCGTCGGAACGGCGTACGACCTCACGGTGCAGGCCGGGACCACGTCGGTGATGCGCTACGAGGTCACTGCGTACGATGCTCCGAGACGCATCGTGCTCGTGGCTCGGACGTTGTTTCTCTCCTCGGTCGACGAGATCACCGTCGAGCCTTCTGGCAGCGGTTCGATCGTCACGTACGACGCGACGCTCACGCTGCGCGGGCCGCTCGGCGGGTTCGACCCGTTCTTGCGCGTGGTCTTTCGGCGCATCGGAGATCGCGCCGCCGCGGGGCTGAAACGCGTGCTCGCGAGCAAGGCGGTGGCGCGATGAGCCTCTTGGCTAACAGCGTCGACCGAGCGCTCGAGTGGAGCGTCTTCGGCAGCTTCACGCGCATCGGGTCGGCGCTTCGCAGCAAGCTCGACCGCTGGGCGCCGCTCGAAGGCCGAACGATGACCGATCGCGTCGTCGTGATGTCCGGCGCGACCTCGGGGCTCGGGCTCGAAGCCGCCCGTGCGTTTGCAACCATGGGCGCGACCGTCGAGATCATCGCGCGCAACGAGGCGAAGGCCGACGCCACGTGCGCCGAGCTGCGCCGGTCCACAGCAAACGCAAAGGTGAACTACGTCGTCGCAGACACAGGAGACCTCGCGGCGTTGCGACGCGCCGCCGCGGAGTTGCTGCGACGGCACCCTGCGATCCACGTGTTGATTCACAACGCTGGAGCGCTCGACGACGCGAGGCAGACGAGCCCCGAAGGCATCGAGCTCACCGTCGCCAGCCAAGTCGTGGGGCCGTTTCTGCTAACGAGCCTCTTGCTCCCTGCGCTGAAGACCGCGGCGCCCTCGCGCGTTTTGTGGGTCTCGTCCGGTGGAATGTACAGCGAGCCCCTCTCGGTCGACCGACTCGAGATGAGCGCTGCGGACTACGACGGAACGACCGCCTACGCGCGAGCCAAGCGCGCGCAAGTCACGCTCGTCGAGCTGTGGGCAAAGAAGCTCGAAGCCGATCGAATCGTCGTGCACTCGATGCACCCGGGGTGGGCGGACACGCCGGGCGTCGCGCGGTCGCTCCCGACGTTTCGACGCGTGGTGGGTCCGTTGCTGCGAACGGCTCGAGACGGCGCCGACACGCTCGTCTGGTTGGCCGTCGACGACGCGCCGCTCGCGAAGAGCGGCCTCTTCTGGCTCGATCGCCGACCGCGACCGATCCACCGTCTCTCGTCGACCGAGCGCTCGGACACCGCCGACGAGCGCGAGCGCCTGTGGCGCTGGGCCGTCGAGAAGAGCGGGATTTCGCCAGCACAACCGGCGGGATCGTTCCCCCAAACAAGCGACCCATCACGGTGACTCAGCCGCACGGGGTCCCGCGCACGACCGCGACCGCGTCGAACCTAACAGCGGCTCCGCGATCCGTTGGCGACACGCGGGCTGAAGGTCCCGCGATCTTTGCCAGGGATCGATCGCTGGAGCGCGCTGCGTGTCTTGTCGCAGCGGGCCGTCGAAGTTGTGGCTCGATTGCGTTCGACAGTGCCGGGCGTGTAGGGTGCAGGATCGATCGATGCACGTTCGAGCGCTCGGGCGCTTCACCCGCCTTGGAATCGCGTGGCTCGTCTCGAGCGCGCTCGGATGTGCTCGCCCCGCCACGGTCGTCGAAGTTCACCTCGACAGCGACATCTCGCTCACCGAGAGGATGACGGTGCGCGTCGCCGCTCTTCGCAGCGATGTCGCCCCGCAGTGGCGCGAAATCGGCACCTTCGGACCGGACACCGAGCGCCGTTTGCCGGCGTCGTTTTCAGTCGTCTCAGCGACAGAGCAAGACAGCGTCGTGCGCTTGCTGATCGAAGCCGACATCGCGCCGCCCCGACAGCGGCAGCTGCGCCGCGAGGTGCGGCTCTCGTTTCGCCGCGGACTCCTCACGTCGACGCGCGTGTTTCTCTCGTCGCGCTGCACCGACGCGCGAACTGGCTGCATCGCGCCGGGGCCCTGCACGCTGTCTCTCTACTGCCTCGAGCGAGGACTGACGTGCGGAGACGAAGGGCGATGCGAGTCTCCTGATGCGCCGCCTGCTGCGCTCGACGGACCGATGAGCGACGCGACCGAGCCGAGCGACGCAGCGTCGCCCATCGATGTTCGGCCGTCGTGCGTCGAAGGCGCGACCGCCTGCGTTGGAGCCGCGCTTCAACGATGCACCGCTGGCGCGTTCACGACGATCGCGAGCTGCGCGACCGTCGCTCTGTGCGCGCCGAGCGGCTGTCGTGCGCCTGCGTGCAGCGTCGGACAGCTTCGCTGCAATGGGCGGCTGAGAGAGCGCTGCAACGACGACCGTACGGGGTACGTTCGTGTAGAGACCTGCGCCACGGACGCCCTGTGCGCTCCGTCGCGATGCGCCGCGCCTGCGTGCGGGCCCGGCGAGCTTCGCTGCAATGGCGCAAACCGCGAGCAGTGCAACGCCGGTCGTACTGGGTGGGCTGTGCTCCAGTCGTGCGCGACCGCCGCTCTCTGCACGCCGAGCAGCTGTACCCCGCCTGCGTGCAACGTGGGCGACCGACGCTGCGACGGTGAAGCGCTGCAAGCGTGCCGGATCGATCGCACGGGTTGGTCAACGATTCAGAACTGCTCGGGATGCGACCGATGCTCGCCGATGGGCTGCTTCGACGCCTGCGCGTAGCGCGGCTCACTCGTGCCGCGCTACTCCGCCCGGCGCGACCACGAAGAAGAGGCAGTCCTCGAGCGCGAGCCCGTCGTGCGTCTCGCCCGGCGGCGCGAACAAATAGGTCCCTTGCGGGACGACCGCGTCCGCGAGGGGCGCTCCCGAAGCGTCGACGCGGTGCTCGATGCGGAGCGCTCCTTGGATCATGAAGGTCTCCTCGCCACCGGGGTGATGATGGAGCGGCGCGCGCGCGCCCTTCGCCATGCGAATGAGGAAGCTCATCCCGCCGCTCTCGTGCAGCCGCAGGACAGACATCTCGACGCCCGGAGCGAGCGTCGAGAACCGCGCGCCCGGCCGCGGCGCCGAAGGGTTGAGTCCGTACGAATCTCGGGTGTTTGTCATCGTGGGGAGGTCTTCTAGTTCCGAGCGATTCATGTGGCCAACGCATGTTTCGCATGGCTTCATGAAGATCGTTCATGCAGTCTACGCTCGAGGTTCGACACCTTCGTCTCGTTCGCGCGATCGCCGAGGAGGGCGGGCCGACCCGCGCTGCAGCGCGCTTGCATCTCACGCAATCCGCGGTGAGCCACCAGCTCGCCGAGCTCGAAGCGCGGCTCGGCGTGGCGCTCTTCGCGAGGGTGCGTCGTCGGCTCGAGCTGACCGCCGCAGGGGCGAAGCTCTTGGAGGCCGCGCGGACGCTCCTCGCTGAGCTCTCGCGCGTCGAACGCGATCTGCAGCGCGCGGGCGAACGGCCGCGCGAGCTGCTCCGGATCGTCGTCGAGTGCTTCTCGAGCTACCCGTTTCTGCCGACGCTCGTCGCGGCGCTCGCGCGCGAGCACCCTCACGTCGAAGTGCGCATCACGCTCGAAGCGACCCGCGAGCCGCTCGCCGCGCTCCTGCGCGGGAGCATCGATCTCGCCCTCGTGAGCAGCCCCGTCCGCGACGCGGGGCTGGTCGCGACCCCGCTCTTCGAGGACCAGTGGATGGTCATCGTCGCACCCAATCACCACCTCGCGAAGCGGGCCTACGTTAGCGCCGCCCAGCTCGGAGAAGAGACGCTCTTCTCCGCGGACTCTCCGCGCAGCGACGTCGAGCGGCTCCGCGAGCGCATCGCCGCAGAGCGCGCGCCGATGCCGCGCGTCGTGAAGGTCCCGCTGACCGAGGCCATCGTCTCGCTCGTGTCCGCAGGGCTGGGCGTCGCGCTCGCGCCGCGGTGGGCGGTCAGCGCGCACGTCGCGCGGGGCGAGGTGGTCGCGAAGCGCTTCACGCGCAAGAAGATTCCCGAGACGTGGTCTGCCGTGTACCGAAAGGACGCCGCCGCGCCGCTGCCGCTGGCTCGGGTCGCAGAGCTCCTCGTCGGAATGGGTGCGTGAGCCGAGCGTCTCGCGCAACGAACACAGCGCGCGAGACGAGTCACGTCGTTTCGCGCAGGCTCTCTGCGAGCGACGGCTCGAGCTGCGCGAGCACGAGCCGCGCGCGGTCTTCGTCTGTGAGCAGCCGCTCGAAGCGCAGCGCGCCGTCGACGATGTCCCAGCGATCGACGACGTCTTCGCATTGCGAGAGCACCGTGTACCAGCGAGCGTCCACCAACAGCGGCGCCACGTCGGCGAGAACGCGATACGCCAGCGCGTAGTGCGCGTACACCATGTCCGAGCCCGCGGGCAGAAACTCGAGATACAGCTCCGCCGTGGGCCACGACGCGCGCGAGCCCGGGACGAAGCGCATTCCACGGCGACTTCCGCACGGTTCGAGCAACCCAATCGCGTTGCGCGGCGGCCGTCCGTCGGGGCCGGTCACGCGTTCGAGCGCCGCGAGCACGATCGCCCGCACACGTTCTTCGCATCCGGTTCGCACTGGAAGCACCGCGGTGTCGGTCTCGCAGATCGGCGCCACCTGCCACACTCGGACGGTGTGCGATTGTGCCGTGGGATCGAGGCTCGCGGAGAACGTCGCTTGATCGACCCGACCCGTGACCAACGCAGGAAGCATCGGTTCGCCGCTCACCGCCCGCTCGCCTCCGTCGCGAAAAATCGCTCAGCGATCGCGACGAAGCGATCGGTCGCGTCGACGTGCGCGAAGTGCGACGCCTCGTCCATCCACACGAGCGCAGCGCCGCGAACGATCGCCGCGAGCCGCTCTCCGACCTCCGGAGGAACCATCGGATCGCGCTTCGCATACACGAGGCACAGCGGGATCGGAAACGCTCCGCGCTCGCGCAACGCGCGCTCGAAGCGCTCCATCGCACGCGCGTCGAGCGTCTCGTCGAGCATGCTCGCGAACCCATCGAACCCCGCGCGCGTCTCGAGCGGACCTCCGTACACGCGGTGCTCTTCGCGCGATTTGAGCCGCTCGTCGTAGTAGTGAACGTTGCGGTGCACCCAGCGCTCGGCGTCGCGCTGCACGACCCAGCGCAGCGCGTTTCTCCAGCCAGGAACCACGTCGAGCGCCACGCGAAGCGCGCGCATCCGCGCCGTCACGAGGCCCGGCGAGTGGAGGTTGACCAGCGACGAGAGCACGTTCGGATCGCGCAGCGCGAGGTGCATACAGAGATAGCCGCCCATCGAGTTGCCGATCGCCGCGCAGCCCTCGATGCCCACCGCCCGCACGAACGACCCGATCGCGTCCGCGACGCGCTCGGGCGCGTACGAGCCGCGCGGGTGCTCGCTCTCGCCGCAGCCCACGAGGTCCGGGGCGTACACGGTCCATCGCTCGGCCAGCGGCTCAATCGCATAGCGCCACGAGTAGCCCGTGGTCATGAAGCCGTGCACGAGGAGCAACGGCGGCCCGGAGCCAGCCTTGCGATACACCATGGTGCGCGGGGCTCCGTTGAACGCGACGCGCGCCTCGAGCCGCTCCAACCGCCACCACGGATGCGGCCTGATCGGTGCGGAGGGAACGGCCTCGAACGGGAGCTGCTCGAACGGACGAAGCATCATCGTGGGTCGTGGCCCCGAAAGCTACAGCCGCGTGCGCGAGACGTCACACGCGAGCTCGTCGATCCCCACCCACTGTCCGCGCGTGTATCGAAGCGACGCTCTGCGGCGATCGTCGGTGAGCTCGATCGACGCGGCGCTCGCCGTGGATCCCCGCGCGACGAATGACCACTGAACGCTCGGCTGCTCTTCGCGGTCGGGCCCCGTGACGACCGTGAGCCCGAGCGGACACGACAGCACGCGCTCGATCGCTCCGTCGCGAAGCGCGAACACCTCGAGCCTTCGCGTGATCGTTCGAGGATCGACGGCGCCCTGCGCCTCGATCCACTCGGTGACGACCAGCTCGCGTCCCTGGTCGACCGCGAGCGAGCGCTCGATCGCGTAGCCCGCGTCGAGCTCGAACGTTCCCTGCTCTGCGAGAGAAGACTGCGCTCGTCCGAGGAGCGCCCAGCGCCCCGAGCGCCACCCCACGAACGCGATCGAAGCCGCGCGCTCGGTGCTCGTTCGCGCCGAGAAAACCCACTCGCGCGGCGCGCTCCCGTCGAGCTCGACCTGGCGGCGACCGATCTCGTAGCCTTCCTGCACCGCGAGCAGCGCGCGAGCCTCGAGGTCCGTCGGCGGAGCGGGCTCGACAACAGCGACCGTCGCAGCGGTCGTGCGATGCGCCGCGCACGACGCGAGCAAGAGCAGCGCGACGAAGCGCAGGGATCGATGGGACGTCTTCAAGCGCAGCGATCCTACGCGCCGAATGCGCTACCATCGCCTCGATGAACGCGAACGTAAGAGCTCTGTGTGTCCTCCGCGCGCTCGCGCTCGTCGGCGCATCGAGCGCGTGCACCCGCAACGGGACCACCGACGGGACGAGCGCCAACACACAAAACGGCGCACACAACAGCAACAACACGCAGAGCGCCAACGCGAGCATCGCCGGCGTGTCCTGCGGCGAGTCCGCGCCCGGCCAGGGCAGCTCGTGCGAAGGCCACCAGATCGGCCACACGTGCGAGTGGCACAGCACGATTCAGTGCACGTGCCAGCAGACGCCCGCGGGCGCCAAGTGGAGCGCGTGCGCCGTGCGCACGGTGCCCGGCCCGCTCCCGCCGCCCGAGCTCGTGAGCTGAGCCTTGGCGACGTTCGATCCTGTGCTCGGCGACCTCGCGCTCTTGCCGACGATCCTCGAGAACGAAGTGAAGGCGCTCGGCTTCGAGGGGCGCGCGCGATACCTCACCGGGCGGCTCGGACGCACAGGTTTTCAAGCGTTCGCCGCGCGTCTCTCGGACCGCGCGCGGCGCTCGCTGCTCGACCCGCCGCTCGCGTCGGCGTGGGTCAACTTTGCGCCGATGCTCGAGATCGACCGCGCGATCATCAGCGAGCTCATGGGCGGAGACCCCGCGCAATTCAAGACGATGGCGATGGACGTCGCGCGCGCAGACGTCGCGTCGGTCTACCAGTTCGTGCTCCGCCTCGCAGGCCCGTCGCTCGTCCTGAAGCGCCTCAGCGTCACGTACTCCGCGCGCGTGCGACCCGGAACGCTCGTCGCCGAGCAACTCACGGACAAGAGCGCGGTCGGGCGCCTCGTGGGCGGCGTGATTCCCTGGTACACGTGCGAGTACAACGTCGCGGGGTGGATCGCCGTGGGCCTCGAGCTCACCGGCGCCAAAGACATCGAGGTCCGCCAGACGCACTGCCGCCATCGCGGCGACGACGGCTGCCGATGGAGCGTTCGCTGGCGGTGACCTCGTTCGGCTCGCCACTCCCCTCTCACGCCTCGACGAACCCCAATCGCGCATACAGCCCTCTCGCGGGGCTCTCGGGGTGCACAGCCAGCCGCGCGACACGCTCGTTGTGCGCGGCCAGCGCTTCGAGCGATCGCAACGCCAGCGCCGCACCGAGCCCCCGCCGTTGGATACGTGGGTGCACAATCAAGTGCGCGAGCAGCGGTAGCTCTTCGAACCGCGTCACCAAGCTCGCTCCGACCACCCCCTCGGGATCGCTCGCGACGAAGCTCGCGCTCGCGATGAACGGCCCGTACGCGCCGTCGATCGTGCGATCGATCTCTCGTCGTCCCTCGTCGGGGTTGTTCTCTTCTTGGTCGGGGCCGCCGAGGTACGCAAGGTAGAGCAGCGCGCCGAGCGCGTCGCGATCGTCGTCGTGGGACACCCCGCGAACGGTGATCTCGCGCGCGAGCGGCGCGAGCGCCGCGAGGTTCGACAGGTCGTGCGTCATTCGAATGCGCTTCATGGGAGGATGGGTACCCCAATGATTGACCGAGATTCTTCGCTGCGCGAAGCCCCAGCCCCCGAGCGCGCACCATGAAAATAGGTGTCATTCGTCGCTCGTACTGGGCCCTGGACCCCGTGTCCCTGGCGCGCGTCGAGCGGATCGCGGTCGTCGAGCAAGCGTCGGACGGGAGCTTCGCGCCAGTGTTCACGACGGACCCGAGGCCGATCGACGCGACCCTCGAGCTGCTCGCGGACGGCGATTGGCGAGAGGTTCGCGCGCGACGACTCGACGCGTCGAACGAGGGCCGCATCCTCCCGTCGCCTTGAGCGCCCCGCGCGCTTCGACGCGGGACGGACCTTTGTACCGCTTTGTACAGCGAGAAACCGCGCGCGAATCGATCGACCACCGCGATACGATCGACGAACGCACCATGAAGAGAGCTCCGCTGGCACTCACGTTCGCCGCAGCGATCGCTGCGGGCTGTAGCGATCCGCAGGCGCCATCGCCGTCGGACGCGAGCGTCGATCGAAGCGCGAGCGACGCGTCGATGGACACGAGCGCCGCGGACGCGCTCGACGATCGCCCCACGGTCGACGCGTTCGTGTGCGACGAAGGCTGCGGCCCCGGCGCGCTCTGCGTGCGCGGAGCGTGCGTCGAGGACTGCCGCGTCGCTGGAGCCAACCCGTGCGCGGCGCCGACGGTGTGCGACATGCTCACGGGGCGCTGCCTCGATCCTGCGAGCGCGTGCACGGTTCCGGGCGAGACCGTTCGCTGCGGAGCGACCGAGTTTCCCTCGCTGTGCGGCCCGGGAACGGTCTGCGACATGCCCACCGGTCGCTGCAATCCGAGCAGCGATTGCGCACGCGTCGTGTGCGACGCCGCGGGAAACTGTCGCGGCGTCGAGTGCCGCTCAGCCTCGGCGATGACCTCCGTGCGGGGCCTCTCGCTCACGAGCGCGACCGCAGCGCCCGCGGGTACACCCATGGGCATTCGCGTTCGAGCGCACGTCGACGCCACGAGCGTGTGCGGCCTCAACGTGACGGTCGAGCTACGACGAGACGAGGGGCTCTTCACGAGCGCCGGCAACGACCAGTCCATCTGGCACTTCACGCTCGACGGTCGACGAACGCGCGTGCTCGGCTCGCTCGGAAACGTCTCGGGGCTCGCCGCCGACCGCACAGGGCGGCTCTACTACATGCTCACGCGCACCGGCGAAGTGCGGCGCATCGTCGACCCCGGCGGCGGAATGCCCGTGACCTCCGAGCTCTACGCAAACACCGGCGCCCCCGGCTCGGGCCGCGGCGTCGCGCGCATCACGTTCGGCCCCGACGGGCTGCTGTACGCCGCGAATCGCACACGAATTCAACGCGTCGAGCGCAGCGGGATGGTCACGACGGTCACGACCGTGACCGGGCTCTTTCAAGACACGATCACCGGACTCACGTTCGACGCCGAAGGCGCGCTGGTCTTCTCCGAGATCTTTCCCAGGGTGTTTCGGCTCGCGCCCGGCGCGATGGCGCCCGCCGTTTGGTACACGATCAACGCGATCGTCCCGGGGAGCCGGACCGTCACGGACTTCTTTCACGAGGCGCTCGCGCTCGGGCCCGACGGGCTCGTCTACGGGACGTCGTTTCCCAGCAACCCCGTCAGCGGTCTGCTCTACCAGCGGCGCGCCGACGGGACGCTCGCGGTCATCGCAGATCGCACAAGTATTCAAGCGACCGTGCCCACGACGCGCTGGGCCGGCATCCATGGAATGGCCTTCGGCGCGTGCGGCGACATCTACTTCGTCAACCAAAACACCCAAGGAAACACCCGCGAGCCCCTCGGCCAGCTCCTCGTCCGCCGCGCCAGCACCGGGGCGATCTCGCTCCTCAACGAGGGGTTCAACCTCGAGTGGCCCGACGGGTTCGACGGGGACCTCGTCGTCGCGCAGGTCGCGTTCGATCGTGCGACGGCCACGGTCAACGGCAGCGGCGACGCAGAGGTCACCTTCCATAGCCCGACGACTCCCGGCTGCTACCAGGTTCGCGTCTTGCTGACAGACCCGATGACCGGAGCCATCCGCGAGGCGCGCGGCTCGGTCACTGTGCCCTGAGATTTTGCTCGCACACGTTTTCGAATCCGCCGATCATTCAGCACGATTTCGATGCACCACTCACGCCCCCTCGCAGCCCTCGTCGCCCTCTCGCTCGCCGCGTGCTCGCCGCCCGTGACGCCTCCCAGCGACGCCGTGGCGCTCGACGCGACCATGGACGCGCAGAGCCCCCGTCGACCGAGGCCCGGCTGCGACCCCGTGCGCGGCATCGAGTGCGACGGTCACTACGAGGGCCGGTGCACGACCGAGTGCGCCGCCAACGAGTGCTGCTCGCCGCAAATGGGGACGTTCGCGTGCGTGCCCGCGGACAGCGACGGGTACTGCCCCGCGCCGGACCTCTCGGTGCGCGCCGACCGCATCATGGGCCGCACCGACGTGCAGTGGCGGTACTTCGCGCCCAACGACTGCGCCCTGATGGAGCGCTGCGTAAACGCCCCCGGCTGGCGACGCGTCCTGCTGTTCGACACCGTCACCCCCAACCGAGGAACGTCCGATTTGTTCATGGGCGTCCCCGCGGACAACGCCGAGCGCTTCGAATACTCCGCCTGCCACGACCACTATCACTTCGACGGATACGCGGCGTACGAGCTGCGACGCGCGGACGAGAGCGTCGCCGCGCGCGGACACAAGCAAGCGTTTTGCCTGATGGACTCCACGCCCTTCCCCGACGGGCCCGAGGACGGCGTCCATTATGTGTGCGAAAATCAAGGCATCCAGCGCGGCTGGCAAGACATCTACGGCAGCTACCTCGACTGCCAGTGGGTCGACGTCACCGACGTCGCGCCCGGCGCGTACACGCTGCGCGTCGCGGTCAACACCGACCGCGCCCTCAACGAGCGGGACTACTCGAACAACGAAGTGGCCGTCCCGGTAATGGTCACGCCGGACGACAGCGACGCGGACCCGACGCAGCCGTGCCCCGCGCCGCGCGAAGGCGCCAATCGCCAGTGCGGACTTCGCAACGGGGGAACGTTTCCCTGCTCGCCCGGCGAAAACGTCCGCGTCGGCTGCTCTGCAGCGTGCCGCCTCGGATCGTGCTCGGGCGACACCGTCCTTCGCGTGTGCCCCGGCGATCGCCCGTGCGGACCGCGCGCAGCGATCACCATCAACGACGACTCTGCATGCAACGACGACGACCTGTGTTCTCAGTCGCGCTTCGTCTGCCCGATGCAGGGTCAGTACACTGTCTTGTGGGGAGCCCTCGCGTCGGACGAGACCGCCCAGTGCACGATCGCCTCGGCGCGATCGGGCACGGGCGACGCAGGGACCACCGACAGCGGCGACGCATCGGGCAGCGACGCATCGGGCGACGCGAGCGAACCGGACGCGGCGCTGGACGCGAGCGGCGCGGACTGACGCAGCGACGCGCTACTGAACGACGTACGCGAAGCGATACTGGATCGCGTACGACTGCGTAGCGCCTTCGTTCGTCGGAAACCGGATCGCCGAGAACATCCGTCCGAGACAGTTCGTGAGCTCGGCGCGCGCCGACTGAATCCTACGGTTCATTCCTTGAACGACGATCGTAGGTCGGCTCGCGATCGCCCCCGTCGGCGAGACGTTGACCTCTGCCGTGACGCTCGTGCCGGCGAGGAGAGAGATGTCCCCGAACGCGACGACGGTCCTCTCGCCGCACGCTCGAAATCGAGGGCCGTTCATCAAGAAGATCCGCCGCGCGATCGCTGGGTCGAGCGCCCCGTTCGTCGCAGGAGCGCCCACGAGACGCACGAGCACCTGCTGCTCGCGCGGGCGCGCGACGGGCGACGGCGCGAGACCGTACCGCGCTGCGCCTTGCGCGATTCCCCAGCGCGAGTGGGCTCGGTGCGCGTCACCGTCGGCGCGCTCGGTCGAGGCCTCCGCGGACGACACGGCGCTCGCTCCTGCGATCGTCGCCGCCATCGCGATCCTCGAGCCCGCGCGCGACCGCACCGGTCGCACTTCGACGAGCTGCGGGTCCTCACCGCAGAACGGGCAGCGCGCGTCCCCGACTCGAACGTGTCGATGACACGATCCGCAAGGAACCCATCGCCGCGCTTCTCCCGACAACCCTGCGTCGCTCATGTGATGGCCGAGCGAGAGCGTGCCAGACCCGCGCTCGATGGGCCACTCGACGCCCTCGTTTCAACGGAGCCTCGAATGGGTAGACTCCCACAGTGGAGCTCATGAGCGATCGCGTCCGGTCCAAGCCGTACTCGTGTTCGCGCGCGTCGAGCATCGACGCGTTTCTCGCCGCGCCGTGCAGACAAAGCGTCTCGGGACCGCACTACATCGTGCACTGCCCGACCCCGACGCTCGCGGTCACGACGTTCTGGGGAGAGCCCACGGTCGACGAGATCGAGCAACTGCTGCGGCTCTTCGACGTCGCTGCGATGCCGTCCATGCGCGCGCCGATCGACGGAGTGATGAACGGCCAAGCGCTCACGGGCGTCGATCCGCGGGCGTTTTCGAGGCTGCTCGAGTTCGTGCGCGCGAGGCACAGCGAGCTTCGAGCGCTGCTGCGACGACAGGCGATCTTGCTTCCGAGCGGCGTGCTCGCGGCGACGATGGCGGGGTTCTTCGCGCTGCTCCGCCCGCCGTATCCGATCGCGACGTTCGAGACGCTCGAGGCCGCGCTCGCGTGGCTCTCGATCGACGAGCCAGAATCCTGGGCAAACGCGCTCGAACGCGACGCGCTCGACGCGCGAGGCGGAGGCTCGCTGCTCTATCAACTGCGCGCGCACCTCGCGACGCAGCGCGCGAGCGCCTCGGTGGACGGCGCCGCGTCGGCCCTCGGAATGTCGACGCGATCGCTCCAGAGAAGGCTCTCGGAGTGCGGAGTGTCGTTTCGACACGAGCTCGCGCGAGCCCGCATCGAACACGCCAAGCGCGCGCTGGAGACGAGCGACGCCAAGCTCGCGGACGTCGCGCGAACGGCGGGATTCGCCTCGGTGGCGCACTTCATCGTCGCGTTTCGAACGCACACCGGACAGACGCCAGCCGCCTACCGCGCCGCGCTCACTGGCGCTTGACCGAACTCGATTGGCGCAACATCGAACGCGTGGCGCGCGAGCATCGCACGCGATGAACACACGCCTTCGCGCCCTCGCATTCGCGCTCTTCACCACAGCGCTCGCGGGCTGTCCCGCGGCGATGCCCGCAGACAGCTCGACCCCCACCGACGCAGCGTCCGACGCGCGACCTGCGTGCATCACGACCGCCGCGCAGATCAATTGCGCGACCGTCTGCCAGAACTTCGCCTCGCTGTGCGGCGCGAGCTGCGCGCTCCCCAACGGCCTGTGCTCTCAGCTCAACCCCGCCTCGTGCATGACCGACTGCACGAACGCCATGATGATGGGGATGAGCTCGGGCTCGAGCGCCGTCGGGTGCCTGCAGCAAAACAACACCTGCGCGGGCGCGAACGAGTGCATCTTCCGGTGCGTTCCCATGGATGACGCAGGCAGCACGACGGACGCGTCCGTGGCCGACTCCGGAATCACCGAGGACAGCGCGACGATCGAAGACGCGTTCGTCGCAGACTGAGCCGCGTCGAACGCGATCGCAAACGGGCGCATCGACGCGCACGCGACCCGCGTTTCGCGGACGCAGCGCCACGGCACGCCGAAAGAGCTTCGAGCGAAGTCGGCAACGGCGCTCGAAGCCCTCTTGAAATCGCGAGCCTCGGCCGCCGCGCTGTCAGTGCGACCACGCTCGTTCGCCGTCGCCATCGCTACCGCCGTCCGCCCGGCCGTCGATTCGTGCGGTTCGTCGTGCGCCCACCGCGCTGCGTCGTGCGTTGAGTACCCCGCTGCGTCGCGCGTTGGGTGGTGCGCCCCGTGCGGACGTTCGGCGTCCTCGCGTTCACGTTGTTTGCGCGCGCGATCGGGACCCCCGCGTCGCGGGCCGATGCGTCGCGCATCGCGGCATCACCTGCATCGCCGCCACCGTCGCCTCGCGGCGAGAGGTTCGCGTCCATCGCCGAGGCGTCGCGCTGCGAGGGCGCCTCCGCGAGAACGCCTTCGTCAGCGAGCGCTCGAACGTCCGCCGTCCGCACGTCTTCTGAGCTAGAAAAATCCATATCGATCGCCGACTGAACGTCTTCGCGCTGCGCGGGCTGCGCGACGCGAGCGCTCGACCGAGGCTGCGCGTCGCTCGCGGACGGCGTCGCGATGTCCGCCGCGTCGCTCGGATCGTAGAAGGTCCCGATGCCTCGAGGCTCGCGCTCGACCGCAGTGCTCCAAGGGCGCTGCGCGCCGATCGCGACGCCCGCAGCCCCCGCGAGCGCGAGCGCGAACAGCACCGTCCAACCCGAGGGCTTTCGCGCGCGCGGCTGCGCGCTCGAGCTTCGATCAGGCTTCGCGACCACGCCGACGACGGTCTCGACCGACGAGCTCGCCGTGATCCCATCGGACACCGACGGATCGGGCGCGCGCGGCGGCCTCGCGGTCGGCGCGAGCGGCGCGGTGTCCACAACGCCTTCGCGCGCTTCGCCTCCGAGCGCCGCGGCGACGCGATCGAGCTTCGTTTGAAACTCTCCCGCCAACGATCGCAACGTGGGGACGAGCGCGTCCACCTCTGCGCGATCCCCGGATCCGAGCGCGTCCGCGACGCGATCCGCGAGCGACACGAGCCGCGCGAAGGCAGCGCGAAAAAACTCGTCGAGCACCGCGGCGTCGCTCGGCAATACGCTCGCGCGGACCTCGCGAACGGGCCGCGGAGACTGAACCATCAGCGACTCGAGCCGAAAGAGGTTCACCGCGTTTTTGCGCATCCCCGCCGCGTCCCAGGGCCAATCGACGGTGACGAGCTCGTACAAGATCACGATCGTCGCGAACACGTCGGACAGCGGCGTGGGCTTGCTCGTGAAGTGATGCGGCGGCGCGTACCCGATCGTCCCTCCCGACTGGTCCAAGAGAAACGTCGTGCGTTTTCCCACGGTCGACGCGAGGTCCTGCGCCATCAATTGTCCCGCGATCGCGACGCCGAAATCGAGCAGCGTCACGTGCGGATCGACGCGATCACGCGCGTCGACGAAGATGTTCGCGGGCTTGATGTCCGAGTGAATAAACCCCTGCGGCGTCCCCGCCTCCGTCAGCTCGTGCAATCGTCGGAGCTGCCCGAGGAGCTTGCGCGCGACGGTCACCGCGAAGCGCACGTCGGGCGTGCGGGACTTGTTCGCAAACTCGTCCTCGAGGAGCTCTTCGAGCGCGACGCCGTGCGCGAGCTCCATGCGCATGCCCAGCGATCCATCGTCGAGCCGAACGAGCGCCACCATCCGCGCCACCGACACGCCGTGCCGCTGGACGACCTCTTGCTTGATCGCTTCTTTGCGCAGCAGCCGCGCGAACACGTCGAGCTGCGTCTGCGCCGCCGCGCGCTCTTCGTCGTCGATGATCCCGTCGCGGTTGTGGTCCTCCGGTCGCGCGACGACCTTCAGCGCGTAGCGCTGCGCCTCGGGGCCGCCCTGGATCGAGACCGCGAAGACCTGCCCCATCCCCCCCTTTCCCAGCGTGGATTCGATGCGATAGCGCTCTCGCAGCTCGACTCCGTCCGCGAGAACGAAGCCCGACGCCATGAGAACGGTCGCCGAAAACTCGGAGCCCACCTCGAGGCGCACATCCGTTACGGGGCGCTTCGGTTCCGCCATTGACCCGCAAACCCTAGCACGGTCGCTCGGCGATCCGCGCGCTCGATCGTGCGCGCGAAATCCAGACTCGACCGTGACCGTCGCGCACGCTGTGCCCGCGCAGCACAGCGCAGTTTCACAGTGAAAGCTCTGGTGTGTCCCGCGCGTACTCGACCGTGCAGCGCCGACAGCGCTCGCAGAAAGGCCCAGTCGGGTCGCCCATGAAACACTTCGCTTCGCTCGCAGCGCTCGCCCTCGCGCTCACGTTCTCGACCCGCGTCGCGCTCGCGCAAAACGCCGCGCCTCCTCCACCCGAACAGCAGTCGTCGCACAGCCCCACACGAGACCTCGAGATCGTCGAGGTCGACGGCCACGAGACGCACGTCGGACGCGTCGTCGAAGTGCATCCCTCGCAGACGAACCTCGTGCTCCGAACGAACCGCGGCCCCGTGACCATCCGTTGGGCGCGAATCGTTTCGATGCTCGGGCCGTCGTTCTTCGACAACGACACGAGCGCGCTCTCTGCGGTGCCCGTCCTCGGCCGCGTTCGTCTGCGCGTCCGCTCGTCGAGACGACAACAAGTGACCGTGACATGGGCGACGTCGCGCTTGATGCCCGGAGATCACCGCGAGGGAGGCGACGTTCATCGCGTGCGATGCCACACGCCGTGCTCGGTGTGGGTTCCCGCTTCGAGGGTGCTCGTGGCGAGCGAAGGCGAAGGCATCGCGCCCGCAGAGACCGCCGTGGACGTCGGAGACCACGGGACCGACGTGGACCTGCACGCCTCGTCGCGACCCGCTGTGATCGCAGGAGAAACGCTGGCGATCGGCGCCGCCTCCGTGATCGACGTCGCGCTCTTGGTCACCGCCGGACTGCTCGCCGCGCACCCGCGAGGGACGCCCGAGTTCGATCGAAGTCTCGTGGGCGGAGGCATCACCGTCGGCAGCGGCCTCGTCGTCGCGGGCGTCGCGGGCTTGATTCACCTCGCCAACCCCACGGGCGCGCGGAGCGTCGATCATCGCGCGGCGCCGAGCCCCAATCGCCGAGGCCAAACACAACCGACGGTCGCGCCCTGGATCCAAGTGTCGCCCGCCAACGACCGCGCGGGGACGTCCGCGAGCACCGCGGTCCTCGGCGTTCGAGGGACCTTCTGACTCCGATCCTGTCCGCGCCCTGTCGTGAATGCGGCAGGTTCGGGAGGAGACTTTTCGATCGCGACCGTCGCGCGTACTGTCGTCGCGATGAGCGAAGGCTCTGTCGGAGCGATCTCTGCCGCGGTCCTCTCTCGGGTCGTTGATTATGTGGGCGCGAAGGGGGGCGACGCCGAAGCCCTGTGCCGCTCCGTGGGCGTGTCGCCGAACACCCTGCGAACGCCGGGCGCGCGCGTTCCATACGAGCTCGCCGAGGCGCTCGGGGTCCGCGCGCAGAAGCTCCTCGATGACCCGCGCTTCGGCTTGCACCTCGGTCAATTCACGAACGAGAGCTCGGAGACCTTCGACGACGCCGGCGTCCTCGCGATCATGGCGAGCGCCACCGTCGCCGAAGCGATCGAACGCCTCGAACGCTTCCAGCGCTTGTGGGGCGACGGCAACCGCGCGCGCATCGCGATCCTCGACAACGGCGGCGCGCGTTACACCTGGACCTCTCCCGTCTCGAGCCCCGAGTCCCGACGACACGCAGACGAGTGCGCGATGGCCGAGGTCGTCGTGGGTCTGCGCGCGGTCGTGTCGCCGTCGCTCGCCCCCGAGCGCGTACGATTTGCGCACAGCGCGCTCGACGACGTGTCCGAGCACGAGGCGTTCTTCCGTTGCCCCATCGCGTGGAGCGCCGAAGAGACCTCGCTCGAGCTGTCGCCCGAGGTGATGGCGTCGCCGATGCCGCACGCAAACGCCGCGTTTTGCCGGATTTTCGAGCGCCAGATCGAGCGGGCCCTCGCGCGATTGCCCATCGCTCCCGCGCTCGTCGACTCGGTTCGCGCTGTCGCGCGCGCGACGTTGGGCACCGGGCACTGCACGCTCGAGCACACCGCGCGAGCGCTGAAGACCTCTCCGCGCACGCTCCAACGCCGGCTCCACGATGAGGGAACCTCCTGGGCCCAGCTCGTCGACGCCCTCCGCCACGAGATCGCCCTCGAGTGCGTCGCCCGCGGCCGATCGTCGATCGAGATCGCCGAGGTCCTCGGCTACACAGACGCCACGGCGTTTCACCACGCATTCAAGCGCTGGACCGGCCAGACGCCCGAGCAAGCGCGCGCACGCAAGCCGTAGCCCGTCCCTCTCGTGGCGCGCGCTCGCAACACATTGGCGCCCGCGATCGATGCGCGCCGCCCCGTCGCGATCGCACGATCGTGTCGATGATCGACCCTCGAGACGACACTCGCACGGCGCGGTTCTTCGCGCTGACCCTCGCGCTCTCGTTCACACTGCAAACCCCCGCGCTGCTCGCGAAGCTCGCGGTGATCCCTGGCCCGTACGAGAAGTACCTGCCGCTCGTCGGGCTCGGCGCGCTCGGGCCCATGATCGTCGGGCTCGTGCTCTCGTCGAAGCGCGCAGGAGGTCCCGGCGTCCGATCGCTCTTCGACGGCCTCGCGCCGCGGAGATCGCTCGCGGGCTGGTACGTCTTTGCGCTCGTGTTGCCTGGAATTTTGCTGACGGTTCCCCTCGCCCTCTACGCGCTCGCGTCGGGCCAGTCCGTCGGCCCGTGGGCGTATCCGCCGAACGCGCCCGAGCGATGGATCGCGCTCGTGCTGTTTCCGATCGGAGAAGAGCTCGGGTGGCGCGGGTACGCGCAGCCGAGGCTGCTCGCGCGGTACAGCCCCCTCGTGGCGAGCGCGATCGTGGGCTCGAACTGGGCGCTCTGGCACTTGTTCATGTTCGTGATCGAAGGATCGTCCGCGACGCAGATGCTCTCGTCGGTCCCGCTGTTTCTCGCGGGGAGCGTGATCTACACGTGGGCCTACAAGCGCACGAACCACAGCTTGCTCGTCGCGGTGCTGCTCCACGCCGGCGCGCACTTGAACAACTCGCACAGAGCGCTCCCTGCAAACGAGCTCCCCGCGACGGTGCACACCCTCGCGCACGTCGCGTTCGCGCTGGGCTTGCTCGCGATCGATCGAGAGACTTTTTCGTCGCGAAGCGAGACAGTACGCGCCGCGAGGTAATCGATGCGCGTACAGCTCGTGGTGACCGAAGACGATCTCCGAACGTTTTTTGTGGGCGTGACCCCGGCGAGGCTCGACCTCGGTCGCGACGACGGCGTCGACCGTTGGATCGAGATCGACCCGCCCGAGAGCGTCACCGTCACCGAGTCCCGGGGACTCACCCTCCGCGCCCCCGCCCGCCTCCGATGGAACGTCGCGGGCATCAACGTCCCCATCGCGTTTCGCGTCGTCGAGGTCACGCTCGACCTCGCCATCACCGAGCCCGACCACACATCCCTGCGATTTATCCCACAAATCCTCGACGCCGATTTCGTGGGCCTCCCCGCCATGATCGAGCGCGGGCTCATCAAGCTCGTCAACTCCAGCCTCTCCAAGGCCTCCCTCGTGTGGAACTTCGTCGACACGCTGCAGTTTTCGACAGCCCTCTCGTCGAAGCTCCACCCGCCCACGCGCGCGAACATCCGTGCGCTCTCTGGCGTCGTGAAGAAAGCCGACAAAGTCATCGCGCTCGAAATCGAAGGGACGATCCTCCCCGAGCGCGCGACGGACAATCCGGGGTGAGCCTCGACCGTCAGAGCCGCGGCCCCCTCGTGCTACTCTCGCCGCATGAACAACGCCCGCCGCTCGTTGAAGGTCGTCCTCTTCTCAGCGCTCTTCGCCGTCGCCGCGAGCGGGTGCAAAGCGAAGCTCGAAGGCTCGCTCATGGTCAACGGCACACCATTTCAACCCACCTCGTGCCGCTCGGGACAAGTCTACGGCTTCGTGGGCGTCGAGCTCACCAACGCCGAGGGAGCCTCGCTCCGCTTCGTTCAGACACCCATGAACGTCCCGCAGGTGATCTACATGGCGAGCGAAGGCGCCCCCGCCACCGTCGTGGGCGTGTGCGGCGGGATGAGCGTTCGCCAGACCAACACCAGGATCAACAACGTGTACAACGTCGAGGGCGTGGTCAGCCCGCAGTGCGCAGGCACCATGACCGTCGCAGGATCCCTCCGCTTCGCGAACTGCCACTGACCCGTCGAACGCAATGAAACGACTCGCGCTATCGCTCGCCGCGGCCTCCGTGATCGCCGCCGTTCCTGCCGTCGCAACCGCGCAGAGCAACGCAGCCGGCACCGTCGTGGTGCAGCCCGAGCGAGACGGCGTTCGATTTCGCGGCGGCTTGTCCCTCGGCGGCGGCCCCTTCGTCCCGTGGGGGCTCAGCAACATCAGCGTCTTGGGAGGGCTCGGGTCGTTTCACGCGCGGTTCGGCGTTCAGTTCTTTCACGCGTTCGGCGTCTACGTGCAGTCGATGAACGCCCTCGGCGCCATCGCGATCGCCAAGGACACCGGCGAGCTCACGGGCATCGTGACGGCGCAGAGCTTCAACTCGCTCTTGCTCAGCCTCACGATCGGCCACCTGCTCGAGTTCGCCGTCGGACCGTCCTTTGATTACATGGGCTTCTTCGGCTGCAACTCCTCCCCCGCGTGCGGCTCTGGTGAGGGCTGGGGCCTCGGCGCGCACGGCCGCGCGTCGATCAACCTCGGAGGGCTCATCGCTCGCGGCCCGAGGCGCAACGCGTTCAACGTCGGCCTCGACCTGCACCCGATGTTCTTCTTGCAGCACGGCGGAGGGCTCTTCGCCGCGAGCTTCACGATCGGCGTCGAGTGGTACTGACCAGCGGAGCCGGCGGCTCGACGCTCCGGACACGCGCGCGCTACCGTTTCGCTCCATGAGCGACTATCGCGCCCCCGGGTCGGCAGACAGCCACGAGGCCGAGAAGGCGCGACGCGACCTCGAAGCGTTGGCGGATCGAGCCGACGCGCAGCGGGACAAGCTCGCCGCGCACAAGCAGGCCACGAACGACGCGAGGAGCGAGATCGAACAGCGCGCGCTCGACGCGACCTTTCGCGAGTACGCCGCGCGCTTTGCGCATCGGGTCGCGCCGTGGACGCTCGCGCTGTGGGTCGCGATGTGGGTCCTCGGGTTCGCAGCAGCGCTGCTCTTGATGTTCTCGATCGACGCCGAGGTCACAAGCCCCGAGGGGATCGCCGCGCAGCGCACCGCGCGGTGGGCCTCGCTCTTGTCGACGATCTTCGCGATAGGTGCGGCCGTCGTTCGTCGCCGATCCGTCGCCGCGATCGCCGCAAACGCCGACGCTCGATGGACGCCCTCCATCACAGGAGCCGTCGACGCGCTCGGCCGCGACCAGTCGTCCGACGAGCCCTACGGCTACCTCGCGCTCGAAGTCGACCTCGGCGACAAGTCCCCCTTCGATCGACCGCTCATCGAGCGCGCTGTCACGGGACTCGACCCCGAAGCGACGCTCTCGATCGACGAGCACGATCGTCGCGTGATCGTCGCCAGCGGAGCGCAGCCAACGGCCAAACACGCGATGGCGTGGGTCGACAGAGCCGCGAGCGCGCTGCTCGCCCCGCTCGAGACGCTGCACGGCGTTCGGCGAGCCGCCGTTCGCTGGGTCTACCAGCACGAGCCCAAGCCCTTTTGAACGAGGCAGACTCGCTGACAGAATATGTCACGACACGCTGTGATCGCGCTTGTGGTCGAGCCGCGTGTGTGGTTGATTCCCCAACGCGCTCTTCTTCGAGAGCGATCGTTGCGTTCAGCCTTCGTGCCTCGAGCACGCGCCCGATGTCGCGTCGGGCGGGACTTCGAACTGCGACGTTCTGCGCAGGGTAGCCTGTTCTTGGCTGGCTTCGCTAGACGGAGGCCTAGACGGTGTACTTCGCGGAATGTCGCTCTTTGAACCGAGCGAGAAGTACACCGTCTAGGCCTCCGTCTAGCGGCCAGCCTGTGAGGCTACCGATGCCCCTTGTGGGACAGGTGGACGCAACGACCGCTCTCGAAGACGAGCGCTATCACCGCGTGGAGTGAGGGGCGCGAATCACGCTGCGTCGGGACAGCAGAGCGCGCTCTCGACGCTCAACGCCCGTTGCACAGCCCCCACGCTGCGCAGCGACCCACTTCGATCACGCCGCCTTCGGCGCTCATCGTGCAGCCCGTCGACGGGCACTGACAAAAGTCGCTGAGGCACTGGTCGCCGCCCGAGCACGCGACGCCTTGCGCGCGACGCGCTTCGCAGCGGCCCGAGCCGAAGAGATTGCAGAACTCGCTCGCGGGACAATCGCCGAGCAGGCCGTCGGACGCGTTCCAACACATCGCGCCGCTCGCGAGCATGCCCGTCCGAGGAGCCACGCAGCGACTCGACCCGTCGCACTCGAGCCCCGTGCGGCACACGCGAAGCGCGGGCGCGATCGTGCAGCTCTCGCCCACCGCAGCCGCTGGGCGGCACATCCCCATCGCGCCCGGCAACATCGCCCCCGGAACGATCGTGCACCGCCCGCCGCTCTCGTAGCAGCAAAACGACTGCGTCGGATCGCACGTGCCGAAGAACACTCCGCCCGTCCCGTCCCGCAAAAACGAGCACGCGCCCGTCGTCTGCGTCCGGCGGAAGAAGCTCCGCTGCACATCGCCCGTCCCCGGAGAAAACCCGAAGCACCGCGGGTCGAGCAGCGCGTCCCACGCGGGCTTTCCACAGCTCGTCGCGCGCAGGGCGCTCGCGCAGCGCTCCGCCGCAGCGCCGTCGTACGTCACGCGCCCCGCCGTCGCCGCGCTCACCCAGTCCGCCCACGGCGCGATCGCAAACGCGTCGCGCAGCACCGCGCGACACGCGGCCTCGTCGAAGCTCGCCATCGCGACGTTCGGCGGAAGCCTCGAGCGCACCGACTCGAGCCGCGTCGACGCCACGTACGGCGCGAAATACGTGGCCAAATCTTGCGAAGTGGGACAGCAACGAAAGAGCGCTCCGCACACAGCGCTCGCGATCTCGGTCGTGAGCGACCCGAGCGCCACGCCGCCGTCCCCGACGCTCGTGTCCGCGCGCATCGCGTCTGCAGTCGTCGCGTCCGCGCTCGAGCCCGCGTCGCCGACGTCGCTCGACGAAACATCCATCGTCGCGACATCCGCCGTCGCGTCGGTCTCGCGCGCGCTGTCTTCGCTCGCGTCCTCTGCGCTCGTGCTGTCCATCGCGCGAACGTCCGCCGCGCCCGTATCGGTCGCCCCACGATCGCTCGCGACGTCCGCGCTCGGCATGCTCGGCGAACACGCCCCGAGCGCGATCGCCAACGTCCAACCTGCCCAACGCGCCAACAGCAACCCGTCTGCACTCGCCATCGAAGCCCTCTCGATCGAAGCCGTCACTCCAACGAAACAAGCGGAGATCTCCGCTCGAACCGATACGCCCCCGCGGTCGCGCCCCACACCTGTCGCCCGCCCGCGTCGTACCCGCGATCCCAACTGTCGAGCGTCGCCTCGCCGAGCGTGATCTCGGTCGTCGCGTACGTCGCCCCCATCAGCGTCGAGAGGCACGTCCGTCCGCTCGTCGCGCCGCGAAACGAGTCGCCCATCCAGCGAAGATTCACCGTGCAGCCCTCGCGCTCGACGAGGTCTTCGACCGCAAACGTCTGAACCTCCGCGCGATCGCAGAGCCCGATCGCCGAGTTCGCGTCGCCGAGCTCGTACACCATGCTCGCGGCTTCGACCGACGGATCCTGCCCCGGCGCGAGCACGTACACGCGCTGTCGATACGGAGCGCGCCCGCGCAGCGCCTGCTCGACGTACAGCGCCGGGCCGAGCGACGTCACGACCACGGGACACACGGCCAGCGTCACGTCGAGGTACCGAGGATCGCGCGCGGCTTGCGTCGCCGAGTCGAAGCGCCCGATCAACAGCTGGCGGAGCTTTCGCGCAGCGAACGTGCTGCCCTGCCCGCCGTCGCCCGACGCGTCCGCAGCTCCGTCCGTCGCGCTGCCATCCGCCGGCATCGAGCTCGGTCCCATCGGCGCGCACCCGGCAACAAGAGCAACGACAACCGCGCTGATTCGCATGCACGAGCAAGTACGTTTCGGGCGAATTCGCCGCAAGAAACACCGGCGAAACACATTGTTTCCACAATCGAAATAATCTGTCCGGGCCCGTATAGTCCTTCGTCATGAAAGGACAACTCGAGGAGCACGTCGCGTTCATCGCCGTCGTCGAGCGAGGCAGCTTCGCCCACGCCGCGCGCGCGCTCGGCCTCGCCCCCTCGCAGGTCACCAAGCGCATTCAATCGCTCGAGCACCGACTGCAAGCGCAGCTCCTGTCACGAACCACGCGGCGCGTGACGCTCACCGACGCCGGAAGGCTCTTGTACGAGACGGTTCGAGACGTTCCCGCGATCGTGAGCGAGGCCGAGGATCGCGCCAAGAGCGCGGTCACCGCAGCGCACGGACGACTGCGAGTGATCATGCCGAGCTTCTTCGCGAGCTCGGGCTTTCACCACGAGGTCATCCCCAACTACCTCGAGCGCTACCCCGACGTGCAGCTCGACGTGTCCATCGTGGGCGAGCCGCTCGAGCACCTCAACGCCGAGTTCGACCTGCTCGTCGCGGGGCGCGCGCCGCACGAGCGCTTTCCGGACACCGCGTGCATCCACCGAAAGCTCCTCGAATTTCACGGAGCGATCTTCACGACCCCCGCGTACCTCGCGCGCCGCGGCGCGATCGAACACCCGCGCGACCTCGAGAAGCACAACTGCCTGAGCTACCCGCGACGACGCTGGTACTTCGTCGACCCCGACAGCGGATCAGCGCTCTCGATCAACACGCGCGGAAACCTCACGAGCAACTCCAACGCGATGATCTACGCGGCGCTCATGCGACACCAGGGCGTCGCGTGGTCCGTTCCGTACTTCTTCGACCGCGAGCTCGAAGAGGGCCGCGTCACCACCGTGCTCGATCGCTGGATCCGCGGGGCGTACCTCGAGATGCACTTCTTCTATCCCCCTGGGCGCTTCGTGCCTCGACGCACGCGCGGGTTCATCGACGCGCTCAGCGACTATTTCAATCGCCGCGACGCGAGTTGAACCGCCGCCGTCGAAGCCCTCAAAACGCGATATTTCCGCGCGAGAGCAGCGCGCCTCCGCCCATCGCGCGGAGCGGCGTCACCGTGCAGCCCGTCGTCACGCCCATCGCGTTGACGTTGACCGCGACGTCCGCGACGCGCCACAGCGTGTCGTTGGACGAACACGACCCTCCACCGGGCATCGTCACGGTCTCGGGCGCCGCGCCGAGCGTCGCGCGCAAGAACCCGCCGCAGTACACGTTGACGAGCGGCGTCGTCGCAGGGCCCGAGCAGTCGTGCACCAAGATCCTGAAGCGCTGTCCGTTGCGCGGGTTGTCCGCGTTGATGTTCTCGATGTAGCCGTGGCGAGGCTCGGTCGCGAACCCGTGTCCGTCCACGTCGATGCGCGGGTTCGGACAATTGCCGACGGTGCGCCACGTCGGCCCGCCCGGACCGTTGACGCAGCGATCGAGCGGGCTCGCCGCGTACATCCAGTTCACCCGCGGAAGCCCGCGAAGCCCCGGCGCACAATTGGCCCAGTTGCACGAGTTGCCCAAGGTCACGCCGCTCGTCGTCACCGGTCCGATGCGCGAAAACCAAGGCGTCATCGTGTCCGGCTCGTGCAGATACAGGTCGAGGTCCGAGAGCGACGCGGTGCCCATCGAAGGACGCCAGCACAGCTCGACGCGAAGCCCCTCGCCCGCGATGTGAACGATGAACGTGCACACGAGCTCGGTCCCGTCCATCTGCGTCACGCGCAACGTCACCGTGTAGTCCCCCGAGAGCGCCGGCGTAAACGTCAGCATCGAGGCCGTGAGCGAGCCGGTCGTAAACGTCGGCGTCGGAAGCACGCTCTCGCACGGACCGCCGCGGATCTCCCAACGCCACGCGCGCGCCGCGCCGCGGAAGATCGTCGTTCCATCGACGCGCACGGTCTCGAACGGACGCGCCGTCGGAATCCGCGGATCCCCCGGCCCCGGGCACGTCAGATCACCGCCGCAACACAGCCCTTCGTCGCGACAGCCATCGCAGTTGTTGTCGAGCATGTCGCACGTCTCGGCAGACGGAGAGATTCCCCCCGTGCACGGCCCCCACGTTCCGAACTCGCCAGAGCCGCCGCAGCGCTGCGTTCCGTCTGCGCACGCGCCGGTACTTCGCAGTCCGGGCGGGCCCGCGAAGCACGTCTGCACCGTGCCCGGAAGACACGGGCACCCTTCGTCCACCGAGCGATTGCAGTTGTTGTCGAGGCCGTCGTTGCACACTTCGGTCGCGGCACAGCCCGTCGCGCGCGGCGTGCACATCGCAGGCGCGCCCGCTTCGCAGCCCGCGCCGGTCTCGGGCGCGTACATGTTGGTGACGTCGACGTCCGCGTCGCTTCCGCTCGCGACGCCCGTGTCGATCGGCGCGATGTCCGTCGCTCCGCTGTCGTCGAGCGAGCCGCTGTCGATCCCGCTGTCCATCCCACCACCACCGCTGCCGGTGTCCGCGCGGCCCGAGTCGCTCTCGCCGAGGCGCCCTTCGTTCTCGCTGCAGCCCGCAGGCAAGACGACCAACGCAGCGGTCAGCCCCGGAGCCAGATACCAACGTCGTCCTCGCATCGATCGCCTCCTCGGCCAAGGTACCGCATTCGCGCACCGCCGCGCGGCGATCTTCACGACGCACACGCCGGAGACGAGCCCTCATCGAGCCCCGATCTGTACGAAGAGATCTTTAGCGAGAACGCGATCTCGCCGCGTGTGTAGCGAGTGAGAGGGCGTTGGAGTGGAAGTTCGAGACTTTTGCAAGGAGCTGCGAGACCAGCAAGGAAGCGATTCGCTGCAATAGCAGCGCGTTTGCAATCACCGCAAGAATTGCTGACGCCGATGGTCGACGCAGATCTGCAGCAAAAGGCCGAAATCCCACTCCAACGCCCTCTGAAGCTCCAACGCGTTCGCCGAGGCTACAAGCGGCGCGCGAGCGCGAGCGCTCGGCTCGACACAACAACTACAGCCCGCCACAACGGTGCATCCCTGCTGTCGCGTACGCGCGCGTCGCCATGCAATCCGCTCACGGGCCGCAAGTGACCTTGGGAATTTCGCGGTTCGTCGTGTTTCACTCGTAATCGGTTTTCGTTGGAGGCGAAGACAGCGTTCGCGACGCCTCTCGAATTCACGAGCGATCGAGTCACTGCGGCGCGGGAGGACATCACGTTCGCCCCCATGACCGCTTCGAGGGAGAACGCTGGTGCACAGCCTCGCCGAACGATTGTTCTCTTCACCCTTCGCGAAGGTCGTCGCGATCACCGACGGCTCTGGTGTCGCGCGGGTGATTCGCTCGCGGGTCGACGCGGTCGATCCCATGCTCGCGCTCGGCGCGGACGCGACGCAGGCCGCGATCGCGACGTTCGCGCAGCGACAACGGTTCGGGGCGCTTCGCCAAGCAGTGCTCGTGTGCGAGGACGCCACCGTCGTGATCAACGCGCTCTACGACGGAACGACGTTGGTGCTCGTCGCGGATCCAGAGAGCAATCTCGGTTTGTTGTTGAGCACGTGCTGCGTCGCCCTCACGGGCAACGATGGACAACAAGGAGGGTGAAGTGAGTCGGAGCACAGGAAAGAACTCGAACGATCACTGGTGGTCCAGCCTCGCACCAACCGAGAACGCCCTCGCGCACGCACGCGCGGACGCCGAAGGCGTGCAGCGCGCGATCGGCGGCGAGTTCGAGCGGCTCGAAGTCGTGGTCGCCCAACGCGAGGCCAGGATCGAGACGCTCGAGCGCGACGCCGCGCACGCCCGCGAAGCGCAGGCGCGCCACGCGATCGAACGAGACACCGCGCGCGCCGAGGTCGAAGAGCTCCGCCGAGAGCGGGACGCGCTGCTCACCGCCGCGACCACCGCGCTCCGCGCGCTCCTCGGAGAGCGCGCCAAGCTCGCGCTCCGCATCGCCGAACAAGAGGGCGCCTGCCGCGCCGCGCTCGAGTCGCTCGCCGCGAAGCTCCCCGGCTGACCCACACGATCGCCACCCTTCGCCGACGACGCGCTCGACGCCCTCCGTCGCCCACCTTCCGACGCCCAAGTTTTCAAGTCACCCCGCAAACCTCTCTCTGCGCCAGCAAAAACACCATCGCCAGTCGACTGGCGACGCCATCGCGGCCGCCAGGAATGGCGACGAGCCCTCCGACGCACCACCGCCACCGCTCATCGGCGCCGACAGATCGAGCGTCGCGGCCCAACCCACGTGGAAGGCACATCGATCCAAGCCCGCGTCTCGCGCTGTGGTTTGCTGCGGCCTCACCCCCGCTGCCGCGCGCCCCTCTCCCGCGCTGGAGCGCAGGAGAGGGGCTTTGATTTTGTGGGCCTTGCGGACACCTGTCGGTGTTCAGCCACAACGTTTCGGTCCCAGTAGCCCCTCTCCCGCGCTCCCGCGCGGGAGAGGGGCGCGCGGCAGCCGCGGGTGAGGCCGCTGACGCCATCACCGCCGTCGCGTACCCTCCGTCGTCCCGTTGTCTCACTCGCACACAACGACGCGCGTCGCGCTCTTCGCGGCCCTCTCGCTCCGCAGCGCGAGCGCGTTCGCGCAGCACACGCCCGACGAGCCCGAGATCACCGCGCGGATCACGGCGATTCGCGCGGCGCTCGAGCGCGACGAAGCTCCCTCGGCGCGATGGCGATGGGGTTGGACCGCGACGTACGCCACGCTCGCGGTCGGCAACCTCACGCGCGCGCTCATCGGCCACGCGCTCGGCACGCCCGACACCGCGGCCGGGTGGATCGCCGCGACCGGCTCGACCGCGGGAATGCTCAACACGCTGATCGTTCCCCCGCGAGGGCAGTACGCGCCCGCGGAGTTTCGCGCGGTCCTCGCGCGCCGAGACTTGTCCCACTTCCAACAGCTGCGCGCGGGCGAAGAGCTCTTTCGCAAGGTCGCCCAGAACCAGGACTTCAACAGCTCGGTGCTGTCCGTCGCGCTGCGGACCGTCGTCCCGATCGCGATGGGGTTTCTCCTCGAGTACGGCTATCGCTTGTCCATCGCGGCGATCCTCAACGTCGCCGGCGGGATCATCGTCGGACAGGTCACCATTCGAACCACGCCGACCGCCGCGATCGACGCGTGGCAGCGCTACGCACAGCGGTGGCCCGACGCGACGGGGGGCCCGCTGTCGCGATGGCCTTCGGGAATTCCCCCGTTGGGCGCCGTCCACACCCTCGCGATCGCCCCTTCTCCCTCGGGAATCACCGTCGCAGGGACGTTTTAGCGCGCGCACCCAAGGGCTCGTCGCGAGCGTGTGTTCATCGCAGCACCAACAGCGATGGCATACCGCGACGACCGAGAAGCGCTCGAAGGACACAAAGCCGAACTCGAGGCCAAGCTCGCCTCGCTGCGAGCCCAGCTCGCCGCGAGCAAGGGGCTCGAGGGCTCCGTCGAAGAGACGGTCAAAGAGCTCGAAGCGACGTACGCGAGGCTCAACGCGACGAAGGCCGCCCCCAAGAAGCGCGCGTTGCCGCTGTTGCAGCGGGTGTACATCGCGTCGCCGTGCAACGTTCCGTGGGAGTCGATGACCGGCGACGAGCGCGAGCGCATGTGCGCCTCGTGCAACAAGACCGTCTACGACGTGAGCCAGATGACCACGGCCGAAGCCGAGTCGCTCTTGCAAGCCAAGGGCACCGACGCCTGCCTCCGCATCTTCCGCCGCTTCGATGGAACGATCCTCACGCAAGACTGCCCCGTCGGCGTCGAGAAGAAGAAGCGCGCCCGTCGCCGCGGCGTCGTGGCCGGAGTCCTCGCCGCCACCGCAGCGGCCACCGCAGGCGCCGCGCTCTCGACCCATCGTACGCAGGGCGCGCCGCACGTCGCGGCGACCACCCAAGTGCTCGGCACCACCACGACCACGGTCACCAACACCCCCGTCGTTCCGCACGAAGGAACGCAGCTGCCCCCGGGCGTTCCCTCGATCCAGCCTGTCGCTGCGGGCGGGATCGGCATCATGCCCCCGCCCCCGCGCGCCGACCAACCGCGCACGCGCCGCTCGCAAGTTCGTCCCCATCGCTGACGTCTCTCTGCGTGACTGTGGCACCATCGCGCGCCACGGTTCGCACGCATGACGGAAGCAACTCACCAACGCGCCTTCGACCTCGTCCTGTTCGGCGCCACAGGCTTCACAGGCCGCCTCGTCGCTGAATACCTCGCCGAGCGCTGCCGCGAGGGGCTCTCGCTCCGCTGGGCGATGGCCGGCCGTGACCGCGCGAAGCTCCAAGCCGTTCAATCCTCGATCAACACCGATGTCCCCATCCTCGTGGGCGACGCGATGGACGAGGGCTCGATGCGACTGCTCGCCGAGCAAACACGGCTCGTGCTCACGACCGTAGGTCCGTACGCGAAGTACGGGAGCGCGCTCGTCGCTGCCTGCGCGGCGCAGGGCACGGACTACTGCGATTTGACCGGCGAAGTGCACTGGATGCGCGCGATGATCGACGCGCACCACGAGACCGCGCGACGCACGGGCGCTCGCATCGTTCACACCTGCGGCTACGACTCGATCCCGTCCGACCTCGGGACGCTCGCGCTCTTCGATCACGTCGAGCGCACGCACGGAAAGAAGCTCGAGCGCATCACGCACTACGCCGGCGAATCGCGCGGAGGCATCTCCGGCGGAACCATCGCCAGCATGCTCGCGCTCATGGAGATCTCGAGCCGCGATCGTTCCCTCCGCAAGCTCCTCGCGAATCCCTACGCGCTCAACCCCGAGCCTTTGCCCGAAGGTCCCGACGGCCCCGACCCCATGGGCGTGCGCTACGACGACGGCCTCGGCATGTGGACCGGCCCGTTCGTCATGGCCGCGGTCAACTCGCGCGTCGTCCGCCGCAGCAACGCGCTCCTGGATTTTCGCTACGGAAAGCAATTTCGCTACACCGAGCTCTCGAGCACCGGCCGCGGCACCACGGGCCTCGCGCGCGCGAGCGCCCTCACCGCGGGCCTCGGCAGCTTCATGGTCCTCTTGCAGAACACCCGCGCCCGATCGCTGCTCGCCAAGCGCGTGCTCCCAAAGCCCGGCGAGGGCCCCTCGCGCGCCACCATCGAGCAGGGATTCTTCACGTCGCGCTTCGTCGGCCACGGCGACGGGATCACCGCGAAGCTCACGATCCGCGGCAAGCGCGACCCCGGCTACGGAGCCACCGCGCGCATGATCTCCGAGAGCGCCCTGTGCCTCCTGCAAGACGATCTGCCGAAGCAGGGAGGCGTGCTCACGCCCGCGAGCGCGATGGGGATGGCGCTCGTTCCGCGGCTCGAAAAAGCGGGGATTCGCTTCGAGTACGAGTGACGCGCGCTCACGGCACGCGGCACACCGTCACTTCGCCGGGCGCTCCACGGCGGTTCTCGCTGTCGCACTGGAAGCCGCGCCCGAAGCCCGAGCACGAGTTGGCGCCCGCGCAGAGCACCGCGCAGATCCCGCCCAAATCGTCCACGCACGCCGTGCCGCCAGGGCACTGCGCGTCGCTCGTGCACCGCGCGCTGCAGATTCCACCGGGATAGTGGCTGTCGCCCGCGAAGCACGTGCGCGCACAATCGCGGTCGGTCTGGCACGCGCCGCCGACCTCGCGACCGCCAGGGCCCACGCCGCCGCAGCCCGCGGCGATCAACGACACGAGAAGCAAGCCCGTACCCAACGCTACGCGAACCAAGTGCCTCGAGTTCATTCGATACCTCCAACGGGGCAGCGCGATGGCTCTACCGCCGAATACTGCACTGGATGGCCAGCGCTCCGCGATCCTTCACAGCGCGCTTACGGTGAAGCGATTTTCTCGCACGACCGAGACGCGCACGCGCGACTCTTCGGCAAACTCAACGAGCGGAACCGTATCCGTGCGGCGTACTCGAACGCGATCCTCGCTCTCGCGCCCCA
The DNA here is from genome assembly GCA_016793325.1 of Myxococcales bacterium. Classification (GTDB taxonomy): domain Bacteria; phylum Myxococcota_A; class Polyangia; order Polyangiales. The sequence goes on along the minus strand of JAEUKI010000004.1, from coordinate 97,071 downwards.
TCTCTCCAACGATCGCCGCCTCAGGAACGCTGAACGCCCCCGTGTCGCGCACCGGCGTCTCCGCGAAGTCCTCGGTTTCCACCGTCGCTTCGCTCGCGCCCGAAGGCGCCCACACCACCGCGAGCGCCGTGTTTGGCAACACGATCGCCCGCGCCGCGGGCTGCGAAATCAAGTGCGCCGCCGGGCCCGCGAACGCTGAGCGCACCTCGACGCCGTCCGCCACCACGCGCAGCACGTACCGCCCCACGTACTCCGACTGCGAGCCCACGTACTGACCGTCGCGCTCGGCGAGCTCGACGTTGCCCGCCGTCGACTCGACGAACACCTGGGCAGTGGCGCTCGAGCCCGATCGCGACAGCCGCATCGCGAAGCGCACTTGCGTGTCGCCAGAGACTCCGTCGGTCCCCAGGCTCGCGAGCACCTCTCCCTCGATCTTGATGGCCGAGCGCTCGCGAAGGGACCCGTCGCTCGCGTCCGTCTGCGCGTCCCGTCCGCGCGCCACGATGGCGTCTTGAACGCACGCCGACGCTCCGACACACAGAATCAACACGGACAGCCGTCGCCCGACGCTCATCGCAGCGTCTCGAGCAGCCGCCGCGCGGGACCGCCGTAGATTCCACCGCCGAAACGCGCGACGAACGCGCTTCCGACCCGCCGAGCCTCCGCCGCGTCACCGAGCCTCACGCGCGCGCGAAACTCCAAATACGACCGCTCTTCTTCGAGCGCGCTCCGCGAGAACCTCCGTCGATGCTGCGCCACCAACGCCACCGCGCGGCGCGCGTCCGACTCGCGCTCGAGCGCCCGCTGCGCCTCCGCGAGCAGGTCTCGCTCTTCGGCCGCCGAGCCGCTCGGCCCGACGCGCGTCGGTCGACTCGCCGCGGCGATCCGTACCGCGCTCGCGTCGCTCGAAAGCGCGCTCGCGTCGCTCGTCGCAAACACAACGGGAGCGCTTCGCTCGCCCTGCGGCTCGATCGAAGGCCTCGGCTCGACGCGCCTGCCCTGATCGACCGACGTGACCGACGGTCGCTGTCGCGCCGATCGCGTGGCGGTGTACGTCGCGGTCACCGCGGTCGCTCCCACCACGAGCACGAGGGCGACCTTGGTCCAGGGCGCGACGGCCGCGGCCGTTCCTGCGGCTTTGACGGCGGCGAGCTCGACCGCGCGCGCAGCCGCGGCAGCGTCGTACGCGGGCGGAGCGTCCACGGCAGAGAGCGCGTCGCGCACAGCGTCGGGCGTCGAAGGATCGTCGACGAGGCGCACGGGATCACGATCGGTCATCGTCGCACCTCCTTGGGGTCTTCGATCGCCTTGCGAAACTCGGCGCGCGCCGCGCGGAGCCGAGAGTAGACCGTCCCCACCTTGGCGCCTACGAGCTCCGCGATCGAAGCGCAGTCCATCCCTTCGAGCTCGAACAAGACGAACACCGCGCGCCTGTCGTCGTCCATCGCGTCGAGCGCCGCGTCGACCCGCGCGCGAAGCTGCGACGAGATCGCGTGATCCTCTGGAGAAATCCCCGCCGAACGCGGTTGATCGTCGCCGAGCGACTGCTCGGGCTTGCGCCGCCGACGTCGTCGATAGTCGCTCGCGACGCGAAGGCAGATCCCGAAGAGCCACGTCGTCTCTCGGGCGCTTCGGTCGAAGCTGTCGAGCCGTCGATGAACCACGACGAACACCTCCTGGAACATGTCTTCGACGTCGGGGCCGCGCACGCCGAGGCGCGCGAGCGTTCGCCACACAAACGGACCGTGATCGCGGAGCAGCGACTCGACGGTGGGCCCCTGGCTCACGGGCGCTACTCCGCCCGCAGCGACGGCGCGCCCGCGCGCCCGCGCTCCACCTTCGCCTCTGTGTCGAGCGCTCGCGACGTCATCCACGCTTCATTCGAGCGGTTCATGGCCGCGCCTCCGTGATCCTTCACCAAAATCTCGCGCGGATCGCGGCCCACGCGTCGAGCCCGACGACCGACTGCTCGAAGAGCACCGGCGAGAGCCCCTCGATCGAGAAGCGCTGTCGCAAGAGCGCCACGCTCGGCGCCGCCCCGAGCTCGAACGCCACAGGGCCCCAGATGCGCACCGATCCCCGCGCAGACACCGCGAGCGCGAGCCACGGGTAGTCCCCCGGTCGCACGGGCTCGAACGTTCGCGTGTCGTAGAGGACGCTCGTGATCATCCCAGCCCACACCGCGGGACATCCATCGACGCTGAATCGCCCATTGGCGACGCCGAAGCACACGCCCGCCGCGAAGCGCGTTCGAGAGAACCCGAAGGACGCGAGGCCGCTCGCAGGGTCGAACATCCGCGCCTCGATCGTTCGCGACGCGGCGACATAGGGCCGCAAGAACCGCCATCGCGCGCCCTCGAACGCCACGCCAACGACGGCGCTCGCAGGAACGCTCCCCACCGCGACCCCGCCCTCGACCACGAACGCCTCTCCGCGATTCCAAGCGTCCTCCGGCGGAGGCGCTGATGTCGTTGTCGTTGTCGTCGTTGTCGTAGCGCCATCGCTTCGCTGCGTCGCTCGCGCCGCGCGCACGTCCGCCGCGGGGTCCACGAACAACGCGACCGCGAGCGCTACGGACGCGTCGAGCTCCGCGCACGAAGCGCCCTGCGTCACGAGCTCGCGTCGCGCCTCGGGGGCCTCGGGCGCTTCGCGAACGACAATCACAGCCCTCCACCGCGCGGCCTCGCGACTCACGGTGATCTCGACCGAGCGCGCCGCGTTCGCGTCCCGATAGTCTCTGCCCAATCGCGCGACGAGCTCGCGCGCGAGCGAGGCTTCGTCCGCGCACGACTCTGCGCCTTCGAGCCGCGTCAGCGAAATTCGCACCGACGGCGCCGCGGGCGACGCTTGCGCGTAGGCCGCGCGCGGACCGTTCGCGCACAGGACCGACGCCACAATTGCGAGCCGCGACAAGCGCACCACTGCAGTGGCTGTACACCAAAGCCCGCCCCGAGTGCGTACTCGATTTCGCCCTGCGCACTGGCGATCGCACAGGAAGCAGCGCGCCCCGACGCTCGTATGCTCCGACGATTCGCCCGACTCGGCGATCGAGCTGAGCACCATCGAAGGACAGAAGCACATGAATTCGAGTCGCCACGCCGCGCTCTCCCTCACGTTCGCAGCGATCGCCACGATCTCCTTCGCGGCCTCGCCTCGCTGCGCCGCGGCGCAGACGCAGCCAGCGCAGCCGACGAACCCGCAGAGCGCGCCGCCTGCCGGTCCGCAGCAGCCAACCGAAGACACCGTGCAGATGCAGATGCCCAATGATGGCGCTCCGCAGCCGGTGACCGCGCAACAGCCCCAAGCGCAACCGCAGCCCGTCACCTACCAACAACCCGCGGTGTACCAACAACCACAGCCACAACCACAGCCACAGCAACCGTGGGGCACCGTGCAGCGCGACGGCTTTCGACTGCGCGGCGGCGTGAGCCTCGGCGGCGGCCCCATCGTCCCCTTCGGCAACGGAAACCTCACGAGCGCCGGCGGCCTCGGCGGGATCTCCGTGCGATTCGGCGCGCAGTTCTCGCACTTGTTCGGCGTGTACCTGCAATCGCAGAACACGCTCGGCGGCCTCGCGATCCTGAACGACCGCGGCGAAGCGACGGGGGTATTACTCGCACAAACATTCAACAGCGTGCTGGCGAGCTTCACGTTCTTCCACATGCTCGAGGTGGCCGCGGGCCCGTCGCTCGACTACATCGGCTTCGCGGGCTGCGCGGCGAGCGTCTCTCGCCAAGCGTGCGACTCCGGCGCGGGAGCAGGCTTCGGGCTGCACGGACGCGTCGCGTTGAGCCTCGGCGGGCTCATCGGCGGCGGTCCTCGACGCGTAGGGTTCAATATCGGCGGCGACCTGCACCCGGTGTTCTTCGTCGCGCAGGGCGGAGGCTATCTCGCGGCGACGCTCTCGCTCGGCGTGGAATTTCACTGAGCCGCGCAGACTACGCGGCGAGCTCGGGCGGAGGCAGCGCTCCACCCGCGGGATAAAACGTCTGGCAGCCTGCGTCCAACGCCTCGGGCGTGCACTCGCCGTTCGGCGTCGCGCGATTGGGAAAGGCTCCCGCTTCGGGATCGCATTGACACGTGATTTGCCCGAACTGCCGAGGCTCCCGAGGCGGGGGCTCTCCCGTCGCAGAAGGACGCGTGCACCCTGCGCCCGCCGTGAGCGCCACGAGCGCGAGCGAACGAGCGATCCCTGCGGCGCGAACGAGATTCGAGCTCATGGCGCAAAACGGTACCAGCCCGAGCAAACACATCGCCAGCGCCCCGGGTCGCGAAAGCCATCGAACAACCACGCGACGCAACGACCGAGTGCGCATTGGTGTTTTGTGGCCAATGAACGGACAATCGCAGACGTTCATCGCTGCCATCATGAGAACCCTCTCGCGTCGCCCGCTCGTTCCACTCGCGTTCGTCGTGCTGTCGTGGGGCGCGATCGTCGCGACGTCGCAGCCGCGATGGTCCGTCGCCTCGAGCCAGACCATCGCGCCCTTCACGATGAACGCTGGCGAGACCCGCACGTTTCGCGTGACGATTCGCCCGTCGACAGCGGCGCTCGCGTTTGGCCAATCGCGCGTCGCGACAAACCTCACAGTCACGAGCCGCTCGACCGTCGTCGGCTCACCGAGGCCCGCGACCGTCGCCGTGTCCCTCGCGCCCGACCGCACGCTCGGCGTCCTCTCGAACAACGGAACCACCGCGTCTCACTCGAGCCCGTGTCCCGAGCAAGCCGGCTGCGTTCGAACGTACCTGCTCACCGTTCGATGGCCCGACGCCGCCCCGGGCGCGAGCGCCAACGCCGTCCTCGACGTGCGCGGCGAGGTCGAGGGCCGCGGAGAGAGCCGGGCCCCCGCGGGCGCGAGCGCGCTGCTCGAGGTCGTTCCGCAGTGAGCGCGTGGGCCGGGCGCATCCGTGGGCCTGGCGGACTGGCGTTGCACCCAGCGACGCTCTCGGCGCTCTTGGTGCTCGTCGTCAACGATCACTGGGCCAAGGCGCGCTTCGCCAACGCGCTCACAGGAAAGCTCTCGGACTTCGCCGGCCTCGCCCTCGTCCCCGCGGTGATCGTCGCCACGATCGAGCTCGCCTCGGGCCGCGTGTGGCGCCGCGAGCGACTCGTGATCGCCGCCGCGATCGCCACCGGCGCGCTCTTCGCCACAGCCAAGCTCACCCACGTCGGCGCCGAGCTCTATCGAACGCACTGGGGCTGGCTCCGCGCGCCCTGGGATCACTTGAATTCATGGGCACACCACCGCGCGCCGCCCGCGCCCCCGCGCGTCGCCTTCGTCCGCGACCCGAGCGACCTCGTCGCCCTCTCCGCGCTCGTGATCCCGTGGCTCGCGAGCCGTCCCCGTCGTACGATGCCGAGCGATGGATGATCGATGGGATCGGCGCGAGCTCGTCTCGCGTGGAGAAACGCTCAGCTACTACGCGATGACCGGCATCGCGATGAGCGGCGCGTTCAGCACGTTTCTGCTCGCGTGCGGACTGCCCGCCACGCAGCCCGTGGTCGTCGTCGGAACCTGGTCGTTCTTGATCCTCGGCGCGATCGTGTTCACACGCTGGCTGCGCTTTCAATTCGACAACGCTGGCGCGTGGACCGACGATCGTCTGCCCTTCTCGTCGAGCGACGCGGTGTGGTCGTTCTTCATTCCGTTCGTCAACCTCTATCGGCCGTGGCAGGTGATGGACGCCCTGTGGAAGGCGAGCGACCCCACGCCGCTGCCCGCCGCCATCGTCGCCCCGAGCGCCCGAACCGACGTCGGCTATCGAACGGGCCCCGCCGCGTCGAGCGCGCACAACTTTTCAACGACCTCGCCCGTCCTCACCTGGGCGCTCGTCTACATCTGGGCCCCGCTCGCGGTCTCGCTGCTGGGGATCTTCGCGATGTTCGCGGTGTCACCGAGCGTCGGAACGCAGCTCTCGACCCACGGCGCCTACGTGTCGCGAGCGATCGCCGCGGTCGTCGCGTGCGTCATGGTGCGCAGAATTCAACAGCGCATCGCCGAGCGCGTCCGCCGCATCGAGGCGCTGCAGCCTTGAACACCAAGCTCTCGTCCCTCGTGTTGCGCTGCGCCAACATCGACGCGTCGCGAGACTTCTACGAGCGATTGGGCCTGCGATTTTCGCGCGAGAAGCACGGCGAAGGCCCCGAGCACTACGCGACGATCGACAACGCCCCGCTGATCGAGCTCTACCCCGAATCGCCCTCCAACGACCGCACGCGACTCGGGTTCGACGTCGCCGACGTGGACGCGATCGTCGAGCGCGTCGCAGCGAGCGGAGCCACCGTGCGCGCGCTTCCGAGCGAGAGCCCCCGCGGCCGGCGCGCCGTGGTGATCGACCCCGACGGACGAGCGGTAGAGTTGATCGAGAGCGCAAAAGGGCTCCCGCCATGCTGACCTCCGCGAGTATTCGACGCAGCGCGATCGAGCGTGTCGCTCAGCGCTACATCGCCGACGGCTACACCGTTCGACACGAGGCCCATGACATTGACGGCGTCGACCTGCTCGTCGAGCGCGACGGCGAAGAGCGCGTCGTCGCACTATTCGCGCCCGGGCGCCACATCACCGCCACACTTCGCGATCGTCTCGAGCGATGGCGCACCCAGCGCCCCAACCGCTTCGTCGACGTCCACGTACTCTCGGACGCGGATCTCGCGTTGCCGATCGCAGAAGTGTCGGTACCCCGATCGAAGTTGCACGCCGCGGAGTCGGCAATCGATCTGCTCCCAGAAGGGAGCTTCCTGATCACATGGGCGGTGTTCGAGGCTGTCGCGCGCGCGCTCCTCGAAGCAGAGAGCATCGAGCCGCCGTCGAGCACGGCTGTCGTCCGCGCGCTCGTCACCCACGGCATCGTCGATCACGAACAAGCGCAGGTGCTTTCACCAGCGATCAACCTGAGAAACGCGCTGGTTCACGGCAACTTTCTCCCGGTTGGTCGCAGCGAACTGCGCGCGTTGATCGACGTCACGACCCAATTGCTCGATGACCTCTCCGCGCCGCCGGATCGAGCGCGCGCCATCGCGTGAAGCGCACGGGGCCTCGAAGGGCCTCGCGTTTCACAGAGCCTCCTCGCGACCGGCTCTGCGGGCGCGCGCTGCGCAGCAGCGTCGATGCGCCGAGATTCATCTCGGCGCCCAGCGAGCCTCACCTCGACGCCCCCCTCTTCGCCCGCTCCCCCCGCGCCGCTCAGTAGCGCTCGATCAACCCCGCGGCGCCCATTCCGCCGCCGATGCACATCGTCACCACGGCGTACTTGCCGCCGCGGCGCGTGAGCTCAGCGATCGCGGTCGCCGTGAGCTTCGCGCCCGTGCACCCGAGCGGGTGTCCGAGCGCGATCGCTCCGCCGTTGATGTTGAGCCGATCGTCGGGGATCTCGAGCGTGCGCTGGCAGTACACAGCCTGGCTCGCGAACGCCTCGTTCATCTCGAACAAGTCGATGTCGCTCACCTTCAAGCCGTGCCGCTTGAGCAGCTTCGGAACCGCCGCCACAGGCCCGATGCCCATGATGTCCGGCGCGACGCCCGCGACCTGAAACCCGCGGAAATACGCCAGCGGCGTGAGCCCGAGCTCCTTCGCCTTCGCCTCGCTCATCACGATCGTCGCCGCCGCGCCGTCGCTCAAGGGCGAGCTGTTGCCCGCCGTGACCGACCCCTTCGGGTTGAACACGGGCTTGAGCGCCGAGAGGCCCTCGACCGTCGTGTCCGCGCGGACGAACTCGTCCTTGTTGAAGTCGAAGTGCGCCGCGGATCCGTCAGCCTTGAAGCGGGTCGCCTTCACCGTGACGATCTCGGTGAACTTTCCGTTCGCCTGCGCCGCGGCCGCTTTCTTGTGCGAGCTCACCGCGAAGGCGTCCTGGTCCTGACGCGACACTTGAAAACGTGTGGCGACGTTCTCGGCCGTGATCCCCATGGGGGTGTACACGTCCGCGACGCGCGCCATCGCCTCGGGCGAGGCGCTGAGCTTGTTTCCGGTCATCGGGACCATCGTCATCGACTCGACGCCGCCGGCGGCGATCACGTCCGCGTGCCCTGCGGCGATGCGCTCGGCCGCGAGCGCGATCGCCTGCAAGCCCGACGAGCAGAAGCGATTGATGGTCATCGCGCTCGTCGTGTCGGGGAGCCCTGCAAGCATCCCGACCACGCGCGCCACGTTCAAGCCTTGCTCGCCCTCGGGCATCGCGCAGCCGAGGATCAGGTCGTCCACGAGCGCCTTGTCGAGCGAAGGAACCTTCGCGAGCGCCGCAGCCAACACTTGCGCCGCGAGCTCATCGGGGCGCGTCTGCGAGAGCGCTCCCTTGTGCGCGCGCCCGACGGCGCTGCGAACTGAAGCAACGATCACGGGTGTGTTCATCACAATTCTCCTTTGAATTCCTGTGTTCGTGCCTGCTCGTTAGTTACGCAGCGGCTTGTTCTCGGTGAGCATGTACTGCATGCGCTGCTGCGACTTCTCTTCGCCGCACAGCGACGCGAAGGCCTCGACCTCGAGCTCGAGCATCTTCTCTTCGGTGACGGGCTCGACGTGTCCGCCCATGCCGCCACACAAGATGTTGGCCACCTTGCCGGCGATGAGCGCGTCGTGCTCGCTCGCCATCCCGCTCTGAACGAGCGTCCGCACCATCATGCCCAGCGTCGCGATGCCCGACGCGCCCGGCAGCTTGTACGCCTTGGGCGCCGGAGGAACCCAGCCGCTCTCGGCGAGGCCGATCGCCCGCTGCTTGGCCTCGTGAAACTGCCGCGCGCGATCGAAGCTCACGCCGTCGTTCTTGCGGAAGTACCCGAGCTCCTGCGCCTCCATCGCGCTCGTCGCGACCTTGGCGAGCGCGATGTTCTTGAATACCTGTGTGACCAGCGCGTAGCTGTCCACCGTCGCGCCCTCGGGCACGCCCTCGAAGGCGCGCCAGAGAAGCCCCATCGTCCCGCCGCCCGCGGGCACGAGGCCCACGCCCACTTCGACAAGGCCCGCGTACGTCTCGGCCGCGGCTTGCACGTTGTTCGCGCCCAGGCACAGCTCGAGCCCGCCGCCGAAGGTGAACCCGTACGGCGCCGCCACCACGGGCACGCGCGCGTACTTCATCTTCTGGCAGCCCGCCTGGAGCTTGCGCGCCATCGACTTGATCCCCTCGAACTCGCCCTGCATCGCCGCGGCGACGACGGCGAAGAGGTTCGCGCCCACGCAGAAGTTGTCGCCTTCGTTGAAGACGAGCATCGCGCGACCGTCGCTCTCGCTGCGATCCACCGCAGCGTGAATCATGTCGATCGCGTGCTGATCGATGCTGTTCGACTTGGTCTTGAACGTCAGCGCGAACACGCCGTCGCCCGTGTCCCACAGCGCCGCGCCTTCGTTCTCCTCGATGACCTTCGTGCGCTGCGACGAGTACGGACGCGTGCGCGGGTCGATCTCTCGAACCACGTAGTCGCCCTTCGCCGGGTCCCAGACCTTTCCGTCCGCCGTGTAGAAGCTCTTGGCTCCCTTCGAGAGCATCACTTCGATCCACTGCGGAAGCTGTCGGCCCTCGGCCTTCATCCTCGCTGCGGACGACTCGAAGCCGATCGCGTCCCACGTCTCGAACGGGCCGAGCTCCCAGTTGTAGCCCCACTTCATCGCGTCATCGACGGCCCAGATCGTGTCGGCGATCTCCGGGATCCTGCGCGCGGTGTACGCCAGCGTGCGCGCAACGGTCTTCCACGCGAACTGCCCGGCAGGGCCTTGATCGTTGACGAGCGTCTTCACCCGCTCGGCCGTGTCCTCGATCCCGCGAAGACCCTTGGTGGCCTTCTGCACATCCGAGCCCTTCGACTGCGCGCGGTACTCGCCCGTGTACGGGTCGTACGTCTCGCGGCTGCCGTCCTTGGCCTTGCGATAGAAGCCCGCCTTCGACTTGTTTCCGAGCAACTTCTTCTCGAGCATCCCCGTGATGTACGCGGGGATCTTGAACACATCCCGCTCTTCGTCGTCGGGAAGGCCCGTGTAACAGTTGCTCGCGACGTGCGCGAACGTGTCCAAGCCCACGAGGTCCGCCGTTCCGAACGCCGCGGACTTCGGGCGCCCCATCGGCGAGCCCGCGATCGCGTCGACGTCCTCGGGCGAGAGCTTGTCCTCGATCATCTGGTGGATCGCCGCCATCATGCTGAACGCGCCGATGCGGTTGCCCACGAAGTTGGTCGTGTCCTTGCCGAACACGATCCCCTTGCCGAGCGTGTTCTCGCCGAAGAGCTTCACGCGGTTCGAGACCGAGCCGAGCGTCTCGGGCCCGACCACGAGCTCGAGGAGCTTCATGTAGCGAACCGGGTTGAAGAAGTGCATCACCATGAAGTGCTCGCGAAAGCGCTTCGAGCGCCCCTCGAGCATGTCCTTGATGCGCAATCCCGACGTGTTGCTCGCGACGATCGTGTCGCCCGAGACGATGTTGTCGAGCTTCTCGAAGAGCGCGCGCTTGATGTCCAAGCGCTCGACGATGGCCTCGATCACGAGGTCACAGTCCGCGAGCTTCTGCAGGTCGTCGTCGAAGTTTCCGACGGACACGAGCTGCGCGCGCGACGGGTGCATGAACAACGCAGGCTTGTTCTTCGCGGCCTTGTCGAGCCCGCCCGCTGCAAAGCGATTGCGCGCCGCGCGATCACCCTTCTCGTTGTCTTTCAGGTCCGGCGGGACGATGTCGAGCAACAACACAGGAACGCTCGCGCTCGCGAGGTGCGCTGCGATTCCGGCTCCCATCACGCCCGCGCCGAGGACGGCTACGCGGCGAATCGGCTTTGCCATGAGTGAAAAGCTCCTTCCGTGTCGCGGGGTCTGTGCGCAGTCCGAAGGACGCCTTCGCGTCCGACGCCGCGCGCCGCGAACGGGGCGGGAGCTTGGCGCACACAACGCGCCGCGCCAAGTGCAGACGCACCCCCAATTGCGAACGACCGTTCGATTTGCCTGAACCGCATCCATCCAGCGCATTTCGTGCGCGAATCGAAACATGCAAGACCGTGTTGCAGATAGCGCAACACCGACGACCGAACGCGCGTCGCTTCGTCGTTCGCCGCAGGATTTCCGAGAAAGTGACCGCGCATCGCGGGGCGTATACCCTCCTGCTCCATGCGTTTCTTCGCTCGCGCTTCGCGCGCCCTGTTCGCCGTCGCGCTCGCCGTTCCTCTCGCTGGCTGCGGCGCTGGCTCGCCCCTCATCGTGGGAACACAGCCCGACCCCGGCGCCGGCCCCTTCGCCGGCACCTGGGCCCTCATGGGAACCGGCACGCAGACCGTCGAGACCGACGGCGGCCCCTCGCCAATGCCCATGACCGCGCCGACGAGCTTTCGCCTGCGAATCACCGACGCGACGAGCACCTCGATGACCGTCGTGATCCTGTCCGACACGGGCTCGGGCCCCGAGTGCGCGCTCACCGCCACGCGCCGCGGCTCCACCGCCTCGCTCACCGCCGGCGCGAGCTGCTCTATCAGCGTCGGAATGACCGGGACCATCACCGTCCGCAACGGAGCGCTCTCGATCGAAGGCACCCGCATTCGCATGACCGCCAGCCTCTCGCTCATGGTCTCCGGCGCGAGCTCTGCGCGCATGGACCTCGACGCCTCGGGCTCGCGAATCTAACCCGCGTGTCGCCAACGGATGGCGGAGCGAAATCCATCGACGCCCCATTGGAAGAAGACACGCAAGGAGCAATCTCCTGGGGAAATATCCCGAGAGACTCAGCCCGCGTGTCGCCAACGGATGGCGGAGCCGCGATCGCGACGCCCCGTTGGAAGAAGACACGCAAAGAGCAATCTCCTGGGAAATATCCCGAGAGACTCAGCCCGCGTGTCGCCAACGGATGGCGGAGCCGCTATGGACTCACCGTCGCCACGGACCACCGGAGCGCCGGATACTCCGAGCGAAGGCGCGCCCCGAACCGATCGAGCGCGCCGACGATCGAGCCGCCGATGTGCAGCGGATAGAGCTGCCGCGTGGCGGCGTTGCGCACCGCCGCGACGTCCACCGCGTCGATCGCAGCGAGGTCCGCCGCCCAGGCCTCCGGCGTCCTGCCTCGCTCGACGAGCGCGCGCAACGCATCCACAACGCCGTCGTCGGTCTCGAACCGCGCAACGAACTCGTCGCGCAGCCGCGCCTTGCCAGCCTCCACCTCTCCCTCCGTGAAACCCGAGGTGTACACCGCGCCGAGCTGCTGCAGCGCCGTCTCGAGCGCCACGGCGACCAGATCGACATCGACGGTGATCCGCGCCGCGACGAAGCTCCGCTCTTCAGCGATGTACCGCGCAGACTGAACGCCGTACGTCACGCCGAAGCGCTCTCGCAGCACGCGGTTGAGTCGGCTGCTGAACATCGACCCGAGCCCCTCTTCGAGAACACGCGACGCCGCGTAGCCCGGCGCCCCCTCGACGTCGGTCGGCCACGCAATGGTGATCGTCGCGTTGGGGGCGTCTTCGTTGTCGTACACGCGCCACCGCGGCTCGCCCCGCGAGATCGACACGGGCTCGCTCGGCGCCTCGAGCGCGGCACCGGACGCAGGCAGCCGCGCAAACGCCGCTGAAATCGCTGCCTCCACGTCCGCTCGCGTCGCGCCGCCGACCACGAGCACCGCGCAGTTTAGCGCGTTGAAATGACGCCCATAAAATTCTCGAACCCGCGCCTCGTCGAGCGCGCCGATTTGCGCGAGGGTCCCTGTGTGCGGCCTCGCCGTCGAGTGCGCCCCGTCCCGCGCCTGCGCCGCGAGCGACACGCCCAAGGTCGCGACGCGCGAGGCGTAGATCCTTCGGACGTCGCGCTGAACGTCGAGCTCGCGCGCGAAGATCTCCGGCGACCACTGCGGGCTCGTCACGGCCTCGCCGAGCAGCGCCGTCGCGGGCGCGAGCTGCGCGGCCGTCGCAGCGACGCTCACCTCCATCGAGACGCCCGAGACGTCGACGCCCATCACTGCGCCGAGCGAGCGCAGCGCGAGGAAATGCGCGCCCGCCGGGTGCGCCGTGGTCCCGCGCGACAGGAGACTCGCGGCGAGCAGCGCGACGCCTGGAGCGTCACGAACGTCCTGCGTTCCCGCGTGGCGCGCGACGAGGCTCACCCGCACACTGCCCGACGACGGGCGCGGGACGAAGTACACAGCGAGCCCGTTGGCGAGCATCCATCGCTCGACCGACGGAGGCGACCACGGTCGTCGCGCCCCGAGCGGGGGTTCGACCGATCGAAAGCTCTCCTCGCGCGTGAGATTGAGCGGCCACGACGGCAGGAGCTGCGCGCGCGTGACGCCTTGCGCGTCGGAGCAAGCGCCCGCCGACAGCGCAAACAGCGCGAGCCCCGCGCGAACGAGCGACGCCAGAACGATCTTCACCACAGGTTCTCCGGTCGCATGCGCGCTTGGCGCCAGAGCGCCGCGCTGTTGTGCGTGCCTCGCGCGATCGCGACGACGCGGCTCCTCCGCGTGAGCCACTGCGCGATCGCTCTTCGCACCGATCCTAGGCTCGCCGCGCGATAGCGAGCGACGTCGCGCTCGAGCAAGTCTGGCGAACCTGCGAAGGTCCGCGCGTACAATCCCAGATAGAACGCACGCCCCGCGAGCGTGCTGTGGTAGCTCCGCAGCGCGGCGATCTGCCGATCGCGCGCGACCGCGACGGCCTCTTCGGTGAGCTGCTCGGCCGACTCTCGCAGCGTCCGATCGATCTGCGCCAACACCGCCTCCGCGCTCGAGTTGCGTCGCACGAGCGCCGAGATCGTGAAGAGCGACGCGAGCTCCATGCTGTTCTGCGACGCGGTCACGGCGTCGACGACGCGATCGCGAAGCAGCCTCGCGCAGAGGGGTGCAAACTCGTCACCCACCAACGCCAGCGCCGCGAGGTCGAGCTCGGCGTCTCCCTCGGAGAACATCCGCGGCGTCGGAAACAGCACCCACAATCGATCGTTGGCCACGCGCGTCGTCTCGATCACCTGCTGATCGCCGATCGTCGGAATCCGCGGCAAATTCGCCTGCGAAACCCGCGTCGGCCGCGGCTCTCGCGCGAGCCCGCCGAAGTACCGCTGCACCATCGCGCGCACCGCGCTCGACTCGAAGTCTCCGACGATCACCAGCGTCGCGTTGGACGGGACGTACCATTGCTGGTGAAACCACCGCACGGAGTTGAGCGACAGCGTCGCGATATCCGACGGGTCCTCGTAGGCCCCGAAGTACGGATGACCCCGGGGAAACAGCGTTTGCCAGATGCGCTTGCCCATCCCCGGAACAGACCAGTACTCGCCGCGCTCGGAGTCCTCGCGCAACACGATGAGCCGCTGCGCTTCGAGCTGCGCCTCACCTACGTGACTCAGCAAGAACCCCATGCGATCCGCCTCGAACGCGAGCAGCCGCTCGAGGAAGTGCGACGCGACGACGGCGCCGTACCTCGTCACGTCCCCGTGCGTCTCACCGACCGCCTGCGAGACGCCGAGCGAGTCGAGATACGCGCCGCCGCCGTCTCGATGGTGCCTCGCCCACGCGAACATCATGTGCTCGGTCATGTGCGCGAGTCCGCCGTACCCCTCGGGCTGATCGCGACTCCCGACACGATAGTCGACCTCGACCGCGACGCGCGGCGAGCCGTGACGCTCTTCGAGCACGACGTCGAGCCCGTTCGCGAGCGAATACCGCTGCACGCCCGCGACAACCTGCGCTGCCGGCGGCTGCGTTCTGGCAGCGTCGTTCATCGCGCGCGCCGCGTCCAGCAGCGATTGCCCGCGAGCGCTCTGCGAAGAGAGCCACGCCGCCGCACAAACCGCCAAAACCCCTGCCCTCTTCACCGCCACCCGACGCTCCTTCGAAGCAATCTTCGTTGCTTTCGAGACGCTACCAGCGCCCGCGATCGTCTGCGATACCTTTGCGACCATGAAGCACGTCATCGTCACCGGCGCGAGCCGCGGAATCGGCCTCGAGCTCGTCCGCCAGTATCTCTCTCGCGGCGATCGTGTGACCGCCGCCGCGCGAGACGCGAGCGCCGCATCCCTCGCTGAGCTTGTAAAATCACAAGCCGATCGACTCACGGTCCGCGCGCTCGACGTCAAGACACAGTCCTCGATCGACGCGTTCGCGAGCGCGCTCGGCGACGCGCCCGTCGACGTCCTCGTCAACAACGCAGCGATCGCTGGGCACCGCGGAGCGCTCGAATCGTTCGCCATGGACGAGGCGCTCGAGGTCTTCGCGACAAACGCGATCGGCCCCGTCCTGCTCACCCGCGCGCTTCGAAAGAACCTCCGCCGAGGCACGGACCCGCGCGTCGCGCACATCACGTCGGGCATGGGTTCGATCAGCGAAAACACGAGCGGCGGCTGGTACGCGTATCGAATGTCCAAGGCCGCGCTCAACATGGCGAGCAAGAACCTCGCGCTCGAGTTCGAGCACGAAGGCATCCTGAGCGCCGTCATCAACCCAGGCTGGGTCAAGACCGACATGGGCGGCCAGGGCGCCCCCACCGACGTCCGCGACTCGGCCGCGGGAATCATCCGCGTCATCGACGGCCTGACCGCGCCGCGCTCGGGGGCGTTTCTCGACTACCGCGGCGAGCGCGAAATCGGCTGGTGAATCGCTCGCCGATCGCGCGTTGTATGCGCGGTCCGTCGTAGCCGTTCGCGCGGGACCGGCGTACACCGAAGCACTCCCCGTGAACTCGAGCTTCGATCGTCGCTCCGCCCTTCGCGCGCTCGCCGCGCTCTCTGCAACCTCCGCCGCAACCGTCCTCGCGCGCTGCACCCGCACCGTGACGCCCCAAGACGCGCGCAGCGCAGACACACCCCGCGCGACGTCCTCGGGCGGCTGGGCCCTGCCTCGCTGGGGGCGATCGCGCTCGGGCGCCTCCAGCCAGTTCTGGCAGCGCTGGGGCGATGGAAAAGCCGAGCTCATCGGCTACGAAGCGATCACCCCTCGCTACGGCCACCTGCGGTCCGCCGAGGTCGCGATGATCTACGTCACAGAGCCCCTCTCGCGAAGGACGCTCATCAAGGACGACGGCGCGCGAGGCGACGATCGCATGGACGTGATGAAGCTCAACCTCAGCGAGAAGTTTCTCACGGGGATCTACCCCTACTCGGTGCTGACGAGCGTGTTCTGCCCCACCGACGCGATCCGCGACGAGCGCTTCGCGCCCGCGAAGATCTCCCTCAGCGCGCAAGAGTGGTGCGGGCACGTCTACCTCGGCGTGTGGCCCGACGAGCGCGCGTTCGCCCTCCGTGGAATGAGCTATTTCGCGAGCGAAGGCGACGTCGAAGACCGCGTCGAGACGCCCGCAGGCACGCTCTACGAAGACGCCCTGCTCGTCCAGCTGCGCGAGCTCGACGGCCCCTTCAACGGCGGCCGCGACTGGGAGGGATCGCTCGTCCCTGCGCTCTGGCGCAACCGACGCGCGCACCAGCCGCTCCGCGCCGAGCCCGCGAGGATCACGCGGCGCGACCTCGACGCCAACGTCACACGTTTTCAACTCGAAGCGGGATCGTTCAGCAAGCAGCTCGACGTCGAGAAGTCCGGCGACAAGCGCATCGTCGCGTGGCAGTCGAGCGACGGCGGCCGCGGGCGCCTCTTGCGCTCCTCGCGCTTGCCCTATTGGGAGCTGCACAACCCCGGCGACGAAGCGCAGCGCGCGCAGCTCGGCCTCGACGCGAGGCTCCAGCCCGTGATCGCCCCCGACGGCGGCGAACGCGTCGGGTTTTGACCCTTTTCCTGTCGCCCGCTGCGCGACACGTCGCGCGGTCGCGACGCGGTCACTTTCGCTCGGGACGATGTCGGGGTATGCAGCAGCACGATGCCCGAGACCTTCAACGGCCCTGGTGGTGAAGACGCCGCGCTCTGCCACGCTCGCATGAGCGAGGCGTTCGATCACTTGATTTCCGGGGCGATCGACGAAGCCGTTCGCTGCGTGCGCGACGCGGTCGCGTACGGCACCCCGCCGACGAACGAGCTCCGAAACATCATCAACAGCCTCCAAGACCACGACCGGCACGACGTGGCCGTCGAGCTCTGTGAAGGCCTGCTCGCGCGCGAGCCCGACAACGTCGCAGCGCTGATCGACCTCGGATTTTCGCTCGAGCCTCTCGGTGAGTACGACCGCGCCCGCGCCGCGTACACCCGCGCGAGCGAGATCCACCCCAGCGACGCGACCGCCCTCAACAACCGCGCGTTTCTCGAGCTCTCCTGCGGCAACCTCGACAAGGCCCGCGAGGACATCGAGCTCGCGCTCGGCCGCTCGGCCACCGAAGGAATCGCCCACGCCACCAAGGCCGAGATCCTCGCGCAGCAAGGCGACATCGCCGGCGCGTTCGAGTCCATCACGACCGCGGTCGAGCTCGACGAAGAGTGGCTCGACTCTGCGAAAAACAGCGAGTTTCTCGCGCCGATTCGCGAGGCTCCGCAGTGGAGCGCGTGGCTCGCCGAGCACGACAGCTCCGACGATCTTTAAACCGCTCGCCCCCGCTTCGAGACCGTTTGCCGCGGACCGCCCCACGGAGCGTCGAATCTTCTCGAACCGCCGTGCTACCAACGGCTTCAGCGAAGCACGACGGAGTCGGATCTCGCGTGTGAGCGACGAAAGGACACTGAATTTACTATGTGCGGCATCATTGCGTACGTCGGCACGCGCCCCTGCGCGCAGCTCTTGATCGATGGCCTTCGCAAACTCGAATATCGCGGGTACGACAGCGCCGGCGTCGCCGTGCACAACGGCAAAGAGATCACGGTCCGACGCGCGGCCGGCAAGCTGAGCACGCTCCAAGACCTCGTCGAC
This sequence comes from Myxococcales bacterium, assembly GCA_016793325.1. Classification (GTDB taxonomy): domain Bacteria; phylum Myxococcota_A; class Polyangia; order Polyangiales. Next base: position 79,343 of record JAEUKI010000004.1, on the reverse strand, counting down.
CGCGAGCCCGTCGCAGGAACCGTCGGCATCGGCCACACGCGCTGGGCCACGCACGGGCCGCCCTCCGAGCGCAACGCGCACCCGCACGTCTCGGGCCGCGTCGCCGTCGTTCACAACGGAATCATCGAGAACCACGTCGAGCTCAAGCACAAGCTCACGTCGCTCGGCCGCGTGTTCACGTCGGACACAGACACCGAGATCGTCGCGCACCTCGTGGACATGGCCATGGGCCGGGGACTCTCGCTCGTCGAAGCCGTGCGCGATTCGCTCCGTGAACTCCGCGGCGCGTACGCCATCGCGGTGCTCGCCAAGGACGACCCCACCACCATCGTCGTGGCCAAGCACGCATCGCCCCTCGTGCTCGCGCTCGCGGACGGAGCGGTGCTCGCCGCCAGCGATGTCCCTGCGATTTTGGCGCACACGCGCGAGGTGGTGTTCCTCGAAGACGGCGAGATCGCGACGCTCACGCAGTCGGGCGCGAAGCTCGAGACCGTCAGCGGCGAGGCCGTCGTGCGCGAGCCGACGACCATCCGTTGGTCCCTCGTTCAAGCAGAGCGCGGCGGATACAAGCACTTCATGCTCAAGGAGATCCACGAGCAGCCGCGCGCCATCGAAGACACCCTCCGCGGTCGCGTTCAGCTCGAGACGGGCTCGTGCATCGCGGACGAAATCGGCATCGCCGAGCCCGAAGCCCGCGCCATTCAGCGCGTCGTCCTCCTCGCCTGCGGGACGAGCTTTCACGCCGCGATGTACGGCCGATACCTCATCGAACAGCTCGCGCGCGTCCCCGCCGTCGTCGACCTCGCGAGCGAGTTTCGCTACCGAGAGCCCGTCGTCGCCCCGGGCGACCTCGTGATCGCCGTCTCGCAATCGGGCGAGACTGCAGACACGCTCGCCGCGCTCAAAGAAGCCAAGCGCCAGGGCGCGCGCGTCCTCGCCGTCGTCAACGTTCAGGGAAGCGCCATCGCCCGCGCCGCGGACGGCGTTCTCTACACGCACGCGGGCCCCGAGATCGGCGTCGCGAGCACCAAGTGCTTCACCGCGCAGCTCGCCGCGATGGCCCTCGTGTCCGTCCACATCGGCCGCGCCCGCGGAGCCCTCAGCGAATCACGGGCGAAAGAGCTGCTCGAAGAGCTCGTCCGCGTGCCCGAGAAGATGCGCGCCGCGCTCGAGCAAGACGCCGCCGTGCAGCTCATCTCGCGCGAGCTCGTCTCCGCGCAAAACGCGCTGTTCTTGGGCCGCGGCGTCTCGTGCCCCGTCGCGCTCGAAGGTGCGCTCAAGCTCAAAGAGATCTCGTACGTGCACGCCGAGGGCTACGCAGGGGGCGAGATGAAGCACGGCCCGCTCGCGCTCGTCGATCGATCGATGCCCGTCGTGTGCTTGCTCCCCGACGACCCGTCGCTCGAGAAGATGCTCTCGAACGTGCAAGAGGTCCGCGCCCGCGACGGCCGCGTGCTCGCGATCGTCAACGACCCCGCGTGCGCGACGGCGCTCGCGCAGTGGAGCATCACCGTCCCCAAGACGGCGCCCGAGTTTTCGCCGCTCGTCACGACGATCCCGCTGCAGCTCCTCTCGTATCACGTGGCCGATCAGCGCGGGACCGACGTGGATCAACCGCGCAACCTCGCGAAGACGGTCACCGTCGAGTAGCTCGCGACCAGCGCCGCACGCGCGCGACAAAACTCCAACGTCCGTGACGTCGCGCATACTCTGCGGGCAAGAAGGTCGCGCGTCACATTGACAACACGGCCCGTGCACGGAATTGTGCTTCGGGCGCGCGTCCGTAGTAGACCCGCCCACGAGCGCACACGGACGTCGCGCACGCGCGGCGAGCTTCATCCCTTCCGTTGTGCTTCACCGTCAGGCAGGAGCAGCGATCATGGCCGCGAAGCGCACCAAGTACATCTTCACCACGGGCGGAGTCGTCTCGTCGATCGGCAAGGGCCTCGCGTCCGCGTCGCTCGGCGCGTTGCTCGAGGCTCGCGGGCTTCGTGTGACGTTCATGAAGCTCGACCCGTACATCAACGTCGACCCCGGAACGATGAGCCCGTACCAGCACGGCGAGGTCTACGTGACCGACGACGGCGCCGAGACGGACCTCGACCTCGGACACTACGAGCGGTTCACCTCCGCGCGCATGTCGCGAGGCTCCAACGTCACGACGGGCAAGATCTACCAAGCGGTGATCTCGAAGGAGCGCCGCGGCGAGTACCTCGGCGCGACCGTGCAGGTCATCCCGCACATCACCGATGAGATCAAATCGCGCGTGATCGAAGCGACGCAAAACGCCGACGTCGCCATCATCGAGATCGGCGGAACCGTGGGCGACATCGAGTCGCTGCCGTTTCTCGAAGCGATCCGTCAGCTCAAGCTCGAAGCCGGCGCGAACAACGCGATCAGCATGCACGTCACGCTCGTCCCGTGGATCGGCGCCGCGGGCGAGCTCAAGACCAAGCCCACGCAGCACTCGGTCAAAGAGATGCGCGAGATCGGCGTGCAGCCGGACATCTTGGTGTGCCGCACGGATCGACCGCTGTCCCGCTCGATCAAAGAGAAGATCTCGATGTTCTCGAACGTCCCAGTGGACCAGGTCGTGGCCGCCGTCGACGCGAGCAACATCTACGAGCTGCCCATCTTGCTCAACGCCGAAGGCATCGATGAAAAGGTGTGCGAGCTGCTCAACATCTGGTCGCGCGCGCCGGACCTGAGCGGCTGGCAGCGCGTCCACGAGCGCTTCACGCGCCCGACGAAGGGCACCGCCAAGATCGCGGTCGTGGGCAAATACGTGCACCTCCGCGACTCGTACAAGAGCCTGCACGAGGCGATCATCCACGGAGGCTTGGCCAACGACTGCCGCGTCGAACTTGATTACGTGGACAGCGAGCAGCTCGAGAAGGCCTCCGCCCAAGAGCTCGAGGCGCGCCTCTCGGGCGCCGACGGGATCCTGGTGCCCGGCGGCTTCGGCGAGCGCGGCGTCGAAGGAAAGATCAAGGCCATCGGCTACGCCCGCGAGCACGGCGTCCCGTTCTTCGGAATCTGCCTCGGAATGCAGCTCGCCGTCGTCGAGTACGCCCGCTCGGTCGCCGCGATGGAGGGCGCCAACAGCGCAGAGTTCGACGCGAGCTCGCGCTTCCCAGTGATCGACCTCATGCCCGAGCAGCGCTCGGTCCGCGACAAGGGCGCGACGATGCGCCTCGGCGCATACCCGTGCCGACTCGACCAGGGCTCGCTCGCGTCCACCATCTACGCGGCGACCGAGATCTCCGAGCGCCACCGCCACCGCTACGAGGTCAACAACGACTTCCGCGAGCAATTGGCGGGCAAGGGCCTGCGCTTCTCGGGGACGTCTCCGGACAAGCGCCTCGTCGAGATGATCGAGCTCCCGGGTCATCCGTACTTCGTCGGCTGCCAGTTTCACCCCGAGCTGAAGAGCCGCCCGATGTCTCCGCACCCGCTGTTCGTTCACTTCGTGAAGGCGTCGCTCGAGCGCGCCAAGACGCTGGCGTCCGGCAGCAACCGCGGCTCGGACGACCGACCGCGCGCCGACGCGTCTGCGAATTGAGCGCCAGCGCGAATCTGCGCTACGATGAATCGGGAGCTCGGCGGATACGTCCGTCGGATCGCTCGAACCCGTAAGGAGATACGTTTCACCATGTCCACCATGCTTCGCGCTTGTTCATCGGTCGCCATCGCGTGCGCCCTCGTCGCATGCAGCCCTCCCGAGATGCCCAATCCCCAGGACGTCCGTCGCAACGACGCCTCGGATAGCGCGACGCCAGTCGATACAGGTGTGCCCCCGACGGACGGATCCAACCCTCCTGCCGACTCCGGCGTCCCCATGGGCGACGGCGGCGGCGGAACGTGCGGGAGCGCGTACTCCCCCTGTGATCCCGTCCGAAACACCGGCTGTATGGCCGGCCAAATGTGCGTGATCATGGACGCCATGGCGCGTCGCTCCACCTGCGTCGCCGCGGGCCGCGTCGCCTTCGGCAGCGCGTGCATGAGCGCCAACGACTGCGCCGAAGGCCTCGGCTGCATCGGCGGCAAGTGCGCTCGCTGGTGCTGCGGCTCGGGAGACAACACCAGCTGCCGCGACACCAGCATTGGTGGACGCCCCGGCGCGACGTGCGACATCAACGTGACCAACACGGGCTTGTTCGCCTGCAGCGTCCCGGACAACTGCGACGTCCACCGCCAGAACTGCATGACGGCCGGCGACAACTGCTACCCGATCAGCATGGACGGAACCACGCAGTGCGTGACGCCCGAAGCCGGCGCGATGCCAGGCGCGTCGTGCATGTTCCGCAACGACTGCCCCTCGGGGCACATCTGCGTCGGCACCATGATGATGAGCACCTGCCGCCGCGTGTGCGACCCGACCAACATGGCCACGGGCACCTTCGCCATGTGCCCCGCAGGCATGATGTGCCAGCGCGTCGGCGGACTGCCGATGAACATCGGCGTCTGCGGAACCATGATGTGAACTTCGCTTCGGGGGGAGCGTATCGCTGAGCGGGGAGCGGAGCGACACACACAATCAACAAAGGCTCTGCCGTACCGGCGAGCGCGTCATCGCGCAGGGGTCGATCGGCGCTGCTTCTCGTCGATCCCGCTCGTCCCGAAGCGACGCGCGAGCTCGACGAGCACCGCGCGCCACGAGACCTTTCGCGACAAGAGCCCCACGCACAAGTGATAGATCACGTCCGCGGCCTCGCTCGCGACGCGCTCGTCGCTCTCGGACTCGATCGCCGCCGCGAGCTCACCGGCCTCTTCGCGGAGCTTCGCGCCGATCTTCGCCGCGCCTGCGAGCAACAGCGACCGCGTGTACGACCGCTCACCCTCGCCGCTCGCCCTCGCTTCGAGCGCGGCTTCGAGGCGCTCCATCATCGCGAGCGGCCGCGCGCGCTCGCGCCACGCGCCGCCGTCCCGCACGCGAAAGAAGCAGCTCGGCGCCCCCGTGTGGCAGCTCGGCCCCGCGGGCTCGACCATCACGAGCACCGCGTCGCCGTCGCAATCGAGATACATCGAGCGCACCGCCAACACGTGTCCGCTCGACTCGCCCTTGCGCCAGAGCGCCCCGCGCGATCGCGAGTAGAAATGCGCCTCCCCCGTGCTCGCCGTGCGCGCGAGCGCTTCGCGATTGGCCCACGCGACCATCCGCGGCTCCCCCGTGAGCACGTCGAGCGCGAGGACCACCACGAGCCCCTTCTCGTCGAACTTCACAGCGTCGAGCCACGCGTCCCCCGACGCGCGCTCGCCGCTCGCGTCCTCGCGGCTCTCTCCCTCGCCCTCGGTCCGATCGTCGTGTGCGCTCGTCACCGCGCGACCTTCGCTCACCGTCCCACTCTTCGCAACGGCCGCGAGCGCTCGTCGTGCAGCGCCCGCGGGCCGTCGCGATCCACTCGAATCGATCACCCGCGAATGTTCGCGATCCGCTGGTCCTCCGCCTGCCGCTGGGCGCGCGCGATCTCTTCCATCCGTCCGAGCATTCGGTCGCCGACTTCGCCCGCGCTCCGAGCGCGCTCGCCCGCGTCGTCCGCGCGCTCCTTGGCGCGGTCCGCTTCGCGCTCGGCTTGCTTTCCCGCGATGCGATGCGCGTCCGCGACGTAGTCGAGCCCGGCGGTCACCGCGCCGCCCGCCGCGCTGCCGATCTCGCCCGCCGCGCGAAGCTCGCCCGCGACCCGCTCGTTGCGGGCCGCCAACGTGCTCGAGTGGTGTTCGCGCGCGGTGCTCGCTTGGTCTTCGCGCGCCCGCTGCTCGACCGCCGGGCGGTCCCGCGGGTCCACCGGAGCCCGCGCTCCGCGCTCGGCCCGCAGGTGCTCGCCCTGCCCTTTGGCCTCGCTGGCCTCGTGCGACGCCAGCGTCGTGCCCAACGTCGTCGCCCCTTGCAAGAGCTTCGTCCCCGCGCTCACCAAGCCGCTCGCCAACCGCGCGACGGCCGCTGCGCGCTCTTCTTTGATCGATTGATCGAAGTGCGCGTCGCGCTCGCCCTGCGCCATCGCGCGCTCGGTCTTCGCCGTGCGCCGCTCTTCGCGGGCGTCGTCGATCGCCAACGCCTGCGCCTCCATCATCGGATCATCGAACACCATCGGGCGCGCGCCCGAACCCACACCGTTGATTGAACTCATCGCGAAACTCCTTTTGAATTCGTGTGCCACGGCCCAGACCACAGCGGTCCCTGGCGGCGCCCCCTATCGGCTCAGGCGCGCACCATGTTGCGGATCAAGTTCGAATTCGTCTCCGCGCGCTGCTGCCCGAGGTCGAGCGCGCGACCGCGCTGCCGGCTGATCGAGCTCGCGAGCTCGCGAAGCTCGTCGGCCAGCTCGCCGAGAACCTCCATCGCCTTGCGCGCTCCCTGCCCGTGGACCCGAGCGTCGATCCGATCGTTCGTGGCCATGAACCCGTGGATCGAGCTCACGCCGTCGCTCACGCCGCCCGCGACCTGCGCGCCCGCCTGAATCGTCCCGCCCACCGCTCGCACGGTGTTCGCGAGGCGGCTCACGCTTTGACCCGCCCGCGCTCCCGCGGTCGAGAGCTGCGCGCCCGCGGTTCCTGCCACGCTCCCGGCGACCGCGAGCGCCGTCATCAGCGCGCCAGCCCACTGGGGAAGCTCGACGTTGGCGATCTGCAGCGCTTGTTGGGTCACGCCCGCCGCCTGACCGACCATCGAACCGACGTTGCTCAGCACCGACGCGATGTTGGCCGGGTTGGCCACGACGCCGAGGATCGCCGCCGTCACGGACAGGGCGCTCACCGCGATCGAGAACCATCCGCCCATGTTCTTCGCAAACTCTGGGTCGTTCGCAGCGACCGCCTTGGTGATGTCGCCCACGGCCGTTCCGATGAGCGACAAGCACGCCGCCGTCGCGGCGATGATCCCGACAGCGCCAGCGACGCCCGTGGGTCCCGTGACGACACACGAAACCAAGCTCACCGCCACGCCGATCGCCGCCGCTGCGTACGCGGCGATCTTGCCAAGGAGACCCCAGAACGCAGCGGTCTTCTCGTTTTCAGAGGCCTTCTTCGCGGCCTCGGCTTGCGCCTGAATGTGAGCCTGCCGAATCGAACGCGCGCCGTCAGCTTGCGCTCGATTGGCATCGATCCCCGAGTTTTCGAGCAGGCTCGCGACCGTCATCAACGCCGTCTCTGGATCGGCGAGCTGTTCGACCATCGGCGTCAACCGCGCCCGCACTTCGCCGAGCGCCGCTCGCACTTCGGCCTCGCTCGCCGCGCCTTCGATCGTCGGAAGCGCGACCATCGGAGCGCTCGCGCTCGTCGATCCCGCAGATCCAACCGTGCCCATTTCGACGCGATCGACGCGTCGAGAGAGAGAGACATCCATGCTCATCGCGCACCTCCAACCGAGCTCTCGGCGACCGCGAGCCAGGGCTCGAGGGCGCTCGTATCCGTCATCGTCGAACGAACGTGCTCCGCGAGAATCAGCGCACGCTCGTGTTTGCCTGCCTCCGCGAAGCAAGCGGCCGCGTAGGCCATCGCGCTCGAGTCCGTCCCGAACATCGCCGCGAGCTGAAAGATCTCGCCCGCCTCTTCGAGCTCACCCTCGGCTTGCTTCGCCGCTGCGAAGCCGAGCCAAAACTCGGTCCGTCGAGGGTCGAGCTGCAAGCAACGCTGAAACAGCGCCGCGGCGTCCTTGGTCCGACCGCGGCCGAGCGCGTCGGTCGCGAGCGTGTACATTCCATCGACGATTCGCTTGGGAATTCCCAGCGCATCCGCAGGGCACGCCGATCCGTCGATCAGCGCCTCGACCGCCTGCTTCAATCCTGGCTTCTGTGTCTTCTCCATGACGCACCTCTCCTGTGGGCCGCGCACGACAGCGCGACGCTCGACTCGACTCAGTGACCCCCCGACGCCGCGATCAGCGGATGTTTTGCGCGATCGACTTTCGGCTCTCGTTGCGCGACGCGAAGATGTTCGACGTGATCTGCAGCATCTGACTGCGCCGCGACATGATCTGCTGAAGCTCGAGCTGTCCTTGCTCGCTCTGCGCGCGGATGGCCTCGACTTCCTTGTTGATCGCCGACTTGATCACCTCGACCACTTCGCCAGTCAATTTCGTGTCCACCGGCAGCGTGACGCCGACCGAACGAAGCAACGCACCGAGCTTCATTGTGACCTCTTCACCTCGCTCGTTGATGACTCGCACGTCCGCATCCTGGTTGAGCGGGGTGTTGTTTCGGTCCGTGGCTATCCCCACCTGCCTGAGCACTTCTTGCATCGCCGCGTTGTAGTTGCGCGATTGGTTCGCACGCGTCCGCATGCCGATCATGTGCTGTCGGATGTCGATGTCGATCTGCCGTGTGTACTGCCCGACGAGCATCATCAGCTCGTCGTCGCCGAGGTTCTCCATGCCCCGCGCGAGCATGTCTTGCGCTCCGCCGACGGCGCGCTCCATCTCTCGCGTCCACTCGTTGTGCAGCTCTAGTTCGCGAGCTCCCCGATTTTGTACCGGCGGAGTCACCCCGCCAGGCGTCGACGCACTCGGCGGAGCTGGCCGCATTCCCACTGGCGGTGCTGATGAACTTCCCATGACCCACTCTCACTTTCTCTTTTGCTTGTTGTCTCTTTCGCACTCACACGCGGCGGGCGCACCGTGCGCTCGCTCGCGACACACACAATCAACCGCGCAAAAACGCGCCCCTCGGGAGCGCCTCGCGCTTTCGCTCGCTGCCCGGCGACGCCTTCGCCACTGCGGCGAACTGCGCGGCCATCTCGTCGGTCCCCCACTCAGCGAGGTCCTGCGCGAACGCCGCGTTCTGCTCGGCGATCTCGCGCTCTGCTGCCAGCACGGCGCGCTCGACTTCGCGCGCCCACTCCTTGCCGTCCTTCACGTTCGTAGCCCGTTCCTTCGCGCTCGCCGTCGGGCCGGGAGTGGCCCTTCGTCGCGGCGCGGGCCCCTATCCGGGTCGCCCCCCAGGCGTTGCGAGCACGCGAAGATTTTTTTCGCCGCCCCCTATTTTTTGTCCCCGCCCCCTATTTTTGTCCCCGCCCCCGGTAGATCTCCCGCGTTTTGCCCCGCGCCCGTCGCGGAGTCTCTCAGTTCGCGGCGGGAGCCGCTTGAGCCGGCGAGAAGATCGTCGCGATCTCCTCTTCGATCGCGGTCTCGGTGACCTTCTTCGCGAGGGCGATCTCTTTGAAGAGCAGCCCGCGCGCTTGCTCCATGAGCCTGCGCTCGCCGTACGAGAGATCCTTCTCGTTCTTGAACTTGATCGCGTACAGGTCGCGCAGGACCTTGGCCACCTCGTAGGGCGAGCCCGACTTGATCATCTCGTTGTAGGCGCGCTGACGCCGGTTCCACGGGCCGTTGCCGACCGAGCGCTCGAGGACACGAAAGACGTCCATCACTTTTTCGGCTTCGCGCTTGGACATGATCGCCCGCAGACCGACGGACTCCGGCGCGTTGACCGGCACCATCACCTTCATTCCCGTCTCGAGGATCTTGAGCACGTAAAATTGCGCCTTCGATCCTGCAATTTCGCGGGCCTCGATGCCGGTGACCTCCCCGACGCCATGCGCGGGGTGCACTGCTTTGTCGCCGACCTTGAACGAGTTCGCTTCCATCTCGCGATCACCTCCGATGATCGATGCGCGTGCAAGACGAGCACCGAGACCGAATCCTTCACAATCAGCCCGAAGATTCACTCGGACAATACGACCGTCAGTGAGTCTCTCCTGGGCCACGCCCAATACTCCATGAGCAGCCATGCGGCTGCGTCGCGGCGCTCTCCGCGTTCATCGACCGAAACCAACGCACGACACGAAATCGTGTCAGGTGCGGTTCGTTCCGCTCGCGGCAAACGCGCAACGTAGCTCGCCACAGCAAGGCTACGGAATATCACGCGGTGCCCGCCGCGTCAAAACCCTCGTCCGCCGCACATGTATGTCGTCGCTGTTTTCACTGATAATTCGCGTTCGACCATGAGGTCACGCTGCGCTACACGCGGCCCGCGAGCGCGCTCGCCAGCGCCTCGAGCGCGCCCCACGGGATCACCGTCTTCATCCGCGCCCCTTGCCCCTGCTCGCGCTGGATCTCGAGCCTCGTCGGGCCGCTCCATTGGATCGCCCCCGAGAGCTCGCCGAGCGGCGTCTCGGACAGCTCTCGCGCCACGCGCCGCAGTGTTACTTCGGCGTCGTCGGGCAGCGTTCCCTCGAGCCACAACTCGACTTCGAGCCCTCGCTCTCGTGGCTCGGCGCGCACTTCGATCGCCCGCACGTGCCGCATCAACGCAGCCCCTTGCGGAACGACTCCCTCGTCGATCGTCCGCACGGTCCTCCACCACACCGCGGGCTCCGGATCACTCGCGCTCGCGCCCACGGTCGCCGCGCGAGAACGCACGCGATCGACGAGCGCGCCCTCGCGGCCTTCGACGTACGCGACGACGCCGCACGCGGGCCGCACCAAGAGCGCGACCGGACCCGCGCCGAGCTCGCCCGTCACGCGAACGTCCCGCGTGGGGTCCGACGTGCGCTGCCGCGGACCGATGAGCCTGTCGTACAAGCGCTCTGCGATCGCGCGCCCGTCGAACGCTCCCGCGCCGACATAAAGCGTGCTTCCGCGAACAGTCCACGCGATCGCCGCGCGATCGAGCGCGCGCGCGTCGTACCCGTAGCGCTCGGCCCGGAGCATCATCGCCCGCTCGCCCGCGTCGTCGACGTACGCGCGAACGAGCGCCGCCATCCGCGGGTGCCCGAAGATCCGCTGCACGCGCAGCACGAGCCGATCGCGCGCGTCTGCCGGGAGCACCGCCGCGATCGAGCCCGGACACGGCGCCGCGGTGCTGCGCGCGTTGATTGTGTGGGTCGTGTTCGTGCGATCGCACGACGCGACGATCGCGGCCAACGCGACGACGCACGCGCGAGCGCTCGTCAGGGACGCGGACGCGAGCTTGGTGTTCGAAGCAGCGGGAGAGAGCGCGGGGGGTTGCTTGGGGACCGCCCGACGAGAGAGAGCCATCGATCGCGACCCGCGTTCTCTCGCGCGCACGGGCGCAGGACAAGGGGCGTCTTCGCGAGCCGAGCGAGAGTTCCGCTGGCAAACGTTGAAGGGGGCGCGCTGGCTCGCGCAGCGCCGCGGGCTGGTGTCAGGCGCTGAGATGAATCACTTGGGCGCTGGGCTGAACCGCTTGGGTGCTGGGATGAATCGCTTGGGCGCTGGGATGAACCGCTTGGGTGCTGGGATGAACCGCTTGGGTGCTGGGATGAATCACTTGGGCATTGAGATGAATCGCTTGGGCATTGAGATGAATCGCTTGGGCGCCGAGATGAATCTCGGCGCATAAACGCCGCGCCGCGGCGCGCGCAAAGCCGCGAGGATGGGTGCGAGAGTGCGCTCCTTCGCGACCGGCTCTGCGGGCGCGCGCTGCGCAGCAGCGTTCATGCGCCGAGATTCATCTCGGCGCACCAATGCGCCCAATTCCCTCTCGGCGCACCAATGCCCCCGATTCCCTCTCGGCCCCCGTCGATCTCCCCGGTCGCTACGCCTGCGCCTTGGCCCCGCCACGCTCTTTCTTGGGGGCCGCTTCGCGCGCTTCGTCGCCCTTGTCCTTGGCCTCGGCGGCGCTGGCCTTCTCGGCCTTCTCGCCCTTGTCAGCCTTGTCGCCCTTGTCGGCCTTCGCGCCCTTCTCGGGCTTTTCGCTCGGCGTTCCGACGCGGGGCTTCATCCCGTTTTTCACGAGGACTTCGCTCTCGATCTTCACGAGCACCTCGGGGTGCTCGTCGAGCCACGCTTTGGCTTGCTCGCGGCCCTGGCCGATGCGCTCGCCCTTGTAGCTGAACCACGAGCCGGACTTCTCGATCGCGCCCGCTTCGGCGCCGAGGTCGAGGGCGTCGCCCGTGCGCGAGATTCCCTGGCCGTACAAGATGTCGAACTCGACCTCGCGAAACGGCGGGGCGAGCTTGTTCTTCACGACCTTCACGCGCGTGCGGTTGCCGATGACCTTCTCGCCGTCCTTGATCTGACCCGTGCGGCGGATGTCCATGCGCATCGACGCGTAGAACTTCAGCGCGTTGCCGCCGGTCGTGGTCTCGGGGTTGCCGAACATCACGCCGATCTTCATGCGGATCTGGTTGATGAACACCAGCAGCGTATTTGATTTGTGAACACTCGCCGTCAGCTTGCGCAGCGCTTGGCTCATCAAGCGCGCTTGCAAGCCCGGGAGCTGATCGCCCATCTCGCCCTCGATCTCCGCCTTCGGAACGAGCGCCGCCACCGAGTCGATCACCACGATGTCGACGGCGTTCGACCGCACGAGCATGTCCGCGATCTCGAGCGCCTGCTCGCCGTTGTCCGGCTGCGAGACGAGGAGCTCCTCCATGTTCACGCCGAGCTTCTTCGCGTACGTCACGTCGAGCGCGTGCTCTGCGTCGATGAACGCCGCGACGCCGCCGAGCTTCTGGGCTTCTGCGATTCCGTGAAGGGTGAGCGTGGTCTTGCCCGAAGACTCCGGGCCGTAGATCTCGACGATGCGTCCGCGAGGATAGCCGCCGAGGCCGAGCGCGATGTCGAGCGAGAGCGATCCAGACGGAACGACGCCGAGCTCGATCTTCTCGGACTTCTCTCCCTCCATGCGCATGACCGCGCCCTTGCCGAATTGCTTCTCGATCCCGAGCACCGCGAGGTCGAGTGCCTTCTTCCTCTGTTCGTCCATGGCTGCCTTCGCTTCTGTTCGTCTCGTGCCCGAGGCCACCGATACGGATCATCCGTTCAGCCTCGACTCACTTACCCGTTGTGCCTGATCGACGGCCGTTCGTAAAGCCGCCGACCCCCGCACAGCGAGTGATTCGAGCACACAAATAGCGTGCAAATCGCGCGATTGTGAACGCGCTTCGTGATCCTGCGTGCCGCCCTGCACCGACTCCATCGAGACAGAGTATGTCTCGACGACGCGATTGCATGGCCCCCGCCCGAGCGAACTGTCGCTCGCGCCGCGGCAGCCGCGCTATCGCGACGCGCGCCGCACCGAACGAACGCGCTGTCCGAGCGCAGGAGCAAACGTGTCCGCGTCGTCGAAGTCGTAGCGGAGAAACTGCACCGCGGAGCGGACCTTGTTGTAGGTGGTGACGAGCAGGTGATACGCGCGGCGCTCGAGGTCCGCGCGCTCGAGGTCGCCTGGGTCGCGTCGCATCGAATCGACGCGCTTCGTGACGAGCTCGATGGCCTCTTTGCGGGCCTGGTCGAGCTCTTCGCGCGTCGACGGAGAGCGCGCGAACAGCGTTTCGTCCTTGGCGAAGTGCGCCTCGATGTAGCCGAGGATCGCCTCGCTCGTGTCTGTGTAGCCGTGTCCGAGGCGCGCGATCCGGGCGAGGACGTTCGGCGAGATCGAGCCCGACTCCGCGAGAAACGCCGCAGACAAGTGGAGCCGCGCGCGGAGCTTTCGCGCCGCCGCGAGCCGCTCGCGCCCTCCCCCACCATCGACGCGCTTGGCCTGCGTCTGCCCGTGGAGCATCGCGAGTGCGATCGCGTACGGCCCGAGCGACGCCACGAGCGAGCGATCGAACCGCGGGAGCTCGTCTCGCATCGCTCCATCGAGCGACCGGATCCGCTCGATGTGCGCGAGCACCTGCCCCGAAGCCGTGATCGAGTCCGTGAAGTAGTGGATCAACGTCGTCGCTTCTAGCGCTCGCAGCGCGGGCATGATCGCCTCGAGGCACTCGTCCGGGCGTCGAGCCATCTCTGCGAGGTCCTCGGGGATCGACCCAACGGGAGACACGGGCTGGTTCATCGTGGGCGCCCGTATCGATCGGCCGTCCGAGAGGTTGCGTCGAGCGCGCGAATGTTCGCGAGGGCGCCCGAGATGGCTCGGCGAGCCAAGGGACCATTGGGTACCCCCTCGCGAAGGGGGTTCGAATGGGTGAACGGATCAGTGTGACGTTCGGGTTGGTCGCAAAGAGAGTCGACGGCGTTCGGGGCTCCGTGGCGAACGTGCGCTGCGAAGGACGAATGGTTCGCAGGGGGCGTCGATGGGGCTGTCGGACAGCGGCGCGAAGCAAGCAGACCACGCGAAGGGTCACGAGCCCAAACGAGACAGTCTCGAACACGTTCGCGAACGCACAGCGACGAACACGGCTCGCGTGCGTCGCCCCCCGTGGCATCATCGCGAGCACTGGGGTTTCGATGATCAGGGGCGCACGAACTCACGCTGTCGATTCGAGGACCCATTCACTGCGCTCTGGCGCGAAGCCGTCGGCGTTTCGTGCGCTGCGACAGGCGGGGATCGCGGCGATGGCGGGGCTGCTCAGCCTCGCGGGCGCGGGGTGCGGCGCGAAGACCGGGCTCGATCGACAACGAGTGTTCGCGGTCGACCCGACGCCGATCTCGCTGCTCGTCGTTGGCAACCACGACAATGGGGCCGACACCGCTCCAGTCGCGCCGTACCGCAATGGCCGCGCTCTTTGTGACGAGCAAGCGCGACATCCGACACCGGTCGAGTTGATCGCAGAATAGGTTCGCGATGGCGTTCCGCGCGTATCCGGCCAATGAAGGCGCGTGGTTCGATTTGCTTCGAGCGCTTGGCGTCGAGCAAACACTGCTTCCGATCGAGGTCGGCGACCTCTCGTTGCTTCGACGGCTTCAGCAGGCCGAAGGCGAACTCTCGAAGGAGTGCCCCGTTGTGTACTGGCAGCGCATCGAGGCGCGCACCAACGAGGTGCGTCGCCTCGACGTGTTCGCAAGCGAGCGCCTCGCGTGGTATCGCCGGGCATTTCCTGGGTACACCGACGAATTGCACGTGAAGTTCGCGGTGACGACCGACGCGATTCACTTCGTGTGCATCGACATGGTCGACCCCGGCATGGGAAGCGAGGTCGCTGTGTTCGGTGATCGGTACAGCGACTTCTGGTGTCCGCTCTTCGGAACGGGTGCATGGACCGCTCGCTTCGAGCTGGCAGCGAAGCTCGGAATCGCGGCAGAATCAACGAGAGAGGGATCACGAGACCAGCGATGACGAACGCTGAATCCGAGGCCCGCGCGCAACTCCGTGGAGCGTTCCAATCGCTCGTCGCAGCGCCGCTCGTTGCCTCGTGGGACGCGTGCGCGTCGCCCGCACGACGACTCGCGGTGCTTCACGTCGTCGCGCTCTTCGCCACGCTCGACGCATTCGGAACGCTCGGGTTCCTCTCGCCAACCACGGCGAAACGGCTCCGAATCAACTGGCGAACGGGGATCATCAGCCCGTTGCAGATCGACGTGATCCGCCACGAGACCGAAGCGCTCTTGCGCTGCGCGACGAGCGACGCGCTCGATTCATGCGCGATCGTATCGCGCACGCAAACGATGCTTCGGGCCATCGGCGTTCGCGACAAGTTCATCGGCGATTCGTGCGCCTTCGATCACGCGATCCGCGACGACGACCTGCAGCGCGTGCTCGCGGATGGACCCCGGCGCGCGTCGATCGCGCACGAGCTCGGGCCACGCCGGACGCTGCTCGCGTGCTTCGCGCACGTAGACACACCGAACACTGTCGCCTCGCTGAGCTGCGCTGTCGAAGAGCTCGTACACTGGCAGTTGTTCTGGCTCGCGTGGGAGTTTCGTTGGCTTCGACCGGGATTCTCGATGGTCGTTCCGCCGATGGAGCGGTCGCATCCTCGGGCGATCGATGTCGTTCAGACCATCGCCAACGGGCTCACCACAGCAGTCGATCCGCTCGAACGCCTCGCGCGATGCCACGACGCGACGCGCGGACGGTTCGCCGAGTTCCTCGCGTATGCACGCTCTCGAGATCCGAGCGCGTTCGACGGCGTGCGAACGGGGTGACCTCAGCGCGACAGCGCTTGCAACAGTCGATCGCGCAGCTCCGAAGCGCGCTCGCGTGACCCCGCTGCCCAGCGCAGCGATGACTCGAAGCACCCGCGACGACAACGGCTCGGGCGCGCGAGAATTAATGCTCGTTTACGTGCCGTAATGCCCTTACGCGCAACGCGGGCAGGCCCCTTCGACGTTTCACTCAACGCCGCACCCGATCGGAAGCAACGGTCGTCTGCGGGCTCATTCGATCGAGTGAACACACCGCGCGAACCTACGCGCTGCGGTGCGCTTCGAGGAGGTTTTGCCCCAATGAACGAACATCTTCGCACTTCTGCCGACGTCGCACCCCGCCCGTCGTCCGCCGCGTTGGCTGCGCTCGCGCTCTGCGCTGCGCTGCTCGCGTGCTCGACCCCCACTTCGAGCGACAGCGGCTTCGGCGACGCGCCTTCGACGCGGGACGCGGCCGATGTCCTCGCGGATGTGTCGAGCTCCGATGCCGACGTCGTTGAATCCGACAGCACAACCATCGATGTCCCGAGCCTCGATGTCCCTCTCGTGGATGTCGCGAGCCCCGATGTTTCGATCGTCGATGTCCCGAGCGTCGATGCACCGATGCCCGACACCGCGTGTGCTCCGGGAGAGGCTCGATGCGCGTCGGTCTGCGTCGATCTCTCGACGAGCCTCTCGCACTGCGGAGCCTGCGGAGCCACCTGCAGCGCAGGCGCCAACGCCACCGCCGTGTGCGCGGCGGGTCGGTGCGCGCCCGTGTGCGTGACGGGCTTCGCGAGCTGCGACGGCGACATGTCCAACGGCTGCGAGGTCGACGTGCGCACGAGCGCAACCCACTGCGGGCGGTGCGGCCAAACGTGCTCGGGCGCTCCGAACGCAACCGGCGCGTGCGCGCTCGGGCGATGCACGATCGCGTGCTTGCCCGGGTTCAGTGATTGTGACGGCGTCGCGAGCAACGGGTGCGAGACGGACATCTCGAGCGACCCCGACAACTGCGGCGCGTGCGCGACAAACTGCCCGGGCCGCGTGTGCGCGGCGTCGATGTGCACCGTTCCACGCAGCTGCCGGGACCTGCACGTGGCTGCGCCGACGCTCCCGAGCGGGAGCTACACGATCGACCCCGATGGTCCAGGAGCAGGCTCGCTCGCGCCGTACACGGTGTCGTGTGACATGGACACCGATGGTGGCGGATGGACGCTCATCTTCGTCGCGCCCGACCGCAATCAAAACTCGCGGACGCTCGACTACACAGTGACGGATCCCACGCTGCGAATGTCCGCCGCGCAGGCGCTGCTCGCGCTGCGCGACACCACGATGGCAACGCAGCCCGTGGTCGCGTCGGTTCCCGCAGTTCGCTTCGGGATGCCGCCGAACTGGCGTGTGCAAGCGCCGTTTCGCTACGAGAGCGTCGACGAGACGGTAAACTCCGTGGTGCTTCCTGGAACGACCGCGACGCCTCGCACGCTTCGCTACGGCTACGCGTTGATGGCGAGCTACGGCTGCACAGGACCGTGGACTCCGACGGCAAACTCCTGGGGCCGCGTCTGCGTCAACGGAACGACGTCTGCGCTCTACGCCGCCTTCGCAAACCCCCTCGCGGACAACTGCGACCGCTCGGATGATCCGATGGCGGGGTGCGAGGCGAACCGTCGCTTCACGATCGCCGTTCGGTAGCCCACACGATGCGCGCGTCGCGCTGGGTGCCGCCCGAGGGCTACAGTCCGGAGGTGCCCGCTGTAGAGCCGCGCGCGATTCCGCTGCCCACGACGTCGTTCATCGGTCGTCGCGTGGAGCTCTCGGCGATCGACGCGACCGTGGGGCGCAGCGCGAGACTCGTGACCCTTCGCGGAGCGCCCGGCGTCGGCAAGACACGCCTCGCGATCGAGTGGGGTCGCGCTCACGCGCAGCGCGCGGGGATCGCGTCGTGCTTCGTCGAGCTCGCGTCTCTTCGGGGGGACAGCGACGTCGCGTCAGCGTTGCTCGACGCGCTCGGAGAGCCGCCGTCCGAAGGCGACACGGACGCGGATGCGCGACGCACGCGAGCCGGCGCGGCGCTCGCGCGGCGAGGAAAAATCCTCGTGATTCTCGACAACGCCGAGCACCTCCTCGCACCCCTGCGCGTCGCGATCGAAGCGTGGCTCGCATCGGCGCCTCGTTGCACGTTCGTTGTGACCTCGCGCGAGTCGCTCGGCGTCTCGGGCGAGGTGCTCTTCGATGTCGCGCCGCTCGCCGTGGGCGACGTACACACCGCCACGACGTCGCCCGCCGCCGTGATGCAGCTCGACGCCGTACGGCTCTTCGTCGAGCGCGCCCGCGCAGCGCATCCGCGGTTCGCGCCCAACGGGGACGAAGTCGTCGCGGTGGCAGAGGTCGTTCGACGGCTCGAAGGGCTTCCGTTGGCGATCGAGCTCGCGGCGGTTCGCATGGCGGTCACGACGACGCGCGAGCTCGCCGAGCTGCTCGACCGGTCGCTGGACCTGCTGAGCGCGCGCGGCAAAGCGCGTGGTCTGCGCGCGGTGATCGATCAATCGTGGGCGTTGCTCGACGAACCTGAGCGACGGCTCCTCGCGCGGGCATCGCTGTTTCGTGGGGGATTTTCGCTGGATCACGCGGAGGCGATCGTCGCCGAAGAGCGCGATCCGCCGACAGAGGACGCGAGCGTCGCGCGCGAGCGTCGTGTGTCGCGACGGCTCGCGGCGATCGACGCGGTGCAGGGCCTCGTCGAGAAGTCGCTGATCCATGCGTTCGAACCAACGGGCGTTGCCGCGGGGAGACGGTTTCGGCTCCTCGAGCCGGTGCGCGAGCACGCACGCGAGAGGCTCGACGCGTCGACCGACGCGCGCGACGCGATTCACGCGCACGCCGACGCGGTCCTGACGCACGCCGAAGCGAACATCGCGCGCGCGACCCGCGGAGCGTCGTCCGCCGTTCGCGCGCTCGCCCTCGAAGAAGAGAACCTTCACGCGGTGATCACCGATGCGACCCGACACAACGACCGTCGACCCGACCATGTCGCGCGCGCGTTGGTGTGCCTCGGATCGTTGTGCGCAGCGCGCGGGGACGGCGCGCGATACCTCGATCTCGTCCACGCGTGCGCCGACACAGTGTCCGACGCGAGCGCGCGATACCGGGCCGATGCGTACGCGTGGCAAGGACGCACGGCCATCGCCGCGGGGCGCAACTACGAAGCGGTCGAGGCGTACGAGCGCGCCGAGCGTCTGTATCGTGCGGACGGAGACGTCACGTCGCTGGTGTTCGTGCTCGCGCGCCTCGCGATCGCCGCGGACTATGCGAACCGCGCCGACGTCGCAGCGGCGCGATTGCGAGAGGCAGAGGGACTCGCGTCGCGCGCGCAAGCGAGCGGTCGGATCGCGCTGCTCGAAGCCAAGGGGCTCTCTTCGATGTTGGCGAGCGATCTGTCGTCGTCTCGTGCGCATTTCGAAAGGGCGCTCGCCCTCGCGCTCGCGGACGACGATCGCGTCGCGCAGGGCCGACTGCTCGGGTACCTCGGCTGGTCGGCGTTCAAGCTCGGGCAGCTCGCGTCGGCGCGCGCCAACCTCGAACAGGCGCTGGTGGTGCTCGCGGACGTCGGTCCGCAACGGCTTCACGCGGCGTACACGGGCGAGCTCGGCCTCGTGCTCCTCGAGCTGGGATTTCACGAGGAAGCGCGCGCGAGGCTCCTCGCGTCGATCGACGAGCACCGCCGCATCGGAGACCTATGGCACGAGGCGCAGCACTCGGGCTACCTCGGTTCGGTCGAACTCGAAGCGGGAAACCTCGAAGAGGCGCGGCGTTGGTTGCGCGCCGCGTGCGCGCTGCACGAGCGCACAGGAGACGGGATCGCCGCCGCGACGTTTTATCTCGGGCTGGGCGCGTGCGCAGACGCGTCGGCCGAGCCGGACGAAGCGCGATCCCTGTTCGACCTCGCCGAACGACTCGCGAACGAAGCGGGCGGTGCGGCCCTCGTGCTCGAGAGCCTCGAGATCCTTCGACAACGATCGAGCCTCGACGCGAACGAGCGCCCTTCTAACGGCGATGCCCGAGCGAAGCTCCGCGCGCTTCGAGACGAGGCGACTCGTCGGCTCGAAGCGCGCCCCGAACCAGGCGTACGTCACGCGCTTCGCGTCGCGATCGCGGGCTTCGATCGACTCGAACGGAGCTGGGACGCGGGCGCCGCGGCCGGCGTGCGCGTCGCCGAAGACGGGGCGTGGATCGAGATCGACGGAGCGCGGGTCGAAATCGCGAGGGGCGCGGAGCGTCGCATTCTCCGAGAGCTCGCCGAGCGTCGCGCGCGGGCTCCCGGCGAGGGTGTCTCGATCGACGCGCTCTTCGCCGCGGGCTGGGGAAGCGAGCGCGCCTCGGCCGACTCGCGCGCGAATCGAGTGCGGGTGACGGTGAGCGCGCTCCGCAAAGCGACACGCAAATCGCTGATCGAAACGCGGCCCAACGGCTACCGGCTCGACATCGCGACGCTGGTCGTCATCGCGTAGCGATCGCGACGCCCCGTTGGAAGAAGACACGCAGAGAGCACGCTCCTGCGAAATATCCCGGGAAGCTACGCCCGCGTGTCGCCAACGGACGGCGTCGCGAAGTCACTAGACGCCCCGTTGGAAGAAGACACGCAGAGAGCACGTTCCTGCGAAATATCCCGGGAAGCTAGGCCCGCGTGTCGCCAACGGATGGCGGAGCCGCTCTACGCTCGGCGGCGCGATCGACGCACGAGCGCGACGGCCGCGGCGATCGCAGCGAGCCACGCGAGCCTCGATTGTGTGTGCGTGTTATTTGTGACGGTGACCGCGCACGCGCAGCCGCCGGTCGCGGTGGGGGGCCGCGAAGCGTCCGCGGTGCTCGCGTCGCTCGCGCTGTCAGCGGTCGAAGCGTCGACAGGGGCAGCGCTGTCGGGGCCCGACTCGTTGGCAGCGTCGATCGGAGAAGCGGCGTCGACCGAGGATTCACTTGGCGAATCGCTGATCACGTCGCTCGGAGCCACGTCGCTGAGAGCGTCGCTCGACGTGACGTCGCTGAGGACATCGCTCGCGACGTCGGCGCTCGCGTCAGCGGCGTCGGTGCTCGCGTCTTCGGGCGTTCCGTACTGATAGTTGGTGGTCGATGGAGAGCGCTGGTCGGCAGCGAGCACGACGACCGGCTGAAGCCCAGCCCCCGCGGGGACGCGGCATTGAATCATGGTGTGCGAATTCGAGAGGACCGTGCACGTCGAGGAGCCGATGGTGACGAGGGGCGAGGTTCCGAAGTTGTCGCCCATGATCGTCAGCGTGTTGCCGCCGCCGAGCGGACCGCTCGTGGGCGCGATCGACGTGATCCGCGGTTGGCCGTAGCGATAGGTGGTGTTCACGACCTGACCGCCGACGACGATGGTGATGGGCGTCGCGCTGCCCTGACCGGGCGGAGTCGTCAGGCGAATCTCGCTGTGGGTCCAGCTCGAGGTCGTGGCAGAGGCTCCGGCCCACGAGAGCGTCCCGGTCGTGAAGAAGTTGGCGCCCGAGATGACGATGGAGGCGCCGCCGACCGTTGGTCCGTCGAGCGGAAGCACGGTCATCACCGTGGGCGGCGCATACGCGAGCGGAAACGCCGGTGACGCGCTGGCGCCGACGCGCACGACGAGGTTGGCGCCCGAGCCCGAGCCCGGAGGCGCCGCGCACGTGATCCGCGTGTCGGCCCACGACGAGACCGTGCAGGCGCTCGCGCCGACCGTGACGGCTCCGGGCGTGGGGCCGAAGCCGGTTCCGTTGATCGTGATCGTCGCGCCCGCCGTGGGCAACGGCGACGGCATCACGGAGGTGACCGTCTGCGCCGAGGCAGACAGCGAGAGCGTGCACAGCGCCAACGAGAGCGCCGCAGAAGCAAGACGGTGTCGCATGCGCGAGAGGGTACGATGGGCAACGCGAGCGTGGAGCAAAACCGCAAGGGTGTGAAAGGGGGAGTTCGCTGAGGGGGGCGCCGAGATGAAAGGGCGCCGAGATGAATCTCGGCGCATGAACGCCGCTGCGCGTCGCGCGCCCGCAGAGCCGGTCGCGAGGATACTCGGTGCAATACCGAGACTCCTCGCGCTCCTGCGCGCGCCGTTCTGCGGCGTTTATGCACCGAGATTCATCTCGGTGCGCACGAGGACGCCCGGCACACCCAGACTCCTCGCGCTCCTGCGCGCGCCGCGCAGCGGCGTTTATGCGCCGAGATTCATCTCGGCGCTACGCGAGGAGGCCGCTGTATCGCAGTCCTCCTCGCGCTCCTGCGCGCGCCGCTCCGCGGCGTCCGTGCACCGAGATTCATCTCGGTGCACTCAATGCACCCAATGCACTCGGCGCTCCGTGCCACCATTCCGCACGCGCGCTACGATCACGATCTGCCCGATGGTGCTCTCGTTTTCGCGTCGCACGTTTGTCGATCGCGCGCTCGCGCTCGGAGCGATCGCCCTTTCGAGCCGCTCGCTGACAGCATTTGCGCAGAGCAACCCGACGAGCACGATCGCGTCGGCGCTGCGCTTGGGGCGGCGCCTTCGACGCGGGGACATCACACAAATTCAATGGCAGGACAGCATCGGACCGCTGATGCAGAGCCTCACCGCGGACGAACTCTCGGACGCGGTGGGGCTCGAGGCGCTGCGGCGACGCGCGCGACAAGTCCCCCGAGGAATGTCCATGGTGCCCGTCCCGCTCCTCGACACGCTCGATCACGATGACGGCGCGGCGATGCGGGTGTTCTTCTTTCGCGCAGGGAGAACGGACCCGCCGCACTGCCACTTCAACTCGGTGACGGCGCACATGGTGCTGTCGGGTCGATTTCGTGTGCGTCACTGGGATCGCCTCCGAGAAGAGCCCGGGCGCTTCGTGCTGCGCCCCACGCGCGATCGACGCATCGGGCCCGGAGACCTCACGAGCATCTCGGAGCAGCGCGAAAACGCGCACTGGCACGAGGCCCTGACGGACGGAGTGCTGATCGACATCGAGCAGGGTCGACTCGATCCGAGCCGCCCCCCACGGTCGCGACAGATGCTCGACCCCACCACCCCGCCCCGCCGCGACGGAACGATCGTGGCCCCCGCGCTCACCGTCCCCCAAGCGCTGCGACGCTTCGGGTGAGGCTCGGTCACGGCCAGGAAAATTGCAGGTCGCGCACGGCTCCCGTCGAGCGCATCGCGACGACGTCCGCGCGCGTTTGCAGCGCGCGAAACGCGCAGCGCGTCAGGTCGTTCGAGCGCGCGGCGTCGTCGAGCGTGACGCGCCCGCGGCGTTGAATCGCGATCGAGAACCGCGCGGACGCAGCGCCCGTCGGCGGATGGCATCGCTCGAGCTCGGGCAACGCAGCGTGAACCCACTCGAGAAACTCGCCCATGTCGACGCTCGCCGACGGACGCGCTGCGCGAAGCAACACCGCGCCCGATTGCGACTCGATGAGCGACGAAGGCTCACTCGCCCGCGCGATCGGCGCGCGCGACGCGCTCGATGCGCTCGCCGCGGTCGGCGCGCTCGTTGGCGAAGCGTCTTGCTCGGATGTCGTCAACGCGCGCTGCGCGAACGAAGAGAGCGCCGACTGCAGCGGGTCGGGCTCGGAGGGCGCGACGGCCGCCGCGCTCGCGCTCGGAGCAGGCGTCTCGCGCACGGCGAGTCGACGGGCCGCGAGCGCTGCGCCGAAGCCGAGCCCGAGCAGCGCGAGGCACGCGCCGAGACGCAAGAACCACCGCGGTTTCGATGCGGGCTTGTGCACCTCGGGCGCGGGGACCTCTCCGCGCGAAGACGGCTCTCGGTGGGCGGCGACGGTCTCGGTCGCGGCCATCGCGGTGACGAGCCACGCGTGCATCTCTCGGGCGCTCGAGGGGCGGCGTTCGCGATCGAGCGAGAGCGCCCGATCGACCACCGCGCACAGCGCCGAGGGCGCGGAGGGAGCCGCGGACGCGAGCGACGGGACCTGCTGTTGGCTGAGCGCGATGAACCAATCGCCCAGCGAATCTGCGTCGAAGAGCGTGCGCCCCGCGATCGCGCGAAAGAGCACCGCCCCCACGGAGAAGAGGTCCGCGCGCGCGTCGACGGTGCGCGCGTCGAGCTGCTCGGGCGGCATGTAGCCGGGGGTTCCGAGGATCGTTCCGGTGATCGTCGGGGGGTTGGTCGTGATCGGTGAGGGCGGGAGGAGCTTCGAGATCCCGAAGTCGATGACGAACACGCGCTCGGCGTCACCCTCGCGTCGGACGAGCAAATTTGCAGGCTTGATGTCTCGATGCACGATCCCGCGCGCGTGCAGCGCGTCGAGCGCGTCGAGCACCTGCAGCGCGAGTCCGACCGCGCGATCCGGCGAGAGCTTCGACCCTTCGGCGTCGAGCACGGCTTCGAGCGTCTCGCCGACGACGTGTTGCATCGCGACGAACACCCTTCCGTCGTCGAGCGCTCCGCAGTCGTAGATGTCCACGAGCGACGGATGCTGCACGGTCGCTGCGATCCGCGCTTCGTTGAGGATCCGCGCGGCGAGCTCGCGATCGCCTCGCGGGTCGCTCACCTTGAGGGCGACCTCGCGCCCGGTCATTCGATGCCTCGCGAGGTAGACGTTGCCGACGTTGCCTCGGCCGAGCTGCCGAAGGATCTCGTAGCGATCGACTTCCATCGACTCGATCGATAGCGTCGAGTCGATCTGTTGAGTTCTTAAGCGCTACAAAACCGCGGAATCTTCAGGGCGTACGCTCAGATGCAGTGATCCGCCATCGGCGCAGGCAGCGGCCCTCCGCACGCCTCGCGCACGAGCTGCAGCGCGAAGAACGCCGCCGCGCGCTGCACGCGCACGCGATCGCCGTCGAAGCGCTTTTGATAATTGCGCACGCCGTCCTCGGTCGCGACCGCGAAGAACACGGTTCCGACGGGCTTTTGCTCGGAGCCGCCGCCGGGGCCCGCGATGCCCGTGACGGACACGGCGATGTCCGTCGAAGCCACGCGGCGCGCGCCTTTGGCCATCTGCTCTGCGCACTCGCGAGAGACCGCGCCGTGGGCCATCAGGGTCTCGGGGCTCACGCCGAGCACGCGCTCTTTCGCTGCGTTGGCGTAGGTCACTGCGTCGAGCAAGAAGTAGTCGCTCGATCCCGAGACGCTCGTGAGCAGCGCGCCGATGAGACCTCCCGTGCACGACTCGGCCACGGCGAGCGTGAAGCCGCGCGCGCGAAGCGCCTTGCCGACTGCTCCCGCGAAGGAGTCTTCGTCCTCGCCGAACACCGCGTCCCCGAGGCGCGCGCGCGCTTCGAGGGCGATGCGGTTGGCGCGTTCGCGGGCGGTTCCCACGTCTTTGGCGCGCACGCGCACCTTCACTTCGACCTCGGGAAACACGAGCCGATACCCGAGCACCAAGCCCTCGTGCTGCGCTTCGAGCCCCGCGAGCAGCTCGCCCACGGTGGCCTCCGGAAGCCCGTAGGTGCGCAACACGACTTGCGCGGTGTTGGCCGAACCCATGGGGCCGATCCGAGGGACCACGAGGTTCTCGAAGATGGCCTTCATCTCCGCGGGAACGCCCGGCATGAAGAAGCACTGGGCCTGCCCCACAGGAACCATGAACCCAGGCGCCGTTCCCGCTGGGTTTCCCAACACCGTGGCGCTCGCGGGAACGTCGGCCATCCGCTGCCGTGCCGGGGTCATCTCGCGCCCGAGCGCCGTCATCTTTCGCTCGATCGTCGCCAGGGTGGGCTCGTGCCTGACGAGCCCGACGCCCGCTGCGTCCGCCGCGGACTGCGCGGTGAGATCATCGGTCGTGGGCCCGAGCCCGCCGGTCACCAAGACCACCTTCGCGCGGCCCGAAACGCGCTCGATCGTCTGACGAATCCGCGCTCGATCGTCGTCGACGGTCACGATCTCGAGCACCTCGAAGCCGAGCTCGCACAGCCTCGAAGCGAGGTAGTGAGAGTTGGTGTCGAGCAGTTCACCCCGCGTAATTTCGGTCCCGATCGTGACGACGACTGCGCTCATCTGGGACGGACGAAGGTACCGCACAAACCCGAGCGCGCGTACAGGGCAACGTTGACTCTTCGAGCCGCGAGGCAAGTTGAGCTATGCAGGACCGCCCACGGGGATCCTCCCTGGTGCCCCCGCTGAACGACCACGATGACCGCTCTCGTTGACGATCGCCGCGCCCGCCGTTCGCTGCTCTCCGCGCTGTTTTGCGCGGTGCTCGCGGTGATCGTGGCCCGCTCGCGCGCGGGCGCGCTCGTGCACGCTCCGGGTCCCGTCGCGATCACGCTGGGGCTCGCGGCGCTGGCCGCGCTCGTTCGCGCGCTGCTCTTTCGCGGGAGCGACGCGGCGAAGTCCATCGCCGACACCGCGGCGTCCGCTGGGCGCGCGGCGTGCGGATTGATTCTGTGTGCGCAGTGGGCGTCCGAGTCGCGCGAGGTGTTCGGCGCCGTCGTCGTCGCCACGGTCTGGTCCGACGCCGCCAACGGAGCGAGCCCCTCGCGTCCCCTCGCGCCGCTCGCGATCGCGCTCGCGTGGGCCATCGGGTGGAGCGCAGTGCGACCGACGGACGCCGTTCCGCGCGTGGCCGCGGTGGCGGCGATCGCGGCGTTCGGCGTCGCGCGCATGGCGCAAAAGGGCGACGGGGACGCGTGAAGCGCGGGCAGCGGGTGGCGAGCGCAGGCAACGAGTGAAGAGCGAGTCGAGCGCCGGGCCCCGATTGCCCTCGATCAGCCCGTTGCCAACAGCGCGCGAACGCGCGTCACGATGGGCACGTCGGCCGGTGGCATCTCGAGGGACGAGAGCTCTCCCGCGCTGGTCCATCGATGATCGCTCACGCCGAGGTGCTGAATCACCGCGCCCTCGGCGAGCTCGACGCGAAAGAACAAGAGCAGAACGCTCTTGGTCGGATACCGCCAGAACGTGCACTCGACGATGTCGCCCACCGTGCTCTCGACGCCGAGCTCTTCGCGCAGCTCGCGCGCGAGCGCGTCGCGGGGGTCCTCGTCGGGCTCGACCTTTCCACCGGGAAATTCCCAGTGATCCTCGAGGTGCGTCCCGCGTGGCCGTTGCGTGAGGAGCACCCTGTCGCCGCGGATGATCACCGCGGCCGAGACGAGGGTGGTCTTGCGTTGCGCGCTCTCTTCTGAACCCACGGACGTTACGGCGCGTGTACACCAGCCGAGCGCTCGGCCGCCACTTGCTGGCCGCGTCCGCTGCGCTCGATCGGCGCGAGCGGCGTCGTGCGCCCCACCTCGGGAACGTACGGCCACAGCGGCAGCGCTCCCTTGCCCGCGGCGCGCGCGAGGTAATCCGCCGCGATGTTCGCGCTCTCGATGATGGTGAGCAGGCCTGAGCCAGGGTGCGTTCCGCCGCCGACCCAGTAGAGGCCGCGGACGTCGGGGCTCTCGACGCGCGGGCGCGCGGGGCCGAGCTGCAGCCACGTGTGGGACAGGTTGAAAACAGCCCCACGAAACACGTTGTACTCGTCGCGCCACGTCTCCGCCGTGTACGCGCGCTCGGCCACGATGTGCTTCTCGACGTCGCGGAGGCCCACCTTCTCGAGCCACTTGGGCACGCGCTCACGGAGGGTCTTCTTGGCGCTCTCCCAGTCCACTTGATTGTGTGTGTTAGGCACCGGAACGAGCACGTACAGCGTGCTCCCGCCCGCAGGAGCGCCCGCGCCGTCAGTGGGCGTCGGGTTGCACGCGTAGAAGGGAGGGTCGTCGAGGTCGATCTTGCGGTCTTCGAGCGCGTCCTTGTCGGTCCTCCGCGCGGACTCGCTGAGGTAGATCAAGTGGTGCGGGAGCTCGTCGTACACGCGGTCGAGGCCGAGGTAGAGCATGTACGTGCTGCACGAGTACTTCGCGTGATCGAGCACCGTGTCGCTCTGCCGACCGAACCGTCGATACCGCGCCGGAACGAGGTTCTTCGCCGCGTACGGGAGATCCGCGTTGATCACGACCGAGTCCGCTTCGATGCGCTCGCCGTTGGTCAGGATCACGCCGCGCGTCCGAGGCTCGCCCTGCGCGTCGTCTTCGACCCACAGCTGCGCGACGGGGCTGTTCATTCGAAAGCGCGCGCCGAGGTCCTCTGCGCACTTCATCATTCCTTGCGCGAGCGCGCGAAAGCCGCCCTTCACGTGCCACACGCCGAACGCGAGCTCGATGTACGGGATCACCGAGAACACGCTCGAGCACGTCGTCGGGTGCAGGCCCAAGTACTTCGACGGATACGACAGCGCGTAGGTGATCCTGTCGTCGTGAAAGAACCGATCGAGCTGCCCGTACAGCGTCTCCCACGGCCGAAACGGCAGCGTCGGAAGCAGCCTGAACGGGTTGTAGTAGTCCACCGAACCCGCGTTGTGCGCGATGAACTTCTCGTACGCGATGCGGTACTTCTTCTCGCTCTCGTCGAGCCAACGCGTGAACGCCTCGCCCTTCTCGGGGCCGAATTTCGCGCACTGCTCGGCCATGCGCACAACGTCTCGCGTCGTGTCGAGAGAGCTCTTGTCCCAAAAGTGCAGCCGCGTGTTCGGATCGACCGGCAACAGCGTGACGTAGTCCGAGAGTCGCTTTCCCGCGCGGGCGAAGAGCGCCTCGTAGATCCCGGGCAGCTGCATGATCGTGGGGCCCGTATCGACGGTGAACTCGCCGTTGTCGCCGAAGGTGAGCCCCTTCATGCGCCCTCCGGGCAGCGCGTCCTTCTCGACCACCGTGACGTCGAGCCCGAGGCCCGCGAGGTTGATGGCTGCTGCAAGGCCTCCTGGGCCGGCTCCGACGACGATGACGCGCATGGGTTGAGCGTACGATGCGAGCGCGAGTGATTGCGTTGCGGAGGGGGCGCGCAGGGACGGTCCTCAATCACTCACCAAGTCACAATGGAATGCAAATTCGCTGACAATTCAGCGAAGCAGCCGAGTAGACAGTCGAAGAAATCGAGCTATTGGGTGATTGAGGACCGTCTCGCCCGGGGGCACTCAGGCGCGGCGCTCGTTTGTTCGAGCGAGGTTCGAGCAGCGAGATGAGCGTCGAGGGGAGCGCGTGACTCACTCGTCCGCGTCGGTGAAACTGTCGTTACAATCGATTGGCGTCGGAGCGAACGACGGAGCGTTCGGACTGACGGACCAGCGCCAGCCGGTTGCGAGTGCATCTCATGATTCAGACACTCAACGTGACGCACAAACCCGTGCCTCGGCCACTCGCCTGCCTCGCGGTGCCGCTCGCCGTCGCGACATCGCTGTTCCCGTCGACGAGCCTCGCGCAACAGCCCGCGCCCGCGGTGTCCGCGGCATCGCCCACAGACGCGGTCGCGACCACGACAGCGACACGTCCCTCTTCGCTTGTGCGTCTCCGGCTCGGGGTCGGCGCGCAAGTAAGTTGTTGGGGCATCGGCCAAGACTGGCCCAGCGTGGGCGTTGGCGGTTACGTTCGCGTAGGTGCGCAGCTTACCGAGCGCGTTGGTCTCGATGCGCAGTTTGCGGGCACAGCAGGGACGGGCTGGGCGGTGCACGGCGCAGTGATCGCGGAGTTCGCTCCAACAGACCAGTTTGCGTTGGGATCCGGTATGTCGATCGTGCGCCTGCACAACACAGCGGCATTTTTATTGAGTCGTTACGAAGCGAACATCACATTTGTTGGAATTCCGCTGCGCGCTGCGTTCCACCCGACCGTACGGTCGAGAGAGGGCGTGCGCAACGCGTTCGAGATCCTGATCGAAGCCGACTTCGGCGTCGGGTCGAGAAGTTGGCCCGCCGCAGGCCCCTACTGCTTCTTGTTGTGCAGCAGCAGCACCACCATTCGGCCGGCAGGGAGTCGGCTCGACTTCGGCTTCGCGCTTTGGTTGGGTGTGGGATACGCCCGCTTTTGAGTGACGACCGCGCGAAGAGCCATGCGCAGTCGCTCATCATCAAGGGTGCTGTTCATCTGCCGAGACTCATCCCCCGTGCCCCGCGTCGAGCGCAGCCATCGCTTGGAGCTGGCTTCGGTTCGCCCCGATCGCGGCGGATGCTCGGTCGCTGCACCAGGCGCGCACGTCACGCATCGTCGGTTCCATCCACAGATCGCTCGAGGAAATCCGGAGGCAAACATGCTCGATCCAGGCCGCGATCGTGAGCGGAACCACGAGTCCGCGATTCACGAAACGGGAACCATCTGGCGCGACAGAGTCCGGCTCTCTGGGCGAGTACAGCGTGTGGTCGAAAGGCGTCGCCGTGTGGGTCTGCCAGATACGAGCGAAACCGTCGATCAGCACCCGCGATCCGTCACCGAGCACGAACGCCTGTCTGGGCCACTCCGTCGAGGGGCTGCGAAACACGCGAACCACTCGACCCGACCGGACATCGCGCGACTCGACCTCGTGCTCGTCGCGACCTGCCACGAAGAACAGCTGGTTGTTGGCGAAAGCCGCTGTGAGCGCCCTCCGACCGGGGCGAATGGTCTGCAGCAGCTCACCTGTGCGAGCGTTCCAAAGTCGTGATGTTTGATCGTTGCTCGCCGTGAGAACGCGAGACCCATCCGGTGAACCCGCAACGGCGTTGATCTCGCCTCGGTGCCCGTCGAACGAGCGAAGCAGTGCGCCGGTGCGCGCGTCCCAGAGCTGTACGATGCCAGTGCTCGCCCCAGTGACGATGAGCGAGTCGCCGGAAAAGAGCGCAGACGCAGTGAGGTCCCCAGCCACAGGCAATCGCCAAACGAGCGCGCACGTGCGTGTGTCGATGACGTCTGCTCCTCGGAGCACCCGAGATTCGTCTGCATACACGCTCAGTCGCGAACCGCTCGTACTCGCAACTGCTCCGTCTTCGCGCCCGCGCTCGCAGCGCCGTTCGATCCGGTCGCTGTGAGTGTTCCAAACCCAAAGAGCTCCGCGGTGGTGCACGAAGACGCGAACGCCGTCCGGCAAGAATCCGTACGCTTCGTCGCCGAATGGATTGTAGCCCTGGGGGAGATCGCCGACCCGACCGCTCCAGACACCGACGGTCGCCGTCGCATCGGAGTCGGCTTCCGACGTAGTCGCTGCAACGATACGCGAACCATCGCGAGACGCTGCGAAAGGGCCCGAGGCCGAGAGCGTCATTCGCCGCGTGTATCGGTCGGGGCGACGGCCGTAGTCCCACAGATTCAAACGCGCGGGTGCTCGCTCGAGCGCCATCAGCGTGCGCCCGTCGCCGAGGGGCGCCACGGTGTCGACCGCGTCGTCGAACTCCTGCAACGCAACGGGAAAGGGCGACGAGCTCTGCGAAATTGCCCGATATCTCACGATGCCGCCTGCATCGAGCGAGACGAGAAGCTCGTCGCGCTCCTCGATCAACGAGATCGAACTCACCGCGTCGCGCTGCGGCAACACGTGACGCAGTTCTCCCGAACGCGCATTCCAAACGCGAACGGTTCGATCCACGCCGGCGCTCGCGATCGTCGAATCCCCCATCACGGCGAGCGCGGTGACCGCGCCCCGATGCCCCACGAGCGTTCGGAGCGACGCGCCAGTGCGAACGTCCCAAACTTGTACGACGGCCTCGTCTCTGCCCGTGACGAACAGATGCTCGCTGTTCTTCGAGAGCGCGATGATCGGCATGCCGCGCTGAGGACCAGCGATCGAGCGGACGAGCGCGCCGGTGTTCGCGTTCCACAACTGAACCTCGCCAGTCCATGCAGTGACGGCGAGCGCCCCGTCACCAGAGAGGGCGACCGCGACGCCCTCGGACGGGAACGGTTGCGTGACGGCCGCGCGAAACACGCGCAAAACCGCGCCAGAGCGAACATCCCAGAGCCTCGCTGTGTCTCGGTCGCTACCGGTCAACACACGCGAACCGTCATCCGTGATCGCGATCGACGTCACCTCGCGCGAAGGTTCGTGCAGCAGAGTGAGCGGCTCTTGTTCGGTCACCCAGCAGAGTTCGTGCAGCGCAGCTTGCAACCTGATTTCGTGGCGGAGCTCGCGAAAGAGAGAGGCGTTCGCGCCGGTCGTCGCGCGTCGCAGGAGCACGGCGATCTTGCGGAGCTCGTCGCGGCGCTCTGTCGACGACGCGCGCTCCGAGTAGCGCCCGAACTTGAGGACATGCGTCTCGATCTCCGAGGCAAGCGCGGCAGCGACGGCGTCTTCACGCTCGGCACGGAGGATCGCTCGCTCAGCCTCCGTACGACGAACAACACGACGCGACGCAAAGAGTGACCACGCGAGAGCCCCGACCGAGAGGGCCGCGAGAGACCAGGCGATGCGCGTTCGGGTGCTCGGCCTCTGTCGATCGCGATCGGGTGTCGAGGCGTTGTCGTTCATGGTCTCGCACCGATCGTTCTGCCCGCGGCAACCGTGACACACCAGAGACCGTACGACTGCGACGAGCGACGCCGCACCCGCCTCGCGATGGATGGCTGTGCAATCCACCGGGCCTCGGTGATCGCGCGGGTCGGGCCCCCTCCCGCTAAGCCCGAGTACACCCGGCGGTACTCAGTCGTCCCGATTTCGGGACTCGACGGCCGCGTGCTCCCCGCGCCTCACCGTGCGCGGCAGCGAGCAGCCGCGCACGGTGCCTCGAAGACATCACGGGGCGCTGTCACGCGATCTATCTCGGCAGGCGTTCTCTCTCGCGCTCGAACTTCGAGGCAAGAGTCTCTCGAACTCTACCTGCGCATTTGCAGCCAACTCGAAGCACGCTCGCGCGACAACTCACGTGCCTACGTTCGAGCGCGAGCGAGAACGCCTGCGGAGCTAGCTCGAGAGAACTCGCCGATCGGGTCTGCGAAGCACAGTGCGCGGCTGCTCGCTGCCGCGCCCCGTGTGGCTGCTTGCTGCCGCGCCCAATCGGCGGCTCGCTGCCGCGCCCCGTACACCTTCCGTCGGGTACTCTCTTCGCGCCGTGTACGACCTTCGCGCGCCGCGCGCCGAGCTCCGACGCTTCATCGAGCACTATTGGTTCGTGACCTCTCACGAGGGCCCTGTCGACCTTCGCGTCAACGCGTTCGTCGACGGACGCGCGGACCTCGTGTTCAATTTCGGCGCGCCGTACACGCGCGAAATCATCGGCGGTCCGTCGAGCCACCACGCAGCGTCGAACTTCGACGCGCAGCGCCTCGTGCCCATTTGCATCGTTCAGAAGGGGCTCGTTCGCATCGCTGGGGTGCGGTTTCGCTTGGGCGGCGTCGGGCCGTTTACGCGCGAGTCGCTGCAGGCGTTCACCAACGAGACGCCTCGGCCCGAGCGCGTGCTCGGCGATGGAGCGCTCGCGCTCGAAGCAGCGCTCCGTGAAGCGAGCGACGTCGACGCGAGCGCGGCGCTGCTCGATGCGTTCTTCGTCGCGCACCTCGCGCTCGACGACGGGTACGAGTCGTTCGCGAGGCTGCTCGCGGCGATCACGGACGCGCACGGCGGCGGAACGGTCGAAGAGCTCGCGCAGCGCGAAGACGTGTCCGTGCGACAAGTCGAACGACTGTTCGCGAGGCACTTGGGGATCGCGCCGAAGACCATCGCGACGGTGCTGCGCTTTCAGCGCGCGCTCAAGGCCCTCATGCGCGACCCGGGCTGTCCGCTCGCGGAGGTGGCGGCGAGCGCGGGGTACTTCGATCAGGCGCACTTCATCAAGGACTTCAAGCGGATGAGCGGCGGCGTTCCGCGAGGGTATCGGGGGTACTATCCGCCCGAGGGGCCCGATGACTTCGCGCCGAACGTCGTCGTGTTCTTACAAGACGGCGACGAGACCGAAGGGTGACCCTCGCGCTCGATCCACCGATGACAGAGAAGACCGAGTCCGCGTTCAACTTGCGCTACGCCGTGCGCGTCGAGATCGACGCCCCGCCCGAAGCCGTCTGGCACAAGCTCACCGACGCCGAGGGATTTCCCAAGTGGAACTCCACCGTCGAGAGCATCCGCGGCCCCATCGCCCTCGGCCAGAAGCTCGAGATCAAGGTTCCCGTCGCGCCGGGACGGACGTTTTCACCGAAGGTCGTCGCGTTCGAGCCGAACAAGAAGATGGTCTGGCAAGACGGCTTCTTCCCGATGTTTCAGGGAACGCGAACCTTCACCCTCGAGTCGACGGCGAAGGGGACCGTCTTCGAGATGGTCGAAGTGTTTCGCGGCGCGATGCTCCCGATGATCAAGGGATCGCTCCCTGACTTCGGCCCCGTGTTCGACCGCTACGCGCGCGACCTCGCGGACGCGTGCAAGAAGCCCTAACTCACGGGCACGCCATCAAGCCGCGGATCCAATTGTCGACCAGCGTAGTGCCCTGCATGTCCAACACGCGCGAGGCGAGCGGAGGCATGCGGTTGGCGTCGAGCGCGTGCATGCGCAGAGACAGCACAGACCTCGCGGGATCGCCCGGAAGCACCACGCGCGCGCCCATCACGCCGAGGTCGCCTTGGCTCGGCGTCGCGTTGCACGTGTTGGTCATCGCCGACGCCGTGGCGTAGCGCAGGTCCATGTTTCCACGGCCCGTCGAGCCCGGTCGGTGACACGACGAGCAGTTCGAGTGGAGGTACGCCCGCGCGCGCTCCGTCGCGTTGAACGTCCCGCCCGTGTACGTGGGCATGGTGGGGCGCGTCGCAGGGAGCGCCGCGGCGAAGTAGCCCACGCGATCGAGCGTATCGAGCTGGTTCGCCGTGCGCCCAGTGGCGGGGTACGTCTGCGGTCCGTTGAGCTGCGCGAGCTCGAGACCCAGCGAAAATCCAGCGGCGGACGTGTGGCAGCTCAAGCACTCGCTGCGGGACGGGTAGGACCACGACTGCGTTCCGAACATGCGCGTCTCGCCTGCTTGCAAGAGATCCGCGTCGGTCCCAGCCGCGTTGTACGCGTACGTGTAGCCGGCCCACACGCCGTCCATGTGGCGAACGAACAAGCGCGTCTCGACGCGGCGACCGCCGATCGAGAAGGTCTTGATGAGCACGGTCCCGTTCGGGAAGTCGAAGTCCCCATCGGCGTTGACCGTGATGCGCGCTCCGTCGGGAATCGCGAAATACCGGTCTTTCGCCGCGCCATCGGACCACAGCGCCGCGTTGACGCTGTACGGTATCACGCCCGCTGCGGGCCGCGTGATGTCTCCCGCGGTGAAGCACCCCGTGGCCGAGAGCGTTCGCGGAACCATGTCCACCGGCGGCGTCCCCGTCGGGTTGATGCGATACATCAAGCCGTTGTTGTACGTGACGACGTAGACCTCGCCGTTCTGGTCCTGCGCAAACGTCCCCATGCCTCCCGCGGCGGTGAAGAGGTCCTGCCGAGACGCGCGACCCATGGCGTCGTACTGCACGGCCCACACGCGGCTCGAGCCGAAGTCACCGAAGATGTACCGCCCCTGTAGCGACGGAATCGCCGTCCCTCGATACACGTAGCCGCCCGTGATCGAGACGCCCTCGCTCCGCGGATACGTGACGACCGGGAGCTGCAAGCCAGACATGTTGCAGCCCGTTCCAGGGTTGAAGCAGTTGGTGCCCTCCATGATGCGCCAACCGTAGTTTCCGCCGCGGCGAATGACGTCGACCTCTTCGAGCGCGCCTTGCCCGACGTCACCGGCCCACAGGTCGCCCGTGCGCGTGTCGAACGAGAACTTCCACGGGTTGCGAAGGCCGTACGCGTAGATCTCTCCGCGCGCTCCGGCGCGAGAGACGAAGGGGTTGTCCGCGGGGATCGCGTACTGCATCCCGCCGGCCATGCGATCGACGTCGATGCGGAGGATTTTTCCGAGGAGATTTCCAAGGTTTTGCGAGTTGTTCATCGGGTCGCCGCCCGAGCCTCCGTCGCCGAGCGAGATGTAGAGCATCCCGTCGGCGCCGAACGCGATCTTGCCGCCGTTGTGATTGTCGAACGGTTGATTGACGGTGAGCAGGATCGTCTCGTGGTTGGTTCCCGTCGTCGTGAGCGTCGCGCCTCGGTCCGGGGACACGAAGCGCGAGATCACCGACTGCAGCTGCCCGCCCATCGTGCGGTTGTAGTGCAGGTAGACGTAGCCGTTCATCGCGAAGTTCGGATGAAAGGCCAGCCCGAGCAGGCCCGCTTCGTTGGGCCCTGCGTTGACGCGGCCCGACACGTCCCCGAACGTCGTGACCGTGTTGCCCATCCCGTCGTTGTTCACGCGGCGAATGCGGCCGATCTTCTCGACGAAGTACCAGTACGTGTTGTTGCCCGGCGCCTGCTGCACCTCGGTGACATTTGAAAAGTTGGGCTGCATCGGGAGCGCGCGGTCCGCGCGGACGCCCGCCGTTCCCGTGGGTCGAGCGAACGCGCGACACGACGCGTTCGCCGGTCGCGTGTCGAGCCCGAACATCGACGTGACCCCCGTGTCGACGCCCGTGTCCACGCCCGTATCGACGCCCGTGTCCGTGCCCGTGCCCGTATCTGCGGGAGTCACGACGTCGTCCGTCGTCGCGTCGGGCGGCGCCGCGTCGACGCCTGTGTCCGTCGTCGCGTCGGTGGTCGATGGGCGATCGGAGTTGATGTCCGAGCCTCCTGAGTCCCCAGCGTCCGACGGCGCGGGAGGTTGGGAGCACGCGACGAGCGCGGCGAGCGCGGGGGTGATCAATCGACGAAGGGGTGTGCGCATGGCGAAAAGACCTCCCGAACACGGTACCAGAACGGCGCACCGACAAGGAGTTTCTCGGGCGATTTGCGGCGGTTCTTCACCCATACAAACCGCCCGTCTGCGCCACGGCACGCGAGCACGAGTCTTGAATAAATGGGTCCGCCACCAACAGCGCCGTCCGCCGGCGCTGATCGCTCGACCTCACCCGCGGCTGCCGCGCGCCCCTCTCCCGCGGGACCGCGGGAGAGGGGCAACGGGAATCAACGCGTCGTGGCAGAAGACCGACGGCGACGCACAACGCCCACAAAATCAAAGCCCCTCTCCCGCGGTCTCGCGGGAGAGGGGCGCGCGGCAGCGGGGGTGAGGTCGATCAGCGCCGTCAGAACTCGCCGAAGAGCTCTTGAATCCGTGTGTCGAGTGCGACGGCGATCTTGTAGAGCGACGAGATGCTCGCGCTCGACTCTGCGCGCTCGATTTGCGACAAGAGCGACACCGAGAGCCCGGTGCGCTTGGCCATCTGCTTGAGCGTGAGCGCCTTCTCTTTGCGCAGGTTGCGGATCGTCTCGCCGATCACTCGGTGGAGCTGCTCTTCGGGCGCGCGCGTGAGCCCCTTCTTCTTCATCGCGCGGGCGACGACGTTGCGGAGCTCTTCGACGGTGAACGGCTTGCGCAGGTAGTCGAGCGCGTCGAGCTGCATCGATTGGACAGCGGTCTCGAGCGACGGGTAGCCAGTGATCACGATCACGCCGAGGTCGGTGTCCTCGCCGCGGATCGCCGTCAGCGTCTCGATGCCGTCCTGCTTGGGCATCATGATGTCGAGGAGGCACAGGTGATAGCCGCCTCCGCGCACTTCGCCCGGCGCCTGCGTGGGATCGCGCAGCGTCTTGACCTCGAACCCGTCCTTGCTGAGCACGGTCTCGAGCAGGTCACAGATCCCGGCGTCGTCGTCGACGACGAGGATCTTGATGGCTTGCACGGGGTTGGTCACCGTGTCGCTCCCTCGGGAAGACGGCTCTCGTTCCAAAGCGAACCTTCGAGGGTGAAGGATACAACAATTCAACAACCGTCCGCTGAAAACCGCGGTGATTTTGCACAGGACGTGTGCCACGGTTGGCTGGTGAGTTCTCTGACAGAAGGTCTGCCCCAGGACGTGGCAGTGCGCGCGATGACGGAAGACGGGTCGTTTCGAGTGGTCGCGGTCGACGCGACGCGCACCGCGCGCGCGATCATCGAAGCACAGACGGCGGAGGGCTCGGACGCCCAGCACCTCGCCGAGCTCGTCGTCGGCGCCGTGCTCTTTCGCGAGACGATGGCCCCGGACCTGCGCGCCCAGTGCGTGCTTCACGGCTCGGACGGCACCGGTCGCATCGTCGTCGACGCCCAACCCGAGGGACGAACGCGCGGGATCGTGAGCCGGCCCAAGGCCTCGGCCGCGGTGATGCTCGGCCAGGGAGCGCGGCTCGAGATGCTCCGGACGCTCCCGCAGCAGCGAGGGCACCGCGGCGTCGTGGAGTTTCCCGCGGACGCGACGGTGAGCAAGGGCGTGATGGAGTACATGCAAGTGTCCGAGCAGATCGTGACGATGGTCGCAATCTGCGCGCGCTTCGACGGCGCCTCGCTTCGGCGCGCGATGGGCTACCTCGTGCAGCTCACGCCCGAGACCCTCGCCGAGCCGCTGCGCGTGATGACCGAGCGACTGCCCGCGTTCGAGTCGATCGACGCGCGCGCAGACGACCCGAACACGACCCCGCGAGGGCTCGTCGGCGCGCTGCTCGAAGGACTGCCGTACCAGGTCACCGCCGAGGTCGACGTGCAGTTCTTCTGCAACTGCTCGGCCGAGCGAGTGCTCGCGTCGATCGGGACGCTCTCGCGCACAGATATTCAAGAGCTCTTGTCGGGAGGCGGCCCCGTCGAGCTGTCCTGCGACTACTGCGGAAAGAGCTACAAGGTGAGCGAAGCGCAGCTCCGTGCGCTCATGGACCGGAGCTGAGCGGCCATGGGGATCCTCGATCGCGTCGCGGTGGGA
This sequence comes from Myxococcales bacterium, assembly GCA_016793325.1. Lineage (GTDB taxonomy): Bacteria > Myxococcota_A > Polyangia > Polyangiales. The sequence continues at coordinate 41,109 of JAEUKI010000004.1, read as the reverse complement.
GTGCGCTTTTTTCGAAAGGGACTCGAGGATTTCGACACGACGGCTAACGTCGTCTCGAGCTCGCGGTGGCTCGTCGAAGAGATGCTCGCGAAGATCCCTCCCGACGCGAAGGTCGTCGTCGAGTTCGGCCCGGGCACAGGGACGCTCACGCGACAGATCCTCGCGAAGCTCGGCCCCGACGCGAAGCTCTACGCGATCGAGCTCGAGAAGGGCTTGCTCGAGGGGTGCGTGCGCGCGATCGACGACCGGCGGCTCGTGGGCGTACACGGGAGCGCAGCGGACGCGGCGACGTTGCTCGATGCGTCGGTGGTGGGTCACGCGGACGCGGTGATCTCGTCGCTCGGGTTGAGCCTCATGGACGAGCCCATCCGCGAGTCGATCATGGTGGCCGCGCGCGCGCTGCTCGCGCCGGGCGCCGCGTTTACGCAGTACGCGTACGTGCACGCGAGGTACGTGGCGTACAGCCAGCAACGGCGGGCTTTTTTCACGTGGGACGCGCGGCCGTTCGTGCGGCGGTTGTGGCCGCGCGTGGACGAGACGATGGTGTGGAAGAACGTTCCGCCCGCGGTGGTGTTTACCTGCCGGGGCTGAAGCGCCGCGAATCGATCGATGAGCGCGCGCGGATCGCTCAGTACCAATCGAGGCCGAGCGCGATCGTGCCCGTCACGAGCAAGCCGCGTGGCGTGAAGTTCTCGTGAAAGTCCGCGGCGATGTTGATCGCGCGCGACGGCCCCCGCGCGCCGTTGGTGCGCCCGAAGGACGGCCGCGCGATGAGCGGAACCGCCACGCGCTGGTGCAACCCGAACCACAGCCCCTGCGTAAACGAGCACGTCGCGCCGCACTCGCGTTGATCCGCGAGGTCGACCGAGGGTCCCACCGCGATCTGCACGAAGTTCTGCAGCGCCAACTCCGCGAGCACTTGATTGTTGAGCGCGAGAAACACTCCGCCGCCGTTCGGCTGCGCGACGGCGCCGAGCAAGAACTGCGACTGAAGATAGAGCGCGAACGGCGAGTAAAATTGCACGCCGATTCGAAGCGACGCCGCGTGCCAAATCGGGGCGGACAACGCGCCTAGCGCGGCGCCGCCTCCGGCGACCAACGTGAACCCCAGGCGACGACGGATCCCGTCGGGCTCGGGCTGCTCGGGCTCGGCGAGTCGCACAGGACGCGCGCTGGAGACGGGATCACCAGGGCGCGGTCCGAAGAGCGGCGGGCGCGCAGGTGCGCCGGGCGCTTGCTGCGCGTTCGCGACGCTTGCGGTGGCGACGAGCCCCAACACGACGAGCGCGCCTGCGACCGCGGGTCGCAGCGTGCGTGCTCGAGGGTGGTGCGTCGTGGCGCTCATCGTGGGTGTGATGCCGAGGGGTCGAGAGGTGTTGTCGCGAACGGAGAATCGAAGGATTTTCGGCGGCGCGCGAGGTCCGCGGTGTGCCGCGACGGACGAGCGTCGTCAATCGATCATCGGGCCCGCGGGATCGTTCGACGAACGACCACTGGACGCGACCGAGGCCCGCGATCGAGAGCATGACCCTGTCGCGCGAAGAACGCACGCTCCGGTCTGGACGTTCCCACAGAGAAATCACTGACGCGTGTATCGCGAACGCGTGGCGCCCGCGCGTCGATGGAGCCGACAGGGGAGGCTTGCTGGCGGACCGAGGCTGTGTCGATACTGCGACCCGTTGTTGGCGTTTGCCGACGAATGAACGATGGTTCAGCGCTTCGTCCGCTGCAGGCACTGTGGGTTTCCGCACGACGCGGACGCGCCCCTTTGCCCTATTACCAACCAACCGGTGCGCGAAGCGTCGGCAGGGACGCTCGCAGCGGTGGCTCCGAACGCGATCGGCGCGATGAGCACGCCGACGACGGACGAGGACGACCCCACGGAGATCACCTCGGGCGCGGCGTTCGCGAGCACGCGCCTGTCGATGCCGGCGCCGATGTTCGCCGGTCGCTATCGCGTTCGAGGGCTCATCGCGCGCGGCGGGATGGGCGTCGTGTACGACGCGATCGACGAGCACATCGGTCGAGCGGTCGCCGTAAAAGTGCTCGCGCCCGAGTTCGCGAAGGACACCGTGGCGGTCGCGCGCTTTCACGCCGAGGTGAAGGTGCTCGCGGCCCTCGCGCACCCTCGGATCGTGACGGTCTTCGACGCAGGCACCACCGAGGCGGGCGAGCCCTTCTTGGTGATGGAACGCCTCGAAGGCGAGCCCCTCTCGCTGCGCATCCGCCGCGAGAGCGCGCTGCCGATGCACGACGCTGTGCACATCGCGCGGCAGGTGCTCGAGGCGCTCAGCGCGACGCACGCGCGAGGGATCCTTCACCGCGATCTCAAGCCCGAAAACGTCTTTCTCGTGCGAACGCCCGAGAGCAAACCGTCCGTGCGCGTCTTGGATTTCGGCGTCGCGCGGCGGCTCTTCAACGAAGAGGGGCTGTCGGCAGACGCGACGCTCACGCGCGCCGGACGCGTCGTCGGAACGCCGTCGTACATGGCCTTCGAGCAAGCCACCGGGCAGCGCGACCTCGACGAGCGCGTGGATCTCTACGCGGTGGGCGTGATGCTCTACGAGATGCTCTCGGGGCAATTGCCATGGAGCGCGAAGACGCCGGTGACGTTGGCGCTCGAGATGAGGACCAAGCCGCTCGTGGAGGTGCGCGCGCGACGCGCGGAGGTTCCTCCGTGGCTCGACGCGGCGACGCGAACGCTGCTCGCGCGCGAGCGGGACCAGCGCCCGATCGACGCGAAGGCTGCGCTGCGCTTGTTGCGTCCGCCGCCGAGCGAGCCCGACTACACGGTGATCGACGCGGCGATCGACGTGAGCGAGGAGTTCGAGAAGGCGTGAAGCGCTGGGCAGACGGGGTGTTCGCGCCGGCGCCGCCGGCGCCGCTGCCGATGCCTGCGGCAGCGTGCGTTCGCGCGCTCGAGCCGCTGGTGGTCGACGAGCGACGAGAGCGCATCGCGAAGGCGGTCGAGGGACGGGTTCGCTCGGTCGTCGCGGTGATCGAAGGGCTCAGCGATCCGCACAACGCTTCAGCGATTTTGCGCACGAGCGACGCGCTCGGCGTCCACGAGGTGCACGCGATCGAGGCGCACGCGCACGTGCGGATGACCACGCGCGTGACCAAGGGCGCCGAGAAGTGGATGGACCTGCGAAGGCACAGCGCGCCCGAGCCGTGCGCGAACGAGCTTCGCGCGCGGGGATACAAGCTCTACGTCGCGGACATGCGCGCGACCGTGACGCTCGAACAAATCGCGGAACAACCGCGGGTCGCTCTCGCGTTTGGCAACGAGCACGCAGGGATCTCGCCGTCGCTGCGCGCCGCGAGCGACGGAGCGTTTGCGATTCCGATGACAGGCATGGTCGAGAGCTTCAACGTGTCGGTGGCCGCGGGCATCGCGCTGTACGTCGCGACTCGCGGGCGACGCGGTGACTTGACAGAGGACGAGCGCGCGGAGCTTCACGCGCGATTTCTGCTCGAGTCCGTGCGCGGAGGCGAGCTCGTGCTCGAGCGCGCGCTCGAAGAAGCGCGCGCCGCGGCAAGGCGCAACGAAGGCTGAGCACCAGAGCAATGGCACCGAAGATCACTCGACCGACCGAGCCCTCGTGGATGCTCCTCGCCGCCACGGCGTGCGGGCTCTCTGCGACGGTGCTCGGGTACGTGCTCGCGCAGGGCGCGTTCAGCCGCATTCTTCACAGGGCGCCGGACCCCGCGCACACGAGCCAAGAGCCCGACACCGACGACGGCGGCGCGCGCGAGAGCAGCGCGGACGCGAGCGCGACGGCGACCGCGGATCCGCGGAGAGAGCCGCTCGTTCCCGTCAGGATCACGCGCGTCGAGCTCGTGTCGTGCGGCGACGGAGACGAGCTCGACACGGAGGGATCGCGCTGCGACGCGTCGCCCGAGATCGAGCGCGTCCTGCGCGAGTCGCTCTCGAAGCTCGGCGATTGCCCGGCGGCGCTCGTCGCTGGAGCGAACCCCGCGCAAGTGCTCTCGATCGGTTTGCGCGTGGATTTCGCGCGGCGAATCGTCGTTCCGGTGCAGGGGCGCGCGAGCTCGGTGCGCGACCCGCTCACGTTCGTCGCGTGCGCGCGGCAGCGCGGGGGCATGGGCCCGATCGACGCGCTGTGGGAGCAACGGCACGCCAAGGCGCGGTACCAGTACGTCGTGATGATGCGCTTCGGCCCGCTCGGCGCGGCGGCGCAGCGCGCGCTCGACGCGGGCGCCGATGAGCCCACACAATCAAGTACACCCGCGGTTCCGACGGCGAGCGCGGCGCGAGACGCGGGAGAGTCGCGGCGCGTTCTCCGCCCCGGCGAGCCGTGCCCCGTCACCCCCGGAACCGCGGACAACCCCTGCCCCGGCTACATCGTGACGCCTCCGCGGCTCGACGCAGGGAGCGACGACCCGACGCTCTCGCAGCCCGTCACCGTGTTCATGGGGACGCCGCTCGCGCGCACCGAACCCGCGACGGTCACGTGGACGCGCGCGCTGATCCGCGCCGAGCCCCGAACGGGCGTCGTAATCACGCGCATCCCGATCAACACGGCCGTCACGATCGAAGCGCGCAGCGGCAGTTGGTACCGCGTGCGCTGGGCCACGGGCATGGGCTGGGTCTTCGGCGAGGCGATCGGCCGCGGCGGCGACGCCGGCGTGACAACGGGCAGCGGGGGCACGTAAGTGGGGACGGTGCTCTGATTGTGAAATTCGAGATCGACCGCATCCCTGGCCAAGCAGATCAAAAAGGACCCGAAGGTACTTATTGCCAGCACGCCTCGGCTCGTCGTGCAACTCTGAGCGGTCGAATTTGCTCCTGACGCGGACCACGAGCGCCGATCGATGGCGTCGAGCGATCGATGTCGAACGGCATTCCGCGTGCGCCCCGCGCCGTGATTCGTGGCTGCTGGACTGCGGACTCGGGAGCGTTTCACAACGCGCGTGCGCTGCTCTTTCCTCGTGTGCGTGCGATGGCCTCGCGCACACGAGCGCCTCGGCTCCCTCGAGCGCTGCGAGCGTCGCTCGTACGAGAAATCAACGGAGCCAACTTGCACGAAGCGCCTGCGCGTGCTGGCAATAAGTACCTTTGAGTCCTTTTTAATCTGCTTGGCTAGGGATGCGGTGGATCTCGAATTTCACAATCAGAGCACCGTCCCCACTTTGAAGAGCGCGCGGGCGTTGCGCGTGGTGCGGGCGCGCAGGGAGGGCTCGTCTTCGCCGAGGGCCGTCGCGAGCGCGTTTGCCACGAGCGCGAGGTGCGCCGGTTCGCAGCGCGTGACCGACGGAGCGACGCCCGTGGGTGTTTGATCGGGTGCGTCGGTCTCGATCAGCAGTCGCTCGGGGGACACAACACGCGCAGCGGCGATGGGGCGACGCGCCTTGGGCCTCGTGACCGACCCCGCGAACGACAAATAGAACCCGAGCTTCTCGTAGGCTCCCACGAGCTCGGCGGGCCCCGAGTAGCTGTGGATCACGCCCGCGGGCGACGGGAGCTTCACCCGCGAGAGCGCTCGCAGCGCAGCGTCGTGCGCGCGAAGCACGTGAACGATCAGCGGGAGCTCGAGCGCGCGGGCGACCTCGGCGTGCCACGCGAAGACGCGCTCTTGTCGCTCGGGGGACGCGAGCGCGAGGTCGATCGTGTGATCGAACCCAACTTCGCCCACGGCGACGACGCGCCACGCGTGTTCGCGACGGAGCGACGCGATTCGATCGAGCCCGTCGCGGATCGCTCGATCGTCGATCGCTGGAAGGCACTGCGGGTGCACGCCGAGCGCGGCGAAGCGCGCTCCCTCGCGCGTACACGAGAGCGTTCGGTCCCAGCGGTCCGGTGAAATCGCCGGGATCACCGCGGCGCCAACGCCCGCTTCCTCAGCTCGCTTCCACGCGCTCTCGCGATCGTCATCGAAGCGCTCGTCGTCGAAGTGACAGTGCGTGTCGAACACAACAGCCGACGTTACCCCGCAGGCGTTGGCCCGCGCGCGAAGGCAACGGGCCCGACGGCTGCGCTCAGCGCGATGAACGACGCGTTGGCCCGCGCGCGAGGACACCGGGGTCGCCAGCGAACCGGCGCACGCGCGTGTCACCCGCGCGACGCGATGCCGCGATCGTCCACGAAATCTGCGGTCGATCGCTCGTGCGCGTAGCGCGCTTCGCACCCCCCTGCGAACTATCGGTGGCGCTAGATCGTGTTTTTGCCAGCAAATTTGCAGGCGAAAAATGACTTCGTCCGTGGACGAAGCGCACGTTCGCGAGGTACCACAGGTGCGGCGTGCGGATGCAGTTCGACTTCGTCCAAGTGTTGATGTGGGCCTCGGTGGCGGCGGTCTGTCTCTACAGCGCCTTCGTCGTGGCGTGTGTCGCGCAGCTCCGTCGCGGACGGCGCTTCGACTCGGCGCCCGAGCCCTCGTTGCCCGACGGCGACTGGGCCGGCGTGACCGTGCTCAAGCCCTGCGCGGGCGCAGACGACGACCTCGAGGCGTGCCTCGAGTCGTACTTCCGCGTGCGCTACCCGAAGATGCAGCTGCTCTTCGGCGTGCGGTCCGAGTCGGACGCGGCGTTTCCGGTGATCGAGCGCGTTCGCGCGAAGCACCCCGAGATCGACAGCGCCGTGTTCGTCACGGGAGAGGGCGCGCACGTCTCGCCAAAGATTTCGCAGATGGAAGTGCTCTCGCAGCACGCGAAGTACGACCTCTGGTGGCTGAGCGACAGCAACACGAAGGTCCACCCCGACACGCTCTGGGACATGGTCGCGCGGCTCGGCGAGCCGAACAGCGCGCTCGTCGCCTCGCCCATCGTCGGCGACGGAGAAGAGACGCTCGGCGCGTCCCTCGAGAACCTTCACTTGAACGCGTACGTCGTCGCGACCACGTACGCGGTGAAGTTCGCGCTCGACCGCGTGGCGGTGCCGGGCAAGTCGATGCTCGTTCCGAAGAGCGTCTTGCTCGAAGTGGGCGGATGGCAGGAGATCGGCAAGTACTTCGCGGACGACGAGGTCCTCGTGCAGGCCATCATGGACAAGGGCTATCGCCTGCACCTCGGCGCGTTTGCCGTGCAAAACGTCAACGCGAAGGGGTCGATGAAGAAGTTCTTTCAGCGGCACTTGCGCTGGTCGCAGATCCGTTGGCGCGTCGTTCCGCACGTGGCGCTGCTCGAGTTCTTCGTGACGCCGGTGATCTTCACGTCGCTGCTCGCGCTCGCGTCGCCGACGCGAGAGCACTTGCTGTTCTGGGCGTGCGCGCTCGTGCTGCAGATCGTCGCAGACTGGGCGCTCCACGCGGTGATCCGCGGTCGTCCGCTGGCGATCTCGCACTTGTGGTTGCTCATCGTGCGGCCGTTTCTCGTGGCGGCGCTGCTCTTTCGCGGCGCGTTCTCGGGCCACGTCGAGTGGCGCGGAAACGACCTGTGGATGGGCTCTCGCGCGCGCATCCTCACCGAACCGCCGCTGAAGCTGCGCCTTCGCGCGCTGCGCGCCGCGCTTCGAGGGTGATACAACCCACAGCCTCGATGGCTGCCAACGACTCCCGTTCGCGTGCGAGCGGAACCAAGGTCCTGCTCACTTCAGCCGCGGTCACCGTGATCGCAGTCGGCGCCGCGGTGGGCCTCTCGCGCGTGGGAAAGAGCCGCGAACAACGGCCCCGCGCGCCCGTGGTGCAGTGGCAGCCCGTGTTTCCAAAGCCGGGACACAACAGCCTCGAGGGCGTGTGGGGCTCTGGGCTCCACGTCGTGACCGTCGGTCGCGTGGGGACCGTGCTCGTGAGCCACGATCGAGGACTGACGTGGCGTCTTCGACCGTCGCGCGTCACCGATGACCTGCACAGCGTGTGGGGCGACGGCCGCGGAGTGATCGTCGCCGTGGGAAACAACGGCTCGATCGTGCGGAGCGAAGACTGGGGCGACACGTGGGCGCCGCGGGCGTTCTCGCTGCCCGCGCGCGCGGACGGCGACGCGAGCGCAGACACCGGCGCGAGCGCCAACGCGATGCCGCGTGCGGAAGCAGCGCACAACTCGCTCACCGAGCTCTGGGGCGACGCTGCGAGCGGAGAGCTGTGGGCGTCGGGCCGCTTCGGTTGGACCGCGAAATCAACGGACCGCGGACTCACGTGGACCGCCGTCGCGACGGGCTCGACCGCGGACCTCTACGCGATCTGGTCCAACGGGCGCGGGACCATCCTCGCCGCTGGGCGCGAGGGCACGATCCTGAAGAGCACCGATCGCGGCGCACACTGGAGCGCGCGCGCGAGCAACACGCGCAGCACGTTGCTCGGGTTTCACAGCGACGGAGCGAACCTGCTGTTGGTGGGCTGGTACGGAACCGTCTTGCAATCGAGCGATGTCGGCGAGCAGTGGACGCAGGTTCCTGTCTCGACCCAAGAAGACATGACCTCGTTCGCGTCGCTCGGCGGAGCGTTGATCGCCGTCGGCCAACGAGGGACCGCGATCGCGCGACGCAACGGCGCGTGGAGCACGCTCACGACAAACGCGACCGAGACCCTCGGCGGCGTGTGGTCCGATGACCGCGTGGCGATCGCCGTGGGCACCGAAGGCGCGATCTACCGCATTCAAGAGCAGGGAATGCGATGGGAGCCTCGCCACGCGCGCGTGCAAGGATCCGTGCTCTCGGTCACCGGGTACGGCCGCTCGCGATGGGCCGTCGGGCGCGCGGGGATCATCCTTCGATCGACGGACGACGGTCGAACGTGGACGTCCTCGACGCACGAGGGGCGCACCGATCTGTTGTCGATCTTCGCGCTGAGCGAGCGCGAGCTCTACGCGACCAACGCGTCGCAGAAGATCCTGCACTCGACCGACGGCGGCGACCACTGGACCGAGTCCACGCCCCCCGAGGGAACGCGCGGCCTCGGGACGATCTGGGCCTCGGGCCCGAACGACGTCTACGTCGGCGGCCCGAGCGGGCTCATCATCAAGAGCACCGATCAGGGTCGGACCTGGCGCCGCTTGAATACGGGTGTCGGCGAGGACTTCTTCGGCCTCTGGGGCCTCAACGCGAACGAGGTCTTCGCCGTCGGAACGCGCGGGCACATCGTTCGAAGCACGGACCAGGGCGTCTCGTGGCAGCGCATGATCAACATGAGCACGCGCGACCTCACCAACATTTCGGGCGACGCGCAGGGCCGTCTGTTCGCCGTAGGAAAAGAGGGCGAAGTGCTCACCAGCCAAGACCACGGCGTGCACTGGCGGATCGCGCGCGTAAACCTTCCGCCAACGGCGTCGATGTTCGGAGCGTGCACAGCGGGTGATGTCTGGTACGCCGCGGGGCTCGGCGCGACGATGCTCCGCAGCGTCGATCACGGACAGAGCTGGCAGCGCGAGAGTCCCTTTACGCCCGACGACCTCGTGGCCCTGTGGTGCGATCGGCGCGACCAACCTTTGCTCGCGGGATACGCGGGCGTTCTGTTGACGCGAGGAGCGCTGGAGTAGTGTTCGAGAAGGGTTCGCTTTCGCGCCGCGTGTTTCTCTATGCGACCGCGGGCGCGTTCATCGGAACCGCGTGGGGCGCGTGGGCGCTCGCGTCTCGCGGCGCGGATTCGACCGCGATCACCACGAGCAGCGCCGCGCCGAGCGCGCCGAATTGCCCCGCGGGCTACGCGCGCGCGACGGGCTTCGACTCGACAGCGATCGTCGAAGGCACGCGCAACACGCGGTGGCTCGTGCGCTGCGACCCCGTTCGCAGCGAGAGCGCTGTGTCCGAGTCGCTCGAGCTCTTCTGGTCCCCCGAGCTCATCGCGGACCCGCGCGCGCGGCCCGAGGTGCTCCGCTCGTTCGTGAGCACGATCGCGCAGGCCAATCGCGTGGCGCTCGAGCCCGTTCCGCAGCCCGAGCGACGACCGCTCGCGCAGCCCGGAGCGACGCCCACTCCCCCCACGCCACCCGCGACGACCGCGCTCGACGGGCTCGTGCTCGACGTGCGCGGGGGCTTTCGATTGCCGTCGTTCGTCGCGCGGGCGTGGGCGTTTCCCGCGGGCTCACGGACGCTGCTCGCGCTGCTCGTGGCGCCGAGCGCGCGCGCGCAAGAGCTCGAAGCAGCGGCGGCCGACGCGGTCGCGCGCGTCCAGGGATTGCGCGCGTACGACGCAGCGGCGCCGAGCGAGCGCGGCTTCGCGGTGACCGTCGCGTGTCCTGCGCGATGGACGGACGCGACGCCGCAAGCGGGCGGGCCGGCGCCGGCGTTCTACGTGGGTCGCTACTGCATCGAGCCCACGCAAGGCGGAGGCGCAGAGCTCACGTTCGCCGAGATCAACGCGCGCATGGAGGGAGACGGCGGCGCGGATCGGCTGTTTTCGCTGGCGTCCTCGATGATCGCCGCGGTGGGAACGCGCGTGACGTCCGCCGCGACGACGAGCGCAGACGCAGCGTCGTCGGCGATGGCCGAGGGCTTCGCGCGCAGCGAACCAGTCACGGTGTCCGGCGTCGCGGGTCGCACGGCTCGCGCCGAAATCGAGCCGCCTGCTGCGCGGCTCGCGATGCGCGCGTGGATGGCGCCCGCGGGATCGGGCTCGGTGTTCGCGCTCTCGACGTCCCTCGCGGACCGCGCGGACCCTGTGCGCGCAGAGCTGGATCGCTGGCTGACGAACGCCACGCTCGCGCGACCGTACGACCCGCGCGCGATCGAACAGCGGAGATCCCAGCGCTTTCGCGGCAACATTGTGGCGCCGGGCGTCATCACAGCGGTGCTCGGGGTCCTCCTTGCGATCGTGCGGTCCCGCTCGCTCGCTCGCGAAAAACAGTGAGAAGATGCAGGGACGATGAGGTCCCTCTCTTGTTTACTGGTGCTCTCGCTCGCGATCGCGGCTTGCTCCGAAGGGATGACGCCGTTCGAAGGCGACAGCGGAACGACGCGCGACACCGGCAACGGCGGCGGTGACGGGAGCTCGAGTATGGACTCGGGCGTCGTGGACATGGACGCCGCCGCGAGCGACAGCGGCACGATGGGCGGCGACGGATCGACGTCGGGCGACGGCTCGACGTCGGGCGACGGAGGAGGCCCCGGTGACGGAGGCCCCGCGCGCTGCACGATCACGCCGTCGCCGCAGGCGTTCATGAACCCTTCGCTCACGCTGCATTGGCGAGCGAATCGTATGGGCGATCCGTTTCCGGGCGTGGATCAAGTGTGCTCGACCCCTGCGGTCGCGAACATCTTGATCGAGCCGCCCGACTCCGCGCAGGTGCCCGAGATCGCGTTCATGACCTTCGACTGCGCGAACAACTATCGCAACGCGGTGTTGCGCGTGATTTCGGGCACGGCGCCGCATCGATTGCTCTGGTCGCAGCGCGGGACCGCGATGCCCAACGACACGACCGGCGCGTCGATCCTGCGTTGGGACGGGCACGTCGCGATCGGCGAGCTCGACGGAAACATCGGAAACGGCCTCGAGATCGTCGCGGTTCGCTCGGACGTCGCGAACTTCGGGCTCATCGCGTTTCACGGGGATGGCCGTCGCTATTGGACATCGACGGGCATGAGCAACATCGGCGGAGCCAACCCGTCGATCAACATCGCGGACCTCAACGGAGACGGCGTTCCCGAGGTGATCGCGGGCGCGTCGACGTTCAACGGGCGCACGGGCGCGCTCGTGTGGCAGGGGACCAACGCGACCGGCGAAAACGGCCAAGGGCCCCTCAGCGTCGTGGCCAACCTCGACGACGACAACACGCTCGAGGTGATCGCCGGCGGAACCGTGTACGAGTCCGACGGGCGCATTCGCTACATGTCCGCGGGGCAGGGATTCTCTGCCGTCGGGGACCTGCTCGACGCGATGAACCGCTCGGGGCACGACGGCGTCGCAGAGGTCGTTCGCGTGGTGGCCGGTCGCGTCGAGATCCTCGATCGACGCACGGGCATGGTGCGCTGGACGCAGATGATCCCCACGACGATGCTGGGCGGCGCGCCGACGATCGCGGACTTCGACGGCGACGGCGAGAGCGAGATCGGCGTCGCGGGCGCGCTTCGGTACGTCGTGATCGACCCGGGCTGTACGGCCGCGGGGGGAGGCTGCGAAGCCCGCGGAATTCGCTGGTCGATCGTGACCGAAGACAGCTCGAGCGAGGTGACCTCGAGCACGGTGTTCGACTTCAACGGCGACGGCGCGAGCGAGGTCGTCTACAACGACGAAGAGCAGTTCTTCGTGCTCGACGGACGCACGGGGCGCGTTTTGTTTCGCAACTGGAACCCGTCGCAGACGCGCACCGAACAAGCCGTGGTCGCGGACGTCGACGGCAACGGACAAGCGGACATCGTGTTCGGCGCGAACCAGTGCGCGGCGTTCGCGGGGGACAAGATCCCCGCGGCGATGCAGGCGACCGAGCGTGTTCCGGGGCTCGAGATCTGGTCGGGCGGCATGTCGATCTGGTCCGGCGCGCGCAGCGTGTGGAACGAGCACGGCTACCACATCGACAACCTCACGGACGACGGGCTCGTTCCGCGGCGCGAGAGCGCGCACTGGCGGACGCACAACTCGTTTCGGCTCAACCGCCCTCGCGATCGCGTGCAGCTCGCGCCGGACCTTCGCGCGATGAACGCCCCGAGCGACTGCGGCGCGATGAACGCGCGCGTGTGCGTGACCGTTCGCAACGCGGGCGACGCCAACGCGAGCACGATCAGCGTTGGCGTCTACGACCGCATGGGCGGAATGCGCCTCGGGATGGGCTCGACGATGGGCGCGCTCGCCCCGGGCGGGAGCGAAATGGTCTGCGTCACGATCCCCTCCCCCGGAATGACCCGGGACTACTACGTGCGCGTCGACGACAACAACGCCAACGCCGAGTGCACCGAGGACAACAACGGCACGACCGTGACCGTGATGTGCGGCCCCGGTTGACCCCTTTTCACGGCACTCAATTGCGCTAACCTCCGCGGCTCACACGTCCGGGCCGCGCTCGTTGCGGCATTGGACCGCGCACAACCGAGGAACGAATGGCTGACATCAACATCACGCGCAATCACACGCTGGGCAAGGAAGAGGCGAAGAAGCGCGCCAACGACATGCTCGAGAAGATGAAGGACAAGGTCGGCATCAAGGGCGCTTGGGCCGGCGACATCTTCAACGTGACCGACCCAGTGAAGGGCACCTTCGCGGTCTCCGACACGTCGATCAAGTGTGAGCTCAACCTCTCGTTCTTGATGAAGGCGATGAAGGGCACGATCGAGCAGAAGATCAACGAGTCCCTCGACAAGGCCCTCGCGTAGAGCGCGTCGGGAGCGCGCTCCGAACGCGCTCTTACGCGGTCACTCGAGTCGCGCGAACAGCGCTCATCGAGCACGGCTTCGAACGGGCCGCCGAGGGAAGCGTGGTGCGTGGGCGTCGGGAGACGCGAGCGCGGATCGGAAGCGGGGAGGATTCTATCGCGACGCCCCGTTGGAAGGACTACACGCATCGAGCCATCTCCTGGGAAATTCCCTGGGATGGTTGTGTGGCGTGTAGCCAACGGAAGGCGGAGCCGCTCTAGAGGGTGAAATTTCGATATTTCCTGCGTTTCACGCAGGGGGCAGATATGCCCTTTTTTGGGCAGATCTGCCCTTCGGGGCGACGGCGGGCGTCCGCAGGCGGCTCGACTGCTACGATCGCGCGATGAGCGAGGACGTCACGCAGGCGGTGTCGCTGCACTGGTTCGTCGAGGACTTCGCGGGCCGCAAGCAGCTCGACGTGATCCTTCGCTGGTTGCTCGCGAGCGCTCCTGCGGTGTGCGTGACCGACGCGCACGAGCAGACCGTCGTGTGGGCCGAGCGCGCCGAGCTCCCGCTGACGCACGAGTGGATCAACGTGCGTTTTGCCTCGGGGTTGGTGCTGCGCGTCGCGGAGCCGATCGACGTACCGCGGAGCGTGTTCAACGCGCGCGTCGATGAAGCCACGGCGTTCGTTCGCGTGATCTTCGACACGCCATCGCACAGCGGACGCAGCGGCCCAGCGAGCAGCGGGGGCAGCGGACCTGCGAACGCGACGGCCTTCGCCCACGCCCCGTCGCGAAGAAAGAGCTGACCCCTCGTGAACGTCGAGAGCGAATCCGAGTGCGAGTCCGACCTGGTCGTCCAGCTGCGCAAGCTGGCGGGCGGGCAAGCGGGCGAGAACAAGTTCACCGTGGTCGTCGACGACGTCAAAGTGTTCGTCGAGTACTGGAGCGGCTCGGGCTCGCACGTGAGCTTCGCGACCGCGTACGGACAAGCGACGCCGAAGATCACGCCGCCGAGCGCCGAGGGCGGCTATCGCGCCAAGCCCACCAGCGAGCCAACGCTGCGCGCGACGCGGCCGATGATGATCGCGCTGCGCGACGAGAGCCCGGCGGACGTCGACGCCAAAGAGAGCGGCGTCTCGGTCGAGTTTCAGACGGGCGACCATGACTTCGACAGCGAGGTCTACGTCGACACCCACACGCCACACGAGGTGCTCGCGCACGTGCTCGGCTCCAAGGCGCTTCGCGACGCGGTCAGGACGCTTCGTCGCGAGGGGATCACCCGGCTCGTGCTCGACGACGCGGGCTCGATGATTTCGTGCTCACTTTATACGTTCGCGCACGCGAAGCACGACGACGCGCGGGCTTCTCGCATCGTGAAGGCCATCGCGACGATGGCGCGCGAGACCCCGCGGGTCGAGGACAACGGCGAGCTCCCTCCCAAAGAGCCGCACGGGTGGCTCGATTGGATCGCGGCCGCGGGCGGGTTCATCTTGTTCTTCGGGGCGCCGATCTACATGGCGCTCGTTCCGTCGCGCTGCTGGGACGACTCGTCGGACGGAGAGGGAAAGACCCTCGTCTGTCGCGTCGGTTGCTGCGAGCCCATGTGGCAAGGGCTCTTGTTGGGGATCTTGGTCTCGCTGCCGCTCGCCACGATCGTTCCGCGGTTGTTGCGGGGCCGGTCCAACTCGCACACGCGACGCGCGCTCGTCGGCGGGTCGATCGTGTGGTTCGCGACGACGATGACGATGTGCCTGTTCGGGATCCTGCGCTGGCACCTCTCGTGAGCGGCGCTCGAAGATTCTCGAAGGACCTTTAAGTCGCGCGATTCGCAGCGCGGGATCACTGTCGCGTTCGTCGCCGTCCGCGCGACGCAAAGCGAAGGGAGCCTCGGAGATGTCGATTCGTGCCCATGGAGCGCGCGTGCGTTCGCGCGCCCTGATCGAGTATGCCTTGGCGGGAGCGCTCGCGACCGCCGTGCCTACCGCTGCGAGCGCTCAAGCGAGCGACGCGGGCGTCACCGCAGCCGCCACGCCGCAGCCGTCGCCCACGCTCAGGCTCGACGATGGCTGGACGTGGTTCGAGCTCGAGAGCCACGAAGAGACGCGCAACGGAACGCGCGTCGACCTCGGCTACTCCGTGAGCGCGACGCTGCGCGTGTTCGGAACGGCGCCCGCGGACAGCGCGTTCTTGTTGGTGTTCAAGCAGGGAGGCCGAGAGCTGGGTCGCCTGCGTTGCACCGCGTACGCGCCGGGGTTCGAGCGCGATCGAGCCTTCTCGTTCTTGAAGGTCGAAGAGTGCCGCGATCGAGCGGTGCAGCTGCGCGCCGTGGGGACGGTCAACGTCGAGATCCGCTGGGTCGATGGCGCGACGGACGCCGAGAGCGTGCTCGCGACGCGCACGATGGAGGTCGCTCGTGTCGCGCACCACTGGGGGGGAGACAACCTCAATCCGCTGCCCGACACGTACTACCTCTCGCACCACGGCAGGCTGCTCGACTCGATCCTCGCGTGGACGTCGTTCACGCCGAACGACAGCTACGCGAACGCGTACTTCGACAACGGCCTGACCGGAACGCTGATGTTCATGACATTCGCGTTCAGCGCGGCGGAGGCGACGTACAACCGGATGTCCTCCGAGGCGTCGATGCGCTGCCAGGTGAACGGTCAGCCGTTTACTGTGCCGAACCCGCTTCCTGCGAACATCGCCGACGTCCGATCGCTGAGCGTTCGCCGACAGTTTCGCCCCAACCCTCGCGCCATCGGCGGAACAGAGGTCGAGCACATTCATTTTCGCTACGCGACGGTGCAGCTTCCGTTTCGCAGCGAGCAGATGCGCGCGAACCCGGGGCGATACACGTGCGATCTGCGCGCAGAGGGCCGCACCATCCGACGGTGGGCGTGGACCGTCGGCGCGGACGGGGTTCCCGCGCAGCACGCCGAGCAACAAGCGGGGCTCTATCTCGGTCCGCGCGCGATCTTGGTCGATACGACGGTGCCGCCGGACTCGACGTTCGACGAGCGAACCAATCCCGCCGACGTGCGCGCAGGGGGGTTCTTTGGTCGACCGTGGGCGAGCGAAGCGATGCGCACGCTCGCCGCGGCGACGCCCACGTTCGGAAGGCCGCTTCTCGAGTACTCGCCCGACCCGCTCGTCCCCGCCGCGCGACGCGCGATCTCGATGAACGGCGCTCCAGCGACGGGCGGCGCAGCGAGCGCTGCTGCGGGCGGCGCGAGCAGCACACCGAGCGGGGGTCGACGTCCCGGTCGCCGACGATAGCCGAGTCACTGCGAAGCGCGAAACAAGCGAGAGAAGCGCGCGGGGCGCGGGCGGGGCGGTCGAGTGTGGAACGCGCGTCACGCGATCGCGTGGTCGACGCGTGCGACGCGTTCCCGCGTGACCCGCCATCGAGCGCACGGCCGGGAGCGCGGGCGTGGAAGAGCACGGGTGTGGAAGCACGCGATTGGCGCACGGCGGGGAGACGAGCGCCGCGAGACAAGCGCCAAGAGACAAGCGCCGTGAGACGAGCGCCAAGAGACAAGTGCGGAAGCACGCGATTGGCGCACGGCCGGGAGCGCGGGCGTGGAAGAGCGCGAGTGTGGAAGCACGCGATTCGCGCACGGCCGGGAGACGAGCGCCGCGAGACAAGCGTGGACGAACGCGATCGGCGCACGGCCGGGAGACGAGCGCCCGGCCTTTTCGCTCCGCGGAGCGGGCTCGGCGTCCGCCGGGCCTACTCTCGAGGCAGATGAGTCACTCCCTTTCGCGAGGATTCGTTCATCGGGTGTGGAGCACGAAGCGGCGCGTGCAGTCGATCGCGGAGAGTCACGATCCCGCGTTGCGGGCGCTGTATCTGGCACGAAGCGAGAAGTTGTCCGCCGAACTGCTGGCGTTTGCGGCGTCCGACGATCACGTACACCTGGTGGTTCGAATGGCCCTTACGCGGTCGATTGCCGAGGTGGTGCGTGCATTCAAGAGCGAGAGCGCAGTCGTGTTGGCTCGTCGCCTCGAGGGACCTAACCTTCCGCTGGCAGAGCGCCTATGCGGCGTTCAGCATCGCTCGCAACAACACGACGCCCCTGTTCGACTCCATCGAACGCCAGCGCGCGCACCATCGCACCGGAGCCTCGCTCGATGCATGGGAGCAAATCGAGCGCGACGACGAGTCCAGCGCGTAGAGCGGCTCCGCCTTACGTCGGCGACACGCGAGCTGAGATTCTCGCGAAATTTCCCAGGAGTGTGCTCATTGCGTGTCTTCTTCCAACGGGGCGTCGGGATAGGCCCGGCGGACGCCGAGCCCGCTCCGCGGAGCGCAAAGGCCGGGCGCTCGTCTCCCGGCCGTGCGCCAATCGCGTGCTTCCACACTCGCGTGCTTCCACACCCGTGCTCTTCCACGCCCGCGCTCCCGGCCGTGCGCCGATCATGTGCTTCCACGCCCGGGCTCCCTTGGAATTCCGCCGCCGCTTCAACAGCCTCCCACAGGGCGTCGCGCATCACGTGGGCATTGCACCCTCTCGCGGTGGCGCTCGGTTCGCTCGGCGGTTCGTTCGCCTCAGCGATCCACGTCGACGAGCACGAGCCAGTCGTCGTCGGCGCCGCGCGAGAGAACCCCCAGCAATCGTAGGTGGTGCGACACGAGCCTCACCGCGACGAGCTCGCTCACCGCGCAGCCGAGCGCGCTCGCGACGAGCTCCGCGCCGCTCTCGGGCTTGTCGAGGTAGCGATCATAGAGCTTCTTCATCATCGCGTTGGCGGGGCGAAAATCACGGTCGACGACGAAGAGCCCGTCGCGTCCGCCGAGGCTGCGCGCGCGGTCGGGGTCGAACCCGTACCGCCCGTTTTCGAGCGCCGTCACCATCGCGTGCGAGCGCCACACGCCCTCTTTGACCGCCGCGCGTCGGAGGCGATCGGTGACACACACATTCAATCCGCGTCCGTTTCGCTCGTAGCGAACGAGGCGCTCGAACGGCGCGGTCGCGAGCGTCGGCTCGAGCGCTCGAAGCAGCTCGCGCAGGGGTGTCGGCTCCATCGTCCGTGCTCGGTGTGTTGGCCGAGCGCGAGCGTCAATGGATCACCGCGTCCATGGTCGCGTCGGCTCGCACGATTCGCGACGAATCTTGAGCCGATCTTCGGCGATCTGCGCTCTTGTTGGGACGATGTCTCCAACGTTTGACCAACCACCGAGGCGCGCGCAGCGCTGGTTTCGTTGGCGTCGCTGCTGGACGAGCGCGGGACTCGCGCTCGCCATGGCGGGCTGTCAGGGCTTGATCGGCGAGCCCGCGGGCCGCTCGGACGGGTCGGTCGAGCCGCCCACGGGCGACGCGAGCGCGCCGACGGACGCGGCCCGCCCGAGGATCGCGTGCGACCAGAGACAATCCGCGCGCGCCCCGATGCGAAGGCTCACGCCCGAGCAGTATCGCAACGCGGTGCGAGACGTGTTCGAGGGTCGCGCGATGGCGGGGACGAGCTTTCCCGCGCAGGCGAGGAGCGAGTCGGCGCAGGCCTCGGGCTTCTCGACGGACCCCGAGCGCAACGTCGTGAGCGAGGCGAGCGCCGAGCAAATCATGATCGCCGCGGAAGAGACGGCCGAGAGCGTCGCGGGGCAGCTCGCGACGCTGCTCCCGTGCAGCGCGATGGCGGGCGCGGGCGAGGCGTGCGTGAACACGTTCGTCGATCGCTTCGTGCGTCGGGCGCTGCGCCGCGCGCCGACGATGGCCGAGCGCGATCGCTTGCTCGGGCTCTATCGCGCGATGCGCACGAGCGGCGGAGACTTCGGCGACGGGATCGCGGTGATCACCGCCGCGGTCCTGCAAATGCCGGACTTTTTGTACCTCCCCGAAGGAGGAACGCTCGCAGACAACGTCCGTGCGCTCGGCGACTACGAGCTGGCGTCGCGGCTGTCGTTCTTGTTCTGGGACAGCGTTCCGGACGACGCGCTGCTCGACGCCGCGGCGCGAGGCGAGCTTCGAACGAGCGCGCAGCGCGAGACGCAAGCGCGGCGGCTGATCGCGTCGGACCGCGCGAGGCCTGCGATCATGCGCTTCTTTCGCGAGTGGATTCACATTCGAGCGCTCGGCGCAGGAGACCGCGCGGACCCGGCGTTCGATCAACGACTCGCCACAGCAATTCAAGAGGGCTTCGAGCGGTACGTTCTGTCAGCGGTGCGCGACGGGCGCACGCTCACGCAAGCGCTCACGAGCACGGACGTCTTCGTCAACGCGCGGCTCGCGGAGTTCTACGGGCTCCCTGCGAATACAGCG
The DNA here is from genome assembly GCA_016793325.1 of Myxococcales bacterium. Classification (GTDB taxonomy): domain Bacteria; phylum Myxococcota_A; class Polyangia; order Polyangiales. Next base: position 21,670 of record JAEUKI010000004.1, on the reverse strand, counting down.
GCCAACGACACGACGTGGGTCCGCGCCACGCTCGACCCGACGGTGTACGCCGGGCTCGTGACGCAGCCCGCGGTGATGGCCGGGCTCGCGCACGATCGCGACCCTTCGTACGTATTTCGAGGCACGTTCGTGCTCCAACAGCTCGCGTGCCAGCCGCTCGGGAGCCCGCCGGGAAACGCGCAGGCCGTCTTCGACAGCCTCCCGCTGCCGCCCACGGCGTCGGCCACGGATCGCTCGCTCGCGGTTCGCCGTCGATCGGACTGCAACTACTGCCACGACCGGATCGACCCCATCGGGTTGGCGTTCGATCGCTTCGACGAGATCGGCCGCCTTCGCCGCGCAGATCGCCACGGAAACGCCGTCGCAAGCGCCGGGACGTCCATGCTCACAGGATCGCTCTCGCTCTCGTTCGCGACGCCGACCGAGCTCGTTCGACGCGTGGTCGACACGGGCCTGTGCGAGCCGTGCCTCAGCAAACAGTGGCTGCGCTTCACCTTCGGCCGACGCGAGGAGGACGAGGACGCATGCACGCTGCAAGCGCTCACCGATCACCTCGACGGAACCCGCGGCGGAGACCGCTCGCTGCTCTCGATGATGGTGGCGATGGCCACGTCCGACGCGTTCGCGAACCGCCGCGCCAGGGAGACCCCATGAAGATCGAACGCCGCGTGCTCATCGGCGCGGGCGGAGTCGCCCTCGCCCTGCCCCTCCTCCAGTCGCTCGCGCCCAAGCGCGCGCACGCTCAGTCGATGCCCTCGCCGATTCGTCGCTTCATTTTGGTGACGCACGGGCAGGGCGCGCCCTTCGATCGATGGCGGCCGTCCGTGAGCGGAGCGCTGCCGGCGATGGGCTCGATCTCGCCGATCCTCGCGCCGCTCGATCGGCACCGCGATCGCGTGCTCGTGATCTCGGGCGTCGACAACGTCGTGCGGCACGCCATCGACGACGCGGACGGGCACCGCCCGGCGAACGCGTCGATCCTGACCGCGAATCGCCCGGGAATGGGCCCGTCTCTTGATTTCGTGGTCGGAGAGCGCCTCCGCGGCACGAGCGAGCGCGCGAACATCCTCCTGCACGCCTCGCCCGACGGGAGCAGCGCTGGCTTTCACTACGCGCGCGCCGCGGGGATGATCCAGACAGCGCAGGCGCTCTCGGGCAACCCGCGGCGGGCGGCGGAGGTTCTCTTCAGCAACATCCGCGACCCGATGACCGGGACGCCGACGCTGTCTCGAAGGGACCGGCTGCGCGCGCAGCGCTCGGGCGTGCTCAGCGCGGTTCGCGAGCAGATTTCGTCGCTTCGGGGGCGGTTGCCCGCGGAGGACCGCGAGCGGCTCGACGCGCACGTCGAGCACATTCGAACGCTCGAGGCGCGAAACGTTCCGCGCATGATGGTGGCGCCGAGCTGCCGTCGTCCCGACCTCGCGATGCTCCCGTCGCTCGACCCGATGTGGCCCGGCGAGGGAGACCGCGACAACATTTCGACGCCCGCGCAGATCGACAACCTCGTGCGCGCGCTCGCGTGCGACGTCACGCGCGTCGCGGCGCTGCACTTCAACGTGGCGCACGACCCGAGATTTCCCTGGCTGTACGGCGGCGATCGGACCCGGGCGAGCGCGGGCTACAACGACTGGCACGACATGGTGCACATGGGGTGGAGCAACGCGACGGGCTCGCCCTCGCCGCTCGATCGCATCTCCAACGGCGTGCGCTTCTACGCCGACAGCTTCGCGACGCTGCTCGACAGGCTCGTCGCGACGACAGACCTCGACGGAAATCCGCTGCTCGACTCGACGCTCGTCCTCTGGATCAGCGAGTTCGGCAACGGAGGCGCGCACGAGGTCCGGCGCCTTCCTGTGGTGATGGCAGGGATGGGCGCGGCCTTCGCCAAGGGCCGCCACTTGGATCTCACGATGACGCGCCCCACGACCGGCGACCTCTACGCGACGGTCCTGCGCTTGCTCGGCGGAACGGACACGACGTTCGGCATGACCGGAATGCTCATGCAAGCGCACGCCGATTGGGCGGGCAACTTTCGAACCCCGTACCCATTTCATCGCGGTCCGATCGCGTTGTAGTCCGGCGTACTCTCTCGATCAGGTCCTTGCGTCGAAGATCCTTCAGCATCGCGCTCTCGCTCGCGCTCGCGGGCTGCGCCGTCCGTGGCCCGCTCTTCGTGCTCGACGCGAGCGAAGACGCCCTCGACGGGGCCCTCGTCGATGCGGACGCGCCGGCGGAAGACGGTCGCGACGCGCCTGCGTCCGAGGGCGGCGCGTGCTCGACCCCCGTCGTCGACAGCACGCGCGCGTTCGACCTCTCGCTCGGAGAGTCCCACGGATGCGCGATCGACCGAGGCGCGTTGCGCTGTTGGGGAGCCAACGACGAAGGAGCCCTCGGCGCAGGCGACACCGTCGATCGCACGAGCCCGACGGCGCTCACGGTCGGGCGTTGGGTCGCCGTGGCCGCGGGCGACGACAGCACGTGCGCGATCGACGACGCGCGCGCCGTGTGGTGCTGGGGCGCCAACGGATCGGGGCAGCTCGGGCTCGGAGACACGCTCGCGCGCTCGCGGCCCGAGCGCGTCGCGGCGCTGTGCGACGCGCGCTTGATTTCTGGTGCGTTCGATCACTACTGCGTGATCGACGGGGCGTCGCGGCTGTACTGCTGGGGACGCAACAGCGAGGGGCAGCTCGGTCAGGCCGACGAGTACCCCGGGCGCAACGCGCTCGCGCCGCTCGAGGTGATGCCCTCGGGTCGATGGCGCGCGGTCGCGACGGGGGACGGGCACACGTGCGCGCTGCAGAGCGATCAATCGCTGTGGTGCTGGGGGCGCAATCCAGACGGACAGCTCGGGCTCGGCGCGGGCACATCGATTCAAATTCGCTCGCCGCAGCGGGTGGGGACGCTCAGCGACTGGGAGCGGCTCGACGTCGCGCAAGACCAGAGCTGCGCGATCCGCGCAGGCGGAGAGCTCTATTGTTGGGGCGCAGGCGACGCGCTCCCACTCGGGCTTCAGCGAGCGCCCGTGCGCATCGGAGCCTTCGGGGACTGGTCGACCGTCGCGGTGTCCACCTTCGCCGCCTGCGGAACACGGCGAGCAGGAGGGCTCTATTGTTGGGGGCGCAACGCCGAGGGGCAGCTCGGGCTCGGGACGATCGAGCCGCGAACGGAGCCCGCGCTCGCGACGCTCGGCGCGACGCTCACAGGGCTCTCGCTCGGGCGCTTTCACGGCTGCGCGCGCGACGCGACCGCGGTCTACTGCACGGGCGAGAACAACCGAGGGCAGCTGGGGGTCGGCGACCGCAATCGACGCAGCGTGTTCACCGCGCAGCCGTAAGCGCGATTTGAATACGAGTGTTTGTATTCGAACACGGCGCGGGGTGTCAGCGCAGCGAGACGCGGAGCGCGAGGTGCGCCCCGAGAGACAGTCCGCCGGCGCGGAGGGCGGAGTTGTCTCCGAGCGTTCCCTCGAGGAGCGGCGCGGCGTAGGCGGCGTCGAAGTCCACGCCGAGCGCGACGGGGGCGGCGACGCGCACGGACACGCCCGTACGAACGCGGCCCTCGAACGCGAACGCCGCGAGCGAGCCCGCCGTAACGTCGCCGCGCTGCGAGGTGGCCCAGAACGCCTGCGCGCCCGCGGCGAGCATCGCGCGCGCGTGCGCCCTCAGGACAGCGCGCTCGCTCGACATCCAGCCGACCCACGGGCCCGTCACGCCGCGCGCGAAGCTCACGACGCCGAGCGTCGCCGAGAGCGTCGCGAACTCGCCTTCGATCGAGGCCCCGACCCACAGCGGGAGCGTCCCCACGCGGATCCCCGTCGATCCCGCGACGCTCGCGGCGAACCACGGCCGCTCCCACTGCCACACGCGCGCGCCGCCGCTGAACTCGATGGCGATTCGTCGCTCGACGCTCGCCGGGACCACCGCAGGAGGGCCGCTCGAAATGGTGGCCGCACGCGCCGCGGCCTCTGCGCGCTCGCGCTGCTCGCGCTCGATGCTCGTCGCGAGCTGCGCCGCCACGAGCGCGACGATCCTCGGCGCGACGGTCCACTCCGTGGGGCCCACTTCGATCACGCGCGTGCGCAGCGCTTGCCCGCGATCGACGAGCGACACGCGGACGCTCGTCGGCTCGCAGGCGAGCGACACCGTCGTCGACGCGCGCCCCTGGCTCGTCGCGGGGTCGCGCCACTCGAGCTCGAGCAGCCGCGCGAGCGCCACCGCGTCGAGCAGCGGACACCCCGCGCCTTCGGTCACCACGCGGACCTCTGGGAGCGCCTCGAGCGCCTGCGACCGCGCCGCGCGCGCGGGCAGCACTGCGCACACAAAACCAAGTGCGCTGATGAATCGCAGGATCTGCGCAGACGCTCTCGCCACGAAGTAACCGGCTCGCTTACTGGAGGTGCCTCAGCCGCGCGAGGTGAACCCCTTGCGGCCAACGGGCACGATACGCCTCTGCGACCGAGACCGCGCGCGCTCGTTGTCCGGCGCGCTCCCACGAGAGGGCCTGCTCGGCCATGGCGTCTTCGGCCAACGGACCTCGCGGGTCGCGGGCGACGCAGTCCGCGAGCGCTTCGGCCGCGGCGCGATGCGCTCCGCGGGCCCGCTCGACGCGGCTCAACGTGAAGCTCGTGCTCGCGCGAAGCGGCGGAGACAGGTCGCGCGCGAGCAGCTGTCGCAACAGCTGCGCAGCGAGGTCGTGGTCTCCGCCTGCGCGCGCTTCGTCGACGCGCGCGAGGAGCGCGGGGACCGAGCTCGAAGCAGGCGCGCTAGGCTCGGGCTCGGGCGTGGTGCTCGCGATCGTTCGCGTGTTGCGGGCGGGCTCGACGGCGCGGCGAACGGGCCGGGTCGAGGGCTCGATCACGCTCGACGCGTCTTCGTCGCTCGAGCGCGCGAGGGCTGCGTCGGACTGCGCTTCGACGGGCGCGACGGGCTCGTTGGCGAGCGCGAGGCGCACGGTCTCGCCGACGCCGAGCTCGACGCTGCTGCGGGGATCTTCGACGAGGACGCGCCCTTCGCGAACGCGCACTTCGACGGCGGCGCCCGAGTGGATCACGTCGAAGACCGTTCCTCGAACGGAGACGCGGACCGAGCCGACGATCACTTCGAACGCGCGACGCGGGTCGCGCCGGACGCGGTAGGTCACCGTTCCACGGCGTTGGCGGAGGCTTACGCGATCGACGCTGGCGAGCTCGAGCTGCACTTGTCCGCCGTCGCCGAGCAGCGCCTCGGAGCCATCGGGGAGCGCGAGCCGCGCGCCGTCGTGCGAGACGTTCGCGCCGTGCGTCGCCGGTGTGCTCGCCACAGGCGACGCGCGACGAACGAGCTTCGCCGCAGAAATCCCAGCGATCGAGAGCACAGCGACCGCGGCGGCCGCGAGCGCAAACGTCGTGGGTCGTCGGTGATGCTTCTCGGATTGCGAGGGGGACCGTCGTGCTTCGAGGACGCGCGCGAGCGTTCGCTGCTCGGCCTCGTCGGACCACGGCGGCTGGGTCGCGTCGCGCAACACGTGCTGCTCAACGTCCATGGAGCCTCCTGTCGATGCGCGACTCTGCGGCGGCGATCCGACGCTTGATGGTCGCGAGCGAGACGCCGCACTGCTCGGCCACCACGGGCAGCGTCTCTCCTTCGATGTGATGCAACACCCAGGGAATCCTCTCGTCTGGGTCGATCTGCTCGAGCGCGTCGTACAGCTCGAGCACCGACGCGCGCACAGCGGGGTCCGATGTAGTCGGCTCGAAGTGAACGGCCTCGCGCACGAACCAGCGCCAGCGACGCCGCCGAACGAGCCGCTTTCTCACGCGCCGAACGCAAATGGACCCGAGCCAGGCCTTGAACCCCGCGAGCTCTCGGAGCTGCCCGAGGTGCATCGCCGCGTCGGTAAACGTCTCTTGAACGACGTCTTCGACCTCCGTCGCGTCGCCGAGCAACCGGTGCGCGATGGCCGCGACGTAGCGCGAATACCGCTTGAACAACGCGACAAACGCGCGCTCGTCCCCCGCGCGGGCGCGCTCGACGAGGCTCGCGTCGTCGATGGCAGCGATCGTAGTTGCGGGGCGACTGACCACAGGGAGCTTCGAGATCCTCGGACTACACAGAGCCCGGATCACGGCAAATCGGCTCAAAAGACTCTTCGAGAACAGCGGCCCGCGTGCGGATCGGTCCCCCGGCGCACGGTGTCGCCAACTTCGTAGTGAATCCGCGTGAGACACGCTCGGGGCGCTGGGTGGTCGTCCCCGGTGCTCGGCCACTGCACCGCGAGCTCGACCCAGAAGCCCGTTGCGGCGCGACCGAAGGGGTGTGATCGCGGTTCGTGCGCACTAACGACCCAGCGCAGCGTTGGAAACATCGCGATTCTCTCCTGAAAATTCGCGAACGAAACTCGCGTTGCGCGGGACCGGGAGCCAAGGGGCCCGGCAACAGCGCGACTTCGTCGCGGAGCGCAGCGTGCTCGCGCCCGCAGCTACCCGAGGCGCTCAGTGAATCCGTGCTGGGCTCGCCCGCGGTCCTCGATTCGCACGCGATGATCGACTCGCTGGATGTCGCGATGTCGCGTGCTACGACGGCTGCGCGATGAACCAATCCACCATCAAGGTGGCCGTTCACGGGGTGTGGGCGACAAGAGGGCGCTGCTCTGTGATTCGGCCGACGATCGATCCAACGCTTCGCGCGTGTATCGTCGCGCGACTGCGCCGTTCGAACTGCGAGCCGCTCGCGTTTGGCGCGGCCGACGACCACGTCCATGTGCTGTTCTGGCTGGGAGGCGCCGCATCGCTCTCGGCTGTGTTTCGCGCGATCAAGAGCGACAGCGCCCGCGTCGCGTCGCTCGCTTCAGACACGCCTGTGTTGTGGCAGGCGGGGTTTGCGGCATTTGCTGTCGAACAGCGTTCGATCGATGTCGTCGCCAGCTACGTCGAGAACCAACGCAATCACCACCGCCTCGGCACGCAATCGCGCGATCTCGAACCGCTCTCCTTCGAGACCTCTCTCTCCCAAAGCTCGCCAAGCGCCCCTCGCGCTCCACGCGCTTCAAGCACTCCTCCTGCACCAGGCCCTCCACCGGCTCCACGCGTCCAGAAGCGTTGAACCATCGAGGACCGCGGGCGAGCTCACCGACTTGAATTCCTGTGACCCTTGTAGCTGCGGGCGCGAGCCCGCTGCGCTCCGCGACGAAGTCGCGCTGTTGCCGGGCCCCTTGGCTCCCGGTCCCGCGCAGCGCGAGTTTCGTTCGCGAATTTTCAGGAGAGTATCGATCGCTAAAGCTCCTCCGGGACTCGCTGGCGACGCACGAACCGCGATCACTCCCGACCGAAGGCCCGCCAAGGAGACCGTTGGCAGCGCGCGTCGGTGCTGATCGAGTCTCGATACGCGACGCGCCCTTCGGACACACCGTCGCCCTGCAGCACATCGATCCCCTGCGAGTGCCAGCGACTCGCGCTCGCCCCGAAGCCCGCCGCGCTCACTGTCGACGGAGCTCAGGAAAATACCGAACGAAACGCGCGTGTGAGCGCCGCGCCACGTCGCCCGGACTGCCTCGTGCGTAGCGCGCGGTGGACACGGCGCCCGAGGGGGCGGTGATGCGAAGGACCGTTCCACCGCCGGGGGCCTGGACGGACGCGAGCTCGCGCTCGTCGGGGCACATCGCGACGAGGTCGCGCGCGAGGGCTTCTCGCTCGGCGGCGTCGAGCACGACCGTGCGTCGGATCACCCTGGGTTCGCTCGATTCGCGTCCGTCCGCGGCGGCAAACAGATCCGAGTCGTGAACGCCGACCTCACCCGTTCGATCGTTGTAGGTGAACTCTCGAAAGAACAGCGCGTGCGAGCTCTGCGCGCGAACCACCAGCGAAAATCCACGCCCTTCCCACGCGGGACACGCCACGGGCGCGCTCGCTCCGCCCGACGACGCGCGAGCGACGGGCGATGACGTGCTCTGCGCGCACGCGGCGACGCAAGCCGCCGCGAACGCAGCGAGAGAGGCTCCGCGAGGACGGCTCGACCGAGAGGATGTCACGCTCGGCACTCTACCGCGCTCGCGCGGACACGACCTGCGCGCGTGCGAGCTTCGTGCGATCCATCGAGGCGCGGCCGCGAGCGGAGCGCTCAGCGCGCTGGGGGCGTGTGCACGACGCAGTCGTACACGGTCGATTCGTCGTCGAGCGAGCGGACGCGCCAATTGAGCTTCACCGCGTCGCACGGCTCGAGGAGCCAACGCTCGACCGCGAGGTGCTTGGTCTTCGCGCGCGCCGCGACCAGCGCCTTGAAGTCCGCCGTGCGCGCGCGGTGCAGCGGGTCTTGTGTCTCGCGCTTCTTCTTGTCGTACGCACCCGGCTCGAACACGCCGTACGCGCCACAGTAGAGATGATCGATCACGACGAGGGTCCGGATCTTCGGGTGTAGCCCGAGCGCCGCTTCGACCTGCGCGAAAAAAGCCTGGCCCCACGACGGGTCTGCCGACTGCACGACGCCGATGCTCGCGCCCGGAAGCGCGATGTGATCCCACTGATTCGACGCGACGTAGTCGTCGATCGCCGTGTCCGCGCGCTTCGTGATGATGCGCGTCATCACGGATCGAACGTCGTCCGTCACGCGGTGATCGATGCACGAGAGAACGAGGTGAGTCGCGTCGACTTCTTCGATGTTGGTCATGAGCATCCTCCTCGGCGCGAGTGCGCCGCCAGACGCAAAGTCTCTGACGATTGCGCGCCGAGCGGTCCGTGGGACATTGCGCCGCACTCGGTACAGACACGCCACACCGAAGCGATTTCGCCTCACCATTCGCGGCGCAGAATCTCGCGGGGTCGCTCGGCCCGCTCGCCGACAACAGGGTAATTTCTTCACGGATCGTTCGCTTGCGTCGCACGACGACGGTGGCCCGCGAGTTGCGATGACGTGTGCGTATGAAGCGATTCGCACTGTTGGTTCTCTTCGCCGCCCTCACCTCGTGCGCAACGACGGGCGCGACCACCGCGGACCTCTCGCCGGAGCTTCAGTCGCGATGGGACGCGTGCGAGCCGTCGATCGCGCGATGGTGTCGCGTGCAAGCGCACGGAGATCCCGCGCACGAGCTCGAGTGCAAGCGCGACGCGCGGCGCGGGTACGCGAGCGCCTCGACCGAACAATTGCGTGCGCGCTACCTCGTGGATCACGGCTGCACGCAGCAGTGATTCACGGGCTCGCAGGGCCGCCGTAGGCGCCGATGTCGCTGCGAGTCGTGTCGCGGTCGAGCAGCGCGGGATCGCCCGCGTCGATCAGGGAAGAGCCCGCGGCGAGGCGCAGGTTCCACGCGGTTGGATCTGCGCCGGAGCGCGAGACGAACATCGGGTCGGCCGCGAGGTTGCCGAGCGTGCCCGTCGGGTCGACCGCGGAGCTGCTGACGAACTGCCCGCTGATCGCGTCGTTTGCGAACACGTCGTTGTACGCGATCGTGGATCCCGCGAGGACGTCGTAGGCGTACCGCGCGCTGCCCGCAGACGCCGTGTTGAACGCGATCACCGAGTTCGAGATCGCGATCGCGCCGCTGAACGTGGACGCGACGGCAATGGCGCGGACCGAGAGCGTTGCGTCCGCGGTGTTTCCGACGATCGTCGCGTTGGTGACCGTCGCCGTCCCCGCTTCGCTGACGAAGCCGAACGCGAACACTTCACGGCCGCTCGTTCGGCTCGACGCGGCGTTGCCCGCGATCACGACGCTGCGCGCGGCGACGGTCGACCGATACGCGAAGAGGGCGCCGCGATAGTCCCCGCCAGTCGTCATGCGATTGCCGCGGATGAACACGCGATCGAGCACCGACGCGCCGCTCAGCGACACGAACCCAGCGCCCACGTTGTTGCAGTCGACGACGTTGTTCTCGACGAACACGTCGCGCAGCTCGACGCCCGCGTCCTCGACGTGAACGATCCCCGAACAGTCGCCGCTGCTCGTCAAATTGACCCCGCGCACCATCAGGTTTTCGAGCCGCGCGGTCGCGCCCGCCGAGAAGATCCGCAGCGCCCCGCGCGCGCCGCCGGTGAGCGTGACGTTGCGGAGCGTCCCGTCGAAGCGCTGCAGTCGCACGAACGGCGCCGTGTCCGTGGCGGAGCCCGCGATGATCGTTCGATCGCGGCTCTGCCCTTCGATCACGAGCGCGCTGTCGGCGATGCCGAAGCCAGCGTGCGTTCCGTCGAGCACACAAATTCGAGCGGCGCGCGGCGCGGCAGCGGCCGCTGCTTGGATCGTCGCGTGCGTCGTCGGAACAGTGAATCCCCAGTCGATCGTCCCATCGCAGTCTTGATCGACGCCGTCGCACACCTCCGTCGCGCCTGGAAAGATCGTTCGATCGCCGTCGTTGCAGTCTCGTCCCGCAGCGACCCCGTCGCCGTCCATGTCGACCATCACGTCCGCGCCCGTGTCGACGCCCGTGTCGACGCCCGTGTCCACGCCAGCGTCGACGCCCGTGTCTGCGCCCGTGTCTGCGCCCGTGTCTGCGCCCGTATCGACGCCCGTGTCTGTCGCGCTGTCTGGGGCCGCGTCGGGCTCGCTCGTGGCGTCCGCGAGGTCCTCCGCGACGTCGGTCGCCGAGCTGTCCGCTGAGCGCTCTGCGCCGACATCGCTCGCGTCGGGTCCGCTCTCGGCGCTCGCGCTGTCGGCGGCGTCCTGTCCCGAGCGCGTCGCGCTGCACGCAGCCATCGAGACACACAAAATCATGACCGCTGTTCTCTGCATGAGCGCGAACGTACGTCGCAGCGCCGCGACGCGGCCCGCGTGTCAGAGAGGGTTATCGTTGAGAATTGTTTCCCCTGGAAATTGTGTTGCGAAGTGTTTCACGCAGCTCACAGGCACGCGCTCGCGCAGACGCCGTCGCAGCACCGTTGCCCGGCCGCGCACCTCCGACCGCAGGCGCCGCAGTTCGACGCGGTCGAGAGCGTCGACTCGCAGCCGTTGGACGCGTCGCCGTCGCAATCGCCGAACTCTGGTTGGCATCTCGAGCGGCACATCCCGTCGACGCACAGCGTGGCGGCGTTGGCCCGCAGCGGACACTCGTTCGCGCACGCGCCGCAGTTGGACGGGTCGGTCTGCCGATCGACGCAGCGGACACCGCAGCGAGATTGCCCCGCGCTGCAGATGCGAAGGCACTCACCCGTCGAGGCGTTGCAAGCGGGCGTGTCGCCGGTGCACGCGCGGCCGCACATTCCGCAGTGCATCGCTGAAACCAACGAGGCCTCGCACCCGTTCGACTGAACGCCGTCGCAATCGCCGAAGCCCGCGGCGCACGCGACGCGACACGCTCCCGCGACGCACGAGGCGATGGCGTTGGCCCCTGCGCGACACGAAACGTCACACCCGCCGCAGTGGTCGGTCGAGCGCGCGGTGTCGACGCAGATCGAACCACAACGCGCTTGCCCCGCCGGACACGGGACGCCGGCGTCCACCGGCGCGCTGTCGCGGACGTCGATCGCGTCCAGCCGAGGCGCGTCAGCGCGCGCATCGAGGCTCGAATCGTCGAGCGAACGGTCCGCGTGCGGCGCGACAGAGACGCCGCAGCCGTACGCCCACACAATCAAAACACAGCACGACCAGCGAGGCATTCACGCAGGGTACCCTCGCTCGACGCGCGGGTCACTCGATCACCAGCGACCTCGTCGGCGATGTGGCGGTGCCGGTGATGCGACGCGAGTCGAAGGGCGTACCCGAGGCGGTGATCCGTTGTTGCTGAGGAATGAGCCGCCAGTAGTAGATCCCCGGCGCGAAGCCGTTCACCCTCGGGAGCGGAATCGTGGCTTCGGTCGCGCCTGGCGGAATCTCGAAGCGGCAGTACGGCTCGACCGTCGCGCCGACGCGGCACGGGGACGATGTGAAGGTCGAGTTGCTCGCGATGTCGAGCACCGCACCGAAGGTGCACATCGGCAACGTCCACGAAAATCGCACCTCGCTCGCGCTCGTCCGCGTTGCGTCTGCGGGCGTGATCGGCGCGGGCGCGACGAGGTCTGCCGCCGTCAACGACGCGCACGCTGGGATGTCGGGGCGCACGAACACATGAATCGTGTGTCGAGGAGCTTCCGTTCGATAGTTCGCGTCCGCCGACGAGACCGAGAGCACGAAGGTGCGCTCGCTCGCGTTGGCGCTGTTGTCGAGCGCGAGCTCTGGGCGCGACCGGGTACCGGACCAGGCGCTGCTCGCGAGGCACGTGCCCAGCGCGCAGTCGTGCAGACGCAGAACGGGCTTCGCGCTGTTCGGCTCGTGATCGAGACGCGGAGCCGCGACGACGACGTATCGCTCTCGGGCGGGAACGGTCACCGACAAGTACCGCACCGGCTGCGAAGACGACACGGCTCGACACGACGCGTCGGTGGGCACGAGCGCGGTCGACGTCGCAGGCTCGACGCCGACCGATCGCCCCCACGAGTATCCGACGTCCATGGGACCGAGCGCGATCGGGATCGGATTGGCGCACGTGTCTCCGAGGCGCTGCGTCGACGGAGCGCCGTTGACCTTCACGAGGGGAAGCCGAAGCGAAGCGAGGACCTCGCTCGCGACGCTCGTGCCCAAATCGTAGGGAATTTGTCCCGCGGCCGCCTGCAGATGCCACGCCTCGGGCGCAGAGAACGCGCAGTCGCCCGCGGATCGGAGGTTGTATCCGTAGGGACTGTCGACGAACGCGCCGGTCCAGTTGGCGCCGTAGCGAATCGTTGTGGTTCGATATCTCCCGCTGAAATCGCTGGGCAGCGCGAACCCTGTGTCGCGCAGATCGACGCGCGCTCCGCGCTCGAACGAGTAGCTGCAGCTGTTCGCTGTCGCCCACAGATTGTTGAACGGCCTCGGTGAGCGACGAAGCGCGACGACCGACGGGCACGCGCCGGCCGGTCCGTCATCGGTGAACTCCACGTCCGACGCGAGCGCTTCGTATCGAGGCCGCGCGCCGCTTCGATCGATCAAGAGCCGAACGCGTTGAAAACGTGTGGTGAGCTCGGTCTCTGCTCCGCAGCCGGAGATCGGGGTGCGGCTGTAGTTGAACGCTGGCTGGAGCGGCAAGTACTCGCGCGGCGTCGCGCTCGCGAGATCGCGGCAGAACACAGCGAACGAATCGTCACCGCCGGCGCCGTCGGGGTCGATCGTCACGATTCCATCCGCGAGCGGCGAGCAGGCCGCGATCCTCCGCGCGCGCTCACCGAGGCACGAGCGAGGAACGCACGGCCCCGCAGCGCTCGCGCAGTAGGTGTCGCCGACGCACGCCGCGCACGCGGGGCTCGAGGCGTCGGGGTTGCTCGCGACCACGCACCCGTCGGAGGGCGTGTCCGCGATCATCACGTCGACGCCCGTGTCTGCGACACCCGTGTCCGACGGCGCGTCGACGACCCGCGTGTCCGCGATCCCCGTGTCCACAGCGGTCGCGTCCACGTCGTCGGCAGCGTCGATCATCGAGCTCGCGTCGAGCGCATCGACGACGTCGACGACGTCGCCCATCGACGTCTCTGCGCGCGTGTCGGCGGGGCTCGCGTCGGCGTCGGCTGCGATGAACTTGTCCGAGAGGCACGCGTCGAGCGCGCATGCGGCGAGCAGGGTCGCGCAGAGCGAAGCGCGGTTCAAAGGACACCTCCGATCGCCACGCCCGCGCCGTCGGCGAGGGCGACTGGCGCTGCGGTGAGCGCCGGTGTTTCGCTGGACGTTCGTGACGCGAGAACGAACCACAGGACCCCCGCGGCGAGGGCGCTCGCGCCGAGCGCGGTGGACACGATCGCGACGCGATTGAAGGTCACTGCGGGTCGCGCCATCTCGATGGAGGTCGTCCCGCTGCAGCGATTTCCCTCGGGGGTCTGCTGACAATCGCCGAACGTCGCGACCTGCGCGGCGAACATCGCGCCGCCGAGCGCCGCCGTCGCGCCGCCGGCGATCATGACGACGATGGGGCCGACGCGCGAGCGAGCGCTCGTCGCACGCGGGCGCGAGGGCGCGAGGGTCGTCGCGGCGTTCGACGTCGGAGCCGCTGCGTTGGACACGACGGATTGCCGCGGGTCTGCAGCGCGGTCCGCAGAGCCTGCGGCTGCTTCGCGCTCGAGCCGCACGGTGACCTGTACCGTCTGCTGGGGCTCGATCGTCACGGTCGCCCGAAACGGCTGATAGCCGCGCGCGGCGACCTCGACGACCGCCGAGCCTGGATTGGCGATAATCGGGACGTCGACGAGCGCCGCGTTGATCGACGCGCCGTTGACTCGAACCTCGAGGTTGGGCAGCGACGTGTCGAACCCTGCGACGCGCACCCGGCCGACGCGCGACGAGGCTTGTTGCGACACGCGAGCGCAGTCTTCGACCAGGCGCTCGGCGTCTCGAACGGTGGCGTCGCGCCGCACCTCGTTGACGCACAGATCCGCGGAAGAGATCGCCTCGACGAACCGCTGCGTCGCGAGCTGCTGCGCCGCGACGAACGCGCGGAGCGACGGCGTCATTCGGATCCGGCTGGCGCGCGTCGCGAGCTCGAGCGCGCGCTCGTTTTGCCCGCTGCGCGCGAGCGCGGTGGCCTCTTCGATGAGCTGTCGGCGCATCGCGATGTCGGTCTCCGACTGCCCGTACGCTGGGCGCGCTGCGGCGATCAACAGCGCGAACGCCAAGCTCGAGCAGCGTCCGAAGAGGCGCACATGCGCCGCGCATCGTTCAAACCAGCGCACGTCGTTCGTCATGCGTCGGGATCTTGAGCGACCGCGACCCGTCGCCCAATAGAGAATTCTCTATGTGCCTGCCGCCCGATTCGAGCGACGGGCACACCGCTGCGTCTCGGCGGCGCTGCAGCGCGATCGCTGCGCGGCCGCGTTCGAGCAGGACGCCCGACGATTTCGCGCCGCGGATCATCACGCCACAACGGGCGCCGAGACGACGCTAGCCGAACAGCGCGCCCTGCGTGTTTCCTGGCGCGGCCGGCGGCGGAACGCCCAAGTGCGTATACGCCTTGAGCGTCGCTTGTCGCCCCCGAGGCGTGCGCATGAGCAGCCCCTGGCGCAGCAAGAACGGCTCGTACACGTCTTCGATCGTGTCCTTCGGCTCGGCCAGCGCCGCCGCGAGCGTCTCGAGCCCCGCAGGGCCGCCGTTGAAGTTCTCGATGAGCACGCGAAGCAGTCGGCGGTCCATCTCGTCGAGGCCGAGCGAGTCGACGCCCAAGCGATCGAGCGCGAGCCGAGCGATCTCGAGCTCGATGGACTTCATGTTGGCGACCTGGGCGAAGTCCCGCGCGCGGCGCAGCAGTCGGTTGGCGATGCGCGGCGTGCCGCGGGCGCGCGTGGCGATCTCCATCGCGGCGTCCTCGCCGATCGCGAGCTTCATCATCCGCGCGCTGCGGTGAATGATCAGCGCGAGGTCCTCGGGCGGGTAGAAATCCAGGCGAATTTCCATTCCGAAGCGAGACTTGAGCGGGCCGGTGACGAGCGCTGTGCGCGTCGTCGCGGCCACGAGCGTGAAGGGCTGCAGCGGGAGCTGAATCGACTGCGCGTGCGGGCCGTCGCCGGTGACGATGTCGATCCTGAAGTCCTCGATCGCTGGGTAGAGGTTCTCTTCGACCGCGGGCTGCAAGCGGTGGATCTCGTCGATGAAGAGCACGTCCCTTCGACCGACGCGCGTGAGCATCCCCGCGAGGGCGCCCTTGTGCTCGATCGCCGGGCCCGACGTCGCGTGCATCTGAACGCCGAGCTCGTTCGCCAAAATTTGCGAGAGCGTCGTCTTGCCGAGGCCCGGCGGCCCGTGGATCAACACGTGCTCGAGGGGCTCGTCCCGCGCGAGCGCCGCGCGAACGAACACCTCGAGGTTCTCTTTGTGCGACTTTTGTCCGATGTATTCGCGCAGGGTCTTCGGCCGCAGCGTGAGGTCGTAGCCGATGTCGTCCTCGCGGCTCTTGGGGGCGATCGTTCCTTCGCGTGAGCTCTCGTCAGCCATGGTGTGTGCCTTTATTCAAGTGTGTCGAGCGAGCGATCGACGCGGGATCAACCGGTGAGCAGCCGCAATGCGTCGCGCACGAGCACGTCGAGCGGCTCCGTCGCGCGATCGCGCAGCTCGACCGCGGCGCGCTCGGCCTCCGCGGGCTTGAAGCCCATCTTCACGAGCGCGTCGACGAGCACCGCCGTGGGGCCGACGCCGCGAAGGACGCTCGCTCC
The DNA here is from genome assembly GCA_016793325.1 of Myxococcales bacterium. Taxonomy (GTDB): domain Bacteria; phylum Myxococcota_A; class Polyangia; order Polyangiales. The sequence goes on along the minus strand of JAEUKI010000004.1, from coordinate 5,565 downwards.
GTTGCTCGGCGCGGGCGTGAACGCCGTGGCCGACGCGCCGCTCGCTCCGCCGCTGCCCGCGAGGCCGCCGAGCTTGTCCTTGAGCTCGAGGGCGAGTCGTTCTGCGAGCTTTTTTCCAACTCCTGGAGCGCTCTGCAGTCGCTTGACGTCCGCGCGCGCGATCGCCACCGCGAGCTCGCTCGGCGGGAGCGCTCCGAGGATGCCCACGGCGATCTTGGGCCCGACGCCCGTGACGCTCGTGAGCAGTCGAAACACGTCGCGCTCGAACTGATCCGCGAACCCAAAGAGCGTGATCGCGTCCTCTCGAACGTTGGTGTGCACGAGCAGCGTCACCCGTCCGTCTGCGTCTTTGGGCGCGCGCCCCAAGCAGCCGAGCGACACTGTCACTTCGTAACCCACGCCCGAGACGTCGATGACGACGATGCCGTCTGCGGTCTCGCTCACGACGTGGCCCTTCAGCCTGCCGATCATGAATGGCACTCTAGCCTATCGATCGTTTCGGCGCGCGTGACGTGTGACAAACAATGTCCACGCATCAGTCGAGCGACGCGCGTCGCGCGGATCGGTGTGTCTTTGCGTCGCGGAGAGTACACTCGCGCACCTCTCAGAAAAGGGAGCTTTCAGCACCGTGAGAACCGCCAGCCAAACGCCCCTTCATCGCGCCGCGCTCGTCGCGGCGATCGCCACGAGCGCGAGCGCCATCGCCTTCGGGCAAGCGAGCCCGCAGCCCCGGCCCGTCGCGCCGCCCACCGTACAGCGAACGACCGTGGCTCCGCCGACGCTTCGCATCGAGCGATTCACCCTCGAAAACGGCCTCGAAGTGATCCTCAACGAGGACCATCGCGCGCCGACGGTGACGGTCAACCTCTGGTACCACGTCGGAGGAAAAGACGAGCCGCTCGGCCGCAACGGCTTCGCGCACTTGTTCGAGCACTTGATGTTTCAAGGCTCGAGGCACGTGCCCGAGGACACGTATTTTCTCGAGCTCGAGCGCATCGGAGCGACGGGCATCAACGGGACGACCGGCGACGATCGCACGAACTATTTCGAGACGGTCCCGTCGGCGCGCCTCGCGACCGCGCTCTGGCTCGAGAGCGATCGCATGGGGTTCTTGCTGGATCACGTCGACCAACGGACGCTCGACTCGCAGCGCGAGGTCGTCCTCAACGAGTACCGGCAGAACTACGAGAACGCGCCGTACGGAGCGGTCTGGCAGTTTCTTCATCGGACGGTGTTTCCGCAGACGCACCCGTACCATCGCATTCCGATCGGGACGCCCGAGGACCTCGCCAACGCGACGCTCGAGGACGTGCGGCGGTTCTTTCGGCTGTTCTATGTGCCCAACAACGCGACGCTGGTGCTCTCGGGCGACATCAACCCGCGCGACGCGCGGCGGCTCGTGCAGCAGTATTTCGGGCCGATTCCCAGGGGCGGCGACGTTCCTCGCAGGCCGCTCCCGGCGCCCGTGACGCTCTCGCGCGACGTCCGCGTCGAGGTCGAAGCGGGCGTGCAAGCGCCGCAGATCTACCTCGCGTGGCCGACGCCCAAGTACTTCGCGCCGGGGGACGCCGAGCTCGACCTCGTGGGCAACCTGCTGTCACACGGAGCGTCCTCGCGCTTGTACCGCCGACTCGTCCGCGATCAACAAGTGGCCTCCAACGTGAGCGCGTTTCAGAGCTCGATGGAGCTCGCGTCGATGTTCATCATCGTCGTGACGGGGCGGCCCGGACAGTCGCCCGACGCACTCCTTCGCGCGACGGACGCCGAGCTCGACGTCCTCCGAACGACCGCTCCGGCCGCGGACGAGTTCGAGCGCGCGCGCGTGGATTTGACCACGTCCCTCATGTTCTCGATCGAGTCGACCGGCGCCCGCGCGGATCGGCTCAACTTGTATCGGCAGTACGTCGGCGAGCCCAACTACGTCGCGACCGACATCGCTCGGTACAACAACGCGACGCCCGCGGACGTGCCGACCACGATCCAGACGCACTTGCCCAAGGAGCGGCGCGTCTCGCTGTTCGTGTTTCCGACGCCGGGCGCGCCCGTGTCGGGGAGGCTTCGACGCGCGCCCGCGAGCAGCAACAGCCGCGTCGTTCACTTCGACGACGACGTGATTCAAGGTCAGACGCCGCGCCCAGGGGCCGTCGCTGGCCACCCGCAGGCAGGAGGCGCGCGATGAACACGGCGCGACGTTCGACACACACAATCAAGCCGTCGCTGCTGCTCTCGCTGGTGGCGCTCACGACGAGCGGCGTCTTCGCCGCGTGCCGAGGAGACACCACGGACGGCGCGATCCAGACGCAGAACAACGGCGCGGGATCCTCGGGATCCACCGCGGTGGACGCCGCTGCGCCGAGCGCCAACGCAGAGCAAGACGCAGCCGTCGTCGCAGAGACGCAGCCGACCGACGAGCCCGCGCAAGCGAGGGTGGTCGAGCCGCTGCCGGACGCTCCCGCGCGAACGACCCCAGACGCGGAGTTTCGCCGACGCGCGCCCCCTCCGGGGCGACCGAGCCGCTTCGTCGCGCCGCGCGTTCAGCGATTCGCGCTCGCCAACGGGCTCAAGGTGTACCTCGTCGAGCAGCAGCAGTTTCCCATCGTCGTCGCGCAGTTCGTGACGCGCTTGGGCGGCGACGACGTCCCGCCCGAGCAAGCGGGCATCGCGCACATGACCGCCTCGCTGCTCGAGCAGGGGACGACCACGCTCGGCGCCGAGCAGCTCAGCGACGCCTACGCGGCGATCGGCGCTCAGCACGGCGCGTCGATGGACTGGGACTCGGGCGGGGCGTACGTCAAAGTGCTCGCACCACAATTCAATCGAGCCCTGCAATTGCTGGCAGACGTCGTTCAACGGCCGGCGTTTACGACCGAAGAGATCGAGCGCTGGCGGGCGCGTCGGCTGGCCGAGCTCCGCTCGGAGCGCGACAACCCGCGCGCGGTCGGCGGCGTCGTCACGGCGCGCGCGGTGTTCGGCGACGCGCACCCGTACGGCAGGCCGCTCACGGGGCTCGAAGGCTCGATTCGAACGCTCACGCGCGATCACGTGCTGCAGTTCTATCGATCGCACTTCGTCCCGGGCGAGAGCGCGCTCGTCGTGGCGGGCGCGATCACGGCCGCGCAGCTCCGCGCCGCAGCCGAGCGCGAGTTCGGAGGCTGGCGACAAGAGGCTCCTGCGACGCCGATCGCGACGCCTCGCGCGGCTGTTCCCGCGGCGCCGTCGGGTCCGCCGAAGGTGTGGATCGTGGATCGCCCGCGGGCGCCGCAGTCGATGGTGATCCTCGCGATGCCGGGCGCCGCGCGCAGCGACCCGGACTTCGAGCGCATCCAAGTCGGCAACGCGATCCTCGGCGAGATCTTCTCGTCGCGCATCAACATGAACCTCCGCGAGCGCAACGCGTTCACCTACGGGGCGCGGGCGCGGTTCGCCTTCCGCCGCGGCGCGGGCCCCTTCAGCGCGGGCGGCGCGATGCACACGCGCAACACCGCGCAGTCGGTGACCGAGATCATCAACGAGGTGCGGCGCATGCGCGAGAGCGACGTGACCGCCGACGAGCTCAGCACCGCGCGAACGTCGATCGTCGAGGGATTTCGCGCGCAGTTCGCGACCGCCGAGGGGACGGCGGACGCGATCAGCGACCTGTTCGTCTACAATCTCCCAGACAATTACGTGGGCCAGTATCCAAGCGCGATCGAGCGCGTGACCGCGCGCGACGTTCGCCGCGTGATGACCGCGCGCCTGGACCCCGCGAGGCTCAACGTCATCGTCGTGGGCGACCGCGCCGCGGTGACGCCGGGCATCGACGAGCTCCGTCGCGGGCCCATCGAGCTGCGCGACCCCGAGGGCGCGCCGGTCAACGCGACGAGCGCAGCGAGCACCACGAGCGCGCCGACGAACGCGAGCGCCGACGCGGGCGCGCGGTGAGCGAGCTCAGCGACCGGGGCGCTTCGTGAGCGCGGCGGGATGAACGAAGCCGCTGTCGTACTCGCAAACGCGCTCGATGAACGCCGGTGAGCCGGGCGCGACGCCATCGAGCAACGCAGCGACGAACTCATCGGGCGGCGCGTAGCTGTGCGCTTCGACGTAGTGCCAGACGAGCGTCGGCGCGGCGTACACGCGCCCGCTGTTCGCGAACACGCGAATCTCGGCCCAGCCGAGGGTCAGCGTCGCGCCGTTGTGGCTCGCAGAGAGGGGTCCCTTCGGCGAAGGCGCGCAGAGGTCGCACTCGTGAAACCCGCGCATACGAGCGACCGGGAGCAGCAAATGCGCCCACAGAGCGTCCTTCGCAGCGTCGGAGACGCGCCCCTGTGCGTATGGTTTTCGACCGCTCAGCCAGCCGACGTTGCGCAGGCCGCGTCGCTTCAAGTGCTCGGCGTAGCGATACGCGCTGAGGTCTTTGCAGTACACGCGGAGCCCCTCTACGGCGTCGCGAGGTCGATCACCGGCGCATCGAGCGTGAGCTCGCTGCCTCGCAACACGAACTCGATGGGCAGCCCCTGAACGTGCGTCGCGCCGATCGTCTTCTCGAGCACGCAACAGAGGTTGATCAAGAGCCCGGCAACGGTGTGCGGATCGTCCTTCGCCGCATCTGGAAACGTCAACTCTGCGAGCACCGTGTCGTCCGGCAGCACCTTCAGCGACACCGTGATTCGAAAGACAGTCGCGCGGCTGAACTCAGCGAGAGACGCCTTCATGAACGCGAGCATCTCGGTCAACTCGGGCAGTGCATCGTCGATGTGTCGCGCGCGCTCGGCGCGAAAGAGCACCCACACGCGGCGCCAATTGGGGTCTTCGGTCGCGATCTCCGCGGTCCAGAAGCCGAACAGCTCGCGAAGCGTCCAGCGCAAGCTCTGCCCTTCGACCTCCCTGAGAAGCATCGAGACAAGCTAGCACGCTGCAGGTCTCGAGTCTCGAAACGGGCAGCAAATTGTCAGACGAAGCGCACGATCATCGCGTCGTCTGGCGCCGCGTCGAGCGCGGTGCGCGACGCCCGATCGGGCCCCACGAGACGGGCCAACACGGGTAGGCCCTCCTCTTCTTCTTCGCGTCGGTCGAAGAAGAAGAGGAGGCGCGCGAGTCCCGTGGGCGCCGCGTGCGGAGGAGAAGATGATGGATGCGTGGCGTTCCGGCGAAGTCGTAGACGGAGCCGGTTGCGGAGGGAGCGCAGAGGAGCGCGGCGGTGCGCTTTGCCGCAGGCATTGCGCGACGTCGTGCGACTCGCCGCAGCCTGAGCCAAGCCCACGCATCGAGGCAGTAACGTCCCAGAGCACAGCGTGTTTCGGGCGGAGTGTGTCGTGGGTAGAGCGCGCGGGGCCCAGTGAAGATACGCGCCCGCTGTTCACAAAGACGCCCGCGCTCTGCCGCGCACGGCGCGGCGGTCGCGCTCGGGTTCCCGAAACACTGTGACTCGGTGCAGTGGAACACACCGTCACAGGGCGGGACTGGACTGACTCGATGCGTGGACTTTGCTTCGCGTCCGGCGCGGCGCATCGCATTGCGCAATGCCTACGGCAAAGCGCAACGCGATGCTTCGCGGCGGTCGCTCCGCAACCGGCTCCGCTGCCAAGA
>JAEUKI010000070.1 GCA_016793325.1 Myxococcales bacterium | reverse complement strand
ACTTTTGCAAGGAGCTGCGAGACCAGCAAGGAAGCGATTCGCAGCAATAGCAGCGCTATTGCAAGAATTGCTGACGCCGATGGTCGACGCAGATCTGCAGCAAAAGGCCGAAATCCCACTCCAACGCCCTCTCAGTCCGCGCAGCGAATCTGCGCGCGGCCGACCCACGCGGGCTGCTCGGTGAGCGCCGCTGCAAACGCGCGCGCCTCTCGCTCGTTGCGAAAGCTCACGGACACCATCATCGCTTCGCCGCCGCTCGGAAACGTCGCGGGATACGGCTCGCCCGCGCTCTGCGTGCAGTTGATCTCACCCAGGGCCGCGGCGTAGCGCAGCCGCGTGAGCTGCGCGCTAAGCGCTTGGAGCTCGGGCGTCCCGCGAGAGGCCACTGCGACGACGACGGTCCACGCGGTGCTGCCGTGCGCGGGGTTCGTTCCGCGCGAGACGCGAGCGCCCGGGCGGAGCGCGAACGTCCTCGCGCCGAGCCACTGGACCGCGGGCGCGGCGTCTGCTTGCGCGGTGACTGCTGCGTCGACGCTCTCGGCGCTCGGCGCCGCGGCGTCTTCCGTGGCCTCGGGCGCCGCGTCGGGCGTCTCGGGCGCTTGCGCGTCAGCGACCGTCGACGCGCCCGAGGAGCCTTCGCCGTTCGACGCGTTGTTGGTGGGCGTGCACATCGCGAAGCTCGCGGCAGATACGACGAACACGAGCGGGATGAAGAGTTGCCTCGTTGAGATCACGGTGGAGCGAGAGCGTACTTTGCTCTGCGTCGGACCAAATCAATTCTCGAACGGATATCGTCGCGGCAGTGGGGGCGAGTCGGGCGAAGAGGATTTCGAGAGGCAAAATCCACGGCTTCTGCGGCAGATCCGCATCGCCGGTCGGCGTCACGTCCTCTTGCGATACCTCCAGCAATGCTGCGAGGACATTCCTTGTCCGGCTCGCGTCTCTTTGCAGAAGTCGTGGTTGTGCCTCTCGAAAGCCTCTAAGGTTCACCCGTGGCCGATACGTCCGAACCACAGCGAGAGTCGAAGCCGCCAACCTCGGCGCCACCCACGCTACCCGCGCCCGCTGCTGGGTCGACGAGCTCTCCCTCCATCGGCGCGCAAGGCGCTCCCGTGACGGTGTCCTCTGCGGCGCAAGCGAGCGCGCAGGCGGCCGCGGGAATCCCATCGTTTCGCAGGCTCCCCGGCGCCAACATCCCCGCGACCGGCTCGATGGCGCCGACCATCATTCAGATCCCGCCCAAGCGAACGCTCACGCCGTGGCTGATCGCGATCGGGTCGATCGTCGCTGCGATCCTCATCTTGTATTTTCTCAGGGCGGCGATCGCGCTCGCCGTCGCAGCGTTCGCGCTCGCGTACGTGTGCGCGCCCGCGGTCAAGCGGCTCCGTGGCATCGGCGTCCCCAAGAGCCTCGCGATCACGTCGGTGTTGCTCGGGGGAACGGCCACGGTCGTGGGCTCGTTTGCGCTGTTGATTCCCGAGCTCTTTCGACAAGTGCAGTCGGTGATCCAGTCGCTCCCGCGCTACCAGCAGCACGTGCAGACCGTGTGGATCCCGTACTTGCGGAGCACGCTGCACATCAATCTCCCGCCGCGAACGGATCAAGTGCTCGGTCAGCTCGGGCTGCGCTTGAACAATTTGGGGACGGCGCTCCCCGACGTGGCGACCTCGGGCCTCAACATCGGCGTGTTTCTCATCGAAGCGCTGTTCACAACGCTGATCGTTCTCGCGCTCGCGTTCTACATCAGCTCGGACTACGACTCGATCCTCGAGCGAGCGCACGACCTCTTGCCGCACCGCGCGCGGCCTCGCGTCGGAACGCTCATGAAAGAGATCGACGACACGCTGAGGCACTTCGTGTCTGGTCAGCTCTTGGTGATGGGCGCGCTCGGCGCCCTCTACGCGATCGGCCTCGGCGCGCTCGGCGTGCCCGCGGGTTGGGCGATCGGCCTGTTTTCGGGGCTCATTTCGTTCGTTCCGTACTTGGGGTTCTTCATCGCGTTGGGGCTCGCGCTGCTCATGACGGCGCTCAGCGGTCAGGGCGGCGGCAACCTCCTCGCGGTCACGGGCGTCATGAGCGCGGTGCACATCCTCGACTTGATGCTCATCACCCCGCGCATCGTCGGAAACCGCACGCGCCTCGCGCCTGCGACGGTCATCCTCGCCATGGTCGCAGGCGGCGCGATCGCTGGAATCGCCGGCGTCTTCTTCGCCATCCCCGCCGCGAGCGTGATCGGCGTGCTCGTCCGTCACGCGGTGGATTTGTACAAGCGCAGCAACTTCTTCCTCGACGGCGGAGACGTGTCGATCGCGTCGGTGCCGATCACGGGTGTTCCGATGGATCTCTACTCGGACCTCGCGGCAGAATTCGAGCCGTCGCCGCTGGCGTATCGTCCGCCTGTCCCGCCCGCGCCCATCGAGCCGCAAGAAAAATAGAGGAAATTCAGCGATGAAAGAAGGATTTCACGTCGAGGACCACGGCGCGATTCGACGCATCACGCTCGATCGCCCCGACTGCAAGAACGGCCTCACGCCCGCGCTCGCCGAGCACCTCACCGACGCGATCCACCTCGCGCGCGACAAGCGCGTGATCGTCCTCGGCGGAAAGAACGGCGCCTTCTGCTCGGGCCTCGACCTCCGCGTCGCGATCGAAATGGGCCCCCAATTGCTCGCCAACGCCGAAGAGCACCTCGCGGGATTTCAACGGCTCGCGGACGCCATCGTTCGCAGCCCCGCGATCGTCGTCGCCGCGGTGGACGGACCCGCCGCGGGCTTCGGCTGCGACCTCGCGCTCGCGTCGGACCTTCGCATCGCGTCGGAGCGAGCGTTCTTTCAGCACTCGTTCTCGCGCATCGGGTTGATCCCCGACGGCGGTGGAACGTGGCTCCTCCCGCGCTTGATCGGCCTCTCGAAGGCGCTCGAAGTGTGCCTGCTCGCGGACCGCATCGACGCGAAGACCGCGAACACCCTCGGGCTCGTGACGAAAGTGGTCTCGACCGACGCGCTCGAACAAGAGGTCACGACGCTCGCCGAGCGGCTCGCTTCGGGGCCCCCGATGGCCTTTCAGCGCATCAAGCGCTTGATGCGCGACGCGATGAACAAGCCGTGGGCGCAAGGACAAGCCGACGAAGGACAAGCGCAGCTCGAGTGCCTTCGCTCGCAGGACTGCATGGAGGGCATCATGGCGTTCTTCGAGAAGCGCCCGGCGGCGTTCAAGGGCGAGTGAACCTAAGGGTGAGCCCCACGACGCTGGTCGGACGTGATCGCGAGCTCGCCGCGCTCGAGGACGCACTCCAGCGCGGCGCGCGAACGCTCGTGCTCAAAGGCCCTCCCGGCGTGGGAAAATCCTCGCTCGCCCGCGCCTTCGCCGACCGCGCCCGACGCCACCGAGACCGCCCCTCGCGCGTGATCGAGCTCTCGCTCTCGCACACGACCGAGCGCGCGACGGCCATCACCGCGCTCGCCACAGCCCTCGGGCTCGACGTTCGAACGAGCGACGCCAACGTCGCCTTCGAGCGCGTCACCCGAGCCCTCGACGAAGCCCCGCACACCATCGTGATCGACGACCTCGACGCGAGCCCCCAGGTCGCGAGCGTCGTCGAGGACCTCGTGGCCGCCGTTGATTCTGTGTGCTTACTTTTGTGCTCGGGCCGATGGCTCACGGTCGGCGCCGAGCTCGTGATCGACGTCGCCCCGCTGTCCGAGCCCGACGCCGCGCAGCTCTTGTTTTCTCGGGTGAATCGGCTGTCGCCGTCGCTCTCGCTCTCGCCCGACGTGTGCGCCTCGATCGCGGCGCGGGTCGATCGATTGCCGCTCGGGATCGAGCTGCTCGCCGCCAAAGTGGCCGCGATCGGGCCCGCACCAGTGCTCGACGCGCTCGAAGACGGCAGGCTCGTGCTCGACGGGCTCGAGCGTTCGATCGCGACGGCGTTCGAGGCGCTCCCCGAGGACGCGCGGCGGGCGCTGGTCGCGTTGAGCACGTTTCGTTCGCCCTTCGACGTCGAAGCGGCGAGCGCGCTGATGGGCTTATTGGGCGAGGACGGGACAGGGTCGATCACGGTCCTCGAGCAGCTCGTACGCGCGTCGTTGCTCGTGGCCGACGTGCGCGGCGAGGGCTCGAGCTTCTCGATGCTCGACTCGATCCGCGAGTTCGCAGGCCGTCGCGCGACCGACGAGCACCGCGCGAAGCACTGCGCGTACTTCGGCCGCGACGCTGCCCCTCGCGGCGACGACCCTGCGGTGTGGAGCGCCCTCGCCCGCGACCACGACGACCTCGACGCCGCGTGGACCTGGGCCACGAGCGCCGTTCGTTCACCATCACGCGCGCGGGCGATTCTCGCGGCGAACGTCGCGTTGCGACTCGACGTGATCCTCGTCGCGCGCGGTCAGTTCGAGCGCCACCAGCACGTCATCGACACGACCGCCGCGATGCTCTCTGCGGACGCGAGCGCGGGCGTCGATCCCGCGTTGACGATCGAGTTCGCGATCGCGCGCGGTCGAGCGTTCGCGCTGCACGGACGGCTGCGCGAGTCGCTCGCGCCCTATCGCGACGGCCTCGAGGCCGCGATGCAGCACGGCGACACAGCGCGCGTCGCGTTGAGCCGCGCGAGCTTGTGCTTCGTGCTGGCGCCGCTCGGAGAGTTCGACGAGGCGCGGACGTTTGGAGAGGCGGCGCTCGTGGACGCCGCGCGACTGCGAAGCCATCGGCTGAGCGCCACCGCCGAGCAAGCGCTCGGGATCGTCGAGTACCACCGCGGGGATCAGGACCGCGCGGTCGAGCACTTCGAGCGAGCGCTCGCGTCCGCGATGGCCGCCAGCGCCCCGAGGCTCGTGGGAATCGTCCAGGCGAACTACGCGCTCGCCGAGGCAAAGCGCGGAAACGCGCGCGAAGCGCTCCGTCGCAACGCCCTCGCACGAGCGTCGTTCGAGCTCGCGAAGGATCGCTTTCACTTGTGTCGACTGTCGGTGCTCGAAGCGAAGTACCTCGCGCAGCTCGACGAGCTCGATCGCGCGGAGGAGCTCTTGCCACCGGCGCTCGACGAAGCGATTTTGCTCAGCGATTTGAGCGGCGAACTCGAAGCGCGGGCGACGCTGGCGCTCCTCGCGCAGCGCCGATCGGACGGAGCGGACGACGGGCTCTATCGCGCGCGCATGGCTGCGTTGGAGGCCGCGGCGAGGTTCTCGGACGATCGCGCGTGGCCGCGACGGATCGCCGAGCTACGCGCGGGCGAGCGCCGAACACCATCCGGAACGCCCACCGCCATCACGACGGCCGCGACGCTCGCGCTCACGAGAGACGGCCGCTTGCTCTCGATCAACGGAGCGCAATTCGACCTGTCCAAACGCGGGCCGCTTCGAAAGATCTTGGTGGCGTTGGTGCGCGCGCGCATCGACGAGGGCGGCCGTTCGCTCGACGCATCCGAGGTCCGCGCCGCGGGGTGGCCGGGCGAGAAGATGCTCCCCGAGTCCGCCGCCGCGCGGGTCTACATGGCGATCTCGAGGCTGAGAGCGCTCGGGCTCGAGGCGCTCTTGCGCACGTCGGACGAGGGATATTCGCTCGATTCGCGCGCCTCCGTTCGTTGGCTCGAAGGTTAGGCGATGTGAGGTTTCGGCAGGGCGCTTGGCGGCTACGACCAACGCTCATGAAGAAGCTCACGCGATGGATGGGCACGATCGCCCTCGCAACGACGATGCACTGTGGCGCCGGGCCGATCGCTCCGCAGGACGGCTCGGCGGACGCCGCGAACAACGAAGCTGGCGACGCGAGCGCTCCGTTGCCGGCGGTCGAGTGGACGCCGTGCTCGCTCGAGACGAACAACGCGCCTGATGGAGAGTGCGCGACGCTGAGGGTTCCCCTCGACGCGAGAAATCCAACGGGCGAGACGATCGAGTACTTCGTGAAGCGCTACCGCCCCGCGGGCGGGCGCGGACTGCGGGCGTTGTGGATGCTGCAAGGCGGGCCGGGGGCGTCGGGCCTGGTGTTCGAAGGGCTGTCCGAGGCGATCGGAACGCGCTTTCCCGACGTGGACTTCTACTTTCCAGACCATCGAGGCACGGGGCGATCGACGCGCATCGAGTGCCCCGAGCAAGAAGCGTCGACGAGCCCGGGCGGCCTCGAGATCACCGCCGAGGAGTGGCCCGCGTGCCTCGCGACCGCGCGCGCTCGGTGGGGCGATCGACTGCAGCACTTCTCGACGACCAACGCCGCCAACGACACAGCCCTCGCGATGCGCGCGACGCGCCGCGCCGGTCAATCGCAGTTCGTCCTGGGAATCTCCTACGGAACCTACCTCGCCCACCGCCTCCTCCAGATCGATCCGAACATCGCCCAGGGCGTCGTCCTCGACTCGATCGCCGCGCCGGGCCTGAGCCTCCTTCGCCAAGACGAGGACTCCAACGAGGCCGCGCGAGACTTCTTGAATGTGTGTGCGATGGACACGTTCTGCCGATCGAAGCTCGGCCCCGATCCCTGGGCGAAGGCGCAGGACCTCTTTCGCCGCTTGAAGATGGGCCACTGCGCAGCCGCGGCGATCCCCGCGGCGCCGACGCACGTCCTCCTTCGCAAGCTGTTCGCGTCGTTTCTCATGCAGGCCGAGAACCGCGCGTACATTCCCGCGATCATTTACAGGGCGGATCGCTGCGAGCCGCGCGACGTGAGCGCCCTTCGCATCGTGCTCGGCCACGTGGCGGCGCCGCAACCCGCGTCCGAAGAGCTGCGCCGCTGGGGCTGGGTGCTCACGCACAACGTCGCGCTCAGCGAGTTCAACGAGCGGCCCGAGCCCACGGCCGCGGTGCTCGAAGCGATCCGCGAAAACGCCGTCGCGTCTCGCGACGTGACGGCGCTCTTTCAGGTGCACCTCGGGCGATGGCCGACGTACACGGACACGCTGTCCGAGCAGTGGGCGACCACGACGACGCCGATGTTGATGCTCAGCGGAGGGCTCGACCCCGCGACGCTTCAGCGCAAGTCGCGCTTGTTTCGGCCGCACTTCACGGGCGCGAATCAACACTGGGTCGAGATTCCGACGGCGGGTCACACGACGTTCGCGTCGTCTCCGTTCGTCGACGAGTCCGGCGAGCGTCGCTCGTGCGGAATGCGGATGATCATGAGCTTCATCGAGAATCCGACAGCGCCCCTCGATCAGAGCTGCGTGTCGCGCATCGAGCCGGTGGACTTCCGCATCATGCGACCGGACTTCACGCGCGCGCTCTTGGGCACGACGGACCCGTGGGAGTGAGGTGACGCGAGCGGGGGAGAGCGGGGGATTGGGAATTTGCAGGGTGGGCGCGCCCACAGTGCACTGTGGGTGGAGCCACAGTGCACTGTGGGTGAATCCACAGTGCACTGTGGGTTGCCGGTGTTAGCGGTCACACTGCGCAGTGCTGGCATCGAGCACGCCTGTGCGCGGGTCGAAGCGCGCGAACGCCACCTGCCCCGTCGGCCAGAACGCCGCCGCGTACATCGCTCCCACCGTCGGCGTGGGTGATGGAATGAACTGTGGCGACTCCGGCGTGGACTCGTAGTCGAACAGCCGATCGACGAACGCAAACGTCGGAACATCGGCCGCCCCCGCCATCGCGCGCCGCGTGTACAACACGAGCGTCGCGGGCGCGTTGTCGAGCGTCGCAGCGACCGTGACGTCGAACGGGCCCTCGTCGCGCCCGAGCTGCGCGCGATCGACGGGCAAGAAGTTGGGTTGCTGCGCAAACGGGATGAACTCGACCATCGGTCCGCCAGTCATCGGTCGAACGTCGAGCGTGAACGCGATGCTGCGCGTTTCCGACGAGGCGACGAGCAGGATCGTCCCGTTCACGTTGCTGAGCGAGCAGCGCTGCAACGTGGGATCACCCGTGTCGTACGCGGGAAAGAGACTGTCACGAGTGGCCGGGTTGATGACCTCGACGACGAGCTTGCCATCCGCCGCAGCGCAGGTAATTGCGGCCCGAGCGATCCCTGCGCGCGAGCTCGAGGTGGTGCCCTCTGGCTGCGGCACCCCGGTGCTTCGAACAATGGGCGCGAGCTCGCGCTGAGGGTCGTTGCCGAGTCCGCCACGCAGAAAGCGACGAACTCGAAACGTGCCGTCCATCTGCGCTTCGGGAATCTCGGCGACAATGAGCCCGCCGGGCACGGGGCTGGTCGGATCGAGCTGATATCGAACGCTGGTCACGATATGTGTCCGCGGATCGGGCAGGCGAATCGAGCCCGAAGAGTTGAGACCCGTCGCGTTTCGGACGTCGAGCGGACCGCGCGTGTTGTAGATGACTGGCTGAATTCCGTTGCCGAGCTGAAGCTGCGACCACACCGAGAGCTCGACGTCGCCGATCATGGCGGCGTCGGCCATGATGCTCACTCCGCCTCGCACGAAGGACTGCCCCGGCGGAATGAACGAGAACGGGTTGCGCTGGGTCGCTTGCGTCGGGTCAACGATGAGCGCATGCCCGCACACGCTGGCGCCAACGAACTGGCGCGTGGTCTCGCGAGGGTGCGGACCGACGAAGCCGACCCACGGACGGCACCCATCGAGCGGCGGCGGAACGGTCATCCGGTGCATGATCCACCGAGAGCACGTCACCAACGAGCGATCCGGGTAGCGCCCGGGACGCACCGAGGACTGCACGTCCGCCGGGGGCGGAGTGGCGTCATTGGGCGCGGCGGCGTCACCCATGGGAGCGGCGGGGGCGCAGGAGAGGAGAAGACATGCCAGGAGCGGCTTTGGTCGATCGCGAAACATTTCGTTCCTTGGGTGAGGCTTACAGCGTCTGCCGCCCCAGCCTAGCAGTGAATGCCCAATGTGGTGGAATCATGTCAGCAAGCAGCAACTTGGAGGCTCCTGTCGGGAAAGGGCGTGAGCATACGTAGGAGTTCTGAGCAGTCCCAACCTGAGTGTGCACATGAAACCACAGTCGATTCGGCTGATGAACCTCGGCCTTTCTCAAACACAAGTCACGCGCATACGAGTAGTCAATCGAACCTCTGTTGGCTGCAGCGTGTCGGCAAACTGAAGTTCAAGTACGATGCTAGCCGGAACAACAGTACCGCAGCGCAATCGCCGCGCGACTGGCGCCGAATCTGCTTCCAAAGTCAGCGAAACTGGACGCTGTTGGACGAACCGAATCTGATCGCTGTCAGGGCACCCGCGCTGGCTGTTCGGCGACCATACGCTCGCGGACACAATGCCTGCGAGCCCCACGGCGCGCCCACCGCCGAACGGATTCCATGTTACTTGTCGGCGAAGAATACAAGCGGTGCGGCCGACTGTGCCAACGTAGACGAGCGAAACAGACACCAGAGTTCGGTTTCCCAAGCACGACACAGAGCTGCTGGCGACTTGAAAAGCGTAAGCTGAGTCCGAACCGGATGGTGCGGCTTGGCCGGAAGTGAATAGCCAGATCGCCGAGCACAACAAGGTCCGTACCACCCGTCCGAATACTTGGTGACTTCTCAAAACCAATGTTCTGAAACTGGATTGACCGTTCTGCGGCACATTCGCGCTGTTTCGAAACCTGAGCGCCTGAATAGTACTCATCGTTTTTGGTGGCGGTCTTGAGGACATCGTGCTCTCAGTGTGAAGGATCACGGTTGTGGTTGTGATCGCCCAGAAGAACTTTGGGGAGAGACCGTTGGAGACGCCGGAAACGGCATCCAGCCTTGATCAAGAGGAACAAATCCGGGAACTCCGCTTCCTACCCGGTTAATGAGACCTCGCAACTGATCAACCGTCATCGACCGCTGCGAGCCGTCTGACGCAGTATGGACTGGCACCGCGGGAGCTCGATAGGCTTGCTGAGAGGTTGGTAGACCTAGCTGTCGCGCGTAGTTCTCTCGATGCAGAACGTAGAAGTCGACAAACTCTTCCACTTTCTGAAAATACGAAAGAAACGAATTTGCCATTTGAGTCGCCTGAGCTTGGATCGCGGTGTTGTTCTGAGGAGCTAGTACCCGCTGGTTCCACGGCAAGCCCGTCATGTCCGCAATCTCGTTTAGGATGGTCGGCGAATACACTCGCTGAGCAACCATATAGTGGCCGTATTCGTGCTGAGTCAGGGGTCGATTTAGTCCAGAGTTGTCGAAAGCATCAATACCTGTAGTGGCACGAACTTCTAGCGATTCTCGGATGTTGATTTCAACTGGCCCCTGAATAACGATATCAGCGCTCATTCGGATCGTGCGCCTGCCGGGCGCGTTCCACGGAAAGTTCAGACGAACGGCCCCGTTGAGATCCGTTTCTGCTGCGTACAATGGGTTGCGTGGCGCTACTCCGTAGTTCCAGCGAAGCGACCACGTTCCTTGCACTCGGTCATTCACGTCACGACCGTCTGGATCGCGCAACTCGACCGGTGAGTTCCAAGAGTACGAAAACAGATTCACTCGACGCGGTTCCATAATTCGCCCATCCACCATCGCGTCGCGGAGAATCGGATCCACGCTCGCCCACTGCCCTTGCCGCGGGTCGTAGTACCTCGCACCGAAGTACTGCAGCCCCGTCTCGGGATCCAACTCCTTCCCAGTAAACCGGAAGGGCGTCGTGTCGCTCGCGGAGCTCTCTTCGATCCACGGTTCGCCGAAGGGGAAGCTCTCGTGGTGCTCGCGCACCGCGCCCGCACCATCCGTCACGAATTGCGTGCTGCCGAGGTGATCGGTGTGAAACCAATGCTCCTGCGTGCCCGTCGCGGGGTCGTTCACGATGCTCGCGATGCGCTGCCCGCTTGCGAAGATGTGCTTCGTCGTTTGAACGCCGTTGCGCACGCTCCAGTACGCGTTGGCGTAGACCGAGACGCCCGCGCTCGAATACTTGTGCGTGCGCTCGCCCGCGCCGTCGTAGAGGAAGTTCACCGTCGAACCATCGGTGGTCACCGACTCGAGCCGATCGTCTTCGTCCCACGCCATCGAGCGCGTGCTGCCCGTGCCCGAGTCGCTCCAGCCGAGCTGATTGCCGTTCGGATCGAAGGTGAAGGTGCGGTTGCCCACCTTCGTTGCAGCGTGCGGGCGAATGCTTCCGCCACCGAGATACGTGTAGCTCAGCGTATGTGACGTGCCCGCGAGTGTTGTGGGTGAGCCTCCACCGATGAGCGAACGCACGTCGTTCTGTGTCTTGTTCGTGATGTTTCCGATCGTGTCGTACTGCATCGCGAGCGTGTAGCGGCGCTCGTGCGTGCCGGACTCCTGGTAGAAGCCCGTCGCGCTCGTGAGCTGACCGATCTCGTCGTAGTCGAAAGTTTGAAGGACGTCGCCACCGAAGCCGCCGCCCATGAGGCCCGACAGTTTCTGATTGCGCTCGGTGATGTTGCCCGCCGCGTTGTACGCGTACCGCAAGCGTTGAAGCGGGGTCGCGCCGGGGCCGTTCGTGTTCACTTGCTGCAGGCGCTGCATGAGCGGATCTCGTTGATAGCGCGTCTCCGTTCCGTTGCCCAACGTCACGCGCGAGCGCTGACCGTACTGGTCGTAGCCCACGAAGGCGAGGTAGTTGCGCGCAGTCCCTCCGTAGGGAGTGCCCGTGACACGCTGCACGAGCAACGCGCGCGGGCGCTGCCTCAGCGCTGCCGCCGCACCCGCTGGCGGCTCCCTCTCGTCCCAAACTTGGGACGCCCTCGGCACATTTGCCCCCCGCTCCCGCTTCACTCGATCACTTGGCTCTTCCACGTGCCCCGTCGAAACAGCAGCCCCGCGCTGATCGATTGCACCGTATACGCGGCCGCCACGGCCCAGAACACGCCCGACGGTCCCCAGTTGAGCACCCTCGCGAGCACGTACGCGCACGGGATCTTGAAGAGCCAGAACGTCACGAAGTTGAGCAGCATCGGCGTCCGCGAGTCACCCGCGCCGTTGAACGCCTGCACCGCGACCATCCCGTACGCGAAGAACACGAACCCGAGCGAGACGATCCTCAACGCCTGCGCGCCCACGACCGCCGACGCTGGATCCTCTGCAAATCGCCCGACGAACACCTGCGGGAGCGCGATGAACACGAGCCCCACCACCCCGAGAAAGGCCACGTTGTAGCGCGCGGCGGTCTTCACGGACTGCTCGGCGCGGTCGGGTTGCTTGGCGCCGAGGTTCTGCCCGACCAGCGTCGCCGCCGCGCTCGCGAGCCCGAACGGAGGCAAGAGCGCGAACATCGCGATCCGCATCGCGATCGTGTAGCCCGCCAGCGCCTTGCTCCCGAAGGTCGAGAGGATGCGCACGAGGCCGAGCCAGCTCGCCGTCTCGATGAGCGTCTGCAGCGCCGCGCCCCACGCGATGTTCAGCAGCTCTCGGATGGTCTTGAGGTCGATCGCGAGGTGCCGCCGCTCGATCGTGAGCCGCGCGCCCGGACGCCTCAGCATCGCGAGCTGGTAGACGACGCCGAGTCCTCGGCTGATGGTGGTGGCGATTCCCGCGCCCGTGACGCCCATCGCGGGGATGGGGCCGACACCAAAAATCAACGCCGGCGCGAGCGCCATGTTCACGAGGTTCGCGAGCCAGAGCGAGCGCATCGCCACCGCTGCGTCACCGGCGCCACGAAACGCGGCGTTGATCACGAAGAGCAAGAAGATCGTCGCGCTCCCGCCGAGCATCGTGCGCGTGTAGCCCGTTCCGATCGCGAGGACGCCCGGCTCTGCGCCCATCGCGCGCAAGAGCGTCGGCGCGAGAAGCGTGCCCACGAGGCCGAGCACCAGCGACAGGACCATCGCGATCGCCACGACCTGCACCGCGCCCGACGCCGCGCCGTCGGGGTTCTTCTCGCCCGTTCGACGCGAGATGACCGCGGTCGCCGCAGCTGAGAGCCCCATCGCCATCGCGTACATGAGCGCGAGCAGCGACTCGGTGAGGCCCACGGTCGCGACCGCGTCCGGGCCCAACCGCGAGACGAAGTACATGTCGACGATCGCGAGCAGCGACTCCATCGACATCTCGAGCACCGTCGGCACAGACAGAAGCAGCACCGCGCGCGAGACAGGGACCGCCGTGAGGTCCTGCTCGGTGCCGCGCACCGCTTCGGTCACCGTGGACCAAAAGCCCGCGCTGGATTCGGAGGAAGACATTCGAGACCTGCGTTGTCGAATCGCGCCCACGCAACGGCGAAGGGAGCGTTCGACGATTCGAACCGTGTTGGAGAGACGCGCCGCCGATGGGGGACGACGGCGGTCGCGAAGAGCGCCGGAGCATGGCCACGGATCGCGGCCTGTCCACTACTCCACCCGCCGCGTCGAGCGCGAATTTCAGCGCACCGAAGGAGACAGTGACTCGAGCGCGCCCTCGGGGAGAAACCCGAGCGACTGCGACGCGCGCCCCTGCGCCCGCAGCGAGTCGAGCAGCGGATCGTCTGTAAAATCACAGCGAGAAAACCCACCCTCGAGCACGCGCGCGGGCAGCGGTCGCCCGAGCGCCCTCGCGAGCGACGACGCGACGAGCGCCCGTGACGCGCCATCACTTCGCGCGAGGCGTCGCACCTCGTCGCGGTGCACCTCGAGCGCGCGAAGCACGTTGTCACGAGCGCGATCCATGTAGTCCGCGCGCGCGACGAAGAGCGCGGTCACGAACCGACGCACGGGCCAGAGATCGCGCTCGTCGATCGCGAGGACGCCTCTCGCTTCGACGATGATCCTCGAGAGCGTCGGCTCGGCCACCCACGCGGCGTCCACGCGCCCGAGGCGAAACTGATTGAAGCACTCGGCGTTGGAGAGCGGGAGCACACGAACGGATCCGCCGCTCTCGGACGGCGACATTCCGTGGCGGCGGAGGTAGTCGCGAAGGGCGACGTCTTGCGTGTTTCCGAGCTGCGGCGTGACGACGGTGCGGCCGTCGAGCGAGCGCGGACCCACGAATTCGAGTCCCGGTCGCACGACGAGCCCCGCGCCGCCCGAGCAGGCGCCGGCGAGCAGTCGCACTGCCGTTCCCCGAGAGCGGAGCCACGCTGCGAGAACGGGCGGCGCCCCTGCGTACGCGACGTCGATCGCCCCGCCCAACAACGCTTCGATCACCGCAGGCCCCGCGGTGAACGCCTTCGATTCGACGGTCACGCCGCCGAGCGCGCCCGCGAGACGCCCCGACTCGAGCGCGCACAGCCCGGCGCCGTGCGTGATGTTGAATAGATGGCCAACCCTCAGCACCCGCGGGTCGACGGGCCGCGCGCAGGCGCCGAGCGCGGACGACGACGCGAGGCCCACCGCGGATGCGAGCGCGCTTCGCCTCGAAATTCTCAGACCCAACGCGTCGTCGCTCAACGCTCGATCCCCCATCGCAGGCGCATCGTGCGCTCGATCCTCGCGAACAAGAGCCCCTCGCTGAGCAGCCCGAACGCGACGATCACCAGCACGACCCCGAGCACCTGCGCCATGTCGTAGAGCTCGCGTCCCTGCTCGAGCACTTGTCCGAGGCCTCCCGAGACGAAGAGCAGCTCCGCGGCCATGAGCGAGCGCCACGCGAAGGTCCACCCGAGGCGCGCGCCCGAGACGATTCCCGGAAGCGCAGCGGGGAGCATCACGCGACGCCAGAGGGTCCATCCCGTCGCGCCCATCGTCGCCGCGGCGCGAAGGATCAAGGGTTGAACGTTGCGCACAGCGCTCTCGGTCGCGATCGAGACGCTGAGCATCGAGCCGAGCACCACCACCGAGAAGATCGCGCGCTCGTTGAGACCGAACGCGAGGAGCGCCACGGGCATCCAGCACACCGACGGGATCGCTTGAAGACCGAGCACGAGCACGCCCAACGTGTCCCTGAGCGCGCGCACGCGAGCGAGGCTCAACCCGAGCGCGACGCCGCCCACGAGGGAGGCGCTGTAACCCAGCAACAGACGCATCGTGGTCTTGCCGAGCGCGCGAAACAGAACGCCGTTTTGCGCGCTGCGCGCGAGGGCCTTCATCACGTCGAGCGGGCCGGGAAAGAGAAAATTGTTCGCGAACTTAGATGCCGCCGCCCAGGCCACGATCAGGCCCAGGACGAACAGGCTCTTGCGCAGGACGCCAGCCATCGTCGACCTCTTCGCGCAAGACCTTCTCGATCTCGCTCTTCAGCTCGTTGCGCAGGACCGCGGCGAGCAGCGCGACGTCGCGTTGCTCCTGGTCGCGGGGGCGGGGCAGATCGACGGAGACGACGCGCTTCACGCGGCCCGGCCGAGTGCCGAGCACGATCACGCGATCGCCGAGGCGAACGGCCTCGCGAGGGTTGTGCGTGACGAAGAGCACGGTCTTCTTCGTCTCGCGCCAGATGGTCTCGAGCTCGGCGTGGAGCAGGTCCGCGGTCTGCGCGTCGAGCGCGCCGAAGGGCTCGTCCATCAGGAGAATTTCGGGCTCGATCACGAGCGCCCTCGCGAGCGCCGCGCGCTGACGCATGCCTCCCGAGAGCTCGTGCGGCCGGGAGTCTCGAAACTTCCACAGGTGCACCATGCGCAGGTAGCGCTCGACCCGCGCGCGCGCTTCACCCTTGGCGACCTTCGCGACCTCGAGGGGAAACAGGACGTTTTCGAACACCGTGAGCCACGGAAACAGCGCGGCCTCTTGAAACATCACCGTGCGATCGGGGCCCGGTCCCTTCACGGCCTCGCCGCGGATCGTGATCGTCCCTTGCGTGGGCGCGTCGAGGCCCGCGACGAGGTTCAAGATCGTGCTCTTGCCGCAGCCCGAAGGGCCGACGAGGCACAGGAATTCACCGCGTCGAACGTCGATGTCCACCGGCTCGAGCGCCGCGCGCGACCGCCCCTCTGCGTCGACGAAGCTCTTTGCGACGCCGCGAAGCGCGATGATGCGCTCGCCTTCGCTCGTGTGCGTGGGCGCGGGCGACGCTGTGTCTTGCGTGTGTTCTCCGAGAAGCACGGGATCGAGCTCTCGGGCGCCTATCGCGCGTACGTGATCACGTTGTGATAGCGAGCCTCGACGCGGCCCGGGTTCTCGTACGCGTGGGCGACGTCCGCGTGAAAATAGACCGAGTCTCCGGCGTTGAGCTCGAACACTTCGTCCGCGACGCGCAGCCGCAGCGCGCCGACGAGCACGACGATCGTCTCGGTGGTGCCCTTGGCGTGCGGCTCGCTCACGGAGATGGACCGCGGCTGCAACCGAAGCTCGTACGCCTCGACGGTGGGCGATGCGCCCGCGGGCATGAGCGGACGAGACTCCATGCGTCCGTCGGTCGAGCGAAGCACTTGTTGATCGGCGCGACGAAGGATCCGCACGCGCTCGGGCCGCTCTTCACCCAACAGCTGCGCGAAGGGGACCCCGAGCGCCGCCGCGATCTTCCACAAGATCGAGATCGTCGGGTTGGTCTTCGCGGTCTCGATCTGCGAGAGGCTCGCGCGCGAGACGCCCGAGCGCTGCGCGAGATCGTCCAGCGAATACCCTCGGTTCTTGCGAAGGACGCGGACGGTTTCGGCCACGCGGCGCGTGAGCTCGGCGGCGCCGATCTCGTCTCCTTCGCCGAGCAACAACGCCTCTGTCATCGGAGCGCCCGCCGCGGGCTCGCTGACGGTGACGCTCGTCGAAGCGCTCGACGCCCTTGCACGTGTGGAAGACTTCGTCATAGTGAAGAGGTCTCCAGTATAACAGAATCATTCAGGTCTACCAGACGATGCAATCGATCGTTCGAAATCGAGACGTACCTGCGCCAGCTCGCGGGGACGCGGGCGCCGTGCTCTGGCTCACCGGCCTCTCGGGCGCGGGAAAGAGCACCCTCGCCCGCGCGCTCGAGCTGCGGCTGCGGGCTCTGGGTCAGCGGGTCGAGGTGCTCGACGGCGACGAGGTGCGCGAGCACTTGAGCAAGGGGCTGACGTTTTCGCGCGAGGACCGCGACACCAACGTGCTGCGCATCGCGTACGTGGCCAACCTCCTCGCGCGCAACGGCGTGATCGCGATCACCGCGGCGATCAGCCCGTATCGCGACACGCGCGCGAAGGCCCGCGCGATGAGCGGCGAGCGCTTCTGCGAGGTGTACGTGAGCGCGCCCTTGGAGGCGTGCGAAGCGCGCGACGTCAAAGGGCTCTACAAGCGCGCGCGCGCCGGAGAGATCCCTGTGTTCACTGGAGTGAGCGACCCCTACGAGCCGCCGGACGCGCCGGAGCTCGAGGTGAAGTCGCACGAGGTCACCGTCGACCAGGGCGTCGACGCGATTGTTTCATTGCTTCGAGAGCGAGGAGTGCTGTGAGCGCTGACGGACAGACAGGCGAGGCGTTGTTTCTTCCGAAGTTTTCGGACGCCAGGGACATCGACGAGTTCGTGACGGTGCTCGAGCAATTCGAGCGCGGCGAGATGTCGCCCGATAAATTCAGGGTGTTTCGTCTCGCGCGCGGCGTGTACGGCCAGCGCCAGACCGACGTGCAAATGATCAGGCTGAAGATCCCGCAGGGCGCCCTCGGGGCGGCTCAGCTCGAGGCGATCGCGGAGTCGGTCGAGGCCGCGGGACGAGACATCTGCCACCTGACCACGCGGCAGAACGTGCAGATTCACTTCGTCCCGATGAGCAAGGTCGAAGACGCCCTTCGCGCGCTCGACAAAGCGGGGCTCACCACCCGCGAAGCCTGCGGAAACACCGTTCGAAACGTGACCGCAGACCCGCTCTCGGGCGTCGCCGAAGACACGGTCTTCGACGTGCGTCCGTACGGCGAGGCGATCACGCGGCACCTGTTGCGCAAGGACTACGACCAGAGCCTGCCGCGCAAGTTCAAGATCGCCCTCAGCGCGTCGGAGGCAGACCGCGCGATGTGCTCGATCAACGACGTGGGCCTGATCGCGCGGATCCGCGATGGCGCACACGGATTCAAGATCGTCGCCGCCGGCGGGCTCTCGACGACGCCGATGAACGCGATCACGCTGCACGAGTTCTTGCCGGTCGAGGACGTGCTCGACTCGGTCGAGGCCATCGTGCGCCTCTTCGATCGCACAGGAAACCGCGAGAACAAGCACCGCGCCCGCCTCAAGTACGTCGCGAAAAAGAGCGGCCCCGAGCGCTTCGTCGAGATGTACAACGAAGAGCTCGCCGCCGTGCGCGCCCGCGGCACGACGCCGCTCTCGTCGATCGCGATCACCGACGAGCCCCCGCCCCCGCCGCGCCAAGACGCCGAGGATCCCGCGGTCGCCCGAAGGCCGAGCTACCTCGCGTGGCGCGCCGCGAGCGTGATCGCGCAGAAGCAAGAGGGCTACGCGTGCGCGTGCGTGAGGCTTCCGCTCGGAGACATCACGCCCTCGCAGCTCCGCGCCCTCGCGCCGATCGCGCAGCGCTTCAGCGACGGAACGGTGCGCACGACGCTCGAGCAAAACCTCGTTCTTCGCTGGGTCCCGATCGGAAAGCTCCCCGCCCTTCACGCCGCGCTCGAGGACATCGGCCTCGCGCGCACGGGAGGACAGACGGTCGAAGACGTGACCTCGTGCCCCGGAGCGGACTCGTGCCAGCTCGCGGTCACCACGTCGCGGCAGCTCGGCGCGTCCATCGCGGATCGCTTCGACAAGCTGAGCCCCAAGGAGCGCGAGGCGCTCGAGCTCGCTCGGTCGGCGAGCATCAAGATCTCGGGGTGCCCCAACTCGTGCGGCCAGCACCACGTCGCGGACCTCGGGTTTCACGGCGCGGTCAAGCGCGTGGGCGAGCGAAGCGCGCCCGTGTACCAACTGCACCTCGGCGGCGGGGTCGACGGCGCGTCGGGGGCGACGTTCGGGAGGCAAGTCGTGAAGCTCCGCGCGCGCGGCGTGGCCGACGCGGTCGTGCGGCTCTTGTCCCTGTACGCCGAAGAGCGCGCGTCGAGCGCAGAAACGCCCAGGGATTTCTTTCGTCGCGTGAGCGAGGACCGCGTTCGCGAGGTGCTCGCGGACCTCGCCGCGCTCGACGAGACGACGCCCGACATCGATTTCATCGACATCGGCCAAGAGGGCGACTTCGAAGTGAAGCTCGGCAAGGGAGAGTGCGCCGCATGAGCGTGTCGCCAGCTGCCAGCATCGAGATCACCGACGCACAACGGGACGAGCTCGTCGCGCGCCTCGAAGGTCTCTCGGCGGAAGAGCGGCTCGCGTGGGCGGTCGATCGCTTCGGCGCGTCGTTGCTCTGCACATCGTCGTTTGGTCCCGGCTCGGGGGCGCTCTTGCACTTGTGGAGCGTCGTCGCGAAGGGGCTCCCGGTGCACTTCATCGACACGGGATTTCTCTTCGAAGAGACGCTCGCGTACCGAGACGAGCTCGCGTCGGCGCTCGGACTCTCCGTGGTTGTCTTGGCCCCCGAAACGCCGCGCGAGGCGTTTGTCGCGAAGCACGGACTGAAGATCTACCAGCAAAATCCCGACCTTTGCTGCGCGCACAACAAGGTCGAGCCCTTGCAGCGCGCCCTCCCCGGAAAGCTCGGCTGGGTCTCGGGCCTGCGCCGCGATCAGTCGAGCACCCGCGCGCACACGGCCATCGTCGAGCCCACCGTCGAAGGTCCCCTCAAGATTCACCCCATCGCGGACTGGTCATCGAGGGACGTCTACCGGTATCAAGAGAAACACGCGATCCCCGAACACCCCTTGTGGGCGAAGGGCTACGTCAGCGTCGGATGCGAGCCTTGCACGCAGCCGGTTGGCGCGGACGAGTCCGACGAGCGCGCCGGCCGATGGGCAGGCAGCGCGAAGACCGAGTGCGGGATCCACACGTTTCTGGCGAAGAAATAGCAAAGGTAGCGAGAGCGCGATGGGAGACGAAGACAACCGACGAGCAGCCGATCGTCACACCGTGTACATGGGCGCCGAGATCACGACGCCGGAGGGAAAGGTTCGCAGCGCGATCACGCAGGACGCGAGCGCGACGGGCCTTCTGTTGCTCACGCGCGCGAAGATCGAGATCGGGGCGAAGATCTCGATCCGCGTGTACGTTCCCGGCGAAGACGACAAGAGCGAGGTGGTCGAGGGCACGGTCGTGCGCAAGCACGCGCTCGACGCGAGCGAGAGCTCATTGTGGCGCGAAAAGGTCGCGGTTCACTTCGACACGAACCTGCCCGAGTGGCTCACGGGCGCGTTCGTGTCCGTGAGCGAGAAGCAAGAGCAGCTCTTCGGCAAGAAGAAGTAGCGACCGCAGCGCGAGCGACGCGAAAGCGTCCATCGCGAGGCGAGCGCCGTGTAAACGTGTCCGCAGCGAGCAGCGCGCAAACGAGGACGGCGTCGGGCAAAGTGCGCGGCGAGCCAAGCGCGCGATGTGAGCGCGAGCGCTGCGAGCCAAGTGCGGCGGTGCGCGAACGAGGACGGCCTCCTCTTCTTCTTCGAGTCGGTCGAAGAAGAAGAGGAGGCGAGCGTGTCGAGCGCGTCGCTCGGGTGGTGGAGAAGATGATGGATGCGTGGCGTTCCGGCGAAGCTGCCTGCGGCAGCGGAGCCGGTTGCGGAGGGAGCGCCGAGGAGCGCGGCGTTGCGCTTTGCCGCAGGCATTGCGCGACGCCGCGCGACTCGCCGCACCCGAAGCAAAGTCCACGCATCGAGTCAGTAAAGTCCCAGAGCACAGCGTGTTTCGGGCTGCGTGTGTTGTGGGTAGAGCGCGCGGGGCCCAGTGAAAACACAGGCGCTTTGTCCCCGAGACACGGTTACCCGAAACGCCCGCGCTCGGCCGCGCACGGCGCGGCGGTCGCGCTCGGGTTCCCGAAACACTGTGACTCGGTGCCGCGGAACACACCGTCACAGGGCAGGACTGGACTGACTCGATGCGTGGACTTTGCTTCGCGTCCGGCGCGTCGCGTCGCATTGCGCATAGCCGCCACTGCGTGTCGGCAAAGCGCAACGCGACGCTTCGCGGCGGTCGCTCCGCAACCGGCTCCGCTGCCAAGAGGCAGCTTCGCCGGAACGCCACGCATCCATCATCTTCTCCTCCACACGCGTCACGCGATTCGCTCGCTCGCCTCCTCTTCTTCTTCGACCGACTCGAAGAAGAAGAGGAGGCCGTCCTCGTTCGCGCACCGCCGCACTTGGCTCGCAGCGCTCGCGCTCACATCGCGCGCTTGGCTCGCCGCGCACGTTGCCCGACGCCGTCCTCGTTCGCGCACCGCCGCGCTTGGCTCGCAGCGCTCGCCGCGCACTTGGCTCGTCGACCCTCCGTTGCCGCCCGTCGCGCGCAATGCCGTACGCCCTTTGCCTCTGCCTCGCTGCCGCAGAACGCGATACGAATGGGCACCCATGAAAACGCGCGCAGCGGTCGCATACGAAGTCGGCAAACCCCTGGTGATCGAGCAAGTGGACCTCGACGGTCCGCGCGACGGCGAAGTGCTCGTCGAGATCAAGGCCACTGGCGTCTGTCACACCGACGAGTTCACGCGATCGGGAGCGGATCCCGAGGGGCTCTTTCCCGTGATCTTCGGTCACGAGGGAGCGGGCGTCGTGGTCGAGGTCGGCAAGGGCGTGACCACGCTCGCGCCGGGCGATCACGTGATTCCGCTGTACACGCCGGAGTGTCGCAACTGCAAATCGTGCCTCTCGCGCAAGACCAACCTCTGTACGTCGATCCGCGCGACGCAGGGCAAAGGGCTCATGCCCGACGGGACCAGCCGCTTCAGCATCAACGGCAAGAAGATCCATCACTACATGGGCTGCTCGACGTTCGCGAACCACACGGTGCTCCCCGAGATCGCGCTCGCGAAGGTCCGCAAGGACGCTCCCTTCGACAAGATTTGCTACATCGGCTGCGGCGTCACGACCGGCGTCGGCGCGGTGCTCTTCACGGCGAAGGTCGAAGCCGGCGCCAACGTCGTCGTGTTCGGCCTGGGCGGAATCGGACTGAATGTCATTCAGGCCGCGAAGATGGTCGGCGCAGACAAGATCATCGGCGTCGACATCAACCCCGCGCGCGAGGCGCTCGGGCGACGCTTCGGGATGACCCACTTCGTCAACCCCAAGACCCTCACGGGCGACATCGTCGCGCACCTCGTCGAGCTCACCGGCGGCGGCGCGGACTACACGTTCGAGTGCGTGGGAAACACCACGCTCATGCGCCAAGCCCTCGAGTGCTGCCACCGCGGCTGGGGCCAGAGCATCATCATCGGCGTCGCCGGCCAGGGCCAAGAGATCGCGACGCGCCCGTTTCAGCTCGTCACGGGCCGCGTGTGGAAGGGCAGCGCCTTCGGCGGAGCGCGCGGTCGCACGGACGTCCCGAAGATCGTCGACTGGTACATGGACAAGAAGATCGAGATCGACTCGCTCGTGACGCACAAGCTCCCGCTCGAGCGCATCAACGAAGCGTTCGACCTCATGCACTCGGGCGAGTCGATCCGCACGGTGGTCGAGTTCTCGTGATCAGCGTCAAGAGCGAGCAGCGGTGCTTCGGAGGACTGCAGGGCTTCTACGAGCACGAGAGCGAATCGTGCGCGGGGCCGATGCGGTTCGCTGTGTATTTGCCGCCCAACGCGTCGGCCGATCACAAGGTCCCCGCCGTGTACTTTCTCGCGGGCCTCACGTGCACCGAAGAGACGTTTGTCATCAAGGCCGGCGCGCAGCGCGTCGCGAGCGAGCTCGGCCTCGCGATCGTGACGTGCGACACGAGCCCGCGGTCCAAGCGCTACCCAGGGGACGACGCCTCGTGGGACTTCGGCCAAGGGGCTGGCTTCTATCTCGACGCGACGCGGGCTCCTTGGAACGAGAGCTATCGCATGGAGCGCTACGTCACGCGCGAGCTGCGCGAGCTCGTCGAAGCGCACTTTCCTCTGCAAAATGAGCGGCGCGCGATCATGGGTCACTCGATGGGAGGCCACGGAGCGCTCGTGCTCGCGCTGCGCCATCGCGACCTCTACCAGAGCGTCTCTGCGCTCGCGCCCATCGTCGCCCCGAGCGAAGTCCCGTGGGGTCAAAAGGCCTTCGCGGGATACCTCGGTGATGATCGTGCAGCGTGGCTCGAGCACGACGCGTGCGCGCTCGTCGCGAAGCGCGCGATCGCGTCGAAGATCCTGGTCGACGTGGGGACGGCGGACAAGTTTCTCGCGCGAGAGCTGCAGCCAGAGAGGTTTGTTTCAGCCTGCAAATCCGCTGGCCAATCGCTCGAGCTAACGATGCGAGACGGCTACGATCACAGCTACTACTTCGTGCAGACGTTCGCCGAAGCGCACCTGCGCCATCACGCGTCGCAGCTCGCGGCGCGGTGAGCGCTCAGCACACGAGGCAGGGGTTGTGGCACTCGAGGCCGCGCGCGGTGACGGCAGCGACGCACGCGGCCATCGCGTCCGAGCACACGTCTTCGCCGTGCAGGCGATAACAGGCCTGACAGCTGTTCGCGTGCATGTCCGCGACGACCTCGCGCACCCCAGAGAGGTCCTGCGCCTGCGGGATGCTCGGAACGTTCGCCCGCACCTGCGTCGCTCGCGCGCTCGAAGCCTCCGCCGCAGCCGCGAGCGCCTCGGGCGAACCCGGCTCGACGTACGCGCCGCACGCTGCGAGCGCAGAGACAGCGAGGACCGACGGGAGCACCAGCGCGCGCTTGGCGGCTTTGTTGTTCATCACGTTCATCGATCGATCTCCTCTTCGACTCGTACCGTACGCGCTTCGATCAACTTGTGAATCAATACTTTCACAGGTTGATAGTAAGTATTGAGTTTATACGCCCCAGTATTCACCGCGGGCGTGCTCCCTCGTTGATTGGGCGCGAAGGCGCATGGTTCTCAAAGATTCGACCGCGCGATCCGCGCTGAGTTATCTGGCGCCGAAACGGCGCGAGCCTGGGCCCTCACCCGCGGCTGCCGCGCGGTGAGGGACCCGTCGAGCCCGCCCACGCAGAAACGCACCCGTCCCCATCGAGCGCCCCGACGCTCTCGCGCGCTATCGACCGCGGCGGCGCTCGATCGACCAGCGATAGACGTCTTCGTACTGCCGCGCGGACACGTCCCAGCCCATGCGCTTTCGCATCGAGCGCTCTTGCATCGAGCGGATGTGCTCGGGGCGCTTGCGCCACACGCCAGCGGCCCACCGCACGGACTCGACGAGCGAACGGACGCTCAAATCCCAGAACTTGAAGCCCGTGCCTCCGCCCTGCCCGTCGTACTGCTCGACGGTGTCGTCGAGGCCGCCGGTGGCGCGGACGATGGGGAGCGTTCCGTACCGTTGCGAGTAGAGCTGCGTGAGGCCGCAAGGCTCGAAGCGCGACGGCATGAGAAAGAGGTCCGCGCCCGCGGTGATCCTGTGCGAGAGCGGCTCGTCGAAGCCGATCCACGCGCGCATCCGACCGCCTCCGTGATGCGACCACGCGGCGAGCGTGGCCTCGGTGTGCGGGTCCCCCGAGCCGAGCACCACGAGCTGGATCCCGAGGTTGAGCAGCGGGCCGATGGCCTCGGCGATCACGTCGGTTCCCTTTTGATCGTTGAGCCGCGAGACCACTGCGACGAGCGGAACGTCGTCGCGCACGTCCAAGTGCAGCTCTCGTTGAAGCGCGCGCTTGTTGTGAACTTTTTCGCTGATCGAATCGACGTCGTAGTGATGCGCGATGTGCCGATCCGTGCGCGGGTCCCAGAGCTGATCGTCGATTCCGTTGAGCACGCCGACGAGGTCGCCGCCGCGAAAGTTCACGACGTGCTCGAGCCCGAAGCCGCCCTCGCGCGTGCGGATCTCGCGCGCGTACTTCGGCGACACCGCCGTGATCATCGAGGCGTGAAAGAGCCCGCCCTTGAGCAGCCCCACCGCGTCGTGCGTCTCGATCCCGTCCGACGTGTAGAGCGACCAGGGCAAGTGCGTGAGCGGAAGCTGGCGCTTCGAGAAGATCCCCTGGTGCGCCATGTTGTGAATCGTGAGCACCGTCGCCGCGCCGCCGAAGGGCGTGTCGCGCTCGAGCGTGTTCGCGTAGAGCGGGATCGCTGCCGTGGGCCAATCGTGGCAGTGAAAGACGTCGGGCACCCACTGAAGGTGCCGTCCGAGCCAAAACGCCCCGCGCGAGAGCGTGCAGAACCGCACGAGGTTGTCCGGCGAGTGACCGTTGGGCGGGTCGTAGATGTACCCGCGCCCGAACAGCTCTCGGTGATCGAGCAGGTACACAGGAACGTCCGACCGAGGCAGCCGCGTCTCTTCGACCCCGCACCAAAGCTCGGTCCCCATCATCGGGATCGCCATCGGCGCTTGGTGATGGATCGTGTCAGCCTTGATCGTGTCGTACCGCGGGATCAGCACCCGCACGTCGTGGCCGAGCGCCTTCAGCGCCTTGGGAAGCGCGCCGACGACGTCGCCCAACCCGCCAGCCTTCGCGAACGGAGCGCACTCGGACGCGACGAACAGAATTTTCAGGGGACTCGCCATGCTCGGATCGAACGGTGCGCGAGCGCGAGGCTGTCCGTCAACGCCCAATGTCGCGCCGATCCCATCCGTGGCAGGCTCCCTCGCCCCCGCAGAGCACGATGATGACAGAACGCAACGCTCGCCCCGTTCTCTCGAGACTCCGCGCCGCTGCGACGACGGTCGCGCTCGCCGCGGCCCTCACGACCACGGCGACGCCGCGCGAGGCGCTCGCGCAACAGCCGAGCGCGCCGCGAGCCAACGCGGACCGCGCGGTTCGATTTCGTGGGCGCACAATCGACTTGCGACCGTTCTACGAGGGATTTCCGTACCTCGGGTTCAGGGTCGAGACGCGCGCGGACCGCGTCCTCTACTTTCACGACACGCCCCAGGGTCGGCACCTGTTGCAGCTTCCGCTCGCCGAGGGGACCGCGCCGATCGACCTCGAGCGCGGCGAGCGCCTCGGCGACATCGACTGGAACCGCCGCAGCCTCCGCGACCTGCGCTACCTCCCCTCGCGCCGCGAGTACTTGGTCCTCGCCGACGACGCCAACGAAGAGCGCTACAACCTCTTCGCGATGGCCGCGGACACGGGGGCGATCCGTCGCATCACCGACCACGACTACGTGTACGGCGTTGGGACCAACTCGGACCGCACGCAGATCGCCTACGTACCTCGGCACGGTCAACGCGCCCCGTATCGGTCGTGCCTCCGCGTGATCGACGTCGCGACGATGCAAGATCGCGAAGTCGTCTGCGACACGCCCGAGCTCACGTTCACGTGGACCGCGCCGACCTTCAGCCCGAGCGGGCAGTACGTCATCGTCAACGCCAACCGCGCCAACGATCGCAAGCACCAGAACCTCGTCCTGATCGATCTGACCGCGCCCGCCCCGACGCTGCGCGTTCTGACCGACATCGAGCAGCGTCGCCGCAACGTCTCGGTCCTCGAGGACTGGGTCGGCGACCACTCGTTTGTGTACACGTCCGACGAGGACGGCTTCACAAACGTGTACCGAATGGATCTCGCGCCGGACGCGCCGCCGAACCCGACGCCAGCGGCGCGACCGACGACGGCCCCGCAGGGCGCGCGGCCCGCGGTGATCCTCGCGCCGCGCCGCGAGCAGCTCACGCGATTCACCGAAGACGTCGACTCGCTGGTGATGTTCGAGTGGACCGCGCCAGTGTCGTCGAGCCCGTCACCTCGATCGGAGGACGAGGGGCGCATCGTCACACAACAAGCTCGGTTCAAGCTCATCGGCGCGACCGTAAAGCGCCCGTACGAGAGCGAGCTCTTCGTGATCGACCCCAACGCGACGCTGACGCGCACCGAGCCCATCGTCGCGCGTCGCGTGTTCGACGCGACCGTGGTGCCGCTCGACTACGAAGAGACGACCGCGTATTTCACCACGCAGTCGCGTCGTACGAGCTTCTCGCTCTTGCAAGTGAAGTTCGAGCCGACCGCGCCGACGGCGCTCGATGGTTCTCTCGTGCCCACGACGCGCGCGTCGGTGCCCGAGTCCGTCGCCCGCGCGATCGAGACGTGCGAGGTCGAGCGCGTGTCGATCCCGACGTTCGACACCGACGCGCGAACGGGCCGCGCACGAACGCTGCACGCGTACCTCCACCGCCCGCGAAATCCCTGGCCCGATCGCGCGCAGCGCTTCGCGTTGATCCAGTCGTTCTACGGCGGAGAGAACCGCTGGGACACGCAAGCGCAGATCCTCTGCGCCGCGGGCGCGATCGTGCTCTCGCCGTCGGTGCGCGGAAGCACCGGGTTCGGCGCGGACTTCGCGGCGCTCAACGACCACGACCTCGGCGGCAACGAGATGTTCGACCTCGTGCACGTCGCGCGCTGGCTCGCGCAAAGAGAAGACCTCCGAGAGCGCCAGATCGGCGTCTACGGCGGGAGCCACGGCGGCTACGCGGCGATGCGCGCGCTCACGATGCCCGAGGAGGTCAACGGACGACGCGATCGCTTCGACTGGGGCTTCGGGCTCTCGTGGTTCGGCTTCTCGAACATCCTGACCTTCTACGAGCGCTGCAACATCCCCGACTGGGTCCTGCTCGAAGCGGGCGACCCGCGCTCCGAACGCGCGCGACTGCTCGATCGGTCGCCCATTTCGCACGTGGATCGCATGCAGGCCCCGCTGCTCATGATGCACGGCGAAAACGACAACCGCGTCCCGGTGCTCGAGAGTCGCCAGATGGCCGAGGCCCTCCGCCGCGCTCGCAAGCGCTTCGTGTACGAAGAGTTCGCGGGACAGGGTCACGGGCTCAAGGGCATCGAGAACCAGCACCGCGTGTGGACCGCGGTGTTTCGCTTCCTCGAGCGCGACGCGCTGCCCGAGCGACGCAGGGTGCCGACTTCTTTTCGCACCACCGCGAAGCGCGCGATTCTCCCGGTCGTTGCGCTGGCCGCCCTGCTCGCGCTCTGCGTCGGCGGGGCCCTCTGGGCGCGCAGCCGCGGTGGCGCGAAGCCCGACTGAGCCCGACCGCGCGCCGCTTCGCTGACGAAACAATTGTGTTTCGGACTCGCATCCGATCCCGTCGTTGTGGCGTAATCCGCCGACACAGCGGTCCGCGTCAGCCTGTGGCTCGTGCGGATCGGAGCAGGGACGATGGCAGATACGTTCGAACACCGATCCGCGCAGGAGCTCGCGGCCGGCTACAAGATGTCCCACCGCGTCGCGGAGATCATCGCGATGGTCACGTACGCGACGCTCGCGGGGATCATGTACTACCACCTCGTTCCAGTCGCGGGGACGAGGCCGATCACGTTCGTGATCGGCGCGCTCGCGGGATATTTTGCAGCGGATTTCGTCTCGGGATTCGTTCACTGGTTCTGTGACACGTGGGGTTCGGTCGAGTGGCCCGTGGTGGGCCCCGTCTTCATCCGCACGTTTCGCGAGCACCACGTCGACCCCGATTCGATCACCCGCCACGACTTCGTCGAGACCAACGGCGCCTCGTGCATGGCCGTGCTCCCCGCGGTCCTGCCCGGAGCGCTGTTTCGACCCGACCCGTCGAGCACGCTTCAAGTGCTGCTCGCCGGCGCGATCGCCACGTTTTGCGCGCTGATCCCGTTCACCACGCAGACCCACAAATGGGCGCACATGAAGATCGACGAGGTGTCTCTCTTGGGACGCTTCTTGATCAAGAGCGGGATCCTGCTCAACCACGATGAGCACGACCGCCACCACCACGCGCCCTTCACCGTCGGCTACTGCATCACCTCGGGCCGCTGCAACAAGCTCCTCGATCGCGTGGGCTTCTGGCGCATCGCCGAGCGCGTGATCACCCGCGTCACCGGCGCGATCCCGCGCGAAGACGACATCGGTCGCCGCGCCGCCGAGCGCATCGCGGCCGAGTAGTCCCCCTCAACGATCGAGGTACCAGCCGTCCGCGAGCGAGTGCGGGCCGCGCACTTCGCGGAGCGCTCGTCGCGCCCTCGCGCGATAGAGGTCCTCGTACATGCGCAAGAAGATGTACGCCCCGAGCTCGAGCCCCTGCTCGATCTGATACGCGTGCCGGGGGTGCGCGGCGAACGGCCCGCGAAGCAGCTTGTAGAAGCCCTCGGCGTGCTCTTCGTCGAGCTTCTCGTGCGTCGCGTAGTGAACGATCGAGCGCTCGTCGAGCCACCCTCGCTCGAGGATCGCGCGCCCGATCCGCGCAGAGATGGTCGCGAAGCGATCCTCGATGAAGCCGAACACAGCGATCGCCGTGTACAGGTCGTCCATGACCGCCGCGCCCGCGAGCGTCGTGTTGAACGCGCGCACCTCGGGCCAGAGCGCTCTCGCCTCGACGTCGTCTCGAGTCACGCCGAGCCGCGAGAGCAGCGCGAGAAACGTCCGCTCGTGGGACAAGCGGAGGTTTCCGTGGCCGTGCTCGTCGTCGATGTTCTCGAGGAGCGAGAGGCGGTCTTCGGGGCGCCCGATGCGCCCTGCGAGCGCGGCCATCGGCCTCGCGAAGAAGACCACCGCGAACAAGAACTGAATCTGCGTCTCGATGAAGTCTTCGCGCACAAAGCTCTCGTCCGCGAGCGCGCGAAAGAACGGGTTTTCATCGATCGGATGTCGCGCCTTCGCCGCGCGAACGGCCTCGTCGAACGTCGCCATTGCGGGCGATGGTTTATCGCGCGTCCGCCCTGCGCGCGAGCGGCGCGAGCGCCATCGCGACGAACAAGAGCGAAATCGTCGCGAACGGCTGAACGCCGTTTCGATAGAGCACCCAGCTCGCGCCGAGGTTGATCACCGCCAGCGCCGCCGCGGACGGAGCCAACCATCGCTGCGCTCGGAGCCCCGCGAAGAGCCCCACCCCGGCGATCGCCTGCGCAACGCCGATCGCGGCCATCGCGGTCGCTCCGACGCCGGCGGCACCATACAACCGAACATCTGCCTCGCCGCCGAAGGCCTTGTACAGCCCCGAGCTCACGCCGAAGATCCCCACGAGGACGGCGTCCACCACGAGCGCGACCCGCAGCGCGCGGCTCATGTTCGCGCCTCGTCGTCGAGGGTGGTCTCGAGCCGCGTGATCACGCCGTCTCGAAAAGTGAACACGTTGACGCCCGAGCCCTTTCCGCCGGGTAGCGCAGGCGAAAAGCAGGTCCACGCGACGGTCGCGCTCGAGCCCGTGGTGTCGATCCGCGCGTACTCGATTCGCATTTCTGGGAGCGGGCTCGCCATGCTGGCTCGCATCACGGCTGCGATCTGAGCGCGGCCCTCGTGCGTGCGCGGCGCTCCGCTGAACGGCTCGACGTACGCCGCGTCTTCGGCGAAGAGCGACATCATCGACGCCTCGTGCGAGAGTCCTGCCTGCATGGCGGCGAAGAAGCGCTGGATTTCATCGGCGAACGGTCGGTCGGTCACGGTGGGTTCTCCTTCGATTGGGTCACGCGCGCGCGGCGCGATCGACGATGCGACGCTCGCGGCGATTCGCGGCTGGCTTGCGCGCGCGAGTCGCCGGTCGGGCACGATTGATTTCTGCGCGGTCGCGGCCCTCGCGAACGCGCTCCCCGCCGGCCTCGGACTGACCGTGGATCATCGCGCGAGCAGCGCGGTCGGCGCGCCCGTCGTCTTGCTCTGGCCCGCCGAGCCGCAGGCGTTCGCGACGCTCACGCGACGCGAGCGAGAGATCGCGTCGCTCGTCGCAGCGGGGCTCCGCAACCGCGAGATCGCTCGGCGCCTCTTCATCGCAGAGGGAACAGTGAAAGACCACGTCCACAACATCCTCGCCAAAACCGGCTTCGCCTCGCGCGCGCAGCTCGCGGCGAGCGCAGCGACCATGGCATCCGCCCCGAGCGCGCCGCCATCCATCGAACGATAGGATTTGCGTCGCGCCGCTCGATCGCGTCAGATTTCGCTCGTCGCGAGGTGCACGACCGCGCCCTTGCGCGGGCCGCCCGGCAGCGAGAGCCCGTACACAGTGCACGCTGTGTCCGAGTGAATTGCCCGGTCTGCGAGCCACTTTCGGTGCGCCACCATCCGCTCGTCGAGCGCGAAGCACACGAGCGACCGATCGCCCCGCGCCACGAGCCCCGCGCCGCACGATCGAAGATAGTGCCCGAGCGACGGCCCCCACGCGCTCGGCGGCGCCGTCGCGTGCACGAGCGGCCAGCGCGCGCCCGTCGAGACGAGCCGCAGGTCCTTGCGTCCCTCCGTCGACACGAGGCCGAGCTCGTCGCCGCCCGCGGTCGGAGACAGCTCGAGCGCCGACTCGTTGTGCGACGGACAGCTGTCGGGTTCGATCGCGAAGAGCGCGTCGGGCTCGACGAAATACAGCCGCAGCACCGCGAATCCCGAGGCGAGCCGCGCCGGGTGCAGCGCGCTCTTGGCCGATCGCAGGACGTCTCCGCGCGCCCCGCGCATGGCCGCGCCGTACGCGAAGCGCCAGCGCCGGAGCTCTCTGTGCTTGGCACACAAAATCAACGCGTCGCGGAGCATCCGCGCCCCGAGCCCCGCGCCCCGGTGGCTCTCGGCGAGCTTGTAGTCGCACAGGTACGCGGTCTCGATCGAGCGCCCTTCGAAGCGCGCCTGCTTGAGCACGCCGACGAGCACGCCGACGACGGTCGAGCCTTCGAGCGCGAGCAGAAACTTCGCGTCTCCCATGGACGAGAAGAACCGGTGGTAGTCCTCGCCGTGGTCGATCACGAAGCGCTCGCGGCCGTCGCCGAGCGGGTACGAAATCGTGCGCTCGAGCGCGAGCAACGACGGGGCGTGCTCTGCGATCGACGCGCTGTCGCACAGCGCTAGGCGAACGCTCACGAAGCGCCCCCGCGCGCGCGACGAAACACGAGGATCCGCTCGTAGAACAAGCTTCGGTCCGCGGCCGTGAGCGCCTTCGAGCGCTCGAGGTCCAGCGCGAAATCCTCGCCGAGCGCGGGCCCGAGGTCGCGCGTGTTGTTGAGCTGCCGCACGAGCACTGCGCACCCTGGCTTGCAGCGCGATCGAAGGGCGCTCGCCCACGAGGCGGTCTGCGCGTCGTCGCTCCAATCGAGGACGTTCGAGAGCGAGACGAGGTCGTAGCGGTGCAGGTCTCGGACGGACTCGAGCGATCCGTCGACGAGCGTCGGCGGCGCCGGCGCAGGGCGAGCGATGTACGAAGGCAGCGCGGACGCGAGGTACTGCCCGAGCAGCACGTGATGCAAAAAGTAGTTCGATCCCGCGTCGTGACGGAGCAGTCCGCGCTCGAACGCGCGCTGAAAATACGCGGGATACGAGCCCTTCTCCGCGTGCTGCGTCGCGGCCGGGCCGAACATCGCCTCGAGCATCGCGTCGTGAAACACCGAGTGAAAGATCGGCGCCCAGTACGGCGATCGCCGCCATCGCTCGACGGTCGTTCGTCGCGCATCCGCGCTCGCGTCGAAGAACGCCACGAGCTCGTCGTGCGTCGCGACGAGGCTCGTGATGGCGCCGCGCATCACGCGAAAGAGCCGCTCGAACTCGCCGGACTGATTGAGCGCCGTCGCGTCGTCGCGCTCGACGTTGAGCGCCGCCCACGCGCTCGGCCCGCGCGCGGCGCGCTCGAATTTGCGCGAGACGTGCTCGAGCTGCGCAGGATTGATGTCGAACGCGGTCACCGACAGCCCCTCGCACGCGCCGAGCAGCGAGAGCGCGGTGCACCCGCCGGAGGCGACGACGAGCGCGGCGCGGCCCGAGGCTCCGCCGAGGTCGCGCTCGAGGATCGCGCGTTCGATGTCGGCGTCTTCGCGAACCACCGCGAACGAGAGCCTCGGGGCGCGCGTCGTGCTCATGGGATCGCGGGCAACCCGAGCTCGTAGAGCACTTTGTCAGCTGCTTGAAAGGGATCGAAGATGGCGGGCTCTTCGAGCTTCCACAGGCCGCACTTGCTCGCGGTCGAGCCCTCTTGGTCGAGGATGGCGTTGACCGCGCGGCGGCCCGCTTCGTTGGCGGCCTCCATCGTCGCGAGGTCGGTGTAAGTTCGAACGAAGTCCGCCGCGAGAAACAAGTTCGAGATCTTCGTCGAAGCGTTCGGCCGATGGCGCCACGTGTCCACGGTGTTGACGAGCAGCGGCTCGAGGTTCGCGACGCCGGTGGGGTTGGGCATCACGATCGCTTCGTCGAGCGAGAAGCCCGCGAGGTTGTCGTCGCCGAGCTCTTTGTTGGCGTCGTCGTTGAGCGCGCGCTTCATCTGCGCCCACACTTCGTTGCGGATCATCTCGCGGTCCTGGATTTGATTCGCGGGAAGCCCGTACAAGATCCCTGGATTGTCCCAGTTGGACACGTCGACCGAGAGGATCCCGCGCACCTCGCCGTCGCCGTACTCCGCGAGCTTGCTACGCCAGAACTGCGCTTGCGACACCGCCGTCAGCGCCCACGGCGTGTCGACGAACAAGACGTGCCCCGACGCGAGGGGGACGTCGCGCTTGAGATAGAACTGAATCCCGTTCATCCACGCGGTCTTGAGATAGCGAAGCGCGTCGAGCGACGGGTCCACGTGCTTCATCTCGGCGCTGACGAGGGGCCGAAACACCTCGAGCGGCACGGACGAGACGTAGTAGTCCGCCGTGTAGTCGTGCGTCGTTCCGTCGGCGTGCGTCGCGATCACCTTGCTCACGCGCGAGCCGTTCATCTCGATCTTGGTGACCTTCGCGCCCGTGATGAACTTCGCGCCCAGGCCTTGAATCTGTGTGCGCCAAGGATCGATCCACACCTCTGACGTCGGCCCGTCGAGCAAGCGATCGAGCTCTCCGCGGCCGAAATCCATGAGCAGCTGGATGAGGGTGTTGCCGACGGTGCGCGTGCTGCCTTCTTCGGCGCGGAGCGCGACGAGCGTCCGGGTCATCCCGCGCGCGAGGAGGTCTTGAAACGCCTGCGACTTGTTGCCCGCCTTGAGAAAGTCCCACCACGAGATCTTCTCGAGCTCTCCGAGCCTCCGCGCGTGCGACATCTTGAGGATGTGAAAAATGCGCCCCGTGAACTCCGCCAGCTCCCACACAGGGATCCCGAGCGGCACGAACAGCGCGCGAAGCTCCTGAAGAAACTCCGCCGGCGACCGCGGGAGCTTGAGAAAGTATACCGGGTCGACGCCCCCGCTGCGGGCCATCATGAACTTCGTCGCCGTGACGAGGTGCTCCTTCACGGTCTTGCCGTCATAGGACTGCACCCGCGACATCGTGTCGGGCACGTGCTTGTAAAACCCCGGAAAAAACCGGAATCCGTGCTCTCCCGGCAGGTCCTTTCGTCCGTCGGTCGCTGTCCCCGGCACTGGATACGATCGCGCTTTTCCTCCCACAGTGGACCGGCTCTCGAGCACGGTCACTTCGAAGCCTCGCTCTGCGAGCTCGTGGGCCGTCGTGAGCCCTCCGATCCCGCCGCCCATGATGAGCACCCTCTTCGTCATCGTGCTCGCGATGATACGCTCGTCTGCGTCGATGGACCTCACGATCCTTTCGGGCTCGAGTCATCCAACCCTTACTCGAGATATCTGCTCGCGGCTCGGCGTCCCCCTCGCGAGCTCGACCGTCACGCGGTTCTCCAACGACAACATCAAGGTCCGGATCGACGAGAGCGTCCGCGGCAAAGATGTCTTCGTGGTGCAGACAGCCTGCCCGCCTGTGCAAGATCACCTATTCGAGCTCTTGCTCTTCATCGACGCCCTCCGCGGCGCGAGCGCGGGGAGAATCACCGCAGTGATTCCCTATTTCTTCTATGCTCGGTCGGACAAAAAAGACGAGCCGAGGATCTCGATCACCGCGAGGCTCGTCGCGGACTTGCTCGAGACCGCGGGCGCCGATCGCGTGTTGACGCTCGACCTGCACTCGCCGCAGATCCACGGGTTCTTCAAGATCCCCGTCGATCACATCACGGCCGTCCCGCTCTTGGTGAGCGCGCTCGAGAAGGATCAAGAGCTCATGAGCGCGCCTGTGGTCGTCGCGCCAGACGTCGGCGAGTCCAAGGACGCTGGCCGCTTCGCGCGAAGGCTCCACGCGCCGCTCGCGGTCGTCGACAAGCGACGCACGGGGGACGACGAGCGCGCGCGCCCCGTCAACATGGTGGGCGAAGT
The DNA here is from genome assembly GCA_016793325.1 of Myxococcales bacterium. Taxonomy (GTDB): domain Bacteria; phylum Myxococcota_A; class Polyangia; order Polyangiales. Next base: position 88,713 of record JAEUKI010000070.1, on the reverse strand, counting down.
GACAGGCCGCCACGCGGTGATGGTCGACGACGAGATGGCCACCGGCGGGACGATCTTCGAGGCCGCCCGCTTTTGCACGGCGCGAGGCGCGCTTTCCGTGCGCGCCGCCGTCGTTCATCCAGTGCTCTCGGGCGACTGCCCCGCGCGCTTTCGTTCGAGCGACCTCGCGAGGCTCATCGTGACGGACACCCTTCCGTTGCCCGAACCGAAGCGCGATCCGCGCATCGAAGTCGTCACCGTGGCAGGCCTGCTCGCTGACGCGATCTCTCGTATCCACGTCGGAAAGAGCGTGGCCGAAATGATGTCCACCCGCTGACCCAAAGGAGGGGCGCGATGCGTATCGACTCGATCCGAGTGAAGGGATTTCGCAACTTTCGTCAGTCCGTCACGCTCGATGAGCTCGCGGACATCAACGTGCTCCACGGCGAGAACAACACGGGCAAGAGCAACCTCGTCGACGCGATCGAGCTCGCGTTCGCGCTGCTCGGCGACCTCGCCATGCACCAGTGGCCCGATCGGCAGATGGAGAAGCTCCTCGGGCTGCGTCCCATCGACGTGCTCCCCGTCGAAGCCCAAGAGGGCTCGGTCGAAATCGTCTTGCGTGTGTCCCTCGACCCCGCCGAAGGAGAGCACATCGCTGACACCACAGGGACGCTCGCGCTCCGCAGCGGAGGCTCGGTCGAGCTCGAGCTGCTGCTCGCGCGTTCGGCCGGGACATTTCGCTGGAATTCTAGCGTCAGACCCTCGTACGGCCGAAGCACCGACGCGGTCGTCGCTCGCACGATCAAGCGCGGAGCTCCGCCGTACAAAGACGACTCGTGCGCGTTTCTCTCGATGCCGTCGTTGCGCTCGGCGTACGGCGGCGCCGAAGGTCGCGACGCGGTTCCACAAGAGACGCTCGCGGCGCTGCTCGACTCGCACGACGCGCGCGACGCCAAGGAGCACCGATTGTGGCAGCGCTTCTCGGACGTCGTCGTCGCGGGGCTGCGCGAGCACCTCGGCGAGGGACAGGTTCGTCCGCGCTACGAGCCGCGCACCGAACGAGTCGCGCTCGAGCTGCACTCGCCGAACGGAGCCGTTCCCATCGAGCGCCTCGGCGGCGGCGTTCAGCGCGTGATCGCGATGGCGGGCTCGCTGCTCGTCTCCAAAGCGCAGATCGTCGCGATCGAAGAGCCCGAGGCCGACCTGCACCACGCGCTGCAGCTGCGGCTTCGAGACATCTTCAAGCGCATCATCGCCGACGAGCTCGGACCCAAGCAGCTCTTGCTCGTCAGTCACTCACCGGTGTTCGTCGCGACGAGCCACGGCTACTTGCTTCGGACGACCGCGCAGGGGCCGCGCATCGAGCGCTCGACCGCGGCGAAGAGCTCCGTCTGAGCGCAGCGCTCGCGTTCGTCAGTGAAATTTCCGACGGATCACGGCGGGTCGACGCGAAGCACATCTCACTACTCGCCCCTACTCCGATGCGACGCCCGCGCCTTCGAATCGTCGCGTGATTGTGTGTCCGTCGTCGCGAACTCCTTCACGCGTTGGGTAGAATCCGAGGCTCACGGTCGGAGGAGCGGCGTCGTCGCATCGAACCCTCTGATTGGAGGAAACAACATCATGAACGATCGATTGCTTCGCAACAGCTCTCGCTGGCTCGCGCTCGCAGCGGTCAGCGCGCTCGTCGGCCTTCAAGCCGCGTGCTCCGACCCTTCGATGCCCTCGGGCGACACCGGTGTCACGACAGACACCGGCAACAACGGCATGGACTCGACGGTGGACTCGGGCGTCTCGCCGATGGACTCCGGCGTCGATCCCGACACGGGCTCGATGCCCGCAGACACCGGCGTCGACTCGGGCGTGATCGTCGACACGGGCGCGGACGTTCCGCCGCCGCGTTGCGCGGCGGGCGTGGACAGCGACGGCGATGGCCTCGACAACGCCGCCGAGTGCGCGGCGATGACCGACCCGTACAACCCCGACTCGGACATGGACGGCGTGTCCGACGGCACCGAAGCGAGGTACCCGCGCGCGTGTATCGCGACGATGCCCGCGCGGCAGCGACGCCCCGTCGTTCGCTGCACGATGGACACCGACTGTATGGCCGGAGAAGTCTGTCGCGGGCTCGATCCGCGCTCGCGCGACTCGGACATGGACGGCGTTCCGGACAACGAAGAGGACACCAACTTCGACGGAACGATTGATTCGGGCCGCGGCGAAACGGACCCGCGCCTCGCGGACACCGACGGCGATGGCACGCCCGACAACATGAGCGGCCTCGCGATCTGTCGTCCCTCGGGCCTCGGAACGGTCGTTCAAAACGGCATCCCCGGGCGCCCCGTGCAAGTCGGCTACGCGCCTTCGTGGCGCAACGGCGGACGCGTCACGGGAACGATGAACCGCGGCGCGATCGTCCTCGACGAAGTGATGGCCAACGTCTCGGGCATCGTCGCAGCGCAGCCGTCGGTGGGCGCCGATGCGCGCGCCGAGTCGATGCGCATCGAGCCGATCATCACCGCAGCGCTCGGCGCAGGGACCGCCGCGGTGCTCGTCGGCCGCGCGATTCGCACGCACGAGATGAACGACGCGATCACCAGCACCTACCGGGTCGCGCGCGCGACGTCGGCGAGCGCGCTTCGTGACGCGCTCGTGATGCCGCTCACCGGCGCCGCGGCGCCAGCGTCGATGGGCGTCGTCGGAATGTCTGCAGAATTCCTCGTGGACATCACGGTGGTCCGTCGCACGACGGGCATGGCCATGGGCACGACGGACATCCTCGTCACGATCGCTCCGCGCACCGCGTACGAAGACGCCGCGCAGATCACGTCGATCCGCGCGATCGACCTCGTCAACTCGACGGCGACCGCGCAGATCGATCGCGGCCTGGGATTCCAGTGCCAGACCTTCCGCGCGATGGGCACGCCCGAGGTGGACTTCATCTGGACCGTCGACACGTCGGGCTCGATGGGCCCGTACCAGGAGCGCGTCGGTCGCACGGCGAACGCGTTCTTCACGCGCATGCAGGCCGCGGGAATCAACTTCCGCGTCGGCGTTCTGCAAGCGGGCTCTGTCACGACCGGCCCCAACCTCGACACGCCTGGCTTCACGTGGATCAGCGGCGCGGACGCGACCGGCGCCCGTCAGCTCTGCGACCGCGTCACCTCCGCGGGCTTGGGAACGTGCCCGCTCGCGACCGCTGCGATGCCCGACACGCAGAGCCCGTATCCCTTCACGCCGTCGCAAGAAGAGCCCACCGCCGCGGCGATCCTCACGCACCGCACGATGAGCATGCGCCCCGCGACGGACGCCCGTCGGTTCCGCCCTGCGCCAGCGCGATTCGTGGCGTTCTTCGTGACCGACGAGCCCGGGACCAACGACTACAACCGCTACTTCATCAACAACACGGACAGCTCGCTGGTGCCTGCGCGTCCGTGGGCCGGGACCGCGGGCGCGGCCTATAGCCTCACGGCGCAGAACAACATCATCGACTACTTCCGCCGCAACAACATCCTCACGTTCGGCCTCTTGCCGCGCACCGCGACGCTCGCGTGCTCGACGGCGCCGGTCAACGAGCTGCCGCGCTGCGTGGTCGAAGGCAACGGCGGCGCGGTGATCCCGATCGCGACCGCGACGGACGCCGAGGTCGCTGTCGCGATGAACCGCATCGTCGACGCGATCGCTGGCGCGTCGAGCCAGTTCCGACTCACGAGCACGCCGATCACGAGCACGCTCAAGGTGAGCGTCCGCGGGATGAACGTCCCGCGCTCGCGCGCCAACGGCTTCGACTACGACTCTGCGTCGAACGCGATCGTCTTCTACGGAACGACGTACCGTCCGCGCAGCGGCGACGAGGTCGTGATCTCGTACCGCATCTGGCAGCCGTGCCCGTCGACGGGCGGCGCGTGCACCACCGACGCGCAGTGCTGCTTGCCGCACGTCTGCCGCATGGGTCGCTGCCTCACGCCCTGCGTGATGACCGCGGGAACGTGCGTCGACAACGCGGACTGCTGCGCGCCGAACATCTGCGTGTCCGGCCGCTGCGCGCCGCCCACCACGTGCCGCCCCGCCGGTGACATGTGCATGACCAACGCGGACTGCTGCTCGCCCAACACCTGCGTGTCGGGCCGCTGCACGCCGCCGCCGCCGTGCCGTCCGGTCGGTGACATGTGCACGACCGCCGCGGACTGCTGCGATCGCAACTGCGTGGGCGGCCGCTGCGCTCCGCCGCCCTGCCGCAACGTCGGCCAGAGCTGCACGACCGCCTCCGACTGCTGCGACCGAAGCTGCATCGGCGGCGTCTGCGCTCCAGGCTGATCGCGGCGCTCGGCTCGCGGGGGGTAGCGCTGCGTAGATCGTCGTCGGGCGTCACAGCCCCACAATTCAAGTGAAGATGATCTGCGCGCCTTCGGAGAGGTCGTAGAAGTCTCCGGCGGTGATCACGTCCTTCACTTGAGGGACGAGGTCCTTCGCGTCGCGCTTGAACATCTTCATGGCGAGCTCGCACGCGTAGAGTTGCGCGCCAGATTCATCGAGGATTTGCAGCATTTCGCGCACGGTGGGGAGCTCGAGCTCCTCCATCTGCTTCTTCATCATTTTGGCGGCGAACGCCTCCATCCCCGGCAGTCCGCCGAGCATCGTGGGCATTCCCGCGTTCGGGTTGCCCGCGATGTTCACGTGGAGGTGGTCGACCTTCGCCTCGGTGATCACGTCGAGGCCCCAGAAGGTGAAGAACACAAACGCGTCGATGCCCGACTGCCGCGCGGCGTTGGCGAGGATCAACGAGGGGTACGCCTCGTCGAGGCCGCCGTGCGAGCAAATGAGGGCCACTTTTCTGTGCGGCGTAGCGATGGTGGTTGTCACGATGTTCTCCGTGGAAGCGTTGGTTCAGAGGCATCCAGCGGGCTTCGGGATGCCCGCGATCTTCGCGATCGTCCGCGCAGGCGCCTTGGGAAACAGCGCGTAGAGGTCCTTGGTCTGCACCGACGCCCCTTGCGTGATGCGGCGGATGTTCGGCGCGACGCCGGTCGCCTCGAAGTCTGCGCGCGCGAAGCGCACGACCGCCCAGTGCGCGTCGGTCATCGCGACGCCCTGCGCTGCGGCGAGCTTGGTCGCGAGCTCGAGCGACCACTGCGCGGGGTCCACGAGGTGTCCGTCTGCCGTAAACGCGACGCCGTCGATCACCGCGGCGGTCACCGCGGGCTTGTTCGAAGGAACCGCGCACGCAGGTCCGCTCGTCGCCGTCACCGCGGGCTTGTCCTTCGGCGCGATCGCCGCGGGCACGCCCTTGGCGGCGCTCGCGACGATGGTTCGCTCGACGCCGAGCACGCCGCGCGAGCGCTTGGGCCCGAGCGTCTCGGCGAGCTTCGCCCGTCGCTGCGCGGTCGGAGAGCGCTCCTTCGCGACGCTGACCGCGTGCGCTGCGCGCCCCACTTGGCGCATCACGTCCATCATCAGCGCCATGCCCTTCTGGACGTTCTCGTCGCGCGTCGCGCGCACCATTCCCATGAGCCCGATCGGCTCGACGTCGTCGCCCTTCTGCAGCACGGTCGCCGTCTCGTTGGCGATCTGGAGCACTTCGGGCTGCGTCATCGCGCGCACGGTCTCGAGGATCGCGACGACCGCGTCGCCGAGCTGACGGACGTCCTTCGGAGAAAACCCCTCGACGATGCGCTCGGTGACGCCGAAGAGCTCGCGGCCGAAATCGAACCACCCCTTCTTCTCGGCGTCGGCGAAGCGCTCGGTGGCGACGCCAATCGCTTCGCGCAGGATCGGCGTGAACGTCTCGAGCAGCTCTTGCTGCTTGCGTTGGCGCTCGACGAGAAACTCGAGCTGCGTAGAGATGGCGTCGAGGCGCGCGAAGACCGCCGCCATGTCGGGCTGTGTTGAATTCATGGGTCAGCTCCACTTCCCTGCGCTGAGCATGCGGTGGTCGAGGGGGAGTTCTTTGCCGGCGAGCAAGACGTTCCAGTAGACCCACTCGAAGGCGAGCTTGCCCCAGTGGTTGACCGCGCTCTCTTCGAGCAGCGTGAACGGCCCTACGCCTGGCAGCGGAAAGCGCCCCGGCAGCGGCTCGGTCGTGTAGTTGAAATCGATGAGCATCGCCTTGCCGTAGCCGGTCTCGATGAAGCAGTTGGCGTGCCCGTCGAACGCGGGATCGAGCGGCGCTCCCCTGGCGAATCGCAGGATGTTCTCGAAGAGCACCTCGCTCTGAAAGTGCGCGACCGCGCCGGCCTTCGAGCTCGGCAGGTCCGTCGCGTCGCCGAGGGCGAACACCTCGGGCCACTGGTTGCTCTGCAGCGTGTGCTTGTGCGTCGGGAGCCACCCGCTGCCGTCCCCCATGAGCGAGCGCGAGATGACCTCTGCGCCCGCGTGAGACGGGACGGTCACGAGCAAGTCGTAGTGGGTCTCGCGGCCGTCGTACGCGCGGAGCACGCGCTTGGCACCGTCGACCTCGCTCGTCGAGAAGTCTCCGATCACCGAGATTCCGCGGCGCGCGAGCATGTCGCCGAACGCCGCGGACGCCTTGGGCTTGGTGAACGCGCCCTCGAGCGGCGTCGCGAAGGCGATCTCGACTTTGTCTCGCAGCCCTCGGCGCGTGAAGTACGCGTCCGCGAGAAACAGAAACTCGAGCGGCGCGACGGGGCACTTGATCGGCATGTCGACGACGTTGACGACGAGCCGTCCGCCCTCGAACCGCTCGAGCTTTCGCGCGAGCGCGACCGCGCCGTCGTACGTGTAGAAGTCGAAGGCGCTCTCTTTCCATCCGACGCCCGTGAGGCCCGTGGTGGATTCGGGCACGACGCGAGAGCCCGTCGCGACGATCAGGATGTCGTAGCGGAGCTTCTCGCCGCCCTGCAGGTAGACGGTCTTCTCGTCGGGCGCCACGCGATCGACGCCCGTGAGTCGACACTCGACGCCGCGGTCTACGAGCGGCGCGCGCCGACGCACGATCTGCTCGGGCCGATACGTGCCGAACGGAACGAACAAGAGCCCGGGCTGATACACGTGCACGTCGTCGCGATCGACGACGGTGATCTTCCACTCGGACGCGGGCAACGCGCGCACGAGCTTGTTGGCCATCATCGTCCCGGCCGTCCCCGCGCCGAGGATCACGAGCTGTCGGACCTGTTTCATCATCGCGACAGCACGAGTGCAGCACTCGGGCCATCACGTTCTCTCCGCGCGCTGCGCGGCGCGGTGCGCGTTTGCCTCGATCGATGGCGCGCTTCGCGGGAGAAATTCTGCACCGTTTGCGCGTCGGTGCAGAGTCCGCGCCCCCGTTGTGAAGCCCGCGCAGCGCGCGCACGCGGTCACGTTTCAGCGACGTTTCACGAGCGTTTCATCGGCGCTTCGCCCCAACCCACGCCTCGCTCAGCGTCGCTTGCCGTCGCCGAGCGCGAGGCCCTTGCTCGCGGTCGCGCCTTCGACGCCCTTGCGCAAGACGAGCTTGCGCCCCGCCTCGTGCCCCTGTGATCGCGCCTCGGCGCTGCCCGCGCCGCCGGTGCGCACCGTCGAGATCCGCGGATACCTCGCGCGGTAGTGCTTCTCGAGCGCAGGGTCGCCGACCCACACGAGCCCCTTCTCTTCGTTGGTGCGCTGCTCGGCGCGGAGCTTCTCGAGAAAGCCCGTGATCACGCCGGCGCGATACGCCCTTCGGTCGCGGTCTCCTTTGATTTCATGGGCGCGCTTGTGCTGCGACCATAGCGCCTCCGCCGTGTGGTGCAGAAACGAGTAGACGTACTCGGCCATCGAGACGTTCTCGGGCGTCCCCGTGACCTCGAGGACCGTGCCCCGCGAGCCCTGGCGCGGCCGCCACACGCGGAGCTGGATCACCTCGACGAAGAAGTGCTCGCGGAGCACCACGCCGATGAGACCGACGGACTCTTCGAGCTTGCCCATCGGCTCGCCGAGCTCGCGCGACACGTAGCTGCGAACGACGTTGGCCTCGAGCTCGCTGAGGTTGTGCTCGAGCATGAGCTTCTGCGCGAGCTTCATCGCGGTCTGCGCCTCGTGCTCATCGGGGCTCTGCGCGAGCGCGAGCAGCTTCGCGACTCTCCCGAGCACCACCGACCGATCGACCCCCACGTCGTGCCGCGCGTCCGGCAGCCCCGCGGCGCGCGCGTCGATCCCTCGCTCGCGGCAGACCTTCTGAAACAACGGCCCGTGCGCGGTCTCGTCGCGGACGAGCAGCACTTCGTCGACGAACTGATGGGCCATCTCGTGCTTGAGCACTTCGACGACGACGGTCCATCGCTGCCCGAGCACGAGCGCCCGCGACAGCTCGATCGTGCGCGTGCGATGCGCCCACCGAGCGAGCGCGCTCTCGCTGTCGATCAACGCAAACGTCGGCGGTCGCATCCGCTCGTCGAAGAAGAGCGCGTTGCAGAGCTGCCACTCCTCTGAAGCTGCGTGGAGCAGCGCCCGCTCGAGCTCGAGCGAGAGGGGTTCGAGTTCGGTCACGGCGCTCTGTAGCACGCTGGACCACAAGGTCCGCCAATCACGCACCGCGAAATTTCCAGTCAAATAACTTGCGAAGTGCGTCGAGATTTTCTAAGATTTGTTTTGCTACTAATGCCCATGCTTTGCCGGTCTGCCCCTGCTCCGAGCCGGCCCCAGCACCAAAAAGGGAAGCAACCGCGCACGCTTACGTCCGCGTGCGGGGACGAATTTCTGCCGGCTCTCTGGTACAGTTTCTCGAAGCACCGACACCACGTGGCGAGCGCGCACGGGGCTGCGATCGTCCCACTCACCCTTCGCTTCCAGCCTCTCGCGAGCTCGGCGATGTCCTCGCTTCCCACGATCACGACACCCATTCCAGCGCTCGTCGTCGGCGCCGATGCGTTGACGTTCGACCAACTGCGGCTGCTCGTGGCCGACTCCGAACTCGTGCTGATCAGCGCGACCGCGGACGAAGCCACGACCATCAGCGGCGAGGACTTCGACGGACGCGTGATCGTCGGGACCGACTGGCCCTCGGAGCAGGCGCTGATGCAGTTTTGCCACGCCATCCGGCAGCGATTCGGGGCGCGCACCCGCATCGCCGCGATCGCGGGATTGCCGCAGCACAGCCCCAATTTCTACTCCGGCGCGTTCGGCGTCGACGCGATCGTCCAGCGGCCCATCGGGCCGAACATGCTCTTTCAGCTTCGGCAAGCGTTCGGGCAAGACCCGGTCGACTACCGACCGCGCGACGTCAAAGCCGAGCTCAAGCGCGCCCTCGACGACGGCTCCACGGGCGAGCTCGTCGTCCGCTCGGGTTCGGCGAGCGCGATGATCTTCATCGAAGAAGGCCACATCGTGTGGGCGCTCCTCTCGACGATGCCTACTTCGCTCCACGAAGTGCTTCAGTACGCGGGGCTGTCGCTCGACGAAGAGACGCTCCGGGCCGTCGTCGACGAGTCTCAACGCAAGGGAGTTCACTTCATCGAAGTGCTCGTGTCGTGGGGACTTCTCAGCGACACGAGCGGCCGTGACGCCGTGCGGCTCCACGTGTCGGACCGAGTCAGGATGATCCTGTCGCTCCCCAATCCCGTCGCGATGTTTCTTCCGAAGAAGCGCCGCAAGCAAGAGCGCTTTCGATTTCGCTCGAACGAGCTGTTTCGCTCGGGCGACCTCCGACCGCGGCAGAGCGACGGCGCGCTGCTCGAGATCGACGCCGCGCGCGAGAAAGAGCTCCCAACGATGGACGCGATCAACGCGACGCTCGCCGAGGTGATGGCCACCGAGGGCGTCGTCGGCGCGGCGATCGTCTCGCGCCAGACCGGCGCGAGCCTCGCGCACGGAGGCACGCACATCGACGCCAACGTGCTCTGGTCGGAGTACGCGCTCATCTCGACGCTCGCCAGCGGCGCGCGCGACGTCATGGCGACCACCGACGAGCACTGTTATCTTATGCGACCTCTCGGGTCGGTTCCGCAGCTCTTGCTATTCACGGTGATTTCACTCGAGCAGAGCTCGCTTGGTCTCGCGCGAACATCGCTCGCGCGGATCGATCTTCGCTGACCTCGCGCCGTTCAGCGCGAGTCTCGATTCTCAGCACAACCAATCAAAGGAGATTTCGAACTCATGGCAGACGTAAAGACCTCCCTCCAGAACGCGCTCAAGATCGACGGATGTACGGGCGCGAGCCTCGTCGACTACGAGAGCGGGATGAGCCTCGGCGCCGCGGGCAACCCCGGATTCGACCTCGAGCTCGCGGCCGCGGGCAACGCCGACGTCGTTCGCGCGAAGAAGAAGATCCGCGACAAGCTCGGGCTCAAGGACAAGATCGAGGACATGCTCATCACGCTGACCTCGCAGTACCACCTCATCCGCATGGTGGGGACCAACATGTTCCTCTACGTCGTGCTCGAGCGCAGCAAGTCGAACCTCGCGATGGCGCGCAAAGAGCTCGAGGCGATCGAGAAGTCGCTCGACGTTCAGCGCAGCTGAGCCGAGCCTCGACGCTCGGCAGAAGATCAGCACGTTCATGGCGACCTACGATCGTGACCGCGGCGAGGTCGTGCTTCGAATCGTGTACGACGGCCTCGCGTTCGTCGGAAAGACCGAGAATCTCCGCTCGCTCGAGCGATCGTTTCGCGACCGGTCACGGGCGCCGCTCGAGAGCCCCATGCTCACGAGCAGCGGCCGAACGCAGTACTTCGACTGGCTCGAGCTCGCCGTGGGCTTCGTCGACGACACGCCCGCGCGCTGCCAAGTTCTCTCGGTTCCCGGTCAGTTCGCGCTCGCCGATCGCCGCGTGTTCTTGCTGCGTCGCGCGGACGCAGTCGTGTTCGTGTGCGAGAGCACCGCGGACGGAGCGCGGTCCGCGCAGCGCGCGTTTCGCTCGCTCTCGCGCGCGCTCGCCAACGTCGAACGATCGATCCCCATCGTCGTTCAAGCGAACATGCAAGACCGAGAGGGCGCGATCGAGCCGAGCGAAGTCGCGAAGCTCCTCGGCGCGCACAGTGACGCAGCGTCGCACCGCTTCGTCGGCTCGAGCGCGCTCTCCGATGATGGCGTGCGCCCGACGTTCTTGGTCGCGCTCGCGGCGGCGAGGGACAACGCCCGCGACGTGATCGCGCGCGACGGACTCGACGCGCTCGCGCACCCAGACGCCTCGCCTCGCGCCCTCTTCGAGGCGATGACCCATCCCGACCCCGAACACGACGCGATCGTTCAAGCCGTGCTCGACGCCGCGCTCGACGACTGAGTCCCCTACGGCGCCAGGATCACCGCGCCCCACGAGGGAATCGTAAACCGCACGCTCCCGCTCGCGACGGTGGCGGTCGCCATCGAGAGCCGGTCGCGGAGCACGACGCCGTCGCGCAGCCCCGCAGCGCCCACGGAGATGTCGACCGTTCGATCCGCGCCAGCCTTCGACAGCGCGACGATCGCCACGTCGGTCCCCGCGCGCCGCGCGAACACCAGCGTCTCTTCGGTGGCCGCGAGCGAGATGTACTCGCCTCGCTGCAGCGCCACGAGCGATCGGCGCGCGAAGCCCACGGCGCGCACGTGCGCGAGCGTCGCGGTCTCGTCGGGAGAAAGCATCGACGGCTCTCGCCACATGCGTCGGTTGTTCGGATCCGCTCCTCCCCACTCTCCGTACTCGTCTCCGTAGTACAAGAGCGGAGCTCCCGGGATGGTCAGCACCCAGCTCATCGCGAGCCGGTGCCGCGCGTACGCGTCGGCGCTCGTCGGCGCTTGCGCGACGTTGTCCCATTGATTGCCGGGAATTCCCGGGTCGAGCCCCGGTCCCTGCCCGCGGTACGTCGAGAGCGTCACCATGCGCGCCGTGTCGTGGCTGCCCACGTACGCGGTCATCACCGAGCCCGGGACGTACTGACGCTGGCTCTGCTGTGTCCAATAGTCAGCGTGGATCAGCCCGCGCGCGTCGCTCGAAAACACCCGGTACGGAACGGCGTGGTACAGGACGAAGTCCGCCTGACCGTCGAGCGCCCGCGGGCCCATGTACCGGTTGATCGTGTCGTACTCGTTGCGGTTGCAGTCGACGCCGCAGTCGCCCCAGCCCATCGCGGTCTCGCCCGTGAGAAACACGCGGACGCCCGTCGCTTCGAACTCTTCGTGGAGCCGCGCGCGGAGGTTGTACACGGCGATGTCCTCGACGTGCTTGACCGCGTCCACGCGGAGCCCGTCGAAGTCGAAGTCGCCGATCCAGAACGCCGCGTCGTCCGCGAGCTGCTCGACGAGCGGAGCCACCGACCAGTTGACGTCCGGGAGGTACTCCGTGAACAAGCAGTCGAGGCGCCGGCCGGTCCAATCGCAGCCGTCCGTCCCGCACACGCACCCCGTGCGAAACCACTCGGGGTGCGCGCGGAAGTACTCGTGCTCGCGGTGGACGTGGTTGACAACAAAGTCCTGCAGCACTCGGATTCCGTGCCGGTGCGCTTCGGCGATGAGCTCGCGCAGCGCCTCGGCGCCTCCGAGCCGCGGATCGACCTCGCGCGCCCGCGTCGGCCAGTAGCCGTGGTAGCCCATCACGCGGTTGCGGCCGTTGGACGCGAGAAACGCTCCGTCCGGGTTGCGGTTCACGGGCGCGAGCCAGATCGCGCGAACGCCGAGTCGATCGAGCGTCCCGTCCGCGATCCTCGCGCGGAGGCCCTGAAAGTCACCGCCCTGGTAGTCCGCGCGCGGATCGACGCCGCTCGTCGGGCGAGCGTCGTTGCTTCGATCGCCGTTCGCGAAGCGATCGATCATCGCCATGTAGATCGTCGCGCCCTGCCAGTCGAACGGCTCGGCCTCGACCCAGAACACGAGCCGCAGCGGCACAGCCTCGCGCCCGCTCCGATCGCGCGCCTCGACGAGCACCGTGTACTTTCCATCGGCGAGCGAGGGGACATCGACGCTCACCGTGCGCGCGCCCGCGTCCACCATCGCTGTCGTGATGGGCGTGTTCGCTCCGTCGCGTCGTAGCGTCGCTCGAACGCTCCCAGGATCGACCGCCACGCCGTCGACGCCGTCCGTCCAGCGAACCACGGCACGAATTCGCCCCTGCCCCGCGCTCGCGCGCTCGACCGCGCTCGACACGCGCGCGAGCGTCGGGCGACGACAGTCTTCGACGCGCACGCCCGAGTTCTCGACGCCGTCGACGTACTTGCGCCGCGCGGCGTCCGGATCGAGCGTCCACTCACCGTCGACGAGCAGCTTGTAGCCGTGAAATCCAGGCGGAATCGACACGTCGCCGCGAAACACGCCTCCCTCGTTGCGCAAGGAGACGCCGGGGTTGGCCCAGCCGTTCCACTCGCCGGTGACCTCGACGCGAGTGACCGTGCGCCCCGACGGAGGTCGAAAGACAAACGGGACAGGGCAACGAATCGACGTCGCGCCGTCCGAGGCCGCGTCGATCGAGCTGTCTTGCGCGACGCGATCGTCGCGCGTGTCCGGTGAAGCGTCGGTCAAAGGGCGCGGCGGCGAACACGCAGACGCGAAGAGCACTGACGAGAGCGCGAGCGAGGAGCGAAGCCAGTTCACGAGGGCGAGTGTAGCGCGAGCCACACGCCGCGCGGACGCCGCGAAATTCGCTCACCCAGGGATCGTTTGACAGCCGAACAACACGCGCACCGCCGTCGTCGACCCCGCGCGCACCGCGGCTTGCGCTTGCTCACACGAGGCCGGACACAGCGTGATGCGCGTCGGAGTCCGCTCGTTGTCGTAGTACCAGCCGCCCGCGGCTCCGCACGCAGACACGCCCGCGACCTTGCCCGGACGCGTCGTCATCGAGGACGTCGCGATCTCGACGTTCACGCGAGAGTTGTCGAACACCATCCCCATCGGAACCGACGGGATCGCGAGGTCGCACGACACGCGCGAGGTCGTCTCGACCGCGGTCGCCACGCGATCGAAGAACGGCCCCCACGCGGACGCGCCATCACAAATGCGCGCGCGCGCGCCGCGTGTTCTCGACACGAGCGTCGTGTACGTGGGACCCGACGACGGAGGCATGGTCCCGCCTGTGTACGTGCAACGAACGGAGGGGTCTGTCTCCGAACCCCAGCCGTACAGCGCGCTGAACGTGTAGCCCGTGAACAGTCCCATCCACGACGCGTCGAGCAGCCCTGGCGGCAGCGTGAAGCTACGGCTTCGCGGGTTGACGCCGCCCGGCCAGCGATCGAACTCGTCCGCGGGCATGCGAGACTCGTCGTCGGTGACGACGACGATGGTCTTGCTCGCGGTGGGTCGCAAGAAGTCTCGCCACGGCTCGCCTCCGCGCTCTTGGCCCGCGCGATAGCCCTCGGTTTGACCCAAGGTCCCCAAGAGCTGCTCGAGGGGTTGAGTGCTTCGAATGTCGATCGACGACTGGAAGAATCGCGGACCGTTTCCACAGTTTGCGTCGCCCGCGAGCGGCTGGGGAATGCACACTCCGTAGCGCTGTCCTCCCGCGACCGTGACGGGGTTGGTGCGCGAGCGGTACGAGAGCATGACGACGCGATAGTCGAGCCCGCGCATTCCGATGCGCGACGCAAAGGTGTTGAGCCCCATCGTCACCTGACGAATCGCGGGCTCCATGCTCACCGAGTTGTCGACGACCCAGATGATGTCGACCGGCTGTCGCTCGACCGTCGCGACAGAGCTCACGGCCGCGCAGGCCGCGTCCGGGTCGATCGGCATGTTCGGGACATCGACCACGGGCACGTCGCGCGGCCCTTGAACGTCCGGCGGCGCCACGATGTCCATCGTCGCCGAGTCGACAGTGCGCACGTCAGGAACGCCGCCTTCGAAGCCCGGCGGTCGACGCAGCGGCTCGTAACAGCCAACACCAGCGACGACGATGGGGAGCGCGACGGACAAGCGAAGCGGAGTTGCCATGAAGTTCGATCTCGACGATAGCGCGCCTTGCTACGGGAGATGCCAATCACCAGCAAAAACCACGCGATCGTCACACGGTTGTCGCGGTGGGGCGATGTCGGCCCGCGGCGGCGCAGATCGCGTCGAAGAGCGCATCGGCCGCAGCGAGACCGCGAGAATCGAAGGTCTTCGGGTTGCCCCAAAACTCGTCGAGCCGCCCTCGCCCCGCGCGCTCGTACGACAGCGCCTTGAGCATCATGTGAGCTTTGTCGGCGACGCGGACGATCCGGCTCTCGAGCGTGCGCCCCGCTTCGAGCTCGTCCCAAAGCGCGAGCGATCGATCGCCGAGGAGCACCTCGACGAGCGAGCGCTCGACGCGCGCGAGCTCTTGATCGAGCGCTGGAGACTTTACGGGCATCGGAACGTCTCCGAGCCGAGCCTCGGGCGCATCGTGGACGATCGCCATGCGCAGCGCTCGCTCGCCGTCGACCTCGAGCCCCGAGGCGCGCGCGCCATCGACGAGCAGCATCGTGACGAGCGCGACGCCGAACGAGTGATCCGCGATGGATTCGCACGGTCGAACGCCGCGCAGGAGCCACCCCGTGCGCGGGAGCTCGGACAGAGGATCGAGCGCGAGCACCGAGCGCACCGCGCGCTCTGCCCACACGTCGAGCGCGGCGTCGCTCACAGCGGCAAGCCCTCGGGGGACGGCCAGCTCTCGCCTGCAGAGAACTTTCCGCTCGCGTCCCGCGCGACGCGCGAGAGCGCGCACTCGGGGTCGTGCGTGAAGAAGAGCCGCCCGTTGCGCGCGACGAGATCGCTCAGCAGCGCGGACTTCTCGTCGATCAGCCGCTCGGGAAAGCGGTCGTAGCCCATCGTGATCGGAAGATGCACCCACGGACGGCCCGGGATGAGATCCGCCGCGAACACCACGGGGCCATGGTTCGAGGCGACTTCCGCGAGCACGAGGCCGGGCGTGTGTCCGTCGCTTCGATGCAAGCGATAGTCGGGCCCGAGCGTCTCGGAGCGATCGCCGTCGACGAGCTCGAGCCGACCGCTCGCCTCGAGCAGCGGGCCGAGCTCGGGGATGAAGCTCGCTTTGTCTCGCGCGTGCGGGTGCTTCGAGCGCTCCCACGCCTCGCGGCCGACGATGAACCGCGCCTTGTCGAAGAGGAGCGACAGCGGTTTTCCCGCTTCGAACGCTGACAAGAGTCCCCCTGCGTGATCGAAGTGCAAATGCGACAACACGACCGCGTCGATCGTGGCGTGCGGCGCGCCTGCGGCCTCGAGCGAGCGGAGCAGCACGTGCTCTTCTTCGACAACGCCGAAGCGATCGCGGAGCTTCGGCTCGAAGAACGCGCCGATGCCCGTCTCGAACAAGATCTTGCGCGTGCTCCCGTCTGCGCGGCGCTCTTCGATCAGCATCGCCCTGCACGCGAGCGGAATGCGATGACGCTCGTCGGGCGCGATCCACCGCTCCCACACCGGGCGGGGCGCGTTGCCGAACATCGCTCCGCCGTCCAATCGCTGCGAGTTTCCTCGAATCGCCCAGAGCCTTCGCTCGGTCCCTTGTGTCGTGCTGTCCATCACCGATAGCAAAGCATGCGCGGCGATCGAGCGTCGCGTCCACGGGGTTGTCCTCGACTCCGACGCGGACGCAGAATTTTCGATGCGCGCCACGGGGCTTCGCGCTCGGGTCACTCGTCGAGCACGGCGAGCACGGCCGCGAGCGAACGCGCTCCAAACGATCGCGCGACGGTCGACGTCCAGCCGCTCTTCGCGCCGTTGAACGGGAGCTCGAGCGTGAGCGACGGGCAGTCGAATCGCTCGCCCACGAAATTCGCCGCGGTGCGCAGGTCCGCCTCGCCCGGCGCGTCGATGGGGTAGCCGCTCTCGCGATCGAACTCGTCGCACGCCTCGGCGAGGGCCTCGACGAAGCGGTCTTCGAGCGCGGCGAGCCGGTCGTCGTAGCTGGGATTTCCCTCGCTTCGCGCGACAAATGCACGCGCGGTGCGCTCGTCGCCGTGCACGTCGACGAACAGATCGACCGACGACTGCTCGAGCGCCGCGCGCATCGCGACCACCTCGGGGCAGCGCGACTCGTCGGCGTCGAGCCACGCGCGGTTCATGTCGACGCCGAGGGCGTTGACGCGGTGGTGTCCGCGCGCGGAGCCATCGAGGTTCGCGCACGAAACGACCGTGACGCTCGCGAGCGCGCGCAGCGCTTTGACCGCGGGATCGCGAAGGTCCGCGAGGCGCTCGAGCAGGCCGTCCGCGTACCACTCGGCCATGACCTCGCCCGGGTGTTGCCTCGCGACGATCCACACGCGTCGCTCGCCGCCCGCGAAGTGAACGGCGTCGAGGTCGCTCCCGTCGACGGTCCTCCCGAGCGTGACCACTTGCGCCCCGCGCGCGCGACGCATGCGCGCCGCGAGGCGACGTCTGCGCGCGGGGGTGTACGGCTCCCAGAGCGCAAATTCCGCGAGCTCGACGCCCGAGGGATGCTCGAACACGAGCGCCTCATCGTCGCGGTCGGTCTCGATTCGCTCCCACGCGCGGCCGTCGAACGACGCGAACACCGCGTAGTCATCGAGCGCTTCGGGCCAGCTCGTCCCGCTCGTGTCGAGTCGAACGGTCGCGCCATCGCCGTCGACGTCGCGCGATCGAAAGGCGAACCACTGACAAAAGTCGCCTTCGGGATCGGGCTCGGGCGCGACGACGACCGCGTCAACGTCCGAATCGATCACGGTGATGTTTCCACCAAACAGCTCGTCGTCGATCTCGACCGCCACGCGCGCACTCTGCCAAAGCGAGGCGATCGGCGACAAGGACGCTCGGTGCACGCCGCGGGTTTCGCAGGGTTTGCAGGTCTTGTACGCTCGCGCCCCTCCATGGACGACTTGTTCAACCCGACCTCCGAGCACCGCACGCTGCGCCAGACGATCCGAAGCTTCGCCGAGAAAGAGATCGAGCCCCAAGCGGCCGAGCACGATCGCCTCGAGAAGTTCAACCACGCGCTCTTTCGAAAGGTCGGTGAGCTAGGAATCCTCGGCCTCACCGTGGACCCACAATATCAAGGCGCGGGGATGGACGCGGCGGCCGTCGCGCTCGCGCACGAAGAGCTCTCTGCGGTCGACCCCGGCTTCGCGCTGGCGTTTCTCGCGCACACGCTCTTGTTCGCGAACAACCTCTCGGTGAACGGGAGCGACGCGCAGAAGCAACGGTATCTGCCCGACGCGTGCACGGGCGCCCGCATCGGCGGGATGTGCATGTCCGAGCCCGGCGCAGGAACAGACGTCCTCGGCCTTCGAACGACCGCCGTTCGCAAGGGCGATCGCTACGTGCTCAACGGCGCCAAGATGTGGATCACCAACGGCGCCGTGAGCGACACCGAGCTCGGCGACATGTTTCTCGTGTACGCGAGGATGGAGGGAGCGCCGCGCAGCAAGCTCTCGATGTTCATCGTCGAGAAGGGATTCAAAGGCTTTTCGCTGGGGCAAAAGATCAAGGACAAGCTCGGGATGCGCGCCTCGACGACGGCAGAGCTCGTCTTCGAGGACTGCGAGGTCCCCGTCGAGAACCTCGTCGGCGAAGAGGGCGACGCGACGGTCCACATGATGCGCAACCTCGAGATCGAGCGCCTCGGGCTCGCCGCGATGAGCCTCGGCATCGCGCGTCGGTGCATCGAAGTGATGAACCGGTACGCGACAGATCGAAAGTCCTTCGGCCAACCGCTGCGGGATTTCGGGCAGATTCAGCGACACATCGCCGAGTCGTACGCCGAGTACATGGCGGGCAGGACGTACACGTACTGGGCCGCGTCGAAGCTCGACCTCGACAAGCCGGGCGGGCGCCTCGATTCGGACGGCGTGAAGCTCTACTGCTCGACGATGGCGAAGAACGTCGCGGACCGCGCGATCCAGACGCTCGGCGGCTACGGGTACGTCGGCGAGTACCGGGTCGAGCGGCTCTGGCGCGACGCCAAGCTCCTCGAGATCGGCGGCGGGACCATCGAGGCCCACCAGAAGAACATGACCCGCGAGCTCGCCCGCACCGAGAAGCTCCCCTGAGCACGCTCGCGCAGAGCGACCGCCCCTTGTCACAGCGCGCCGTCGCGCCATGCTCGCGCGGATGAGCAACGACGCAGCGACAGAGGTGGTCCGTCAGATCCGGCCGCTCGAATTCGTGTGGGACACGCTCGACCCGTTCTTGTTTTGCGTGCACCACAACGACCATTACCCGCGGGGCAACGAGAAGTTCGGGCCCGCGACCTCGCTCGCGGGGCGCGACATCGGACAGGACTTCTCCGGTCGCGACGGGTTCAGCATGTACCACGGCGACGTCGTCCCGGGATTTCCGCAGCACCCGCACCGCGGGTTCGAGACCGTGACGATCGTTCGACGCGGGCTCATCGATCACTCGGACTCGCTCGGCGCAGCGGCGCGCTTCGGGCGCGGCGACGTTCAGTGGCTCACCGCGGGCAAGGGCATCGTGCACAGCGAGATGTTTCCCCTGCTCGAGCGCGACAAGGACAACCCGGTCGAGCTCTTTCAAATCTGGCTCAATTTGCCGCCCGAAGACAAAATGGTCGAGCCCCACTTCACCATGCTCTGGGGCGAGACGATCCCGCGCCACCGGCACATGGATTCAAGTGGAAAGGCCACGGACCTCACCGTGATCGCCGGCGCGTTCGGCGACCTGCGCCCCCCGGCGCCGCCGCCCAAGTCCTGGGCCGCGCGACCGGACACGGACCTCGCGATCTGGACGCTGCGGATGGACCCTGGCGCGACGTTCACGCTCCCGCCCGCGAAGAGCACCTCGCAGCGGATGCTCTATTTCTTCGCAGGGCAGTCCGCGACCATCGCCGGCAAGACCGTGCGCCCGAAGAGCGGCGCGCGGCTCCGCGCCGACGCCGAGTGCGTGATCACCAACGGCGCCGAAGAGGGCGAGCTCTTGCTCCTGCAAGCGAAGCCCATCGCCAAGCCGGTCGCGCAGCACGGGCCGTTCGTCATGAATACGCGCTCAGAAATCATCGAGGCCTTCAACGACTACCAGCGGACGCGCTTCGGCGGCTGGCCCTGGCGCCAAGACGGCCCCGTCCACGGCGAAGACGGAACGCGCTTCGCCCGCCACGCAGACGGCCACGTCGAGCGCCGCGAAGGCTGAGCGCGTCAGCGACGGCGCGACCGCGAACGACGCGCGCTTGAGAGCGTCACGAGCACCACCGTCGCGAGCGCGAACCGGGTCGAACGACCGGAGCCCGTCGCGCGACAGCCGCAGCCGCCCTCCACCGCTGAGCCGCCTGCGTCTCTTCGGGACGCGTCTGTGTTCGCCGCGTCGAGCGTCGCTCCGCCGTCGGTCGCGCCTCCGTCCATCGTCGCGTCCGCGCGAACGTCGAAGTCGCCGAGCCGCGTCCATCCCAAGCGAGGCTCGGGCATCGCGGTGTTCGCCTTGGCGTCGGCGTACACGCCCTGCGCGCCGCCCAGGGTCGCGGGCGACAGCGTGAGCGCCCACGTAATCAAGCGCGTCGAGCCCGTGTCGGTCACCGTCGTGCGCGCGCAGTCGAGCGAGCCGTGCGCCCCCGCGAGGACGCGGAGCTCACCCGGCGCGCAGCGCTGCCCGTCGAGCGAGAGCGCGCCCGCTTCGTACGCGACGCTCACGCTGTTTGCGCCAGCGGCGGGCGCGGGCCCCACCCAGAGCTGCGCGACGCGGAGCGCGTTCGCGCCGGAGCAGTGCGCGTAGCTCGTTCGAAAGACCGCTTGCGTCCCCCGGGTGGCGCTCGGCTCGTAGCCCCCGATCGTGGGCGCGGCGCTCGGGCTACACGCCGCGCTGTCGAGCGGCGCGACGCCGGAGTCCGCAGGACCAACCCCCGCGTCCATGGGCGTCGTGCACGCCGCGCGCGAGGCCATGTTGCCCGCGATGACGACGTCCGAGAAGCGCGCGCCGATGGGCATTCCGCAGTCCGCGACGGCGCGATTGCGAGAGGAGCCGATCATCAAGTGCAGCGACTCGGGCCCGAAGCGCAGCCCCGACTCGGCCCATCGAACGACCACCGCCTGCGCGCCGTTGCGGAGCAGCCTGGTCTGCCCGCCGCCCCACTCGATGCGCATACGCTGCGGTGTTCCGTCCCACGTTCCGTCGCCGCCGAAGGGCTCTTCGAAGAACGATCCGCAGCCGCACGCGCCGTAGCCCGGCGAGCCGCTCGGGCACATGCCCCACATGAGCTTCTGCTGGCCGACGCGGCCCATCTCGGGCGCGCCGTAGATGCGCAAGAGGCACTTGTAGTGGTTCTCGCGAAACTCGGGCGCGTAGCGAATGGGCTCGGTGATGCCGTAGCCCGCTTCGTACATGCTGAAGATCTCGTGGTCGGCGAGCGGGAGGTTCGCGCGCGTGATGCCGCTCACCGTGAACTCCACGTACCCGTCGCCCAAGCGAGGAACGGCGTACCAGATCGAGTCCTCCTTCGAGGTCACCGTCCAGCCCTCGGCCGAAAACGATCCTCCCGAGGCCGTTCCCATCGTTCCGCCGCGCAGCCCGTCGCGCAGCGTGAAGTCTTGCGCGCCTGCAGCGGCCGCGTGTGCTGCGATCGCCGCGGCCACGAGCATCGACGCGCGGGCGCGCATCAGACGCCCTCCGGCCACGCGTGCGACGCGAACTTCTGGCGAAGCTCCGTCTTGAGGACCTTGCCAGTCGCGCCGAGCGGAAGCGCGTCGACGAACACGACGTCGCTCGGGATCCACCACTTGGCGACCTTGCCTTCGAAGTACCCGATCGCCTCGTCGCGCGACAGCTCTTGGCCTGGCTTCTTGACGACCACGAGCAGCGGACGCTCGCCCCACTTTTCATGAGGAACAGCGATCGCCGCGGCCATCGCGACGGACGGGTGCTTCATGATCACGTCCTCGAGGTCGAGCGAGCCGATCCACTCGCCGCCGGACTTGATCACGTCTTTGGTTCGGTCCGTGATCTTCATGAAGCCCTGCGCGTCGATCGTCGCGACGTCGCCCGTGTCGAACCACCCGTCCGCAGTGAAGGCGCCGCTCTCGCTTCGAAAGTAGCTCCCGGCGATCCACGGTCCGCGCACGTGCAGCGCGCCGAAGGACGTCCCGTCCCACGGGAGCTCTTTGCCCGCCTCGTCGACGATCCGGAGCTCGACGCCGTACACGCCGCGGCCCTGCTTGGCCTTTCGCGTGTACTTCGCCTCTTCGCTCTCGCGCTCGTGCTCGCTCGTCGGCTGGTTGAGCGTCCCGAGGGGGCTCATCTCGGTCATGCCCCAGGCGTGCAAGATCTCGACGCC
Organism: Myxococcales bacterium; assembly: GCA_016793325.1. Taxonomy (GTDB): domain Bacteria; phylum Myxococcota_A; class Polyangia; order Polyangiales. The sequence continues at coordinate 66,647 of JAEUKI010000070.1, read as the reverse complement.
GTACTCGCGCTCGAAGCGCTGCTGCAGCGCGACAGGCGCGGCGCTCCCGCCGATCACGCAGCGCTTCAGCGTCGTGAAGCGCAGCTTGTTCTGCTCGACGTGCGCGAGCAGCCCCAACCACACCGTCGGAACGCCCGCGCTGAACGTCACGCGCTCGCTCTCCATCAGCTCGTACACGCTCTTTCCGTCGAGCGCCGGCCCCGGAAACACGATCTTCGCGCCGTTGATGAGCGCCGAGTACGGCAGGCCCCACGCGTTGACGTGAAACATCGGAACGACCGGCAAGATCGCGTCCACCGCGCGAATGCCCATGACGTCGGGCAGCGACGAGGCGTACGCGTGGAGCACCGTCGAGCGGTGCGAATAGAGAACGCCCCGAGGATTTCCAGTAGTTCCTGAGGTGTAACAGAGGCAGCTCGCGGTGTTCTCGTCGAACTCGGGCCACTCGAACGCGTCGTCCGCTTGCGCCGCGACGAGCTCTTCGTAACACGTGGCGTCCGGCGTCTCCGCGGGCATGTGCTCGCGGCCGCACAGGACCACCTTGTGCGCGAGCGACGCGACGTGCGGCGCGACGCCCGCGAGGAGCTTCGCGAACGTCGTGTCCACGAAGAGCGCCTTGTCCTCTGCGTGGTTCATGATCCACGCAATCTGCGTCGGGTGCAGCCGCGGGTTGATCGTGTGGAGGACCGCGCCGATGCCCGAGACAGCGTAGTAGAGCTCGAGGTGGCGATAGCCGTTCCACGCGATGGTGGCGACGCGGTCGCCGGGCTTGATCCCGAGCGCGAGCAGCGCCTTGGCGAGCTTGCGCGCACGCACCCCGAGCTCGCGATAGGTGTAGCGATGAATCGCGAGGTCCTCGGCGCGACGCGAGACGATCTCTCGATTGCCGTGCGCTCGCTCAGCGAAGCGCAGGATCCCCGAGATCAAGAGCGGTCGCGTCATCATCAGTCCGTGCAGCATCGATGCTCTCCCTGCCGCGTCCGTCGCAGTCATGGAGGCCAGTGCGACGGCGCGTCACTTGAATGATTGTGCTTATTTTCGAATGGCGCGTCAGCCGACACCGCCGCAGCGCCACGTAAACGACAGCGAACGCAGGATCGGCGTCGCCACCATCGGAACGCTCACCGGGTTGAACGTCACCGTGATTCTCGCGAACCGCCCGAGGTTCGTCACGCCCGCGGCGCGGAGCTTGTCCGCGATGTTGATCGGCGATCGATCGCGGGGCGCCTGCCCGAGCGCGATGAACGGCGCCGTCGGCAGGGCCCCTCGCGAGTTCGCGAGCTGAATCGCGAAGCTGAGCGTCGTTCCCGCGGGCGTCTCCGAGCTCCAATAGAGCTCTCCGTACGTCCCGCCTTCGCACGTCTCGTAGTCCTCGCTGTACGTCCCGCTGCCGATCACGAGCCGTCGAACCGCGCCCGTGAAGTCCGTGTAGGTATAGACGCGATTGGGTCCCGTGAGCGAGTCGCTCGCGCCCGTCATGGGGTTGAAGCGAAGCAGCGGCGACGGATCGCCCGAGGTGGCCACCCAGATCTGTCCCGCGCGATCGGCGCCGATCGCGGTCGGACTCGTAAACGGTCGGCCGGGATCTCGCACAGTCACCGCAGCGGCGGGCACGACGCCGTTCGAGACGAACGCGTCGGCGTTCCAGCTCGCCATCACGGTGTTTCCGTCGGCGCGAACGACGGGGATCCACACTCGGTTCGACGAATCGACGGTGATCCCGAGGCCGTTGTACTGACGAACCGCCGGGCCTGCGTAGCCCGCGGCCGCGGACAGATCGACGCGCGTCCACGTGCGCGTCATCGGATCGTATCCGAGCGAGTCCGCGCAGATCCAGCCCGACAGCCAGATGCGGCCGCGAGCGTCCGTGGTGATTCCGTAGCTGTACGACGTCGTCGGCGACATCGGGTCGGTCCCGCATCGTCGACCGCCGAGCGCCTCGCGCGGCGGAAGCGGAACGTGCTCGCGAATGCGCGCCGTCACGGTGTTCACCGCCGTCACGCTCTGGTGCGGCGAGTGCTCCCAGAGCGTTCCATCCGGCGTGACGACGGCGCCGTACGCGCATCGATCGTGATCGGGGACCATCGTGATCACCGCGCCCGTCCGCGGATTGAGCTTCCACAATCCGGGCCCCGCGGAGCCGCACGCGCCGACCCACGCGTAGCCCTGCGGCGTCATCTCGTCGCCGCGATCGATGGCGATCGAGCGCAGCACCGCGTTGACGGGACCCACGTTGGACGTCCACAAGACGCACTCGTCTTGATCGAACGGACGGACGTCCATCGGGCTCGAGCTCGTGTCGATCATCCCGTTGCCGTTGCGATCGACGCAGTCCCTGCGATCCGCGGCGATCTTGGTGACCGTCCCTTGCATCGCGAAACCACGGTTGGCGATGTACGCGTCGCCGAACCCGTCGACCACGACGCGCGACGGCATGTTGCAGTTGTCCACGTGGCAGCACATCCCGCGGCACTCCCCAGAAGGGAGCCCCACGCGATAACGCGCGATCTCGCGCCCCGTCGTCGCGTCCCACTTCGAGAGCGTGCTCTCGTTGGTGTTGGGCACCCAGAGATAGTCCGCGCGGCGCGACTCTGCGCGGACGATCAAGCCCATCGAGGGCGGGTCGTACGCGACGCCTTGTTGGCCTTCGTCCGCAAACGGTCGACCCGAGCCGCCCGTTCGCACGGAGTTGCACGAGGTGTCGACCACGTACGAGCACACGCCGCGCGGCGTGCACGTGTCGATCGTGCAGCCCTCTTGATCGTCGCAATCGAGGTTGTCTGCGCACGGACGAACAGGCCCAGCGTCGACGACGTCGGGCGCGCTCGCGTCGTTCGTCGCTGCGTCGCCAGAGGATCCACCGTCGCCCGCATCGCCAGTCACGGACGATCGATCCGCAGTGACGTCGTTGAGTGCGCCGTCTTGCGGTGTCGGCGTGGGTTCGCCCGAGCACCCAACGAGCGACCACAGCAACGCGAGAGATCCCACCGAAACGATCGTCGAGCGCATGCGCGTCCTTCCTTCAGCGCGCGCGACGAACAACCAGCGTCGCCGCAGCGCCCACGGAGACGATACACGAGTGACCGACGATTCGACGCGCGCTCAACCCACCATCGCGACTCCCCCGTCGTCTTCGCTGTCGCTGCCAGCGGCCACTCGATCGCAGCACTTTCGACGACGACGGCCGCTTCCACAGGGGCATCGCTCGTTGCCTTCGGCCCGCGTCAATCGTCGCTGACGCAGGTCTTGTCCGTTGCGCCGCGCCCAGCCGACGACGATGGCCAGCTCGCTCTCGCGCGTCGATTCGCGCTCCTTTCGCGCACGAAATTTTCCCAGTTCGTCGCCTACCGTCGCGGTGATCGCTTCGCCGAACTCCCAGCGCGTCCTCCACTCTCCCGCGAACTGAACCACCGCGGACAAGTGCACCGTCGCCCACGCAGCGCTCCAAAGTTCGATCGAGACCTTCGTCGGAACGACATAGTCCTCGGGCCGCCTCGCCAGATACTCGACGCCCGCCAACCAACGATCCGCCTGCCGCTGCATCACCGCCGCCATCGCGACCGGCTCCGTTCCCGCGAAGCGCACCAGCCGATCGAACGTCTCGCGAGACAACCCGCGGCCTGCGTGCTCGAGCTCGGTCAACGTCGTGGCCCACTCGCGGTGCGAAGCGCTCGAGCGAGCCACTTCATCGAGCTCGCCGATCCAGTGTTCTTCGCGAGCGATGTCGAGCACCGAGCGCTCGATGATCGACCACGGACCGTTGGCCATCCCCTGCCCGAGGCACGTCACGAAGTGGCCGTCGTCTGTCGCGATGATGCGCGGTCCGAGCTCGGTGTCATCGAGCGCCAGCACGACGCGACCCGCCACGATGGTGGGGCGCGCCAGCAAGATTGCCCGCTGAATGATCACCGGGCGTCGGTAGAGCTCGACGGCCAGCGCTGCGTGTTCTTGATCGAATCGGTAGAGCCTCGAGAGAAAGTGATCGTCGCGTCCCATGGCGGTGACCTCGCGACGCCCCTTCTCCGGACCGCCCTCCGCGCCGTTGCGTGCGCGCAAAGATTTTCTTCACCGCGATGAAGCCGCCGACGTTTGCGCACACCTGCGGACTCGAGTCCCCAGGTGCTGGGGTGAGCCGTCGGCGATCGCGCGGACGAGGCTCCCGCACAAGATCACTTCGCCCTGCAAATTCACTAGCGATCAGCGAATCGCGCGGCGCGGCCCCGGCGTTGCAGACACCCAGCGGTATGCCCCATCGCGAGACCGCACTGTTGTTCGCAGCCCTCACCATCAGCGCGTGTGCGCCACTGCCGCCGTCGACGCAGACGGACGGAGGCTCGGACGCGAGCGCTTCGGACGGGGCGACCCCCGCGGCTGTCACGTGGAGCGAGCACGTCGCGCCGATCGTGTTTCAGCACTGCGCGTCTTGCCACCGCGCCGGGGGAATCGCGCCGTTTTCGCTCGAGCGCTACGAACTCGCGCGCGACCGAGCGCGCTCACTGGCGTCGTCCACCGCCGCGCGAACGATGCCCCCGACGCTCGTCGACAACAGCGGAGCGTGCAATCTCTTCGAGCCTCACTCGAGCGACTGGCTCACGGACACACAGATCGCAACGGTCAGGGCGTGGGCGGATCAGGGGGCGCCCGAAGGAGACCCGTCGCGAACGCCGATGCTGCCGCCCACCCAACCGGGCCTCGCGCGGGTCGACGCGCGCGTGGACATGGGAGTCGAGTTCGTCCCGGACGCGACGCGGATGGACGAGCTTCGGTGCTTCGTGGTCGACGCGCCGACGAGCGACGATCGGTTCGTCACAGGTTTTCAAGTCGAAGCGGGCGACGCGCGGGTCGTTCACCACGCGATCGTGTATGCGCTCGAGACCGCCGCGGCGCAGCAGACCGTGACGGACCTCGACGCGCGCGACGCGCGTGCGGGCTACGACTGCCCCGGCGGTCCGTCCGCGCCCGCGTACCCTGTCGTCTTGTGGGCTCCTGGCGCACCGGCCACGACGTACCCAGCGGGGACCGGGCTGCGCATCACGGGCGGGCGAAAGCTCGTGCTGCAGATGCACTACAACATGCAGCAAGGGAGCTTTCCTGATCGCACGCGCGTCGCGCTCACGCTCGCGACGACCGTCGAACGCGAGGCGCGGATGGTGGCGACGTCTGCAGCGGGACTACGGCTGCCGCCGAGGATGACCAACGCCACCGGGCAGGGCTCGCGATCGATTCCTGCGGCGCTCGGACCGACGCGGCTGTGGGGCGTCGCGCCGCACATGCACACGCTCGGAACCGACGCCCAACTGTCGATCCGCTCGCAAAATCGCTGCGCGATGGACCTCCACCACTGGAACTTTCATTGGCAGCGGATGTTCTTCTACCAATCGCCGCTCGACCTCGCCGCGGGCGAGACCCTCGACGTTCGATGCAGCTTCGACACGAGCAGCAAGAACGAAGTGACGACCTGGGGCGAAGGGACGTCCGACGAGATGTGCCTCGTGTACGGCTACGTCACCCAACGTTGAGCCCGCTACGGAACACGCACGATCACCGCGCGCGGCGACAACCGCGTGTGCTCTTCGCCAACCGCGACGCGCTCTTCGAAGAGCGTGCGCCCGTCGCTCGCCCGCACCACGACGCGGTGATCTCCGACGGACACCGAGACGCGCGCGGGAGCCCAGCCGCGATCCACGCCGTCCACGACGACGCGCGCGCCCGACACGTCGCTCGCCGAGGCGCCGTCGAACCCGACTCGAATCCAGGCCACGGCCTCGTGCGCGACCTCGACGCCCCTCGAAGGAGCGCTCGCGTCGCGCGAGCTCGACGGGGTCGCGCGCGGCGCGATGCGCGTGTGCTGCGGTCGCTCGGCGTCCTGCAAATCCATTGGCAAAGCACGGATAGAACTCGCCGCGTCCACGGTCGTCGCCGCGTCGTCGACGGGCCGAACGGCGACGTCTTCGACGCTCGTCACGACGTCGCTCGGCGCAGCGTTCGTCGTGGTGGCGGCGCGAATCGCATCGGGCGAACTCGTTCGAGCGCGCAGGGCGAACGCCCCTCCGACGAGCGCGGTGAGCACGAGCGCTCCGGTCGACAACGCTGCGACGCGAGACCGCTGTGGAGCGGGGGCGGAGCGCTCGGGTGGCGAGGGCGCACGATGCGCGCGAACCGTGGGAGGCGACTCGTCGGCAGCGCCAGGGTCTTCGAGGGACCAGAGCTCGTCGAACCGCGGCCGCGCGGGCTCGCGACTGGCGAGGGACGCGACGGCCCCAGCGAGCTCGCGACGCGCGCCTTCGGCGTCGAACACGAGCGCGTCGAGCGCGTCGGCCATCGCGAGCGCCGTGTCGAATCGCTGCGACGGAAGCGCCGAGAGCGCGGTCGCGATGACGGCGCGAAGCTCCTCGGGGAGCGCGTCCGAGAGCGCGAGGGACTCTCCCCGCAACAGCGCCGAGAGCTGCTCCATGCTGTTGAAGGGCGACGCGCCGACGGCGATCGCGTGCAGCGCGCACCCGAGCGAAAACACGTCTGCCCGCGCGTCGACCGCGACCCCCGCGAGCTGCTCGGGCGCCATGAACGAGACCTTGCCCTTGACCACGCCCGTGCTCGTACGAGCCGCGCGATCGCGCGCGAACGCCACGCCGAAGTCTCCGAGCTTCACGGCGCCGTCGCGCGACACGAACACGTTTCCCGGCGAGACGTCGCGGTGCACGACGCCGAGCCGTTCGCCGCGCTCGTCGACGGCGCTGTGCGCAGCGAACAGTCCGCGCGCGACGCACGCGCCGAGGTACGCGATCGCGCCCTGCGTGAGCGTGAGCTCTCCGTCGCGCGCGAGCCGCTGGAGCGCCGCTGCGTCGACGCCGTCGACGAGCTCGAGCGCGAGGTACTGGGCCGGAGGCTCGGCGCACGCGTCGACCACCGCGAGCACGTGTTCGTCGCGGATCCGCGACGCGATGCGGATCTCGTCTGCGAACATGCGGACGTAGTCGGCGTCCTTCGCGTTCGCGGGCAGCACGCGCTTGAGCGCGACGCGCGGACCCGCTCCGTCGCGGCGGACGGCCTCGAACACCTCGGCCATTCCACCGGCCCCGAGCTTTCGCAAGAGCGAATAGGGCCCGTAGTCGATCGGAAGTTGAATGCTCACCGCGCCGCGCATCGAATGTATCGTCGATTGACCTCTTGGGAGAGCGCACGATGAAGCCTCGCGACGACTCCAGCGACCACAGTGACCCATCGACGAGGCAGATTCGCCGCGAGAGTGACGCGCATCCATCGCTGCGCCTCGTCGTGCTCGAGGGACCGGACAAAGGCGCGACGACAACGGCGTCGGACCAGACGCTCACCGTCGGGACCGCGAAGCGAAACACGCTCGAGCTCAAGGACCCGACCGTCTCGCGATTTCACTGCGAGTTGACGCCGGTCCCGGGCGGCGCGCGCATCGTGGACCTCCGTTCGACCAACGGAACCTTCGTCGGCCCCGTGCGCGTCCACGACGCGATCATCGCGCCCGGCACCGTCGTACGCGTGGGCCAGAGCACGATCGAGCTCTCGAACGACAGCCCTTCGCGCGTCTCGCTCTACGCGGGCGAATCGCTCGCCGGGCTCGTCGGGCGATCGACGGCGATGCGCGCGATCATGGAGCAGCTCCAGCGCGTGAGCGCTTCGACCGCGAGCGTCCTCGTCACCGGCGAGAGCGGCACGGGAAAAGAGCTCGTCGCCGAGGCCCTGCATCGCTTGTCGCCGAGGAGCGCGGCGCCGTTCGTCGTCGTCGATTGCGCGGCGCTCGTCCCGACGCTTGTCGCGAGCGAGCTGTTCGGCCACGAGAAGGGCGCGTTTACCGGCGCGGATCGGCAGCACATCGGCGCGTTCGAGAGAGCGCGCGGAGGGACGCTGTTTCTCGACGAAATCGGCGAGCTGCCCGCGCAGCTCCAGCCCGCGCTGCTCGGCGCGCTCGAGCGACGGCGCGTTCGGAGGCTCGGCGGGCGGGCGGACACCGAGGTCGACGTTCGCGTCGTGTGCGCGACGAACCGCGATCTACGCGCGAGCGTCAACGACGGCTCATTTCGGCTCGATCTCTACTACCGCGTCGCGGTCGTCACGCTCGCGTTGCCGCCGCTTCGAGAGCGCGCCGAGGACGTCCCTGCGCTGGTCGAGCACTTCTTGCGCGTGATGGGCTACACAGCGCCGCTGTCCGAGCTCTTCTCTCCCGAGGTGCTCGCGTCGATGAGCGCGCACCGCTGGCCTGGAAACGTCCGCGAACTGCGCAACGTGATCGAGGCGACCGTCGCGTTCGGCGACGCGCGACGCGCGCTCGAGACCAACGAGCCCGCGCGAGAAGAGCCCGTGTGGAGCGCCCCTGCGAGCGACGCGGCGCTCCCCAAATACAAAGACGCTCGCGCGTCAGTGCTCCAGCGCTTCGAGCGCGCGTACATCGAAGCGCTCATCCAGCGCGCCGGTGGAAACGTCTCGCAAGCCGCTCGACTCGCGGGCCTCGACCGCGGCTACGTGAGCGACTTGCTCGCGCGCCACCAAGTCGGCCGAGGCGCGTAGGGCTCAGCGCCCGTCGAAGACGATCGTCGTCTCGATCGGCCTCGAAAATACCCACGCCGTCACGCCCACGCCGGTCGCGGCGGCCGCGCCGATCCCGATCCAGAACCAAGGCGACAGGTACACGGGCCTCGCGGGCTCGAGAACGCGTCCACGGATGAGCAGCTCGCGCAAGAGCGCCGCGCCATCGTCGTCCGACGCAGCGCCCGCGGGCCTGAGCTCTGCGCGCGACGCGACCGTTCCATCCACGACGAGCGCGGCGTGCAGTCGCGTCGAACGAGGCTCGCGCTCGGAGCGCACGAGCGCCACCCGCGGCGCGGACGCCGCGATCGAGAGGAGCGCCATCGACGCCGACGAGTCCTGCGGAGCGCCTTCGCGCCCGCGCGCGGCCCACTGCTCGCTCGCGCGGCTCGCGCTCGCAGGAGCCAGGTCGATCACGAGCGACGCGGGTCGATCGGTCACCGTGACGCTCTGCGTTCGCGGCTCGAATCGCTCGGCGCGCGCGACGACAACGTGCACACCAGAAATCAAGTCCACCCGACACGGCGCGCGGCACGCCGCTGCGCGGCCGTCGATCGCAAGCGCCGCGCCATCGACCGAGCGGATCGACACGGACACCCGCGGCCGCGACGCGGCGCGCGCGAGCGCGTCGGACACGAGCGACTCGACGTCGGGCCTCGTGACGACCGAGGGAACCTCGAGCTCGAGCGACGCGAGCCGATCCGCGAAGCGACGAGCGTCCTCCGGGCGTTCGTCCGCCAGCGCGCAGGCCACGGACCACAGCAGCGCGCGCGCGGCGAGGTCGCGCCTCCCCTCGGCGAGCACGTCGTCGACCGAGACCGCGTCGAACGCGTGCGAACACTGCGCGAACTCGGCGCTCGCGAACAACGGGGCCGCCCTCGCGATCGCGGCGATCGCCGCGGCGGTGGCTGGCGTCGTCGAGGCCGAGGGCGCCGCGAGCTCTGCGCGACGAAGCGCGATCGTCGGGGCCAATCGCGCAGTGAGCGTTCGAGGCCAGCGCGCTGCGAGCGCTTCGTCACCCGAGACGTACACGGCCACCGAGACCGGCGCGGAGGGCGGACGTTGCGCACAGCCCGCGACGAGCGCCGAGACCGCGGCGAAGCGCGCGATTGGTTGCTTCATCGCGCCCCTGCGCACAGCGCCACCTGCGCGAGCTCGCACGGGTCGCCGAAGATCGGAAGCGAGAGAAACACCGGCGATTCAGTGCTATCGAAGTCCACGGGCGGGGTGATCGAGCAGCCGACGAGCTTCGACGGGACGAAGCTCGCGTACCGCCCCGAGCCGTCGAGCGCGTCGAGCTCCGACGCGGGCTGGGTGGTCGCGACGACGCGGAGGATCACGGTTCCATCCGGGGCGTTTCGCGTGACTGGCGTGGTGGCGAGCGCGCGAGAGACCGCGCGAACGACGTCGGGCCCGGACACGTTGGGGCCGAGACCGAGATCCGCGCCGCGGATTTCGATGGTGCTTCGACGACGCGCGATGGGCGTACATCGCCCTCCTCCGCACGCGCGCAAGAGCACCTCGCCGGTCGCGTTGATGTTGGCGGGGACATCGAAGAAATCCACGACGAACGTCACCGCGCCGTTGGTCACGGCCCGCGAGACGAGCGGCGTTCGATTCGTCGCGTCCTCGACGCAGTCGAGCCCGCTGTAGTTCGACGGGGGGCCGTAGCTCAACGCGACCGTACGCGTTCGCGCGCAGGTCGAGAGCGCGCACGCGACGAAGATCGCAGCGATGATCGAGCCGCGGTCAGCCATCCCAGAATCCCGCGAACCCCTGCGCGAGCCCCTCGGGCGTCGCGCGCGCGATGAGCGACTCGTCGTCGTCTCGCGCGTCCGCCCATAGGTCGAAGGCGCTCGCGTCGATCGCCGACGAAGGCGCGCGCGGGACGTACGTCGACAGCGCGAGCGCTGGAGTGTTCGTCGCGACGAAGGTCGGAGTCGTGTCGACGCGGAAGAGCATCATGCGCGGCAGGGGCGCGAACCCGTGACGCGCGAAGCGATGGACGATCGCCCAGAGCGTGCGGCGATCGGGTTCGCGCCACTCGCGCGGCATGAATCGATAGCCTTCTTGAAAGTACGCGCGAGACGCGCGCAGCGAAGCGTCGGCGTTGGCCCGGCCGCGCCGGGGATCGAGCGCGTGCAGCGGCTCGTCGGGCGTCGGATCTCCGACGAGCGCGCCGTCGACGTACACCGGGACGTACACCATCAGCTCGCCGTCGAGCGACGCGAGGGGCGCGAGGCCGCGCTCCCACAAATTCAAGATAGGCCGCCACGGTGAGGCCGGCGCGTCGTCGCCGAGCGCCGCGCAGAGCGCCTCGAGGTCGAAGAGCTCGCCCGCGGTGGCCAGCGGCGTCAACGGAGCCCGCCCGCGATAGATGTGGCTTCGCATCCGATCGAGCAGCGACTCGTCGGCGCGCGCGGCGTCGCCTTCGCGCCCCTGCAGCGCGACGCGAACGGTCTGGATGGCGGCCGCGCATCGAGCGCTCCCGAGCCGCGCGCGGGCGACGCGAACGACTTGTTGCCGAAGCGCGTCGAGGCTCCTCGCCCAGTGCGTCGCTCGCTCGGAGGGGGCGGGGACTCCCTGCCCGAATCGCATCATGTCATCGCCGAAGTATCCGCACGCGAAGCGCGCGGTGTAGAGCGATCGCTCGATCCGCAACGGAGGCGCGACGCTCTCTGCCGCCCCGCTTCGGGCGAGCGCCTCGTGATGCTCGTCGACGCGATCTCGGATGAATTGTTGTGCCTCTTCATCGAGCCGCGCCGCAGCGCTGTCCGCCGAGAGCCACCGCAGGTTGCGAGCTCGCTCTGCGAGCGCCTCGATCGCGTCGTCGCCTTGCATCACCGCGCGCATTGTACGACGGTGATCAGAGGTCCGTTCGCCCAGCCAACGTCCAGCGACCGATCGTCCCGCCCATGGCGGTCGCCGCGGTCACGTCGATCCACGCAGGGCTCGGCGAGCCGCCGCAGTGCCCGCCGATGATGTCGACGATGTGGACGTCGGTGCTGCCTTCCATCGTTCCGCCAGCGGGGCCGCGGTAGTAGTCCACGACGTCTTGCGACATGTCGCCGACGCGACCGCGCTTCCAATTGAGGCCCCATCGCGGGTCCATGCGCCGCAGCCGTCGGACGACCTCGAACAGAAACTCGTTGTTTCCGCCGGTGTCGACGCAGGAGTTTCGCAAGAGCTCGGGGCGCTCGCGCGCCACGGCCTCCACGACGGGCGCGCCGTTGGGCAGCGCGACCGTCGAGACGCCCGTGTCCGTCGGCGGGCTCGTGACGTCGGGCGGCGTCGACGCGTCGGGCAGCGACCCTGGCGCAAATCCCATCAACGTCCACACGGGGCCTTCACCGCTGCGATCGATCCACACGGGAACCGCGGGCGGATCGACCCCCGGCCGCGGACAGAGCCGACCGATCACGTCGACCATGTACGCTTCGCGACTGCCCTCGGGACAGCCCGTCCCATAGAAGTACGTGATGATGTCGTCCGAGAGCGCGCCGGTGCGTCGGTCGAGACCCCACCGCGGGTCGCTCTCGCGCAGTCGGCGCACGAGCTCGAAGAGAAATCTGCGGTCTCCGCCCTGCGAAGGACACGACGCTTCGAGCCAATCGGGCCGCTCGGCCGCGAGGCTCTCGACGACCGACAAGCGACTCGGGAGCGCCGCGGGCGGCTGCGCGACCGGCGCCGGCAGCGAGCAGCTCGCGTCTGCGCTGGGCGCGTCGGCGCTCGGGACATCCATGATCGTGGCGTCCATTCCGCCGTCCGATGCGGCGTCCATGATCGCTCCGTCGCTGCGCACGACGTCGGCGGTTGCGTCGGGGCGCGCCACGAGCTCGCCCTCGCACGAGGCGACGGAGGCAGCGGCGAAGAGCACAAACCACGGGGAACTTGATTTCATGGTCACTCGCTCTCACGGACAGTTGGCCGCGCAATCGAAGTTGCACGACTTGCAGAAATTCACCTGGCACATCGCGCCGACGCACGCGTGAAACGAGCAGTCCGAGCCGCCCGTTCCGCCGTAGTATCCGCCCGGCGGCGCCATGGGAATCACGCCGCTCATCGAGCAATAGTACCGCTCGAGCACGCAGACGCCCTCGCCGCTGTTCGCCGCTGGATTCGTGTAGCGACGCTCCGTGGTCGTGATCGCGGAGCCGCGACACGCGCCGGAGCTATCGCACGCGTCGGGCGCGGTGCACGCGTTCGAGTCGTCGCACATCGTGCCGGTCGGCGCGAGGGTCTGGTCGCAGATCGCCATGCCCAACGCGCAGCGAATTCGCCCGACGCGACACATGCTCGTCGCCGCGCAGCTCGCGCCGTCGACGCACGGAACGCACGTCCCCGACGCGTTGCAGATTCCGCCGGGGCACGGGGTGTCGACCGGCGCGGTTCCACCGCCTACGCACACCGGCGCGCCCGAGCTGCACGCGATCGTCCCGCGCGCGCACGGCCCGCCGGCCATCGGCACGCACGACGCGCCTGCGTTGCACGGAACACACGTGCCCGATGGGCTGCACACGCTCGCGGGACCGCACGGTGTCCCCGCGGGGGCGGGCCCCGTCGCGGTGCACGTCGCGGTGCCTCCCGCGCAGGAAATCTGCCCGCTTCGGCACGGATCGCTCGGCGCGCACGCCGCGCCGCTCGTGCACGTGATGCACGCGCCCATCCCGTTGCAGACCATTCCCGCGCCGCAGCTCGCGCCGGCCGAGACGAACCCTGTCGCGACGCACATCGGAGCGCCCGAGACGCAACGACGCTCGCCGTTTTGACAGGGCGCTGGCGTGCACGCGCCGCTCGCCATGCACGTCCCGCTGTCGACGCCCGTATCGACGCCCGTGTCACCGCGCGTGTCGCTCGGCGCATCGAGCGGCGTCGCGTCCGTTGCGTCCGCGTCGAACGCGCTGTCCATCGCCACGCCTGCGTCGCTCGTCGCGTCGCGTCTTCCGGCGTCGAGCTCGCTGCCGATCAACCGCGGATCGAACGGGACGAGCTCGGACTCGGGCCGGACGCACACGCCTTCGTCACCGCAGGTGAGCCCTTGCTCTTCGCAGCGCTGCGTCACCGTGCACTGCGCTGGCGCGACGCGCGTGCAGCCCGTCGTGCTCGTCGCGCACCGCGCCGACAAGAACACCCTCGTCTGCAACGACCGCCGCGGAACGAACCGAAACCGAAGCGTCCGTCGAAGCGCCGCGCGCGTCAGGTCGAGCGGCCGCAGCTCGACGAGCACCGAGACGTCGTCGTCGCGCCCCGCGCCATCCCGGGGCCGCACCGTAAACGACCCCGGAAGCGTCGCGAGGCCGCCGTCCGGCCTGCGCGAGCCGCGGATGATCTCTGTACACGAAGGCGAGCCGCCGACCGCCGGCGACACACAAAAATGCATGCTCGCCGCGACGCTCGGGGGCAGGTCCGTGTCCACCGTGACGACCACCTGCGTCGGCTCGAACGTGCACGACGCGAGCGCGATCGAGCCAAACAATGCCGCGATAGCAAACCGCACGACCCCCGCGAGCCTACACCGCTACGCAGCAGCGGGGATCACGTCCCCGTCGGCGGAAAGATGTACTTGTTGCAGTGCGGGCAGCGCGCGTCGGCCCCAGCCTGCTCGCGAAGCGGCCCCGCGAGCGCGCCCGTGAAGAACAAGATGAACGGGATCGCGATCATCCCGAAGCCCTTCAGCACGAAGATCGCGATCGGCAGCGAGCCCCAGAACGCGATCTCGGCGGCGCGCCACTTCCAATGCGGCTTGTTCGGAACAACCCACCGCGCGCACGGCTCGCAGTGCCAGTGCGCTGGCGAGGGACGCGGGGTGGTCTCGACGGTATCCATGGCAGCGGTCACGGTCGTTAGGGTCACTATAGCGCGCCGTCGAGCGCGTCGTCGCGTCACCGAGCGCTCTTCTTCTTGGCGGGCTTCGGCGGGCTCTCGGGCTTCGACCGCGCGATCCTCGCGACGATCGCGAGCACCTTCGCGCGACGAGGATCCGCCTCGACGAGCGTCTCGGCGAAGGCCGACAGTCGCTCTCCCACCGCGGGATCCACGCACGCGCTCAACCACTCGAGCAGCGTCGGCGTTCGGCCCGAGGGCTTGGCCTCGCGCACGACGAGGTCCGCCAACACCGCGAAACGCCCCTCGTCCCCCCACGCGGCGAGCAGGTCCCACACGGCGGTGGCGTCCTTCGTGACCACCTTGCTCCCTTGCAACAAACCGCTCAGCGCCGCGCGAAGCTCCGGCACCCCGCGCCGGTGCGGCTGCGACACGAGCAGCTCCATCGCGCTCGAAAACGCCGCTTTGTCACCGAGGCAGGCGATCGCGCAATCCGCGGCGCGCGCCTTCATCTCTGGGGACATTCCCCTAAGGCGTTTGGTCACGAGCCCGAGCGCTCGCGCGTAGCCGCCAGCGCGCTTCTCGCGCACGACGTCCTCGAGCATTGCCAGCAATTTTTCACGCGGATCGACCATCACGGTGTCCGGCATCTCGATCGAGAGCGCCTCGTCGAGCACGACACCGACCGCGGCCGCCGCGCTCTCGTCGAACGCTTCGGTGCACACCGAGCGCGCCTCGTCGCCGACGAAGCCCGCCTCGTCGAGCAACGCGCGGAGCTTCTGTTCGGTCGCGTCGCGCTCCGTCGCGCTCGGGCCGATGATCCAGAGCACCGGGTTCGGGAGCTCGTACGAAGCCCACGTGAGCATCCGCTGCAGCGCGTGGTGCGTGAGCTTGGCGCCGGCCATCGCGACGAAGAGCGCTCCGATGTTGGGCTGCCACGGAAGCGCGAGGGGCGCGTACTTCGTGGGCTCGATGAAGGCGTACTCTCGCAGCGAAGAGCGCAGCGTTTTGTCTGGCAGAACCGTCTCTTCGCGAACCGCGCCGCCGAGCGCATCGCGGCCTGCGTACGCGACGAGCACGCCGACCCGAGGCCGGCCTCGATGGTCGACGGCGATCTCGGCTTTGCGACGGATTTTCTTTCCGCCCTCGACCACCTTTCGGCGGCGTTGCTCGGAGGCCTCCTTTTCGATCCGCTCGATCTGCTGGACTCGCTGCTTCACTGCTGCGAAGAGCTCGTCGCGGCCTTCGAAGTAGACCCGCGAGCTCCTCACGATACGAACCGCGCCCGTGATCGCTTCGAGCCCCGGGCTCGTGGTCCCCTCGGTGCTCGGATCCAGCGAGAACCGCAGCATCAACGGATCGACGTCGAGCAGGCACCGCGGGTGGTAGAACATCCGAGGAATCAGCGCGAGATCGAGCGAGAAACGGCTCACCGCGGCCTCGCCCGCCGCGATGAGTTCACCGCAGCGACGGCACGCGACCTCCGACACGACGTCCACGAGCATGCGCGACGGTACCGCGACGCCTTGTGTCGGCGACAGCGGCGGCGGTTCAGGGCCTCCTGCAGGCGGTAAACGGATCGGTCACGCCGCGCGTGACGCCGTGAAAGATCACGCACGAGGCGTACTCGATCCACGGTGATTGCCTGAGCCAGAAGTTCGACGCGGTCCCCGTCGCGAGGATCGACACAGCGTAGAAGCGCCCCGGCGCGTACTCGACGAGGCCGATGTCGTTGTGGTTGCCGAGATCCGGAATCCACCCTGCTTTGTGCTGCATCGTCGCGCGCGCCGCCGCGGGCAGCTGCGTGCCGAGAACGCCTCCAGGGCTGCCCGTGCGCGGCGAGAGCGTCATCCAACGCAACATCACGCTGAGCCTCGGCTCGCCGAAGATGCGGCCCTGACCGAGGCGCGAGAGAAACTCCGTCGCGTCGTCCGCCGTGAAGTAATTCGACGCGCCCGACCACGGGACGCAGTTGGAAGGCTGTCGCGTGCGACCGCCGGTGTTCCATCGGCAGAGCGAGCTGTTCGTCATGCCCGCTTCACCGCGATAGAACGCGTTGACCCGATCGGGCGACGAGAGCAGGTCGATCACCGATCCCGCAGCGTCGTTGCTCGAGTCCCGAAACACTGGCGTCGCGAGGGGCTCGACCGCCGCCGTCCCTCGGTCGAGCACCGCCGCCGCGACCCAGATCGCCTTCGCCGAGCTCGCGCTCTGAAATCGCTCGGCGCCTCGGTAGCTCGCGCGCTCTCCGGTCGCGAGGTCTCGCACGGCGATCGCGCAGCGCGTCCCGTTCGAAATCGCCGCGCACGTCGGCCCCAATCGATCGAGCACCATCTGCAGCGAGCTCGTCGTCGACGGCGCGCGGCACACGTCGTCGACGCCCGCGGGCATCGCGACGCACCCCCGCCCCATGCACGACTGCTCGAGCCACGCGCCGGACGAACATCGGCCGAGGTCGCCGCTCGGCAAGCAATTCCACACAGTGAAATTGCTCATCGTTCCACACGAGCACACCGCGTCGCCGCCCGCGCGATCGGCGCACCCGTACGCGCAAGGGACCCGCTCGACCGCGCCGCCGACGCACCGCGCGCGTCCCGTCGTTCCTTCGCACGCCCAGCGCGCGCCGAGCCCCGCCGGGCACGCGCCGCTGTCCGCCGCCGCGGCGTCCTCGACAACCGCGTCTGCGACGACGTTGTCCTGCTCGACGACGTCCGGCGCGCTGTCGACAAAGACATCCGCTCCGGGCGCATCAGGGCCGCTCGTCGCGTCGCTCGTCGCGTCCGGTCCCGACATCGGACCGCCGCAGCCCGTGGCCGCCAACAGCGCCGCGCAGCACGCAATCCCGAGCTCGAGTGGCGTCGATCGCATCCGCATTTTCGCGTGCAGTGTACCCCGCGAAGGCGTCACTCCAACACCCGCGAGGTCTTCGGAGTTCACCCCGCGCCACGGCCCCTCGGCCAGCGACAACGCTGCTATGATCGTGGGCGCTATGAGTGTACGCACACGAATTCAACTAGCCTTTCCGCTCTGCGCCGCGCTCGCCGCGGGCTGCGGAAGCCAGAACCTCCCGCCGGCCGACTCCGGCGTCCCGCGCGACTCGGCCCCGGACACGACCACGGACGCGGGGGTCGACGTCCCCTCGTCGATGGACGCGACGCCCGAGGACACGGGCGTGGACACCGGTGTGGACACCGGCGTGGATACCGGCGCGGATCGCCCCACGATCGAGAGCGGCCCCGACGTCGAAGAGGACGCCGGTCCCGAGACGGGTCGCGTGCTCTACTTTGCGCTCGATCGCCTCACGATCGAGCCCGTCGGACGCACCGCCTACGCGGGCTTCAACCTCGACGGGATCTTCTCGAACCCCGACGGAACGACCCCGCGATCGTGCGCGCACGGAGACTTTCACTCGGCGCTCGACCCGGATCAGAACCACCCGACCGCGATGCTCGACACGATGACTGGACGCGCGAGCGGACCGGCGTCGATGTGCATGGCCGGCGCAGGGTGCAGCGGCGGCGTGGACAACCAGCTCCCCGAGATCGCCGACCTCGTCGCGACCTCGACGGGGATGGACGTCCGCGGCAACGCGCAGCGCATGATCAACAGCGGCGAGCTCGCGTTCATCGTGCGCGTCTCGGGCGTCGACGACCTCGTCAACGACCCTTCGATCACGATGCGCGTGTACCAAGCGTATCCGACGTTCTCGACCGACTGCACGATGGTGCGGCCCGATCGCGAGTACGCCATCGCGCAGAGCTCGCTCGTCGCGGGCGCGATGAGCATCGAGCAAGCGCGCTTCTCCGTGCGCGGTCGCATCGTCAACGGGAGGCTCATCCCCAACACGGGCGCGGCGCTTCCGCTCCCGGTCGCCCCCGGGATCACGATCGACGTGAGCAACGCCATCCTCCGCGCGAACATCTCGGACACGACGCTCACGCTCGGAAACCTCGGCGGCTACGGCCGAGGCTCGCAGTTCTACGACGCGATCGTCGCGATGATGCCGACGTTCGCGACGCTCGCCGCGACGCTCGTCTCGCAGCTCGTCGACCTCGAGGAGCCGATCCCCACGCCGGGCGCCGCGCCGGGCCTCTGCTCGCGCACGGTCCCTGCCCCGCCCCGCTTCGGCAACATCGGGATCGGCGCGACGTTCAGCGCGGTCCGCGCGACGGTCGCCGCGATGCCCGCCGCGGCTCGCGCCCCGGGCACGTGCGGGTCGATGTGACACAGCACCAGCGGCGTCGCGATAGACTACGCTCACGCGTGCCTACGATGACCCGCTACCTCGCGATTCTCGCGGCGTTCGCCGCGCTTGCGTGCAGCCCTCCCCCGAGCCCCACGGACGCCTCGAGCGACGCAGGCTCGATGGGGTCGGACGCGACCGACGCACACATAATCAACGATGGCGCGATCGACGCGATCGACGACGCGTCGGCCGACGGTGAAGCGGACGCTTCGCTACCGCCGCCCGAGGCGCGGCCGCCCGCGGGCCCTCTGCGCGGGACGCGCGGCCGAGGGTTTCAAGCGTTCTTGGGCATTCCGTACGCAGAGCCGCCGGTGGGAGACCGGCGATGGCGCTCGCCGGTGGCGAAGGCTCCGTGGACCAACGTGCGCGACGCGATCACGCCCGGCGCCGCGTGCGCGCAGTCGGGTCTCGGAAACAACCTCGGCGCAGAGGACTGCCTCTTCATCAACGTTCATACGCCCGATCCGCGTCCGACCAACGCGCCCGTGATGGTGTGGATCCACGGCGGCGCGTTCGTCTTCGGCGAGGGGCTGCAGACCGACCGAGGAACCGCGGGCGACATCCTGGCGCAGCGCTACGGGATGGTCGTCGTGAGCATGAACTACCGCCTCGGCAACTTCGGCTTCTTCACGAGCCCCTCGATCGGCGCCAACGGAAACCAAGGCTTCGAAGATCAACAGCTCGCGCTGCGATGGGTGCGCGACAACGTGAGCGCCTTCGGCGGCGACCCGAACAACGTCACGATCGTCGGCGAATCTGCTGGCGGAATCTCGGTGTGCCTGCACCTCGTCGCGCCCGCGAGCCAGGGGCTCTACCGCCGCGCCGTGAGCCAGAGCGGTCTATGCGACAGCGCGCTTCCGACGCGCGCGCAGGCCGAAATGGCGGGGACCGACGTCGTTCGTTCGCTCGGATGCGACACGGCGCCGGACCTCGGCGCGTGCATGCGCGGAAAGACCATGCCCGAGGTCCGCACCGCGGGAGCGCTCGGAGGCAACGTGTTCGCCACGCTCCTCGCGAGCACGCGCTCGAGCTGGCCCTCCATCGATGGAACGGTGCTTCCCGGGCAATTTCGCGAGCGCGTGACAGCGGGCTCGGTCGCGGACGTCCCGATGATCTTCGGGTGGAACCGCGACGAGGGCACGCTCTTCGTGGCCCTCGCCGAGCTCGGCGGCACCATGATTCAAGAGTCCACCCGCGCGATGGTGCTCGACTCGCTCGCGTCGCAGAGCGGCGTCGATCGGGCCGCGATCGACGCGCAGTACCCACGGTCGCGGTACTCCGACGTGCGGCTCGCGATCGCCGAGCCGCTCGGGCACTTCGCGCTCGCGTGCCCCTCTCGGCGCGCAGCCAAGCTGTTGGCCGAGCGCGGACGCACGGTGTTCACCTATCGGTTCGACTTTCCCGACGCGGCGTTTCAACTGCCGCCCGACTGGGCGCTCGGCGCGTTTCACTCGGCGGAGATCCAGTTCGTCTTCGGCCGCTCGGCGCGCGTCGGGATGCCGCGCTTCAACGCAGAGCAATCCATGTTGCACCTCGCGATGAGCGGCTACTGGGCGCGCTTCGTGCGCGGCGGAGACCCCAACGGCGACGGCGCCGTCCCGTGGATGCCCCGCACGATGACCGCCGAACGATCGCTGGTGATCGATCGCACCTTCGCGATGCGCGACAACGTCGATCGCGACCCGTGCGCCCTCTGGGATCGGTGATCGCCATGGACGTCCTTCGAACGCCCGACGAACGATTCGCCTCGCTCCCCGACTACTCGTTTGCGCCGAACTACGTCGACGTCGCGCCGGGGCTCCGCGCGCACTACGTCGACGAGGGGCCGCGCGAGGGGCCCGTCGTGCTCTTGCTCCACGGCGAGCCGAGCTGGTCGTACCTCTATCGCAAGATGATCCCCGTGTTCGTCGCCGCGGGCTATCGCGCGATCGCGCCCGATCTCATTGGCTTCGGACGCTCGGACAAGCCCAAGCGGCGCGAGGAGTACACGTACGCGCGCCACGTCGCGTGGATGCGCTCGCTCCTCGAGACGCTCTCGCTCACGGACCTCACGCTGTTCTGCCAGGACTGGGGCTCGCTCATCGGGCTGCGGCTCGTGGGCGAGCACCCTGACAAGTTCGCGCGCGTGGTCGTGGCCAACGGATTTTTGCCAACGGCCGAGCGCGCGGTGCCCGGCGCGTTTCGCGTGTGGCGCGCGTTTGCGCGGTACTCGCCAGTGTTTCCGATCGGGCGAATCGTGGCGAGCGGGTGCGTGACGAAGCTCTCGCCCGCGGTGCGCGCGGCGTACGACGCGCCGTTTCCGACGACGGAGTACACCGCGGGCGCGAGGGAGTTTCCTGCGCTCGTTCCCACGGATCCTCGCGACCCCGCGGTGCCCGCCAACCGCGCGGCGTGGGACGCGCTCTCGCGCTTCGAAAAGCCCTTTCTCACGCTGTTCGGAAAGAACGACCCCATCCTCGGCCGCGCCGACACCGTGCTCCAGAAGCACGTCCCCGGCGCGAAGGGCCAACCGCACGAGCGCACGTGGGGCGGACACTTCGTGCAAGAAGACCGCGGAGAATACCTCGCGAACGCCGTCGTTCGCTGGGCGCCAGCACCTCGCTGACCTCCCACACGGGAATGCCGAACCCTCGTCCGAACGTACATCCACTGCCGCTCACCGCCGTCACGAAGCTGCGATCAGGAGGACCGATGTCCGAAGCCACTACGTCTCCGCGTCGTTCGAAGGGCGCTCGCATGTTCGCGGTCGCTGGGCTGCTCACCCTCGTCAGCGGCGTGGCGCTCGTCGCGACCAAGGCTGCGGCGCACCGCGATTGGCCCGCGCTGCAACCAGCGCTCGCGATCCCCGCGCCGACCATCGAAGGATCCAGCGCCGCGTGGACCGCGTTCGAGCAAGCGATCGCAGCGCTCCCACCCCAGCGCGGTCGCATCGGGCCGATCACCGAGGGCGCCGACACCGCTGCGCTCGCCGCCAAGCTCGTCGCGTACGACGAAGCACACCGCCGCTTCGACGCAGCGCTCGCCACAGGAGCCACACCGGCCATCCCGCCCCGCACGCCGGACAACACATCCCGCAACCCGTCGATGGCGCTCCTCGAGCTCGCGCGCTCCCGATCGTTTCGCGCCTCGCTCGAAGTGACCAACGGTCATGCTGCAGAATCATTCACAACGGGGCTCGCGATCGCCGAGCTCGGCGCGCGCCTCGCGCAGCGATCGTCGGACTGGGTCGACGTCGCGGCGGCCATCGCCATCGAAGCGCAGGGCTACCGCGCGATGGAGCGCGCGCTCAGCGCCAACACGGTCACCACCGAAGTGCTCGCGTCTGCCGCCAGCCGCCTCGACGCGCTGCTCGCCCTGCCCTCGGCGCTCGCGCGCGCCAACGCGAGCGAGTGCGTCTCGCGAGAGTCGCTCTTCGGCGGATTTCGCGGCAAATCCGCAGACGAACTCCTCTCGACAACGACCCTCGAACGGCCCTCGGAGTCGCGGCCCGGTCGCTCGATCATCCCTGCGTCGTGGCTCTTCGACGCGGACGCCACGATCGCCGCGGTTCGCCACGAGTGCCGCCGAATCGACGAAGCGCTGCGACGACCGCGCGGCGAGCGAACGATCCCTGCCCCCGTACGATACACGGGAGAAAGCAGGATGACCGTCGGTCAGTGGCTCGACAATCGCGTCGGACGCGTGCTCATCGACCTCGCGCTCCCCTCGATCACCAACTTCACCGACCGCGACGACGACGGGTACACGAGCCGCTACGCCGCGCGCGTCGCCGTCGCGATCGCGGTGTTTCGCGCGCAAAACCAGAGGCTCCCCGCGTCGCTCGACGAAGCCCGCCCGCCCGCTGCGCCGCAGCCGCTCGGACGCAACCGAGGCGTGACGTACGACGCCGCCGCGCGCGCGCTCACCGTGCGGCTCTCGCCGCAGGCGCCGCACAGCAGCCAGTTTGTTTTGGGCTGGCGTTTTGCACAGTGACCGACGGTCACTAAATCATCACCCGAGCGCGCGGATGAGCACTTTGCTGCGGCGCTTCTTGTCGTAGCGAGCCTTGCGGGCCTCGGGCAGCTCCGACGGCCTCGCGGGAAGAAAGCCTCGCTCTCGAAAGAAGTGCGACGTCTGCGTCGTGAGCACGAAGAGCTTTTCGATTCCGCGGCGGTGCGCGACGTCCGCGAGGAGCTCGACGAGCTGCTCGCCTCGGCCCGCTTCTCGATACGAGGGATGCACGGCGAGGCAATAGAGCTCGGCCATCTTCTCGGGCTCGAACGCCTCGATGGCCGCGCAGCCGATCACCATCTTGTCGCGCTCGATCACGTAGAAGCGGTCGATCTCGTGCTCGAGCGTCTCGCGCGTGCGGCGCACGAGAAACCCCTGCTCTTCGAGCGGCCCGAGAAGCTCGAGCAGCGCGGGAATGTCGTCGAGCTTCGCCGAACGAAGGCCTTCGTATTGTTCGGAGGTCACGAGCGTTCCGCGGCCTTCGCGGGTGAAGAGCTCTTGGAGGATCGCGCCGTCCTGCCGGCGCTCGACGAGGTGGACGCGCCTGACGCCCTCGCGGCACGCGCGCGCCGCGGCCTCGAGGTGCTTCACAGTGTCCTGGTGCAAGTGCTTCGCGCCCCGGGCGAGCTCCATCGCGTCCGCGGGGGTCAACTGCGGAACGAGCCTCCCGCGCTTGTCGACCGCGCCCTTTCCTTCGACCAGCGCGATGAGCTTGTCCGCTTGCAGCGCCGCCGCCGCAGACGCCGCCACTTCGTGCGACGAGAGGTTGAACACCTCCCCCGTCGGCGAGTACCCGAGCGGCGAGAGCAGCACGATGTCCGCTGCGTCCAAGCGCGCTTTGATGGCCTCGACGTCGATGCGCCGAACGCTCCCCGTGAGCTGATAGTCCACGCCGCCGCGGACGCCCCACGGACGAGCGAAGACGAAGTTGCCGCTCGCGACCCGCACGCGCGCGTGCGCCATGGGCGAGTTGGGCAGCCCCATCGAGAGCAGGCCCTCGATGCGCCCGCGAATGTTGCCGACGGCGTCCTCGACGCAGCTCATCGTGGCGCGATCGGTCACGCGCGTGCCCTCGTGAAAGCGCGGCTTGATGTTGCGATCGCGCAGGCGCTTCTCGATTTGGGGCCGCGATCCGTGCACGAGCACGAGCCGCACGCCGAGCGCATGCAAGAGCGCGACGTCGTGCACGAGCTTCGAGAAGCCCTGCTCGACGACGGCCTCGCCGCCGAACATCACGACGAAGGTCCGGCCTCGATGCGCGTGGATGTACGGCGCAGAGAGGCGAAAGAAATCAACGAACGAGCTGGGCGCTTCCAATGCCGCGCTGCAAGATACTGCAAACTTCCCCGAACCGTCGCAGGCAACAGATGCTCGTCAAGCTCGGCGCGCGCGAAGCGGCCGCACAAGAACCCTCGCTCGTCGGGCTCCTCGCGAGCTGCCACGAGAAAATCCGCGCGTTTTCGGCGCTCGCGGTGAGCCTCGCCTCGCGAGACGACCTCGGCGCCGAAGAAGTGTCCGACGCGTGCTCGCGCTGCGAGCGCTACTTCGCAGACGCCCTGCCCCTTCACGTGGCCGACGAGGACCAGAGCCTGCGCCCGCGGCTCGCTTCGGCGTCAGGCGCCGTTGGCGAGGCGCTCGAGGCGATGAGCGCCGAGCACGTAGAGCACCGCGCGTCGCTCGACGCGCTGATCGAAGCGCTCGCGGCCATGCGCGAACACGGCTCGACGCCCGCGACGCGCGCGGCCCTCGCCCGCGTGGCGCCGGCGTTCGAACGGGCGATGGCCGAGCACCTCGCGCTCGAAGAGAGCAGGATTTTTCCTGCCATTTCGCGGTTCCTGTCGGCGGACGAGCAAGCGGCGATCGTCGTCGAGCTTCGCGCGAGGCGCACGAAGGCGCGCTGACGATCCCTGCTGCGCGCGGGCGCGGTCGACGCTATCAATCCCGCGCACGCGAATGCTCAGCACCCAACGGCTCGCTAAGTCCTACGGCGCACGGACGCTGTTCGAAGACGTCTCGCTCGAGCTCGACGCCGGCTCGCGCTACGGCCTCGTCGGCGCCAACGGCTCGGGAAAGAGCACCCTGATGAACATCCTCCTCGGCCGCGACGCGCCGTCGGAGGGGAGCGTGATGATCCCGAAGCGCGTCCGCGTCGGCGCGCTCAGCCAAGATCAATTTCTCGAGGACCAAGAGCGCATCGTCGATGTCGCGGCCAAGGGCGACGCCGCGGTGTTCGCGGCCCTTCGCGAGCTTCACGCCCTCGGCGAATCGAGCGCGGACGGGCTTCGCATCAGCGAGCTCGAAGAGCTGATCCGCGCGCACGACGGCTACACGCTCGAGGCGCGCGCGTCGTGGGTGCTCTCGGGGCTCGGGATCGCGGCGGAGCTCCATCGCGAGCCGCTCTCGGTGCTCTCGGGAGGGTTCAAGCTGCGCGTCCTGCTCGCGCAAGCGCTCATCGGAGGGCCCGAGCTCTTGCTCCTCGACGAGCCCACCAACCACCTCGACATCATCTCGATCCGCTGGCTCGAGAAGTTTCTCGCGGACTACCGCGGATGCGCCGTGATCATCTCGCACGACCAGCGCTTTCTCGACAACGTCGCGACGCACGTGCTCGACGTAGACTACGGGACAGTCACGAAATACACGGGAAATTACAGCGCGTTCGTCGTTCAAAAAGCGGCCGAGCGCGAGCGGAGGCAGCGCGAGATCGACAAGACCGAGGCGCTGATCGCCCACAAGCGCGAGTACGTCGAGCGCTTTCGCTACAAGGCGAGCAAGGCCAGCCAGGCCCAGAGCATCTTGAAGCAGCTCGACAAGATCGAGGTCGACGAGCTCGAGGACAGCTCGCGGCGCGCTCCGAACTTTCGCTTCGTCGCCGAGCGCCCGAGCGGAAAAGATGTGCTCGAAATCAAAGACGTCGCCAAGAGCTACGGCGAAAAGCGCGTGCTCGACAAGCTCTCGCTCGAGCTGCGACGCGGCGAGCGCCTCGGGGTCATCGGCCCCAACGGACTGGGAAAATCCACGCTCTTGCGCATCGCCATGGGTCACCTGGCGCCGGACAAGGGCGGCGTTCGCTGGGGGCACGAGGCGCGCGTCGGGTACTTCGCGCAGGACCACAGCGAGGTGCTGAGCGACCCGGACGCGACCGCGCTCTCGATCATGGAGGCCGTGAAGCCCTCGGAGACCGTGGCCTTCGTGCGATCGCACCTCGGGCGCGTTTTGTTCACGGGCGAGACCGTTCACAAGCGCGTGGGGTCGCTGTCCGGCGGCGAGGCAGCGCGGCTCGTGTTCGGAACGCTCATGGCGCAGCAGCCGAACGTCCTCGTGCTCGACGAGCCGACGAATCACTTGGACATCGAGTCGATCGACGCGCTCGTCGAGGCGCTGCGCGCGTTCGAGGGGACGATCTTGTTCGTCTCGCACGACCGGCGCTTCGTGGCCGACGTCGCGACGCGCATCCTCGAGCTGCGACCGGAGGGGCCGAATTTCTTTCCGGGCACCTTCGCCGAGTACCTCGAGAAGCAGGGCGACGATCACCTCGACGCCGAGTCTGCGTCGATCCGAGCCAAGCGCGCGGCGGCCGACAACACGGATCCCGCGGAGAAGCGACGCGCGTACGAAGAGCAAAAGAAGCGGAGAAATCGCATCGCGCAGCTCCCGAAGCTCCGGGACAAAGTGCTCGCTGACATCGAGACCGCAGAGGCGCGGCGGCGCGCGATCGACGAGCTCTACGGGCAAGACGGCTTCTACGAGAAGACCTCCAAGGCCGAGCTCGAGAAGCTCGAGCGAGAGCACCAGTCGCTCGGCGAGCGGATCGCCGCGATGATGCTCGAGTGGGAGCAGCTCGAAGAAGAGATCGCGCGCGAGTCCGCGGCAGGATGAGTTACAACCGACGACGCGCAGGGAGTCACACTACCGATGCTCGTCGTCATCAGCGACCTTCACTTTCAACACGTCTCGCTCGACTCGATTCGCTACGTGCAAAACGGCGAGCTTCGAGAGACCGGCGTCGTTCGCAACGTCTCGCGCGGGGCGCTGCTGCTGCTGCTCGCGGACGTCGCGCGCTTCGCCGAGCGCGGCCGCTCCGAGCGCATCGAGCTCGTCTTCAACGGAGACATCTTCGAGCTCTGGCGATCGCCCCTGTGGTTCGCGAGCGGTGACGTCGACCTGCGCCCGTACGGCAACGAGATCGGACCCGACGACGTGTCCAATCCCTTGCGACAGAAGACGCTCGAGATCCTCGAGGCGATCGCCGCGGACAACCGCGAGATCTGGTCCACGCTCGCGCGATTCGTCAGCGAAAAGAGCTTCGAGCGCTACGGGCAGGTCACGCGGCTCGCGCACGACGCAGAGGTGGTCGTCCACTATTTGCCAGGCAACCACGATCGCCTCGCCAACGCGTGGCCGTCGGTGCGGAGGCGCATTCGAGAGCTGCTCGCGATGCCGCCGAGCGACGAGCCGTTTCCGCACGTGATCGATCGGACCCGCGCCGAGGGATACGGCGTTCGCATTCGGCACGGACACGAGTACGACCCGGCCAACATCGGCGTCGACGTCGAACTCAGCAAACCCATCGCGATCCCCGAAGAGGCTTACCTCGCTCCGTGCCTCGGCGACTACGTCACGATCGACGGCGTCGCCCGCTTGGGAACAGCGTTTCGCGCCCTCTACGCCGCGCGCCTCCGCCAGGACAACGAGGACGGACAGCGCCTCCGACGGTTCTACAACGCGCTCATCGAGTTCGACGACGTGCGGCCGCCGACGCTGCTCATTCAGTACCTCGTCAAGCGCTTGGGCGGGACGCGCAAGGACATCTTCGAGCTGCTTCGCCCGGTCCTCGTGGACCTCTATCAGACCGCGGCGCGCCACCCGTTCGTACACTCGGTGGCCGGTCGCCTGGCGCTGCTCCGCTACGTGACCGATCCGATCGCGACGCTCGTCCGCGAGTCGCTTCGCGCGCTCTCGCCCGAGTCGCTCGAGCTCTTGATCCAGCGCGTTCAATCGATGGACAGCTCCAACTCGACAGCGCGCGGAGCGCTCATGGCCTCGCACGAAGACGTGATGACGCGCGGCGAGGTCGACGTCGTGATCGCCGGGCACACGCACCATCCCGATCAAGTTCCGCTGCCGAATCCAAACGACAACGACGCCTTCTTCCTCGACGTCGGGACGTGGCGCTCGACGATCTTGCACGGCGTCGCTGGCGTGTTCGGACGCCTGCGCGCGTACACCGCGGCGTTCGTGTACTCCGATCGCGAGCGAGACATCGCAGGCGACGGGCGGCGCTTCGAGACGTGGACAGGACACCTCGCGGCGACGGACTTCGGTCCCTACGACCGCGCGTTGGGAGCGCCCTCCGCGCCGACGCACGAGCTCGTCGTTCGATCGATCGTCGCGGTCAGCGTCGACGAAGGCAACACGCGCGACGGCGCCGAGCTGCGCATCGAAGTGGGCGTCGACGGCGAGCCGCGCGTCATCGAGCTCGAAGGCGTTCACAACGGAGAAGAACGCGCCGTCGAGGGCGTCACGGTTCCGCTCTTTCGCGAGGGGCACGGCGAGCTGTGGGCGTTCGGGCGCGAGCTCGACCTCGGCGTCGACTCGTTTGTCGACAGCGACGACCCGCTCCCGTGGGCGCTCTGGTACCTCCCCCGCAACCGCGACGGGAGCTACTTGCCCGGCGAAGGCGAGCTCGCCCTGCGCGATCGCGCCGGCAACGACGTTCGACTGCGAATCGCCGTCGTCGCTCGGTGATCGTTCGAAGCATCCGACGGATGCACGATCGCCAAGGAGCTGCACAGTTCGGCACAGCACAAGAGGGGCCACGAACAGTCGTTCGATCTGCAAATTTGCAGACAGAATGCCACGAAGAGACCCATGGCACTTCGATTGCGTTCGCCTCACGGATGCACGCAACATCGAGAGTTCATTGGCTCGCGTTCGCTTGTGCCCTCCTCGCGTGCGCGTGCGCGCCTAGCGCGGGTCAACCGCCGGGACCCACCTGCGACGTCCGCGGCGTGAGCTACGCGATCGGCGAGAACTTCGCGTACTCGTGCGGCTTCTGCACCTGTGGATCGAACGGCGACGGCGGCGCGAGCGGCGCTTGTTTCTCCGTCGCGTGCACCTCGGGCACCGACGTCGACACGCGGCCCTTCGAGCGGATCGGCACGACGATGTGCGACCCGGAATTTCGAAGAATCGCGTACTCGGGGACCGCCGCGGAGGTGCGCCATCCGTGCGGAATCAGCGGCGGACCGATCGTTCGAAACGACCCTCGATGCCCGACCCTGTGCGCTGGCGTGATTCCTCGATCGGCCCGCAACGCAGGGTGCAATCGCACCGAGGACCCCAACATGGTGCTCTGCTGGGGCATGTGACACGAGCGTCCCGTGGCGCTCGCGCGACGCGATCCCAAACGCCTCAACCACGCCTCAATTGAACGTCGTAGAAATGAGCCGAGCATCGGCGTGGTTGAAATCAAGTCGAACCGCCGCGAATCTCGCGAGAAAAGTACGACGATCGAATGAGTGGCGGTTTAGCGTCGCGCGCACGTCGATTTCTCGATGGAACGGAGTTCGGACCCGCACAGCTCTTCTCGTAACGAAAGTCATTGCCACATCGAGAAAGTTCGGTTTCGCCAATGCCTCGACTTGCCTCTTCTTCAGCGCGTCGTGCCCCTGCGATTCGCCAGTCAATTTGCACGACCAGCGCGGCATCATCGATCGCGCTCGCGGCGCTGTCGCTCGCGATGTGGGGTTGCCCGCCGATCGGCCCGTCGGAGCGACCCGACGTCACGAGCTCCGATGTCCCGACCGCTGACAGCGCGCCGCTCGATGCGCGATCGAGCGAAGCGGGCTCTATGGACGTCGAGCACGCTGACGCCTCGATGTCCGAGACGGACGCCGCAGACGCG
Organism: Myxococcales bacterium; assembly: GCA_016793325.1. Taxonomy (GTDB): domain Bacteria; phylum Myxococcota_A; class Polyangia; order Polyangiales. Next base: position 37,125 of record JAEUKI010000070.1, on the reverse strand, counting down.
GCGCGCGCGGACGTCATGTCCGGTCCCTGTTACTTCGGGGATGCCGCGGTTCGCTCGGGCGAAATGTACTGGGACGGCTGCAACTTCTGCTTCTGCAACGTGGGAGGGGTCTTCGCCAACGCGTGCTGGAGCCGCGCGTGCACAACCGACTCCGGGATGATCGAATCCGAGTTTCGTTCCACAGACGCGGGGGCGTGCGCGCCCGAGGCACGAACGCTCGGCCAGCCGAACGAAGCCGAGGTCCGCTATCCCTGTGGAATCCCGGGCGCCCCTGTTCGTCCGAGGGACCCTCGCTGCGCGAGCCTGTGCGCTCCCGGCTTCGCGCGCATGGACGACAGCGTGTGGTGCAACCTCTCCCGCGATCCGAACACGGTCCTGTGCTGGGGGATGTGACTGTGCGCGACATGCCCGAACGATCGCAGCGCTCGCCCAAGTCACTCCGACTGCCGAGAGAAAGTGCAGGCTCACCCGTGGTGCGACTCGCCGCCGATCCGTCGATTCGCCGCCCAGCCACAGCGTCATCGATCGCGCTCGCAGCGCTGTCGCTCGCGATGTGGGGTTGCTCAGCGATCGGGTCCTCGGAGCGAACCGACGCCTCGATACCCGAGGCGGACGTGCTCTCGGGCACCTGCTATATCGGCGACGCGGGTTATCCGACAGGCGAACGCTATTTCGACGGCTGCAGGTTTTGTGTCTGTGGTCCGGCAGGATCGCAGCCGGTCTGCTGGACGCGCGTGTGCGGCACCGACTCTGGACTTGTCGAAACGCCGTTTCGTCCGGTGGGCAGCGGGATGTGTGATGCGCAGGTGCGGACGCTTCATCAGCCAAACGAAGCCGAGGTCCGCTATCCCTGCGGAATCCCCGGCGGAACGCCCCGCGAGAACGACCCTCGCTGCGCGAGCCTCTGCGCTCCGGGCTTGTCGCGCACGTACGATCGCATGTGGTGCAACCGCGCGGCCGAGCCCAACACCGTCGTGTGTTGGGGCCTATGACCCACCGCGCATCGCCCGCGCAAACGCCGATGGCGCGTGTCCCGTCGCGGCTTTGAAGTCTCTCGAAAAGTGCGCGTGATCCGCGTACCCGAGCTCGGCGGCGAGCGTCGACAGCGACACGGACTCGTCGCGTTCGAGGCGCTGGGACGCTTCGCGCAATCGATAGCGGCGAGAGACCCATTTCGGCGTCGCTCCGACGCACTCGCGAAAGAGCCGCTGCAGCGGTCGCATCGACAACCCCGCCGCGCGCGAGATCGCAGCCGCGCTGGTCAACGTCGGGTCCGCTTCGATTCGGGCCACGATCTTCGTCGCGAGCTCCGCGTTGTCGTTTGCGCGCAGCCCCTCGCAGAGCGCGCGATCGATCAGCGCCACCGCGTCTTCGTCGCGCTCTGCCGCGAGCACGGTGGACTCGAGCGCGACGAGCCAACGCTCGGAGCGACGATCGATCGAGACGATTCGATCGGTGAGCGACGCGACCTCGTCGACCGCCAGCCAGAGCTTCGCGGCGCCGGCCTTGAACTTCACCGCGCAGATCGCGCCCTCTCCAGCGAGCTCGCGTCGAAACAGCCGCGTGTGGACGCCGACGATTCGACTTCGTCCGCGCTCGAACGCGACGTTGACGCAAGGGTCCGCGAGCAGCTCGACGTGATGCGGCGCTTGTCCTCGAAGGTCCCACCGCGTGACCCAGAAATACTCGACCCCGTGGGCGATCGCCGCGCTCGGGGCGAACGTCTGCGCGTGCACCCGCGCGCCGCTCGAGCGGCTCGAGACGAGGCCTTTTGCGCGCGAAGCGTCGCGTGGTCGCGTTTGTTCAAGCCCGCTCACGAGGCTCGATGCTACCTGCACTCGCGTCTCGCGAAGCCCCGTCGGAACGCGCACACGCCACGAGACCTCACCTGGCAAACGCTCCTACGACGGAGCGCGTCGCGTGTCGCCGACAGGGCGCCGAGCCGACCGAGGAGAAATTTGATGACCGTCGTGATCAAGCACATCGAAGAGATCGCTCCCTACGAGGGCGAGCACGCGATCCAAGGCATTCGTTTTCGCCCTGCGCGACAGGCGCTCGGCGTGAGCGCGTGGGGGATGAACGTGTTCGACATCGACCCGCACACCACCGGCCACCCCGAGCACGACCACAAACACGACGGACAAGAAGAGCTCTACGTCGTGCTCGAGGGATCGATCGTGCTCATCGCCGACGGGAAAGAAACCAAGGTGACCCGCGGTCAGATGGTTCGCGTCGGCCCCGAGACCACCCGCAAGATCGTCACGCGCGAAGAGGGCGCGCGGGTGCTCGCGCTCGGCGCTACGCCGAACAAAGCGTACGAGGCCGACCCTCGCCTCGCGACGACCTGACGGGCTCAGGCGGTCGTCGATCGAACCCACACATCGCGCACGCTCTGCCAAGCAACGGTCGGCAAGAGCTCGCGAAGCATCGTGGGGTCGAGCTCGCTCGCGCCCGAGAGCCATCGGCGAAGCGCCTCGTGCGCCGGCCCGAGCACCACGACGTCGAAGAGCGCGACGGGCCATGGCGGCAGCTCTCTGCGAGCCATCATGGGCGCGAGGTGATCGACGATCGGCGCGAGCCCGCGGGCCTTCGACTCGACGAGCGTTCGCCGCGCTGACGCCCCGAGCCCGGCGCCATCGAGCGACGTCGCTTGGTACATGAACCGCCCCTCCGCGGCGTGAGTCGAGATCCACTCGATGTGCGAGTCGACGAGCGTCTTCACGGCCTGCTCGGCGGCCTCCGTCGCGCACACGCGCCGCGCGCAGTGCTCGAAGAGCGCGTCGAAGACCTCGACGAGCAGCGCGAGCATGATCGCTTCTTTGTCTTCGAACAGGTGATACACGGACGAGGGGCTCGCGCCCGCCTCGCGTCGGATGTCTTCGATTCCCACCGCGAGCACGCTCGAGCGCGAGAAGCACCGGAGCGCAGCGTCGAGGATCGCGCGCCGACGAAGCGCTCCATCTCGACGCTGTCGAGGCTCTGTCGCCGGCGGTCGCTTCGAACGCACGCGCCGAAGCTACGCGCACTCGCCCGCCGCGAAGAAGAAGCGGATCGGACAAAATCCAACGCCAATCTCAATTGGAATAGTATTCCAATTTGTCGCAGCAGCTCGTATCGTCCCGGCATGGACTGGATCGTCACAGGCGCGTCGCGGGGCATCGGCCGGTCGCTCGCGCTCGCGCTCGCGCGCAAGTCGAGCCCGAGAGACCGTCTGTTCGTGCTCGCGCGCGACGAGGCGAGGCTCCGATCGCTCACGCTCGAGGCCGCGGCGCAGTGCGCGATCGAGGCGATGACGTTCGACCTCGGGCGCCTCTCCGAGTGCGAGCGCGCGGCAGAAGCGCTGATCGCGCAAGACGTCCGCGACGCGACGCTCGTTCACAACGCGGGGCTGTGGCCGACCGAGCGCGCGTTGGTAGACGGCTTCGAGGCCGCGTACGCCGTCAACGCGCTAGGGCCGCTCGTGTTGCAGCGACCGCTGCTCGATCAACGTCGTCTCCGGCGAGTGCTCGTAGTGAGCGCAGGGCTCGCCGCCAAGGGCCGCTTCGATCTCGCGCGCACGCCGACGGGCGAGGACTTCTCGAAGCTGCGGACGTACTGCACGACGAAGCTCGCGGGAGCGATCGCGCAACGACACGAAGCAACGCGTCATCCCGCCGTTGATTTCGCAGTGATTCACCCAGGCGTCGTTCGTACGGACCTCGGCGCGACGAGCGGCGTGCTCGGGTGGCTCTTGCAGCGGGTCAAGCGTCGGTGGGAGTCCCCTGAAGCGTGCGCCGAGCGGCTCGTTCGCGTCCTCGATCGACAAAGGTGGCAGCCACGCGAAGGGGTCGCGCCGTGGCTCTTCGAAGAAGACGAAGCGCCCTGGCCCGAAGCGGCGAATCGCGATCGCGACGCGGTGCTTGCAGCGATCGAAGCGCAGCTCGCCAATCGCTGATCACTCTGCGCGCCGAGGCTCCATCGCCTGCTGAAATCGCAGCCCCGCGAGGATCGAGTCGACGCGCTCGTCCGAGAGCGCTCCGATGCGCTCACCCAAGCGCTCGCGGAGCACCGACGAGATCTGCGACACGACCACGACGCTGCGCCGCGCGAGCGAGCCCTCGCCTTCGTCGAGGAGCACGTTTCCCGGTTCGTTTGCGCGGTGGAGGTTGCTCGTCAGCGCGCACACGATCACCGTTCGAACGCGCGAGCGATTGAACACGTCGTCTTGCACGACCACGTGCGGGTGCGCGAAGTTCGGCGCCACGTCGTCCGACGGATCGGGAACGATCCAGTACAGCTCGCCTCGTCGCACGAGGCGCCGACTCGACCCGGGCGGCTTGTCGTCGGTCGACACGCGACGAGCATCGCACGCGGGTCCCCAGCGATCGTCTGAAATCACAGGGGTTTTCGAATCGACACGGCGCGACGATTTTTTTGTCCGTCCATGTCGATATGGCACTCCGCCGTTCGTCGCTCGGGCGCAACGGACCGCTGCGCATCGCAGGGTCGAAAGGACATCTGAACCGATGAGAGTCATGGTGATCGTCAAGGCAACGAAGAACAGCGAGCAGGGAATCATGCCGAGCGAAGAGCTCATGCTCGCGATGGGCAAGTTCAACGAAGAGCTCGTCAAAGCAGGGGTGTTGCTCGCAGGAGACGGCCTGCATCCGAGCTCTCGCGCCAAGCGCGTCCGATTCTCGGGCGGAAAGAAGACCGTCATCGACGGCCCGTTCGCCGAGACCAAGGAGCTCGTCTCGGGCTACTGGATCTGGCAAGTGCGCTCGATGGACGAAGCGCTCGAGTGGGTGCGTCGTTGCCCCGACCCCATGCCGGGCGAAGAGAGCGAGCTCGAGGTGCGCCCCATCTTCGAAGCAGAAGATTTCGGCGCGAGCTACACCGACGAAGTGCGCGCCCAAGAAGACCGCATCCGCGCGCAGGTCGAGAGCAACACCAAACCGTGAGCCGCCCATGACGAGCGAACGAGCGCCCTCGCGCGCCGCGATCGAAGCCGCGTGGCGCGTCGAAGCACCGCGGCTGCTCGGGGCGCTCGTTCGCTTCGTCGGCGACGTCGATCGCGCCGAAGACCTCGCGCAAGACGCCCTCGCCCTCGCGCTCGAACGCTGGCCGACCCACGGGATTCCCGACAAGCCCGGCGCGTGGCTCCTCGCGACCGCGAAGAACCGCGCGATCGACGAGGCTCGCCGCGCGGCGATGGCCCGCGCGAAGCAGCCCGCGATCGAGCACCACCTCGCGCAGACGACCCGCGCACACACAATCGAAGCGCGCGAAGAAGAACCGGTCGAAGACGACGTCCTTCGGTTGATCTTGATCGCGTGCCACCCCGTTCTGTCCCGCGAGGCGCGCGTCGCGCTCACGCTTCGGCTCGTCGCGGGCCTCTCGACCGCCGAGATCGCGCGCGCGTACTTGACCACCGAAGCCACGGTCGCCCAGCGAATCGTCCGCGCGAAACGCACGCTCGCCGAGGCGCGCGTACCGTTCGAGCTCCCGCGGGGCGACGAGCTCCTCGCCCGCGTTCACACGGCGCTCGAGGTGGTCTACCTGATCTTCAACGAGGGCTACGCGGCCACGGCGGGCGACCGCGTCTTGCGCAGCGAGCTCTGCGACGAGGCGATGCGGCTCGGGCGCGTTCTCGCCGCGAGCTTCGCGCACGACAGCGAGGTCCACGGCGCGCTCGCGCTCATGGAGCTCCAGGCCTCGCGCTCGAGGGCGCGGGTCGGATCGAACGGCGCGGTGATCCTCCTGCTCGATCAAGATCGCGCTCGATGGGACCAGCACCTCATCCACCGCGGGCTCGCGGGGCTCGAGCGCGCAGCGTCCTTGCGCCGGCCGCTCGGTCCGTACGCGATTCAAGCGGCGATCGCCGCGTGTCACGCGCGAGCCCGCCGCGCAGAGGACACCGACTGGGCCCAAATCGTCGCCCTCTACGACGCGCTCGTCGAGCTCACGGGCTCACCCGTGGTCGAGCTCAACCGCGCCGTCGCGGTGTGCATGGCGTACGGAGCGCGCGACGCGCTCGCGCTCGTCGACGAGCTCGCGGACGACCTCGCGGACTACCACCCGTACTTCGCGACGCGCGGAGACATCCTCGAGAAGCTCGGACGCGCACACGAGGCGAAGCTGTGCTTCGAAGAGGCCGCCCGACGCACCCAAAACGCGCGCGAGCGCGAGCTTCTCCTCACGCGCGCCGCCCGCAACGCGACGGACGCGTAGTCACCGTGTGTCGACGCGCTCAGGGCGCGGTCGCTCCGCCGTTGACCGCGCGCAGGACGCTAGTGCGGCCCGAGAAGACGACGATCGCGAGAGGGGCCTCGCAGCGCTCTGCGGGACGGCGGGCTTGCCCCGATGCGACGAAGGTTCGAATCCCGCGACGCAGGCGAACTGCGCCTGTGAGCGGGCGCGCATGGCCGCTCCAATCGATGCCGACGACGCGCGACGGCGCTGGATCGCGCGCGAGTTCGAAGGACACGCGCGGACGGTATTCGACACACTGGCCCGTCACGTACGGATCGGCGCGATCGCGCGCTGTCGGCTCATGGAAGCCACGGCGAACACGCGCTAGCCGCGCGGTGCGCACGGGTTGCGACGCGCGATCCACCGCGCCAGACACCCGCGAAAACTCACTCCACTCGGGGTTGATCACCGCGTACGAAGACGCCCGTGTCAGAGCCTGCTCCGCGCGAGAGAGCTCGGCGTCGAACGACGCATCCAGGAGCCCCGCAGCAGTCTGCGCAGAACCGATCGCGCCAGCAACTCGCTCCGCGCGCGACGCGAGCGAAGGCGCTGCGCGCTCGGCGTCGCGAAGCGCGCTCGTCGCGAGCGGAAGCAACGACGCCCACTCGATCAAGCGACACGACACGCGCGCGACGCGGGATGCGACGGCAATCGTGCGCTCTCCGTCCCAGCGAACGGCTCGACGCACGAGCTCGTCATCCGCGCTGAACGTGTCTCGATCGAAGAGCGCAAGGTTGACCATCGATCCGCGCTCGAGCTGCTCGACGGTCACTGCCACGAGGTCGGAGTTGCGAACGTCTCGCGCGTTGGCCACCACCGTCGGGCCCGCACCAAACTGCGCGTCGAGCCTCAGATCGGGCGCGAAAAAGTCAACGTCGTTCGATCGAACGACGAGCTCCGTGAGTCCGCCCGTCGCAAGCCCCGAAACCCAGCGGCTCCCAGTGGACGTTCGCGACGACGGCGGATCGTAGCGGAGTCCACACAACGCGAGGCCGCGACGGATTTCGCTGAGGCGCGAAGTCGGAGCGCTGGCGTTCAACCTCGCGAGCATAGATGGCTCGAACAGATGCCCGACGACGCGGCGCTCTGCGCGCACGAGAGGCGCCGAACGCGCAGGCTCTCGATCGGTAGATCTCGGCGCGACTCCTGACGGAGCGGCGCTCGAGTCTTCGACAACGGTTCGCGCGTCGTCGGCGTTCGACTGCACGGCGACACCGGGCTGTGCCGTGCGACAGCGCTCGAAGCCGAGCGACATCGAAAACGCAAACAACACGCGGGCAATCGAAGAAGGGATCATGACTTTGCGAGGCAGACGGCAAGCATCGTTCCAACGGCGAAAAGTGCTGCGAGACGGGCGGCGGCGCACGCGCAAGCCGGAGGGAAGCGTCGGTCGAGCGTGCCGATTTCTCACAGCCGCGACACCGTTGGCAGACGCACCGCCCACACGTGGGTGCATCATCGCGGGGCATGAGTCACGACGAAGATTGGGTTGACGTCGGCGCGGTCGACGAGCTCGAGAAACGCGAACTCCAGCCGGTGCTCGCCAAGCGAACGCGCCTCGCGCTCACGTATCGCGCCGGCAAATTCACGGCGATTTCATCGGCGTGCAACCACGTCGGGGGCCCGCTCGCGGAGGGCAAGCTCGTCGGCGACTACGTCGAGTGCCCTTGGCACTACTGGAAGTTTCACCACGCGACGGGCCGCGGAGAGCCAGGGTTCGAGTCGGACGCCGTCCCCGCGTACGCCGTGAAGGTCGAGAACGGACGCGTGCTCGTCGACCTCGGGAGCGCGACGCGGCGGCACAAATCACCGCACGAACAGCATCCGCTCGCGCGCACGCCCAAGCGCGAACCGGGGCCGATCCGCATCGTGGGGATCTCGACGACGGCGATGACGCTCACCAAGGAGCGCTTCAGCACGTCGGACAATTTGCTGGACGAAGCGCTGGCGCACGCCAAGAGCATCGGCTGCGACACGAGGCTCGTGAAGCTGCGCGAGCTGCAATTTCGCCCGTGCGAGGGCTTCTACTCGAAGTCCGCGCGCGCCTGCACGTGGCCGTGCTCGATCACGCAAATGGACCCCGACGATCAGCTCGATCAAGTGTACGAAGCCTTCGTGCACTGGGCGGACGTCTACTTGATCGCGACGCCCATCCGATGGGGCGCGGCGAGCAGCCTGTATTTCAAGATGGTCGAGCGGATGAACTGCATCCAGAACCAAGAGACCATCGCGGGAAAGCACCTGCTCGAGAACAAGACCGCGGGCTTCATCATCACGGGCGGTCAAGACAACGTGCAGGGGACCGCGGGGCAGATGCTCGGGTTCTTCGCGGAGCTCGGCGTGCAGTTTCCGCAGTTTCCGTATATCGCGCACTCGCGCGGGTGGAGCGCCGAGGACATGGAGAACAACCAACGCGCCGTCGCCGAGAGCGAATCGCTGCGCGAGGGCGCACGCGCGCTCGTCGATCGTTGCTGCGCGATGGCCCGTTTGATGATCGACGGAACGCTCGTCGAGCGCGCGCACGTCCGCGGCGGACGCAAAGCGCACCGCGCGGGACCTCGCGAGTAGCGCCGCTCCACCATCGATTGTCGCGATCGTTCAGCGCCGCGACTCGATCATCTTCCACCCGTTGCCGGAGGGATCACGAAAGCCCGCGTCGACCTGGCCGTAGCGCTCGGCGGGCTCTTGCGTGAACTCGACGCCGAGCGCCTTCATCTTCGCGAACGCCGCGCGACAATCGTCGACCGCGAGCACCAACCCGGGCATCGCGCCCTTCGCCACCATCGCGCGCAGCGTCTGCGCCGTCGCCTCGTCGTGCACCGGCGGCCCAGGAACGAACAGCCCCACCTGCAACGACGGCTGCTCGGGATGCTGCACCGTCAGCCATCGGTAGTCGCCGTTGCGAACGTCCGTGTGCACGCGAAACCCGAGCTTCTCGACGTAGAACGCGAGCGCTTCGTCTTGGTCGCGCACGTACAGACCCATCACCTGAACGCCTTGTGCCATGTGACCTCCGAAGAGAGCAGAAGAGCGTCGCCACCGCCGTCGCCGAAGCTGAAAACACCTGCGTATTCAGCGCTCGAACGAGCGTGTCAGCGATCCGGCGACGCGTCCTGCTCTGTGAGGCTTCGACTACCGCGCGCCGCGCGGCGCCGCTTCTCCAAAACTGCGATTTTGAGCGCGGGGCGATTCGCCGCCATCGAGAAGCAGTACGGGACAACCGCGCGCGTGTCGCGGGCCGCTCGCTCTCGAAGGCGCACGGCGCTCGGGCTGTCGCCGACGACGTCGCGAAACGTGCGGCTGAATGTTCCGAGGCTCGACCACCCCGAGGCAAACGCCACGTCGGTGACGGACAGATCGGTCTCGCGAAGAAGCGCCACCGCGAGCGCCAAGCGACGCGTGAGCAGGTAGCGGTGCGGGGGCGTTCCAAACGCGTCGCGAAACGAGCGGGCGAAGTGCGCCTCGGAGACGCCGCTCACGCGCGCGAGGCGACGGACCGGCCACGACTCCTCGGGCGCAGCGTCGATCCGATCGCGCGCTCGAAGCAGGCGTCGGAGCAGCTCGGGGTCTTGCACCAGGCGAGTGTGTTGCATCTCGCGCACAGTCACGAGCGGACGCGCCTGGTTTCTCGGCAACAGGCTGAATTTGCGCTGGAGTGCAGCAGCTACGAGCCGACCGTCTTTCGATCGATTGGAGCGCGTCGACGATCCAACCGAGAGCGCCGAAGCACAAGCGCCACACCCGCCGCACAAACGAACGCGAGGAGCTCGCGTCGTCCGGCATCGCGCGCGGCCGTTGGCGACGTCGCGCACGAGACCCGCTCGAAGAGCCCGCGCCGACGCGTGTGAACCGACTGCAAATCGGGCGGCGTGATGACAACGCGCGGCTGCTCGCGCGGCGGGGGCTCGAGCGCGCCGCCGTCGGAGACGCCAGCGTCGAGGGCGCCGACGAGGTCCACGGAGATGTGCCCGTCGTCGCGGCAGTCGGTCGAGTGGTAGTCGCTCTCGATGTGCGTTCGCGTGGTAAATCGCAGGTCGTAGCGGTCGATCAAGCAGAAGCGCCACCCGGGGTTCGACCGTCGTTCGAGAAACGCGGTCTCGCGAAGCGCGAGCCGGACGTCGGGCTCGATGACCGAGCCCACGAACGAGCGCTTCGACCAGCCCGAGTTGAGGGACGAGGTTTGAAACGTCCCTCGAACGGAGCTTCCGTCGACGCAGAGCACGAGCTCGACGAGCTGCGTCGGGTCGTTGCCGCGCGCCGAGCCTCGATAGAGCTGACACTCCGGCGGCGCCTGCAACGGCGGGGGCCTCCTCGGATCGTCCGTAACGGCCTGTGAAAACGCAGGCCTCGCGAGCGCGACGACCGAAAGCGCAGCGAACACACGAACGACGAGCGCGCTCATCGCGCAGAGACTATCGCGTCGCGACGCTTCGATCGACGCTCCTCGCAGAACGCCCTCGTCGCCTCGTCGAGCGGAAAGCAGCTCTCGATGCGAAGCTCCTCGAGCGACGCCGACTGCGGCGCCGAAAACGCCGTAATCGTCGTGATGAACGCGACCGACACGCCGTCGCGCGCGAGGCGAATCGTGAACACAGGATCCACAGCCAGCGCGAAATCCGGGTGCCTCCACGCGCGCGGGACCTCGGGGTAGCTCAGCGCCCGCTCGATGTGCGCCTCGAGCGCGTCGCCTCCTCGAAAGAGCGCCTCGCGTCGAGCGCGCGCCAACATCTGCCGGGCGACTTGCTCCCAGTTCACGATGTACGGCCGCTGCAGCGCCGGATCGAAGACGAGGTCGAACATGTTCAATCGATCGCCGAGGCGCGACGGATCCGCGACGAACCCGCCGAACAAATCGCGCGCAGCGTGGTTCGAACGAAGGACGTCGGCCGATGGCGTCACCACGATGCACGGGTACGGCTCTTGCGCCTCGAGCATCCGGCGAATCGCGAGCTCGACCGCTTCGTCCGAGGCGCTCGTCGCAGCGTTGTGCACGGCAAATCCCGCTGCAGTCAGCGCGTCTTCGAGGTCGCGCAACGGGACGTCCAGCGCCCCGAACAGCCGACGCACCATCGCCTCCGTGGGGCTCGCGCGCGAGGTCTCGAGGAAGCTCACGTGCCGCGCAGAGACGCCCGCGTGCAGCGCGAGGTCGAGCTGCGACATCCCGCGACGAACGCGCCAGTACTTGAGCAGCGCAGCGAAGAGCTTCGAGGACATCGGGACGACCGTGCTCGGAGCGCGACGGGACCGCAATGACCTCTCGAGGTAATTGAGCGCCCGCGCACCGAAGCGCACCGTCGGTCGCCATGAAGCGAAGCACGTTTCTCACGCTCGCCGCGGCGAGCGCACTCGGCGTCGGAACGACAGCGATCCTCGCGCCAGCGATGTTCCTCGCGTCCAAGGGCGTGATCGACAACCCCGCGGCAGAAGTGTGGATGCGCGAGGTCGGCGTCCTGATCTTCGCCTCGGGCGTCGCGGCGCTCGCGGTCCGCAACCACGAAGACTCGCCGACGCTTCGCGCGTTGCTGCTCAGCAACGCGGTCGTTCAGTGGGGCTTGTTGCCGATCGAGCTCCTCGCGTTCTCGAGGGCGGCGATCACCAACGGCTGGGGAATCGTCCCGAACACCATCTTGCACGTGGTGCTCGGGGCTGCGTTTCTCTTCTACGCCTCGCGCGTCGAGGTCTCTCGAAGCGGAGGCGCAGAGCGCCGCGCGACCAACTGATCAGCGACGCGGGACGAACCCTCCGCGATACGCGCTACCCGATCGATCGATCGCCGCCTATTCTCGGTTCGCAATGTTCGGCTTCTCGGACGCAGAACGCGTGGCGGTCGGCGAGTTCTGGACCATCTGGCGGTGCCCCACGACGGTGTTCATGTGCGTCACGGGGTTCATCGACGACGAGCGTTCGGCGGCGTGGCAACGAGCGATGCAGGCCGAGTACGACCGCGCAGGCTACCCGCGCTTCGCCGCGATGGAGGTGAGCACGGTCGAGCCCACGAATTCAATGGCGAGCCGATTTCGCAGCGCGCAATGGATCCGAAAGACGCTCGAGCACCTCGAGCACGGCTCGGTCTTGACCGGCGCGCGACCCGGCCCGCTCGTCGTCTCGCGCGCGGTGCTGCGCATCGTGGGGCTCTCGAACATCGCCGTGCTCACCGAGCCCGAGGCGCTTCAGCGGACGATCGACGCGTATCGAGAGGGCCGGCGACCCGAATGACAACGGCGAGCGCGACGCGACCGACGGTGCTCGTGGTGTACTGCCACTCGAACCCGAAGAGCTTCACGCGCGCGGTGCTCGACGAGGCGCTCGAAGGACTGCGCGAAACCGACTGCGCCGTCGAGCTCGTCGATCTGTACGCCGAGCGCTTCGACCCCGTGTTGGTCGTCGACGAGACCCACCGTCGACGGGACCTCGACAAGGTCGAATCCACGCAGAAGTACCGCGATCAACTCGCGCGATGCGACGCTGTGGTGTTCGTCTACCCCGTGTGGTGGGGCGGGTTTCCCGCGATGCTCAAGGGGTACATCGATCGCGTGTTCGTCTCGGGGCTCGCGTACTCGTTTCGAGGACGACCAGCAGACGCGGTGCTTCCCGACGGATTGATGCGCGGAAAACAAGCGCACTTCTTCTACACGCTCGACTCGCCGTCGCTCGTCGCGCTCGTCGATCCTGGCTGGTTTTCGAACTACTTCACGGTCTTTCGCTACTGCGGGTTCAGCGTCGTGCGCCGCTACTACCTCGCGCGCTTGAAGCTCACGTCGCCCGAGCAGCGCGCGCGATGGCTCGCGTCGGTGCGTGGGTCCGCGGCGGGCATCGGCCGAGCGCTCTCGCGCGTCCAACGCGACGCTCCGCGAGGTTGAACAGCGCGTCGTCGCGGCGCTACCGCGCGAGCAACAGTTGGCCGATCAACGAGCACGCGACGACCACGAGCCACGGAGGCGCCTTCCATCGCTCGAGCGCGACGAACGCGAGGAGCACCACCGCGACGTCGCGCGCGTCGCGCACGGATTCGGTGAACACCGGGCGATAGAGCGCCGCGAGGAGCAGCCCGACGACGGTGGCGTTGGCGCCCGAGAGCGCCCCGCGGGCCCAGCGCTTCGCGCGAATCCGCGACCAAAAAGGCAGGGCTCCAGCGATCAGCAGCCACGCGGGCGCGAAGATCGCGAGCAAGCAATAGAGCCCGTACGCCCACCGCGGGTGGCCCGAGTTCATCGACGCTCCGACGAACGCCGAGAAGGTAAACAGCGGTCCCGGAACAGCCTGCGCCGCGCCGTACCCCGCGACGAACGTCGCCTCCGTGAGCCACCCGCGCGGAACGACCTCCGCGCGCAGCAGCGGCAACACGACGTGCCCGCCGCCGAACACGAGCGAGCCCGCGCGGTAGAACGCATCGAACACGAGAACGTCCCGCGAACCCGTCGCGCGCGCGAGCGACGGCAGCGCCACGAGCGAGAGCGCGAACACCGCCAACGCGAGCGCGGCCCACCGGCTCGGGGGCGACGGGCGCGTCTCCGAGGGCGTCGTGCTCGCGTTGGTCGCATCGCGATCGAGCGCCCACCCTGCGATCGCGCCGAGCGAGAGCACCGAGAGCTGCGCGAGCGCGCCGGGCCACACGAGCAGTGCCGCCGCCGCAACCACACAGAGCGTGATCCGCGCGCGATCGGTGCAGAGCTTCTGCCCCATCGCCCACACCGCTTGCGCGACGACCGCCACGGCCGCGAGCTTCAAGCCGTGGAGCCAACCTGCGTCCGGGGAGGGCGCCGCCCGCGCGACGCCGTAGGCAAACGCGATCATGAGCGCGGCAGAAGGCGCCGTGAAGCACAGCGAAGCCACGATGGCCCCCACGAGACCGGCGCGACGAAGGCCGAGCGCGAACACGAGCTGACTGCTCGCGGGCCCCGGAAGAAACTGGCAGAGCGCCACGAGCTCGGCGAACTCGTCGTCGTCGATCCACGCGCGACGCGCGACGAACGCCTCACGAAAGTACCCGATGTGCGCGATCGGTCCGCCGAACGACGTGCAACCCAAGTGCGCGAACGCGAGCGCGACTTCGCCCACGGAGCCGCGCTCAGCGTGTGGGGGGCTCGGCGCGTTCATCGCATGGGCCGCGCGTGGTGGTTGGTGGTGCGGACAGCGGCACGAATCACGGCGCGAGCGCGAGCAGAGCACGCCCGAGCCCCCGTCGTCGACCGCGCTGCTATCGGCGATCGGACGAGGCGACCACGGACGCCACGGGATCGAGCCGCGCGACGACCTGCGCGCGCCCCGTGTCGACCCACAGACGACCGCCCACGAAATCGACCGAGATCGCGGGGTCTCCGTCGCGCGCGGGCAGCTCGTCGTCGTACGCGCTCACCCAGCGGCCGCCCCGCGCCGCACAGCGCGCGTACCCGCCCGGAATGCGGCCGCCGAAGAGGGGAATTCCCCCGCACACAATTTCGAGTCGGCATGAAAATCCGCCGCGCGCTTCGTTGCGCACGCGGACCGAGCATCGATCTCCCGCCGCGAGCTCGACGCCCGACGCGCGCGTGACCGTCGCAGTTCGCGCGACTTCGGCCCCCTTCTCCGCCGGGCGGCAGGCGACCGTGAGCGTTGCGACGAGGGACGTGACGACGATGGCGTGGTTCTTCATGGCGACCTCTGGATCGAGCCATCGCACGCCCCGTGCCGACCGCTGCTCGCCGCACGAATCACAGTCTTTTCAGCGAGCCCTGCCTGCGATCACGCCGCGCCCTTCGCGGTCGCGCGTCCGCTGCGACGGACACACCGTCCGCCCGAGCGGACAGCGTCAGGTCGTCGAGCGTCCGTGGCGAGCGCCGTGCTTCGAGACGAGCGCGAAGTCGAGCAGACGACCCAGCGTCGAGACCACCGTGGCTCCGACCTGCTCGTCGGCGATGGTGATCGAGCCTTCGGCGGTCGCGAGCGGCCCTTCGAGCACGAGCTCCGCCGCGCCGTGAACGAGCGACCACGCCGTGAGCACGAGCGCCTGCGGCTCGATCGTGTTGGGCGGGAGCGTCTCGGCCACGCGCTCGACCGCGTCGACGAGCAACCCGAACGACGCGCTCGGGTCGCACCCCTTCGGAAGCGGGCTGCGCGCCGAGGTGCTCCCGCGAAACATCAATCGAAACTCGATCGGGTGCTCGCGCGCGAAGCGAACGTACGCGCGCCCGAGCGCTTGGAGCCTCGGCGACGGCGCCTCGGGGTCCTCGAGGCCCGCGATCGCTTCGCGCATCGACGCCTCGAGTGCGACGAACCCGTCCGCTGCGATCGCCGCGAGCAGGTCCGCCTTCGTCGCGAAGTGATGGTACGGCGCCGCTGAGCTCACCCCCGCCTCGCGCGCGGCCTCGCGGAGCGAGAGCGACTCGACGCCGTCGCGCGCGATGAGCTCGACCGACGCGCGAACGAGCGCGGCGCGAAGGTCGCCGTGGTGATAGCGGGGCTTGGCGCGCTCCTTCGTGCGCGAAGGCTTCGCTTTGCCGGTGCGAGTGGTGCTCACGCGACGAGCGTATAGCGCGCTCGAGGCCGGACGTCCGTCGAATCGACGGGGCGATCTTGACAGTGCTAAGTTTTGATCTAAGCATCGCTAAGTTCCAAATGACGACACACAGCGCCCCCCTCCGTTCATCGACAACCTCCCCTCGCGCCGAGCGTCGCGCGCCCGAAGACGCCCTCTCGGCGCGCGCCCCGTGGCGCTCGACGATCGAGCAAGGCCCCGTCCGCGAGGCGGCCACGGTCCGCGGCGCGATCCCCGAGTGGCTCCGCGGCGACCTCGTACGCACCGCGCCCGCCGTGTTCGAACGCGAGACGAGCGCCGGTCGCTTCGTCGCGAACCACTGGTTCGACGCGCTCGGGATGCTCTTCAGCTTTCGGATCACGAGCGACGGCGTGCGCTTCACGCAGCGCTTGATGGAGACCGACGTCGAGAAGGCCGCTCGCTCGGGAGACGTCCCGTTCAGCCAGTTCGGAACGAACGCCAAGCGCGGCGCCCTGCGCCGGATCTTCGAGCCCGTCGCGCGCATCACGGACAACACAAACGTCCACACGCTCCCGTTCGGCGACGAGCGCGTCGCGCTCACCGAGTCGCCGCATCAGTGGGTGTACGACGACGACTCGCTCGCGGTCGTCCGTCGCGTGACCTACACGGACGGGCTCGGCGAGCTCGCGATGATCGCGCACGCGCAGTTCGACTTCGACCGACGCCTCGTGGTCAACGTCGCCTCGCGCCTCGGCGTGAAGAACCAGCTCATCGTGTACGAGCACGCGCCGTCGTCCCGCGAGCGAAAAGTCGTCGCTGAAATCCCGGTCGATCGTGTTCCCTACGTCCACAGCTTCGGGCTCACGGCGAAGCACGCGATCCTCTTCGCACACCCCATCGAGTGGAACCCGCGCGCGCTCTTGTTCTCCAACGGCAGCCTGCTCGACGCGATGACCGACCGCACCGACGGCGAGACCGTGCTGCACGTCGTCGATCGCGCGACGGGCGCCGTGCGCACCCACACCGCGCCGCGCGCGTTCGTGTTTCACACGGTCAACGCCTTCGAAGACGGCGACGAGACCGTCCTCGACGTCGCGCAGTACGAAGGCCGCTCCGTGGTCGACGCGCTCTCGCGCAGCGCGCTCTTGGAGAAGGGCCTCCCGGACCTCCGCCCCTCGATCGTCCGCTATCGACTTCGTCGCGACCGCAAAGAAGCCACGGTCGAAGTCCTGCTCGCAGACGGCTTCGAGTTTCCTTCGATCAACTACCGTCGCGCGAGCGGCGCGCGGCACTCGGTCACCTACGGAACGCGCATCCTCGGCGGCAAAGACCCCTCGACCATCGTCGTTCGCCTCGACGCACACGGAGCTCGTACGCGCCCCATGAACGAGTGGGTCGTCGGCGAGCCCCTCTTCGTCGAGCGCCCCGGCGCCACCTCCGAGGACGACGGGGTCCTCGTCGTCGTCGGCTCCGCGAAGGACCGCGACGAGAGCGCGCTCTTCGTGCTCGACCCTCGGTCGCTCGAGACCGTCGCGACCGCGACGATCCAACGGCCGCTGCCGCTCGGATTTCATGGGTCGTTTTTCAACGCGCGCGGGTGACCTCGATGCGGTCCTTGTCGCTCGTCGCCCTGTTTTCACTGGTCGGTTGCGCCAACGCGTACAGCGCGGCGCAGCTCGGCGCGCTCACGGTGCACACGTTTCGCCGCGAGTACACAAACGCGCACGTGGTCGTGGGCCCGCGAGGCTCGTTCATGGTCGACAGCGGCTTCGAGCGGCACGCGGCCGAGCTCGACGCGGACCTGCGCGCGCGAGGCGTCGACCCCTCTCGCCTGCGCGCCATCATCGTGACCCACGGACACGCGGACCACGCGGGCGGCGCAGCGTGGTTTCACCGGCGGTACGCGACGCCCGTGATCGCAGGCGCGGGCGACGACGCGCTCCTCGCGAGCGGTCGCAACGACCGGCTGTGCCCCACGGACGGAGAGGCGCGATCGAGGCTCGCAGAGGCACAACGCGAGCGATTTTCCAGCTATCGCGCGGATCGATCCGTGTCCGCGCCGATCGACCTCGCGGCCGTCACCGGCGTCGAAGGGACGATCGTTCCACTTCCGGGGCACACCGAAGGGTCGCTCGTGGTCGTGACCGCCGCGGGCGCGTTCGTCGGCGATCTCCTTCGCGGAGGCGTGTTCTCGAACAGCGCCGAGCGGCACTTCTTCATGTGCGACCTCGAGGACAACAACGCGGACGTCCGCACCCTGCTCGAGCGGATCGCGCCCGACGCCCAGACGTTCTACGTAGGCCACTTCGGCTCGCTCTCCCGCACGGCGGTCGAAGCTCGTTGGCCGGCGGCGCGAACCGCGACCGCGACACCGTGAGCGCCCCGAGCGCGCCGTCACACGCGACGCAGCGCTATCCGCGGCTCGAGCCGAAGTCGCGCTCCATTCGCTCGGCGGCGAACGCGGCGAGCGCGCGGGCGTCGAGCAGGTAGCTCTGCGCGCCGCCCACCAGCCCACTTGAAACCGTGTGCTCGTCGACGAACGCCTGCACGACGCGCTCGAAGTACCGCTCGGGCATCGCGTCGACGACGCCCTCGCTCGTGTCGAACTCTTCGATCGTCCGCTCGACCCCGTCCGCTTCCACCGTGTATCGAACGACCCGCTTTCCTTCGATCCGCGCGACGTGCTCGGCGTAGTGGAGCAACGTCACGTGATCGAAGTGCGACCCGAGCAAGAGCACCGCGCCGCCCGCCTCGACGATGCGACCGAGCGGCGTCCCTGGGCCGTAGCCGTAGTTCATCGGGTGCTCGGCGCAGAGCCACGCAGCGCGCGCTCCGACCGCAGCCATCGAGGCGCCGGGGTTGTGCGAGCGAACGGCGCCCGGCCAACGGCGGAGCACCTCGGCGAACACGCCGTGATCCCGCGCCGCTGGCGATCGCGCGAGATCGAAGCCGCGCACGTCGTCGACGGCTTCGAAATCGACGTACGCCGCGACCGTCCCCCCGGGTCCCACGGCCTCGAGCAGCGCGCGAACGACGTCCTCTGCGCGCCCGCCAACCGCGCGCATCGACGCGTGCACCATCACGATCGAGCCCTGGCCTACCCCGAGCGCCTCTAACTGCTTCACGAGCGTCATCTCGGGTCGTTGTAGCAACCCGCCGAGACGAACTCGACCCGCGCGCCCCCGCGTCCGACCGTGCGTCGAACCCGCGCGATCTGTGCGACCATCCTCGAGATGAATCGGCGGGACCTCTTCGCGGCCCTTTTGTGTGTGTCCCTCGCGACGCTCGCGCCGGCGTGCGCGACGAGCGCGCAGGGCCAGCAAGCGAGCAGCGCGCAGACGTATCGAATTCGTGTGCGCAGAACGGTCGCCGTCGGCGATCGCTTTCGCGTCGAGGGGCGCGGAGAATCGAGGCGCCGCACGGAGGTCACCGATTCGTTTCGGCGCCGCGTCGGCGGAGAAGAAGAGATGAGCAGCGCAGAGTTCGCCGGCGAGGCGACGGTTCGCGCGGTCGACGACGAGGGCTACGTGACCGGCGTCGCGGTCGTCGTGCGTCGCGCCGTGGCGGACAACGGCGAGCGCTCGTGGACGTTTCTCGAGCCAGGATCGACGATCACCATCGATTCGAGCCGCGGCGACGTCGACCCGCGCGTCGAGCAAGAGGGAGCCGCGATCGACGCGTCCGCGATGCAGTTCTTGTCGCTCGCGTACGACCTTCGAAGCCTGTACGGCGTCCGCGCGAGCATGTTCGGCCCGAGCGGTCGGCGCGCGATCGGCGAGCGCTGGCCCGTCCCCGCGTTGAGCGCGGTCACCGTCGCGAGCGGCGAGGCCACCATCACGCTCGAAGACGGAACCCAACAGACCGTCCGCCTCCCCACCACGACCTCCACCGCGAGCAGCGCCGAAGCGACGCTCGTTCGTCTCGCGAACATCGACGGCGTAAACTGCTTCGAAGTCCGCACGACGCTGCGCTCGGAGGTGCCGACCGACAGCGGCGTTCGAGGCTCGCAGACCAACGAGTGGACGATGTTTCTGCCCCGCGCGCGGCGCCGTCGTCCGCTCGGCATGTCCGTGCGAAACACGGTCGACGCGCAGAGCGGCGGGATGATCGACGGACGCCCCGTGCGCGAGCGCATGATCGCCGAGCGCACCACGACCGTGCGCTTCGCGGAGCTGCGCTGACCGAGCACCACCACGCTCACAACGGCGTCGGAAGACCGAAGGTCGTCATCGCCGTGAGCTCCTGCATCGCGAGGACATCGTCCCGCGCGTTCTGGACGAGCGCGACGTCCGTGAGCGTCGGGGCCGCGAGCCGCCACGCGCCTGCCGCGTCGAGCTGACCGCGAACGACGCCCGTCCTCCATGCGATCGCGCCGCCGTGCGCGTAGAAGCCGAAGCCGCCACGCACGACGGTCGCGCGCTCGAGCGTCAGCGACCCTTCGTGCACGTAGATCCCGTACCCCACGAACGGCCCCGTCGGAACGCACGTCGGCCCTCCGTCGGCGCAGCGAATACGCCCCTGGCGCACCCCGCCGATCCACAGGTCGCGCGCCTCGACGACAGGCGGCGCGAACTCCGAGGAAAAATTCACGGGGATCAACGACAGCCCCGCGGCGACCGCGTCGTGCACCGCGAGCCGCTCGACCCGTGTTCGTCCGCCGACCGCCGCGACGGCGACCGACTGCACCTCGCGCGACGGCGCGACGTGGGTCACCAAGATGTCCTCGAGCGTGTGCGTCACGTCGCCGTTGTCGACCAACGCCACCCCGTAGTTCTGCACGCGATCGATCCACACGCGACGAAGCTCGCTCTCGCCGGTCTCGCGAATCGCGACGCCCGCGCCGTAGCGCCCGCTCGTGTCCGAGAGCGCGCCGCGCACGCCGATGTCCGACAGCGAGATGGTCCTCGCGCTCCAGCCGAAGACGCCGTAGCCCTCGCTCTCGTCGATCAGCGCGCGCTCGACGCGAGCTTCTGAGCCATTTCCCAAGAGAAGCGCGCCGAGCGCGAAGTTCGTCGGCGCCCCGCGCCCGAGCGTGTTCAACGTGCGGACGATGGCGATGTCCGAGGCGCGCAGCGTCGCGCCCAACGCGACGAGCCCCACCGCGACGTTGTCCGAGAGCGTCACCCGCGAGAGCGTCGCGGCGCCCGCCTCGAGTCGAACGCCAGCGCCGTAGCGATTTTGCTCGGCCGTCGCGGCGAGGTCGATCGGGCGCGTCTGCTCGATGACCGCGTCCGTGAGCGTCGCCTCGCCGCGCGTGCTCGCGCGCAGCCCTGCGTGCAACGCCCCCGAGACGCGCGCTCGTTCGACGGACAACGTCCCGCCTTCGTACACACACAGCGCGCACGGTTCGCGTCCCGACTCCGCGCTCCCGCCGCGGACGACGACGTTCGTCGCGCGAAGCGACGCCCCACCAGCAGACACGCTGAGCCCGTCGTTGCGCGCGTCGTCGACACGAACGTCCGTCACGTCTACGCTCGCTGCGTTCGTCGACAGGATCGCGGCGACGGCGCTCCCGCGAATCGCGATGGATCGAAGCGCGACCTGCGCGCCCTCGGTCGCTTGAACGCCCCCCATCGGACCTTCGAGCGTCGCTCCCTCGAGCGAGCCCGACGCGCCGCGGCCGATCCACCGAAACGCGGCGTTTCCCACGGCTGGCGCGGACTCGACGGCGCTCTTGACCGCGCGGAGCACCGCGCGTCCCGCGCTGCTCACGCACGCGCCGGAGTCTCCACGGCACTGGAGGCGCGACGCGTCGAGCGTCGCACGCTCGCGCACCATCACGCGCGCGAAGTTGCTGCACGATCCCGCGCACGAAAGCGAGACGTCTTCGAGCGCGAGCGTCGCTCCCTCGCGAGCCTCGATCTGAAACATGGCGTTCTGCGCGAGCGTCGATCGACGAATCGTCAGTCTTCCGCCTGCCGAAAACGCCCCCGCCGTGGCTTGCATCGAGGCCAGCCCCGTCGCTCCGCGCACCAGCGACCCTGCGACCGTGATCGAGCCTCCGCCCGTCGCGTACAAGCCGAAGAACCTCGGCGCATCGACGCTCAGGGACTCGGCGTCGACCGAGGCTCCTTCGAGCACCGCGAGCGCGGCGTTGGGCCTTCGCGCGTCGCTCGACACGAACGCGACGTCGCGCAATACGGCGGTGGTGCTCGCTCCAGCAATGCGCAGCCCGAAGACCGCCGCCTCGACGACGAGCCTCTCGAGCGTCGCTGAAGCCCCTTCGTGAGACACGGCGACGTTCGCAGAAGACAGTGAAAATCCACGCAGTTCGAGCGGATGTCCGACGTTCGTGACCGCCGCGGCGCCCGGGTCCTCGGACTCGATCCGCGTTCGCGACGGACACAATCCGACGAGGTGCGCGGCACGCTCGAGCGTGATCCTCTCGCGAAAGGTCCCTGCGCCGACGACGACCCATCCGTCCGCGGGCGCCGCCGCGAGCGCCGCGCCGATGGTCGCGTACGGGCGCGCCTCGGATCCATCCGCCATCGACGGGTCGGCCCCCGCGCGCACGCGCCGCACGAGGGTCGGGTCGACCGACGCGGGAACCTGCGGAAACTCCGTCGCGGGACAGCTCGACGCGCCGGTCGCAGTGCAGCGACGTGCTGGCAACGGGAGGCTCGATCCCTCGCAGTCGCTGCGCACGTTCGGCTCGCACCACCCGTCGCTCGAGCGCGTCCACCCCTCGGGACACGACGACACCGCGGCATCGGGAGCCCAATCCGCAGCGGGAACCCTCGGATCACCGAGCACCGCGGGCGGCCCTCCCGGTTCACCCGGCTCCCGCCAACGACCGCGCACGCCTCCGTCCGCCGCGAGCACAAACGCTCCAGCGTCCGCGCTCGCGCTGATCCGCGCGCAATCGTCTGGGTCTCCATCTTCGCCGCGCGCGCAGAGCACCGCGGCTGGACCGCACCCGCCGCCGGTCGAGCGCACCCACCCTGCGGCGCACGCCCACGACGGAACCGCCGCGTCGCGCGCGGGCTTGGGCCCCTCGCACGCAGCCGCCATCGTGGCGAGCGCGAGGGCTGCGACGCGGCCCAACGCGGCGGTGCTCGGCGCGGTCTTCACGCTAGCTCTCCCAGGCGATGCTCAACAGCGAGCGGTCACGGAGCAGCTTCACGACGAGCAATTGATCGGTCTTCGGCCCGCGGAGCGCGTAGTCCATCACCGCGAAGGCGCCCGTTCCGTACGCGCCGTCGGGATAGAATCCGATGCGCACGAGCGCCAGCGCATCGACGAACGCCGCGCGCTCGAGCGACTCGTAGCCCTCGACCTCGTCGTGGTGAAACTGCCACAACTTCACGGGCTCTTGCGACTCGTCCTCCAACGCGCCGCGCACGAACGCGCGGGCGCTCGCGTCGAGGAGCGTCGCGTCGTCGAGCATCCGATCGACGCTCCCGAGCGTCTCTCCGTCGATCGCGCCGGGCGCCGCCAGGTTGAGATCCACACGAACATGCTCTGCGCCAAGCGAAACGCTCGCGTCCCGACGCTCGCTCGACGCGTCGATCGCTCCGAAGTACCGACTCGTTGCCACGCATGGATTCAACATCAAGCGCGCGGCGGCTGCACCTCCAGGGACGAAGTGACAACCTACAAATGCGTCGGCCACGGAGTTCGGTTTGCCCTGTGTGACAGTTTCGTGATCGCGCATTGAGGGCGAGCGACCGCTCAGCGTACGGTGCATCCGACAGGAGCAACGAATGTCCGAGCAATCGTCGACCAAGGGCAAGTGCCCCTTCCCTCACACCGCCAGCAGCGGCACGAGCAACCGAGACTTCTGGCCGAAGCAGCTGCGTCTCGATTTGTTGCACCAACATTCAACACGGTCCAACCCGATGGACCCCGACTTCGACTACGCGAAGGAGTTCGCGTCGCTCGACCTGGCGGCGGTGAAGAAGGACCTCACCGCGCTCATGACCGACTCGCAGGACTTCTGGCCGGCGGATTTCGGGCACTACGGCCCGTTCTTCATCCGCATGGCCTGGCACAGCGCGGGGACGTACCGAACCGGCGACGGCCGCGGCGGCGGCGGACGCGGTCAGCAGCGCTTCGCTCCGCTCAACAGCTGGCCGGACAACGTCAACCTCGACAAGGCGCGCCGGCTCCTGTGGCCCATCAAGCAAAAATACGGGCGAAAGCTCTCGTGGGCCGACTTGATGATCCTCACGGGCAACGTCGCGCTCGAGTCGATGGGCTTTCGCACCTTCGGCTTCGCCGGCGGTCGCGAGGACGTGTGGGAGCCCGACCAAGACGTGTACTGGGGTCGCGAGAAGAAGTGGCTCGAAGGTGACAAGCGCTACTCGGGCGACCGCGAGCTCGAAGATCCCCTCGCCGCGGTTCAAATGGGGTTGATCTACGTCAACCCCGAGGGCCCCAACGGAAACCCAGACCCGCTCGCCGCCGCGAGAGACATCCGCGAGACCTTCGCGCGCATGGCCATGAACGACGAAGAGACCGTCGCGCTCATCGCCGGCGGGCACACCTTCGGCAAAGCGCACGGCGCCGCGTCCGCGTCGCACGTCGGCGCCGACCCCGAGGCGGCCGAGATCGAGGCGCAAGGCATCGGCTGGCACAACTCGCACGGCAGCGGAAAGGGCGCGGACACCATCTCGAGCGGCCTCGAAGTGACGTGGACCACGACGCCCGCGCGCTTCAGCCACGACTATTTCAAACACTTGTTCGAGTACGAGTGGGAGCTCACCAAGAGCCCGGCGGGCGCGCACCAGTGGCAGCCGAAGGGAGGCGCCGGGGCGGGAACCGTTCCGGACGCGCACGACCCGAACAAGCGCGGCGCGCCAGCGATGCTCACGACGGACCTCTCGCTGCGCTTCGACCCCGCGTACGAGAAGATCTCGCGGCGCTTCTACGAGCACCCCGAGCAGTTCGCCGACGCCTTCGCGCGCGCGTGGTTCAAGCTCACGCACCGAGACATGGGTCCCAAGGCTCGCTACCTCGGCCCCGAGGTCCCCAAAGAAGAGCTGCTCTGGCAAGACCCCATCCCCGCGGCAGATCACGCGCTCGTCGACGCCAACGACGTGGCGGCGCTCAAGCGCAAGGTTCTTGATTCGGGACTCACGATTCAAGAGCTCGTCTCCACCGCGTGGGCGTCCGCGTCGACGTACCGAGGCAGCGACATGCGCGGCGGAGCCAACGGCGCGCGCGTCCGGCTCGAGCCGCAGAAGAGCTGGGCCGCAAACGACCCCGAGCATCTGGCGAAGGCGCTCTCGACGCTCGATCGCGTACGCGCCGAGTTCAACGACTCGGCCGCGGCGAAGGCTGCGAACAAGCGCATCTCGATGGCGGACATGATCGTCCTCGGCGGAGACGCCGCGGTCGAGAAGGCAGCGAGCCTCGCAGGGCACGCGATCTCGCTTCCGTTCGCGCCGGGCCGCGGAGACGCGACGCAAGAGCAGACCGACGCCGAGTCGTTCGCCGTGCTCGAGCCGGTCGCCGACGGGTTTCGCAACTTTCAAAAGGCGAAGTTCTCGGTCTCGGCCGAAGAGCTCCTCGTCGATCGCGCGCAGCTCCTGACGTTGAGCGCCCCCGAGCTCACGGTGCTCATCGGCGGACTGCGCGTGCTCGGCGCGAACACCGCCAAATCGCCTCACGGAGTGTTCACCGCGCGCGTCGGGACGCTCAGCAACGACTTCTTCGTCAACCTCCTCGATCACAGCATCGAGTGGAAGCCCACGAGCGACGACAAGACGACGTTCGCCGGGCGCGACCGCAAGACCGGCGCCGAGCGCTGGACCGCGACGCGCGTCGACCTCGTGTTCGGCTCCGATTCGCAGCTCCGCGCGCTCGCAGAGGTGTACGCGAGCTCCGACGCGGGCGCGAAGTTCGTTCACGACTTCGCCGCGGCGTGGACCAAGGTGATGCACCTCGACCGCTTCGATCTGCGCTGAGCTCGAGGCCAACCGCGTCTCGTCGCGCGGCGCCGTCGGATCCCGCTCGACGCGAGCGTGACGTCAGCGCTTCGACCGCGTGGCGCCCTTGGGCTTCTTCGACTTCGCGGCGCGTCGATCGTCGCCGAGCAGCTCGCCGTCGCTTCGCTCGAGCAGCGATCGAACGAGCGGGTGTTGGTAGCGACGGTCCGACGTGATCGCGTAGAAGCTCTCGAACAAGCCTGGAACCTTGCAGAGCTCGTGCACGATTCCGCCCTTCAGCTCGTCGCGCACGACGACCGAGGGGACGAGCGCGAGCGCCCCGCAGTCCTGCGCGAGCAGTCGAATCGTGGCCATGTCGTCCACCTCGGCGAGCACGCGCACGTCGAGCGCGAGCCGCTCGCACAACGCGTCGAACTCGAGCCGAAGCTCGCTCGACGCCCCCGGTAGAATCATCGCGCGCCCCGCGAGCCCCTTGGGAAACTCGAAGCCCCGCACGCGCTCGGACGACACGATGCTCGCGGATTGCCGCGCCAATCGCCGCGAGAGAAGCCCTCGATCATCGTGCGGCGCCGGTCGATTCGAGAGCACCACGTCGAGGTCGTGCGCGGCGAGCTGCCCGAGCAGCTCCTCGGGCCCCGCCGCCGTAAACCGCAGCCGCACCCGCGGCGACGAGAGCAACGGCCGCACGAAGTACCGCTGAAAATTGCGAGAGAGCGTCGCCACCGCGCCGACACGCAAGAGGTCCTCCTCCGACCTCCCCGTCGAGAGCGTCGAGACGAGCTCGTTGCCCGTCGTGAAGATCTGCTGCGCGTACGACTGCGCGATCACGCCCGCCTCGGTGAGCTCCAGCCTGCGCCCCACGCGCGCGAACAGCGGCCTCCCGAGCTGCTCTTCGAGCGCGCGAATCTGCGACGAGAGCGCAGACGGCGCGATGCGAAGCGCGCGCGCTGCGCGGGTGAGGTTCCCGTCCCGCGCGACCGCCCAGAAGTACTGGAGGTGGTGAAAATTGAGCCGCACCAGCGCCAAGCGATCGTTCTCTTTCACAGAACGTTTCTTCCCATATTCTGTGATTCATTGAAACGACCCGAAGCGCTACCAACGTCTTCGAGGCGTCGCTCGGCGCTTCGACGCGCGCTCGAGGCGCGCACCCCCATTCCCCTCCGGAGCACTACCTCCCTATGCGAAGCCTCTCGCGTTCACCCGCGGTTGGCGCGATCCGTCGCGCTCGCGCAGGGGACGGGCACTCGCCTGTCCTTTCATTGGTCGATCGTGCCGCGCCCCCGCAGCCCTCTGCGCCCGCGTCGACCGAGCGGCTGCCGATCGCCGTCGTCCTGCGCAGCCCGCACGGCGCACTCGTCGAGCGCCTCGCTCCCGCAGTCGCCGCGATCGTTCACCTCGACGCGATGCTCCAGTGGCCACCCGAGTCCACCGAGGCGCGCTTCGTCGTCGCGCACGCGGCGTCTGCGCTGCTCGTCGACCTTCGCGAGCACGCCCCGACCGTCCGCGAGCTCGCCGAGATCGAGCGCGACCGCGCTGCGGCGAGCGCCGCCCTCGCCTCCATCACTCGATCGCGACTCTCCGCGCCGCACGCGCTCGTCTACGTCCGCTCGCTCGACGTCACGATCCACTGCGCCAACGCCGACCTCGCGAGGGCCACCCCGACGCTCGACGCCCACACGACCGCGCTCGCTCGTTTGCTCGGCGAAGCGCTGAGCCCGCGTGAGCACGACGACGCCCGAGCGCCAGTCGCAGCCGTACGCGCCCTGACCGCCAGAAAGCAGCCCCTTCGATGACGCTCGCGCAGTGGCTCGCGCTCTCGGTCGCGCTCGTGTTCGCAGCGGCCTCGTTTCGCATCGACCCCCTTCGACCCCTCGCCAGAGCGTGCTCCGTCGGGCTCGTCGCCCTCGCCCTCTCGCTCGGCTCGATGGTCGCGTCGCGCGTCGCTCCGGGCGCAGGCTCCCTCGACGCTCTCGTGTCGCTCGGTCTGCTCTCGTCCGTGATGCTCGCCCTCGTCGCGGCGCTCGGATACGCGGTGCTCCGCTACGCGCGACGCTACCTCGACCGAGCGCCCGACCTCGATCGATTCACGCGCAATTTGCTGCGCGTCCTCGCCTGCGCGTCGATCGTCGCGATCTCGAACAACCTCGTCTTCACCGTCGCAGCGTGGAGCGGCGCGAGCTTCTTTCTACACGCGCTCCTCACGTTCGACCGCCGCCGAGCGCAGGCCGCCCTCGTCGCGCACAAGAAGTTCGTCGTGAGCCGCGCGGCCGACCTCTGCTTCGTCGCCGCGCTCGCCCTCTTCGCGACGAGCCACGAGACGCTGCGCATCGACGCGATCAACGCCGCGAGCGCGACAACGACGACGGTCGACGCGTTCACGCACGCCGCGATGGTCTTCGTGGTGCTCGGCGTGCTTCTCAAGTCCGCCCAGCTCCCCGCGCACGGCTGGCTCACGCACGTGATGGAGGCCCCGACGCCCATCTCCGCCCTCCTCCACGCGGGAATCGTCAACATCGGCGGCTTCGTCCTCCTTCGCCTCGCACCGACGCTCGACCGCGCGCCCGTCGCGCGCGCCGTGCTCCTCGTCGTCGCGCTCGCCTCCACCGTGGTCGCCTCGCTCGTGATGGTGAGCCGACCGACCATCAAGGCCGCGCTCGCTTGGTCCACGATCGCACAAGTCGGGTTCATGCTCGTTCAATGCGCGTGTGGAGCGTGGTCCCTCGCCGCGCTGCACCTCGTCGCGCACTCGCTCTACAAGGCGTTCGCGTTCTCGAGCGCCAACGGCGTCGTCGCGAAGCACCGCAGTACTTCCGCTGCAAAGCCTGCGCGCGCGCAACAGTCCGCGCTCGCCCCCATCGCGTCGGCGCTCGCCCTCCTCGTCGCGATCACCCTCGTCGCGACCGGCGCGCGCCACGCGACGCTCGTCGCGAGCGGCCTCGTGTTGGCGGCCTCCATCTTCGCCACGCGCGACCGCTGGGCCTCGCTGCAATCCGCGAAGCTCGCGATCGTCGCCTCGTTCGCCGCGGTCTTCGCTGGGCTCTTCGCCGTCGCGCACGTCGTCAGCGCGCGCCTGGTGACCGAGCTCGCCCCGACCGCCGAGGCCCCGCTCGCCGCAGCGCCCGCGCTCGTCGTGCTCGTCGTGTTCGCGCTCGAGCAGTCCGCTCGCGAGCGTCCCCGCTCGACCGTGGCTGCCTTCGTCCGACAGCTCGTCCGCCGCGCGCTCGAGGTCGACGAGCGCGTCACGCGTTGGCTCACTCGACGCTCTCCCCTGCAAAAGAACCAACGGATCACGCCCGCACCGCAACGCGCGTCCAAGGAGCTCGAGTCATGGTGACCCAAAGTCAGCCCGTCGCCGAAGCGCGCGCGGCACACAGCCCCGCCGTTCACGACGCGATCGCCCGAGCGTGCGCGTCGATCGCCCCCGCCTGGCCGCTCGACAACCTCATCGCCGTCAGCCCCCTCTGGCCGAAGATTCACGCGCGCTTCGATCGAGCCGCCGCCGAGACGCGCGCGCTCTCGGGCGCACACCTATTCATGACCCCCGACGACGACGAAGCGCCTCGCGCAAGGCCCCCGGCGAGCGCTCACGCCGCGCGGCGCTCCAGGCGCGCGTTGTTTCTCGACGTCCTCGACGAGCTCTCGCCCCCGTCCGAACACGAGCGATGGAGAGAGATCGTCCTCGACCGCACGAGCGACCTCTGCGCGCGCCACTTCGACGACGGTCAAGCGTCCCTCGTGCTCTCGATCCACGAGAGCCTCCTCGCCCGCGCGCTCGAAGACCTCGTCGAAGACCGCGCGCTCGCGTCGTTGCACGCACACTACCCGACGCTCGTCGACGAGTTCGGCGATCAGCCCGAGGCCCTCGTCGCAGCGACGCTCGACGAGCTCGCGATCCCTCCCGAACAGCACGCGTCGTACCTCTCTGCGCTGCTCTTCGACGTGCTCGGCTGGGCGTCGCACTGCGCCTATCGCCGCTGGAGCGCCGAGCAACGCGGACAGAGCGACCCGTACCTCGTCGAGCTGCTCGCCGTCCGCGCCGCGTGGGACCTCCACCTCTGGCGCGCCCATCGCAGCCCTGCGATCGAGGCCGCGTGGAAGCGCGCGATCGCGCAGTGGCGCACCGAGGATGAGCGCGCGCGCAGCGACACGAAGCGCTCGATCGCCGCGCTCCGCGCCGCCGAGGAGGACTACCAACGCTCGCTCTTCGCCGCGCTCGCGTCGACCGAGCGAGCGCCCCGCGTCGAGCCTCCGGCGGCGCAGCTCGTGTTCTGCATCGACGTGCGCTCCGAGCCGATGCGCCGCGCCATCGAAGCGTGCGACGCGTCCGTGGCGACCCTCGGATTCGCTGGGTTCTTCGGGCTTCCGATCGAGCACGTCGAGCTCGGAGCGGACACCTCGACGCCCCAGCTGCCGGGCCTCCTCGCGCCCAAGTACCGAGCCACGAGCGTCGCGAGCGAACCGCGGGCCCTCGTCGCGCGCGCGCGACGCGCCGTGCGCGGAGCGATCGGCTCGCTCGCAAAGGGGGCTGCCTCGAGCTTCGCCTTCGTCGACGCCGCGGGAGCTCTGTTCGCTGGCGCGTTCGCGCGCGAATCGACAGGCCTCGCGAAGGGCGCCTCGCGCGCCGAGCCTCGCGCGTTTCGGCTCACCCGCTGCAGCGACGGCGCGGAGATCGACGCGAACGAGCGCGCGACGCTCGCCGAGTCCATGCTGCGCGCGATGAGCTTGACCGGTGATTTTGCGCCGATCGTCGCGTTCATCGGGCACGACACGCGCTGCCGCAACAACGCGCACGAGGCCTCGCTCGCCTGCGGGGCGTGCGGCGGCCACGGCGGCGCGATCAACGCGCAGATCGCCGCGTCCCTGCTCGAGGACCCCGACGTTCGCCGCGCGCTCGCCGAGCGAGGGATCGCGATCCCCGAGCGCACGAGGTTCGTCTGGGGCCTTCACGAGACGACGACCGAGACCCTGACGCTCTCGTCACGCGAGGCGACCGAGGACCCGACGCTCCGTTCGCTCAGCGAGACCCTCGCGCGCGCGACGCGACACGTTCGACGGATGCGCGCGGCGCGACTCGGACTCGAGCGACTCGACGATCGCGCCCTCGAAGCCGAGCTCTTCGCGCGGGCAAGCGATTGGTCCGAAGTGCGCCCCGAGTGGGGGCTCGCGAACAACGCCGCGCTCGTCGTCGCGCCGCGCGATCGCACCCGCGGAGCGGACCTCGACGGCCGCGTGTTTCTCCACGAGTACCGCGCGGAGCTCGACAGAGATCACGCGATCCTCGCGCAGATCATGGCGGCCCCCATGGTCGTCGCGCACTGGATCAACATGCAGTACTACGCGTCGACCGTCGATCCAGAGCGCTTCGGCAGCGGAAACAAGACCCTCCACAACGTCGTCGGCGGACACATCGGCGTGCTCGAGGGCGCGCGCGGAGACCTTCGCATCGGGCTCCCGCTGCAGTCGCTGCACGACGGCTCTCGTTGGATCCACACGCCGCTGCGCTTGACGGTGTTGATCGAGGCTCCCGCCGAGGCCATCGACGCCGTGATCGAGCGCAACGCCACCGTGCGCCAGCTCGTCGAAAACGAGTGGGTCTTGTTGTTTCGCATCACAGAGGACGGAACAGTCCGCGCGCATCGCGCGTCCCGCCGCGGCGTTGGGAGGGATTGATCCCGCACACACATGTCCGTGCGCGTCGAGCCTCCCACGAGTGATCGATCGCTCACGACAAACACCAGCGATTTTCGCAACAGATCGCGAATGAACCGCGATTCATTCTCTCTTGGCACGCGCGCTGCTCTGTCTCTTTGCGTGGGCGATCGCACTCGCACCGCCCGCAGAAAGAGATCTTGGCTCGTATGTTTCGTTCGATCGCAGCTCGCTCGACGGGCGTGTGCATCGCCATCGCGGCGATGATCTTCGCGGGATGCGCAGAGGTCGCAGAGGACCTCGACCCGGCGGGGACGCTCGGCGGCGCGGATCTGTCCCACGACGGACCGCCCGCGGGCGAAGGAGCCGAGTCGCAGCCGACCGGACAGAGCGTCGACGAGATCTCGAGCGCGCCGCGATTTCAGCTGCCTTTTCCCTGCGGACAAGTGTGGGCGGGCCAGACGCGGACCAACCACAGCCCCGTGAACTCGGTGGACTTCAACCGCACAAACGACCTCGGCGACGCGGTCGTCGCCGCCGCAGGGGGAACGATCACGCGCGTCGGCAACGAGGGCAACACGAGCTACGGCCGCTGGATCGAGATCGATCACGGCGGCGGCTACCGCACGCGCTACGCGCACTTGAGCACCCAAGAAGTGCGCGTCGGACAGCGCGTCGGCGGCGGACAGCGCATCGGAACCGTGGGCAGCACGGGAGGCTCGTCGGGACCGCACTTGCACTACGAAGTGCGATTGAACGGCGTCGCAGTGCGGCCGACGTTCAACGGCGTCCCGAGCTTGTTCTTCGGGACGCGCAACTACACGAGCCAGAATGCGTGTGGTGGCGGTGGCGGTGGCGGTGGCGGCGGAAGCGCTGGCGTCGTCGGCCGCGTGAACACGAGCGGGATCTCGCTCACCGTTCGCTCGGGCCCTGGAACGAACTTCGGCGCCGTCGGATCCGTCGGCGACGGAGCCACCGTTCGCATCACCTGCCAAGCCCGCGGAACGTCCGTCACCGGCACGTACGGAACCTCCACGCTCTGGGATTTCATCGGCACCGGCTACGTCTCGGACGCGTACGTCTCGACGGGATCGGACGGGCAAGTCGCCCCAACGTGCCGCTGAGACAGCACGCGTTTCGTCACCTCTGCGCGAAGTCCGTTACGAGTTCGCTCGGCGCCGAACCGCGGTGCCATCCTCCCGCGCCTCCCAATGACCCACCGAGGCGCAACCATCGCTGATCGCCACGACATCATTCGTGTCCAGGGCGCGCGGCAGAACAACCTTCGCGACGTCAGCGTCGAGATCCCCAAGCGACGCTTGACCGTCTTCGTCGGAGTCTCTGGCTCTGGCAAATCGTCGCTCGTCTTCGGGACGATCGCCGCCGAGTCGCAGCGGCTCATCAACGAGACCTACAGCGCGTTCGTCCAGGGATTCATGCCCTCGATGGCGCGTCCCGAGGTCGACGTCCTCGAAGGCCTCACGCCCGCGATCCTCGTCGACCAAGAGCGCATCGGCGCCAACGCGCGCTCGACCGTCGGAACAGCGACCGACGCCAACGCGATGCTCCGCGTGCTCTTCAGCCGCGTGGGCAAGCCGCACATCGGCTCGTCCAACGCGTTCTCGTTCAACGTGCCGACGGTGCGCGCGACGGGCTCGATGACCGTCGAGAAGGCCGGCGCAAAGACCGAGAAGAAGACGTTCAATTTGCAGGGCGGGATGTGCCCTCGCTGCGAAGGAATGGGCAACGTCAACGACATCGCGCTCGACCAGCTCTACGACGAGAACAAGTCGCTCAACGACGGCGCGCTCAAGATCCCGGGCTACACCGCGGACGGGTGGATGGTGCGCATCTTCGGCGCCTCGGGCTTCGTCGACCCCGACAAGCCCATCAAGAAGTACACGAAGAAAGAGCTCCAAGACTTTCTCTACAAAGAGCCCACCAAGGTGAAGGTGGAGAGCATGAACCTCACCTACGAGGGGCTCGTCCCGCGCATCCAGAAGTCTTTTCTCAGCAAAGACCTCGACGCGATGCAGCCGCACATCCGCGCGTTCGTCGAGCGAGCCGTCACCTTCACGACCTGCCCCGAGTGCGAAGGAACGCGCCTCAACGCCACCGCGCGCTCGTCCAAGATCGCAGGCAAGAGCATCGCCGACGTCTGCAAGATGCCCATCTCCGAGCTCGCAGCATGGACCCGCTCGCTCGACCAACCGTCGGTCGCGCCGCTGCTGAAAGCGCTGTGCGCGACCCTCGATTCGTTTGTCGAAATCGGCCTCGGATACCTGAGCCTCGACCGGCCCGCGGGGACGCTCTCGGGCGGCGAAGCGCAACGCACCAAGATGATCGGTCACCTCGGCTCGTCGCTCACCGACGTGACGTACGTGTTCGACGAGCCCACCGTCGGCCTTCATCCGCACGACATTCAGCGCATGAATCAGCTGCTCTTGCGCTTGCGCGACAAGGGCAACACCGTCCTCGTCGTCGAGCACAAGCCCGAGACCATCGCGATCGCGGACCACATCGTCGAGCTAGGCCCCGGCGCGGGCTCCAACGGCGGCAAGCTCGTGTTCGAAGGGACGCTCGACGCGCTTCGCGCGAGCAAGACCCTCACGGGTCGGCACCTCGAAGACCGAGGACACCTCCGCGCCACGCCTCGCAAGAGTCGGGGGTCGATGAAGATCCGCGGCGCGCGCACACACAATCTCAAGAACGTGAGCGTGGACATCCCCCTCGGCGTGCTCGTCGTCGTCACCGGCGTCGCCGGCTCGGGAAAGAGCTCCCTCGTCCACGGCTCGGTGTGCACCCAAGAGGGCGTCGTCTACGTCGATCAATCTCCGATCCGCGGCTCGCGACGAAGCAACCCCGCGACGTACACGGATTTGCTCGAGCCGATCCGCAAGGCGTTCGCCAAAGAAAACGGCGTGAAGCCAGCGCTCTTCAGCGCCAACTCCGAGGGCGCGTGCCCCACATGCGACGGCGCCGGGGTGATCTACACGGACCTCGGGATGATGGCGAGCGTGTCCTCCGTCTGCGAAGACTGCGAAGGCAAGCGCTTTCACGCGACCGTTCTCGCCCACAAATTCAACGGCCGCAACATCGCCGAGGTGCTCGACATGTCCGTCACCGAAGCGGCGAAGTTCTTCGGCGAGGGCAAATCGAAGCTCGCGGCGGCACACGAAATCGTACGGCGCCTCGAGGACGTGGGCCTCGGCTACGTGCGCCTCGGCCAGCCGCTCACGACGCTCTCGGGCGGTGAGCGTCAGCGCCTGAAGCTCGCGACGAACATGGCCAACGACGGGAGCATCTACGTGCTCGACGAGCCGACGACGGGCCTCCACCTCGCGGACGTGAGCGCGCTCCTCGCGATGCTCGATCGCCTCGTCGACTCGGGCAAGTCCGTGATCGTGATCGAGCACCACCAAGCGGTGATGGCGCACGCCGACTGGATCATCGACATGGGCCCCGGCGCCGGTCACGACGGCGGAACCGTCGTGTTCGAGGGCCCGCCCGCCGCCCTCGTGAAATCGCGCGCGACGCTGACTGGAAAACACCTCGCAGAGTACGTGTCCGCGGCGAAGTGATCGGGGCGCGGAAGGGGCGGACTCGACGAGGCCGCCGATCGTCGCTACCCGTCTCGACCGCTCGATGCTCCGATCGCTTGCAGAAGTTGGCGTCAACCTCTTCGCGCCTTCGAACGAGTCGCCTCCGCACACCTCCGTACGGGCGGGTGGCGCGTACGTCGGTCCCGATGACGAAGTCGCGGTGTGGTTTGACGACGCAGACGGTCTCCTTCATCGGCGTGAGAACGGATCGATCGCAGCACTAACCGCCAACGATCAACTCGAAATGTGGGGCGTGTTGACGCACTCGGACCGCTTCGCGTGTGTCTCCGCAGACTTCACAGGGTACGCATGGGTCTTCGATCGAACGACCGAGCGCGAGCTCGAGATGCCAGTCGGCTATGGCTCAGCCCAATCTGTCCGAGTCGCAGGAGATTGTCTGTTCGTTCTCTACGAAAACGACGAGCTCCCTGTGGACGATCCGATCGCCGTAGACCCCGTGATGCTCGTCTCCTTTGCGCTTCCGGCGTTCGAGCCACGATGGACGCGCAGGGTCTTCGATCGCGTCGGCCACGCTTGGGTCAGGGCATGCGGACGGCACGTGCACGCGTACGGCGAGTTCATTCGCGCAAGCGACGGAGCCCTCACGACGACCGCGAGCGGCGCCGCGATCGCGGTGCACTCGAGCGGTTGGGCTCTCTGCGCGCGACACACCGCAGGCTTCGAGCTGTGGAACGAGAAGCTCGACCGCGTGACCGCGCACTTCGCAGACGAGCCCACCATCGACGCGTTGGCGCTCGGCGCGAATCACGCGCTGGTGATCACCGCGTCGCGCGCCACACTCCTGCAAATCGAGCCGCCGCGCGTCGTCGCCGCAAACGAGCTCTTGCCCATCGAAGCGCCGCTCGCGCTGAGCCAGTGCGGAAACTGGAACGCACGAAAACAAAGCGGGCGCTGGTCGGTGGCCGCGACGCACTCGAAGCCATTCACCCTCGGTCCGCTCGGCGAAGAGCAAGCGTTTCGGCCGCTTCCCGTCGAATCGAAGTCAGCGCGCACCGACGATCGAGCCTATCTCCGCGCGGCCGAGCGCGTCGAAGCCGAGCATCCGCGCAGCCCCCCGCCGAACGTCGACAACGAGCGAGCCCGGGCGCTCGCCGCGATCTACGACGAAGAGCCGACGTTCGAGGCAGCATACGAGCGATGGATCGCGCAGGGGATCGTTCCATCGACGTTCGATCCACGATCGCTCACGATGATCCACGCGTTCAAGGGCTGGGCGACTTCGCGTTCGACGATGTCGCGTGCAGCCGCGGTGACGCTCGCGCACGACGCCGAGACTGTGCTCGAAGTCCTGGCGCTTCTTCGCGAAGCCAACGCGCGACTGCTCGCGCTCGGACTCGACGAGGCAGGCGCCGAGTGGACCTGGGAGACCTACTCGAGCGGAATTCGCCTGCGATTCGAGCGCTGGTTGCGAGATGCGCTCTCGTACGTGTCGCCGCCTCGACCGCCAGGTACGAACTCGCTTCAAGACCTCTTTCACACGTGTGCTCTCTGGGACCTCGCGGTCGACCTCGACCTCGATTGGCCTCCGTCGAGCCACGCGCGAATCCGCCGAACTCCCGTGCGTGCCTATCGCTCTCCCGTCGAGCCGCTGCTCGCGATCCACCGCCTCGGCGTCACCGTGAACCGTGACGGGCCTTGGTTGGTGAGTCTCACGCGCCTCGTCGAACGCGACCATGGTGAGTGGGTTCGCGACGTGGCCTCGACGCGTCCCGACACGGCAGCATTCTTCGAACAACTCCTGGCACGCATGAGCAACACCGAACCTGTCGCCAAGTAGCCCGCCCCCCTTCAGCGCGTCGGCGCCAACCACTGCCGCGCTCGACCGCCAGTTCTGCGTGACAAATTCCAGCATATTGCGCGATCGATCGTCACGGCCCAATCGGGGCTGAAGTCACATCGATTCAACCGCGCGCTTCGTGCTGCGGTGTACTTCGCAGCGTCGGCGCGCGCGTGCGCGGCCTCACCCCCGCTTCCGCGCGCCCCTCTCCCGCGGAAGCGCGGGAGAGGGGCTTTGATTTTGTGGGCCTGTGGATGCCCTGCTGATGTTCGGCCATCACGCTTCGAGCCCCACAGCCCCGCTCCCGCGGTTCCGCGGGAGAGGGGCGCGCGGAAGCGGGGGTGGGCTTCCCTCGATTGCGTTGACAGTTGGTCAAGCAGCGTTGGCGAGCGCGAAAGCGCGTTCGACCTCGGCTGGGGTCTTGTAGTCGAGCGAAGAGTGAAGTCGTCGGCGGTTGTAGAACACCTCGATGTACTCGAA